>CAVZZU010000003.1:0-1037948 GCA_963779825.1 uncultured Acidobacteriota bacterium | reverse complement strand
CACGGGCGGTACCCGAGAAGCCTCGATTCGTCGGGGTGACGAGGGCCCGCACGGCGCAAGGAATGAAGCTTTTCCGCGAAATGCTACTCTCCAGCGGAATTTGCGGTTTAAACCTACTTCCTTCAGTTGCTCATCGAAACTCGCGCATCATCTCGAGTTTCGATTTCCAGTTTCTGGTGGTCTTACCGCGAGGGTCACACCCGTTCCCATCCCGAACACGGAAGTTAAGCCTCGCTGGGCCGATGATACTGCGCTGGTAACGGCGCGGGAACGTAGGTCACCGCCAGGATTAAAATCTAAAGGCCGCATTCGCCACGAGCGAGTGCGGCCTTTTTGTTTTTGCCCGCGATTATTTCTGCCCGCTTGCGTTATCTTTGAGCCGCGAGGCCGAAACTCAAGCGATGGGAATTTACAGCATCGAGCACGTCGTCCTGCTGCTTATGATTCTGGTGGTGGCGCTCGCGGCCGCCGCCAAGCGCCTGAAGATTCCCTATCCGATCGTCCTCGTGGTCGGCGGCCTGATTCTCAGTTTCTTCCCTCACGGTCCGCACATTGAGCTGAATCCTGAGCTGGTATTCCTCGTTATTCTTCCGCCGCTTTTGTTCGCGGCCGCGTACGTCACGTCGTGGCGCGATTTTCGTTACAACCTCGTCAGCATCTCGATGCTGGCTTTTGGCCTCGTGGGCTTTACGGTGTTCGTCGTGGCCTGGGCTTCGCGCTGGATCCTGCCTGGTTTCGATTGGAGGATGGGCCTGGTGCTCGGCGCAGTGGTTTCGACCACTGACGCGATTGCCGCGACGACCATCGCCGAGCGGCTGGGCCTACCGAAGCGCATCACCGATGTCATCGAAGGCGAGAGCCTGGTCAACGATGCGAGCGGCTTGCTGGCCCTGGAATTCACTTTGGCGCTGCTCGTGACCGGGCACACGCCATCGCTCGCCGAGGGTGTTGGAAGGCTTTTCTACCTCGTGTTCGCGAGCATCGCCATCGGGCTGCTCGTGGGCAAGCTCATTTACCTCGCCGGATTGAAAATCATTGACGCACCGATCGAAATCACGCTTAGCCTGATTGCGCCCTACTTTGCATATCTTGCCGCCGAGAGCTTGCGCGCTTCTGGCGTGCTCGCTACCGTCGCGTGTGGCCTGTACCTTGGCCACAAAAGCTCGTTTTATCTGTCACGAGGCGCGCGCCTGACCGGACAAGCCGTTTGGGACACGCTTACCTTCGTCCTCAACGGATTTGTTTTTCTTCTCATCGGCTTTCAGCTGCCCTTCATACTCACCGGCATTCGCACTCATCGCATGGGAGAGCTTGTCCTTCTCGGCCTCTTATTCAGCGGAGTCGTCATACTGATACGTCTCATCTGGATTTATCCGGGCGCCGCGGTCTCGTACTTCATCCGCCGCCGGTTGTTTCACCAGCCGGAGAAGCTGCCAAATCATAAGGTCATCTTTGTCATTGGCTGGACAGGCATGCGCGGTGTCGTCGCGCTCGCGGCCGCCATTTCGCTGCCCGTGATGTTGGATAACGGCGATCCCTTCCCCCAACGCGACATGATGCTTTACCTGACGTTCTGCGTGATTCTCATCACGCTCGTCCTGCAAGGACTCACCCTGCCTCCCTTGATTCGACGGCTGGGACTGGCCGGCTTGGCCGGGAGAAATACCGAGGAAATCGAAGCGAGGCGCGCCATGGCCGAAGCAGCGATCGCGTATTTGGAGCAGACCCGCGAAGACGCTTCGGGGGAAGTCGAGGCGATGCACGACGAGCTGATCACGCTTCAACGCCGCCGCTTGAACTCACTCGATAGCGACAGTTCGGCGGACAACGGCTCCGGTTCCGAGGACTACCAGCGGTGGCGGGAACTCTCGCGGCACGTTAGCGCGATCCAGCGCGCTACTGTTCTTCATCTGCGAAATGAAAATAAGATAAATGACGAAGTCATGCGAAAACTCGAACGGGAACTCGATTTGACCGAAGCTCGGTATTCCGCACCGGAAGCTGGGTGAACCTTTCGAGAAGACCTCAATGGCCTCGAAACCTAAACCGGCGCGGTTCATGGCCACGATCTATAAGATCTGGATGATGCGCCACGTGAATGTGCCGGATGAGATTGTGCGTGCGCTGGCGAATCAGATGGGAAAAGGTCGCCCCGCCGGCAAGCGCACAAAACCGAAATACATTCCGGTCGTTGTCATCGTGGGCCGCAAGAGCACGCGGACAACGCTGGTGCCCGCAGGCGCTGGGCATTTCCGTATGCAGATCAACACGGCTCAGCGTAAGTCAGCTGGTGTGGATACAGGAGATCTGGTGACAGTCGAACTTCGGCTCGATCTCGCCTCGCGCGTTGTCCCCATTCCCGCGGATCTTCGACAAGCGCTCGCGGAGCATCCGAAAGCCCGACGAGCATTCGCAGAGATGCCGCCGGGCCATCGCCGGCAGTTCCTGATGTGGTGTGCCAAGGCGAAACGGCCGGAGACGCGACGCAAACACCTCGACCGCGCCATAGACCATCTACTTGAACGCGCGCTTCTCCGCACGCGGAATTAGAAGTTCTTCCATCGGGGAAAAAGTTGATTGTGAGCTACGTTCCGCATCACGGCGACGCGCTTGCCAGCTTCGTCCATCGTTGAGCGTTCACCCCGATGACGAGGAGCCACAGAGTTAGCGATCCTTCCCCGACGACGCCCGGGACGACAATATAGGGGAAGAATAGATGGCTTCCGAGCGGCGGCCAAACGAAGGTCAGGTAGCCCAAGCCCGCCAGCGCCATCAGGACGCCAAGAATTCGAGGCAGGCAGATTGACTTGAAAATGAGATAGCCAGTGAGAACGCAATGCCCTCCGAAAGGCACCAGTGCGATGCCGTAGCCCGTATTGAACGCGGTCGCGGAGCGCGCGCCATTGAACAGGTCCAGGAAACCGAAATAGTTCATTGAGTTGACGGCCATAACAGCGACAAAAAGGAGCCTGAAGAACGCCGCAAATAAAGAGAGCTGCCTGCTCACCGGCTTTAGCAAGTGATAGAGGATGAGCGCGACGCCGGTGTCGCAGGCGAGCGTGATAATTATCTTCACCGGTGTGATCGACGCAGCACCGCGCGGGGCGAAGGCGAAGATGAGCACATACAAGACGCCGGCCACCCTGGCCATCAAACGCGGGGACGTTGCTGCGCTCCGCTCCAAGATCTTGCCTGTGCTCATATTCGTTCCTCCGTGAGCGAGAATGGACAATCTCTCAAGCGTTGATCTTCGACGGAGGGCCGATTATACGCCGCTAACTTGCCGAGCGCTGGCCTGCTTCCTTGACTTCCTCGCCCCGCCGCGAACACAATCGCGCCCATCTTGCACCGGAGGTGCTCCGTGCGAACGAAACTGGTTGTCCTGGCGCTCGCGTTTCTGATTCTTCCCGCAGCACTGCCCCAATCCATTGGCGCACAGGGCGGCAGCGCCGCCGATGAAAAGGCTATCCGCGATGTAGAAACGCGCTGGGAGAATGCGTGGAACGCCAACGACGTGGCTGCCATGTCGCGCGACTTCGCGCCAGACGTGGATGCCGTCAACCTCGCCGGCGAATGGTTCAAAGGACGCGCGGCATTCGCGCAGAGCCTCCAGGAATTGCACTCGGATAAAGCCAAGGGGAGCGTTTGGCAGACCGAGGAGACCAGCGTCAAATTCCTCACGCCGGAAATCGCCATCGTCCACGTATTGATCAATTCGCACGGCGAACACAATTCTGACGGCTCGCTGCGGCCCGCGCGCCGTGCGATTCTGACACGCGTCGAGATGAAGCGCGGTGGACAATGGCTCATCGTGGCATCTCAGGCCACGAACATCGTGCCTCGGGCGTCGGCCGTGCTCCTGGGTGCGCCAGGCGCCACATCGAGCGGCACGTCGGGCCAGTAGATCGCTCCTTGCGGCGTGTCGTCCTGCTCAAGTAGGATTTCACCGATGCGACGCGTCACCCTATCTCTGCTTCTGCTCGTTGCAGTTCCGTGCCTGACTTTCGCGCAATCCCAATCGCAATCGCGGCCTCCGCAGAAACTGGTACCCGACCGCTTCGGCATGACATGCGCGCAAATTCTGAAAATGTCCTCTGCCGAGTGGATCGCATACTTCAACGACAAGGCGCACATCGGCGCGTCGGATGCCTCAACCGGCCTTACACGAGCGATTGCGGTATATGGGAAATGTTACGATACGCGTACAGACGCCCTGGCTTCTGCGTTGGCGAAAAGCGGCAAAGGCCCTCTGATGGGAGCTCGGGGCGACTTTCGCGATTTCGAGGCCGCGCTGAAAGACTTCGCCGCCAAGGCGCTCGCGGATGCTACGGTTCCCCCCGACGAAAAGAAGCTAGCCTTCTCAGCGCTCTACGAAAAGCAATTTCGCTACGAATTCTATTTGGAGTACGAAGCCAGAACCATCAAGCCCATTAAGCCCGCCGGGGCCACCGCGAAGCCTCTCGCATCGTCGGCTCCGCCAGCAGCAGTACAGACGCCCGCCGTTACCGGCCCCGCGTCCCTGTCGGCCACAGGAAGCGCGGCCACGGCACAAGAACGAGCGCGCAGCGATGCCGATCCGGTTACCCAGGCCAAGAACCGCTTCGGAAAACTTCTCGAAGTTCTACCGGACGACAAGATGCACGAACTTCACCGCTCGTTCGGCGACGTGATCGGCCCGTATCAAATCAGCGAGGCGACGCGGCTCGCCGTCTATCGCTACGCTATTTTCCTTCTCGAGCCGCCCTCCGCCACGCCTCAGTCCCAGCCTCCGTTTTGATCGCCGCGTTCGAACTGGATTCGCAGCGCTGAATTCGGTTATAACTCCGTAGGATGCCCGCGATCGTCGTCGAACACCTCGAAAAGTATTTCCCTCCTGCGCTGTCCGGTTGGGGTTCCCTGATACAGCCTTTTGCACCGCCCACGGCGTGCGCGCTCGCCGGCGTCTCGTTCACGCTCGAACACGGAGAGGCCGTGGCGCTGGTGGGCCACAACGGCGCGGGGAAAACGACTCTAATGCGCATTCTCGCGACTCTGGTGCTGCCGACGCGCGGCCGCGCGATGCTTGGCGGATTCGATATTACGCGCGATGCAGAACGGGCGCGCCAACAGCTCGGCTACCACACTGGCGGAGATGAAGGGTTCTACGGGCGGCTCAGCGGACGCGAAAACCTGACGTTCTTCGCGACGATGAATAATCTGACAGGTGCGGATGCACGCGCGAGAATTGCCTCCTCCGCGGAAAGCATGGAACTTTCGGCCGATCTCGACCGCCAGGTGCGCACGTATTCCACTGGTATGCGCCATAGCCTGGGTCTGGCCCGCGCGCTGCTCAACGGACCAGCGGTGCTGCTGCTCGACGAGCCGACGCGCAGTCTCGATCCGCTGGCCGCCGCAGATTTCCGCCGGATGCTGAAGGACGATATCGTGCGCCGGCGAGGCACCACGCTGCTGTTCGCATCGCACACGCTCGCGGAGGTCGAGGAGATTGCCGACCGCGTGGTCCTGCTCGAACACGGAAAGATAATCGCGTGCGATTCCCCGCCGAGGCTGCGCGCCGCAACCGGCGCCGCAACGCTGGAAGCAGCCATCGAACGAATTCTGCGCCCGGGAACGACTGCGGGACGTGCGCAATGAACGCGGTTCTCACGCTTCGCAAAATTGCAGCCTTTTGCTGGCGCGACTTCCTGATCGCGCGCGGCTATCGCCTGGCGTTAATCGCGCAAACCGTGGAGGAGCTTTTCGGTGTGGCGACTTTTTTCTACCTTTCGCGCTTCGTGGATAGCCCGCAGCTGCAGCGCGCGCTTCCGGCCGGGCGAAGCTATTTCACGTTCGCGCTCGTCGGGTTCGCATTTTTCGACTATCTGAGCGTTTCGATGAGCGCCTTCGATTCCAGCCTCGAGGAGGCGCGGCAGAACCGCACGCTGGAGGCGCTGCTGGTCACCCAAACGCCGGTGCCGGTAATACTCGCGGGCTCGGCAGTTTATCCATTCGTGGCACTCGCGCTGCGCACGTGCGTCTACCTGGGTCTGGGGGCGATATTTTTTGGTTTTGCTCCGCGCGGAGCAAACTGGTTCGGAGCGCTGGCGATTTTGCTGGCGTCCATTCTCGCGTTCGCGGGTCTGGGGATACTCTCGGCGAGCTATCAGATTCTGTTCAAGCGTGGTAATCCGGCGAAATGGCTCGTGTTGGGCGTGTCGAGTTTGGTGAGCGGGATGATGTATCCGGTGTCGGTGCTGCCGAGACCGCTGCAGATTCTCGCGCGAATGATTCCTGTTACGTATTCGCTCGACGGGATGCGTGCCGCGCTACTTGCCGGAGCAGGATGGGGTCAGCTTTGGGAATCGCTGGTGGCACTGCTGGCATTCGCAGCGGTCCTGATTCCGCTTTCGTTTGCCGCGTTCGGCTGGGCGCTGCGACGTACCAAAATCACTGGCACGCTGACCCACATCTGACAAATTTCGTTAGCGGCCCAGGAATCTCTCGAGAGTCATTGCCTGAGTCTCCGCTTTGTCCAGGTACTCCTTCGCTTGGTCAACATTCCCGGCTTGCAGGGCCGATTGTGCCCTCGAAAGATTGATCTGCATCATCTGCTCGGTCTGAACAATATCTCCGCGCAGTCCATACCCTTGGGACTGCTGAGCACGCCGAAGATTATCCAAGCCTTGTGTGATTGCCGCTGAACGAGCCTGCAGCTGATCGGTTTGATCCTCCGCTTCCTTTAGCAGGGCAGCTTTCCGCGCGGCTTCCGCACGCGCTTTCTGCTCCTCCTCTATGCGAGCTTTCACGACTGCCGGGTCCTCTTGATGCACCTGCACAGCCGGCGCGGGTGGCGGAGCCGCAGTCGCCGCAGGGGGGGCGGTTACGGTCACGGCGTCGGGTGGAGGAGCGGAGATGTCCACAGGAGCGTCTGCGGGCGTCGCGGCAGGCTGTGTGGCAGGCTGTGCGGCCGTTGAGCCCGAACTGGCATGGGTCTTGATAATGCGGGGCAGGTAGTAGCCCCCGGCGAAAAGAATGGCCAGCGCTATGATCGCGCCCAGCGCCATGTAAACGCCCCTCCGACTCGTAGGCGGGGCCTGCGATGCCGCAACCACCGAAACCGGCACGGTCGCCTGAACGGGGACTCCTGAAGCCGGAGGTATGGCCTGTGGGGCACGCACGGTCCCGGAAACTGGACTGACAATCCCTGCGGCAGCGGTTCCTGACAGCGCGCTCTTCAATGCATTTGAAAACGCTTCGGCGGATTGGAACCGATCCTTCGGATCCTTTGCCATCGCCATCAGAATGATGTCACTGAGCCCTTTGGGCAGATCCGGGCGCAGAACAATAGGCGGTTGCGGCGCTTCCTGGAGGTGCGCGGACATCACTGTGTAGTTGCTGTGACCTCGGAACGGCAGTTGCCCGGTCACCATTTCGTAGAGCGAGACGCCCATCGAATACAAATCCGAGCGCTGATCAACCGGCTCGCCCCTCACCTGTTCCGGCGACATGTAGTTCAGAGAGCCAAGCGTAGTGCCCGTAACCGTCATGCCGGCCTCGTTGTTCGGGCGCGCGATGCCGAAATCCATCAGCTTTACCACGCCTTTGGGAGTCAGCATCATGTTGGCGGGCTTGACGTCGCGATGGATTACGTTCAATTTGTGCGCGTAGGCCAGCGCACTCAGCAACTGTTCGGAGTAGTTCACCGCATTTGCGGGAGGAATTGCTCCTTCCTGCAGGCGCGAGGACAGCGTAACGCCGTCCACGAACTCCATCATCATGACGAGTTGATTGTCGAGCGTCAGCGCGGTGTTCAACGCAGCGATATTCGGATGATCCAGACTGGCGAGGAGCTTGATTTCGCGCAGGAAGCGATCGGCGAGCTCCTTTTGGAGCGCCAGGTTCGCCAGAAGAACCTTCATCGCTTCGACGCGGTCCGAGATTACGTTACGGACCTTGTAAACCTTACCCATTCCTCCGGCGCCGAGCACTCCGAGGACTTCGTAGTCGCCTACGCGCTGCCCGGGAACAAAATCGTCGCTCATTGAGGAACTCCTTTTGACCGCCTGATTCGCGGATTCTAACTGGAGGAAAGGTCCCGGGCAACAGTATTTCGGCCGGAGCAGGTTCCTTCACTACGCAATGCGCAATCGAACGCTGAAAACCGTCAGGCTAGCGCGGGAGGTTGGATTCCGCGAACAGAAGACGCGCGACGAGTTTGTCCAGACGGACCTGATTTTCGGCGCTGATTTCGGCGAATTGGACGCCCATTCCCTCTCCAGGAATAATGTTCCTGACGATGGCGCGGCTGCGGATTTCACCTTCTGGAACAGACAGCAATACGTTGACCGTGCTTCCCACCGCCAAAGGCGTAGGAGTGGCAATAAAAAGCCCTCCCACATTCAGGTCGCGGACGCGCGATACGTTTTGCTGTTTGCCGTCCTGCCACGCCACCCAAACGCCCTTGGGCGTCGCGATTCGTTGGTGGCGGCGATCGGCCTTCGTTCGCTCTTTCGTCATCGGACGCGGTGCTCCCCGAGATTAACGACCTGTAATGAAACTAAGAGGTAAAATCATCCCGTTTCATTGCCGCTACGAACGATGCCATTCCCCTCATCATACCAACCGCGCCAACGCGCTTGAAGATGATTTCGCGGGACCGTTGAATAGGACGCACGTCCGCAGGGCGTCTGGTCGTGCCTCATCGTGTACACTAGACCGTTGAAAGGGTGGCGAGGCAACCAGCAATGAAGGTTCCTGTTCTAGATCTAAAGGCCGAGTACGCAGAACTTCGGGACGAAATCCTGCCGGCGCTCGATCGCGTCTGCCAGAATTCCTCGTTCGTCCTGGGCGAAGAAGTCGAGGCGTTCGAGCGAGAGTTCGCGGACTTCTGCGGGACGAAGCACTGCGTCGCTCTCAGCACTGGGACGGCGGCGCTTCATCTGGGCCTGCTCGCGCTCGGCGTGCAGGCGGACGACGAAGTGATCACGAGCCCGAACACGTTCCTGGCCACGGCTGAGGCCATTACCTACTGCGGCGCGGTGCCGGTGTTCGTGGATATAGACCCGGCCACGGCCAACCTCGACCCCAATCTCATCGAGCGAGCCATCACGCCGCGCACACGCGCGATCCTGCCGATTCATCTCTATGGCCGCCCCGCGGACATGGACGCGATCCGTGAAATCGGCGCACGCCACAACATCAGAATTCTCGAGGACGCGGCCCAGGCGCACGGAGCGCGCTATCGCGGCCGCAGGGTCGGCGGGCTCGGTCACGCGGCGGCGTTCAGCTTTTATCCCACAAAGAACCTTGGCGCGTATGGAGAGGGCGGCGCGCTGACGACCGATGACGATCAAATCGCGAAGTATGTACGCGCGGCGCGCAATCACGGCCAGACTGCGCGCTACGAACACGAGTTCGTCGGTTACAACTCTCGCATGCAGGGATTTCAGGGGGCCGTGCTACGAATTAAGTTGCGCCGCCTTTACGCTTGGACCAGCCGCCGGCAGGAAATCGCGCGCGAGTATCGCCGCGTGCTCGCCGGCACGCGACTGGAAATTCCCGTGGACGATCCGCGCGACGAGTGCGTCTACCATCAGTTCGTCATCTACGTGAGTAACCGTAGCTCGATGGTGGCGCAGCTTTCGGCCCGCGAGATTGAAACCGTTGTGCACTACCCGAAACCCGTACATCTCCAGCCGGCGTATTCGTCTCTCGGCCTCCCGCCCGGAACGTTTCCTCGCGCGGAACGCGCCTGTGATCGTGTGCTCAGCCTACCAGTGCATCCGCGGTTGACCGCTGAGCAAGTTGCTTTCGTGGCGAATTCGGTGCGAGAAGCGGCGGGAGAAAAACAGGCTGCAGCCAGCTGATTCAATGCACTGATCGATTCCAGGTTATTGACTGCCGGCTAGCGCCGGAGGTCACGCGTTCGCGCCCTTGGAAGACTCCAAATTGTGCGGCCCGGCAGTTTCTCCCGAGTCGCGGTTCGGCGGAGGCGCAAAACCTGCAACTCCGGCGGCGTTCGTCGAGCGGTCCCTGATCATCTCGGAAAGCCCGTCGAAAACCTTGGAGCATGAATCGCGTAGAGCCTGATCGGCAGAACGCATCAGGGATTCAATTACGTTCTGGCCATGTTCATTGAGGCGGCGCACGGACGAAACAATCCAGGAATCGCAGGCAGCGTCCAGCCGGTCTTGATATTTTGCCGCCGCTTCAGCGCTTACGCGATCCAGGTTCTCGGCCCAAACTCGGTCGTGGGCGTCGCGCTGGACGCGATACCCTTCCAGCGCGGAAGCGAATTCGGCGGCCAGCGCACTGCGGCCCTCAAGAACGCTTGCATCGCGCTGCGAAACCATTTGCGTCTGGAAACGATCCACCAGGTCCCGAGCACTCACGTCGAGATTGCGGACAATCTGATCGGTGAAGCCCTGCAACTCCTGCTTGCGTTGTTCGATCGCGCTTTGACTGCGGCTCGCAAATTGTCCGACTTCGTCGTCGGAAATACTGCGGAGAACCTGACCGAACGACGCTGCGGCGGATTCGGCGGCCTCATCGAGCTGTGAGCGTGTGCGGCCGGAAATTTCGCCTGCAATTCCGTCGAGCTGCTGGTGAATTTGAGCAAGACGTCCGGTGGATTGCTCTTCAAGCCGCGCTTCGAACTGGCGCGAGGCCTCCGAGGTCTTTTCCTCGAAGCCGCTCCCCACCGAAACGAGCGCTTGCTCGATCAACACCTGCAAACGTGCTCGCGCCTCCTGCTGAAACCATTCCGACGATTTTTCGATGTGCTCAGCCGCCGCGTGAGAAGCGCGGACGCCGCTCGCATCCAGTTCCTCATTCCACTTCGTAAGCGCTTCTTTCCGGGCGCCTTCGAAATCGTTGCGAAGGTTCGCGATGGTAGCCGCGATCTGACCAGCCACGTCGCGCTGGCTGTTCTCGGACACTTGACGAAGGCGCTCGCGATGCAGGCGCAGGCTGTCTTCCACTTCCATCTCGCGGTTGGCGAGCTCGCGAAGTAATTCCGGCACGCGTTCGACGCGCGGCGCGAGCTTCGATTCCACTTCGGCCATGGTCCGCTCGACGAACTGATTGCCGAGGAAATCGAGCGTGGGTGAAAGACGCTCGGGCACCCCGGCCGCCGCGAGCTCGGCGCGCCGATTCATCTCATCGGTTTGCGCTTCGAGGATGTTTTCGAGGCGGCGATGCAATTCGTTGAGGGTATCGTGGCTCGCGGCCTCTAACTGCGCGGAGTATTCCTTCATCCGGCTCGCGGCATGTTCGATTTCCGAGAGCGACGACCGCGCTCGTCCCACCTCGCGTTCAAGCGCCGTCTTCACCCCCGACAGAGTTTCACGCGCTTCGGAGTACATTTGCCCCAGAGGCTGCCGAAGCTCCGCAAAACGCTCCGACATCCTCTGTTCCGCGCCGCGAAGAACTTCTTGCGAACGCCCGGAGAGTTGCTCCACCAGGCGCTCGATATTGCCATCGAGCGATGATTGCAGCAGTTCGTTCCACTGCGCCTGTGCGAGCGCCATTTCTGATTCCAGGCGCTGCCGCCATTCTGATGCGGCGCCTTCGGTCGAAGCGACATGCTCCTTCGAAACCTCCGCGGACTGCTGCTGCGACCGCGCGGCCTCAGCGGCTTCCATCTGAAGGCGCGCCTGCGCCAATCGGCTTGCGGACTCAAGCGCAGCTTCGCTTTCGGCGTGGAGAGTCTGGGCCTTGCGGTCCAGATCGTGGATGATTTCGCGGACCTGCTGAAGGCCGATTTCGAATTGCGATTTCAGTCCGCTGACGATTTCCTCCTGCCTCGCTGCCATCTCGGAAGAGAAGCTCCCTCGAGCCGCCTCACGCGTCTCCTCGAACCTTTCCAGGCTTTGGCGAATTTGTTCCCCAGCGCGCGCAATGGCCGCGTCTGCCGCTCGGCCGGCCTGCCGTTCGATTTCCGCGTTCCATTCACGCAGCAGCGGACTCTCCCCCGCGCCCGCCGACTCCTGACTGATCGGTGACGCCGGCGAAAATGGAGCAGCAGAGGCAGATTCGAAAAATGGGTTCGTCATGTCGGCCGGCACTCTTTCCTCATGGGTTTGCATCGATTCCGGAACCACACTCGTCTCGGGAGCCTCGGCGAACTCAGCATTCAGTTGTGTCGGGGGCTCCACGGACTGAAGACTGGATGTTTCGAACACATTCCAATCGGCCGGTGCAGCTTCTATGCCCCAAACGTTCGCCGGACTTTCGAGCTCCACCGCAATTTGGAAAAACTCCCGAACTGAATGCGGCCGCTGAATCCACGCGACTCGGGCGCGGAGGTTGCGGCGTTGTGCACCCTGAACCAGTTCGAGCGTAACCCAGGTGTTTTTCGGCAGGTGATGCTTCGAGGAATACCGGCATCCATTGAGGTTCAGCGCCACTGTCGAAGTGCGCTCCTCGAACGGCTGTCCGAGCAGGTCAATTCCGCGCACGATCAACGGGATGGACTTCGAGACACGTTCACTGCGCCGGCGTTGAGTACTGGCTTGATTGGAATCCACGTCCTGCACCAAAATCCTCGGAGCTACGTGCGAGAGAATAGCACTCTCGTGCGCTCGGGTCGAGAGGTGAGGAGACCCGGGCAAGAAAGGTCCAAAAAATCTCCGCACGCCTTACGACTTTTTCTTTTTCCTCACTCCCACGCTCGTAGCATCGCCACCAGCCATGGTGCTCAGGGTGTCAATCATTGCCTTGCACTGGGCTGCGTACGGACCGCTCGGATCGGCATCAACGCACTTCTGATAGGCGTCGCTTGTTCCCGGAGGGATGATGTATGTCATCTTATCGCCCTCTTGCTTCGAATCGATCGTGCCTGTGTACGCGCTTCCGAGCAGGAACCAGGTTTGGGCGTCCTTCGGATCCGCAAGCGTCGCTTTTTGGAGCGGCGGAATGGCGTCCTTCAGATCTCCCTTGTTGCTGAGAACGATCCCGATGTTCTTCCAGCACGCCTTTGCGGTCCCGGGACTCGGATCGAGCGCCGCGGCCTTGTCGCAATCGGAGGCCGCATCGGCCAGTTTCTGTTGAGCGACCGCAGGATCGGTCTGCGAGACAGCGAGATTCGCGAGAGCCGTACTCTGACTACCGTAGGTGCCCGCGGTGGGCTGCAAATCAATGGCCTTCTGATATGCGTCCACCGCCTCTTGTTCCTGGCCTGCGCGGTCGTAGGCCTGTCCCAGGTTCGACCAGACGACCGCGTGGTTCTTCACATCCTTCGCCTGAACTCCCTGCTCTGCCAACTGCAATTCCGAGATCGCGGTCTTGCTATCAGTGGTGAGCTTATCCTGCAGGGGTGGCTTCTGATCCGCCGGAGCGGCGTTGAACTGCTTGTGAACGGTTTCCCAATCATCGAGAGCCGCCCGCCCCGCATTGAAGTGAGCTTGCATATCCTTGAACTTATTCGCTTGATCTTGCGCGGCTTTCTGTTGTTCGGGATTGGCCGCCATCTGCTTCGCCACAAGTTCCTTGAAGTTGATCGTGACGTTGTTATCCGCATCGGCAAAGAGCTGATGCTGTTCCGAATAATTTATCGGGGGATCCTGGTTGACGATAAGAAACGTGTACATACCGGTGTTCATCCCGATCTGAGCAAATTTCCCATCCTTGTCGGTCTTAAGCGAGTAAGTCCGTCCGTTGTCGCTTTTGACGACGACGGTGATGCCCACCCACGGTTTCCCGTCGCGATCAAGTACTTGGCCGGAGACACGCGCGTTCTGCGCTGCGGCGATTGAAGCGACCGCGAGGACCACGAAGAGCGCTAACAAGGAACGAGTGAGTCGGTTCATCTGTTTATCCCCCCAAGAAGAGAAATGCGGCATCCCCCCGCAAAACCCATTATCGCGCAATTCGGGTTCGATAGGCGATAGGGTCGCGCAATCCAGCCTCGTCGAACGCTCGAACCCGCAGCCGGCAACTATCGCACGTACCGCACGCTTCGTCATCAAATTGATAGCAGGACCAGGTGCGCTCCAGCGGAGCGCCCAGTTCTGCCCCGCGGCGAATAATCTCGCTTTTCTTCATGCCGATCACCGGCGTCGCAATCTCAATGTGTGTTTCGGGCCGCGTGCCCTCGCGGATCACTGCTTCGAACGCCCGATAATACTCAGGACGGCAATCGGGATAGCCAGAGCTGTCTTCTGACACGGCGCCGACAACTATGGACGTCGCGCCGATCACTTCCGCCCAGCTGACAGCAGCCGAAAGAAAATGCGCGTTCCGGAAAGGAACGTACGTGATGGGAATCCCGGCCTCCGCCGCTAGCGCAGCCCCCGATTCAGGTACGACGATTCGCTCGTCGGTGAGCGCGGAGCCGCCGATTTGAGCAAACGCATCGAACCGGACCACGAGCCTTTCGCGCGCGTCGTAGAAATCCGCAATTTCGTCGAACGCATGGCGCTCGCGCCGCTCCGTCCGCTGGCCGTAACTGGCGTGCAACAGGGCCAGACGGTGCGTCTGATTCGCTATCGCGGTCGAGACACAGGAATCCATGCCCCCGCTCAGTAGCACGACCGCTTTGGGTTTTTCCGCCATCGCCTTAGCCTAAACGCCCTTCATCGCCGGGTGCCAAATGAATTTGTGCAGCTGCATTCCGAGCCGGACCGGCAGTCCATCCGCCAGTATCCATTCAACGAGCTTGCGCGCTTCCAGTCCCGGCCAGCCTCCCGCCGGGTCCGCGAACACCGGGGAAAACAGCACTTGATGAACGCGCTCCGCCAGCCGATGGCGTGCTGTGAATTCGCGCGCGAAATCATAATCCCGGCGGCTCGCAATCACAAACTTGATTTCGTCGTTGCCGCTCACGGCTTCGAGATTGGCCGCGTCGAAGGTCTCGGGCTCGCCGGAGTCGGGACACTTCACGTCCACAATCTTGATGACCCCGCGGGGCAGCACGCCGATGAATCGCTCGCCGCTCGTCTCGATCATCACGGTGTACCCCGCGGCGAGGAGCTTTTCGGCAAGCGCCGGTGTTTCCGGCTGGAGGAGAGGTTCTCCGCCCGTAATCTCGACAAGCGGAACGCGCCCGGCGCCCTCGCCGGCAAACGCGCTGACTTGAGCAAGGACTTCCTCGACGCTGCGCTTCGTCCCGCCGTGAAATGCGTAGGCCGTGTCGCACCAGATGCAGCGAAGATTGCATCCGGTAAGGCGTACGAATATGCAGGGCAATCCCGCGCGGGTGCCTTCTCCCTGAATGGATTTGAATATTTCGGTGATCACCATGGTGTGATTCTTAAGCGGCACAGACTCTCGTGTCTGTGCTCTGAGTTCTTGCCTATGCCCGATATGTCGCTGCGCTCGTTTCCGTCTCCCAAACTGTGACGCTGGCAATGCCTGCGGCGTTTGCAGCTTGTGGAAGTTGGATTGCTGTCCGGTCGTAGATGTGCCGCGCAATATTTTCAGCCGACGGGTTCAAGGTGTCGAACGGTGGAAGCTCGTTGAGATACTTGTGGTCGAGCGAAGCAATTACCTCTTGAATCACGCGCTTGAGGTGGACGAAATCATAGAGTAGCCCGGTCGCGTCGAGCTCCTTGCCAGCCAGGATCACGCGCACTTTATAATTGTGGCCGTGCAAGTCTTCACACTTCCCGTGGTAATTGCGCAGGTTGTGGGCCGCGGCAAATGTTTCGTCAACGCTGATCTCGTACATGAGCTGTCCTTTGTAGCGAAAGCGCGCTATTCCGAAGACACTTCCATAAAGCGCGCGACTTCCGCGAGGTCCTGCGTGGTCGTGTATTCGGGCAGGGACTCGAGAAAAATTTTACCATAGTGCATGCGCCGGATGCGGTTATCGAGAATGGAGAGAATCCCGCGGTCCGTCTTCGACCGTATTAGCCTGCCGAAGCCCTGCTTTAGCGCGAGGACCGCTTCCGGAATCTGATACTCGGCGAACGCGTTGCGGCCGTCCTCTTCAAGCGCGCGCACGCGAGCCGCAACGATTGGGTCGCTCGGCACTGCGAATGGTAATTTGTCAATGATTACGCAGGAAAGCTGGGCGCCCGGCACGTCCACGCCCTGCCAGAAACTCGACGTGGCAAAGAGCACCGCATTCGGAGTTGTGCGAAACCGGTCGAGCAAAATGGAACGCGGGGCGGAACCTTGGAGGAGAAATGGAAACTTCAATCGTCCCGAAACCCGCTCGAAGAGATCTCTCATCTGCGCGTAGCTCGTGAAAAGGCAGAACGCCCGGCCCTGTGAAATTTCCAGCAGGCGCGTGATTTCATCGGCGGCACTCGATGCAAACGACGGCTGCCGCACGTCCGGGAGCGCGGGAGGCAGATAGAGCAGCGCCTGCTTGGGGTAGTCGAACTCCTGCGGCAGCACATTCTCGTTGGCGGGCAGCACGCCGAGACGCTGCTTCAGATAATCGAATTTCCCGCCGACCGCGAGCGTCGCGGATGTAAGGATGACCGTGTCAAATTGGTCGAACAGTTTCTCGCGGAGGATTTCGCTCACGTCAATGGGCGTCGCCGCGAGAAAAACTCCGCGGCCGCGGCGCTCGTACCAGTAGACGTAGCCCTTTTCGTCGCTTTCGAGCAGGAACGTCAGCTCACGGCGCATTTCGGCAGCGCGCCGTGCCATGGCAACGACCTCTTCCGGTTTGGGACTGAGCGCCGAAAGCTCCGTCTCGATTCTCTTCACCGCCAATGCGACTTCGTCATACTCCTCGCGATTTTGATCGAGAAAAGCGCTTCGCTCCGCTGGACCGAAGGAGTAGCGGCCTTCGCGCTCGGGAAAGCGCTCGAAGAAACTGCGGGCGCGTTCGCGCATGCGCGCCAGCTGGCGCCGGAGCGGGGCCGCATCAATTTGCAGCACGCGCAGCATGTTTTCGGCATCGCGCCCTAGCTCCTCGAAGCGGTAGCTCGAAAGCTGGCGGCCGAAATAATCGCTAGCGACGTCCTCGATTTCGTGGGCTTCGTCAAAGACGACCGCGGAATACTCCGGCAGGATCGAGCCAAAATCGTCCTCGCGAAGCGCGAGATCGGCGAAAAAAAGATGGTGATTGACGATGATCAGGTCCGCTTCCTGCGCGCGCTGATGCATCCCGGTGATAAAACAATTCTGATATTCGGGGCACTTCTTGCCGGTGCAAAGATCGCTCCGCGCGTCAATGCGATTCCAAAGCTCGGCATCGTCGGGGAGAAACGTCAGCTCGCTACGATCGCCTGTCTCGGTCAGCTTTTCCCAGTCGCGAATCTGTGAAAACCAGTCAACCTCGTCAATTCCCTTTAGGACGGGCTGGCCCTCGATTTGGTGCACTTTGTGCCGGCAAAGAAAGTTGGCGCGGCCCTTCATCAGCGCGGCCTTCAGATTCGGCGCGAAATGCTTTTGCAGGAAGGGCACGTCCTTCTGGAACAGCTGCTCCTGGAGCGATTTGGTTGCTGTCGAAATGACCACGCGGCGCCCGCTGCGAATCGCGGGAATCAGATAGGCAAGCGTCTTTCCGGTGCCGGTACCCGCTTCGATGACCACATGCTGGTGTTTTGCGAATGCGTCATCGGCGAGCTGCGCCATGGCAAGTTGAGACGGCCGGAACTCGTATCCCGGATGGCGTTTTTCGAGCAGCCCACCGGGGCCAAAGATTCCTTCGACGGTAATTTCTTCGGCTTTGGCGGTAGCAGCTTTTTTCGGCATGGGCTTCGTCAGGGCGCCACTTTAGTCGTGCCACAATCGTTACAAAACGAATGCGGCTTTAGCGGCTGAGGGACGGAAAACTAAAATAGCATACCGCTCGCAATAAAGATCGCGCGTCAGCGCCGCGTGGATTCCCGCAGGCTCTTTGCCCAATGCGAAAGATGCTCGAGCGACCCCATATGCGTGTGGTCTATCTCCAGCGGCGTGATCGAAATGGCTCCATCCCGAATCGCCGCGTGGTCGGTATCAGGTTCGATTCCTTCGGTAAACCGCTGTTCGCTCAGCCAGAAATACCGGCGCCCCCGCGGATCGGTCCCGGGCTTCAAAACGTTGCGCGTAATCTTCGACGACTGCCTTGTGAAACGCACCTCACCGCTCCAATCCTGTGGCACGTTGACGTTGAGCATCACGCCCGGCGGCAAACCCTCGCGCAAAATCAGCGGCGCCAGATGTTGGATAAAATGCGCGGCCGGAGAGAAGTCCATTTTCCTCGACTTGTACGCTAGCGAAAGCGCGATGGCCGGCACGCGATTGATCGCCGCTTCCATTGCGGCGCCGACCGTGCCCGAGTAATAGATGTTTTCTCCGAGGTTCGCGCCGGGATTGATCCCGGACACAACCAGGTCCGGTTTTTCCGGGATCAGCGTGTGCAATGCCAGGATCATCGCGTCGGCAGGTGTTCCCTCCACTGCCCACTCACGTTCCGCCAACTGATCGCAATAAATTGGCGAGCGCAAGGTAAGCGACTGCGCCGATGCGCTCTTCTCGGTCAACGGAGCCACCACGGTAATCGTCGCCTGACTCGTCAGCGCTTCGACCAGCGCGCGCAGCCCCGGAGCATGAATTCCGTCGTCATTTGTGACCAGAATATTCGGCATGGAGAATCTTGGCGTCAGCAAAAAGCCGCGCGCGAAACGCTGGCTTCGGCCCGAGCGAATACTTTAGCAGCAATGCCGCCGGCCCACCAAGGCGCCGATGAGTCCGCGACAATTTCCTGACGGCCCCAGTGAAACCTGGTCTGCGAGTAAGCGTCTCAATTCTTGTGTGCCCAGACGGCTTTTTCCGCTATAACATTCAAGGTGTCTCCCGCGAAGAGAGCTCGTCTCGCCTTCACTTTGGCTCTGGCTCTCCTGTTGCTCGGCGGAATCGCCGTTTCGGTTACCATCCAGCAGCTCGTCAGCAGCGCTCATTCGACGGCTCATAGCTACGACGTGAAGGCTGCGCTCGGCGACGTCAACACCTCGCTCTCATCCGCCGCGCGCGCGCGATTCGGATACGTTCATTCCGGCGATGAAGTCTTTCTGCCGCAATACCAAGCATCGAAGGACGAAGTCCGCGCTGAATTACAGCACGTCCGCCACTTGACGCGCGACAATCCATCTCAGCAACTCATTTGCGACCGCCTGGATGAGGCTGTATCCCGACGAATTTCGCTCTTGGACGCTTCGGTGGCGCTTCAGAAATCAGGTCATCTAGATCAGGGCGCTCAGGATCGCTTCACGCTGGACGGCGTGGACGCGTCTGCGGACGTAGCAACCATCGTGCAACAAATGCAGGGCGAAGAACAGAAACTCCTGGGAATGCGCAGGGCGGTTTCTGGTGACCTATTCGTGGTCGTACTCTCTATTCTTTTTGGAGTCTTCGCCCTCTCCGCGTTGCTCTTCTGGATTCACTACCGGCTCCTGAGGACGGAACTCATGAACCGGGAACAGATGGAGAGCAACACCCGCCGTTTGAGCGCCCGTCTTATGAAAGTGCAGGATGAAGAGCGCCGCAAATTTTCCCGGGAATTGCACGACAGCGTTGGTCAGATTCTGGCTCTGGCCAAAATGAACCTTTCCGTCTTGATGAAAGCAAATCCGGCCGACAAGGTTGTCGCGGAAACTGACGCGCTGTTGGATGAAGCCGTGACGGAAACCCGTACAGTGTCGTATCTGCTGCACCCGCCTCTTCTGGATGACTTGGGAATCTCTTCTGCCATCAAATGGTATCTGGAGGGATTTGGCCAGCGTAGCGGCATCAAAATTTCCGTAGACATTGTCGAGGATTTCGGCCGGCTGCCGCAGCCGACCGAACTTGTTTTGTTTCGCGTTCTTCAGGAATCTCTCACGAACGTTCACAAGCATTCCCAGAGTCCCGAAGTAGAAGTGTCGTTGCGAAGGGCCGGTGACAAGGTCGTGCTGCAGGTCCGGGATCACGGAAAAGGGATACCACGCCGCACGTTGGAAAAGTTTCTGAAAACCGGCGCGGACACCGGAGTTGGACTCGCCGGAATGCGTGAGCGGATCAGAGAGCAGCTGGGCCAGCTTGAGATCGAGTCCGACGAAACCGGCACTCTTGTTGAAGTCATTTTGCCAATATCCATTCCCTCGAGCGTCCCCGAGGAGCCCGCCACCTCATCTTCTTAGGCTGGATTTAAGGTAGTTTGGAAGATCTCCCGGCCAGGAAAAATCAGAGAGCAAGAAAGTAAATAATGGTCGGGACGACTGGATTTGAACCAGCGACCTCACGCACCCCAAGCGTGCGCGCTACCAGGCTGCGCTACGTCCCGACCGGATCGGCGCCACATCGCACTTCAGTGGGCCGCCAAGCAGCGTATCACTCGCGTTCGAGAAGGGTCAAGACGGCGAGCAGTTCTTCGTGTAGATCGAGCAGGAATTTTCGGTGTGCGCGAGAGGTTGGGCCGTGCTTCGCGGGAGCGTCCACGGAACGCGCCACTTCGCGTGGTGCGTCGCTGGTCACTTCTCCTCGCGTGCCGGCTGCGCCGTTGCCGCCATTCTGATCGGCGAAATGCTTACGAGCGCCCGCGATTGTAAAACCCTCTTCATAGAGCAGCCGCTTGATTTCGAAGACGGTCTCGATGTCCTCACGCCGGTAGAGGCGGTGACCGCTGGGACTTTTCACGGGCTGTAGGGCAGGAAATTCGGATTCCCAGTAGCGCAGAACGAACGTCTTCGTCGCCGTCAGTCGGCTCACTTCTCCGATGCGGAAAAGGCTCTTTTCCGGAAGTTCTTGGGCAGCTTGGGCCGCACTCGCCATGGCTTGTCAGTATCGTAAGCCGATTTCGCGGCGTGTCAACCCCTCGTCCCGCCCGCCGTTGTTTTTTCCGTCGTAAGGGCGTAGTCCGCCGTGGCGGATTACGCCCGGCGATGATCCCTGGCACGATCGCGCCATTTGCCTCGTTGCACGGCGTCCATTTTGTGTGTCACTTTGTGGGTGCCTCTTTTCTTTGTTTTCAGTAACTTACACCGAGAATTACTTTGCAGGGTGTGACACTTAATTCGTCCGCGAGCGGCAAGAGAAAGAGAAAAGGCACGCTCGATGGGTGCCCGATCCATGTCCATCGGAAAGTGGGTGAAGGGTCTCGCGCAATGCGCAAAGGCGTGTGGGCGCGTGAGCAAGCGGATACGGGCTGAGGTGTAGCCCCACGCGCGCACCATGGCTGAAGCCATGAATTTCATGGTCGGTTCTTTGTGGGCCTGAGGGCCCACACTTTCGTCATGGAACTAACTCGAAACGCGCATTCAGTTGTCAATGAGCGGCACGACTCTCGTCGAGAGAGCCGACGACACCTAGTCGTCGTTACTACGCTGGCATGTTGCGGGGCGCGGGTCTACTGGCCATCGGTGCAGTATTCGCGCTACCTGTACTTTTCGATTGAATTTCACGAATCACCCGCCGAGGTGCCGCGCATTTCGGCGCGGCAAGCGAGTGACTTGTTACTTCTGCTTCAGGTGCGGTCGCGCTTCTTCTTCTCAGGGTGCCACTTGCGCTTGTCGCTGTGCCGGGGCACGTGCTTTGTGAGGCGGCGGGGCTCTCGATTCGGGTCCTCCCGCATCGCGCCCTTCTTCAGCCGCTGGGTGAAGCGGAGCGGGGTGCCGGTGAAATCGAACGCCTCTCGCAGGCGATTCTCGAGGAATCGCTGATAGCTGAAGTGCAGCGGCTTGGTCTGATTCGTGAACAGGACGAACGTGGGCGGCCCAGTCGTCGCCTGAGTGACGTAGTAGATTTTCACCTTGCGGCTTGCTGGTGACGTGCCCCGGTCGAGGTCCACGCCCGCGAGCCAGCGGTTCAGCTCGCCCGTTGAAATCCGGCGATAACGCGCCTCGGCCACACGATCAATCACGGTGTAGAGCTTCTCAACCCGCTCGCCCGTCAGCGCAGAAAGAAACACGATGGGCGCGAAAGGAAGAAATTTGAATTTTTCGCGGACGATCGGTTCGTAATCCGCCAGTAGCTTGCTGGGATTTCCGCCGGAGCCTTTGCCGCCGTGCTTTTTCTCTTTCGCGGCTTTTTCCTGCGCGGCCTCGAGCGCCAGGTCCCACTTGTTCATCGCGATGATCACTGATCGGCCCGACTGCTCCGCGTAGCTCGCAATGGTCGCGTCGTGCGACGTGACGCCGACAGAGCCATCCACCACGATCACGGCGATGTCCGCGCGCTCCAGGTGCTGCCGCGCCATGATCACGCTCAATTTTTCGGCGATGAGCTTGGTCTTGCCCTTGCGCCGGATTCCGGCTGTGTCGAGAAAGCGATAGGTTTTGCCATGCCGCTCGACCACGGTATCCACTGCGTCTCGCGTGGTCCCCGGTTCCGCCGAGACGATGGACCGCTCCGCGCCCACCAGCTGATTCAGCAGCGTGGATTTCCCCACGTTCGGCCGCCCGATGATGGCGATGTTGATGTCCGGCCTGGATTCGACCGCATCGCCCAACGGAAAATCTTTCGTCAGCGCACCGAGGAGGACGTCCACGCCGAAACCATGCTCCGCTGAAATCGGAAATATCTGATCACCCAGCTCGTAGAACTGCGCAGCCAGTTCCGTCTGCTTCGGGGAATCCACTTTGTTTACGGCAAGCACGGGCGGTTTGCCGGCGCGGCGCAACAATTGCGCCAGCTCCGCATCGAGCGGTACGGGACCCTCGCGGCCGTCCACCACTTGCACGACGCAAGAAGCATTCTCAATTGCCACGCGCGCCTGCCGCAGAATTTCACCGGGAATTCCGGCCTTATCCTCAGGCACGATTCCGCCAGTATCCACCACTTCGAACGCGCGCCCTTCCCAATGCGACACGCCGTAGATGCGATCGCGCGTGATTCCCGGCTCGTTCGTGACGATGGATCGCCGTGTGCCAGTCAGGCGGTTGAATAGCGTGGACTTCCCCACATTGGGGCGTCCGACGATCACGATGGACGGGATTTTCGAGGTCATTTAGCGTTGCGCTAGTTTCTTCTGCAGTTCCAGGCGTTGGGTGAGCAAACGATTCAATTCACTGGGGGAAGCTTTGGATTCAATCTTCTGCTGTAGTGCGGCGAGCTCCAGTTCGTCCCGGCGGCCTCGCAGAACGCTCAAACAACTTTCCGCCGATTCCCAAGTCGCTTCGCCGGAGGTTTCGAAAAGGATCTCGAAAAGCAGCCGCCGGTCTTTCTCTTCCAGCGCCGAGCCCCATGCGGTTGGATCGGGCGATTCGCCCACCTTCGAGATTAGCAGGTCCAGGATTTTTTCGCTCTCTAACCCGCGATGCAACGCGCTCGAGATGATTTCATGCGCGAGTTTTTCGCGGAATCCCTCGGCTTCAATGAGCATGCGGATCAATTGCCGCTCGGCGGGCTTCACGACCGGAGCCAGCAGCTCGACTTTCGGCTTCACCTCGCTGCGGCGCTCGTTGGCGGCTTTGCGCAACGCTTCGCGGAGCACAGGCTCGTCCACACGGAGCTCCGAAGCGATTCGTGTGGCCCATTCCGAACGCAGCAGCCGGTTCGGGAGCCGCTGCACGTATGGCATCAGGAAATTCAGCGCGGCAACTTTTCCCGCGGCGGTGGTGCGGTCCATCTTCCGCGCGCGTCCGATCAGGTAGTCGAGATACGGCGGCGCCTGCGCCAGCAGTTTTCGATAGGCCTCGGCGCCCTGCTCCTTCAGGAATTTGTCGGGATCGGCTCCGCCCGGCAGCGCCAGCACGCGCACGTCAAATTCTTTTTCGAGCAGCAGCGTCAGCGAGCGCTCGGTCGCTACCTGGCCCGCCGTATCCGGGTCGTAGTTCACCACCACGCGATGCGTGAACCGGGACAGCAATTTGATTTGCGGTTCCGCCAGGCTGGTTCCGCAACTGGCCACGACATTCGTGATTCCCGCGCGCGCTACGGCGATTGCGTCCATATAGCCTTCGACGAGAATCCCGAAATCGCTTTTTCGCAGTTCTTCTTTCGCGCGATCCAGATGGTAGAGCACGTTGCTCTTCGTATAGATCGGCGTCTCGGGCGAGTTCATGTACTTCGGCATGTCGTCGCCCATCGCGCGCCCGCCGAACGCGATCACCTTCCCGGCATCGTTCGAGATGGGGAACATGATTCGCTTGCGGAAGCGATCGTAGAGACGTCCGCTTTCGTTGCGCGACAAGAGGCCCGAGGCTTCCAGCAGCTTTTCCGGATATTTTGATTTCAACTGGCGCAGCAGCGCGTCGCCGGACGATGGCGCCCATCCCAAACCAAAGCGCGTGATTGCCTCGCGATTCAGGCCGCGATCTTCGAGATAGGCCGCCGCGACCTTGCCTTCGTGGCCGTCATTCAGCTGCCGCGCGAAAAATGTCGCCGCTTCGCGATGCATCTCCACCAGCGCGCTGCGCTGTTGATTCTCGCGATGCTCCTCCGGTGAACGCTCGCGCGGCCTCGGCACGGGAATGCCGCATTTCTCGGCGACGATTCGTATCGCCTCGGGAAACGGGCACTTGTCCATTTCCATCACGAATTTGAAGACGTCCCCGCCCGCACCGCAGCCGAAGCAGTGATAAATCTGCCGCACCGGATGTACGGCGAACGACGGAGACTTTTCCTGGTGGAACGGGCACAGCCCCGTGAAATTCTGCCCCGTCTTTTTCAGGCGGACGTATTCCCCGATCACGCGGACGATGTCCGCCTGCTGCTTCACCTTCTCCGCGAATGAACCGGCTTCAGCCATAGGCGCGAAACTCGAAAGACGAAATTCGAAACTCGCTTCTCCTCAGTTTGCTTGCCGGCTATTCATTGCGAGCCGCTGAGTCGCCCGGATATAGCCATTCAGGACTTGAATGACTCTTTGCGCTGCAGCATCGATATCTTGCCATTCTTGGGACGAGATGTACGAGGCGTCCAGGGCCGAGGTTAAGTGATCCCGCAGTTCGAAAGCTGAACCCCTGGCATGGCGACAAAATTGGACATTCTCCCGGTAGGAGAACCGTCCGAAGCCCTCCGCCACGTTTGCAGTGACCGAAACGGCCGCTCGACGCATTTGATCCATCAAGGCGAACTTCTCTTCGCTAGGAAATCTTCGCGTGATCGCGTAAATTGCCTTTCGCAATTCCCTTCCAAGCTTCCAAACATCCAGGTCAGTAAAATCCTGCACCGGATTTGCGCCGGCGGGGGTTGGTTCGACGAGTTTCGAATTTCGTGTTTCGACTTTCGCCATTACCGTGTCCAGGAAATCACCTTTAGCATCATGCCATCAGGAATTCAACTCGGCGATCGTAATCGCGGTGCCGCCGCGATCTTCCGCCTCGTGATGAGTTTTTTCGACCAGCGGATGAGTGGACAGAAATTCCGCCAACCCTCGCCGCAGCGCACCAGTTCCGTGGCCATGAATGATTCGCACGCTGGGCTTGCCCGCAATCGCTGCTTCATCAATGAATTTATCAACGCGCCGAGTCGCTTCTTCCACCGTGCATCCAATTACGTTGATTTCTTCGCCGCCGGGCTCATCGCTCGGCTGCGTGCGAACGGTGATCCCGCGCGGGCGTTCCGTCGTGGCGGCCTTTGGTTTCGCGGGAGCCGCTTCGCCTTCGATGCTGACAATATCCGCGAGTGGAATCTTCATTCGCAGCGGACCGGCCTCGACTTCGGCGATCCGGCCATCGTGGCGGCGAAACACGACCGCCTGCTTGAACCCCTTCACGTGCACGCGCACGCCGGCCGAGAGTTGCTCGGGTGCAACGGGTTTTGCAGGCGCATCAACGCCCACGCCGAGGTCCTGCTGCGATGCAGAGAGCGCATCGACAACGGCAGCGTCGGCTTCCGCGCGGGCATCCGAGCCCAGCCTTCCCATCCGGCGCCCAGCCTGTTTTTCGGTTTGCGCGCGCAGCGCGCGGTCTTTGATATCGGCGGCCAGGCTCGCGACTTCGGCCTCCAGCCGCTTCTGCGTCGCGAGAAAACTTTTCTCGAGATCAGCGATGCGCTTTCTTTGCCGCTCGACCCATTCGGTCTGCAGCTCGCGACGCGCCGCTTCAAGCCGCGCCAATTCCTGGCGGCCCTGGCGGGTCACCTCTTCCATTTCGTCGCGGCTGCGATGGAGATACGCGATCAGGTCGCGCGCCTCGCGCGATTCCGGTGACAGGCTGGCATTGGCGTGATCCACCACCCGCGCTGGCAAGCCCAGCCGCCGCGCAATTTCGATTCCGCTGGACGTTCCGGGCACGCCGAAGAGCAGCCGGTACGTGGGCCGCAGATTTACCTGATCGAATTCCATCGCGGCGTTGACGATCCCGGGCGTGGTAGAGGCGTAAGCTTTCAGGCGATCATGATGCGTCGTCGCCAGCGTCAGCGCGTGCCGCGCGCGAAATTCCTCGAGCAGCGCCACCGCGAGTGCAGCGCCCTCTTCCGGCGCAGTGCCGGTGCCCATTTCGTCCAGCAGGATCAGCGAACGCTCCGTCGCGATTTCCAGCATGGATTTCAAATTCAGCATGTGCGCCGAAAACGTGGAAAGGTCCGCGGCGATGGATTGCTCGTCGCCGATATCCGCGAGCACGCGGTCGAATACAGGCATCTCGGCGCGCTCGGCCGCCACCGGAATTCCCGACTGCGCGGAGAGCGCGGCGAGTCCCACGGTTTTCAGCGAAACCGTTTTACCGCCGGTGTTCGGCCCGCTGACAACCATCACCGTCTCGTCGCCACCCAGCGCGATGCTCATGGCAACAGCCTTGCGCCCCTGCGGACGAAGCGTCGCTTCGAGAACCGGATTGCGCGCAGCTTCCAACCGAAGCGAATTTCCGGCGGTGAATTCCGGCGCGACGCAATCGAACTCCCGCGCGAACCGGGCGCGCGCGAAAACCGAATCGAGATGCGCGATCGCCGCGGCCGCCGCTTCCAGCGGACCACGCTGCCCGCGCACACGCTCGGTAAGCTCTTCGAGGATGCGCGCAATTTCCGAGGTCTCGTCCTCGCCGAGTTGCACCAGGCGATTATTCAAATCAATCGCTTCGAGCGGTTCGACGAACACCGTTTGCCCCGTGGCGCTGGCTGCGTGAACCACACCCGGCACGCCGCGGCGGTCCCCAGCGCGCACCGGAATCACGAAGCGATCGTTCCTGAGCGTGACGTAATCTTCGCCCGCCGGTTCACCGCGCGCGCGCATGATCTTTTCGAGCGAATGCTGAATTGTGGCGCGCGCCTGGATTTTGCTCGCGCGGATGCGCTTCAGTTGCGGAGAAGCATCGTCGCTGATTTCGCCGTTGGGCATCACGGCGCGCCGAATCGCGGTGAGCAGCGAACGGAAATCGGCGAGGGCGGCGGCGCGCTCGGCCAGACGCGGATACTTCGCAGCGTCGCTCTTGAATGTTTGCCGGACCGCGTCCGCATTTTCCGCGAGCGAAGCGACATTCAAGAGTTCCGCGGGCACAAGCACCGACTCGGGCACAGCTATTCGCGCGAGCCACGCGTCCGGATCGGCCAGCGAGCCGAATCCAAGCTCCGAGCCCACGCGCAAATAGGCGATAGCCTCGCGAATCAGCTCGAATTCGGTTTCGAGCGCGGCTACGTCCTGGCTCGGCTCCAGCGCCTCAATGGCGCGGCGGCCGGGCACACATGTGGTCGAGCGGCTGACGATTTCCTTCAACCGGTCGAATTCGAGAACCTCTTCTGCGGGGCGAGACACGGAAACCTCAACGTGGATTGTAGCCCGGTTGGCTGTCCCAAATCAGCGAGCTTCGATCAGCGCGGCTGTCGGTGCGCCTGAGGATGGTGGGTATCGCCTTCGCGCGGACGCGAGCTGCTGAAAAACGGTGACGATCTTCGGTTGCCGCTTTATTTTTTCGCGGAGCCGGCGGAAGTCCCGAGCGTCTCGACCATCGCGGTGGCGATGGCGTCAACGGGGGCAGTGGTGGCTGGACCATGCAGCGGATTATTATTGTAGAAAATCGCGAACACTAGAGACTCGCCGCGCAGCGTGGTGGCGTAGCCGGAAAGCGCGCGAACGTGTTCGATCTCGCCCGTCTTCGCCTCGATCATGCCCGAGGCTGCGGTTCCGGTCATTCGTCCCTCGAGCGTGCCGTCCACGCCGGCCACCGGCAGCGTCGAGATAAAATCCTTTCCCCATGGTTGGCGCGCGGCGTAACGCAACAGCGTGATGATCCCGCGCGGCGTCACCAGATCATCGCGGCCAAGCCCAGAGCCGTCGGAGAGCAAAATGTCGCCGTCCGCGACTCCGGCAGTCCTCAGAAATTCGCGCTCCGCTTTCAGCCCCGCAGCGGTCGAGCCTACGCCCAATTTCTGCCGGCCGACGGCGCGCAGCAACAGCTCCGCATGCAGGTTGTGGCTCATCTTGTTCGTCAGGCGGATGGTTTCCAAAAGCGGCTCGGAAATGTGCTCGGCAAGCGTAACGGGATTCGGCTCCGGCAACAGCGGTGTGGCCTCCGGTATGATCGGCTCGCCAGCGACGTTGGAAAAAGGCGGCGGGGCGTGCTGTGCGCGAGTAGTGCCCGTGACGCGCACGCCGCGCGCCTCCAGCAATTGCTTGAGCGCGAGCGCTGCGATTTCGGCCGGAGCGGTCATGGCGATTTCAACTCGTGTCGGCGTGCGCCCGACGGCAATCGAGCCCCGCAACAGGATAAAATTCAATCCGGGCTGGCGGACAACTGCAAAGTCCGATGGAGTGTCGGGCGCACCAGTTGTAATTTCTTCGGTAAACGCGCCGAGCCCGGCTGCCGGTTCGGTTCGAATCACCGCTGGATCGCCAACGCGCGCGCCCGGCCCGATTTCGACCGAAATCGTGTTGTCGTTGAACGCGATCGCGCTGACTGGCGCGCCAAACGCGAAGAACAAATCGCCGGAGCTCCATCCCACCGGATATGGATCGTAGGGCAAGTAACTGTCGTCGGCGATGATGTCGCCATCCACCTCGCGAAGCCCTTTCGCGACCGCTTCATTGGCCATCTCAGCCAAAACTTTCTCGATCGGCCCCGCGCGGTCTCCCCTGCCGGAGTATGGGAATCGGCGATTTGAAAGATCAGGGTCTCCGCGTCCCGCAAGTATCAGATCGCCGACGAGCCGACCTTCGGCGCCGATTGCGGATTTCGCTTCGAGCGTGGTGTGAAATCGGTAGTCGCCCCCAAGTGTCGCGAGCGCGAGCGCGGTCGTGACAATCTTCGCGTTCGATGCCGGCGTGAAAAAATGATCGCCGTTCAGTTCGTAAAGGGTCTCGCCGGTGTCCCGATCGGCGACTTCAATTCCCCAGTTGAGCTTTTCGGCGTTGCCCTGCCCGAGTGCAGAGTCCACGCGCGCGCGAAACCGGCTTACGTCTGAGCGCTCTTTCCCACCTTCCGTCGCATACGTTTCGCTTTTGCGCGAAGCGCTTTGCGCCCCAGCTTGCGCGGAAAACAGCACCATGCCCAGTAAAGTGGCAAATACAGCCGCGGCCCATGGCGCCCAGGCGGCCCGCAGCGCGCTGTAACCGACGCGGGCGCGTTGAAGAGTGGTGACTGGATTCATCCGACGTGCGATCCCGGTCAAAGCGCTCAATTATATGGCAAGGTCCGCGCGACGCTGCTGTCTTTAGTGCGAATTCGCCGGGGTTGCGCAGTCCAGCCCGAAACACATATCATGGATGCCCGCCCATTGGAGGATGCAATCATGACAAGAAAATTGATCTCTTTGATGCTCGCCACGGTCCTGTTCGGCCTTGTGTTCATGTGCAGCCCCGTCCGTGCCGACGACAAGGAAAAGGATGAGGATCGCCTACGGAACGCAGGGCAGGTCCTGAAAGAAATTCTGAACATTCCGGATGATATCCCGCAGAGCCTGATTGACAAGGCCGACTGCGTGGTCATCATCCCCACGGTTTTGAAGGCGGCGTTTATCGTCGGCGGCAGTTACGGCCGGGGCGCCATGACCTGCCGCAGCGGCGACGACTTTGAAGGCCCGTGGGGCGCTCCCACGATGATGGCGCTCGAAGGCGGCAGCTTTGGCTTTCAGATCGGCGCTCAAGCTACCGATTTTGTTCTGCTTATAATGAATAAGGAAGGCGCCGGCTCCATTCTCAGCAGCAAAGTGAAATTGGGCGCCGATGCGTCCGCCGCTGCCGGGCCCATTGGACGGGACGCGGAGGCCGACACCGACATCGCCATGCGCGCGCAGGTTCTCACCTATTCTCGCGCGCGCGGCCTTTTTGCCGGCATCTCGCTGGAAGGCTCCACTCTCCGGCCCGACGACGACGCGAATGAGCGAATTTACGGCAAGAGGCTTCCATCGAAAGATATTGCTCTCCATGGCGCCGTCCCCGTTCCGCCGGCGGCGATACCTCTTACGTCGACGCTGAACCAGCACACCCCCAAGAATCTTTCGAAGTAGCAGACTTGGTCACCATCCACGCCGGAGGAGCAGCCTCCGGCGTGGACGTGTAATCCCGCCGGCCCGTCCCGATCGCACCTAGTCGCACGTCGGATATTGACCTTCACTCAAACATGACTTATAGTCGGATTCGGGTATCGGTCACGTCAGGAGTCTGTTTTATGGCATCTTCCACAGCGGCCACGCGCCACGTCGTCCTGCCACAAGCTGGTCGTCGCGAGCGCCATCGTACCGAAATCCGCGAACGCCTGTTCCGCTCCGCGCTGCGTCTCTTTGCCGAGCGTGGATTTCTTGAAACCACCGTCGAGGACATCACCGAAGCCGCTGACGTCGGCAAGGGCACCTTTTTCAATTATTTTCGCACCAAGGAACATGTGCTGGCCACTTTCGGCGCTGAACGCCTCGCGGCCATCGAACGCGCGATTGAACGCGCGAAGAAAGGGCCCGTGGAGCCCGTGCTGCGAGATTTGGCGGTGGACTTGACAGGCCACTCCACAGAAAATGCTGCTCTTCTCCGCGCGATTTATTCCGCGCATGCGTCGTGCCCGCCGGTGCGCGCGGAACTCCATAAACGGCTCCAGATCGGTCGCCACCTAATGGCCGAGCTTTTCACTGTTGCGCAACGGCGCGGCGAAGTGCGGCGTGACTTACCGGCTGCGGAATTGGCTCGCCTCGCTCAAATCGTGTTGCTGGGCATCACGCTGGCCTGGTCACTCCATCCAGACTCTTCTTTGCGCAGCACCTCGCAGGACGCGTGGGATCTGTTCTTGCCCAGTCTCCTTGCCGATACGAAACGTAAGAGCGCGAGAACTCGCCGGAGCGCGCGCGCATGATCCAGTTTCGCGTTCCCGAAATGGCTTCGACCGGAATCGCTGCGTCTTTTGCTGTTACGGCGTCATCCAAACCTCGACGGCCCAGAGAAGGAGTTTCAGTGACACGCCGATTGGCGTTTGCATATTTTGTCTTCGCCGCGCTCTTATTCCTGGCGACGCGCCCTGCCCGCGCGCAGGTGGTCCCATCCGGCGCTCCCCCCGCGCCCGCCCCTGTCTCCGTTCAACCTAGTCCGGCCGTCTCGCAGAATTCTTTTTCGGGCAGCGTGCCATCCAAGCTGGAACCCGGAGTTTTGCAACTTTCACTGAAAGACGCGTTTGCTCGCGGCCTCAAGCAGAATTTGGGCGTGCTCCTTTCTAACGAGGATGTCCGCGCGGCCCGCGGAACGCGCTGGCAGGTGTTGAGCTCGCTGCTGCCGAATTTGACCACATCTTCGTACGCCAACGGCTCCCAGATAGATCTCGCTGAGTTCGGATTTACGTTCAAGAGTCCCGTGTTCACCATTCCCGCGGTCGTCGGGCCTTTTGGCTATTTTGATTCGCGCGTCTATCTGACGCAATCCGTCTTCGATTGGAAGGCAATCAACAACGCGCACGCGGCCGCGGAAAATGTGAAATCGTCCCAGGCAACGTACAAGGACGCGCGGGATCTCGTCATTCTCTCCGTCGGATACACCTATCTGCAGGCGATCGCTGATGAAGCCCGAGTTGACACCGTGGATGCGCAGGTGAAAACCGCGCAGTCCCTCTACGATCAGGCCTCCGATCAGGTCACGGCCGGTACTTCACCTGCCATTGACGGGTTGCGAGCGCAGGTAGAACTCAAAACGCGCCAGCAGCAGCTGATCCAGGCAAAAAACGATTTTGCGATCGAGAAGCTCACACTTAGTCGCGTAATTGGACTGGCCCCCGGTCAACAATTCGAGTTATCTGACAAATCGCCGTACGAGCCGTTCCCCGGCATGACCGTTGAGGAAGCGCTCAAGCGTGCCTACGAATCGCGCTCCGATTTCCAGGCGGCGCTCGCAGAGGTTCGTTCCGCGGAATTCTCACGCAAGGCCGCTTCCGCAGGCTATCTGCCTTCGATTGCAGTGAGCGGGGACTACGGTCTGGCGGGAACGCTTCCAAACATATCCACACACGGCGTCTTCGATGCGCGCGGTACGCTGACCATTCCGATCTTTCAAGGCGGCCGCGTCCACGGCGATGTCCTCGAAGCCGACGCGCGCCTCACGCAGAGCCGCCAGCAGCTTGAGAATTTGCGCGCCCAGATTGACACGGATGTTCGCACGGCGCTGCTCAATGTCGAATCCGGCGAAGAGCAAGTCGCCGTGGCGCGGAGCAACATTGATCTGGCGGAGCAAACACTCACGCAGTCCCGCGACCGCTTCCGCGCCGGCGTCACCGATACGGTGGAAGTCGTGCAAGCCCAGGAAGCCGTCGCCAGCGCCCACGAAAATTACATTTCGAGTCTGTACCAGGACAACTACGCCAAGATCTCGCTGGCCCGAGCCCTCGGTGCGGCCGAAGAGGGCGTCAAAGAGTACTTTAAAGGAAACTAACCCATGCCAGAGAAAATCGAAGTTGACGCCTCGCCCGCGGCTCCCGCGGAAAGCCCCGCCGCCCCTCAAACGAGCCCGGCGCCTCCTCAGGCGGGTCGCGCGTCCGAATACCTGCGCGAACGCCCGCACGCTCGCACTTTCATAGTCGTCGCGGCGATCGTTCTGCTCGTAGGCGGTTTCTTTGCCTGGCGCTATTTCTCGAGCTATGAATCAACCGACGACGCCGAGGTTGACGGCCACTTGATGCCCGTGAGCGCGCGAATCTCCGGTTATGTCGCAAAGGTTAATGTGGACGACAATCAGTCCGTCCATGCGGGAGACGTGCTCGTCGAAATTGATCCCCGCGACTACCAGGTTGCCGTGGACCAGGCTCGCGCCAACGTAGCCGACGCCCAGGCCACTGCCCAGTCCCTGAATATCAACGTCCCGGTCGCCTCCGTCAACACATCGAGCGACGTCTCGTCGTCCGAAGCAGACGTCGCCAATGCCCAGGCCGGGATTTCCGCTGCGCAGCAACAACTTGACGCGGCCGAAGCTCAGCTCCTGCAGGCGCAAGCGAACGACGTGAAAGCACAGAACGATCTGGTGCGTTATAAACAGCTCGTTGACAAGCAGGAAATTTCTCAGCAGCTGTATGATCAAGCCGTCGCGGCAGCTGCGGCGAGTGCCGCGGGAGTAGCGGGTGCGAAAGCCTCGGCCGCGGCTGCGGCGCAACAAGTGACCCAAGCGCGCAGTCGCCTGATTACAGCGCAGGCGAGCTTGCGATCGTCCCAGACGGGCCCCAATCAAGTTAGATCCGTGCAGGCACGCGCCAATTCCGCTGAAGCAATCGCGGCCGGAAAGCAAGCCGCGCTCGATCAAGCACTGCTGAATCTTCAGTACACGAAGATCATGGCCCCGGCAGACGGGGTGGTCACGAAAAATGTCGAAGTGGGCATGAACGTCCAGCCAGGCCAGCAGCTGGCGACTCTTATGGCGATCGACGATGTCTGGGTGACCGCAAATTTTAAAGAGACGCAGCTGAAGAACATGAAGCCCGGTCAGCGTGCGGAAATCAAAGTGGACGCGAATGGGCGCACGTATAAGGGCAAAGTTGATAGCATCGCCGGATCCAGCGGCGCACGCACCAGCCTGCTCCCTCCGGAAAACGCGACCGGGAATTACGTGAAGGTCGTGCAGCGTATTCCCGTAAAAATCGTCCTCGATCCCGGCGAAAACGCGGACCATTCCCTGCGCTTCGGAATGTCCGTCGAACCCAAAGTGTTTGTGAAATAGCGCCCAGCGAGCGCCTTCCAAACATTGCTCCCGGCGGGAATCCTTCGCCGTTTCCAGTCATCTACTCATAATGGCCGCAAGCTCTTCAGCTTCAGTTGGCCCGCCAGCGGCTGGCGCCATACCGGCAGCTGCTCCCTGGCGTCCCAGGTTCAATCCGTGGTTGATCGCTGTCGTGGTGGCGATGGCCGCGTTCATGGAGGTGCTCGACACGAGCATCGCCAACGTCGCTTTGCCGTACATGGCCGGCAGCCTCGGGGCGAGCAACGATCAAAGCACGTGGGTGCTGACTTCTTATCTGGTATCGAACGCCATCGTGCTGCCGATCAGCGGCTGGCTGGCGAACGCGTTTGGCCGCAAGCGATTTTTCATGGTTTGCCTCGCCTCCTTCACGGTGAGTTCTCTTTTGTGCGGAATCGCGCCGAGCCTCACCGCAATTATTTTTTTTCGCGTCCTGCAGGGCCTCGGCGGTGGGGGACTACAGCCGATGGCGCAGGCAATTCTGGCGGACGTTTTCCCTCCTGAAAAGCGCGGCTTGGCTTTCGCGCTCTATGGCGTCACGGCTGTCGTTGCACCGACGATCGGGCCGACGCTCGGCGGTTGGATTACGGACAACTATACCTGGCGCTGGATTTTCTTCATCAATCTGCCCGTTGGAATCCTGGCGCTGCTATTGGTCTATCGCGTCGTTGATGATCCGCCGTGGGCCAAACGCCGCGTGAGCGGCGCCGGAGTAAAGTTCGATTACATCGGGGTCTCGCTGCTCACACTCGGGGTCGGCGCTCTGCAGGTGATGCTCGACCGTGGACAGGAAGACGACTGGTTCGGCTCGCGATTCATTGTGACGCTTGCGATTCTCGCCGTGGTCGGACTGGTTTCTCTGGTGATCTGGGAATGGTTCTACAAAAGTCCTATCGTAGACGTAAAACTTTACAAGAACCTGAATTTCCTCGGCGCCAACGGCATGATGTTTATGTTGGGCATCATGTATTTCGCGAGCCTCGTGATGATGCCTCTATTCCTGCAATCGCTGATGGGCTACACGGCAGAATCGGCAGGGCTGGTGCTTTCCGGGGGAGGGGTGCTGCTGCTGATGCTGATGCCGGTAGTGGGCGTTCTTTCATCGAAGGTGCAAGCGCGCTATCTGGTTGCATTCGGCTGGTTTGCGCTGGCGATCAGCATGTACGTATCCAGTCGGCGTTTGGACCTGGATGTCAGCTTTCGCTCCGCCGGTCTGCTGCGCCTGGTGCAGGTCTTAGGACTACCATTCCTTTTCGTGCCCATCAATCTGGCTTCCTACGTGGGCATGCCCGCGGAGAAAAGCGGCAGCGTCGCCGGGCTGGTAAATTTCATGCGCAATATGGGCAGCAGCGTGGGCACCTCGCTGGTGACTACTCTGCTGGAACGCCGCGCACAGGTCCATCAAGTCTTTCTGGTCGCTAACGTGACCCGCGGCCGGCCTGAACTTCTCAATCAGGTCGCCGGCCTGACGGCGCGGCTGACCGCGGCCGGAAGCAATGCGGAAACGGCCGCGGCGCAGGCCCACGCCATCATCTTTCGCAACGTGATTGCGCAGGCCACCACCCTGGCGTATCTCGACACGTTCGTGTATCTGGCCGTGGCGTCCGCGATCATGTTTTTCCTCGCCTTCGCCCTGAGGAAAAACCAGCCGGGCGTGCGGCGGGTCGTGGCGGAGTAGCGGCCCACGCCGGGCGTGTGATAGGCTTCCGCCGTCGGCCAACTTTGGCACGATCCTGAGGGCGGCGGGAGCGCGGCGTATGATCCGGGTGCTTACAATTGAGCGTGAATATGGCAGCGGCGGCGGCGAAATCGCGGCCTCAGCGGCCCAGAAGCTGGGCTGGAAGCTCTGGGACCAGGCGCTGACCAACGAAATCGCGCGGCTGATGGAGTGCGATTGCCGCGTGGTCGAGGAGCGCGAAGAGAAGCGGGACCCGCTGTTTCACCGGCTGATGATGGCTTTTATGCGCGGCAGCCATGAAGGAAGCTTGAACGCTCCGCGGCTGAAGATCGCTGATGCCGAATGCATCCGAGAGGTCACCGAGCACGTCGTGAAGGACGCAGCGCAGTGCGGTGGATGCGTGCTCGTCGGACGCGGCTCCGCATACTATTTGCAAGATCGGAGCGATGCCTTTCATGTCTTCATCTACGCTCCGTTCGATGAAAAGGTCCGGCGTTTGCGGGCCGGTGGCAAGAGCGAGAAGGAAGCCGTGCAACTTGCCGATACCGTGGACCGCGATCGCGCGGCTTTCATCAAGCAATATTTCGGCGTCGAATGGCCGGATCGGCACCGCTTCAACCTGATGCTGAATTCCACGATCGGCGAGGCGGCCGCGGTCGAAACAATTCTCAACAGCATTGCCTTATTCGAGAAACAACGGATACCCTCCGCGCCTTCTGCTCAGCAACAGGTAGTGTCTGGATCTACACGCGGAAATTGACTGCCCGCTGTTGAAGCAATCTCGCCCCGACTGCTTGTCCCCTGATGGGTCTTCCCGTAGTCTGTTTGTCTGAATCCCAGCTGAACGAATCAATTGCCAGGAGTCTCGATGAGTTGTTCCATCTGCGAAAAGCGGCCGCCGAAGCGATACTGTCCCGCCAAGGGCGAAAAAATCTGCGCGATTTGCTGCGGCCGCGAACGCGAAGTCACTATTGATTGCCCGGCCGACTGCCCGCATCTGATCGCGGCGCACCGCTACGAAGCGGAGCATCGAAAGCCCCTCACCGCCGAGGAATACCCGTATCGTGATATTTCAGTGCGCGAGGATTTCGTCTACCAACACTGGCTGGTGATCACAGGACTCGCGGGGACCATTCTGACTTTTCAGACTCAGCACAAGGATCTGAACGATGGCGCGGTCTGCGCCGCGATTGAAGCGCTGGCCGAAACCCTCCGTACGCTGGGAAGTGGAATTTACTACGAGCGACCGCCCGATGCGCCGATTGCGCGCGCCCTCTACGGACGAATCGCAGAATTTCTGCAGGAATTCAGAAAGGACGAAACCGGACGCGCCGGAATTGCCCCGCTAAAGGACATTGACGTCTTCCACCTGCTTGTTTTTCTGCTGCGCGTCGCCAGGCAGGAAACCAACGGCCGTTCCCGCTCCCGCGCGTTTCTCAGTTTCCTGCAAGCGCGCTTCCCTCTTCCGGCGGGAGCGGCGCAAGACGCCCCACATATCATCATTCCGTAACGACTGCCGCTTCGCTCACTTTTCCTTGATCTTGAAATTCGGGTTTTCGATGATCCCCAGCGTGTTCCCGAACGGGTCATTCACAGATCCAATCAGAATTCCTTCGCCGACGTCCTGAATGGGATCTTGCCCCGTCGCGCCCATTTCGATCAGGCGCTTGTACTCCTTTTGCGCGTCTTCGACGCCCCAGTATGCGATCCCCGACGCTGGTCGTGTCGGTGCGCAGTGCGGATCCGGCACCAGTCCCAATTCATATCCGCCGACGTTGAAGCCAACGTAGAATGGCTGATCAAAATATGGCTGTGTACCCAGGACGCTGCTGTACCACGCTTTGGCTTTGTCGAGATCTTTGACCTGATACGCGGCGGTTCGTAGTCCGAGAAACATGAGCGGCTCCCTTCGCGGCATGTACGGCGGTAGTACCCGCCGCGGACGCCGGCGGGCGTCCCGCTGCAAATGCTGCCACACATAGCAGTGCGAAGACCAGCGTACACGTGGACACGGTCTTCAATTTCACTCCTCGCACTGGTTTTTCTTCGACCAGCGTCGGAGCCGCGGTCGGGACACTCGCCACGTTCGGCAATATCCTTTGCTGGCCGCGGCGCGGCCGCCTTCGTCGTGCTCTTACGTTCGGCATGCGTTTTCTCCTTGATCGAGCGCGAGTTGCATCTGCGGTGAGCGCCAAGACCCAGCCGAAGGCGTCATCGGCCGCGAGCTGAGGCCGTACTTTTGCCGCAACTTCTCGACTCGCGCGGCCATCTCTTTGCGATAACTTTCCGGTGCGTCCACATTCTTTCCGTACCATTCGCGATATCGCACCACCAGCCTCGGAAATTTCTGCTCGAGGAACGCCAGGAACGTCCTCCAAGCGTCCGGCATCAGGTAGAGCACTCGCGCACCCAACCATTCGGCATTCGCGTCGCGAGCTCCGCATGCCAGCGCATCGAGGTCCGCTTCGCGGTCGGTTAACCAGGGCACGATCGGCATGGCAAACACCCCGGCTGAAATTCCCTCTTCCCGCAGCCTTCGCACCGCAGCGAGGCGGAGGTCCGGCCGCGGCGCTCGCGGCTCAAGCAATCGTGCCAGTTGAGTTCGCAGCGTCGTAATGCTCAGATTCACGGTCAGCGCAGACCGCGCTGAAATCCTCCGCAGCAAATCAATGTCGCGTACCACCTGGTCGGATTTCGTCGTGATCGAAACGCTCAAGCCCTCCCGCTCCGCGATTCTCTCCAGGATGGCCCGCGTCGCGCCAAATTCGCGTTCTGCCGGTTGATAGGGGTCGGTTGCCGCCCCGATGGCGATATGTTCGCCCCAAATATCCTTTTTGTTCAGGTCGCGCTCTGCCAGCGGGCCCGCGTCCTTCTTCACGTAGATCTTCGATTCGAAATCCGACGCTTCCAGCTCCATGTACCCGTGCGTGTATCGCGCGTAGCAGTATTTGCAGCCGAACTCGCAGCCGCGATAGGGGTTCACCGTCCAGCGGAACGGCACCCTCTCGGAGTGGCACTCGTTCAGAATTGATTTTACGGGGAGGAGAAAATACTCCGTCCCGCGCTTGGCTTCGGCGCGAGGGGAGGATGCGGCGAGACGCGCAATGCCGACCAGTTCCATCGCGGGCTTCGTTCTCCGGTCTGGCACCGGAGGGGGCGCGGAAGCACCGCTTGGCGACTCACAATTGCCGTGGCGAGCGGCTTGAGGGAATAAGGTGAGACTGGTTTGCTTCGCTCCTGTTGAGCGACGCCGAAGCGCCCCCGGACTCGGTCGAAGTATGGGAAAAGTGGCCATTGGCAGCCTCGCCGCACGGGGCACACTATATTCGCCTTTTGTTCGCTATGTCAAGAACCATCTTTCGCTTTTATTTCGCCTGTTCAATCGTACAAGATCGCCCCTGGAAATCCCGCCCGAAGGCCTCATTTCTGCCTTCACCGCCGCCGATATACTTGATAGGCGACCCCGTGGAGACCCAGCCGTGCCTGATGTTGGAATCCTGATTGTTGATGACGATATTGCCAGCCAGCGTGCGCTGAAAAACGTCCTCGATTCCGAGGGCTGGCGCGTCCGCATCGTTCCGCTCGTTGCCCACGCCCTGGCCGAATTGGCCACGGGAACGTGGAATCTCGCCATCGTCAATATCGCGCTGGCCGACGTTCGCGGGCCTCTTTTCGCCATTCTCAAAGAGCTCGCCGAAGCCGAGCCGGCCGCCCCGCCAGCGGAGGGGGAACCGCAACCAAAACGCATTCGTGCCCTGTTCCTGGTTCCAGTCGCTCGAGCGAAAGACTTGCAACCAGTCCTGGAACGTGAAGGGCTTCCCTATTCCCTAAAGCCATACCATCTCCACGATTTCCTCGAGAAGGTCAGCGAACTTCTCGTCGAGGCCGGCGCAATCGCGGAACCGATTCGCAGCATCGGTGGCTTCGGTGCGGGCAAACGGAAGAAGCGTAATCCCCACTTCTCGCGCGACACCCGCCGCGGAACGATGTTCGCCTCGCGCGAGGATTACCAGATTACCGACGAAGAAATGGCCGAATACGAGCGCGACGAAGAAGAAGGCCGCAAGAAGCGCGAAAAAGAGCTACATGACATGAAAGACCGCGGCGGCCATTCCTAACAATCCGATAAGGATTGTCATCCCGCTTCGTCTTCACCCGGCCCGACTCTGAAAATTTCCTCCCGAATCCCTGCAAGGAATCGCCCCTCCATCGTTCTCAGGAATGAAGCCCGCTGCTTCGCGCATTGCAAATCAACGCGGGCAATCGAGGAGGCACCATGCACGCCAGCCGTCGAAAGTCCCTTGGGATTATGGCTGTTGCTATCGTGATTACGCTGGGAGCGGCCATCGCCACAGTCAATTTGTGTCCGCGCGCCCGCGCTTCGAATCGAGAACAATCGTTCGCGCAGCCCGGCTGGCGTCTGGCGCAGCCGATCACCTACGAAAACCTCACGATTTTTCCCGTAGTCACCTCACAGGACGCGGACACCAGCGAATTCGCAACTCTCGACCAGGCGCTCGCCTCGGGTGAGGCGATCGTCACGGAGGAAGGGTCCGGTTTTCGCCGCACGCGGGAGGGCGTCGCGTCCCCACGGTACTCCACCGGTGCACAGGTGAATCAGCTGGTCTTCATCAATCGCGGCAAGCGCCCGTTGATTCTTCTGGCTGGCGAAGTTGTCTCCGGCGGTCATCAGGACCGCATCATCGGCAAAGACCGCATCGTGCCGGCAGGCGCTCCTCCGCTCCCACTCGACGTCTTTTGCGTCGAGCACGGCCGCTGGACCGGCGCGTCGGAGAACTTCACCGCCGGCAATATGATGGTCCATCCCAGCGTCCGCGATAAAGCCGCTGTCGCTCAGGACCAGGGGCAGGTCTGGGCTGCCGTGCGCGGTGAAGCTTCCGGTGTCGGTGTCGGAAGCGGTGCTGGTAACGGCATCGGGGGCGGTGTCGGTTCCGCCTCTCAGAACGTCACCGTCCAGTCAGAGGTCGCTCCGGTGATTTCGTCGCGCAATCTTTCGACGGTGATCACCCAGGACGCGCCGACGCAGTCGTATCAGAGAATCTACAAGTCGTCGCCGATTGGAACCTCAGTAGAGACGTTCGCGCAGGAAATCGAGCACCGTTTCGAGCAGCAGAACCGCGGCCTTAAGGGCGAGCATGTCGTTGGCGTGGTGGTGGCGTTCGGCCGGGAAGTCGCCTGGAGCGATATCTTCGCGTCGTCCGAGCTGTTCGATTCCTACTGGCCGAAGCTGCTCCGCAGCTACGCGGTCGAGGCAATGACTCGGCCCGCCGTGCGTCAAATCGCTTCGCTCGACGACGCCCGCGATTTCCTCCGCCCCGCAACCGGCCACATCGAAGAAGAATCCGAGCCGGGGATTTACCGTTGGCGCAAACAGGCCGAAGGACGCCTCGCCGAAATCCAGTTGGACGCCCTCGCGCCCAAGCCGGTCACGCTGCACTGGCTCCGCGTTCTCCACGGCAATGATTCGGTCGGAATTGTGGACTAATCGTGGCCGCAAAGTCTGGCGAGTATTGACATCCGGAGGCGGGCCTGTCCAGCTCGCCGAAGGATCGCACTCAAGCCGATGCAGCTAGCTCGATGGCGGACGCCACAATCGCACTTCGCAGCGATCCGGCGTTTCGACAAGCAGCTCGGCGATCGTCTTCCTGAGGACGGGGTGCTCCACCCCTCCCGCGATTTCGGCGAAGGGCACGAGCACAAATTTCCGCGCCGCCATCCGCGGATGAGGAATCTCGAGCTCAGGCTCGTTCGCGACGGTCGCACCGAACAGCAGCACATCCATATCAATCGTACGAGACTCCTTGGGACCGTCTGAAATCGCACGGCGCCTTCGCCCCAGCGACCGCTCAATGATCAGCAGCGTCTGCAGCAATTGCCGCGGCAGCATGTTCGTTTCCGCCTCAACCACGCCATTCAAAAACCATCCGCCGCCGCGAACGTCCACCGGTTCCGTCTCGTAGAGCGGCGATTGCCGCATCACGCGCACGCCGCGCGCCCCAAGCGCCTTGATCGCTCGCGCGATATTCTCCGCGCGGTCTCCCATGTTCGATCCCAGCGATATGTAAACGGTGCTCATCGGCGAGTGAACATTCTAGCGTGTGTGGCCCCGGCAACCGCCGCCTTTCCTCCGCTCACATTCAGGCTAGAATGCTGCATCCAGGAGGCGCTGATGGCAGAATCGAAAACACTGAAGTGGCTGCGCATGGAGCAGAAGGATTTCCTCAACGCCGCTCGCACGGCCATTGCGGCCGTGGCTTCCCTGCTGATTGCCCACTTGTTCAGATTGCCAGACCCATATTGGGCCGCCATCGCCACGATCATGGTGATGCAGTCAACGCTTGGCGCCGCGTGGACCATTTCGAAGGAACGCCTGGCTGGAACTGCGCTGGGCGCCGCTGCGGGTGGGTTGCTCGCAACATATGCGGAGCAAAACGTGGCAGTGTTCGGCGCCGGCGTATTCGGATTGGGAGTGCTCTGCGCCATCCTGCGCATTGATCGAGGCGCATACCGGTACGCCGGAATCACGCTGATCATCGTTATGCTGATTGCGCGCACGCAGCCTCCGTGGATCATCGCCATCCATCGCTTCTGCGAAATTTCCGTGGGAATTGCGGTAGGATTGGCGCTCACCGCGGTCTGGCCGGAGCAGCAAACCACTCCAGCCTGAGCCGGATGTGCATTCTCGCCCCGAGGAAACAAACTGATAGGAGGCGGTTGATGAAGAGACTATCGGCATTCTACGGCTTGTGCGCCGCGCTGTTCCTGTTCGCACCGGCCGGGTTCGCGCAGGGCAATACCGGGCAATCCCAGCCGGCATCGGCGCAGCCCGCGACGAAGCCGCCTGTGCGTGTCGCAATACATGCCGGGCGCGTTCTGGATACGCGCACCGGGAATTACGCGACGAATGTTTTCATCGTCGTCGAAGGAGATCGCATCGCGAGCGTCGGTGCCTCCGTGCCCGCAGACATCCCTGTGATTGATTTGTCGTCGCAAACGGTTCTTCCGGGCCTGACGGATTGCCACGCGCATTTTCTCGGCAACGAGAAGGACGAATCGCCCATGGCCATGCTGCGCATGTCTTCGCCGATGGCTGCGCTCTGGGGTTACCGCAATCTTCAAATCTGGCTCGATCACGGCTTCACGTTCTTGCGGAACGCCGGAGAAAGCGACCTCGCCTATGGCCAGCTCGCACTGAGGGATGCAATCAAGCAAGGACTGATTCGCGGGCCGCGCATCGTTTCGGCTGGCAACTTTATCAGCGTCACGGGCGGCCATGGCGACTACGACGTTCTCTCGCCGGACCAGGCGATGCCGCACCGTCCGAACATCGCCGACACTGTGGATCAGGTCAGCGTGGCTGTACGACGCGACATTAAGTATGGCGCCGACTGGATCAAGCTGATGGCTACCGGTGGCGTGCTCGACCCGACGAGCGACTTCAACGTGGAAGAACTCAGCGAGGCGCAGATGGCGCGCGCAGTGGAAGTGGCTCACCGCGCCGGAAAGCACGTGATGGCCCATGCCGAAGGCACCGAGGGCATCAAGGCTGCCGTCCGCGCGGGCGTGGATTCCATCGAGCACGGCACGATGCTCGACGAAGAGGGGGCCTCGCTTATGGAGCAGCGCGGCACGTGGCTCGTACCCACGCTTTTCACATTTCAGTACGGAATCCTGCACGACGTTGAACTGGGAGCCGATCCAGTTTCAGTGGCGAAAGAAAGAGCGCTAATCAGCGCGCAGCAGCCTGCTTTTGACCTGGCCCTCAAGCATCATCTCAAGATCGCCTACGGAACCGATGTGGATCCCGACAACGTGTCAGGCGAATTTGGCGCATTGGTTCGCGGCGGCCTGTCGCCGCTGGGCGCGATCCAGGCCGCCACCGTGAACGCAGCCGCGTTGCTTGGCACGGTGAAGGATACAGGCGCCGTCGAACCAGGGAAATTTGCCGACATTATCGCCGTTTCCGGCGATCCGCTGAAGGACATCAGCGTAATGGAACACGTCACCTTCGTCATGAAAGGCGGCGAAGTCATCAAGGACTCGGTCCACCCACGAAGCAGTCCCTACTAAATCGTTATGGCTACCTATATCGCGCTGTTGCGAGGCATCAACGTCGGCGGAAATATTCTCAAGATGGATCGTCTGCGCGAATTGTGCGCGAAGCTCGGCGCGAAGAACCCGCGCACCTACGTGCAGAGCGGCAACGTCGTCTTCGAAGCGGCCGGATCGGCGTCCCAGTGGGAATCGAAGCTCGAGAAAAAGCTCGCGGGCGAATCGCGCCTGCCCGTCTCCGTGATCGTCAGAACCGCCGCGGAAATGTCGTCTGTCCTCGCGAGTAACCCATTCCTGAAGGAAAAAGGGATAGACACGGCGCGGTTGGCGGTCTCGTTTCTGCAGCACGCTGCAGAGAAGACTGCGCTGGCAGCGCTCGCGGCGCTCGAAATCGGCTCCGAACGATTTCATTGCGCCGGGAAAGAAATCTATCTCCATTGCCCCGACGGATTCGCCGATTCCAAGCTCTACATGCTCGACAAAGTACTCAAGCAGAAGACGACCACGCGCAACTGGAACACGGTCACAAAGCTGTGCGAAATGTCTGCCGCGTGATTTGACTGCCTATGCGATCGCGATGAGGTGTAGCGGGAAACGAGGGTGGGATTTGCCTTCGTTCTGCTTGCGCCGACTCATGCGCGCAATGTTTTACTCGCATTCAGCTCAAGACCAACCACGCGAAATCCGTCAAGCTGCGTGCTTCGCCGTTCGTGCTCAACCGCCGCCCACTCCTGCCCTTGCACCAACGCCCTGCGACGATCCTTCCGTACATGTAGGGTGACCTCTCCCGATCGAATGGAAGAAAGCTGCTGGCTCTTACGGTCTAGTGCTTTGGCCGCGACCGGCCGGCGAAGGACAAAATATATCGTAAGACCAGCAAGAAAAACGCCGAGCGTGACAAAGTAGATGAAATCTGAAACCGCCGCCGACGCGAACGCCCGGATCCCGAGTCCCAGAAATCCAGTCATCACCAGGACAATGGAAAGCACTAGGGCGTAAGACAAGCGCGCGCTCTGCTTCTTTGTCATCCATCTCCCAAGTATCGCAGCGTATCGTTCGTCCCCGGTTTGCCGGGGGGCGGGCGGCGTCATTCCGGCGTCCCGCCCTTTGCCTGACGGACGGGACGCGCTCCTCGTCCTTCGATCAAACGTCTTCGTTAGTTGTGATCGGGATGCTCGTGGCGCCAATTCCAATACTGCTGCTGCCTTTTGTGGTTCTGCTTGTTGTACTCGACATAGGAATAGTGCCGTTCGGTCAGATAACCTCGGTAAGCGCGGTCCTCGTTCTCGTCCCAGTTGTGATAGTCCTTGTGGCCGCTGTCATAGACTCGAACCTGAACGCCCGCCTCCTGAGGTACAGGAGCGGCCATCATTGACACGGGTGCCGCAATCGCAGCAGCCAAAAACAGCGCAGCGACGAAAAGGTAGGAACGATGCATGTTGTGATCCTCCGGGTCGCGGATTCCGCCTTCGGAATCGCGATGACTCTCACTCTGCATCGAGCGCTGCTGGATATCTGTCCCGTTCAACACACATGAGGGAAACGCAACGGCATCATCGCAACGTTTCGTTGCGGGTCAGGCGGGGCGGCGAGGGCGCTGCTTCGCCGATATGGACCGGATAATAAGTTTCCGCTTATGTTTCGGATCCATCCGAACCTTCGCGCGGAGCAGAGCTTCGTCCATCAACGTGACCACATGCGGATGATCGAGGATGCTGATTTCGTCGACTCTCACGTTGCGCGCCACGTTGCCGCTTCCGCGCAAGCGCTTGTGCGGATCGGGCAGCTTCGCGCCCTGCAGAAAACACAACGCGGCATGATCGGGTAAGAGCGCGATCGAAAAGATCGCGTCCGAGGGCCGCTCATTTGGGCCGAACCCGAACACGAGCGCGTTGTAGTTATCGTAAACGAATTCGATGGCGTTCGGCAGGCGCTTGCGCATCTTCGCCAGCGCCGCTCGCGCAAGCTTCTCCATCTCCGGCGTGAATTTCGCAAGGAACGAATCGAGCTGTTGCTTGGGACTGCCAGCGCTTTTGGTTTTAGAAGGGCTCAACTGCGGGCTTTCAATTATTAGCTACCGACTGCACGTCAGAATAGCCCTGGCTGACGCTTCGGCTCGGGCTTGCCAAAATGTTTGTAGGCGAGCGCGGTGGCGACGCGGCCGCGCTGCGTGCGATCGAGCAGGCCCAGTTGCATCAGGTAGGGTTCGTACATTTCCTCGATAGCGTCTTCTTCCTCGCTGAGCGACGCAGCAATCGTATTCAATCCCACCGGGCCGCCATTATATTTCTCGATGATGGTCAGCAGTAGGTTGCGGTCCACTTCATCGAGGCCGTGCTCGTCCACGCGGAGCATCGCAAGCGCGTCGCGCGCAACGTCGAGCGTGATGTGCCCCTTCGCTCGGACTTCCGCATAATCGCGCACGCGCCGCAGTAGCCTATTGGCTACGCGCGGTGTGCCGCGGCTGCGCCGGGCAATTTCGGCGGCGCCTGCTTCGTCCATGGTGATGCCGAGAATCTTCGCCGAGCGCACCACGATCCGCTGCAGATCCTCGGGCGTGTAAAATTCCAGCCGGTGAACGATCCCGAATCGCGAACGCAGCGGCGCCATGATCAGCCCCGCGCGCGTGGTCGCACCAACTAGCGTGAACCGGTTCAGTTGATACGGATGCACCCTCGCGCCCGGCCCCTGCCCGATGATCAGATCCACGCGAAAATCCTCCATCGCGGGATAAAGAATTTCCTCGAGCGCGGGCTGCAGACGATGAATTTCGTCGAGGAAAAGAAAATCGCCCGCGTCGAGTGATGTGAGCACAGCGGTCAGATCGCCCTTCTTCTCAAGCAGCGGTCCCGAGCTGATCTTGATGGAGGAGCCCATCTCGTTCGCCAGGATCTGCGCGAGCGTGGTCTTGCCGAGGCCCGGCGGACCGTAGAGCAGCACGTGGTCGAGCGCCTCGCCCCGCGCACGTGCCGCCTCCACGGCGATTTGCAGGTTTTCCTTCACGCGCTCCTGCCCAATGTAATCGCCGAAACTCGCCGGGCGGACGCTGGCCTCGATGCGCGCGTCTTCATCGGACGCCTTCCCGGAAACAATCCGATTTCGAGCCTCGGTCATTTTGTCGGGCATCTGTCTTTCACGCCGCGTGAGCCTCTTCGAATACGCCGGTGTGCTTTTCGCTTTCGGTGAACGCCTCGCCGGCGCGGTCCAATTCCTCGAACTCCAACTTGCACCGCTCGCGCATCGCGCGGTGCATCGCGGCGTTCTCCCAGCGGTCAATTGTGAGATAGCGGCGCGGGGTCTGGAGATCGCGCAAAAGCACGGTGCCGTGATAACCCGAGTTTTTTCGAAACAGCGCTGTCCAGGGGCCGGAGTCTGCGAAATAGTTTTCAAATTCCTTTATTTTGTCCGCGCGTGCCATAAATTCCCAAACGATGCGAACCATAATTTCCGTCTCCCTTCTCATTGGATTATTCACCGTGGCCGGCGCGCGCGCTTTTGTGCATGGCCGAACTCCCCAGAAGGCGAAGCGACGTGCGCAATAAAGTCTCAAAATCGGAATCGCCGGGCACGCGCGCTTTTTCGATCGCGCGTTCCACCGAGCGCTCGTCGTAGCCGAGATTCACGAGCGCGGAAGCAACATCGGATTCCAGTTGCGAGCGGGTGGCCGGCTTTCCCGTGTCGCGGACGTCCACGGCGGCTAGCTTGTCCCGTAGTTCCACGACCATGCGCTCGGCCGTTTTCCTGCCCACGCCCGGAATGCGCACCAGCTGCGCGAGATCGCCCTTGCGAATCGCGGGCACAAGCTCGTCAATGCCCATTCCAGAAAGAATCTTCAGCGCCAGTGACGGCCCAACGCCAGAAGCGGAAATCAGCAGCTCGAAACAGTGCTTCTCGCGCGCGGTAAAAAATCCAAAAAGATTGAACTGATCCTCGCGCACATGCGTATGTATCAGCAGGGCCACTTCGTCATGAAGCGCGCCCAAAGCGGCAAACGTGGAAAGCGGAATCTGTACTTGGTAGCCAACTCCGCCCACGTCGAGCAGAACCTGGTTCGGACGTTTGTCAACGAGCTTGCCGCGGAGCGAGCCAATCATGTCGAGCGATTATCGGTTAGGGCTACGAGTGTGTCAACGCAGCGAGGCGCAATGCAATCCGCGCAACGCCGAAATACTTCGCTGCGGAATTATGTGCCCACATACGAATATTCGGATGTGGTTGCATTTTTGCTCCGCGAATCAAATCCAAATTGGACTGCCAAATAAATTCGTGAATGTCGCGGCGAATTGCTTTCCTCGCGAGTGGCTTCGCGTCTAAGTACGTGCAGGCGGTGAATTCAATCGTGGAGGAAAAACAAATGTCACGTCGTGGATGGAATTTAGTTACACCAGTTCTTGTCGCTCTGCTCGTTGCCATGCCGCTCGCGGCGCGCGACGCAGGAAAAAACGGCAAAGCAACCACCGGTGAAGTGGACATTCTGACCACTGTCACGCTGGCCGGCAAACAGCTCAAGCCCGGGAGCTACCATGTCACAGCCGACGACTCGAAAGTGACTGTGTTGCTCGGAGGTAAAGTGGTCGCCGAAGCGCCGGTAGAGTGGAAGGACGAAACCACCAAACCAAGGTATTCCAACATTGTGACCACGGACGATCAAGTGAAGGAAATTCATTTCAACGGGAAGATGCGTTACGTCGCAATTTCGGGGTAGCAAATGCGGGGGTGGCCGGCGGGCGGCTGGATGTGTCAGGCGCCCGCCGCGTTGGACCGCAGCGAGCGATCTCTGCGGACGGCTTCATCGATCAGACTTTCGAGTTCGCGCCGGCTTAGCGTCACACTCGCCGTTTCGGTATTATCCGCAATCGCGGCGTTTTCCCGGGCTGGCGGCAGATCCGGCTGTGCCCCGGCAGAGTAGCGAGCTCGCGCTGCAACCAGCTTCTCCACGTCCGATCCGGACAGCAGAACTTTTCTCCCGAGGCGTTCGGTCACTAGCGAGACCTGCGCGAAATGCTCCGTGGTTTCCATCCGCATAAATGAAGTGAGCAAATCGGGCCCGTAGGTGACCACTCCGTGATTCGCCATCAGAATCGCCTCGTGGCCCTGAACGTACGGCTCGATTGACGCGCCCAACTCGGACGTTCCCGGAGTGCCGTAGCGCGCGACCGGAATGGATCCCAATCCAATTACCAGCTCGCAGAGAATGGGTTTGTCGAGAGGGATTCCCGCGGCGGCATAGCCAGTCGCGGTCGGCGGATGCGCATGGCAGACGGCATTGATGTCGGGCCGGAGCCGGTAGATCAAAAGATGCATGCCCAGCTCGGAGGAAGGCTTTCGCAAGCCGCTCACGCGCTGGCCTTCGAGATCAATAATGACCAGATCGTCCGGATTCATCATGGCCTTGCTCATCGAAGTGGGTGTCATGAGGATGCGGTCCGGACCGAGCCGCACGGATATGTTTCCGTCGGTGGAGGCAACGTAACCGCGATCGTGAATCCAGCGGCCCACCGCGCAAATGTCGCGCCGGTGTTCCACTTCCGTCTTTACGGCCCCGTGAGAGATTGAATCCGGTTGCATGCCTTCCTCCGCAATCCGCCTAAGCGGGGCGTAGTTTAAGCATAAAACCCTCTCAATTTCAAGGCTCGTGCGACGCGATCAATGGCCACGATATAGGCGGCTATGCGATTGTTCACACCGTGCATTTCCGCGTAGCGCACCACCTGATCGAAACTGTGGTCCATCACGTCCTGCAGGCGATCGTTCACTTCGTTCTCGCGCCAGAAAAATCCCTGGCGATCCTGCACCCATTCGAAATAGCTGACCGTGACGCCGCCGGCGTTTCCGAGAATATCCGGGATGATGAAGATTCCTTTTTTCTCGATGATGGCGTCGGCGTGCGAAGTGGTGGGGCCATTGGCGCCCTCGCAGAGAATCCGGCACTCCACGCGGCTGGCATTCTGCGACGTAATCTGATTCTCGGTCGCCGCGGGTACAAGAATGTCGGTGGGGCGGAAGAGAACTTCCTGCGCAGTCATTTTTTCTCCGCCACCGACGAACTCCGGAAGGGGCTTTTGCTGCCTGTAAACCCAATCATAGAGTTTGGGTATGTCTATTCCATTTTCGTTGTGGAGACCACCATTGACGTCGGCGGCGCCGATGATTTTGTAACCCGCGGCGTGCATCAGCAGCGCACCTTGCGATCCCACATTGCCGAAACCCTGAATAATGACGCGGCAGCCTTCGCGCTTCATCTTCAATTTCGCAAGGGCTTTGTCGCAACACATCATCACGCCGCGCCCGGTGGCTTCCTTGCGTCCCTGCGAGCCGCCAAGTTCGAGTGGTTTCCCAGTCACGACAGCGGTCATCGCCTGCCGGGCGTGCATCGAGTAGGTGTCCATCACCCACGCCATGGTTTGCTCGTTCGTGCCAATGTCGGGAGCGGGAATATCGCGCTCCGGGCCGAGCCAGTCGGATAGAGATGCTGTGTAACGGCGTGTGACGCGCTCCAGCTCCGCCTTCGAAAGTTTCGATGGGTCGCAGATGACGCCGCCCTTCGCTCCACCGAATGGAATATTGACGACCGCGCATTTCCAGGTCATCCACGCGGCGAGAGCGCGCACTTCGTCGAGCGATACGTCGGGCGCGAAGCGGATGCCGCCCTTGCCCGGCCCGCGCACGGTCGAGTGCAGAACGCGGTACCCGGTGAAAACTTCCAGACGCCCGGTATCGAGCGCTACCGGAATGTAAACGGTGATTTCCCTTTCGGGACATTTCATGAACCGGTAAACGCCCTGCTCCAGCCCCAACTTCTTGGCAGCCGTTTCGAATCGAGCTTCTGCCGACTCGAACACATTCAACTCACCCGTCACCTGCGAAGCCATATCATTCCCCCCCATCTTTTAGCGACTGCAGAGCCCACACTCTACTGCCGCCTGAACCACAAAATGAAACCGAAAATTCCGCCGAGCAACAGAGAGCCAATAAGGAAAGGGCGAACGACAGGAAGGGCTCCCCAGATGAAGATGAACATCCAAATCGAGAGAACTCCGCCCACGGCGCTACCGGTGACGACGAGGTTACCCGTCTTCGCTAGAGGATCGCGCCCCTGCGAACACTCGTCCTGTCTCTCAGACGTCCTTCGTGCAGTTGAGGTCGTCATTTTTCACCCCGCCGCAGATCGCGGCCGGTCATTTCGCCCGGCTCGGGAAGGCCGAGAACGCCCAGCATGGTGGGAGCAATATCGCGGAGCGAGCCGCCGGACTGCAACTGGAGGCGACTGTCGTCGCTGGCAAGGATGAAGGGTACGGGATTGGTGGTGTGATACGTATGCGGCCCGCCGGTTACCGGATCAATCATGGTTTCGGCGTTGCCGTGATCGGCAGTGATGATCCACGCGCCCCCGCGCGGGCGCAAAGACTGAAAAATCCGGCCGAGATTTTCGTCCACCGTTTCGACGGCTTTCACGGTGGCCTCGAGCTTGCCGGAATGCCCGACCATGTCCGCGTTGGCGAAGTTCATGATAATGGCGTCGAAATCGCCCTTCTCGATCGCGTGAATCACGGCGTCCGCGACGCCCGCGGCGGACATTTCAGGTTTCAAATCGTAGGTGGGAACTTTCTGCGACGGGACGACAATTCGCTCTTCGCCGAAGAAAGGCTTTTCGACTCCGCCGTTGAAGAAATAGGTGACGTGCGCGTATTTCTCCGTCTCGGCAACGCGCAGGTTCTTGTATTGCAGCTCGGCGAAGACGTTGGCGAGGATGTGTTCCAGTTTTTCGGGCGCGAGGAGGTAGCGCAGCCATGGCCAAGTCTTTTCATATTGTGTCATGCCGACGAACGCGAGATTTTTCGGGCGCGCGGGATCGGAAAACTCTTTGAATCCCGGCTCCACGAGAGCGCGCGTCATCTGGCGGGCGCGGTCGGCGCGGAAATTGAAGAAGATGAGGGCATCATCGTCTCGAATCCGGCATCGAGGAACTGACGGCTTGCCTGCCGAGGCTTCGGTGACGATCACCGTGGGAATCACGAATTCATCGGTGACACCCTTTTCGTAGCTCGCGCACATCGCGGCAATGGGATCGGTGAATTTTGAGGCCGAGTCGCCGTGAACCATCGCGCGATAGGCTTTTTCAACGCGCTCCCAGCGATTGTCGCGGTCCATTGCATAGTAACGGCCGCTGACGCTCGCAATCTGGCCCACGCCGTATTCGCGCATTTTCTGCTGGAGCTGAGCAAGAAACTCAATACCGCTTTCGGGCGGTGTGTCGCGGCCGTCCATGAAACAGTGGACGTAAACGCTCGCGACTTTGTTTTCCTTCGCCATCCGGAGCAGCGCGAAAAGATGCTGCAGCTGCGAATGAACGCCGCCGTCGCTGACGAGACCCATCAGATGTAACTGACGGGTGCGGCCGCGCTCCATCGCTTCGAGCAACAACGGCTGACGGAAAAAGTCACCGCTGGCGATCAACTGATCCAAGCGCGTGATGTCCATCTGCACGATGCGGCCCGCGCCGATATTCAGGTGGCCCACTTCGCTATTGCCCATTTGTCCGTCGGGCAAACCGACGAACGGGCCCGAAGTGTGAATCAGCGTATTCGGGAAATCCTTGAGCAGGCGGTCGTAGTTGGGTTTGCGCGCGAGGGCGATGGCGTTGCCCTTGGTCTCGGCGCGATAGCCCCATCCGTCGAGCACGGTGAGGACGATTGGTCGTGGTCGCTTAGCCATGGGTGGTCACGCTATGAATCGGCAAAAATAGTGCGCGCCTGCCTCCATGTTTGTGTGTCGAGTAATACGTACACCAATCCTTTGTTTTGAATGAGTTACGCACAAATTTACTCGGCACTGTGTGTCGAGTAATTCGGCGCGAATTCGGAGGGGTTGAGCACAGCCATGCAGCCGACGCCGCGGACGAATTGGCAGCAAGGGTAATTTGCCTCGGCGGCCATAGGGCGCCCTCGGTCCGTTCCTCGGTCAGGGCAGGCGGTAGGGTAACCCTCATCGGATCGCCACACGAGCGCGCCGCGGAGGCAGAGTCGCAGCTCCGGCCATCCGCCACCGGCCACCGTCTTCCTGCGAATTCAGAGTGTTCCATCATCACGAATTACGTTAGCACGAGGGTGGAACGTTGCAAGGGTGTTGTTGGTGTAAAGAATGCGAACGCAAAAACGCCGAACGCCTGGTTGAATCACCCTCCGACCAGCGCGCTTCTCAGGAGTCGCGTCGCCAATATCGTTGCTCGAGCAACTATGCTCCGGATAACGCGATTATTCGCGAAATCGCCCGCCCCCAGAATTGTTTCTCCAGTCAGGAACCTATGTCTTAAGGGACAGTTTTGCGGCTGCCGAAGGGGAATACTAAGCGTGCATGAGAGAGGAGACTTCCATGACGAGAACTGCGGTTTCCTCGCCGAGCGGCGGCGAGTCCCTTCCTGCCTCTGGAGGTACAGAGAGCGTGGCCGATATTCTCGAACAGGAGCTGAACCCCACGATTCATGAGTGGATCGGGCTTGTGGAGAAGGAACCAGAGTTAGTTCGCATCCCGTTGAATTTCGAGGAACGCACGGGCCACCTTCCGAAACTCCTCCACGAAGTGATTGCCAGGCTGCGTCTTGACAAGGGATCGAAAGCTCCGGTTTCGGTGGCTGCAGGTCAACACGGAAAGCTGCGACTTAAACAGGGGTACAGCGCTGCAATGGTCGTGGATGAATCCCGAATCCTGCAGGTTTGCATTTTTTCGACGCTACACAGGAATGAGCATCGTGTGAAGTTCAGCAGGTTGCTCCCGGACGTCGTGACCATCGCAGACGAAGTGGATGCCCAATTAAAGCAGCAGATCCTTTGTTTCATACCGGTCGAGGACACAGAGAAGAAGCACTAAGAACTCAATTTGCCCCACGGGAATTCAACCGGCAGCCAGTACTGAGGGGTTTCGCCAAAGCGATTGGCAACCGGGGTTGCGCGAGGGAGTCGGCCTTCCGGTTTCCGGACCCAATCTCCCGTTTTCCAGTCCTGAATGAGGTGAAAACGAAGTTGTCGTTGATCGGATATAACGCGCGTGAATTTGCTGTGCCGCAGCTGGGCCATTCCCGGTGCCCATATGAAAATCAAGAAACCCAAGATGGAATCGCTCGAACCGCAGACCTTTCTCGATACTTCGAGAGTCGGGGGAAAGGTCACTGAATTTCGGAAAGACGAGCAAATTTACGTTCAAGGCGACGAGGCCAAGAGCGTCATGTACATCCAAAAGGGCGGCGTAAAATTCTCCGTGGTTAGCGCGTCGGGTAAAGTGGCTGTCGTCGCGATGCTTGGTCCGAGTGATTTTTTTGGCGAGGGCTGCCTGGCGGGCCAGTCGGTCCGCAAGGGCACGGCGACGGCCATCACGCCCACCACCCTGCTTGCCATCGACAAGAATACATTGCAGGCCATGCTCCGAACGCAGGACGATTTATCAGACCATTTTATCCGGTACGTGCTCAGTCACAACAATCGAGTTGAGGAGAATTTGATCGATCAACTCTTCAATTCGACCGAGAAGCGGCTCGCGCGAGCGCTACTGGTGCTAGGCCGTTATGGAAAAGTGCAGCACCAGCGGGATGACGAACTGCCAACTGTCTCCCAAGAAACTTTGTCGGAAATAATCGGCACCACGCGCTCTCGCGTGAATCTATTCATGAACAAATTCAGAAAACTCGGCTTCATCGAGTACCACAACCGCAGGATCAAGATTAACAAATCATTGCTGGCATTCGTTTCGGACAAGTGAGACGGCGATGTCCTGGCAATGCGGTTTGCATTTGGCGCTTCCTTGAAAATGATTAGCTAGGCGGGCCCTTCGCCAGTGTAACGGTCGCACTCGCAAGAATCGAGCCAGCTACTATCAATCCGACTTTCATGATCACCGGTGGCTAAGGTGTCGTGTCTCGTAGAACGCTTGCTGGGACAGCGTTTAGGGACAAGACTCTAGCCGATGCGGCGGACGGCGGGGCCGTCTTTCTTGCCTGGGGTGCGGGCGCCATGGTCGTGCAATATTGCCGCGGCGCGAGTTGCGGGTTGCTCGGTCGGGGTTCGGACGATCAGCAACGCGCCGCCCTGTTTCAGATGGCTGGCATAAAATTCTTGCTCGCCAATGTAATTCGGCTGTTCGCCGGAGAGGGCGGTCACCTCGGGTTTTTCGAGAGGACCGCTGGCGCCGAATAAACGCGCAAGGCGGCTGTGAAACGATTCGTGTGGCTGGGTGGACGGCTCGCCCGGCGTGTTCGCGGTTCGCGCGTCCTGGGCGAGATCGGTGATTACTTCCACCTGCTCGCCGACGATGCCCGCCAACTCCAAGTCGTGGACCGCTGCCTCTGTGTCTGCGTAACTTCCAAATATACCGACGACCATGTATTGCATGGTTGGGACCTCTCCAATATCCAGAATGCGTTCGCCCATTTTATGCCGAGTGCCCTTTTTTTGCCGCCGATTATCTGCGAGGCGGGACTCGCAAGACCGCGCGCCAAAATCCTCTGTTTAACCCACAATATTTCTTCTAGCACCCGTAATCCGAGTTGCGTATTATTTCGCGGGTACGCCCGGGTTCGAGCCATAGGGCACAACGAGGAGGAAGAGATCCATGATCAAGAGAATCCTGATGGTCAGCATCGCGATCTGCGTTGCGTTTGCGCTGGGCGCAGTCGTATTCGCGCAACGGCCACCGGTAAACGTTGGTGAAAGACACGGAAACATGCGAGCTGCGCAACAGCTCATTCAGCAGGCCTGGGAAAAAATTGACGCGGCGCAGCAGGACAATAATTACAATCTGGGCGGACATGCGGGGAGGGCGAAGGATCTTCTTAATCAGGCAACCGAAGAGATCCGACTTGCCGCAGACGCTGCCAATTCGCACCACGATTAGACCGAAGGATTGCAGGGACGGATTTAACGTCGCGCACTGCGCCGAATGAATTGCGATTCGGCGCACGTGGATGGTCAGCGGGTTAGTCGGCTGGCACGGCCCGTGTCCGGGCCCATTGCCGGATTGATTCGACTTCTTCGGCGCGAGTGACGCTGAGTGGTTGCGTCGAGCGAATTTCCGCCAGGAGAATTTCGGTGGTCAGCTGTTGCTTCTGCGCAAACGCGGTATAAAGCCCCGAAACAATCGCCTGCTCGATTTCCGCCCCGGAAAAACCCTCGCTTGCCACGGCGAGTTTCAGCAAATCAAACGCGGCCGCGTCGCGCCCGCGCTTTTTCAAATGTAGCTGGAAGAGCGCCACGCGAACTTCAGCGCTGGGCAAATCCACGAAGAATATCTCGTCGAAGCGGCCCTTGCGGACCATTTCCGGCGGCAAAACGGTAATATTGTTCGACGTCGCCGCCAAGAAGACGCCGCCCTCGCGGTCCTGCATCCAGGTCAACAGGGTCGCCAGCAGGCGCTGCGACAATCCGGCGTCGGCATCTCCGCTCGAACCGGCTGAGGCAAACGCTTTCTCGATCTCGTCAATCCACAGGACCATCGGCGCGAGTTTCTGGGCCAATTCCAGCGCCTTGTGCAGATTTTTCTCACTCTCGCCCACAAACTTGTCGTAGAGCGCGCCCGCATCCAGCCGCGCCAGTTCAAATCCCCACTCGCCGGCCACCGCTCGCGCTGCAAGGCTCTTCCCGCATCCCTGCACGCCCGTAATCAGAATCCCCTTTGGCGGCACAAGGCCAAATCGCTGGCCTTCGGGGGTCAGCGCACTTTTGCGTTTGGCGATCCATTCGCGCAGATTCTTCAGGCCGGCCACGTCTGCAAATGACGCGTCGCGCCGCACACTCTCAATCAATCCTTCGCTTCGCAGCGCCTGACGCTTGGCGTCCAGCACGTCATCGAGCAATCCGGCATCGGCGCGTCCCCGCGACAGGATGCACATCCGCAGCGTGCGCAAGGCATCTTCTTCGGAAAGCCCCGCGAGGTTGTGCGCGAGTTGTGCCATGGCCGCGACGTCCAGGGCCACGGGAATACGCTGCTCTCGATTCATTCCGGCAAGCGCGTCCTTCACGGCCGGCAACAAATCTTCCGACGTGGGCAAGCCCAGTTGAAACGGCGCCGCTTCGGATGCAAGCTCCGGGGGCAATTGCAGCGACGGGGCGGAAATTACAATCGCTCGCCGCATTGTCCGGAATTTCTCGGCGAGATCCCGCAAACGGCGGCAGATTTTGTCGCTGTCGCAGTAGCGCGCGAAATCTTTAAGCAAAAAGATGGCGTCGCCCTGAAGCAACGGAATGTTTGCGAGCGCCTGGTCCGGTTGTTCGGAGTTGTAAATCGGCGCGCCGCGATATTTCGCGAGGCCCGCGGTGACGCTCCATTCGTACAGCGGGACGCTTAATTCCGTCGCGACTTCGAGGAGCATCTGCTCGAGGCGCTCCTCTTCGGGAGTCTCCACGGTGATTAGCGGATGGCGCGAATTCACGAGCAGACGGAGTTCGTCATGCTTGTCAGGCTTGGCTGTCGCGGCCGGCGCGGACATGCTGGACGGCGCTTTGAGGTCCTGTGGCACAGCTCAGTGCCTCGCTTAACGTGAGAGATTCGAACGAATGATAGATAGCCCATGAACAGGCTACCAAAGCCGAGAGGAAGTAAAAGTTGGATTTGCAGCGCGCGGCGCAAGCTTGTCAACGCGCGGCTGTGCATTGCGCCAATGATCCGCCCCGGCCGACTAGCTCCCCATATGGCGGATTAGCTACACGAGAGCTTCGCTTGTCGGATTAGCACGTTAAACGCCGCAATCGGGTACAATTAGACAGGCGATATTGCGCTGACAGCTGTGAGACCAGTAGAGGGTCTCAAATCAAAAGAGGAGCAACCTGAACATGGGTTTCGGTAACCGCGACAAACCAGAGAAGAAAAAGGGGCGAGCCGGATTTGTGGAGGGGCGGCTCGACGAGCTACGGCGCCGGTGGGAACTTGCCACAACCGAGCGCGAGAAGGCTGACATTTCCGAACAGATCCGCGAGTGGCAGTCGTTCAGGCCAGAACGAACCGCACCGTCAGGCGGCAGAAGGTAAGACTCCTCGCAGCAAGTTCCGTTGGGCAGAACCTCAATTGCGCCGGATCAAACCGGCAGAATCGGATCAGGCAGAAGTGTGCCCAGATGGCGTCAGTGACGGGCGTAGATGTAGTGCTTCACCGTAGTGGGTTCCAGGGCGTAGCTGAGAACACGTTTTTCGAGTTCGCGATCCGCGACGGTAAATCGGAAGTGCTGGCGCTGATGCTCGGCCCATGAATCAACGAGGAAACTCTCGAGATAGACGTTCGGCGATTCCGTGTCGTAGTAAATGCCCCATCGGGTGGCGCCATCGCGGCGACGAATTCGCTGGTAGCGATTGATCTCTTTGAGGAAATCTGCCGACTTCCTGGGATCAATGACATACTTCACCGTGACGAGGACGGGGCCGAGGTCCGGCGAGATTGCTGCAAACAATTTCGGGTTATCCCAATGGTTCCAGGAACTGAGATCCGCCCCGGTGTTCGGAAGCCGCAAGGGAAACTGCAATAAAAGCGATGCACCCATGGCGATGCCGGACACCGAGAGCGCGAGGTGAGCGCTGGTATGCTGGGCGGCAAAGCCCCAGATAGCGCTTCCTGCCGCCACGCTTCCCTGAAAAACAAAAAGATAGACGGCGAGGACGCGCGCGCGAACCCAATCCGGCGCGAGCTGCTGGATCATGGTGTTGAACAGGGACATGAAGACGGTCCAGCTCACGCCGCCGAAGAGCATCACCACACAAAGCAGGGCGATACTGTGAAGCATGGCCGTGCCCAAGAGAGTAGCGCCGAATATCGCCGTCGCCATGCCAATGACGGTCTCCGTCGAGAGCTTTGAGCGGACGCGCTGCAATACCACGGCGCCCAGAACGGCGCCGACCCCAAAGAATCCAAGAAGCAAACCGTATCCGAGCGCGCTGTTACTCAATTCCTTCGCGACCGTCGGCAGGAGAGCCCAAAAAGAACTGGCGATAAAGATGACGATTCCGGAACGCTTCAGCAGCGTGCGGATTTTCGGCGAATAACGGACGTAACGAAACGCTGCCGAACTGGCTTCTCCCAAACGCTCGACGGGCAAGGTGCTTTTGCGCCGCGGACGCTTCCAGGTGAAGATCACGAAGATCACGCCGAGAAACGAGAGCGCGTCCAGGGCGAAGGCGGTCGCCACGCCCACAGCCGCGATGATCAGGCCGGCAAGACCTGGGCCCGTGGCGCGGGCCAGATTGAACTCGATGCCATTGAGCGCCAGAGCCGGAGTGAGGTCGTCTTTCTTGACCAACTCGGGGAATATCGCGCGCCAGGTGGGGGCCTCAACGGCGTCGCCGAGAGAAAGCGCCAGCGTGAGGAAAAGCAGCAGCCAGGGCGTCATCCTGCCGGAGAAGGTGACAACTGCAAGAATCGTGGCAACCGCGAGCATCCACGTCTCGGTTCCGAGGATCAGCTTTCGGCGGTCGAAAATGTCGCCGATCGAACCGGCGGGCAACGCCAGCAGGAAAAACGGCAAGGCGGATGCGGTCTGTATCAAGGCGATATAGATGGGGCTGGTCGTGAGGGTGGTCATCAACCATGCCGCACCGACGGTCTGCATGAATGCGCCGATGTCGGACACCAGGTCGGCGATCAGTAGGTTGCGAAAAATCGGGATGCGCAGAGGGTGCCAGGGACCGACGGGAGGCGCCAGCGCTTCGGAGGTCGGCTCGGGCATGATTCAGTGAATTTACATCAATGTGCCGAAAGCCGTTGAGTAAGAAATGCCGATTCCACCGCCAGATTTCGAGTGCGCCCGGGATCGCTGACCGAAAAAGAGGAATTCCCGACCGCTAAGGAGGGGCGGCTATCGGCGCGGCTCGCTTGAGGGCGGGACGATGCCCTTGAGGCGCAGATAGACGGCGATGGCGCCGTAGCATTCGTTGTCGTGTGCGACGTTACCGGCGAGCGCGGCGAGGCGCGGAGTTGGCCCGCGGAAGCTTTGAATTGGGTCGTTGGCGTTGGCGTCGGTTAAGGCGGCGTAGGCGGCATCGCAGGTATCGAAGGAATCCTTGAGCGCGGCGACGAGATCAACCTTGGTGGTTTTCGATGCGGCGCTCGGAGTCTTCGGCGTGCCAAGCGCGCGCGAACAGCCGCCGGTCTGCGCATCGGCCACGTGCGCGATCCAGCCACCGAAGGTGCGCTCCTCAGGAGTGGGCTGGTAGGCGTAGCCGTCGTCGGGCATTTTGTCTGCGGCCTTCAGTATGTTGTTCTTCACCGTGTTGTACATCTGCCGAATTGCGTCGGTGACGCTGGGCGCCGCGGCAGGCGCCGCAGCTGGGGCCGGAGCCTGTGCGCGAGCAACGAGCGGCATTGAAACAAATCCAGCAATCACCAGCGTAACTATGGCTTGGCGTTTCATTGGAGTCCCCCCGAAAGTCCGGACGAAGCCGGAATCTCACCCTTGGCCTTGCGGGCCTGCGGATTATAGACCGGAATTGTGCAAATCAAGCTTTAACGATTTCGCGAGCCCATCGGCCAAGCAAGGGATAGGAAGCCCATTCGCCGTGTCCCGCCTTGATGCCAAACAGGATGCCGAGCAAGACATTCAAAAAATAAACTGCGATGAATCCCAGCCAGATCGTGCCCATGCCGACGAAAAGAGCGACCGGAGGCGCTTGATTCGCAGCCGCCTTTCCAGCACTCGAAAACACGGTTGAGAGTATGACTGCGAACCACAGAATTACCCCAATCATCCCCAGTACCATGAGCGTAATTTGCCAGAGCAGCGCCTGCAAGGCATGGAAGCGAACGAACTTCGAATCCTGTTTGACGAGAAAAATCACGAGGGGACCGATCCACCAGGTAAAAATCTGCAGGATATGGGCCAGCATCGCCATCGTTTTCTCATCCTGGGTCGGTGCCAGAACTGAAATCGCGTCGTTCATGTGGCGTATCCCTTCCTGAACCAAGGACGAATGCGCGCGCCGGCCTCGCTTCAGTGCACCGCGAGGGCGGCGCGTCCCGGGTAGCGGGCGGCCGAGCCGAGCTCTTCCTCGATGCGAAGGAGCTGATTGTATTTGGCGACGCGGTCGGTGCGGGAGGCTGAGCCGGTTTTGATCTGCCCTGCGCCCATCGCGACGGCGAGATCTGCGATGAAGGCGTCCTCGGTTTCGCCGGAGCGATGCGAAATAATCGAGGCGTATTTTGCTTTGCGCGCCATCTCAACCGCTTCGATCGTTTCGGTGACGCTGCCGATTTGATTGAGCTTGATCAGGATGGCGTTGGCGACGCCTTCGGAGATGCCGCGCGCGAAAATTTTCGGGTTGGTGACGAAGAGGTCGTCGCCCACGAGCTGGATTTTCTTTCCCAGCTCCTTCGTGATGAGCTTCCAGCCGTCCCAATCGTTTTCGGCGAGGCCGTCTTCGATGGAAACGATCGGATACTGCCGGACCCAATCGGCCCAGAACGCGACCATTTGTTCGGAGGTGCGCGCGGACTTGTCCGATTTCTTGAAGACGTATTTCTTGCTGGCAGCGTCGTAGAATTCGCTCGCGGCGGGGTCGAGGGCAATGGCGATCTGCTCGCCGGGCTTGTAGCCCGCGGCGGTGATCGCTTCGAGAACACGATTGACTGCTTCCTCGTTGGATTTCAGGTTGGGCGCGAAGCCGCCCTCATCGCCGACGGCGGTGGAGTAGCCGTTTTTCTTCAGCACGGCCTTCAGGGCGTGGAATATTTCGACACCCCAGCGCAGGCCCTCGTGAAAACTCGGCGCGCCGACGGGCATAACCATGAATTCCTGCGGGTCCACGGAATTATCGGCGTGCGCGCCGCCATTGAGGATGTTCATCATCGGGACCGGAAGCAAGTTGGCGGAAGCGTCGCTGGAATATTTTGCGAGATATCTGTAGAGAGGCTGGCCCGCGGCAGCCGCTGCCGCGCGGGCGGCGGCCATCGAAACGGCGAGGATGGCGTTGGCGCCGAATTTCGATTTGTTCGGCGTGCCGTCGGCTTCGATCATGCGGCGATCTAGCGCGCGCTGGTCGGCGGCGTCCATTCCTGCGACGGCTTTCGCGATGTCACCATTGATATGCCCGACGGCTTTCAGCACGCCTTTGCCGAGGTAGTGCGATTTGTCACCGTCGCGTAGCTCGATGGCTTCGTGTTCTCCGGTGGAAGCGCCGGAGGGTACCGCAGCGCGGCCGACGATTCCGCCTTCGAGGCGGACGTCCGCCTCAACGGTAGGATTGCCGCGCGAATCGAGAACTTCGCGGCCATGAACGGCAATGATTTTCGTGGACATCGTTCCCCCTGGAGGCCAAATCTCAAGCAATCAAAATTCAAGACCGCCAGCGACCACATGCTGCGATAGAGACAGCGCAATGGAACGCGCTTCACACCTCGTCTTTATGTCGCGGCTAGAGCCGCGACCCATGTCGCCTCAGTCTTTTCAGGCGCGAAAGTCAGCAAATGCAGTTTACGAGAATTGTTTCATTCGGCCAAGCCTGCAAGAAGTTTGCGGCCGCGGGCTCGCATCGCCGGCGTGCCAACCTCCGTCAGTTCCCTGAGCAGCGGCAAGATTTTCACTTTGAGTACAGCATCCGGCGCGGCTAGGCTCGCGAGTCCCTGCATGGCGCAGGTTTTCACGATGCTGCTTTTGTCGCGAAGATAATCGAACAGGATGTCCACGGCGACGGCGCGTTCCTTGGCGCGTAGATTCATCCTAGGGAAAAGGAGTGCCATGTGCCACCGGACCTCTTGTTGGCGGGTACGCCCTGAAATTTCAATCAGGGCTTTTTTGTGAGGCTGAAGAAGCTCGGGCCGGCGCACCGTGATTTTTTCCAAGGCGTCGGCGGCGCGCATGCAGATGACCGGATCTTCGCTCTTCAATCCTTCGACAAGAACACGAAATTGAACCGGACGCGCGAGGATGTCGGCAACGACCTCGTTGGAACGGCCGATGCTGCGACGGTCACCGCCGCCGAGCTTTTTTAATATCGCGTGCGGCATGTGGGCGAGAAGTGCGATACGTGCGGCTATTCCGGCTCCTCGATCATGGATTCCGGGCGCACGACGACTACAACGCCAAGTTCGGAGACGGCATAGCGCGCGCGGTCGGCTTCGAGATCGTGGCCGATCACAGTGCCTTCGGGCAGCTCCACGTGACGGTCAATAATCGCTCGGCGGATGCGGCAGTGACGCCCGATCGAGACGTGGTTGAAGATGATTGATTCTTCCACCTCGCTGTAACTGTTTACGCGAACGTCGTAGCCAAGGACGGATTTCTTGACGCGCCCGCCGGAAAGGATCGAGCCGCCGGCCACAATGGAATCGAGCGCCACGCCCATGCGGTCCGGATCGGCGAAGACGGTCTTCACCGGAGGATACTGGCGCTGCCAGCTGTGCAGCGGCCAGCTCGCGTCGTAGAGGTTAAAAACAGGCGTTACCGAAACCAGGTCCATGTTCGCTTCGTGGTACGCGTCAATGGTTCCCACGTCGCGCCAGTAGGAAGTTTCCTTTTTATTTTCGTCGCGGAAATTGTAGGCGAAGACGCGATATTTTCCGATGATGCGCGGGAGGATGTCCTTGCCGAAATCGTGCGAGGACGCGGGGTTCTCGGCGTCGTCAATCAGGATGGGCACGAGGAGCTGCGTATTGAAAAGATAGACGCCCATCGAGGCGTTGCATTTTTCGGCGCGAACGCCGGATGGTTTGGGATGGGCGGGCTTCTCTTCGAACCCGGTGATGCGCCAGTCCTTGTCCGTTTCCAGCACGCCGAATTTGCCGGCCGCCTCGGCGAGATCCATTTCGATGGTCGCGACGGTGACGTCCGCTCCGGCGGCAACGTGCTGCTCGAGCATTGTCTGGTAGTTCATTTTGTAAATGTGATCGCCGGAGAGGATAAAGACGTAATTCGACTGCTCGCTGCCTATCGAATAGATATTCTGGTACACCGCGTCGGCCGTGCCCTGATACCAGTGCTGCGACACCCGCATCTGGGGAGGCAGAACTTCCATGAAATCGCCGTGGCCCATCAATGAGGACCAGCCGCGACGGACGTGGCGATTGAGACTGAGCGCTTTGTACTGGGTGAGGACAAAAACCCGGCGGAGGTCGCTGTTCAAACAGTTGGAAAGGGTGAGATCAATGATGCGGTAAACGCCGCCGAAAGGAACCGCAGGTTTCGCGCGATCGCGCGTCAGGGGCCAGAGCCGTTCCCCCTGGCCACCGGCCAGGAGAACTCCAATCGCATTGCGCATGATCGGCATGGGTCCCGTGGTGGAATAACCGCCGCCTTCGGTCGCGGACTATTCTAGCAGCATGTTGCTCGCGCCGCAGTCCCGGCGCGCGGCCCCCAAAAACTTGCCATGGATTGAAACGGGAGCCGTAGGGCCAAGAGAATTATTTACTAAAGCGTTAAATACGCTTCGGTCCGCCTTAATAAGCAATTTAAGCCTTGACTTGGAGGATAGCCTCCGATAGAAGAAGTGGACAATAGCCGGTTCGCGTTGATGCCGGTTACACTTGCTGGAATCCAATGATCCAAGCCAAGAAAAAGGGACGGGGGTGAATACGCGTGGCAGAAGTTGTAATTCAAGAGGGTGAGTCTTTGGAAAACGCTCTCCGGCGCTTCAAACGGAAGGTGCAGTCGGAAGACATCATCAAGGAAATCAAGAAGCACAGCTACTACATGAAGCCGGGGGAAAAGCGTCGAGCGAAGCAGGCCCTCTCGCGTAAGCGTCTCCGTAAGAAGCAACGGCGTGAGCAAGACTAGGCAATCGAATCACTTCAGTCTCTCCAAGCAGCTTCGGGCCAGCGGGCGAATAAAGGCCGCGATTTCATGCGGAAACTTGTTCGACCGCTGGCTGCGGACTGTGCCGTTGCTGTCTGCCCCGAGCGAACCCGGCCCCCGGAGCAGCGTATGGAATACCATGACAAGGTCCTGAAGTGCGCCGACTGTGGAGCGGAATTCGTCTTCACCGCCGGCGAGCAGATGTTTTTCGCGGACAAGGGATTCAAGAACGAGCCCAAGCGTTGCAAGGCCTGCAAATCAAACCGTGCACAGGGGAATGAAACGGGTTCGGGAAGCGTCCAACGGGTAGAAACAAAAACGGTGTGCTCGCAGTGCGGGAAAGAGACCACCGTTCCGTTCAAGCCGACGCAGGGGCGTCCAGTGTATTGCCGCGAATGCTTTCAGCATCGGCGGACGGCTGGAGCTCCCAGCGCAACGGCCTAGCTTCGCGATAGGCGCGGGGCGCCTTAAATCAGAATCAGCAATCGCACTTCTCTGCGACGGGAGTTCTGCATGGCGGATTTGGACCTGCGTCCGTTGTCGTTGGGAGAAGTCCTCGATCGAACTTTCTCTTTATATCGTGGCCATTTCTCACTCTTCGTCGGTATTACCGCGATTCCTCAACTGTTAATTCTGGCTTATAACCTGGTGGTCGGAGCGTTTCCGGGCGTAAAGGCTCCAACGATGACCGGACAGCCAAGAATCGCGCCCGGTGTCGTGGCACCGATCACCCTCATCGGAGCGTTGGTCGCCGTCCTCATTTTTCTGGTGGTTTATCTCCTGGCGCAAGGTGGAACGGTTTATGCGGTTTCCGAACTCTATTTGGGACGCGAAACTACTATCGGCGCCTCGCTCCGCCGGATGCGCGGTCATTTCTTGAAGCTCTTTGGAGTGATAATTCTGAGTGGCCTTGCGTCGGGTGCTGCCGCGATTCTGCTAATCATCCCGGGCATCTACGTCGCCTGCCGCCTGATCACGTGTGTTCCTGTCGCCCTACTCGAGGACCTCGGGCCGGGAGATGCACTCTCGCGGAGTTTTGCCCTGACCAAGAACGAAGCGGGCCGCGCGTTCGTCATTTACTTACTCTACTTTCTATTGGCCATCGTGGCCGTGACTTTGTTTGAAGTTCCATTCACCGTCGCGGCTCAATTCGCTGCGAAGGACCCTGAAACGGCGCACCTGTTGCTGGCTGCGAGCCAGGTGGGAGATTTTCTTGCTACGATTCTGGTAGCGCCCTTCTTGACGATCGCCACCGCCGTCTTCTACTACGACCTGCGGGTGCGGAAGGAAGCGTTCGACTTGGAACTCATGATGAATCCCGGCCCGATCCCTTCGGCAACGACGGGGATTCCAACGTCCTTCACTTAGATTCGCCCATTCGCTGCTTTCATTGACCCTGCAAGCACGCCGCCCTAAAATGAATTGAGTCAGGGGAGGCACCGCTTCGATGGATGAGAAGGTTTTGCGCGATTATTTGCGGCGAGCTTTGAGCTGGCACGAATCTCACGTGGACTGGAAGAAAGCGGTTGCCGGGATTCCGGAAAAGAAACGCGGCATGCGGCCGAAGGGCGGCGACCATTCGCCGTGGGAATTGCTCGAGCATATGCGCATCGCGACGTGGGACATTCTGGAATTTTGCCGCGACGGGAAACACGCCTCGCCTGATTGGCCCTCCGGATATTGGCCGAAAAAAGCAGCGCCCCCGAATGCCGGTGCGTGGGAGAAAAGCGTCCAGGAACTCGAGCGGGATTTGGAAGAGATGGGAAAACTGGTGACCAATCCGAAGACGGACCTGTTGGCGCCAATCCTGCACGGTTCGGGGCAGACGATCCTGCGCGAGGTACTACTGATCGCCGACCACAACGCCTACCATCTTGGCCAGCTCGTCCTCGTCCGCCGGCTCCTGGGTTGCTGGACGGAAAACTGAACCGCACTTCGAACCGCTAGCACGAATCCAAGCATCTTAAAATTGATACAATAGATGACGCAGAACAAGATTGAAGGGGCACGCACCGAATGAGCCGGGAACAAGCAATCGTGGAATCCGCAGCTTCGAAGGACGCGCAGGAGCGCGTCTGGGAATCATTTCGCCGCTGGGGATACCTGCAGGCAAATCTCGATCCCCTGGGCGATCTCGATCCCATGCCGATGCCCGAGCTCGATGTCCAGGGGCCGGAGGCCGACGCGGCTCGGCGCGTCTATTGCGGCAGCATTGGCGTTGAATTCATGCACATCGCGGATCGCGAGCGACGTGTGTGGGTGCAGGAGCGGATGGAGGCGGAAGCTGCAGAGCCCGACCGCGCGCGAATCCTCGATCTGCTGATACGCGCGGACATTTTCGAGCAGGTGCTGCAAACTCGCTATCTCGGCACCAAACGCTACTCGCTTGAGGGCGAGTCGGCGCTGATCCCGCTGCTCGATTCGATCCTGAGCGCGGCCGCTGAGCAGGGCGCCGAAAAGGCCATGCTGGCGATGAGCCATCGCGGGCGGCTCAATGTGATGGTCCACATTGTGGGGCGCGGGGCGGCGGATGTGTTCGCGCGATTTGAAGATGTGGACCCGCGAAGCATTCTCGGCGGCGGCGACGTGAAGTATCACATGGGGGCAACGGGGACATTTCGTTCGCCGAGCGGCCGCGAAGTGGGAATTCATCTGGTGTCCAACCCCAGCCATCTGGAAGCTGCCGATCCAGTAGTAATTGGCCGCACGCGCGCAAAGCAGATGCGCCGCGGCGAGAACGGCCGGCGGCTGGTGGTGCCCATCACCATGCACGGAGACGCCGCGTTCGCCGGACAGGGAATCTGCGCCGAGACGCTGAACATGGCGGGCGTCGAGGGGTTCGCGGTAGGCGGCTCAATCCATATCATCGTAAATAACCTGATCGGATTCACAACTCCGCCGAAGGAAGGCGGCTCGTCGCGTTACTCCTCCGATCTGGCGAAGCGGCTGCCTGTTCCGATCTTCCACGTGAATGCCGAGGATCCGGATGCGGTGGCGCGCGTGGGACGAATCGCACTCGATTACCGTTACGAGTTCGGGACGCCGGTGTTCATTGATCTGATCGGGTATCGTCGCCACGGCCATAGTGAAGTGGACGATCCCACGATCACGCAGCCGGTGCGCTATCGCAAGATCGAGGCGCATCCGCAGTTGTGGCAAATCTATGCGGAGAAAATCGGCGCGGACGCCCAGCCGATCGTGGCGCGCGTGCGCAAGGAATTGGACGCCGCGCAACACGAAGCGCAGGAAATCGAGAAGAGCCCGCCGATGCGGCGACTGCCGCGCTACTGGGGCGCGTTCCAGGGCGGGCGATACGAGGCATCTTTCGAAGTGCCGACGGCTGTTGCCGAGGACGTGCTGACTCCGGTGGGCGAAGCGCTGGTGAGGTATCCGCAGGGATTCCATGTCCACGCCAAGGTAAAGAAGCTTCTCGAGCAGCGACTGGAAATGGCGCAGGGCAAGCGCGCGATTGATTTCGGAATGGGCGAGGCGCTCGCATTTGGCTCGCTGCTGGCGGAGGGCGTTCCAGTCAGGCTGACAGGACAGGACACCCGGCGCGGCACTTTCAATCAGCGGCACGCGGCGTTGATTGATATCGAAACCGAGGAAGAGTACGTCCCGCTCGAGCACCTGGCGCAGGATCCGGCGTGGTGCGAGATTTACAATTCGCCGCTTTCCGAGGCCTCCGTGCTGGGCTTCGAATATGGTTTCAGTCGGGATTATCCCGAAGCGCTCGTCCTTTGGGAGGCGCAATTCGGCGATTTCGCGAACGGCGCGCAAATCATCATTGATCAATTTATCGCCGCGAGCGAAGACAAATGGAATCTGCTGTCCGGGATCGTGATGCTGCTTCCCCACGGCTACGAGGGACAGGGTCCCGAACATTCCAGCGCGCGCATCGAGCGGTTCCTGGAACTGGCGGCGCGCGACAACATGCAGATTTGTCAGCCGTCAACGGCCGCTCAATATTTCCACCTGCTGCGGCGACAAGCGCTGCGCAACTGGCGGAAGCCTCTGATTGTGTTCACGCCGAAGAGCATGCTGCGGAATCCGGCGGCTTCGTCGCCGCTCGCCGAACTAACAGGCGGCCGCTTTCAAACCGTGATTCCCGATGTCGGAGACGGCTCCGCGGAGCGAGTGCTGCTCTGCACCGGGAAAATCGGGCACGAGCTCGCTGCCGAACGAAAACGGCATCCGGAGAATGCTCCGGCAATCATTTTTGTGGAGCAATTGTATCCGTTCCCTGAGGCGGAAATTTCCGCGGAGATGGATCGCCATGTTAACGCGCGGGAATTTGTGTGGGTGCAGGAAGAGCCGCGCAACATGGGAGCGCACGAATTCATGATTCCGGAGCTGGAACGGATGGCCCGCGGCCGCGCGGTGCTGTCCGTGAATCGCTCTGCGGGCGCCAGCCCGGCGACTGGGTCACACAAGGCTCACGAAATGGAGCAGAAGACGCTGCTCGCTCTTGCTTTCGGGAAGTAAGCCGCGCCCGCGCCGAGATTTTCCCTCAGACTCTCGACAAGATCAGACCGTGGCCACTGACCGCCACGGATCGCAGCTCGTTCGATGAAAAGCCGGCGTTCTGAAACATCCTCTGATATTCCGCGAAGGTGTAGGCGTCGCCCGATGGAGTCATTCCCAGCATGGTCATGGCAAAAGAGGCCGCGCGCGGCGGTGTGACGCGGTCGTCGTTGGGGACCCATTCGAGCGTTACGACCAGACCACTGGCCGCGAGCGAGGCGCGAATTTTGCGGAGCAGCACTTCGTTTGTGGGTGGGTCGAAGTGATGCAGGAAATTCGTCAGCAGCACGACGTCGTAGCCGGTGCCGAAATCAACATCGAAGGCGCTCCCCGGCAAGCGATGCATGCGCGCTTCCACGCCCGCCGCGCGCGCGTTCTCCATGGCGACTTCCAGCACAGGCGCCCAGTCCTGGGCGTAAATTTCGGCTTTGTGATTGTGCTTCGCGAGCGCGACGCCAAACACTCCATGTCCGGCAGCTATGTCCAGAACTTTGCAGTCGCTCCCAGCGCCGGGATCGAGGACTTGCGCCATCTCTTCCGCGATGGGCCGCATCATCGGCGCCATGGACCGCGCGAATTCGACCCAGACTGGATTTTCCGGTGAGATGGAACCGTCACCTTCCAGCGCTGGGCGTCCGGCACGAATCGCATCGGCGAGACTCATAAACGCGGTCACCACTCCGGGCAAGGTGAGGAAGCCCGCGGTGGATGCGACACAATCGGGCGAACGCCTGTCGAGAAACATCGCGGAATCGGGTGTCAGCCCGTATCGGTGATCCTGCTTGCTGAGAAATCCGAGGATGGCCAGGTGATCGCACAGAATGCGTATGCCGCGTTCGGCGGCTTTGCAACGTTTCGCGAGCGCCGGAGCCGTGTCAACTCCTTCCCCGATGGCTGTGAATACGTCGAGATCAATCGCCGCTCGCAGTGCGGCGGTGTTTTGGTAGGCGTTCAGCGTCTGGTACACAAGAGTTGGACTCGGTTTTGCGGCGCCCGTTCGCGTGGCCATGTTGGTCCCCTTTGATTGCGATGCGAACTCCGTCACTTCGCTTGTGAATTCTCGGCGAAGCACCAGTGAACGAATTCCGGAGTGTACCGCGCGCTGATTGCGGCCGGCACGTCCGCTTCGTCGAGCGGATGGAATACAAATCGAATTCGACCCTTGCGACTTACCGTGCCAGCCAGAAATCCGTACGCGTTGGTCAAGGCTTCCTTTGCGGCGCCCGCCTCCGGGGGTAGCGGGTAGCGCACGGCTCCGGCCGTCCCGACAATCCATCCCGCCAGGATGCCGCCATGCTTGCGCCAGTAGTCGCTGTTAAATGTACCGTTCATAAAATAGTGCGAATGACTGGCCAAAACGTACACACGTTTGTGATCTTCGTTCTGCGCTTTCAATAGATCAGCATAGACGCGAAGACCGGTTTCGGTCCCGCCTTTGGACTGATCCATAGCGTGGTCTTTCGAAAGGCTTTCCGGCAGCGCTTCGTGCATTCCCACGACGATCGTGCGGATCTGCGCGTTCGCTGAATCAGAACGCAGGATTCTTTCGAACCAGGAGAGCTGATCCGCATCGAACTGATCCCGCGTCGCGTTGTCGAGATTGATGAAATCCACGCCGCGGTCAATCCAGTGATAGTACGACTTCGGCTGAAGATCAGTGGGATCGTCGAGCAGGCGTTGCGCGCGCAGATTGGGTAAATCGAGCTGAGTCGAGAATTGCGCGACGAATAACGAGTGATCTTTCGGACGGACCGTCTCGTGATTACCAATCCCCAAATAAAAAGGAGTATCGCCGAAGGGAACGATTTGATTCTGGATGAAATCGTTCCAGGCCATATCGAGGTATTCGGCCTTGGTCAGCGGCTTCGTGACATATTCGGGCTGGTGGCGGATGTCTTCGTCAATGTTGCTGATCCACCGGAGGTCACCGAGGTGCCAGTAGAACTCCGCCCCGCTTCGTTTCACACCCTCGGCGATCGCCGGCATCACCACATCGCCGCAGTTGCGGGAATCTCCGGAGACGGCGAAGACCCAGTCGCCTGTTTTCGACTTCGCGGCCGGCGCGGGCGCTTTTGCAACGGACTGCGGCCAGGAAGAAATTGAACAAGCGCCGATGGACACGACCAAGAGTGCAGCCGAAAGTGACCGTCTTCGCCGATTCACTGGCTCTCCTCCGATTGACCCACAGCTCCAGACGCGATTACATCACCGCGAGGCAGGCCATTGTCCCGCGACGCGGGAACGATGGCAACAGACCCCTTACAACTGCGCGTCACGAGACATCGTCGGGCCCAATAACCGCTCGGCCGCGGGGTACACTAATTACAGAGGCGGGACTGGCCATTCGTTCTCTTCGGTGGGAGGAATCTTGAAGCGCATTTTGGTGGCGGACGACGACCTCACGACTCGGCAATGGATCTCGCAAATTCTCCGCGCCGAGAAATTCGCGGTCACGACGGTGGCCGATGGCCGCGCCGCCTGGAAAAAAATCCAAAGGACAAAGTTCGACCTGGTCCTCCTCGACGTCTGGATGCCAAAGATGAATGGCCTCGATGTGCTGGCGGCCATGCGCGGAAAAAAGGCCCGCCCAAAAGTGATCGTCATCACCTCCGACGACACGCCCGGCACACTTCTCGCCGCCGTGCGCGAGCAGGCCTATCACTACATCGCGAAGCCTATTGAGCGAGAGGCACTGATCACGCTGGTGCGTGAATCGCTGGACAAGAAACCGCAAATGCCCCCGATCGAGGTTATTTCCGCACGGCCGGAATGGGTCGAGCTGTCGGTGCCCTGCTCGCTCGAAGCGGGTACCAGGCTGGAAGCATTCATGGAAAAACTCGAAACCGGGCTGCCCGATGATCTGCGCATCGCCGTAGCGCAGGCGTTCCACGAGCTCTTGATGAATGCGATTGAATGGGGCGGCAAACTGGATCCCAAGCGCAGGGTCCGTATCTCCTGCTTGCGCGCCAAGAGGATGTTGCTTTACCGAATCTCCGATCCCGGCCCCGGATTCAAATTCGCGGACCTGGACCACGCCGCCATCACGCACGATGGCGAGCCCATCGAACACGGCTTGATCCGCGAACGGAAGGGACTGCGCCCGGGTGGATTTGGACTGGTGCTGGTGCAAGCGAAGGTTGATGAACTCCTCTATAACGAGGCGCAGAACGAAGTTGTTTTTGTAAAGTATCTCGATTAAAGCAATCGAGCTCGCCGCGCCCCGATGCGCTAGTTTTGGCGACTGGTACCTCAGTAACATTGACCCCTAACCGAGCGAGAGACTACTTTAGGTTTAGCGATTCGGCGGAGGTCCGGCCAGGCAATATGCCGGCGAATGGCGGGTTCGGTGCGCGCGGATCGCGGGCGGCTATGGCGCAGGGACGCTCCTGTTTGCCACGCGGGGCGGAATCTTATGAAATCTGTCGGTAACTTCTGAATGATGGCAACACTCATTGCCGCTGTTTCGCTTGCCGCGCTCGTGCAGGTCTTTGTCTCCTACTGCAGATCGGTTCTGGCCTCGGCCAGAAAGGTGGAATTGTCGCCGCGGGTGGCCGCACTCGCCGGTACGCAAGGCGAGAGCGAGGCTGCTGACGACTTTAATCGGGTGCTGCAACTTGTGCGCCTCTGTCCGGAACAACACGCCGATCAGGCGGGAATCCGCGCCGTGGTAACTTATTACCGCCTGCTGCAGATGATCAGCCGCGTAGTCGGCAGATTCAATCCGGGCGTGGCTACTTGGACGGACGAAGAGAGCAAGCGGTGTTCGCATTTTGCCGCCGTCGTGCTCGACCGATGCATCTCATCCAGCCGCAGCCTCTTCAGCCAGCGGGTTAGCGACAACCTGTAAATCCGCCGTCGCTCGACCGTGCCCCAGCCGGCTGCTACCATGGATACAGGCTGGAATTTCCGGCTCATAGATGCGGTCCATGAAATCACTCGAAAATCGCGTGCTTCAAAAGATCCGCCGCGAACGAATGCTCGCGACCGGAGATCGCGCGGGTGTGGCTGTTTCGGGCGGCGCTGATTCGGTCGCACTGCTGCGTATGCTCGAAAGTCTGCGCGACAGATTGGGCATCACGCTCGCTGTCGTTCATTTCAATCACAAGCTACGCGGAAAGGAATCGGAGGCGGACGCTCGCTTTGTCGAGGAGCTCGCGCGCGCGCGCGGGCTTGATTATATCGGCGGGTGCGAAGACGTTGCGGCTGCGGCTTCAGCCAATAAATGGAATCTGGAGGATGCCGCACGGAGACTCCGGTACGCGTTCTTCGAGCGCACGATCGCGGAGGGCCGAGCGACGCGCGTGGTCGTGGCGCATACGGCGGACGATCAGGCTGAGACGGTTCTGGCGCACATTCTTCGCGGGACTGGTCCGACGGGCCTGGCGGGAATCTATCCCGCCCTAGGTTCGGTTGTGCGGCCGCTGCTCGGCGAGCGCCGCGAGGACCTACGAAAGTATTTGCGCCAACTCGGACAGGACTGGCGCGAGGATTCGACGAATCGCGATCTAAGCAAGCAGCGCGCGCGGATTCGCGAGCAACTTCTGCCGTTGCTTGAACGCGATTTTGCTCCGCGCGCGGTGAACCACCTGGCCGGGCTGGCTTCGCTGGCTCGCGAGGAAGAAGTTTTCTGGAGCGCGTTGGTGGAGGATCGCTTCCGGGCGCTCGTCCGAGCCGATCAGAGGAGATTCAGGATTCGAATTCATGATCTGCAGGCGCCGTTGGCCTTGGCGTCTGCCGCAGAACCCGCCGCGCTGCGGAGTTTCACCGAACGCTTAATCCGCCGCATCTATCAAGAACTGCGTGGCAGCGCGGCCGGACTCACCACGGTGCATGTGGAGCAAGTGATTCATCTTGCCGCAGCATCCGCGAGCGGGAGCCGCGCGGAACTTCCCGGCGGCGTTATCGTTGAGCGGAATTTCGATGAGCTCACGTTCTCAGGGGAACGTCGCGCTGGGCGTTCTTCGCGAGCGCGGGAAACTGCGTCGCAGGAAAATGCGTATCTATATGTTCTGAGTCTTCCGGTGCAGGGCGTTGCGACCGTTTCGGTTCCAGAACTGAACAGCCGCTTCTGCCTGAAAGTGATTGACTGGTCTGTCTCAGAGCGCGACACTAAAAGGGATAGCGCGGTTCTGGACGCGAATTTACTTCGCGAGCCATTGGTTTTGCGGAACTGGCGGCCGGGAGATGCGTATCGGCCGCGGGGGCGCCGTCAGCCGAAGAAACTGAAGGAGATGTTCCTCGCCGGCCGGGTTCCAAGTCGCGAGCGCGCTTCCTGGCCCGTGCTGGAAAGCGGCGGGCGGGTTGCTTGGGCGCGCGGGCTGCCACCGGCGGACGATTTTTGCGTCCGGGAAGGCACACGAGCCGGCGTGGTGATCGAAGAAGTGCAGCTTTGAGGGGACGATGAAAGTCGCGTTTACTCGACAGCGTCTTGCGACGAGGGTGGGCCAGCTGGGCCGCGCCATCTCGAAGGACTACGCCGGGCGGACGGTTGACGTGGTGGTGGTCCTCGAGAATTCGTTCCTATTCGCCGCCGACCTGGTGCGCGAGATTTCGCGGCCTGTTTCCTGCCATTTCGTGCGCTCGGAAACGCGCGAAATTCGATTCGGCGGACAGGAGTATCGCGAGATTTTTTTCAGCGCCGCGCCGGCGCTTCGCGGCCGTGACGTTCTGGTGGTGGATGCGGTGCTCAATACCGGCGTCACGCAGGATTTCCTGCTGAAGCGTCTCGAAGAAGGCCGGCCCCGCACGCTTCGCTTGGCGGTGCTGTTTGACAAGCCCGCCTCCCGAAGGGTTAATCTAAAGGCTGAATACACTGGCTTCGCGGCTGCATCTAAAGAATGGGTAGGGTATGGGTTGAGCGGCGAGGGTGGATTGTTTCGGAATTTGCCTTACGTTGCGGCGAGAGTTGGGCGCGCGGGAGCCAGGACACGGCGCGCGAGCGCTCGCAGAAAAGCATCCAGAGGGTGAGGTAATCCGGTGAACTCAACAGTACGCACGGTTTTATTCTGGGCAATGATGATCGCGCTGGCGTTCGTGTTGTGGGAGATGGCTTCCAAGACCAGCCCAAGCGCGAAAGAGGATGAGCCCAGCTATTCGAACTTCCTCGCCAAGGTGGACAGCGGCAACGTCAAGGACGTTTCGATCCAGCTCTCGCCGAACAGCGCCGAGTTACAGGGCGAATACCGGGACGGCAGCAAGTTCCGCGGAGTAACTGTCGCCAACACCGCGATTACAGACGTCACCAAGGTCCTGCAGGACAAGGGTGTCCTTTACAACTACAAGGAAGTGAAGGAAGCGAACTGGCTCAGTTTGCTGATCAACCTCTCGCCGATCCTGATCATCGTGGCCATCTGGATTTTCATGATGCGGCAGATGCAGGCCGGCGGTAACAAGGCCCTCAGCTTCGGAAAATCGCGCGCGCGTCTGCTGACTGCGCAGCAGAAGAAAGCTACATTTAAGGATGTCGCCGGAATAGATGAAGCCAAGGAAGAGCTCTACGAAATTATTGATTTCCTGAAGGATCCGCAGAAGTTTCAGAAACTCGGCGGACGCATTCCGAAGGGTGTGCTCCTCGTCGGACCTCCGGGCACGGGCAAGACTTTGCTGGCCCGGGCAATTGCCGGCGAAGCCAACGTTCCCTTCTTTTCGATCTCGGGTTCGGATTTCGTGGAAATGTTCGTCGGCGTCGGCGCGAGCCGCGTCCGAGACCTTTTCGAACAGGGCAAGAAGAACGCACCGTGCATTATCTTTATTGATGAAATTGACGCGGTCGGCCGCCATCGCGGAGCAGGCCTGGGCGGCGGACACGACGAGCGCGAGCAGACGCTGAACGCTTTGCTGGTCGAAATGGACGGCTTTGAATCGAACGAGGGCGTAATCCTGATTGCGGCCACCAACCGGCCGGACGTGCTCGATCCGGCGCTTCTGCGCCCGGGCCGTTTCGACCGACGCGTCGTGGTACCGCGGCCCGACGTGAGAGGGCGCGAGGAAATCCTGCGCGTTCACACGCGCAAGGTGCCTCTCTCGGAAGATGTGGATCTCTCCGTGATCGCGCGCGGCACGCCGGGATTCTCCGGCGCCGATGTGGCGAATCTGGTAAACGAAGCGGCGCTGTGGGCCGCACGGATGAACCGCAAATTCGTCGCCATGGTGGACTTTGAGATGTCCAAGGACAAAGTCCTGATGGGCGCCGAGCGCAGGTCCATGATTTTGTCCGACGACGAGAAAAAGAACACGGCGTACCACGAGGCGGGCCACGCGCTTGTCGCGGCAAAAACGCCCGGCGCGGACCCATTGCACAAGGTCACGATCATCCCGCGCGGAATGGCGTTGGGCGTCACCATGCAGCTGCCCATAGACGACAAGCACACTTACACGAAAGAGTTCCTCGAATCGCAGCTGGCCGTGCTGATGGGCGGGCGCGCTGCCGAGGAAATTTTCCTGAACCACATTACCACCGGCGCGGGGAACGACATCGAACGCGCCACGGAAATCGCGCGGCAGATGGTGTGCGAGTGGGGCATGAGCTCGCTCGGACCGCTTACTTTCGGCAGGAAGGAAGAAGCGATTTTCCTTGGCCGCGAAATCGCGCAGCACCGCGACTATTCGGAAGACACCGCGATCAAGATTGACGTGGAAGTCCGCGGGATCGTCAACATGGGCTACTCGCGAGCGCGGCAAATTCTGGAAACAAATAGCGAGGCGCTCGAACGCGTGGCGCGCGCGCTCCTCGATCGGGAAGTTCTCGACGCGGTTGAATTGAAAATGCTCATGGAAGGCAAGACGCTGCCGGATAAAATACCGCCTCCGTCGGCACCGCCCGTGGCGAGCAGAGAACCGCAGATGACCTTGCGCCCCGAGCCACGGCCTATTCCGGGCATGGCCAAGGGCGAAAAGCCTGCTCCGGCCTAGTCAAAACCTCCGGCGCGCAGCCCGCGCTACGAAGTTCTTACAAACCCAGACATATTGAAGCCCGCGCTGTATGCGGAGCGCTGTCCCGGCGGCGGCGCCACCATATGCACGGCATTGCGGAGCCGCTGCGGCTCGCACGGCCTCATCATGCAGACGACGGCTCCCGCGCGGTAGCTCGCCGAGTAATCCGACGGCAGCGCCGAGTTTGTTAGTAAGATCACGGGGATGTGTCGCAGCCGCAGATTTTTCTTGGCGATGGCGCAGAGTTCCCGCCCGGTAACACCCTTCCCGTCCGCTTCCGCAATCAGGACGTCCGGCGTGTCGCTCTCCAGAATGTCCAGCGCCTGCTGGCCCGTGGAGACGAGGACCACCTGGTATCCGTCCTGCTCGAAAAGCAAGCGCAGCGCGTTGGCGATGGAGGGATCGGCTTCCACTCCAAGCACGCGGACCTGGTCTGGCGGCCGCGCGGTCGTCAGGGGAATTCCATTGGCGAGCGATGCTCCCTTGTCGAACTCAACAGCCACGGCGTAACTGAAGTCCGGCAGAAGCAGGTTGCGCACGACTCGCGCCCTGCGCGCCTGATTGATGGCCGTGGGCGACGTCCAATACGGAAACGTCACCTCAAGGAATTGGCCAACCCAGTAACCGCCCCGCGAAGTGGACCAGAGAATGCCGTCGAGCGAGACGTCAATGCTCTTGCCGACGTCCTCGAACAGATCCAACGTTCCAACCCCGCCGCGCGCGTGCACGCGACCTACGACTTTTGCGCGGCAACGCCTGCGGCGGTCGGCGCCCGTGCCAATCGGATGTTTCGCGGGCGAAGATGAAGGAACAGATGCAAGGGACTTTGAAGTTATCAAGGTCTGCTCCAAGCTGGGCCGTTGTAATGGGGTTGGGCGCCGGTGGTACGTGCCAGAAAATCAGAGCAGCGACCGCCGCACACGCCGGATGTCGCTCTATGGAGTTATCGGCCGGTCGTCCTGAACCTTTAGGCGGCGGTGGGCGAAGCCCTGGCGGCTCGTTACGGACACGGACTTCTTGACAGCGGGAAAATTGGCGTAGAATACCGGCATGGCGAAGCAAACCCATGACACATTCGAGCTCGATTGCCCCTGCTGCCACGCGAAATTGACCGTGGACCGAGTGCTCGGCGTGGTCCTCGCGCATGTCGCGCCGGTGAGACCGCCGTCGGTGGATCTCGATAACACCGCCAAGCTGCTGCGCGAGCACGAGAACTCCGTGGAAGCGAAATTCCGTGCGTCGGTGGAAGCTGAGCGCAACAAAGAGGACGTGCTCGCGCGCAAGTTCGCCGAGGGCTTGAAGAAGGCCAAGGACGCGCCCATCGAAAAACCCATCCGCGATTTCGATCTCGACTGAACTTCTCTATGCGAGCCCTGCTCACCGCAGCCCTCGCGGCGCTCCTCACAATCGTCCCCGCCATCGCGACAACCGGTGGTCCCGATCCTCAAGATAGGCAGGCGCAAAAAATGCCGAAACTTCCGGCGCCGCGCCAGCTAGATAAGGGCATCGTTTGGACGCGCGATCCGGATACGGGAGAACTTCGCGCGAGGACGGCGTCCGCGACCAATTCGGCGGGCGACGCTCCACCGGACGTGCACGCGATGCAAGTGCTCACGCAGATGGTGCCCGTGACTTGCGTGGTTTCCGCAGCGGACGGATCTGCCGTGCCGGGGCTTCGGCGCGAGGACTTCCGCATTTATGAGGACGGAGTCGCGCAGCCAATTGCCTATTTCGACGCCTCGACCGCGCCAGCGAGCGTGGCGCTTGTGATCGACGCGAGTCCGAGCGTGCTGCGCGACTCGGACGAAATGAAACAAGCGGCCGATGCGTTGATCTCTGCGCTAGCGCCTCTCGATCAGGCAGCCGTCGTGGATTTCTCCGCGCACACTTATTTGCAGCTTCCGTTCTCCGAAGTGCGCGAGCAGGCTCGCCGCGCAGTCGCGCGCGTGGATGTGCGGGAGCTCTTCGGCGACGTCGGAGGCTCAAACATCTATGAAGCCGTGTATCTCGCCGCCAAGGAATTGTTCCCCGGTCGCACAGGCCGCAAAGCGATTCTGCTGCTCACCGACGGGCAGGACAGCGGCCTGGGCCTGACATACGACCCGGCCAGCGCCGCGCCGCAACCGGGACGACCCACGGACCGGCTGACGTTTGACGACGTCGCGCGAACGCTCGCCTCGCAGGATATCCAGCTGTTCGCAGTATCAACGGAAACCCGGCCAAAGATCATGACGCAGGAATGGCTCGAGGAGCACGAGGTCGCGACGCTCCTCTCGCCCAACGCGCGCGTTTTGGACATTCCGGCGTACACACTCTATCTCGCCGAACTCGTGCGCCGCGCGGGCGGCCAGCTATATTTTCTTCGCGAAGCGAAGACGATGGCGGATACGTTCCGGAAAATTGCGGAGAAGATTCGCGCGGAATACACCCTGGGGTTCTATCCGGCTGCTGACGCGGATGGTGCAAACGCGCGGCCCGGCTGGCATTCGCTGCGCGTCGAAGTCCCCGGCGAACTCGGTGCGCAAGTCTCCCACCGTGCTGCTTATTACGTCCCGGCCACGCGGTGAGACCGCTGCGCAACTTCGTACTCGGCTACTTTGGAAGATCCACCGGCAGCACCTTGTGCGGCGGTTTTGGATTCGCAGGCGACGGTGCAGTAAGAGTTTATTCTTGCGGCTTTTCGGGCGGGGCTACTGGATGCTTGATGGCGTACTCCCAACGGCTGCGCGTACGCTCTATCGCCTTGTCATGCTCCCGTTTGAGCTTGAGAGCAACGTACTGCTGGCGCAGTTGGGTGAGATACAAACGGAGTGTACGCATGGGTTCGCCTTACCGCGCGATCATCGTTCGGGAACGCGTGTCTACTTGCGTGAGAATGGATTGGTCAGTGCTCGAGAACAGGAAGTACTTACCGGGTTTCTCTGCCGCAATCTGTCCCATTCGCTGTTGCGCACTTGAGAGACCATTAATGGCCTCAACCCACGAGCCGTATTCTTCTGGTGCTCCTGAGAAAATATCGAAAGTTTCTTCGCTCATCTCATTACCTCACGTTGAGGAGTTTATGGCTTCCGGATGAGGGAAACTGTCTGCAAAAGCACACTCGGCACTCCTCGATCTGGCAACCGGCCGATCAACAACTCCCAAGCTGAACCATGACCCGCACTTCGATCTCCTTATCGTTTCGCCGAAACCGTGATTCAATAGCGGGCCATGTTCCAGCGGAAAAGATTCCGGCTGCGGCTGTCGTCGCGGACGCTAGTGCTCGGCGAGCGCACACTGGTAATGGGCGTATTAAACGTCACGCCGGACAGCTTTTCCGACGGTGGGAGCTATCTTGACGCCGATGCGGCCGTCACGCGCGCCCTGGAAATCGAACGCGCTGGGGCGGATATTCTCGACATCGGCGGAGAATCCACACGTCCCGGCTCGGAAGGCATTTCCGCATCCGAGGAAATGCGCCGAATTCTCCCGGTACTCGAAAAACTTGGCGGGCGGCTCAAAATTCCGATTTCGGTGGACACGAGCAAAGCGGAAGTAGCCGAAGCTGCCGCGTTTCAAGGCGCGGAGATCCTAAACGACGTTACGACTCTTCGCGCCGATCCGCGCCTCGCGAGAGTCGCGCGCAAGTACAAACTCCCATTGATCCTGATGCACATGCGAGGTGAGCCGCGCACGATGCAGAAAAAACCGTTCGCCCGCGATGCGCTGCGCGACGTCGTCAGCGGCTTGCGCCACGCAGTGGCCACTGCGCGCCGCGCGGGCGTCACAAAATCGCAGATTGTGCTCGATCCCGGGATCGGCTTCGGCAAAAGCGCGGCGCAGAATTTTGAACTGCTGCAAAAGCTGCCGGAGCTTGCTCGCCTCGGATTTCCGCTGCTGGTCGGTGCGTCTCGAAAGGGATTTATCGGCAAGGCGCTTGGCGGAGTGCCAGAAGGCGAGCGTGCCTGGGGCACGGCGGCTGCGGTTGCCGCAAGCATCTTTGGAGGCGCACACATCGTTCGCGTCCACGACGTCGCCGAAATGTCGCAAGTAGCGCGCATTATTGACGCCGTATTGCGTCCGGAATCCATCAACGCGGGCGAGGCCCACAGAGCTCGGGCCGGAGCGAAATGAGCGCCACGTCCCTGCCATCAATGTCGCCCGCTGAGCGCGCGAATTCGCGCAACGCCGTGATCGCCGGCTTTCTCGGCTGGACGCTCGACGCATTCGACTTCTTCATTCTTATCTACGTCCTCGGGCAGGTCGGGGCGGAATTCCACGTGTCCGACGTCAACATTCCATTCGCTTTGACCGCCAGCCTGATTATGCGTCCCGTCGGCGCCTTGATTTTCGGCCTGCTCGCGGACCGATACGGCCGCCGCATTCCGCTGATCATCAATATCCTGTTCTACTCGGCCGTCGAGGTGTTAACCGGCTTCGCGCCCAGCTACAGAGTATTCTTCGCTCTGCGCCTGCTATACGGCATTGGCATGGGCGGCGAGTGGGGAGTCGGCGCCTCGCTTGCGATGGAATCGGTCCCCGCGAAGTGGCGCGGAATCTTGTCGGGCGTCCTGCAGGAGGGCTATGCGCTCGGCAACCTGCTAGCGGCGGTCGCGTTCTGGACCGTATTCCCGCATTGGGGTTGGCGGCCGATGTTCTTCATCGGCGGCTTGCCCGCGCTACTGACGCTTTTCATTCGCGCGAAGGTGAAGGAGAGCGATGCGTGGAAAGCCGAAGCTGCGACGCGAAAGAGCTGGGGCGATTATTTCGGTGTGGTGGCCTCCAACTGGAAGCGGTTCCTCTATCTCGTTGTCCTGATGGCCATGATGAATTTCATGTCGCACGGCACCCAGGACCTTTTCCCGAGCTTCCTCCAGCACCAGTTGCATTTCAACACGCGCGCGACTGCGATCGTCAACGTCGTATCAATGGTCGGCGCAATCACGGGAGGAATTCTCGTGGGCCTTTTTTCCGACCGGATCGGCCGTCGCCGCGCGATGGTTACTTCGACGCTGATCGGCCTATTGCTGATTCCCATCTGGATCTTTTCGCCGCCGGTCGTAGGACTGATGAGCCTCGGCGCATTCCTGATGCAATTCATGGTGCAGGGAGCCTGGGGGGTGATTCCCGCGCACATCAACGAACTCTCACCCGGACCGCTGCGAGGGTTTTTCCCGGGATTTGCCTATCAGCTCGGAGTGCTCATAGCTTCTGCCGCGCCCCCCTTTGAAAGGAGAATGGCCGAGCATGTTGGATATGCGCAATCTATGGGAATGTTTGCTGCCGCTGCGTTTGTGATCGGCGCGATCGTGATCGCCTGCGGGCCGGAAGCGCATCGCGTCTCGTTCGGCTCGCCGGAACAATAGAAGAGCTATCGGTACGGGATCGCCGGCCTATTTCTTCTTTGCGGTTCGGTCTGTTTTGCGCCGCATGTGCGGCAGCGCGTCGTCATCCACTGGCGCGCGCGCATCGTCGTTCAGCGAGGTCACGAGTTGCTGCAGTGTGCGAATGAAGACCTCTTGATCCTGCCTCGTCAGAGGCGACAGCAAACGCGCACGCGCGCGCGCCGCGCCGGGCATAATGCGTTTCAGTATCTCAAACCCCTCCGGGCTGAGACCGAGACTGTACCGCCGACGGTCGCTCGAGCTTCGCTCGCGGACGATCAGTTTGCGTTTGATCAGGTTGGACAAGACTAGAGCAGTCGTAAACCGGTCGAGGCCTGCGATTCGTGAAATGCTGACCTGGTCGGATCCCGGTGTGTCTTTTACAACGGACAGCACCACGTATTGAGAGGCCGTGACGCCGAATTCGCGGCACTCGTAGGTGAAGATCGAATCCGCAATGTGACGCGCGCGCCACAGCAGGTATCCCGGTCTTTGATAGAGCGGACTGGAGAGCTTGTACTTCTTCGCGGCCCGATCGTTTCCAGCTGAACGCTTTCTCGTGGCCCAAGTATAGGAACTCAGTTCTTGTCTCGCACTTCCTCGCCGCCCCGGGGTTCGTGCAGTCGCCATTTCTTCGCTCTCCTTGCGGTCCACTGCCGCTGCTTATTGACAGATGTGCCTACTAGAACGCGTGGGAGGCTGCCTTTCATCCCGGAAGTTGAGAGCTCGCAATTTCGCGAGTCGGGTCCATCGAGCGAGATGCTTCCGGCCGCCAGGTTCGGGCTCTCCTGATCTGCGGATACTCTATATCGAAAGCCGGACCAGGAAACCACTGTTTATTAACAAGAGTTGTACGTGCTCCGGGTCTTGTTAATAAGAGGATATATACCCGTAAATAGGATTACATATGTCCATTGTTCTTGACACGTGCGGGACGGAGGGGTAAAAGACAGGCGGGCGGGTTTGGGTTTTGAATGTCGGGACGAAGCGTTCTGCCCGTAAGGCAGTGTTGTTTTGTTATTGTCGGCACAGTCGCTCCGATTAATGATGAGGATGCATACATACCGTACGGATATGTATGCAATATTTTCTTGACAGCCGTCGGGGCCAAATAGTAGAAGCAGCGCAGTAGCTGCACGATCTTCGCGCAATCGCAACATGACTAAGGTGATCGGCAGCGGGTGGCGACGGCAAGAGAACGACGGAATAATGCGCCGGCCGGAGTACCTGGCGCCCGTTATACGCGGTTCGGAAACAAAAGCGCGATGATTCGCGCTTGGGTGGAGTGAAATCGGGCCAGTGGGGGAGCAATCAATGAATACACGGTTCTGTTTGGGTAGGTTTGTGTCTACGCTAGTGATTTGCCTCGTAGTGGTGTTCGCGTTCGCATCTGCTTCAATCGCGCAAACCCCCAGCACTGGCGCTTTGACGGGTACTGTCACCGACCCGTCCGGCGGCGTCGTCGTCGGCGCTTCCGTTACGGCCACGAATAACGACACGGGCCAGTCGCGCACTTCGACGACTGATAGCTCCGGCACGTACAAATTCTCGCTGCTGAGTCCCGGCAGCTATTCCCTGAAGTTTTCCGCGAACGGATTCAAGACCTCCACAGTGCCATCAGCGACTGTCGGTGTCACGGAGACCTCCGTTCTGGACCAGAAGCTTGAGGTCGGCGGGCAGTCCATCCAAGTGACCGTCGAATCCAACACCGAGGCCATTCAAACCCAGAACGCGGCGAATGGCGGGCTGGTATCAGGGGAGGAAATCACTTCGTTGCCTCTCGTTTCGCGAAATTACACCCAAATCATCAGCCTCTCGCCGGGTGTCGTCGCCAACGCCGCCACTGCGTCGGGCATCGGAAACGGAACGCAGGACGTTAGCGTAAATGGCTCCACGGCCAATGAGAACAACTACTCGATGGACGGGTCTTCGGTCGTCAACTATGTCAGCGGCATGGCCGCGCAGGAAGGCAGTTTCCCGGGGATCGCGATACCCAATCCGGATTCGATTCAGGAGTTCAAGGTACAAACATCCCAATACGACGCCAGTTCCGGCCGGAACCCGGGCGCCAACGTGGACGTGATCACAAAAACCGGAACCAATTCATTTCACGGCACCCTTTGGGAATTCAATCGCAACAATTTTTTCAACGGGAATGATTTCTTCTACAAGAGGAGCGAGGAAAATCTGGGCGATCCCAACACCCCGCAAATCCTGAAACAGAATACGTTCGGATTTACCTTCGGCGGCCCCGTCAAGAAAGACAAGATCTTCTTCTTTGGCTCGTATCAGGGCTTCCGCCAGTCAAATGGAATTGGCACGAGCGGTTTCGCATCCGGTTATCAGTCAAACGTGCAGCTTTTGCCCTGGAATGACTACGCGGATTTCAGCAGCGGCGTATGCACCGACCTGCGTTGCACGAACGACGTGCCCGCGTACAAGGCATATCTTGCCAACGCGTTTGCCGGTCAGTCAGGATTTTTCGCATTCGCAGGCGGCACGGGCGTCCCAATCATGCCGTGCACCGATCCTACCTGCAACAGCACTAACATCACGAACACCGCTGTGGCGATGTTGCAACTGCCGGGAATAATTAAAGGGGGCTTTAACCAGGGATTCTATTTTCCCAGCACCCTCGCGAACAGTACCTGCGGCGTGACCTGCAAGCCGGTTGCTATCTCGGATCCCACGATTGCCAACGAAGACCAGTTCCTTATCAATAGCCAGTATGTGCTCTCGCCCAAGCACACGTTGTTCGAGCGCTACATGTACCAGCGAGATCCGCAGGTGCAGCCGTTCAATTGCTTCATTCTCCCCGGCAATTGCAATCCTGGCGCTCCGGTTGATGCGTTTTACGGCAATGACGTGGCGTCGCTTGAGTTGGCGTCGGTCCTGAAGCCCAACTTCGTCAACCAGGCGCGCTTTTCCTATCACCGTGACGTCGAGAACAACACGGACCCGAACGAAGGTCTGAATGCCTGCTCGCTTCCCAACGGAAACAGCATCATTCCCCTCGTATACAACGGCGCCCCATGCGGCTCGACTCCGCCCCCCCTTGCCCAGAGGTTCCCGGAGATGCTCATTCCTCCAATGCTTGACATTTTGGGAGTCGGCGGCGTGCCCTGGAGTCAAGGCGGAAACTTCTCCATGATCTCCACCAACTACATCAATACCTACCAGGGGAGCGACCAAATCTCATGGAACCTGGGGAAGCACACTCTTCGAGCAGGATTTGAGTTTAACCGAGTCCTCTACAACAACACGATTCCGGCTTCCGAGCGCGGCGAGCTGCTCGTATTGTCCACGGGCGACTTTCTGACCAGCAGCGCAGGACCGGCGGTGGACGGCACGGCGGTAACTCCCACCGGTGGTATCGCTCTCGGGTTTGGACTGAAGGGCTCGCTGACACACTATAACCGCGTGAATCAGTTCAACTGGTATGTTCAGGACGACATCAAGGTAAGTTCAAAGCTTACGGTGAACGTCGGCGTGCGCTGGGAGTTTGCAGGCTTCCCGGATGACAAGAGCGGCCAGTTCTCGAACGTTTGGGGAACGCAAATTAATAAACTCAACACCGGCTCTGCTCTCGAAGGATTGGGGACGACCGGGACGCTTGTGGGATTTGTGGTGCCCTCCAACTTTGACAAAACGTATGGCGTAACGTCACCGTCTGGTGCCACGGGTGTGCTGGTGAACAGCAACAAGACGCTGGTGCCGGGGACTCCGACGAATGACTTCGCTCCTCGCTTGGGATTTGCCTGGCAGCCTCTTGGCCATAACTTCGTGGTCCGTGGCGGTTACGGCTTTTTCTACGATACGATCTACGGCAACCTGCTGATTGACAACCAGCTGAACCTGCCTCCCTATTCCGGAGCCGGATCTGGACCCTCACCCGCGAGCCAGACCAACGTCCTTCATGCACCATGGCAGGCCGGCGTGGGCCCCCTCGCATGGACGCCACGCTACATGTATACGGGAGCGGTCGATCAGTTTGGCGCAGTTTGCCCGGCGGACGTCTGCTCCTCCGGCTTCGCATACACATCGGACGCACCTCAACTGGCTGATCGCATGCCGCTCGTGCAGGAGTACAACTTGGACCTCCAGTACCAGTTTGCGCACAATTGGGTTGCGGACGTCGGCTACGTCGGGAGCCACGGTACTCACCTTTACGATTGGTCCAGAAATGTCAACGTCGGGCAACTCGTGGCAGGTGCTCCCAATGGTCCGACGGCGGCATCTGGCTCCCAGAACTTGGAAATGGTCGCTAGCTCTTTGCCCTATAACGATCCGGGGAACCCCACTCCAATTACGACCAACATCGTCGGGAATACGGCTTTCGGCGTGCCCATGTCGAATGTCAACGAACGTGTAAAATACCTCGGATTTACGCCAGGTGGCGTCGCGGAGACCGATACCGAAGGCGATTCGCTATACAACAGCCTGCAGGCCTCCCTTAGGCATCAGTTCTCAAAGGGCTTCCTCTTGCAGGTTTCCTATACGTGGAGCAAGGAGATGACAAACATCAATACCTCAGCGGCCGGCAGCGGCATTCAGCCGCCTGGCGAAGTTATCTTCGGAGCTGCCAATAGCAATGACCCTCTTGACCTGGGCCAACAGTACGGACCTGCCGCGTTCAACCGCTCGCAGAGGGCGGTTATAAGTTACGTGTACAACCTTCCGTACAACAAGCCTGAGGGCATAACGGGTAAACTTCTGAGCGGATGGAGCGTTTCTGGGGTCACGACGATCCAGAACGGCCTGCCATTTTGGATAATAGATGGCGGCGGAGCGTCGATTTACGGGGCAGGAAGCTCGAGAGCCGCGCTGGTAGATCCAGTCAACTGCAATCCGAAAAGGAGTTGCCAATCCGGGATTCCGATCGCTACGTCCGGCAGCACCTCGGCCCGCGCCAATTCCACGGTTGGCAACCTCTGGGTCAACCCGGACGCGTTCATCTCTCTGTCTCCGAGCACGTACGCCACACCAGTTCCGGGACTGCCCTTTACGTTTCTTCCGGCGGACTCGCCCTACTGCATAGGTGGCGCAGCCAACCCGGGTGGCAATCCGAACGCGCCGTGCGGTGCCTTCCCGAATCCGTTCAGCCCCCCAGGTGCTCCGACTTATGGCGAAGGAGCAACGTTTGCCGGAGCCGGAACCGGGTATGGCAACTCGGCAATCGGATCGATTCTTGGACCGGGACAGTTTAACTTCGACATGTCCATAATCAAGTCCACGAAGATCTGGGAGCACGGCACGCTGGAATTTCACGTCGATTCGTTTAACGTGTTCAACCACGCACAATTCAACCCGCCGGCCGGCAATGACATTAACACGCCGTCCACTTTCGGCCGGATCACCTCGACTTCGGTGACGCCGCGCGTGATGCAGTTCGGTTTGAAGTACATCTTCTAGGCGCCGGTCCAGCCTGGACGAGACAGCCAAAGGCGGCCCTTCCCGGCGACGGGGAGGGCCGCTTTTTTTGTCGTCTTGCTATTGTCGTGTCGTGCGTTGCGTCAAGCCCGATCTAGCAGCGTGCCGCGACGCGTGATAGAATGGGTGTGCGTTTGTTGCTCCCGCAAGTCCTTCTTTGGAGTTCACTGGGGCCGCAAGACCGCACGTGCTGCCCGTTCCGTTTGGCCGCAGGGATGCCGTAAGACTCATTATGACGACACCGGTTCGCAATATCGCCATCATCGCCCATGTGGACCATGGGAAGACGACGCTCGTGGACGCCATGCTGCGCCAGAGCGGGATTTTCCGCGAGAATCAGGAACTCGTCACGCGCGTGATGGATTCAAACGATCTCGAACGCGAACGCGGCATCACGATTCTGGCGAAAAATACTGCGATCACCTATCGCGACACCAAAATCAATATCGTGGACACGCCCGGCCACAGCGACTTCGGCGGCGAAGTCGAGCGCGCGCTGCGCATGGTAGATGGAGTGCTCGTCCTTGTGGATGCGAGCGAAGGTCCGCTGCCGCAGACTCGTTACGTCCTGCAGAAGGCGCTCGCCGCCAAGCTTCAGCCAATCATGGTGCTGAACAAAATTGACCGGCCGGACGCTCGCCCGGCCGCGGTCCTCGATGAGATCTACGACCTCTTCATTGATCTCGACGCGACCGAAGACCAGCTCGACTTTCCGGTCCTCTATACGAATGCGAAGACCGGTGTGGCCCACCGCAAGGTGGGTGACGACTCGACCACGCTGCAACCGCTCTTCGAGCAGATCGTAGCCTCGATTCCTCCTCCGGCGGGCGATCCCGCTGCCGTATTGCAGATTCAGGTCACCAACCTTGACTACAGCGATTTTCTCGGGCGCCTTGCGATTGCGCGCGTCTTTCAGGGAACTTTGAAGCGCGGAACGGAAGTGGCCATTTCGAAGCTGGATGGAACGATCCAGCCCACAAAGATTACCAAGCTGTTCACGTTTCGCGGCCTCGATCGCGACGAGGCTGAGCAGGTCGAAGCCGGAGACATCGTAGCCATCGCCGGAGTCGAAGGAATTCAGATCGGCGAGAGCATCACCGATCTCGCGAACCCGATGCCGCTCGAGCCTCTTCTGATTGACGAACCGACCCTCACGATGGTCTTCACGATCAATACGTCTCCGTTCGCGGGCCGCGAAGGACAGTATGTGACCTCGAGAGATTTGCGCGCGCGCCTCGAAAAAGAGCTGCTGACCAACGTGTCCCTGCGAGTGGAAGACACCGGAACCACCGACGCGTTTCGCGTTCTTGGCCGCGGCGAACTGCAGCTCGCGATTCTGATCGAGACGATGCGGCGCGAAGGCTACGAACTGATGGTCGGCAAGCCGGAAATCGTGGTGCGTAACGAAAACGGCCGCCGCACCGAGCCGCTCGAATTGCTGATCGTGGATTGCCCGGAAAATTTCATCGGCATCGTGATGGAACTGCTCGGCAGCCGCCGCGGCGAAATGAAGAAAATGGTGAACCATCATTCCGGCCGCGTGCGCATGGAGTTCAGCATTCCTTCGCGCGGGTTGATCGGCCTGCGCAGCCAGTTGCTCACGGACACGCGCGGCACAGCGCTGATTCATTCCTTGCTCGAAGGCTGGACGGACTATGCCGGCGACATGGCCATGCGCCCGACGGGCGCGCTCGTGTGTGACCGCGCGGGCGTTTCGGTGGCCTACGCGATCTGGGGAATCCAGGAGCGCGGCGAAATGTTCGTCGGCCCCGGCATCGAAGTTTATGAAGGAATGGTCGTCGGCGAAAATGCGCGCGAAGACGACATGAACGTGAACATCACGAAGGAAAAGAAGCAGACCAATATGCGCTCGTCTTCCGCTGACGAAGCCATCCGCATTATTCCGCCGCGCGAGATGACCCTGGAAAAAGCCATCGAGTTTATCGCCGACGACGAATACGTCGAGGTCACTCCGAAATCCATCCGCCTCCGCAAGAAAGTTCTCGACGCCAAGAAACGCCCCAAGCGCTGGCAGGAAATCCGCGCCAGCGTGGACGCCTCGTCCTAGAATTCCCACACAATTATTGGTCTTGAGAGGTGGGCGTGCGAGACCCGTGCGTGTATTAGGGGGTAGTCGGGCCCCGCACGTATCGAGGAATTAATGCACGACGCAGGTAGGGCAATCGAGATTCCAAACCACAAAGTTGCAGCCCATTGATTTTATGGCTCTTATTCCGGGGCGCTTTTCGGACGGTGAGTAAATTTTGCAAGGCTGCGCACGGAATTCACGCCCGTCGCGGGCGCGCTTATCCTCCGGAAACGATCGCGTCTGCCTCGATCTCGACGAGCATATTCGGGGCGATCAGGCGGCTAACCTCCACCATCGCAGTTGCCGGGCGAATCGTGCCAAAGACCTCTCCATGCGCCCGGCCGATTTTCTCCCAGTCGGCGATGCGCGTGACGAACAGCCGCGTGCGCACCACATCCGTCATCTTGGCGCCAGCCTTCTCGAGCGCCGATTCGATGTTTCGAAGCGCCTGAATGGTTTGCGCGTAGGGATCGTTCGCGCCCACGATCTGGCCCTCATCGCCCGTGGCAGTCGTGCCCGACACGAAAATGTGCGGACCGACGCGGACCGCTCGCGAATAACCGATGATCGGCTCCCACGGTGCGCCGGATGAAATTCTGTTCATTTCCATGATTCCTCCTCTTGATTTAGGGATCGAAGCGCGCGCGCAAATCGGGCGGCACGATCGGGCACATTTCGTCGCGCGTGCCGAATACGCGATAGCGAGTTCGCGCAACGAAATTATAGACCACGTCACGCAGTGGCCGCGGCACCGCCGCGAGCATGCCGCCAAGAATCTTCCAGCCGCCACCCAGACGTCTCAGAATATGGAGAAAGGCGCTCGAACGCACCAGCAGCGTTCCGTCCTCGGTCAGCACGACAATGCTGTCGGGCAAGTCCGCGCGCGCGCCGGCCGAAATCCGCGATTGAAATGTCGCGCCTTGCAGCGGCGCGAATCGAAACGTCTTTCCCGAACGGTCGTGCTTCAGCACAAACTTGACCGCGCCGTGGCACAATGCGCAGTGGCCGTCGTAAAAGAGGATTTCGTGGTTGGGGGCGGCCGGCGACATTCTCCGAAAAGCATAGCACGCCACTGCCGACGCTACTGCCGCACGGCCGCCAGCGCGGAGAATTGAAGTAAACGGTACAAACTGCTGCTGGACAGCGATTGGTGAAGCCTCTACTCTATCGTCGTACCGAAAGTCTTCAGGAGAAACGCTCCCTCGTGAAGTGCAATAACATCCTCGACGCGATTGGACACACACCCCTTATCCGGCTGAACCGCGTGACCAAGGATCTGGCCGCCGAGGTGTACGTCAAGGCGGACTACCTTAATCCCGGCGGCTCGATGAAGGACCGCATCGCCGTCTGGATGATTGATGAGGCCGAGCGCAAGGGCCTGCTGAGGCCCGGCGGGACGATTGTCGAGGGGACCTCCGGCAACACGGGCATGGGACTCGCGCTGATCGCCGCCGTGCGAGGGTACAAGATCGTCTTCACGATCACGGACAAGCAATCGCGCGAAAAAATCGAACTCTTGAAAGCCTTCGGCGCAGAAGTGATCGTCTGCCCGACGGCGGTCGAGCCGGAAGACCCGCGCAGCTACTATTCGGTGGCGAAAAAACTGGCGCGCGAAATTCCCAACGCCCACTACCCGAATCAGTACGAGAATCCCGCGAATCCCGAAGCCCATTACCGCACCACCGGCCCGGAAATCTGGAAAGATACCGGAGGAAAAATCACGCACTTCGTCTGCGGCCTCGGAACCGGCGGCACCGCCACCGGCGTGGGACGCTTCCTCAAGGAGCAAAATCCGAAAGTGAAAGTCATCGGCGTTGACCCGCACGGCTCGCTCTATTACGAGTATTGGAAGACCGGCAACATCGGCAAAGCGCGCACTTACGTGGTGGAAGGAATCGGCGAAGACATTCTGCCAGCCACGATGGATTTCTCGATTCTGGACGACGTGATCCAAGTGAACGATGAGGAATGCTTTCTATGGGCGCGACGGCTCACCAAACGCGAGGGCATTTTTACCGGAGGCTCCGGCGGTGGCTGCGTTTCCGCGGCGCTGCGCGTCGCCAAGGACTGCCGCAAGGGCGATTTCGTCGTCGCGTTTCTGCCGGACTCCGGTAGCCGCTACCTGAGCAAAATATATAATGATGGCTGGATGCGCGAACTCGGCTACGCGGACACGGAAGTGACGCTCACGGCCGCCGACGTGATTCGCGTGAAGCGCCAGAACGGCAAGACGCGCGATCTGATGTTCGTGGGACCCAACCGCACCGTCTTTCAGGCGCTGCAGACGATGCAGCAGCAGGATATTTCGCAGATTCCCGTCTTCGAAGACGAGCGATCCATCGGCACCATGTTCGAAGACAAGATTCTGAATCTCGCGCTGCAGGGAAAGGATCTGCGCAAACTGATCGTGCGCGAAGTGATGGGTCCGGCGCTGCCCCAGGTTCCGTCGAACGCACCGGTCGAGCGCGTCACGCATCTGCTGAGCCACGAAAGCCCGGCCGTTTTCGTCGAAATGGAAACGGGGAATCTGGAAGTCCTCACCAAGTTCGATTTGATGGATACGATCGCCGGCTTGGTCGGACAAAAGCGGTAAGTACGTACTGGCCGATCGTCCGCCGGACGCGCGTTTCCCAAATCTTCTTGACACCCGTTTACGCATGTGTTATTTCCGAAGCACCTAATCCGAAGAGCGGGGAATTTAGGTTGTAGTCCGTTTTGTCGGGCAGTGAAATGTCGCACGGGGCACTTAGGGGTGCACCGGGCGGCAAATTGGAAAAGCTTCAGGGTGGAGTAAAAATTCGGGGGGTGGTCATGACTCAGAATCTTGCATTCTGCAAGTTCGCTTGTTCGTTCTTGGTGTGCCTCGCAGTTCTCTTCCTTTGTGTGTCGCCAGTCTTGGCGCAATCCGGCACGACGGGCGCTCTAACGGGAACCGTTACCGATTCCTCAGGCGGGGTAATCGTCGGCGCGACTGTCACCGCGACCAGTCTTGGCACCGGCCAGGAGCGGACGGCCGCCACGGACTCAACCGGAACGTACAAGTTCTCGCTTCTCGCGGCCGGCAACTACTCCGTCAAATTCGCTGCCAACGGATTCAAGACCGCCCAGCTGGATTCAGTTACCGTTAACATCACGGCAACCGCTGTCTTGAACCAGAAGCTCGAAGTCGGCGCGCAATCGGAGCACGTCACCGTCGAAGCCACGGCTGAAACTCTGCAGACGCAGAACGTGACGAACGGCACGCTCGTGGGGTCGAAGGAAATCGTTGACCTGCCGCTCAGCGGCCGCAACTACACGCAGATTATTGACCTCTCGCCGGGCGTTGTCGCGAACGTCGCCACCGCCTCGGCGGTGGGCAACGGCACTCAGGACATTAACGTGAACGGCTCTGGGTCGGACCAGAACAACTACATCATGGACGGCGTCTCGCAAACGAACTACGGCAGCGGCGGCGGAGCGCAGTCCGGCAATTTCCCCGGCATCGGAATTCCGAATCCGGATTCGATTCAGGAGTTCAAGATCCAGACGTCTCAGTTCGACGCGGGCTATGGCCGGAATCCTGGTGCCAGCGTGAGCGTCACGACCAAGAGCGGCACGAACTCGTTCCACGGCGCTGCCTGGGAATTCTTCCGCAACAGCTTCTTCGACGGCAACGACAAGTTCAACAAAGAGGGTGAGGCGACATTAGGTGAGCCTAACAAGCCCCAGGCTTTGGATCAGAATGAGTTCGGCGGCACGCTCGGCGGCCCGATTAAGAAGGACAAATTGTTTTTCTTCGGTTCCTATCAAGGCTTCCGCCAAAAGAACGGGATTGGCAGCAACGGATTCGGCACCGGGACATCTCCCGACGTAACCCTATTGCCGTTCAATGAGCCCGATGGGACACGGAAGGATGAAGCGGGCAGCATTCCGCTGAACTACTCTCCCACGGGCGCCCCATGCAATTACAATACGTATCGAGGTTACCTGGGATGTGTGTTTGCTGGAAACTTTGGGCTCGCGACGGGCGTGCCGATCAACCCCCCGAACCAGACTACCCTGAGCGACGCCAACACCAATATTAATCAGGTAGCCGTAAGTCTACTTCAGGCGCCGGGTCCAAAGGGCAAGTTCAACAACGGCTTCTATATGCCCAGCATCCCCTTCTCCGGCCAGTCCCCGGTCTGTAACTGGCAAACGACAAACTGCGCCGCCACGATTTCAGTCCCTATCATCGCATCCGAAGATCAGTACCTTGGCAACGCCGACTGGGTCGTCAATAGCAAGAACACTTTCACGGAGAAATACTTTTTCTCCCGGGATCCGCAGAGCCAGAGCTTCGTTTGCCTGGGCATATTTGACCCCTCAGCCAGTCAGTGCCTCCCCGGCGCGCCGGAGGATGTGACCTATACGGCCACCAATATCGTCCTGAAGCTGACGACCATTCTGACGCCTAACCTCGTCAACGAGGTTCACACGTCGTTCCAGCGCCAGACGACGGTTGCTGCCGGCGGGACTTACGTTAGCGCCTGCTCAGTGGGTATTATCCCCGTGTTGAACGCCGGTGCTCCTTGTCCGGACGCAAACCCTTCTGCCAACCCGGTCCTTAATCAAATTCCGACTTTCTCCGTTGGCGGATTCTTCGGGGGAACGGGAGGTGGATGGAACCAGGGCGGAAATTTCTTTGCTTCGGCTACGAACTATTTCAACACCTACGAGGCGGCCGACAACGTCTCCTGGAACCACGGCAAACATACGATTCGTACCGGGTTCGAGTACGACCGCATTCAATATAACTGGACACTCCCGTCGCGCGGAGGCCTCGCTTTCTTGAACGTCGCGGACCTGCTGACAAGTACCAGCGGCGCGCCAGACACCGGCACGGCACCCGGCGTGAATACCGGCGGTGTCACCATCAACTTCCAGGGACTGGGGCAGCCTGACGGAAACAAGCACTATCTGCGAGTGAATGGCTTTAATGCCTTCGTGCAGGACGACATCAAGGTGACTTCGAAGCTTACGGTGAACGCAGGCGTCCGCTGGGAGTATGACGGATGGCCGTCGGACGCGAAGGGCATCTTCACGAACACCTGGGCGAGTCAAGCCGCGATCAACAATACCGGGTCTTTCTTCCTCGGCAACCAGGTCGCACTCGGACCCGGCAACCCGCTAAACGCCAACCAAATCGGCACACTTTCAGGATTTGTCGTGCAGTCCAATTACAACCCCAACGCGCCGGTTTGCGGAACCTACACTGCTGCGGGGCCGTGCGGATACTCAGCGCCAGCTGGTGTTTTTCAGACGACTATAGGCGCATTAGAGGGAACTGCGAATCCTACGCCGTACAACTATGTGGGCGGCGCGACCGGTGTCCTGACCAACACCAACAAGACGCTGATGGCCGGATTCCCGCCATACGCCTTTGCACCGCGCTTCGGAGTTGCCTGGCAGCCGGTTGACAAGATGGTTGTGCGCGCAGGTTACGGCATTTTCTACGACCGGGTTTACGCAAACCTTCTGGCAAACAACCAGGCCGGTAACCCACCCTACGCCGGCACCGTGCCACAACCGCCTGCCGGCTCACCCAACGCACCCACGCTGGATAATCCTGATCCCGTGGCCGGTACCTTTGGATGGACGCCCCGAACTCTATTTGTGCTGACGGGCACGCCTGAGACCGGCGCAACTACGATCAAGGGCCTAAACGGGGGCGTAGGTATTGGCGGGAGCAGCGACTCCCAGTTCCTGCAAGTACCTCTCATCCAGGAGTACACCCTGGACATGCAATATCAGCTGGGCCACAACTGGGTTGCCGACGTCGGCTACGTCGGCACGCACGGAATACATCTGTACGACTGGAACCGCCCCGTCAACGTGGCGCTTTTGGTGCCCGGTGCACCGAACGGACCTACCGATCCGCAGAACCAAATGATGGTTGTAGGCTCGGGCTTCCGCGGCACGCCGGCGTCCCTGCCATTCAATGACCCAAACAATACCAACCCCTCGACACAAATTCTGGAAAACACAGTAGGGAATATTCCAGGCCGGGTAAGCTATCTGGGTTTTGGAACCGGCGCTGTCGCAACGACGGGCACGTACGGCGACTCCCTCTACAACAGCTTGCAGGCCTCGCTCAAGCATCAATTCTCGAACGGCATTTTCATCCAGGCGTCCTACACCTGGAGCAAGTTGATCACGAACGTCAACGCAAGCGTATCCGGCGCAGGCATCGCAGCCGGAGGAAACGTTCTCTCCGGAAACGCGGGCAGCAACGACCCTCTGAACCTGGGACAGCAGTATGGGCTTGCTGCATTTAACCGCCCGCAGCGCCTCGTGATCGCTTATACGTATAACCTTCCGTGGAAGCATACGGAAGGGCTTAGCGGCAAAGCGTTCGGCGGATGGTCTATCTCCGGCGTCACGACGATTCAAGACGGCAATCCGTTTACAGTCGTTGACTCCAGAGCAGGCTTGATCTACTACGGAGCCGGCGCACCTCCGAATGCGTCTATTCCCTTCGGGTCTTCGGACGGCCGGGCCGAACTTGCGTCACCCGGTAATTGCAATGCTTTGGGCGTCTGCCACTCCACGATTCCGATCGCCACTTCAGGCAGCAACGACTCCCGGCTGAACGGTTGGATCAACCCGGCGGCCTTCACGACCCCACCTTGCATCGGCGGAACGGTCGTAGACGAGTGCGCTACTTCTGGCGGAGGCTTAGGTTGGGGGAATTCCGCCGTTGGAAGTATCAGCGGCCCGGGTCAGAACAACTGGGACTTCTCCATCATGAAGAACACGCCGCTGAAAGAAGGCATCACCATGCAATTCCGGACGGAGTTCTACAACATTTGGAACCACCCGCAATTCAATCCACCCAACAACAATTTCGAATCGTTTACCAACAGCCCGCTTACCAACCAGTTCGGCGTGATCACCAGTAGCTCCGTGCCGCCGCGCGTCGTTCAATTCGCCGTCAAGTTCCTGTTCTAGGCGACGCATAGATCGAGCACGCAATCCACCCCCGTCCTTCCCAAATACCGGGAAGGACGGGGGTTTTCTTTTCCGGCCGAGGCGCGCACTGCGGCTCGGCAAAATGCCTCCGATTCCCCGCGCCGCCGTAACTCTCGCGTGCTCTACTCCGTACCGGCATGCGTATTTTCCACAATAGACAGCGATCCCAAAATAAATTAGCGTGAGTCGGGGCAGTTTTTGGCCCAGCTCTCGGACGCGCCGTGCGTCCCGGCTCTCTCGACGAGCGCCGCATTGCTCTTTGACAATTGAACGGCCTTTGGTGGCACAGACACTCCTGTCTGTGCTCCTACGAGCGTCGCCTTGCTAGGTTTTGCCGCGCGCCCGGAAGGTCAACCCCAGTCCCGAGCGACTCGCTGTGGCGAGGTGTCGAGAGGTCTCGCGCTCCCAGCTTCCTTTCCTCCCTGCCTCAGTGCTTCCGAGTCACTCGACACACCATGCCGAGTAGAATCGTCCGTAAATCCCTGAAAACAAATGATCGGCACACACTCTACTCGACACTAAATTAAGGGGTCGGGGCCCCGGCCTGCTCGCCTCCGTGACTCCTTGCTTCCGAATTACTCGACACACCGTGCAAAGTAATCGACGATCCGACCCAAAGGGCTCCCAGGTCGACGGTCAGTCGAGCCTGGGAGATCAGTCGCCGTCCCGAGCGAGTCGCCGCGGCGACGAGCCGAGGGATCTCTCGACGGGCGGTTGCGACTACGCGAAATTAAGTGACACACCGTGCAAAGTAATTTCCAAAGTAACTCCCTGAAAACAAAGAAAAACCGTACCAAAGAAGTGACACACTTTTTCGTGGTTGCTTCCGAAATCAGAACCCCATCGGGCGGTCAAATCGCTTCACGGTCGGCCAATTCTCTGTTAGCATTGGAGTTCGTAGTCATCGAAATTCTCCCAGTCTGGAGCAATCGAAACATGGCACTCGCATGTGAACTCTGCGGCAAGAAGCCGCTCTATGGAAATACGATCAGCCACGCGCACAACGTCACCCGGCGCCGCTGGAATCCAAACCTGCGTCGCGTCCGTGCGGTGATCAAGGGCGTGCGCAAGCAGGTTCGCGTGTGCACCGCGTGCATTCGCGCCGGCCGCGTCAAGAAGGCCGCCTGAAGCAGGTTCCGATGCGGATGGAGCCTCTGTTGAAGCGGACAACGTTGGTTCTCGCAGCTATCGTGGCGTGCGCGCTTGGAGCGGGGTGCAAGAGAGATACCGCGCCCGGCCCGGACGTTTGGGCCGTAGTGGACGGCAAGGAAATCCTCCGTCAGGACGTCGAGAAGATCTTCCGCTCCCGCGTGAACGCCGACGCCCCCGCGCCGTCGCAGGAAGAAGCGCTTTCCCTCCAGCTCAGCATCCTCGATGAACTCGTCAACAGCGAAATCCTGCTCGAACGCGCCAACAAAATGAATCTGGTGGCGAGCGACGCGGAAGTCGAAGATAAATTCACCGAATCGAAGAGTCCCTACACCGAAGAGGAATTTCAAAAGAAGCTGAAGGAAACAGGCCTCACGGTGGACGACCTGCGAAGCGATATTCGCCGTCAGCTCTCGATTCAGAAGCTGCTGAACCGCGAGGTTGTCGCGAAAATCTCCATCACCGACCAGGATATCTCCGATTTCTATAACAAGAACCGCGCGCAATTTAATGTGACCGAGCCGCAGTATCACATCGCGCAGATCGTGATTACGCCGCGCCCTGATCCCACGGTTCACAATCGCAAGAACGACAAGGCCACCAACGAAGCAGAGGCGGGACGCAAAGCGGCCATGCTGATTCAGAAGCTCAACACGGGAGCCGATTTTGCGGAGCTTGCCACGGACTATTCCGAGGACGCCAGCGCCTCCACCGGCGGCGACCTTGGCTTCGTTCCGGAATCGGCTCTCAATCAATCCGATCCGACGCTCAAGAAAGCAGTCCTCTCGATGAAGGTCGGCCAGGTGACGCAGCCGATTCCGGTGAAGAACGGCGGCTACCGCATTCTGAAATTGCTCGCCAAGGAAGCGGCCGGGGAACGCCAGTTCTCCGACGTGCAGGTGCAACAAGCCATCCGTGACGCTCTGCGCACGCGCAAGGAGCAGCTGCTCCGCTCCGCGTATCTGGTTGAGGCGCGCGATGAAGCGCACGTCACGAATTATCTCGCGCGGCAGATCCTTGAATTCGCCGGAAAGCTTCCGTCCACGCCATAAGCTCTGCCCAGCAATTCGCCGCGACGGAGTCCTCCCCGTCGTGCACGATTCGAGAATCGGATTTCTCGAATTCGCGGGCGCGATTGCGCGGGCTTGGCAAGCCTTCTTCAAGCGGCTATCATGACCCCGCCGAACCGGTCCAATTGATCTCACCGAAAGCGAGCTGATGAATCCCACGGAACAGCAGCAGTGGAAGAAGGCCGCCGCGGAAGCTGCCGCGAAGCTCGTCGAAGAGGGCATGGTCGTCGGGCTTGGCACCGGCTCCACGGCTGCGTTTTTCCTCAGCGCGCTCGGCCAGCGCATCTCCTCTGAAAATTTGCGAATCAGCGGAATTCCGACGTCGGAAGAGACAGCAGCGCAGGCGCACGGTCTGAAAATTCCCCTCACCACGTTCGCCGAGCACGCTCAAATTGACCTGACGGTGGATGGCGCGGACGAAATCGAAACGGGCACGCTCTACATGATCAAGGGACACGGCGGGGCGCTGCTACGCGAGAAAATTGTGGCCGCGGCTAGCAAGCGCATGGTGGTGATCGCGGACGAGACGAAATTAAGCAAGCGGCTCGGCTCTCTGGTTTCCGTGCCGGTCGAGGTGGTGCAGTTTGGCTGGGAAGCGACGCAGCGCCGGCTCAACGAGCTTGGCGGAAATCCCACGCTGCGGTTCGGCAAAGACGGCAAGCCATTCGTCACCGACGGCGGACACTACATCATGGACTGCGCATTTGGGCCGATGGAAAATCCGAAGGAGATCGCGCACCATCTCGACCACGTGGTCGGCTCGGTGGAACACGGCATGTTTTTGAAGTTCGCGAGCGAGGTTTTCGTCGGAAGTCCCGGCGGAGTGAAAATTCTTCGGAAGACGACCGGCTGAGAGTTCGCACCTAAACGGCAGGGAGCGGAACGCGGCCCCCGTACAGCAATCCGCATTCCGCTCCCGAACTTCACTTCCCCACCCTTAATTCTTTGTAACCTTCGCCCGCGGATAGACCGCATCGAGCGCGCCCCACAGTGCCTTCAGGCTGCGTTCCGCGGCACAGAGCACGCCGAACGTGTCCGCGTCCTTCTGGCTCGCGAGCCACCCGCGCCAGGCAGCGCGGTGCCGCACGTCTGCTTCTTCGTGAACGCCGAAATAGGCGAGCGCACTGGGTTCCGTGATGTTGTAGAAACTCCGCAGGCCGGACATTTTCTGCGTGGCGATCTCCGGCACCTGCGATTCGTAGGCATAAAATGAAGCGACGGCTTGGGTCATCGTCCCCTGCGAAACGACTTCATCATAGGTATCGAGCAGCGCCGCGATTCCCGGCAGCGGACGCGCGCTATCGAGCGCCGCGTCGCTCACGCCGAGCGATTTCGCGAACTCTCGCCAAAGCGCGGGATGCGAGCCGGACGGGTCGAGCTCCTCGGCCAAGTTTTCCTTCACCAGTTCAGACAGCGGGCCATTCGCGCGGCCGGCGAGTTCTTTCAGGTTTTCCGGAAATGCGCGGACGTGTTGGTAATACTGCTCCGCATAGAGCTGCAGCGATTCCTTCGAAAGTTTGCCTTCGGTCCACGCCTGATAAAAGGGATGTTTCAGCAAGTGATGCTCTGCGATCAGAGCGTCCAGCGATTCAAGCATCGTTTTGGCCGGTGCACGGTTCTTCGCCATCTCAGTCGTCTGTCTTTTGATATTTGTGTGAAATTGAAATCGCCGCGATGTTACTCGAAATACTTTGCGAAATCCAGAGCGAGGATCCCGTCGAAGTTACTTTCTGGACAAGGCCGCCGGACGTCCGCACGCATAGCGGCTCGAGCGTCTCTGAGATAGCGCTCAGTGCAGGCCCGACCAATCATCGGCGAGCAGAATCGAATTGCTTGGGTTCGAGGGATCGTACTTCACGCTGGCGGTCTGACCGGCGGCCACGCGCGTCAGGTGCAGCCTCTCTTCCAGGCCGGTGATGTCCTGCGCGGTTTCGTAGGTCACGCCGGAGATCGCGTACGTGTAGTAGAGAAGGCGCTGGGGAGGCAACGTGCCCGCGGTTGCAGGGCCCTTGGTGACTGTCGGGGTGCGAGCGTGCTCCACAATTTCCAGAACCTGCCCCTCGACGATGCGCCCCACGCGATTCAAATACGCGCGGCGCTCGCGCTCGACCGCGTTCGGGTCCGGCGGTTTTCGCCGCAGCCAGAAAAAAATGCCCACGGCCGCGAGCACCACGAGCCCGGCCACAGGAATCAGATTTTGCCAATCAGAGAGGAAGTTTTTCAACGCAGGTATCTTAACGCAGCCCGGCGTTTCTACAAGTCATCTCGCGGGATGTGACGTACGTAAGTAAACGTCGCCCGACTTCCAGCAGAATGAAACGTGGCACGCGGAGAGCGACGTTCAGTCTTTCGGGGCTACGATAGTGTTACGCAGATTTCCGATGCCGCCGACGCGAACTTCGACCACGTCGCCGGCAACCAGTGGGCCGACTCCAGCGGGTGTGCCTGTTGTAATCAGATCGCCCGGTTCGAGCGTCATCGCCTCGGCAATCCAGCGGAAGACCACTTCAATTGAAAAAACCATGTCCGAAACGCGCGCCGACTGCTTCCTGGCGCCGTTGACGAACGTCTCGATGGTCGTGTCGGCGGAGGGGGGGGCCGTCTCGACGACAGGGCCGAACGGACAAAACGTATCGAAGCCCTTGCCGCGAGTATATTGGCCGTCGAGCCTCTGCAGGTCGCGCGCGGTCACGTCGTTCAAACACGTATATCCCAAGATGTAGGGCCGGATGTCGTCCTTCGGACCAGGGTGCGAGCAGCGGCGGCCGATGATGAAGGCGAGCTCGCCTTCAAAGTCCACGCGCTTGGAAATTCGCGGAAGCACGACGTTATCTTCCGGCGCGATGATGGATGAAGGCGGCTTCGAGAAAATGATCGGCTGCTTGGGAGTTTCGGCGTTCATTTCGGCGGCGTGGTCCATGTAATTCTTGGCCATGCAGATGATTTTGCTGGGCCACGACGGCGGAACGAATCGCACGGCGGTCACGGGCCACTGTTGCCCCGTCGGTTTCCGCTCTCCCCATATTTCGCCGGAGATTTCGCGGACGATGCCTCCCTCGACAATTCCCGCATGCGAGCTCGCGTAAGCCTCAAGTGGCGTCTGGCCCGGATGTTTTGCGGCGAAATCGAGTGGCTGAAATCGGCAGAGTTTCATCGGCTGTGACGAGCGACCCCGCTGGCGGTTTTCCGGCGCGGCGCCACCGGATAGCGGCGAGCGTGAAGAAGCATACCGCAGACCCACGATCCCACGGCGAAAATTCCGTACACAACCGTTCCCTCGACCAGAGCCTGCAACGGCGTGCGCAAGACCTGAAACAGATCCCGGAAGTAAAATCCCGTTAGATCGTAGGCTAGGACAAGAATCACCCACCCGACCATGCCTGCACCGAACATTTGCAGCGGGCGAGTGAGAAACCGGATTACCGGAACCAGCATGAGCAGCACGAACAGCGTGTAGCAGGCCGCATTGCGCTCAAAAGCGTACTTCTCGAGCGCCGGTATGCGATTCGCGGCCACAAGCGCGCCCAGCATTGCCACGGTCAGCAGGGGGCCTACATAGAGACCTGTCCTGAACGCCGAGCCGGAGGGAGATTCTGGAATTCTGTCTTGCGGCACGTTGGGCGGTGTTTCAATCATGGCGTCGCCTGACTTTCACCCGGCACTCCGCCAGAGACGATTGCACTGGAGGGGCTTTCGTTCCCCGCGCGGTCCACTGCGGTGACCCTGTAGAAATAGGTTTGGCCGGGCTGCACATTCATATCGCGAAACGCAGGCGTAAGCAACAATTCAGTGCTCAATCGAGTTCCAGGAGCGCCCGCCTGGTCACCTCTGTAGACGTAGTATCCAGCGATATCGGTTTCAGGATTAATTGCCCAGGAGAGCTCAAGGTGAGCGGCCGCATCGCCCTGCCTTGGAACCAGGACGACCAGCAAACCCTGCGGCGCCCCGGGAGCAAATGTGTCGCGCGGCGTGACCAACGTAAGATTCGAGTTCGCGGATTCCAGTGCTGCGCCTGCATGCTGCACGACGCTGCGGACGGAGTACACGTACGCGGTGCCAAACGCAAATTGCGCGTCTTGATACGGTGAGGACTGAGTCTCGCCAATTTTCACGAGAGGCGATTTCAGTTTCATGTTTTGCGCGGCCATGGCATCCGAATCAGGCTCCCCGCGATAGATCACATAACCGGAAATCGCCGGAGCCGAACCGAGGAGTGCCTTTTCGGGCGCGGTCCACGTCAGAACTATCGCTGACTGCGTGACTTCGGTCTTCAGATCTCCGATCGCATCCGGCGCGGGATAGACGCGTACGACGACCAAATTTGAATTTGCCGATGGTTTCTTCTCGGAAACTTGCGTTCGAACGGTGTAAATCGCCACGCTACCGGGATGCTGCGTGAAATCCTCCGCTCGAAGCGAATCGGCGTAATGGATGTGGCCCTGCTCGGTGTAGTGGTCTTCCATCGCGGCTGGGATCGTGACCAGCAGAGTTGGATTCGCCGGAGGGGCAGGGGTTGTCTGGCCTGCCTCAGGCGGCTTCACGAAATCGCGATAGATCTCAATCTCCGGCAGCTGCTTTAGGGGGCGGCGCTCCACCGATTGCTGCGGCAGGGTGAATGTGAGATCTACGTCGTTGCCGGCTTGCGCGGCGGTCAGGTCAGTTATCGCCGTCGGGGTGGGCGGCTTCCGTTCGTAGGGTTCGCCGGGCGCGGCACAACCAGCGAAAACAGGAAAAACCAGAAAAATGGAAAATAGAAAATGGAAAGTGGGGAAACTCTTATGAATTTCGCGGAGAGGCGGGCTGGGAGCGCCTTCCCATTTTCGATTTTCCATTTTCGATTTTTTACAGAATGTACCGGCTCAGGTCCTGATCCTTGACGATGTCCGCAAGCTGCTTCTGCACGTAAGCCGCATCCAGCTTGACTGTTTTCTTCTTCATTTCCGGCGCCTCAAAGGAGATTTCCTCGAGGACTTTTTCAAGAATCGTATGCAGCCGCCGCGCGCCGATATTCTCGGTGTGTTCGTTGACCCGGGCGGCGTAGCGCGCGATGGACGCGATGGCGTCTTCGCTGAACGAGAGTTTGAGTCCTTCGGTATCGAGCAGCGCGATGTATTGCTTGATGAGCGCGTTCTTCGGCTCGGTGAGGATGCGGATGAAATCGGCCTCGGAAAGCGAGCTGAGCTCGACGCGAATCGGGAAGCGCCCTTGCAACTCCGGGATCAGGTCCGAGGGCTTGGCCGTATGAAACGCCCCCGCGGCGATGAACAGGATGTGGTCGGTGCGGACCATCCCGTATCGCGTGTTGACGGTCGTGCCCTCGACAATCGGCAGAATATCCCGCTGGACGCCCTCGCGGGAGACGTCCGGGCCGTGGCCGCTCTCGCGTCCTGCGATCTTGTCAATTTCGTCTATGAATAAAATCCCCATCTGCTCGACGCGGTCCACGGCTACGCGAGTTACCTGGTCCATGTCAATCAGCCGGTTCTCCTCCTCTTGAATGAGGTAGTCGAACGCCTCCGAGACGGTCATCTTTCTTTTTTTCTTCTGCTGGCCGAACATGCCGGAGAGCATGTCCTTGACGTTGATGTCCATTTCCTCGACGCCCTGATTCGTGATGATCTCGAACGAAGGCATCGAGCGCTCGCGGACTTCGACTTCGACCATACGCTGATCGAGCTTTCCCTCGCGGAGCTGCACGCGCAGCTTGTCGCGCGTCCTTTGGACCTGTTCGCGCCGCTGGGCTTCGGTGGTAGGGCCAGCGTCGGCCGGCAGGGGTGACGCGGGCAGCAGCAGATCGAGCAGCCGTTCCTCGGCCGATTGCTCCGCGCGCTCCGCCACTTCATCGAGCTTTTCCTCGCGGACCATGTCAATCGAGGTCTCGACCAGATCGCGCACCATGGATTCCACGTCGCGTCCGACGTATCCGACTTCCGTATATTTCGAGGCTTCCACCTTCACGAACGGACATCCCGCCAGGCGCGCCAGGCGCCGCGCGATTTCGGTCTTGCCGACTCCCGTGGGCCCGATCATCAGGATATTTTTCGGCAGGATTTCTTCGGCCAGCTCCGGTTGCAGTTTCTGGCGCCGGACGCGGTTGCGCAGGGCGATGGCCACGGCTTTCTTCGCCGCGTTCTGCCCCACGATGTACTTGTCGAGCTCGACCACGATTTCCCGCGGGGTCAGCTCGTCGAACGACGGAAGCGGCTCGGGCTCCGCGGCCTGTTGGTCTCCGGACAAATAGATCACCATGTCTTTCTCCGGTTTGCTGGTCATAGTTCTTCGATGCTGAAATTCGCGTTGGTGAAGATGCAAATTTCGCTGGCGATGCGCATGGCTTCCTGCGCGATGTCCTTGGCGCTCATTTTGGTGTGCTTGGAAAGGGCGCGCGCGGAGGCCAGCGCGTAGGGTCCGCCCGAGCCGATCGCGCAGATGCCGTCGTCCGGCTCGATTACATCGCCGTTGCCGGACAGCAGAAACGTGCCTTTCACGTCGGCCACGATCAGCAGCGCGTCCAGGTGGCGCAGTGAACGGTCGGTGCGCCAATCCTTGGCCAGCTCTACGGCGCTGCGCGCCAGATTGCCGTGGTATTCCTGCAATTTGTTCTCGAAGCGCGCGAAAAGCGAGAGCGCGTCGGCGGTGCTACCCGCAAACCCGGCGATAATCTTGTCGTTGTAGAGGCGGCGCGTCTTTTTCGCGCTGTGCTTGATCACGCTTTCGCCCAGCGTGACCTGCCCGTCGGCCGCGAGCACGACCTTGTTGTCCTTGCGGACGCACAGGACCGTGGTGCCGTGCATCTGTTGGCTTTTCTGCGTGGTTCGCATCGAGCGATTATACTCTGCTCGGAGCGGAATGGAGCAATTCGGTGGGAAGCGCCCCGAGCGGGCCGCTAATTGGAAGGCGATTCGAGTGAATCGGCTAGCTTGCGGAATTGCGCGTTGGACATAAAACGCTGAAACGAGTCGTCCTTCCGGGGATCTGGCATCCCCTCACCCGGGATCGAATTGGCCTTCAGCGCAAAGGCCTTGCTCAAATAATCCATGGCTTTGTCCATATCATTCCGCTCGGCGGCAACACAGCCCAGGTTGTAGTAGAACATTGGATAGTCGGGATCTTGGCTAACTCCGTAGTTGAATGTTTCCTCGGAGCGCTTCAGATCGCCTGTGATCCCGTACGCCATACCGAGATTGTCGACCAATACACGCCAGTAGTTCTTGTTCAATTGCCGCTGCTGCTTCTCCAAGCCCAGCGCCTTTTCGTACGGCCCAATCGCGCCCTTGAAATCATTTGCGACGAAATAGCGGCCGCCTTCCGCAAAATAGTCCGAACTCGTTCTTACCCCGGCATCACCTTCCGGCTTGGAGGCGGCCGACGCAGCCCGATCTGAAATATGCAGGTGTGCGAGAACATCCGAAAGGAGAGATTCGTCGGACTGTTGGAATTGAACTTTGGAAAGGTGGACGTCAACATAGACATCCTCTTTCGCTGTACAGAGGACGAAATTCTTCTGGCGAAGCGGAACTCCCCCAGGTTTCGGAAGCAGATACTCGATCACCGCCATAGAATTTATTTCCGAGGGCTTTATGTCCGTTACACCCAGATCGGACAGTCCCTCCGCGCGTTTCCGCAGAAATTCCGGACAAGTCCTACTGTCGGCACCGTCCTTGGATTCCTCTAACGTCACCGACAACACGATTCCAGTTTTCGAGTTATTCGCCAGAAGATACTCGCGGCCATCCGACTTGAGCCCCTCTGTCTCTATAGCGAATCCCGGCGAATCAATTTTGACCTCCCAGGTCTTTCCCGGGAATGAGACGCTCACGCCTTCCTTTGTTTTGGCGTCTTGTGACCGCGCTGGCCCGAGATTGCCAACGGTCAGTATCAATACGACGCAGGAGGCTGCTCTGCAATCCATCGTGTGTTCCCCAGGCAAAAGTCAGCTGATCATGGTTAGTCGATCGCGACTCTAGTTCCTCACGAGTACAATTGTCAACTTAGAGATATTTCGGTGAACTTCTGCGGGGACTTCGTGGACTTGTCCGCCGGCGAGCGGTCCGCCTGCGTGCTGTTTCAATTCGTTCCGAAACTAATTCTTGCCGTTATTATCGGAGCCGCTGGAGTCCTGGTCGTCCTTTTCCTTGGCCTTCTCCCGTTCCATTGCCTTCTTGTCTTCGACCTTATCCCTGTTGGGAATCTGCGCCCATCGCTCGTCGAGGGATTCTTTGGTGAAGAGCGCGTCGGCTAGGCTGGTGTTGTAGTCGCATTTGTCGAAGAAGACCTGGAAGATCTTGATCTGGTTCCGCTCGCGCGTGATCTGAAACGGCGTTTGAATGCCGTCAATCGGATGGTAGTTCGAGTAGTATTCGATTTCCTCGCTCTTCCTCTGCATCCTTGGATCGCGCGTCTCCACCGTCTTGCGAATGGGCAGGTGAGTGTTGTCCGCGAACGCGATCCGAATCGTGCGGTTGTCGCTGTCAACCAGTTCGACCCAGTCCGCCTGCTTCAAGTCCACGATGTCCGGTCCGCCATACCGCAGAATCATGCCTGGCTCGTGAATCCGGTGGCGCAGGATGTTGTCGATGTCCTTCATGATGCCTTCCTGAAAGTCCGCGATATCAGCCTTCGGCGCAGTGCTTACGCCGCCGCGGTCGAGATCCCATCCCTTATCGCCGTTGTAAACCTCAATAATATTGCGCTTGGGAAGGTTTTCCTGACGCTCCTTTAACGGAGGCTGCGCGTAATCAATGAACTTCCCGAATCCCGTTACTTCCCCTGCATGGTCGAACTGGCCGATCCGTCCGGTGCACGTCACATCGTGAACGTTTAAGTAGGCATTTCCGCCAAGCGCTTCGACGGCCTGATCCAGAATCTGCCGGGCCTTCGCCGCGCTTTGCTCCGGCATCAAGAACTGATCGTCCTGCGCCGACGCGCTCGTTGCCCCGGCGAGGCACGCTCCCGCGAGCACCATCACAACCGAAATTCCGCGCCAGCTTATCCGCACAGGACTGCACCTCCATTTACATTGATCACTTCACCAGTCACGAAGGTTGCCAAGTCCGATGCGGCGAAAAGTATCGGCCCGGCGATTTCATCAGGCTTCCCAACGCGGCCAAGCGGAATCGTCGTGACCACAGATTTGCGTCCCGCCTTGGTCTCCAGTGTCGGCTTCGACATATCCGTTTCCACCCAGCCGGGCGCCACGCAATTCACCAGAATATTGTGCCGTGCGAGCTCCGCTGAAAGACTCTTCACAAGACTGATGATAGCGCCCTTCGCTGCGCCGTAGTGCGAATGAAAGGCCTCGCCGCGCTGGCCCGCCGTCGAGCTGATGGCGATTATCCGCCCGCTGCGCTGCGCGATCATCAGCGGGGAGGCGTGATGAATCACCGCATAGACGCTCTTCAAATTGATGCGCATCATGTCGTCCCATTCGCGCTCGCTCAGTTTCTCGATGGGTGCGTCCTGATCGTTCCAGATGCCCGCGTTCGCGACCAGAATATCCACCCGCCCCAGCCGCTGGTGCGCGAATTCGACCAGCTTCTTGGCCTCCGGCATCTTGCCGAGGTCGGCCTTGAATGATTCGATGCGTGTCCCGTGCTTCCGTGCCTCCTGCTCGACTTGCGCGGCCGCGTCGCGATTGCGGTGGAAGCTGAAAACCACGTCCGCGCCCGCTTGTGCGAACAGCTTTACGGTCGCTGCGCCAATTCCCCGCGAGCCTCCTGTCACCAGTGCCGCTTTGCCCGCGAGCGAGATCATGTATCCCCCAGGGAAAAATCAGAAGAGAGCTGAGAATTCAGCGTCGAAAATCGAGAAATTCCCGCGGTACTTCAACATGCACAACGCGCGAAATCAAGTTCGCGCGGGCGTCTTGCGAGTCGCAGCAGCGGCTACCAGACTGCGGAACAGAGACTGCGCTAGTGCGTCCGTGGCAGCCATGCGCTCGGGATGCCATTGCACGCCCATCACCCAATTGGAATCGCGGGTCCATTCGACGGCTTCGATCACGCCGTCGGGCGCGCGAGCCGCAATCCGCAGGCCTCGCCCGAGATCCTTCACCGACTGATGGTGCGAGCTGTTCACGCGCGCCTCGCTCGAACCTGCTAATTGCGCGAGCTGCGAGCCGGGCTCAATCCGCGCGGCGTGAAACGTCTCCGGCGCGCCTTTTTCGCGTTCCCATTCGTGCTCGATGGTCGTACCGACCTCGGCGGGAATATCCTGAATGAGCGTGCCACCCAGAAACACATTGAGGCTTTGGATGCCAAAGCAGATCGCCAGAACAGGCTTGTGTTCGGCGAAGGCGTGCTCCAGGAGCGTGAAATCGGTCCGGTCGCGGTCAGGGTCTGGATCGTTGCATTCAGGCTGTCTGCCAGCGCCATAATGCGCAGGATCAACATCTGCGGGGCTTCCGGTCAGAACCACGCCATCCAGGGTTTGAGCAAGCCGTCGGAGTTCATCTGCCGAAAGCAGCATCGAGACTGGCACAGGTTCTGCCCCGGCCTGACGAACCGCTTCGAGGTACCTTTCGAGCTTGACGCTAAGTCCCGTAACCTCTTCATTTCGTGTGCGATACGGAACGCCAACGCGCGGTATAAGGTTGGTTTCTGGCGGCATGAAGCGCACATCCTATCATCGCGGGACGGCCCCGGCAACCGGCGAGGTGGCTCCATCAAACTACGAGAGTGATGTTTCCATTGCGAGGGCCTATCAGTATCCGGCTGAAAGCGAAATCGCAGCGGAGGGAGTGCTCGAACCGCCCGAACGCGTGGCAGGCTTTCTCGGTGGGTGAGTCCCGATCCAGATCCCGTAGTTCTGTCTCATCTGTTCCATGTGGTGCGGGATGTGGCGCTCCTGGACTTCAATCCAGGTTTCGAGACTGATGGAACCTTCCTTGGGATATTCAACCATATGCGACCACACCGGCTCGGGAACCGACACGAGAAGTTGATACGTCATCTTGCGCAGCCGCCGAGTAATCTCGAGCGCCTCACGCGTGCTCTGATGGAAATATCCCAAATTGCCCGCCCATCGCGCGGGATCGAATTCCGCAACGGTCACGTTAGGTTCGGCAATCAGATGACGACAGCGCACGTAGGAACTGGCTTCGCTATCTGCGAGGTGCAGTATGATTTCGTGGATGCTCCAGCGCTCCGGCGAAGGCTTGTATAGCCACATTTTTTTCGGGAGCTGGCGCAGTATTGCGGAAAGCAGCGCGGGAGCGCGTCCGAATGACTCCAGCATTTTTCGCCGTTCATCGCGTGTCATGCGGTGTACCACCCCGATGTCTACCTTAGACGTGCGCGCCACGATTTCGCTGCTTGCCATATTTGTATATACGTCCAAATCCGCCGAAGGTTCCGCGAAATGACCTAAAGTCCCTAAACTCGTCACTTCCCCGCGGCACAGTCTTGAGCTTAGGGAGAATCAACCCGTCGGCCAACAGCCAATTTGGCAATTCGCGAAGAAAGACTGTCTCGATCGGAACTCTCCGAATTTTGGGAGAAACTCGATACCGTTTGCGGGATTTGGCTAAGGTTTTTGTAACGAGCGATCTGCGGGGGCGTACCCTCCCGAGGAACGCTGCGACTTGGTGCGGTCGCGCCAATAACCGCGCAGGTCACCAACGAGGTAGAGTGAACCCGTCGCAAAGACCGCATCATCCCCGGACGCCATTGCGATCGCGCGCTCGAGCGCCTCGGCAGGATCGCGCACGACGACGGAATCCTTCGCCAGGTGGGCTGTCATTTCCGCAAGCAGAGGCGCGGAAATTGCGCGCGGTTGCAACGGCTCGGTGAGAACCACGAAGTCCGCGGAAGGAAAAAGCAGTCCGGCAATTTCATCCACTGCTTTATCGCGCATCGCGCCATACACCAGAAAAATCCTGCGTCCAACGAAATTCTCCCTCCAGAATTTCAACAATTCCTTCGCGCCCGCGGGATTATGCGTGCCATCGAGATAGACAACAGGGCGTTCGCTGAGCCGCTCGAGCCGCCCGGGCCAGCGAACCGATCGAATTCCGCGCTCGATCGCATCGTTCTTAACCGGGAATCCGCGTTCGGCTAAGAGTCGTGCGGCGGTCGCGGCGGTGAGCGCGTTGCGGATCTGAAAGCGGCCCGGGAGCGGCGGCTCAAGCGCGATCGTGGTGCGCGAATCGGCGGCCGTCGCGACCGCGCGGTAGCATGCGCCTGAAATTCCCAACTGCTCAATTTTCCAGGCCACGTCCACTTCCACCAGCCGCGCGCCTAGCTCGTTGCACCGCTGCGTGATCACGGTCCGCGCTTCCGGTCGCTCCGCGGAACTCACCACCCAGGCGCCCTGCTTGATGATGCCAGCTTTTTCTCCCGCGATTTCCGCGATGGAGTGGCCGAGAAAACTCTCATGATCGAAATCAATCGAAGTGATGACCGCAACTTCCGGTGTGACGATATTCGTCGAGTCGAGCCTGCCGCCCAGGCCCACCTCGTACACAGCGAACGCCACGCTGCTTTCGGCAAAAGCCACAAATGCCAGCGCTGTGATGCATTCAAAATACGTCGGATGCGCCGAGAGCTGGCCGCTTGCAAGCAGCGATTCAATCACTGCGTGGACGCGCGTCCAGGCTGCCGCGAAATCATCGTCCGAGATGTCTTCGCCGTTGATGCGAATGCGCTCGTTGATTCGCTCGAGATGCGGCGAAGTGTAGAGTCCGGTGCGGATGCCGGCGGCCCGGAGAATGGATTCAAGCATCGCCGCTGTGGAGCCTTTGCCGTTGGTTCCGGCGATGTGCACGCACGGCATTTTCCGGTGCGGATTTCCCAGCGCCTCGGCGAGCAAGGTGATGTTGGCGAGGCCAAACTTCTGAACGCGCGGTTGCTGCGGTGAAGCGAGCTCGCGCCCGAGCGCCATCAGTGCATGGACAGATTCACCGTAGTTCATGAATCGAGGAAGAAACCGAGCGCCTGCGCGATATAGGACTTCAATTCCTTGCGGGGCACGATGGCGTCGAGAAAACCGTGTTCGAGCAGGAATTCCGCGCGCTGAAAGCCTTCGGGCAACTTCTGGCGAATCGTCTGCTCGATCACGCGGGGGCCTGCAAAGCCGATCATGGCGCCCGGCTCGGCGATATTCAGGTCGCCCAGCATCGCGTAACTCGCGGTCACACCGCCTGTTGTCGGATCCGTGAGGACAGAAATGAACGGCACACGCGCGTCATCCAGCCGCGCCAGCGCCGACGAAACCTTCGCGAGCTGCATCAGGCTGACCGCGCCTTCCATCATGCGCGCGCCGGCCGAACAGGAGACAATAATCAGCGGCTGCCGTTGCGCGAGCGAGCGTTCGATCGCGCGCGCCACTTTTTCGCCGACCACCGCGCCCATGGAGCCGCCGATAAATCCGAATTCCATCGAGCAACACGTCACCTGCCTGCCGCCGAGTTTTCCTTCGGCGGTTACAATTGCGTCCTTCATGCCGAGCTTCTGCTCCGCTTCCTGAAGGCGCTGTGCATACGGCTTGATGTCTGTGAAATGGAGAGGATCGGTCGAGAAAAGATCCGCGTCGTGCTCGGTCCACGGATCTTCATCGAGCAACAGGTCGAGCCTGCGGCGAGCGCCCAGGCGGAAATGATGCTCACACTTGGGGCAAACCTCCCAATTCGATTCGAGGTCCTTCTTCCAGATAATCGCGCGGCAGGAGTTGCACTTCGTCCATAGGCCTTCCGTACGGACTCGGCGCTCGTCCACCGGCGTCGGATTCTGAATCGCGCTTTTTTCTCGTTTGAACCAGGTCATGGGTAACCGAACTGACAGTTAATAATCTATTCCGCGTTGCGCGAGAATGCCCTTTACGTACGGATGCTTCACTTCCTTCATCTCCGTGACCAAATCAGCTGCCTCAACCAGCTTGGGATGCGCGTTCCTGCCGGTGCAGATCACGTGAACGCGTTCGGGTCGCTTCGCCAGGGCGTCAACCACGCGGTCCGGATCGAGCATTTTATAGCTGATCACGTAATTGATCTCGTCGAGTACCACGAGATCGTACTTCTCGCTGTAAATCTGCTCGCGGCCGAATTCCCACGCTTGCTCGCACATGCGTATGTCTTCCGGGTCGGTTTCCGCGCCGCCTAGTTTTACGAATCCGCGGCCCATCGGACGAATTTCGAACTTGTCGTCACCGAGCATCTTGGCCGCATCGAGTTCGCCATAGTGCCACGAACCCTTGATGAACTGCACCATCAGCACCCGCAGGCCCTGCCCCACGGCACGAAACGCGGTGCCAAGCGCGCATGTGGTTTTGCCTTTGCCTGGTCCGGTGTAAACAATCAGGAGTCCCTTACCTTCCGGCATCGAATCGCGCCCCGCGACGACAATTTCCAATAGTGGCCGTGTGCCGGAGAAACGTCAAGAGCGGCAACTTATTTCGGGTACGGATGACCGGCAAGGATTGCGAACGCGCGGTAGATCTGCTCCGCGAGAACGATGCGGGCGAATTCGTGTGGCATGGTTAGTGTCGAGAGCGAAATGCGTTGTGTGGCGCGGGAGCGGAGTTCAGTGGGGAAACCCTCCGCGTCGCCGCAGAGGAAAATCAACTCGCGCGCGGCGCGATCGCGCAGGTCGCCGATCCAGCGAGCGAGTTGCTGCGACGTAAACTGATTCCCCGTTGCGTCGAGCAGAACCAGGGTTGCGCCCGGTTCCATCTTCAGTTTACGAAGCGCCGTGGGCGTAGCCTCGCGAAGTTCAGTGATCTCGACTTCGGCATAACGGCGGATGCGTGCGATGTAATCGTCAAGGAGCGCGCGGATTTCTTCGCGGCGTGTTTTCCCCAGCATTACGAAGCGGATTTTCATGACAGGTTCGCAGACACAAACGCCGTCACAGCAAACCGTACTTCTTGCGTTTCTCGAGCAGGGTCTTGCGGCTGATGCCGAGGACTTCGGCGGCGCGGCCGATTTTGTAATGCGTGGCTTCAAGCGTGGCCTTGATCGCTTCGCTCTCGAGGTTCTCAAGCGACCTGAGCGCTCCCACCGAGCCGCGCGCCTCGCCCGTTGCGCGCACAACCTGCGGAAAATCTGCGGTCGTCAGCAGGGATTCCTTCCCAAACACCAGCGCGTGCTCAATTGCGTTTTTCAGTTCGCGCGCGTTTCCCGGCCACGCATAGGATTCGAGCAGTTCCAGCGCCGCGGGATCGAGAGCGGCCTCGGATTTTCCATGCACCGGGCCGAGGCGCGCAAGAAAGTGGGATGCGAGCAGCGGAATATCCTCCACGCGCTCGCGCAGAGGCGGCACGGGAATCGCGAGCACGTTCAGGCGAAAATACAGGTCCTCGCGGAAGCGTCCCGCGGCAACGGCGCGAGTCAGATCGGTATTCGTGAGTGCCATCAGCCGCGCATCCATGCGCAGAGTTTCCGTGCCGCCGAGGCGTTCGAACGTGCGCTCCTCGAGAACGCGCAACAGCTTCGCCTGCATTCCGGGCGCGAGCGCGGCGACTTCGTCCAGAACAATCGTCCCGCCCTGCGCCATCTCCAGGCGTCCCGGCTTTCGCGCCACAGCGCCCGTGAACGCCCCGCGCTCGTGGCCGAATAGCTCGGATTCGACAAGCTCTGAAGGTAGGCTGGCGCAATCAATTTTCAGGAACGGCGCGTCGCGGCGCGCTCCGCGCTCGTGAATCCAGCGCGCGAGCTGATCCTTTCCTGTGCCGCTTTCACCCGTGATCAGGAGCGTAGTCGCAGTCTCGGAGAGCTTCTCGGCGATTTCAAGAACGCGCAGCGAGGCCGCGTCGGCTGCCACCCACACAATGGTCGCTGTGCTCATGCCTCGGTCGTGCCGCCTTCGGATTCGTCATGCGGTTTGTCGGGCCGCTCGGACGCGGGGAAATCCACGCGCTCGGCGGTGCGCCAGAGCCGTTCCAGATCGTAAAATTGCCGGGCGCGGTCGCTGAAGATGTGCACCACGAAACTCCCAAAGTCGAGCAGCACCCATTCCGAGCCAATCTTCCCTTCGCGATGCGCCAGGCGCACGTGCTGGCGTCCCAGCTTTTCCTCGATGGCATCGCTGATGGCCTGGAGTTGCGGCGTGCTTTGCCCGGAGCACAACAGAAAATATTCGGCGAACGCGCCAGTCAGTTTCAGGACCGTGATGTCCACGGCCTGCTTTTCCTGGGCGGCCTCGACAGCCCAGAGAATTTCGGCACGAAGGTTATCCGGTGTCACCGGTACAGGGCCTGCCCGAGAATGTATTCCTCCACACGCGCGGGCACAAGCCCGTGGATGCTTTGCTTCCGCTGAAGCCGCTCGCGAACCTCGGTGGAAGAGACGTGGCTCGCAACCGTGGTCAACAAATGTATTTCGGTTTTGCGTAAAGCGATTCTGTGCGGGTCCGCCGCCGGCGTGCGGCCGAGTTTTTCCGGCGGGATTACCAGCCGCAAGGCGTCCAGGCGAAATCCCGGACGGCTGGCAATAATAAAATCGCAGGAGTCGAGCAGCGACTCGTAATTTTTCCACGTGGGAATTTCCAGAAACTGGTCCGCGCCCAGAATGAAATAGAGATGATGGTCGGGATGCTCGCGGTGGAATCGCCGCACGGTATCTATCGTATAAAACACGTGCGGCGGGACGCCCGCCACGGGCGCTTCCGCGAGCGAGGGCACAAATCCCGGATGATCCGCGCAGGCCAGCGCCGCCATAGTGTAGCGATGAACGAAAGGAGTCAGTTCGCCACGCGATTTATGCGGGGGACGCGACGACGGAATGAAGTAGATCGCGTCGAGATGAAACCGCCGCTGCGCCGCCTGCGCCACGGCGATGTGGCCTGCATGGATAGGATCAAACGTGCCTCCGAAGAGCGCGACCGATCGGCGATGCTGCCCGCCGGACGGCTTATGCGCGGCGTGCGATGTCAACGCTCCTCCCGGTGGGGCGCGGCAGCGTGATCTTCAGAATCGCGATCGTCAGCGGCAGGAAGCGCGGGCGATTCTTCCGCAGGATGGACTCCCGCGTATGGCACTTCCGAGACCTGCGAAACGGGTGCCGGCTTGGGGATGCGGTCGAGCGCATTCGCCATGGCGCGCACGAGTTCAACGACTCCCTCGCCGGTCGCCGACGAAATGGCGTGAAATTCGAGACCGCGCTTTGCCGAGAACTCGCGCAGCTTCTCGAGCCGGCTTCGGTCCGTCGTGGCATCGAGTTTTGTGGCGACGACGATCATCGGCTCCTCGGCGAGCGCCGGGCTGAACGCGGCCAGCTCGCGCATGATAATTTCGAAGTCGTTCACTGGATCGCGATCGCTCGCATCGCTGGTATCCACTAGATGCGCGATCAGGCGCGTCCGTTCCACGTGTTTCAGGAATCGAATCCCCAGGCCGACGCCTTCATGCGCCCCTTCGATCAGCCCGGGCAAATCGGCCACCACAAACGTGCGGCCCTGGCCCGGTGCTGCATCGGGATCTGCGGAAACGACGCCCAGGTGGGGCTCAAGTGTTGTGAAAGGATACGCCGCAATCTTCGGGCGCGCCGCGGAGATGCGCGAAATCAAAGTTGATTTACCGGCGTTGGGGAAGCCGACCAAGCCTACATCCGCCAGTAACTTGAGCTCGAGCCGCAGATTGCGCTCTTGGCCGGGGCGCCCGTCTTCGTGTTCTCGCGGCGCTTGATGCCAAGGTCGCACAAAAGCAGGATGGCCGTTGCCGCGCCCTCCATGGCCTCCGCGAGCCGCAAGAACGCGTTGACCCGGCTCGGAAAGATCAAACAGCTGCACGCCGGTATTCGCGTCGAAAACCACTGTTCCGACGGGAACTTTGAGAATCATGTCCTCGCCCGAGCGCCCGTGGCAATCAGAACCTTCGCCGTGACCTCCGCGCTGGGCGTGAAACTCGCGATTGTAGCGGTAGCGCAGCAGCGTGTTGTCATTCAGATTCGCTTCGAGATAGATATCGCCGCCATTGCCGCCATCGCCGCCCGATGGACCGCCGCGCGGGACATACTTCTCCCTGCGAAACGCCATACAGCCGTTTCCGCCGTCCCCGGCCTTTATTAATATTTTGGCTTCGTCAGCAAACATGAGACACCTGTCCCGAGAGGGCGCACGAACAGAGCATACGCTACGACGGAGGAGAAAAACAAAAGTGGGCGACGCGCCAAAGGTGCGTCACTCGAATAAATGCTTCAGTTCGCGGCCGGCGCTGCCGACTTCTTCTCGTAGCGCGAGGCATGTTCCTCGGGCAGCAGGACGCTGATAAAGCGCCCCTTCCCGCCCTTATCCTCGAAGAGCACGACGCCGTTGATCAACGCGAAAAGCGAATCGTCCTTGGCGCGGCCGACATTCTTCCCGGCCTTGTAGTGCGTGCCGCGCTGGCGGATCAGAATGCTGCCGCCGCTGACGACCTGCCCGCCAAATCGCTTGATTCCGAGCCGCTGGCCCTGTGAATCGCGTCCATTAGTAGATGACCCGCCGCCCTTTTTATGTGCCATGAAATCCTCGAGGAAGCTTGCCCGCTGCGGGCAGCCCCATGAAAGTCGCCCTACGAAAGCTGAATGTCTACTTCGACGCTCGTCAAATTCTGCCGGTGGCCGGTTTGAATCTTGTATTGGCCGCCCGTCTTATACTTGAGCACCTTGAGCTTAGGACCGCGCGAATGCTTCACGATCTTGCCGGTCACCTTCGCTTTGGCCGCTTCTGCGCCCAGAATCTTTTTGTCGTCCGTGCGGACGGCGAGAACGTCGTCAAACGTCACTTTGTGCCCTATTTTTCCCTCGAGCTTTTCGACCTGGATCGTCTCGCCCGACGCGACGCGGTACTGCTTTCCCCCACTACGGATTACGGCGTACATGCTGCCTCCCCGCCCTATCGGCAAACGACTATTATATCGGTGGATGCAGGATCTCGTCAACGAACTCTGTTGCCCGAGCTAATGTGACTCGCCTTAGGCGTAGGGTTGTAGTTTTAAGAATTCTTCTTCGCTCAGATGCGCCACCGGCGCTCCCGCCCGGACGCCGTCCGGCGGCCGATATGGCAGCGCTCGTCCTGTCGTATCGAGATAGGGCTGATCCATGTGAATGGCCACGACGGCGGCCCGCGCCCCGGCCTGACCAGGAACGACAATTCCCGCCGGCAGCGTGCACACGGCCGCGCCTGCGATCGCCAACTCCACGATAAAATCGCGCCGCCTCAGCATTTCCAGCTCCTCACGCGAACGGCAGCTCGCTGTCGTCCATCCATCTCCCGTGTACCTGCGCAGTCGCGCGGAACGGCAGAATCACCCGCGCCACGTCCCCTTCTTCCAACCGTTGCGCATCGGCGATAATCAGCTCCGAGCGCATCTCCGCATAGTTCGACGCCACGCCCATGATGTAGCCCTCGCCTTCGCCGCCATTCTTGCGCGGGACGAAGCACACTTCCTGCAGGCTGTGAGTAGGCCCGGCGAAATACGAACTCATCTTGCCGGTCGCGAGATCGAACCGGCCGTAGCAATTGTTTACGCGGCCTCCGAGATTGCCCGCTTTCCATTCCTCGAAGGGCCGTTGCTTGTCGGCGAAAGCCGTGAACGCATACCGATAAGGCTGGGTCATGTAGCGATCGTCCACGCGGCCCAAATCGCTCACGTTCATCTCGAACAGCTTTTCCTCGGTGAATCCGTCGTCATTCGAGTTCAGATTGAACGTCTGGCGGCGGATATAGGCGCGCGCCTTGGTCGGATCCCATGGCGAGCCATCAATCGGCGGGAAAAACGGGAAAGGATTGGAATCGTAAATCGGCGCTTCGAAGATCACTTTGTTGCCGTCGTCGCGCGCGTTCAGAGTGTGCACCGTGGCGCGCGATGGTCCTTTGAACCACCGTATGTCTTTCGCCTCGCCGTCGCGCGGCACAATGGCGACCATGGCGGGTTTCGTGTCGTCCCATCCCCAGTGGACTTTGCCCGCCTTCAGCATTTCCATGCTCGAGACGAAGCCGAAGATTGGGATGATCACATACTTTTGCGTAATGCTGATGTCGTGGACCATCGCAACGTAGGGCACTTTGAATCGCAGCTCGCGCGTAACTTCGCCTTTTTTGTTGATGGTATAGAGAAACACGTCGTTCGTTTCCAACCCCTCCGCCTCGTAGCCGTAGCAGATCATTTCGCCCGTCACCGGATCCACCTTCGGGTGCGCGGTAAAGGTGAGGCTCTTGTACTTTCCGTTGAAATTATAGGGGCCGATGGTTTCCAGCGTGTTGCAGTTGATTTCGTAGGGCAGGCTGTCTTCCTTCAGCGTGAAAAGTTTTCCCGCAAACGCGAGAGGCGTGGTGTTCTGCACAGAGCGGTCGAGCCCCGCCACGCTGGGATCGTCCGTGAACGGGTTGCGATACTTACCGAAAAGCTGCTTGCGTGCGGCGCTATCGGCCTTGAACCGCGGCGTTTTGACCCAGCGGCCCTTGTAGTCCACCACGCCGTTCTTGAAGCGAAACATGTTGATGTAGCCGTCCATGCTGAACGGCGAATCGTCCTCGAATTTCGGCGGGTAGAGCCAGTCGCCGCCCAGGCGAACGAACGCGCCGTTCAGGTCCGTGGGCACCTTGCCGATCACTTCGCAGTCGAATACATCCGCCTCGAATCGCGTCGGCGCGAAAAAACCCTTCATCGTGGGCTGATTTGAAAAGTCAACCATGGCCTCAATCTCCTTCGTGTATGCAGAAATGCTAATCGTGCTGGTGAAACCACGGCGAGGGCATGCGGTACGGCACGGTGATAAATACCGCCTCGGCATGCCGAATCCCGCCGTCCTGAATCTTGAACATTTCCAGAAAGCAGAATGAATGGGGCGACTTCAGCGGCGCATCGTGCACCACGCCGTCGGTCGTCGTGTATTTCTCGAGCTTGCCGGCGTGATCAATGAACCCGCTCGCGAGCACGAGACCCTTCTGTTCATCAACCAGCGGAAAACGCCGCGCGCGAAGCTCGTCATCCCAGCGATAGTTGCCGAGCTTGAATCCCGCCTCGCACGAAATTTTTCCGTACGCCGAAAGATTCAGGTTCGGATCCTGCACCGAGCCGGGATGCGGATCGTTCGCCGTCCATACGCCGTTCTCGCGCCGGCTGCAATCGGGAGTGAATTGCGTGAAGAGCTGCCCGTCGTTCAGCTCCAGCGTGCTGAAGTAGCCGTTGGCCAGCGAGATCATCCTTACGCGCGGACGCCGATGGTCCACCGGCACGTCTTCGAGCATCACTGGCACCGGTTGCAGCGTCTCGGGATTGCCAAACGGGCCGGGGCCGTAGCCTTTGCGATCTATGATCGTCTCGACCTCGGCGATTTTCGCATCCTCGACCTTCAGCCGCAGCGCGAAAAATGACTTCGTGCCGCGCTCGTCGATCACGCCGTAATACGCTACCTGCCCGTTTTCGGGATCGGCCGCACGCAAATCTTCCGCGCCGAGGCTGCTGATCGTACCCCACAGGCCGTAGCCCACGGGCAATTCAACGTTGTTCTCGGTAAACTTGACGTGCGCCGCCCACGGCAGCCGCGCAGGATCTTTCGCCACCAGCGCCGCCAAATATTGGTCCACGAAGCCGTACAAGCATTTCCGGTCGCAGTCGGTAGCCAAAGCGCCGCCCTGCGCGGAATTCACGGCGTGAGCTTTTGAGAGCGGAGAAAAAAGTGCGACGAGCAATACAACAACCAGAACGAAAACAAGCGCGACCTGCGCGAAAGACTTTCCTCGCATCACTCGAATCCCCCGATCCGTGCGTGCTTCGGTGAATCTCACGGCGAATCCTAGCAGAGGAGCGAGATCGGGGGGTAGAGATTCGTTATCCGAATCAGCGTCAGCGTCAGCGGCAGCCGCAGGCCCCGCCGCAACATCCGCCGCCCGAAGACGCCGAGCCAGAAGGCGATAACGAAGAACCGCTGGAGGATTTCGCGCCGTTGCCATGTGCGGCAAACACGGAAATCTGCATCGTCTGCTTCGCGCTCGCGCATTTCGGGCATTCGATCGCCGTGCTCTTGCTCAGCACGATGCGTTCGTAGTGTTCGCCGCAATCGTCGCAAAGATATTCGTAGATCGGCATGGAGTTTTCCTCGCTCGTCAATAAAGAATTCTAGCCGAAACGATCCCCACCAGTCCAAGTACCATCAACACGCCCCACAGGGCCAGTGAGGCCCGCGCCCACTTCTTTCCGGCAAACGCGGTCGCCAGGCCGATAAACCAGAGCCCAACGCTGGCCCAATTCGCCGCCAGCTCGACGCCACGAACGGTCTCTCCAGTCCCGAGCATGTACCAGCAGCTCGGCAAAAACAGGGCCATGGCAAACACCGCTGACACGAGTCCGCACTGAAATACCACCCGCCGCCACGGCGGGATTGCCCGCCGATCGTTGACGATCCAGATGCTCCAGGCGAAATACAGCGAAATGGCAGCGGGAAGAAAAAATCCGGCCAACAGCACGGATTGGTTCAACGCCCGCATGCGCTATCTTACCAAAGCGCTGATCCCACGGGCGCTCTCAGCCCCGCCGATAGAGTGCGCGAAATCGCCGCACCCACGGTGGTTCGGGCTCCGCATAGTCCTCGAAAGATTCTTCCTCGAGCCCCGCGCGATGGAATCCATCGAGCTCAGCGCGCGTCAACGGCCACGGCGGCCCTTCGCCTTCGGGCTCATTTTCCGCACGGCCACGCGCGATCGCGAGTAACCGCCCTCTGGGCGCCACAAATTGCGCGATCTTCTTAATAGCTCCGGGCCGCAACGGCGCGGGAAGAGCCTGCACAGTGTAAATTTCGAGCACGAAATCAAAGCTGTGCAGCCAGCTCGCGGGTGGATCGAAAAGGTCGGCGACGATGTACTCGACACGCGTCTCGGGATACCGCTTCTTGGTCGCCTCGATGGCACTTTTCGATATGTCAAATCCGGTTGTCTTGAACCCCCAGGCGGCGAGCTGCTCGGAGTCATCTCCAAGCCCACTGCCGATCACGAGCGCCCGCTTGCCTACAGTCTCCAAAGGGCGGGCCTTCCAGAATTCCAGCAACCGCGGATTGGGCTCGTGATCGCCCCACGGGACGATCCCATCGCCGCTTTCCGCTTCCTGATATAGCGCCTCGAACCATCCGAGTGGATCTCCCTTGCGGATGAATTCAGCAGCAAGCTCCCGCGTTCGTACTCGATCAGGCATTCGTGAATTCTATCGATTTTCGATGCGTAGAAAGACCAACAGCCCCGGCCGAGGCCGGGGCTGTTGGTAAAGTCCGCCAGGGTTGAAAAAATGTTAGTCGCCAGCCACGGTTGCAGCTTCCGAATTCGCAGCCGCCGTCGCGCCGTTGCCGTTCGCGGGTTCGATCCGCTTCACGGTCGTGCCCGGAACCGCCGACAGAATCTCGTCCATCGAGCCAATCTGCATCAGAGGCTCCGACTTCTTCTTCAGCACGAGTTCCTCGTAAATCTTCCTGACCTTGGCCGCTTCCTCAAACGCCTGCTTGCGGCGAATGCGGTCTTCTTCGGCCGCGGTCAGCGGAATGTCGTGCTCCAAGTGACGAACGCGCGCCGCGTCCTCCGCGTCAATCTTAAGCGAGTGCTCGTAATCGTTGAGCGCGACGCTTTTGTTCTTCGCGTAAATTTCATGCTTCCCGTGCTTTTTGTACCATTCGGCGACGGTCGCATTCTTGTGCATGTTCTCGATGATCTGCCGCCAGCCCACGCCCGTGTTGTACGCGCAGAACGAAATTTCACCCTTCTGCGTGGCGTACGGGATGATGCACATCTCCGTGCGGCGGAAATCGTAGTTGAAAAGATCCTGGAACCACATTCCGGCGATGAAAAGGAAATTCCAGGGATCTTCCCGGCGCCGCTTCATGGCGTCTTCGATGGTGCGGTCCGGGCTGGTGCGGCCGTATTTCCTATGGGAGTTCCTCGAAAGAGCCCAGGTCTTGTCGAACTTCATCCACAAATCCTTGAGCCTCAAGCTGGGCGGGGCCTGAAACGGGTGGTAATTTTTCAACAGCGCCATCGCCATCATGAAGTTCGAGAACTTCTTGCCGCGAGCCGCATCGGTGATCGCGGTCACGTCCTTCGTCAGCGAAGGAGCATCGAGGAATCGCGGGACCGGCGCCCATTCCTTCGTTTCCTTGTTGATCATCAGCGCCGTGCCAACTCCGCAATTCGGATGGCATCCGCAGGAAAGCGATCCCCACTGCGAATCCGGTCCGTGCGAAAGGTCCGAGAAACCTGCAAACGTGGCGATATACGAAATCGGGAACCAGTCGCGCGTCGGTTCCACTTTGCCCACCTGCGAGCTGACGTCCTGCGCAAGGTGCGAAAGCGTGTACCGCTGGCGGATTCTGCGTTCCGGAGTGATGTCCTCGTCGCGCCCGGTGAACGAAACCGGCTGGAACGACACGAATGAAATTTTCTTCGGGTTCTCCATCGCGAACTTGACGATCGGCCCAACCTGATCGTTGTTCACGTTGTTGACGATCGTGGTCACCAACACGATTTCGACGCCCGCTTCATGCAGGTTCTCGATCGCGCGCAGCTTCACGTCAAACAGGTTGCCGACTTGGCGGTGGCTGTTCGCGTCGTTGCCGATGCCGTCGAATTGCAGGTAGGCGTAGCGCAAACCCGCTTCGAATGCCTTCTTGGCGAAATCCTTGCTCTTGGCGAACTCGATTCCGTTCGTTGCGGCCTGCACGCTGTTGTATCCAACTTTGCGCGCGTACCGGACCGCATCGAAGAAGTAAGGCGACATCGTCGGTTCGCCGCCGGAGAACTGCACCGACATCTGCCGGCGCGGCTTGATCTTCGTGGCGTTGTCCAGGATTTCCTGGATTTCTTCCCAGCTCAATTCGTGCACGTAGCCAACCTGGTTCGCGTCCATGAAGCAGGGATCGCACATCATGTTGCAGCGGTTCGTCAGGTCAACTGTCAGCACCGACCCGCGCCCGTGTCGCACGGTGCTCGAACCGTGGTTGTGCAGCTTTTCGTCGTTGTGCGCCGGAATATCGCGTCCCGGGAAATTTCCTTCAATCCATTCGAGGAACTTCGCGTCAATCGCCATCAGGTCTTCATACTTGCCGTGAATGGCGCACTCCTTCACCATCCAGACTTGGCCGTCTCGCTCGATAATCTGCGCCTTGATCTCTCCCACTTTCTCATGGATCAGGTCGGTCCAATCTTTCTTGCCGTCAATGATTGCCTCGCGCGCTTCCTTCACGCAGTCGGGGCACAGTGAGTCCGTCGTCCGCGGCCAGCCGAGCGTGGGCTTCGACTTCTCCCACGACTTCAGCAGCGGTTTGTCGGACCACTTCGGCGTAAAGGACGGATTGGGGTTTTTCTTGTTGAAATGTTGAATCGTGTCAAAGGTCAGCCCTGCCGTCTTGCAGAGTGCCCAGTCAAAAGTCTTCCAAAGTTGATTGCCTACTGTCTTCGGCATATAACTGCACCTCTTCCTTAGGATTCCCTAATAGCTTGAAAAATGACCTGTGCTTGAGCCCCGCGAAACCGCTGAAAAGCCTTGCCCCCACGGGTGCGCCTGACCCGTAAGCGGTTACGGTACCAGAGTTTGCCTCTATTCCAAGGGTCCGTCTAGGCCCTTGCGCCCAAATGTACATATAACGGGTTAAACGGTCAAAAACAGCACCCAAAGGAGTCCATCGGCAGTACTAAGGAGGCCAATTCCCACAATTAGGATTAGCCCAGTTTCTACCCGCCAGCGCCAAAAGAGCCTATTCGAGGTTTAGAGGTGTCCGCAGGACGCCAATCGCGAAGTGCGCCAGCAGCGGCGCGTCGTCATCCAGTTGGATCCAGCGCAGCACGCAATGGTCTTTCATGTACTGCGAGACCTTCGCCTCGTTGATGCCCAAATACTCGGCCAGCTTCGCTTTCAAACCGGTGTCGGACGAATAGCCGCGTCCGCCGCGAGTATTTTTCCCGGCACGCCCGCCGCGCACCAGATTTCCGGCGCCGATCCGCAACGTCTGGCAGGCCTCCACGTAATACGAAGTGATCTGATCGGAATCCGAAAGCAAAAATACGCCGGGACCCGCCGGAGCGTCCTCGGCTTCATCCAGCCGATGCAATGGACTGGTAACAAGCCGCCGCAGCAGCGATTCGAGTTGCGCCATTCGCGACGCCAGCGCGGGATCGCCGCGTCCGTGCGCGGCGCGTTCCGAAGGGAGTTGCGGCACCGGTGATTCCGCGCGCGAGCGCCGCTCGTGCGCGGACATCGGCGGCTCGTACTCGGCCCTTTCGGGAGCCGCCCGTTCAGGGGTTAATCGCTCGGGTGCCGCTCGCTCGTTATAAGAGCGTTCCGGCGCGGGCCGCTCGAATGCAGGCGCACGCGGCGCAGGCGGTCGCGACTGCTGAGGATCTGTGGACTGCGCAAAAGCCTGCGATGGCAGTCCCGGCGAAGCGGGCGCGCCCTTGCGACGGCGGCCTCTGCCCCCGCGACGCCCGCGGCGGCGCTTTCGCTTCCCCAGCGGAGAGCCATCGGCTGCTATCTCGCCCGGCGTCACAGATAATTCCGGGCTAGATTCCGACGAAGCGCCTTCTTCATGCGACTCGGAAATTTCGCCGAGCGCGAGAGGCAGGCCTTCTCCGATGGAGGGTTCGGATTCGTGCGCGGCCGCGCCGGAAGATTCTTCGCCTGTTTCGCTTTGGTGCGCGGAATCAGAGCGCGTTTCGCGCCCAGGGCGCGCGGCTTGTTCGCTGGGCGTCAGCGGCGGTGGAATTTCAAGGCCGAGACGCGTCAACGCTTCTTCGGCTTTCTTGCGCCAGTCAGCGCGACGAAATCGCTGCGCGGCAATCGTGTACCAGTTCCCTGCTTCGTCCTTGTGTTCGGCTTTTTCTTCGATCGCGGCAAGCTCCCACGCGACCATTGCATCGCGCGTGCGCTGGAAAAGTTCGTTGAGCTTTGCCTGCGCGTCGGGGCTGTTCTTCGCCTTGCGGATACGCGCTTGAATTTGACGCCAATCAGCCATGTCACAACATTGTAGCAGCCGCTTGACCTCTAAGCTAATGGAGTGTGGCGCACTCGAAGTCTCGACATACGTGAGGGTATAATCCTCCGCAAAGCAAGGAGACGCTGCGCGATATGACGGGGGCCCGCTGGGATGAAGTGAAAAAGTTGCTCGCGAGCGCTCTCGACCGGGAGCCGGAGCAGCGGCGCGCGTACCTCGATCACGCGTGCACGGACGCGGACGTCCGCCACGAAGTGGAATCACTGATTGCCGCCCACGATCAAGCGGAAAGCAGCTTCATGGACTCGCCCACAGCAAGCAACGAGACGCTGAAGAACACCACGAACGTGGGTCCGTACGAGATCGTCGCGCGATTGGGCGCTGGCGGAATGGGCGTCCTCTATAAGGCGAAGGACTCGCGGCTGCAACGTTTCGTGGCTCTGAAATTCCTGCCCGACGAAGTGGCCCGCAATCCCCAGGCGCTGGCGCGTTTCACGCGGGAAGCGCAGCTGGCCTCCTCGCTCAACCACCCGAATATCTGCACGATCCACGAAATCGGAGAGCACGACGGGCGATGTTTCATAGCCATGGAGTTGCTGGAAGGCCAGACTCTCCAAACCACGATCGGCGGCCGACCGATATCTCTGGAAACTTTCCTGAGCCTGGCTCTACAGATAACCGATGCTCTCGATGCGGCGCACAAAAGAAGCATCGTCCACAGAGACCTTAAACCTTCGAACATTTTTGTAACCGACCGTGGTGACGCCAAGCTTCTGGATTTTGGGCTGGCAAAGCACGTGCGCCCCGAAGGTTCCGCCGCCGACGCAGCCACCATTTCCGGCTCACTTACTGTGCGAGGGCAGATCGTCGGAACCATCGCCTACATGTCTCCGGAACAAGCGCAGGACGAGGACGTGGACGCGCGCAGCGACATTTTCTCCCTTGGCACCGTGTTGTACGAGATGGCTACGGGCCGACGCGCCTTCGCCGGCGACTCCACCGCCGGCGTGATCGCCGAGATTTTGCGCGGCGAGCCCAAATCCGCGAAAGCGCTGAATCCGGATCTGCCCGACGAGCTGCCGCGCATTATCAGCAAGGCCCTCGAAAAAGATCCGTCCGACAGATACCAGTCCGCGAACGATCTACTGATAGATCTTCGGCGGCTCAAACGGGGGTCTTCGCAGACCGGACTGAAGACTGAATCGCTTGCCACCGGTTCCGGATGGCTACGGCCGAGGTCAATCACGATTCTCGGGATCGCGGCGGTCGCCCTAATTGCAGTTTTGGTCCTGGTTTTGAATGCGCCTCCGCCGACTTCAGGACCCCTTAATTTCGAGCAGCTCACCTTTTCGCCCGGCCTGAAGGACGGCCCTATTGTCACGGACGGAACACGGCTATATTTTCAGAATCACGGTCAGCCCGTCGAAATGTCGATCAAGGGTGGCCCCACAGCGCCCCTGCGTGCTTCCGTCTCCGGTTTGCAAATGCTGGATATTTCTCCGGACGCATCTGAAATGCTGGCCCTGAAACGAGATCTCAATGATGAAACCTTCCGCGGATCGTTGTGGTCCGTTCCGGTCTTAGGCGGCTCTCCGAGGATGCTAAATAATCAGACCGTCCGCAGCGCGCAGTGGTCGCCAGACGGCCGTTTGATCGCCTCTGCCGATTTGAATTCCGTTTTTGTCAGCGATATGAACGGCTTGAACGTCAGGAAGATATGGGACGCCCCCAGCACGACCGGTACTCCACATTTTTCACCTGATTCCCGGCGTATCCGCGTGGCCGTCTACGACGACAAGAACCTAGCTCCACCCAAGATATGGGAATTGAACGTCGATGGAGGCTCGCCACATCGACTCGTACTTCAATGGCCCGAGGATGCCGATTTGGAGGACGGTCAGTGGACTCCGGACGGGAAACGATTTCTCTTTCTATCGAGACGAGAAGGATTGAATAACATTTACGAACTGCTCGACCCGCCATGGTTCGAGCCTTGGAAGAAACCCACGGCCATGCGCCTGACGGCGGGTCAAATTGACGTTCTCGCAATGACGCCCAGCCGCGATAGCGCGGGGCTATTTGTTGTCGGACGCATTGCCCAGGGTGAGATGCACGTGTTCGATCCACAGCAGAAGCGCTTTGTGCCGTTCTTGAATGGTTTGGCGGCTTCATCCATTGCCATCTCACCCGACAAAAAATGGATGGCGTATGCAGATTATCCACGGCACTTTCTATGGCGGAGCAAATTGGACGGCAGCGAGAAGCTCCAGCTGACGGATTTCTACGCCACCATGGAGCAATGGTCCCCGGATAGCAAGCAGATTGTCTTTTCCGATTGGCGCCAGCTATACCTGATATCGGCCGATGGAGGCGTCGCCGAAAAGCTGATCCCAAATCCCAATAACGAAGTCGCGCCGTTCTGGTCGCCTGACGGAAAATCGATCACATTCAACGACTACCCAAACCCCGGACAGCCTCGAGCAATCAAGGTCCTCGATCTAGCTACCCGCAAGATATCCATCATGCCCGGTTCGGAGGGCTATTACGTCGGGGAGTGGTCGCCAGATGGGAAATACATGGTCGCCGTAGGGCAGAATCCATCGCGCCTGGTGCTGTACACGGCGAAATCCGGTACGTGGAAGGACCTCAAGAAGTTTGATTCCCCGTGGGGATGGTACGTCTGGTCGGACGATAGCAAATCCCTTTACTTGGATATGACTACCCCGGCGCCGGGGACGGAACCTGGATTCTACAGACTGGAAATTCCGGATGGATCATGGAAGCTAACCTACACATCGGATGGCCTTGCCGTGAGTTCCGACACCCTGGAGTCGTTCTTTGCTCTCACCTCGGATGGCCGAGTGGCCAAGATGAGCGACACCAGCGTGGTTCAGATCTATTACGCGAAGTGGAATTAGCGTTCGCCCCGGCATCTAAGGACATAACGGGATGAGGAGAACTATGAAACTGAGCCGCATGATCTCGATCTTGTCACTGTTAGTCGTCAGCCAAGCTGCAGCGTTCGGCCAGCAGAGCGCGTCCGGATTCGAGCCGTTCGATCGTTGGAAGGCCGCTGTCCTCGCCGGCAGCCAAGCGTCGCTCGCCGCGCTCTATACGACCGCTCCTCCGGCTCAGGCGCAGACTCCGCAAGGCAAGACTCAGGATCCGCGCGAAGAGCCGCAATTCTGGTCCGCGCTGGCGTCGCAAGGGCTCAGCGACTTTCAGCCCAAAGTTTTGTCGGTCGTGCGCTCGCAACCCGGCCAGGTGGACCTGGTCCTGCGAATCGAATTCAAAATTAAATCAAGCTCCGGCATTCAGCCGATCACAGTCGAAGCGGCCCAGGTCTGGATTCAGCAAGGGAACGACTGGCGCATCGCCATGACGCAGCGAAGCGGCCCCACACCCAGCCCCACTTTTCGATTGCCGCAGCCGGTGAAACCAAACACCGCGCTCTATCCGCCGCCAGAGAAAGCAGAAGAGGAAATTAGCGCCGCGCTCGCGAGCGCCGCGAAAGATCACAAGCGCGTGATCCTCGTTTTCGGCGCCAACTGGTGCTACGACTGCCACGTCCTCGACGCCACGTTCCGCTCCAAGAATTTCGCGGGAGTCGTGAACGCAAACTACCACGTGGTCCACATCAACGTCGGCGACGAAGGCGATAAGAATCTCGATCTCGCCGAAAAGTATGGAGTGCCGCTGAAGGGGCACGTCCGCATCCCCAGCCTCGCCGTTCTCGATCCCGACGGCAAAGTCGTTTACAGCCAGAAGAATGGCGAATTCGACGACAGCGTCCGCATCGGTCCCGATGACGTCGCCGCGTTTCTCAACAAGTGGAAACCCGCCAGCTAGAACTACGCTCGATACCGCGCGAAAACTGAATGTGGTTTGCACTTGCTACTAACTTAACCGCCGGTATATATAATTAGTACTTCACTCCAGAACTAATGCGCTGCACGTCCCACGATTGGGCGTAAGCTTCAGTTCGGGACCGCGTTGTCCTTGGGGGCAAAGCATATGATCCGTCGAGGCTTGATAATTCTCCTGGCGCTAAGCGCTTGCGCCGCAATCGAAACTTTCGGTCAAACGCAGAAACCGATTACAAACGCCGACATCGTCAACATGACGAAGCAGAACTTTGATCCGAGTCTGATCATTAAAGATATTCAGACCAGCAGCACAGACTTCGATACTTCGCCGCAGGCGCTAATTGATTTGAAAAATGCCGGCGTGGACAAATCCGTGATGGATGCCATGCTCTCCGCCCAGGCGAGAAAACCCTCTGACGCCGTCGAAGCTGTGCATAGCACTCCGGTATCCGCCAGCGGACCGTCATCCGATTCTGGCAACCCCGCGTGCGGCCCAAACGGATGCCTCCTTCGCGAAGGCACCCAGGTTGATTTGAAATTCGCATCGGATCTAAGTTCCAAAACCGCTCACATCGGCGACACGGTGGAGTTCCAGCTCAATGACGACCTGAAGGTGGGAGATTCAATTGTCGTCCCGAAAGGCGCTCATGCTGTGGCAACAGTCAACGACGCGAAAAAGTCCGGAATGATGGGCAGACCCGGTGAGCTCAGCGTCCAGATTCAATACCTGGTCGTCGGCAGTAATCACGTGCGAATTCGGGGCACGCAGGGCCGCGAGGGAGACAGCAAGACCGGAGCAGCGGTCGCGTTGACCGTCCTCTTCGGTCCAGTCGGCCTGATCAAACACGGCAAGAACGTCGTAATACCCGCTGGGACGCCTCTCACCGCCTACGTGGATCAGGACGTCTGGCTCGCTCCCAGCCACTCCTGACGGTTGCGAATTTCGCTCCGCCAATCCGGTCAATCATCATCCACCTACTTCGGCGGCTCAGCGAGATCCTTCAGCTTCTGTTCGTCTGTCGCTTTGAGTCCGTTGCGGAACTCTTCGCTGTCCGTCGTGTCGGAGGGCAGAAGTTCCAGCGCTCGTTTTACGTTCTCGCGCGCCAGATCCTTCTGCCCCGCCGCGATGTACGCGTCGGATAGGCTGTCGTACACATTCGGCGAGTTCGGATACCCGGCCACGTTGAGCTTGAAAATTTCAATCGCGCCCTTAATATCGCCGGATTGCAAGGCGTCGTACCCCATCAAGTTTACCGGGACCTCTGGAAACACCGTCGCTTGGGGATCGCTCTTGCGCGCGTCGTCCAGCATTCTTGCCAGCTTGGCAACGCCGCCGGGCTGTTCAATCAATTCCAGATTGCGAATTTCCTGGGGTATCGGAGGAGCGTCCTTGGCAATCGGCGCCCGCCCCGGCGTCTTGATTAGCGTCGTCACGTACCAGTCCACAATCGTGGCCGGCAACTCCGGATGCACGGGGAACATCTCCACGCCGTGGCCGCCTTTGGCGTAATGAACGAACTTTTTCCCGGGGTTTGCTGTGATGGCGTACAGCCACTCAATCGCCTGCACCGACTGCGGAAATTCGTCGTCGTCCGCAACCGAGAAAAACACCGGCTGCCCGGGAGATTTCTGCAAGTACCTGCGTCCATTCAGGTCCGTGCTGCCCGAAAGCAGAACCAGCGAACGCACCTCGGGATGGCGGCGCGCAGCCTGAACGGAATTATCCACCCCGCAGCTCGCCCCGCCCACGCCGATCGTGTCGCGCGCGACACCGGGCTGCGATTCCAGGTACTGAATGGCGGTATCTATGTCGCCGGGCCACTTCTCGGTTTCAACCTTCCCTTCCTGCTCCGGCGTCAGCTTGTCGTGCGGCGTGCCACCACTTTCTCCAAAACCTCGGTTGTCGAGTGTTAGGACGTTGATCCCCGCCGCCGCAAGCTGCTCGGCCAGCGCATCCCAAACCTTGCGCTGCATGTTGCACTGGTGCAGCAGCAGAACTCCGGGACCAGGCTTGCCGGCGTCAAAATAAGTCGCCTTGAGTTTGGTGCCATCCGCGGCAGTCAGATCGACGACCCGCTGCGCGCGAAGCGCCGGTGCCGCGCACACAACGCCGAATAACACCAAAGCTAAAAAGCAGGAGGTAAAGCGATGAGGCGCCATGATGGACCCCCTCAAACTTCGCGTATCACTCAAAATTGCGCCAATTGGCTACAAACCGCGCCGACTCAGCCGTGACTCACGCCCTCGGCCAACGGCAGCCATACTTGAAAAACTGTGTCGCCGGGCTTCGAGGTGACTTGGATGTTTCCCCGGTGCTTCTTCACAATCCGCTGAACGGTGTCGAGGCCGAGCCCGGTGCCTTCCCCGACTCCTTTCGTCGTGAAGAACGGTTCGAAGATGTGCGACTTTATGTTCGGTGAAATTCCGGGGCCGTTGTCGCCGATCTCCACCACCACGCAATTGTCGTCGCGATAAATTCGAATTCGAAGCTCACCCTTGCCGCCCATCGAGTCAATCGCGTTGTCTATCAGGTTGGTCCAGACTTGATTCAGCTCGCTCCCGAATGAATTCACGAGCTGAGGAAGTTTTTCGTAATCGCGCTTTACCGTCACCCCGTGTTTGAGCTTGTGATTCAGGATCGTCAGCGTATTTTCCAGGCTTTTCACGATGTCCACGTTCTGCACGGGCGCCTGATCCATGAACGTGTATTCCTTGATTGCGAGTACCAGGTCGGAGATTCGCGACGTGCCGCTCTCGATTTCGTCCAGCAGCGTTGCCACCTCAATCGAAGCGGCAATCCTCACCAGAGCGGCTCGCGCAGTGGCTTCATCCAGCGTCGCGAACAATGATTCCAGCGCTTCCGGCTTCACGTTCTTGTGCGCCAGATCAGCGGCCATCTGCCATAAGTCGTTCTGCCCGTGACTCCGCAGCAGCGAATCGAGTTGTTCCTCCAAATCGCTCATGGTTAGCGCATCGGGCGGAACTGCGTCGCTTTGAATGAACGAGGTCTCCAGCTTTTCGATCTCCGCCTTCTGCACAGCGGTAAGTTCGCGCCTTCCCAATTCGTGACTCGTGTCCTTAATCCGTTTTAGTACTTCGCGCAGTTGGCTTGCGGCGCGTTTCGCTGCGGACGCCGGATTATTGAGCTCATGCGCGAGTCCCGCCGAAAGTTTTCCCAGAGAAGCCAGCCGGTCGCGCTGTTGCTCCTGTCGAGTGGTCTCGCGGATTCTGTCGGACATCAGGCCCACGAGCCGTTGAGTCAACTCCGGCATCTTCTGTATGAGTTCAGGAAACTGTGAGGATGGAAAACGCAGGGCACGGACGTCCGTGATCGCGCGCGCTCCCACCGTAAATTGCTTCATCCTCGAATAGGGCAGCACCCCCGTTACATTCCCCGGGTTGACGGCCATTACCACTGCTTCACCGGCGAGCTCACCTCGGATCTGCAGCTGTCCCCCGAGGATCACAAACATCGAGTCCGCCGGGTCGCCTTCTCGAAAGGACGTATCGCCTTCCTTCAGAAGCAGCTCTTCCGACCGCCCGATAAACCACGCGATTTGATCTTCAGGAAGGCCGGCGAATGCCGGGACGGCGAGTAGTTCGGAATTTGTGACCATTTATACCTTGCTCAGATATTGATGGATGAACTGCACGGCCACCGACCCCTCGCCCACTCCGGACGCCACCCGCTTCACCGATCCGTGTCGCACATCACCCACCGCAAAAACACCGGGGACGTTTGTCTCCAGCAAAAACGGATCTCTTTCCAGCGCCCACCCCTTCGGATGTTGCCCCTCCCGTATGAGGTCCGGACCCGTGAGTATGAATCCGCGCTCGTCGCGCTCCACCAGATCCGCCAGCCAGTCGGTTCGCGGAAGCGCCCCAATAAAAATGAACATCGCGTGCGCCGGCACGCGCTCGATCTTGTTTGTATCCGAACAAAGGAATGAAATCTCTTCCAGATGTGTTTCGCCGTGCGCTTCAACAGCGGTGGCGTTCCCCCAGATCTGGATGTTCGGCGTCTCTTTTATTTGGTCAATCAGATACTGCGACATCGTGCTGGAAAGCGAGCTTCCCCGCACCGCAATGACCACGCGTTCGGCATACTTCGCGAAGTTCATCGCTGCCTGGCCCGCGGAATTCGCGCCGCCCACCACGTAAACAATTTCGCCCCTGCATGACAGAGCTTCCGTCGAGCCGCCGCCGTAGTAAACGCCCGCCCCTTGCAGCCGGTCAATTCCGGGTAATTCGAGCCGCCGCCATTGCACACCTGTTGCGATCAGCAGCGCGTGGCAGGAGATCTCATTCCCGTCCGCCAGCTTGATAATTCGATAAGGCCCTTCTGCCCGGACCGCGACAGCCTCCTGCGGCGACAAGATTTCGACTCCGAAACGCTGCGCCTGCGTGACGGCGCGCCGCGCCAGATCGCCGCCGCTGAGCCCCATCGGAAATCCGAGATAGTTCTCGATGCGCGAACTCATTCCGGCCTGCCCGCCCGGAGCCTCGCGCTCGATCATCACCGTGTGCAGGCCCTCCGAGGCGCCATAAACCGCAGCCGCCAGACCAGCCGGCCCTCCGCCCACAATGGCCAGATCATAAAAGTTCGTCTGCGCGCGAGTTCGCAATCCAACTCGCTGCGCGACTTCGGCCGGCACGCCATCAAGAAGCTTCGTTCCATCTGGGAAGAGAACGACGGGAAGGCTGGAGGCCTCTGGGCCCAACGCATCCAGCAGACGCTTCGTGTCTGGGTCATTCGCGGAAGCTTCCGCGTCAATCCACTGGTACGGCACACGGTTACGCGCCAGAAAGTCCCGCAACTCGTACGATCGCGGCGACCAGCGCGTTCCCAACACGCGGATTCCCTCGAAAGTCGGCTTGTAGGTGGCTCGCCAATCATCGAGCAGATCATCCAGCTGCGGGTACAGGTGTTCCGCGGGAGGATCCCACGGCTTCAAGAAGAAGTAGTTGATGTTGGCTTGATTGATGGCGCTGATCGCCGCGTTCGTGTCGGCATAGGCCGTCAGCAGCGCACGCTTCGCCTCGGGGAAAATTCGCATTCCTTCTTGCAGAAACGCGACACCGTCCATGTGGGGCATGCGCTGGTCCGCGAGCAGAAGCGCCACGCTGTCGTTCCGAACCTTCAGCTGTTTCAAAAGGGTGAGCGCTCCCGTAGGAGAGTCGCTTCCTATCACGCGATATTCAGCACCGTACTGCGACCGCAGGTCGCGCTCGATTGCCCGCAGAACATCCGGGTCGTCATCCACACTCAGCAGAATTGGTTTCGCCATGGCCGATCCGATCTTTGGTACAGGAGTAATTCTAAACTTCTGGGGCGCTTAAACAAGATCAGATGATGGAGTTCCAGTTTGGTCGCACGGTAAATCTCATAGTGGCATGCATCCGGCCCTGAAGGCAGAAGGTTGCCGACGCGCCGTTAGCTGGACGCCCCACGCTAAGGAGACTAAGATGAACTGTGATGGCGCCCAAGCTTCCGATCTACATGGACAATCAGGCCACGACGGCGGTTGACCCGCGCGTCCTTGAGGCCATGCTGCCCTATTTCAGCGAGAAATTTGGCAACGCCGCCAGCCGCAACCACGAATTCGGTTGGAAGGCCGAGGAAGCCGTCGAAAACGCACGCGGGCACATCGCCCGCCTGATCCGCGCCAATCCGCGCGAAATCGTCTTTACCAGTGGCGCGACGGAATCGGACAACCTCGCCATCAAGGGCGTCGCCGAAGCGTATCGGGAAAAAGGCAACCACATCATTACGCAGGCGACCGAGCACAAGGCTGTCCTCGATGCGTGCAAGCGACTGGAAAAATCCGGCTTCGATGTCACTTACCTGCCTGTCGCGCAGGACGGCCTGATCAATCTCGACGATTTCCGCCGCGCGATCATTCCCAGAACAATTCTCATCTCGATCATGCACGCGAACAACGAAATCGGCGTCCTCCAACCGCTCGAGGAAATCGGCAAGATCGCCAAACAAAAGAAAATCCTATTCCACACGGACGCCGTGCAAGCCGTCGGCAAAATCCCCGTGGACGTGCAAAAAGACGGCATTGATCTGCTCTCGATCTCTGCGCACAAAATTTACGGCCCCAAAGGCGTCGGCGCCCTCTACGTCCGGCGAAAAGACCCGCGCGTTGAAATTTCGGCGATCATTGACGGCGGCGGCCACGAGCGCGGCATGCGTTCCGGCACTCTTAACGTTCCGGGCATCGTCGGCCTGGGCAAGGCCTGCGAAATTTGCCAGAAGGAAATGCCGGAGGAATGCCAGCGGCTGCGGCGCCTTCGCGACAAACTGAAGGACGCGATCATGTCCCGCCTCGATGGTACTGCCGTCAACGGCTCGATGGCGCACCGGCTGCCGAACAATTTGAATCTCAGCTTTTCGGGGATCGAGGGCGATGCGCTGCTGATGGGAATCAACGACGTCGCCGTTTCGAGCGGCTCGGCGTGCACTTCCGCGATGATCGAGCCGAGCTATGTCCTGCGCGCGCTGGGAGTTTCCGACGATCTTTCGCACAGTTCGATTCGCTTTGGCCTCGGGCGTTTCAACACCGAGGAAGAAGTGGACTACGTCGCGGATCGCGTCGTCGAAACCGTAAAGCGCCTGCGCGAACTCTCCCCACTCTACGAAGCCGCCAAGCCGCACACCAGCCGCTAGCCCGTCTCAAGGTTTTCATACGGATGCGACCTGTCGTGCCCGGCATACTTCCTTGGCGCGATGAGGCCCATCCGTCTCGTCCGCTCGAGGGTTTCGCATTTGCCGCGCGTTGCTCAACCCGGCCAAATTGGGCCTTGTGGGTCGCGGCTTCAGCCGCGACATAATAGCCCTAGCGAGAATGGGGCTTTAGCCCCTGAAGCTCCATCCGCTGGAGACACTTTATGGAACCCGACCTGCGCTACCCGATCGGCAAGTTCAAACGCCCCGAAACGATCACCGATTCGCAGCGCCGCGATTTCATCGAAACGATTGCCGACGCGCCCGCGCGCCTCGCCTCCGCCGTCGCCGGCCTCTCGCCGGCCCAGCTCGATACTCCCTACCGTCCCGGCGGCTGGACCGTTCGCCAACTCGCGCATCACGTTCCCGACAGCCACATGAATGCCTACGTGCGCTTCAAACTCGCGCTCACCGAAGACGAGCCCACGATCAAGCCTTATGACGAAGCCAGCTGGGCCAAGCTCGGCGACACGCCAACTACCCCTGTGGAAACATCGCTCGCGCTGCTTGAAAATCTCCACAAGCGCTGGGTCGCGCTACTTTGCTCGATAGCACCGGCTGATTGGTCACGCAACTTTCGCCATCCCGAGCTGGGCCTCATGAGCCTCGATCAGAATCTCGCGCTATACGCCTGGCACAGCAAACATCACGTCGCGCACATCACCGCGCTGCGCGAACGCAACGGCTGGCGCTAGGCCGATTTTCGCCTACAGTTTTCCCCTCGTTTGAAACCAGTGTTTCACCGAATGTGCCCGAACTATTCCTTGCGCGATAGTACGTGCTCGAGGAACTCATACATGCGCACATTCTCTCGGGCCCTGACTACATTCGCGCTGAGCCTGGCGCTGGTCGCGGCTCTTGTGGTCGGCGGCTGCTCCGCTCGCGTCGGCTATCGCAGCTACGATCCCTACTACAACGACTATCACACCTGGGACCACAGCGAGGTCACCTACTACAGGCAGTGGGAAACCAACACCCACAGAGACCACAAAGATTTCGACAAACGGAACAAGGACGAACAAAAGGAATATTGGGACTATCGTCACAACCAGCACTAATCACGACCGCCGCAACCCACAATCGTCAGACTTACTAGCGAGGCCGCAGAACCCGCCGGCTCCGTGCCATCCGGCGGGTTTTTCTTCTTTGCACCGCCTCAGTAACGCGAACTCCCTCGGCTATAATCGGACTCGGCCGCCCATTCGGCGCCGCGAAAAGGAGATCGAGAATGCCCGAGGCACCAGTTCATAAGCGCGGCTTCTTGCACGAGCATTCGTTGAGCATCGCCTCAATAGCAATCCTGCTCTTGTGGTTCTTCCTCTATATCGTCTCGGACCCCAGCAAGCATGCCGGCTCGTTCTATGGGAACGCCATCGCGGACTGGTCAGGCGTCGTCGTCACCGTTCTCGCCACGAAATATTTGTACGAAAGAAATTCAGCCGAGAGCCGCCCTCTGCCGAAAAGCATTTTGAAACCGACGCTGGAATTTCTGCGCGACCATTCGCTCAGCATTTTTCTTCTGATCACCGGAATCGCTTGGGTGGTTCTCTATATCAGAATGGACTGCAACAGCAAGTGGGGAGAGGTCGTCGGAAACGAGGTTTCGCAATGGACGCAGATTTTCGGTCTCGTGATACTGACGAAACACATGATCGAGAAGCACTCAAAGGAAAGTCGCCGCTGATCTACGCGGCCTTTTTCGTCCACGCGCCCAGAATCGCGCCCATCAGGCAAAGCCCTACCAGCGGATAGAAGTTGTTAATCGCGTAAAGCGCAACGGGCCGGGTCTCGTACATATTCGTTGTAAACGTGATCGGGCCGACGATTCCAATCCACAGCAGTATGCCGACCGCCGACCCTCGCGCGGCCGTGTTCGCGTTGCGCCACGCGCAAATCTGCGCGAGCACAAACGCGATCAGCAGGTTCAGCACAAACGTGATGATATAGATCGGGATCGGATTCACGTTCGGTTGAGGGCCCTCAAGCGCCGTCCACGGCTTGTTAAATAGGACTGCGTACCAAAATCCTCCCAGCAGCCAGTACACCACCGCGCAAACAATCACCGCGATATAGTTCGTCCTCATAACTTCGCCTCCGCCCAGCCTGGACAACCCAAGTGGCGGGAGTTTGCCCGCGCTCGGCCAAGTTGTCAAGAGATGGGGCCGCCCGTTACGCGCGACGAAACTTGCGCCCCGCCATGCAACATTTTGCGGGCAAGAGTGTTCTAATATATGGACAAGTGTTCGCCGTGACCGAGGGGGAGCTTTGCCCACGGCAGGGCTTTCATACTGCACCACTCCCGGTCAAAACGCCGGGCGGAAGGAGACAGGCGATGAAAAAAATCATAATGGTTATGGCCATTCTAATGTTTGCCGGTGCCGCAGGCGCTGGACCGGAAGTCCCGCAGGGAAAACCGCGGAAGCTGGTTCTCGCGAGACAATCCACCGTTCAGATGGTGGACGTGATGAAGGACTTCAGCGATATTTGCCCGAACGTGACTCTGACCACCGATCCGCAGAGGTCCGACTACATGCTTTACGCGGGCGGGTGGTCGGGCGCGTACCGCTTCATGGTGATCGCCAAGGGCGGAGATACGCTCTACGCCACGAAAACCGTGATGCTCAGCAACGCCGTGAAAGACGTCTGCAAATTCCTGAGCACGCGGCCCTAATCTAGACCCAATTTGTCGCGGCAAAAAGCGTGACGCCGTGCTGCGCATCAGCGTCGCGGCGTCACGCGAGTTTTTCCCGCCAGTCGCAAGTTCACGTTCAGCTTCTTTTCTTTTCGAGTTCGGCCCACCGCGCGTAAAGACCATCCACGACGTTCTGCGCTTCTTCGACCAGCTTGCAAGTGCGCTGCAGTAGAGCGGGATCGCTCATCACCGCCGGGTCTTCCAGCGCAATGTGGTGCGCGCGAAGCTCGTGCTCTGCGTCCGCCACGCGCTTTTCGATGGTTTCGAATTCGCGCGCCTCGGCAAACGAAAGCTTCTTTTTCTTGGAAGCCGTTTGCGCGCCGCCGGCAACCGTCGCGCGCGGTCGCAGAGTTCCCGATTCATCGCGCGCGCCTTTCGCCTGCTGCGTCCGCTGCCAAGCTTCCCACTGCGAATAATCCGCGAAGCGTTCCGCCTCGCCCAGGCCGTCGAGGCCGAGCACAACCGTCGAGACGCGGTCGAGCATGTAGCGGTCGTGCGTGACCAGAACCAGCGCGCCGCGATATTCCAGCAGGCTCTCCTCCAGAATCTCCAGCGTGGGAATATCCAGATCGTTGGTCGGCTCGTCGAGCAGCAGCACATCCGCCGGCTGCAGCATAAGCTGCGCGATCAGCACGCGCGCCCGTTCGCCGCCGGAAAGTTTTCCCACGCGTTGGTTCAAATCCTCGGCGTCAAAAAGGAATTTCGCTCCCCACGCGGCCACGTGAATCACGCGGTCCTGATAAATCACCGAATCGCTATCGGGCGCGAGCGCGCGGCGCAGAGTCACGTCCGGATCAAGCGCGCGATTCTGATCGAAGTAAACAATCCGCAATGAATCGGCCTTGTGAATCTGGCCGCTCGCGGGCGCGATTTCCCCTGTCAGCAGGCGAAGCAGCGTGGTTTTGCCGCTGCCGTTCGGACCTACCAGACCGACGCGCATTCCCTGCGTTAGCGTAAAATTGATATTCGCGAAAAGCTTGCGGATACCGATCGAATAGCTGACGCCTTCGAGCTTGATGAGCTGCTTGGTTTGGCGGTCGGACGCCGAGAAATCGATATTCGCGGTTGCGAGACGGCTGCGCGAATTCATTTCCGCTAGCTCGCCGATCATTTCGTGCGCTTTGTCTATGCGCGCTTTGGATTTGGTGGTGCGCGCTTTCGGGCCGCGGCGCAGCCATTCGATCTCGCTGTGGACCAGGTTTGCGAGCGCGTCCTGTCGCTTTTTCTGCGCGTGGAGATATTGCTCCTTGGCCTCCAGAAACGTGCTGTAGTTTCCGCGCACGCGAAGATAGCCGTCCGCATACGCGCGGCTGAGTTCCACCATGTCGTTGGCTACGTTTTCGAGAAAATACCGGTCGTGGCTGACCACCACGCAGGCGAACGCGGCGTTTTGCAGAAACGTTTCGATCCACTTGATGCCCGAGAGGTCCAGATGATTGGTCGGCTCGTCGAGCAGCAGGATATCCGGCTCCTGCGCGAGGGCGGCGGCAATCGCCAGGCGCTTTTTCCAGCCGCCGGAGAGCGCCGATGTGCGCGCTTCGAAATCTGAAAAACCCGCGCGGCCCAGCGTTTCCGCAATTCTCGACAGGCGATCCTCGTGCGGGACGCCAGCCTGCTCCATGGCGCTTTCGACCACGGAGCGAACCGTGTCGTTCTCGCCGAATTCGGAAACCTGCGTGACGCAAGCGAGGCGCGTGCCCTTGCGAACCGCCAGGTCGCCGCTATCCGGCTTCACCCGGCCGTACAGAATCTCCAGGAGCGTGGATTTTCCCGAGCCGTTCGGCCCGATCAGGCCGATGCGGTCGCCTTCGGAAACGGTGAACGAGATATTTTTGAAGAGTGGAGCGACCCCGAATTTTTTCGAAAGGTCATGCGCGCTGATAATCGCAATCGAATTGCTCAATCTGCTGTTTCTCCCATTACAAGTGTACACGCGAAGCGTTCCCGAATGCCTCGGCACGGGCAAATGCGCGAGGCTCGAAACGTCCCGAAAACGACACTCCCTGCTCCCACCCTATCGTTTGAACCGGTCCGCGAGGTGGCGGCATAGGCCTCGAACGCGATAATCGTTGTGTCGAGGTTATTCTGAGCGAAATCGTCCGTTAAAATTCCTCCAGTTTGGCGACTCCGAATACCGCGTGAAATCGCTCGCAGTAGATAACGGCTGCGTTGTACTTCTGTAAGTCGACCGTTACAGGAAGATCGTAATTCTGATCTCCTTGATTTCCCTTTAAAGGCCCGAGTTCAACGCTATCCAGCTGACCTTTCACAATCTCTTGCTTGAGGCTTTCATCGTTGCTCTGCGCCAGCAGGACGTGAACATCTGGACCATTGGACGTCGAGAAATCCGTCAGGCGCAGATACTGCTTGCCGTCGGTAGTCTTGTAGATCGTCGCTCGGCCACTCGTCTGGTGCGCTTTCCCTTCCAGCCGGCCGGTATAGAGCGGTTGAGGATCGGTGCTCGAAGCGAACGGGGCCGGTTCATTGACCCTTTGGTTGATCCAGAGCTTCTCCGGGCGGAAGACCCACCAGACACCGATGAGTGCCAGAAGACCCACAGCGACCACCACCCACTTCCGGCGCGAGAACCAGGAACCTATGTGTGCATCCATGATTTTCTCCTTCGAATCTGTGAACCGGGCAGGCGAACCTGCCCGATTCGATTGGAACGAACCTACGGCTCTTAGAACTTTTCGAGCGGTGCGGCGCCGAAGTTCGCGTTGAACCGCTCGCAATAGATCGAAACGGTCTGGAATTTGCTCAAGTCCGTGCCACTAGGTATTGGGTAGTTCTGGTCGCCTTCATTCCCTTTCAGTGAACCCAATTCAACCCGCTCGACACCGCTCTTGAGGAAATTAGCGTCGTCATCCGCGTCTTTGAGTGCGATGAGGATGACATGGACATCCGGTCCATTCGACGTCTTGAAGTTTGTTAGGCGGAGGACAACGCTGCCGTCTTCCTCTTGGTAGATCGTGGCGCGGCCCGATGTGCTATGAACCTTGCCGTGGAACGTGCCTGTTTCCAGCGTCTTCGCCTTGCTGCCTTGTGCGTGCACCGGCGGCTGCAATCCGAATGTGAACGCCAGCGCAGCGAGTGCCAACACTGTTCTGATCTTGCGAACCATGATGATTTCTCCTTTCGGGTTTGTTTTCGATGAGCACCCTGAAGCGCTCAACTCTTACGGGCGATAGGAGTCATTTGCCGCGCAAAAGGTGCACGGATGGGCAAAAAAAAATGCGGCCACTCGGCCGCGCCGAGCGTGCTCTCTTGTCGGCAGGAATCGCATTTCCAAAGGGAAAGATGGGAACTTACGAGAAAGTCAGAGAGGAACTACGGCCTTCACCAGATGACCGTCCTAAACACCAAATCTCAAGCAGCTCACAACAGACATGAACGATTTTGGGCCTGTCAACCGCGCTCCGTTCGCAACTTCGCCATCACGCGATCGATGATTGGGTCGGAGACGCTTTCCGGCAACTCGAATGAACTGCTCTCCGTCACGATCTTTATAGTCTTGAGGCTGGAATCGTACAGCACGTGGCACGCGCGGCACTGGGAGAGGTGCAATTCAAGCTCTTTACGAACCTCTGGCGACACCTGACCCTCAAGGTAGTCTCCGAACTCGGCCAAGAATTCCTCGCATGTGATCATTGGGCTACCCCCTTGACGTTGGTGACAAAGTGGGGCGAGAGCCACTCTCGCAGCATCAGTCGGCCTCTCAAGAGCCGCGTCTTTACGGTAGGTACGCTTAGCCCCAACTGTTGGGCAACTTCCTCCGTCGAAAGCTGCTGGATATCCCTGAGCATCACCACGGCTCGATAGTTTGCGGGAAGCGCCAGGATTCCTCTTTCGACGAGCTGCCGCATTTCCGATTTCGAGTAGAACTGCTCCGGGTTGTCCTGCCAGGCCGCAACCTGACGAGGGCGAAAATCTCTCTGCTCGTCATACTCACCTTGATCCAGGCTCTCCAAGTTGTTGCTGCGTCGCAATCGTTGAAGCGCCGAATTCCTGGCGATACTCACCAGCCACGTCGAAAACTTCGAGCGACCCTGGAATGCCCCGATGTGCTTGAATGCGCTCAGAAGAGTGTCCTGCATGGCGTCCTGTGCGTCGGCCGGGTTGCCCAGGATGGCTGCGAGGGTGCGATAGATCAACTGGGTGTGGCGGCGCACCAACTCTTCAAAAGCCTCCAGGCTTCCGCTCTGCGCCTGGGCGACCCATTCCGCGTCCGCGTCCTGCACTATTTCGACGAGATGCACGACTCCCTCACCCTTGATGGGAGTCTGGGCGGCGTCAGAAAGATGCACTTTATTTTTCTCGAAGACCAATGGCGGCTCGAAATCGGGTTCGATTCCGAGTCCCATCTGAAGGGTATTCGCAAAATTGTTGAGGGCAGTGACAACCTCGCATTCCAGAATCTGCTCCTCGCTAAAACCGAAGGCTCGAAGCCTGACAACATCTTCGCGAGAAAAGTCCGGGCCACGCGTCCCCAATTTCACGGCGAAGTCGAGTAATGCCTTATCGGCCTCCGACAAGTTGGACTCATGATAGTCCACGGCAATCTGGTCCCCTTCCTCCGATGGCATCCCCAGGCCGCGTAACAGATTGCAATGCATCGCAACGCAATACGAGTTGAGGTTTGCCGCCGACACGGCTAGCAGAATGCATTCCTTTTGCACTCGCGTTAGGAGATCCTCGGGCACCAGAATCCTGTCCACGGCTTGCAGCTCCGCGTCCAGCAAGTCGGGCCGCAAAGTCTGAGCGCGAAAAAAGTTCGGAATGAACCCGTGACTCTTCTGAACGACGCCGAAAGCGGCAAACGTCTTCGGGCTCAGGTATGGAGCGGGCACATACGGCCCTTTTCTGTTAGCCGCCGTGTGAATATGGGGCAACGGGCTGTGGGACCCTCCCTCACGCGGCGGATCAATTTTTGTCGAAGCGAGCCTCCGGCCTCCGAAATCTGGCTCTGGATGCAATCCGACGGATAAAGTGCAGCGATAGATGGCCAATGCGGTAACGACGACAGCTTCGAATATCGCCTTATCGTCGAATCCGCACGCCCTCAGCACTTCGATATCTTCCGAACTCACCGAGGATGCGCGACATGCCAGTTTTAGGCAAAATTGCAGACAGGCCAAATCAGCTGCCGAAAGGCCTGCGTTACGGTAGTCGCTCAAGAAGACATCAATTTGACCCTCCGACTCACCAAGCGAAGACAGGACTCTACTGTCGCTGGCTACGCAATACGCGTCTCGTCGGTCAACTGCGACGCTTAGAAGAATTCGTTCCTTCTGTATTCGGGAAAGCGCCCCTTCCTGTAGACGCACAGCCGTTTCAAGCATCACCTGCGCTTCGATGACCCGGGGTAACAAGGATTGTGCGTAAAGGAGATTGGGGACGAATCCAAGCGCCCCCTGAAACGCGACGAAGGGACCGAATCTGCCATCGAGCTGAACTTCGCTGAGAAAGCTCATTTGCGCTCGGTAGTTGGGTGGATCAGCAAGAACCGAGTGTACGTCTTCGGCTTCCTCGGCCGCAACCATAGAGCCGTCTCGCAGCGGCAGTACAGATACTTTGCACCTTTTTCTTTTCCATGCCGTCTTATGTCGCGAAGTCGGCTTAGAAAGTCGCCGGAAACCATCTACCGGGTAGATCTGACGCGGTCGCAGTTGACACCCCTGAGCCATTTCTTGGGTTCAGGATCTTAGATAGACGGCCCCACGGGATAACGCATGCAAGATACAGCGCGCAAACGGGTACTTATTCTGGGAGGCGGGTTTGCCGGGCTCACGGTTGCCATGGAGTTGGAAAGAAAACTCGCTCGGGATCCTTCCGTCGAGATCACCCTCATCAATCGCGAAAACTTCTTCCTGTTCACACCCATGCTGCATGAAGTAGCGACCAGCGATCTCGATCTCACAACGATTGTGAATCCGGCTCGTAAGATGTTGCGCCGGGTTCACTTTTTTGCAGGCGAGGTGGATCAGGTTGATGTCGAGCGGAGAAGAGTTATTGTTTCGCATGGCTTTGATCATCATCATCACACGATCGAGTTCGATTTCCTTGTTTTAGGCCTCGGCTCTGTCACCAATCTCTACGGCATTCCTGGCCTCCGGGAATACGCGCTCACCATGAAAACCTTGGGTGATGCGATGCGATTACGCAACCACCTAATTGCCCACCTGGAAGAAGCTGACAGCGATTGCTGCAAGGTAAAAGAGCCGCTGTTAACTTTTGTGGTCGCAGGGGGCGGTTTCGCTGGCGTTGAGACGGTTGCCGGGATTAACGACTTCGTGCGGGCAGCGCTTTCCTCGTACCCTCACCTAACGGAAGAGATGTTGCGAATCGTCCTGGTTCATTCCGGCCCGGTCATCCTCCCGGAATTGGGCGAAAGATTGGGCGTTTACGCCCAGCGAAAACTCGCGGGGCGTAAAGTGGAGATTCACCTGAACGCAAAAGTTGAGGAGTTTTCCGGTGGAGCGGTTCGACTGAGCAACGGGACCGCCCTTCGTACAAATACTCTCGTCTGGACCGCCGGTACGTCCCCCAATCCACTGCTCGAATCCATCGCTTGCGCAAAGGAACACGGCCGTCTTCTGGTTACGGAATCTCTCGAGCTTCAGAGTTGGCCCGGCGTATGGGCTCTGGGCGATTGTGCGGCGGCGCTGGATCGCCGGACGGGGAGATTTCATCCGCCAACCGCACAGCATGCACTTCGTGAAGCGAAGGTGGTGGCGCGCAACATTATCGCGAGCATCCGAGGAGAACAGAAGAAGCAGTTCGATTTCTCGACCATCGCGCAGCTCGCCGCGATCGGTCGGCGGACGGGTGTCGCCAACATCTTGGGCATCAATTTCTCGGGTTTTAGCGCGTGGTGGCTCTGGCGTACGATTTACCTCAGTAAGCTCCCGCGATTCGAAAAGAAACTTCGTGCCGCCTTCGATTGGACGCTCGACCTGATCTTTTCAAAGGACCTCGTTCAGTTTCTGGACGTCCGCGCTCCCATGGTCTCGCGCCCGGAGGCCGACGCGTCTGGTCAATCCAAGACAGTGGCAGCCAGGATCCCATGAAGTACCGCGCGCCAGCCAAGACGCAGACAGATGCTGGCCGGAAACATTTCCTTGGGACGAATTCAAAAGGGAGGACGCAAGATATGAAATCGAAAAGCGCGGCGTTAGGTGCGGAAGAAAGTGAACATGAAGTAGCTGATTCTCAGAAGACCCAACCGTTCGCGAACAGGCCGAGTATTGACGAAATTCGGCAGCGAGCGTACGAATTACACCTGGAACGCGGTTGTATACACGGACGGGACCAGGACGACTGGCTCCAGGCAGAGCGAGAGTTAATCGAGAAGTTTCAGGGACGCTGAAAGCAGGATCGGAAGTACGGATTAGAGGCTGTTGCGCCGACCCTCTGAGCCGGCAGCGCTAATCCCGGAGGTATTTTTGAAGCGTGGTGCGACCCCGAATTTTTTCGAAAGGTCATGCGCGCTGATAATCGGTATCGAATTCCTCAATCTGCTTTTTCTCCCATTACAAGTGTACACGCGAACGGTTTCGCTATGCCTCGGGACGGGCAAATGCGCGAGACTCGAAACGCCCCGAAAAACGACACTCCCTATTCCTACTCTATCGATTTGAACTGGTCCGCGAGGTGACGGCATAAGCCCTCTGATCGGGGTAACCGCGCATTTTCTTCTAGTACCCACAAGTCCGGTCAGCGCGTTAATCAGGACTTGGCTCATCTAGCGAAAGCCTTCCGAGAGTCGTTTTGCGATTGGTACTTTTGACAGTTCCGTTCACTAATCCCGGCCTAATTCGCTTCTCTCCATGCGTTGGTGTAGTGTGTGAGGAATCTGAGGGAGGAACGACCGACATGAAAATCGGAATCATTCGAGCCATGATGCTCACTCTTGCCGTCTCTGGTGGGCTGAGCATAGGCACTGCGTACGCGCAAGCCCCGCCAAAGATGAAGATGACGACCCCGATCCCGCCGCAAATCACCACGCCAGACAAAGTCGAGACTCGGCTTGGCACGTTGAACTTTTTCGACGGCTTCCCGGACGATGCCACGGTTCAGAAGGTGTACGACAACCTCGACTTCGAGCGAGGTGTTCAGGCGTATCTAACCGCCATGCCGGGCGCGTCACTCTATGGGATGCGGGAGGGTTTCCGCAGCGTGGGCGCAACTGACAATCAAACCGTACTCATCATGGAAAACCTGATGGACTCCAAGTCCCTCTTCCTGACGGCAAACACAGACTCGATCTACAATTTGATGTGGCTGGATTTGAAAGATGGTCCTCTTGTCATCGAATGGCCGCCCAATACGCTCGGCATCATTGATGACTTCTGGTTCCACTACGTCGGGGACATTGGCAACGCCGGACCTGACAAGGGTAAGGGTGGAAAGTTTCTCTTGCTTCCCCCCGGATACACGGGTGATGTGCCGCAAGGCTACTTTGTTTTTCGCTCGAAGACTTACGGCAACCTTTACCTCTCGCGTAGCTTTGTGGTTGACGGCAGCACCGCGCCCGGTGTTGAAGCAACGAAGAAAATGGCGAAAGTATACTTGCTAGCGCAGGCGACCAATCCGCCGCCGATGAAATTCATCAATGTGTCCGGCAAAGAATTTAACACTGTCCATGCGAACGACTTCACTTTCTACGAGGAGATAAACCACGTCGTGCAAGAGGAGCCGAACGACGCGCTTGATCCGGAAACACTCGGCGTACTCGCCTCCATCGGCATCGAGAAGGGGAAAACGTTCGCGCCGGATGAGCGCATGAAGAAGATTCTCACGGACTCAGCAGCAGTTGGTAACGCTACGGCGCGGGCAATTCTGTTTAAGAGCCGCATGAAGGAAGCCTATTTTTATCCCAACAGCGCGTGGTGCACTCCCTTCATCGGAGGCAGCTACGAATTTCTGTTGCAGCCGGGCGTGCGTAATTTCGACGCTCGCACCATGATGTTCTACTACGCTACCGGCATTACTCCAGCAATGGCGATCAAGATGGTGGGGGTCGGCTCGCAATATGCTGGTGCGTTCGTGGATTCTACCGGAAAGCCGCTCGACGGCAGCAAGACCTACAAGGTTCACCTACCGCCCAACATTCCGGCCAAGACATTTTGGTCGTTCGTCGTTTATGACAACCAAACACGCTCCATGCTCCAAACCGACGCACAATTCCCGAGCATTGGTAGCCAGAGTAAAGGATTCGTTATGAATCCCGACACATCAGCGGATGTTTATTTCGGTCCGACTGCGCCCGCGGGCCACGAGACGAACTGGGTACAGACCGTGCCGGGCAAAGGCTGGAACACGCTCCTGCGGCTTTACGGTCCGCTACAGCCGTGGTTCGACAAGACTTGGAAGCCCGGCGAGATTGAACTGGTGAAGTAAGCAGCTCCGTTAAACCTCCGAGGGGACGCAATCATGATAACCAGACTTTCAGGACTAAACCTGCTCGCGGGTGCTATCGCTTGCGCGGTGTTTCTTACCACGACCGTTGCTCAAGCCGCCGACGAGAAACAGTCGATTGAATATGAAATGAAGGTTGAGCGCGCCGCCCAAGCGGCGGTTTGGGCCATACCAGCGGTGGCTATTTGGGATGTCGCGGTCGCCACGAGAAGAGAGCTAGGTGGCGATGTGGGCGATGTTATCTATTTCTCCAAGCCGATGGTGTCCCGTCATGGCTTCCTGACCGCCAACGATGTGACCCCCTACGTGATTGCCTCCCTGACCACCAAGGATGGCCCCTTGGTAGTCGAGGTTCCCGCCGCGAGCGAAAAAGCAGCCTACTTCGGGAGTTTCATGGATGCGTGGCAAGTGCCAGTCGTGGATGTCGGACTTTCTGGTGAGGACAAAGGCAAGGGCGGCAAATACCTCTTCTTGCCCCCCGGCTACACGGGTGCGGTCCCGGAGGGATACCTCGTTTATCGTCCCCAGACCTATGCCGTGGAAGTGGCGTTCCGCCCGGTTGCCAAGGACCGCGGCACAATGGAAGAGGTGGTCGAATACGGCAAGTCCCTGAAAGTCTACAAACTATCCGAGGCTGCCAATCCACCGCAGACGCGATTCATCGACGCCTATCCCAAGAAGTGGAACACGCTGCCCAGCTACGACATCAACTACTTCGAGGAGATCAATACAATTGTTCAGAAGGAGCCAGTCCTCGAACGCGACAAGGCGATGATGGGGCTGCTTGCGAGTATCGGGATTGAGAAGGGCAAGCCCTTTGCGCCCGATGCGGAAACGACCAAGGCTCTTGAGGAAGGCGTGCGTCGCGCCTACGACTGGATGCAGCACTATTTCACGACGCCCGGAATGTCCTGCGCTCCCATGTGGGAAGGAAGCCAGTGGCAAGTCTGGAATCTTTCCAGAGAGCAGGCCATACAGGGCTTTCCATTCGTCACCGAGGATCGCTTAATGATTGACGAGCGGGCTGGCTATTATTTCTTTGCGACCGCTCTGCCTAAGAATCTCGGCGGCGATACGTTTTATCTGACGGGATTGCGCGACCATGACGGCAACCTTTTCGATGGCGCGTCCACTTACCGTCTACGGGTCCCGAAAGATACGCCCGCCAGAGACTTCTGGTCGGTCATTGTGTACAGCATGAAGACCAAAGGATTTCTCGATGGAAAGGACCGCGTGGGCCTCTCTTCCAAAGAATTGGGAAAAATGAAGGCTAATGCCGACGGTTCGGTGGATGTTTATTTTGCGCCGAAGCCTCCCGCTGGGCTGGACTCGAACTGGATCCCAACGGGCGAGGATTTTTTCCTGCTCTTCCGCCTTTATGGCCCGGAAAAACCGCTCCTCGAAAAGACATGGAAACTGGACGACCTTGAGAAAGTGAAGTGAGCGGAGTAGCAACCCGAGTCATGGGCCAACCGGAAGTTATTCCGGGCCAGAAGTCCGCTCCTCGGAAGTTCAGGCTTTCTGACTCCTGATTAGTCGGATTAGCGGTCAAATGGCTACCAATACCCACATATCCGTTTAGCGCGTTGGCAAGCAAGCAAAGTTGCCGCGGGGGCTCGGTCCGTACTTGTCAGCGACACCGGAACTCCCGATTTTCAGAAAAAGTCCACAGGCGCTCGCGATTGACGCGCCACTCCCCATCTAGAATTATGGACGCATGGTCCAAAAGACCGCAGTAGTGGCGCAGTTGGCGGTTCTCGCAAGCGCGGGGAGTGGTGTGGACACACGCAACGGAACTGCCCTGTCCCCCACGAGTCGCGCCCGTGCCCTAAGCGGAGCTGCGAATTCAGGAATATCCAACGCACCCAAGGAATCGAAATTCCCGGGCGCCGGATGTGCTCCCCAGCCCACTGTCCAGGACGGATTTCGAGCACAATTACTCGACACACCATGCAAAGTAATTTCTTGCGTAACTCATTCAAAACAAAGGATCGAGGTACATATTACTCGACACACAATTGAGGGTGACGTTGGGACCGGATTTTCCAAGGATTGGGGCAGGCGGGGCAGGAGATCAGGCAGCGGAATCCGGACCGGGCACTGCGACGAAGGCTTCGTACGCTGCGGCGTCCATCAGCGCGTTTACTTCGGCGGGATTCTTCAGGCGCACCTTGATGAGCCAGCCCTGCCCGTGCGGATCGGAATTGATCTTTTCCGGGGCATCTTTCAGGGCGGCGTTCACCTCGACGACTTCGCCGGATACCGGCGCGTCTATTTCGTTCACCGTTTTCACCGATTCCACGCTGCCGAGAGGCGTGCCCGCTACCAGCGTGGCTCCGGGCTTCGGCAGATCCACGGAAACGATTTCGTTCAATTGAGACTGCGCGTAGTCGGTGATTCCAATGGTGCCGATGTCGCCCTTCACGTCAATCCACTGGTGCTCCTTCGAGTAACGGAATGTCGCGGGATATGCCATACGAATGCTCCCTCAAATTATTTTCGTGCGTCGCGGCGCGGTCGTCGTGCTCTTGCTTCGCGCCGCGATCCACGGCTGATAGCCGGTGTTATCATATCGTCGCAGCCGCAACCCATTCAACTTTCGAGGATTCCCCATGCGACCCGACATCGTTCCCGGAGCTATTTTCCCCGACTACGAACTTTCCGACCACAAGGCGAAGCGCCGGAAGCTTTCCGAACTGCAAGGACAACATCCGATGGTTTTGGTCCTCAGCCGCGGAGGTTTCTGTCCCAAGGACCGCAGGCAGGCCGAAGGACTATTGGAACTGCACCGCGAGATCGAGGTTGGCTATTGCCGGCTGGTCACGATCAGCACGGACAATATCACCGAGACGAACGAATTCCGCACCGGAATCGGCGCGCACTGGCCGTTCCTTTCGGACGCGGGGCGCACCATCCAAAAAGATCTCGACATCGCCGAATATACGGATCCCGCCCACAATCCGATGATCCCGCACGTGATTGTCCTCGAGCCCGGTCTGGTGGTTTACAAGATTTACAACGGCTACTGGTTCTTCGGCCGGCCCACGATGGAAGATCTTCGCCAGGATCTGCGAGCCGTCACCAAAAAATGCCGGCCGGACTGGGACATCACGACGCTCGAACTCAAAGCAGCGTGGAAGGAGGGCCGCAAGGACCTGTTCTACCCGTACGGCAAAACGTACGTCGAAACCCTCGGTGAGCAGGATTGACGGTGAGGCGCCCGTCGTCTAGTTCACAGTCTTGATTGCGTGGCGCGAGAGATACCAGCAGGGCTGGTAGCCGAGCCAGGGAAAAATCGAGCGGACGCAGGTTTGCGTTTCGGGCTGGTCGAAGAAGACGCTGAATTTTCCGTTTTTCAGAAGGGCCGCGTAGTAGATCGTCACGGTTGAGGTTGCAGAGTCCGCGCCGCGCACGGCGATCCGGGCGTGCAGCAGCAAGTAGTCTCCCGCATACAGTGCGATGAAGAGAGACAGCGCGATCACCGCAGCGATCGGCGCGTTGCGAATGATGGCGTCGCGTGTGGAGCCGAGTTCGGGCGCGTCGTGCATGAACTGGACGCGCAAATCATAGCGCAGAGTTTGAGTGGAAGCGCAGGAGCACAGACAAGAGTGTCTGTGCCACCGAAATCGTCCTTAGCGGGCTTCGCCGGCGGGCGGTGGCGGAGCTGCAGCTGGCGCGGGCGGAGGCGGCACGGGAACTTTGCCGTCGAGCGCGAAGGTGTAGAGGCGCCCCTTGCCCGCGCGTCCGGCGAGGACTGAAATGTACTGCTTCCCGTCGAGCATGTAGGAAACGGGATTCGCGAATCCCTGCATCAGCGGAACGCTCCAGAGTTTCTCGCCTTTATCCGCGCTGAAGGCTTCGAAGTCACCGGAGTTCGAGGCAGCGAAAACCAGATTGCCGGCGGTGGTCATGGTGCCGCCGCCACCGGTTGAGGGAGCGCGCCAGCGTTCGGTTTCTGTTGCGGGATCCCACGCGAAAAGGAAATTTCCCGCGGGCGGAGCTGGCGGAGGCGGGGGTGGACGCGGCGCGCCGTTGGCGCCGGCTGCGACGGGGCCCGTGCCTCTGCCTGCTGCGTCCCTGAAAATGATTCCCCAGTTGTAGGCGCCAAGCTCCGGCTTGAATTCCGCGGCCTGCACGTAGTTGAAGCTGGTGGCGGCTCCGGGCGTGATGTAAACGAGATTGGTTTGCGGATTAAACGACATGCCCTGCCAGACGTGTCCGCCGCCGGGACCCGGCCAGATTATCGTGCCGGTCGTGCCGTAATGCGCTTCCGGATTGATGATGGGGCGGCCGGTTTTGGGATCGAGTCCTTTGGCCCAGGTGATTTTTTGCAGCGGCGCGCCGGAGATGAATTGCCCGGTCTTGCGATCGAGAACGTAGAGGTAGCCATTCTTGGGGGCCTGCATGATGACCTTGCGAACTTTGCCGTCGATTTTTATGTCGGCGAGGACAAGGTCTGCAATGGAGTCGTAATCCCACTCATCGCCGGGAGTGGTCTGGAAATACCAGGCGAATTTTCCGGTCTCCGGCTTCACGGCGATGATCGCGCAGGTGTACAAATTGTCCTGGCCCATCGCGCTGCGATATTTCTGCACCCACGGGCCCGCCTGTCCGGTGCCGAAATAGAGCAGGTCGAGCTGCGGATCGTAGGAAATCGCGTTCCAGGGATTGCCGCCTCCGCCTAACTTCCACCAAGGGATATCGCCCGACCATGTTTTCGCGGCGGCTTCCATGGCTTTGTTCTCGAACGGCTTCGATGGATCACCCGGCACGGTATAGAAGCGCCAGATCAATTTGCCGGTCTCGGGATCGTAGGCGGAGATGTAGCCGCGCACGGCAAATTCGCCGCCGCCGTTGCCGATGATGACTTTGCCTTTCACGATGAGCGGAGCGCCGGTGATGCTGTAGTCGGAGTTTTTTTCGGCGGTCGGGACGTCCCAGACAACTTTACCGGTTTCGGCATCGAGCGCGACGAGGCGTGCATCCAGCGTGCCGACGTACACTTTGCCGCCGTACACGGCGACGCCGCGATTTCCGGGGCCGCAGCAGAGACTGGGGCCGGTGCGAACTTTGTCGGCGTCGGGCTTGCCCATCGAGCCGGGAGGAAAATTCTGATGGCCGAGTTGCGGATCCCAGCGCCATTTTTCTTTTCCGGTGCGAGCGTCCACCGCGAATACGACGCCCCAGGTTACAGTGCCGTAGAGAGTTCCATTTGAAATGACCGGAGATGCTTCGAGCGTGCCGGGGAGAGAACCGGTGTCGTAATACCACGCGAGGCCAAGACGGTTCACATTCGAGGCATCAATCTGTTGCAGCGGGCTGTAGCGCGTTTGCGAATAATTGCCGGCGGCCATCAGCCATTCGTCGCCGGTCTTGCCGGCGTTCAGGAGCAGCTTGTCGTCAACGCGCTGCGATTGCTGCGCTGAGGCGGTGGCGGCTGCGAGAACTACCAGCAGCGCGAGTGAAGTCCACTTAGTTGCATTACGCATGTCTGGAAATCCCCCCGGAAATTATTGGGCGGCGAGTCCCCACGCCGCGCACCGCAGACATAGTAATCCCGGCGCTCGTTTTTTCCTCTGGGTTTATAACCGGAATTGCAATGGTGCGGTGGATGGCCGCACGGAGCCAAGGAAGTTTGCCGGGCACGGCATGCCGTGCCCCTACGAAGAAACGGCAACGGCGCGGTGGATGGCCGCACGGAGCCAAGGAAGTTTGCCGGGCACGGCATGCCGTGCCCCTACGAAGAAACGGCAACGGCGTGGTGGATGGGCAGCATGGAGCCAAGGAAGTTTGCCGGGCGTAGCGGTGCTACGCCCCCAACGAAACCGCGGCAACGGCGCGGTGGGTGCGCGGCGTTTTGCCAAGAATTTGCGCCGGGCACAGCATGCTGTGCCCCTACGAGGAAACTGCGGCAGCGGCGGCGCGAAAGATGATTTGCTCGCCGGAATTAGCGGGAGCCAGCGTGACGTTTGAATGCGCGTCAGGCTGGCGCCGCCGATATGAAGTTATGAGTTATTTACGGACGTAGATGCCGACGTCGAACAGGTTATGGTCCCAATCGGCTTTATGATCGCGGCACCAGGCGCGTTCTTCGTCGAGCTTGGCAACGTCGTTGGCGACCCTGTTGCTGTGCTCGCCGTATTTCGCGGCGTCGCGGTCAATCTTGGCCTTGGCATTATTCAAACGCTGGTGGCAGTCCTCGCTATAGTCATGGTCGGCTCGCGCCGCACCACAGATTGGCAAGGTCAGCCCTACGGCAAGTGCACCCATCAAGACGAATCGAATTGGTTTGGTCATGTGTGTTTCCTCCACGGTTAGCGTTGTACGCCTAAGGAGAGCGCAGGCCCATCCGATGAATCGGTTAAATGGTCGAGGCGATCCCTGTAGGTCATAACTAAAAAACTTATCGGCACGATTCGAAATTCTGTTGACAGTTTGAGTACAAATCTGTAGAGTTGGCGATTGTCTGCCCTCCTTCCAGCTGGCCTGGGAGTACCTGCTCTTTGACAATCGAGTGAAACAAGCCAGAACCCGTTTGGTTTCGGCACTTATTCCGGGTGTACCGGGATAGATGCCGTTTGAGAGCCTTTTCCCGGCTTCGGTTGGGGAGAGGTACAGAAATCGAGCGATTAACAGTTCGTTCCGATCGTGGGAGTGAAAGCTTTCACGGTTGGGAGACAGGTTTCAAATGAGAGTTTGATCCTGGCTCAGAGCGAACGCTGGCGGCGTGCTTAACACATGCAAGTCGAACGCGCAGCAATCTGTAGCAATACAGGTTGTGGGCGCGTGGCGAACGGGTGCGTAACACGTGGATAACCTTCCTTCAGGTGGGGAATAACCCAGTGAAAATTGGGCTAATACCGCATAACAAGACGATGGCACATGCTGTTGTCTTCAAAGGCGCAAGTCGCCAGAAGAGGGATCCGCGGCCGATTAGCTTGTTGGCGGGGTAATGGCCCACCAAGGCATTGATCGGTAGCCGGACTGAGAGGTTGGCCGGCCACACTGGAACTGAGACACGGTCCAGACTCCTACGGGAGGCAGCAGTGGGGAATCTTGCACAATGGACGAAAGTCTGATGCAGCAACGCCGCGTGGGGGATGAAGCTTCTCGGAGTGTAAACCCCTTTCGACCTGGAAGAATGCCCGCAAGGGTTTGACGGTACAGGTATAAGAAGCCCCGGCTAACTACGTGCCAGCAGCCGCGGTAATACGTAGGGGGCCAGCGTTGCTCGGAATTACTGGGCGTAAAGGGTCCGTAGGCGGTGTGGTAAGTCGGGAGTGAAATCCCTGGGCTTAACCCAGGGGCTGCTTCCGAAACTGCCGTGCTAGAGTGTGAGAGAGGCGAGTGGAATTACGGGTGTAGCGGTGAAATGCGTAGATATCCGTAGGAACATCCGAGGCGAAGGCGGCTCGCTGGATCACAACTGACGCTGAGGGACGAAAGCTAGGGGAGCAAACAGGATTAGATACCCTGGTAGTCCTAGCCCTAAACCATCAGGACTTGGGGTTTGCCCTGTACGGGGCAAGTCCCGTAGCTAACGCGTTAAGTCCTGCGCCTGGGGAGTACGGTCGCAAGACTGAAACTCAAAGGAATTGACGGGGGCCCGCACAAGCGGTGGAACATGTGGTTCAATTCGACGCAACGCGAAGAACCTTACCTGGGCTTGAACCGCACAGGACCATCTTTGGAAACAGAGACTTCCCGCAAGGGACCTGTGTAGAGGTGCTGCATGGCTGTCGTCAGCTCGTGCCGTGAGGTGTTGGGTTAAGTCCCGCAACGAGCGCAACCCTTACTCATAGTTGCCACCCGCAAGGGGGAACTCTATGAGGACTGCTCCGGATAACGGAGAGGAAGGTGGGGATGAGGTCAAGTCAGCATGGCCTTTATGTCCAGGGCTACACACGTGTTACAATGCGCGCCACAAAGCGTTGCAAACCCGCGAGGGGGAGCTAATCGCAAAAAAGCGCGCTCAGTTCGGATTGCAGTCTGCAACTCGACTGCATGAAGCCGGAATCGCTAGTAATGGCGCATCAGAACGGCGCCGTGAATACGTTCCCGGGCCTTGTACACACCGCCCGTCACATCACGAAAGTGGGTTGTACTAGAAATCGCCGTGCCAACCGCAAGGAGGCAGGCGCTCAAGGTATGACTCATGATTGGGGTGAAGTCGTAACAAGGTAGCCGTAGGAGAACCTGCGGCTGGATCACCTCCTTTCTAAAAGAAAAGGGAGTACGGCCTGCGTCGGTAGCAGGCACGGCTCTCCATCCCGGATCTCACGACCCGGGACGTTCGGTTCTCTCAGCCCGACGGGTTCTGACCTGGTTCACTCGAAGTCAAAAAGTTAGTAGTAGACAAACGCAGCCCGCTCCGATGTGAATCGGGGCGGGCTTTTTTATTTGTGTGCGAGAATGCTGGTCAGGTGACCGCGTGGCGTCCGACGATCCGATCGATTCCAAGGGCCCGCGCAAGGACCTGGGAAACTTTACCGGGCCTTTTCATTCCGCGCTCGCGGCGCATTTCCACGCGGCGGGTTCGAATTATTCGCAGACGACTTACAGTCCGCTGAAAGCTTTCCTCCCCGGCCACTTGTTGACCTGGATTTCCCACGTTGCAAGGTACTGGTTTCGCAGAAAGCACAACTTCAGGGATTACACCACGCACGGAAAAGGCAACGGCATCCACGAAACTTCCGATCACACGACTCTCGGACTGGTTGGAGACTGGGGCACGGGAACGGACGAGGCGCAGATGGTGGCGGACCGCGTGGCCAAGGCGCGTCCGGATTACACGATTCATCTGGGCGACGTTTACTACGTGGGCGGCGGAACCGAGGTGAAGGAAAATTTCCTGGGCGAGAAGACGAGCGGTTATACGCCCGTCAAATGGCCGATGGGCACGAAAGGCAGCTTCGCGCTCACCGGGAATCACGAAATGTACGCGCATGGAAACGGATATTTCCGCTACGTGCTCCCGAAAATGGGGCTGAAGGATTCCGAGGGCGAATGGGGCAGCGGGCAATGGGCGAGTTTTTTCTGTCTCCAGAACACGCACTGGCGAATCATCGCGATTGATACGGGTTACAACTCCACGAAATTTGATTGGGGACGCGTGCCCATCCTCCAAAAAAGCAAGTTCATCCGCACGTCGCGGAGATTCAAACCGAAATGCACGCTTCCTGAGCCGCTGCTGAAGTGGCTGAGCGAGACGATAAATCCCGATGGCGATCATCGCGGGCTCATTCTGCTGTCGCATCACGGCAGCTATTCGTCATTCAGCGAGTGGTATCAGATTCCTTCGCAGCAATTGGCGCGGATCATTCACCGGCCGGTAATCTGGTTCTGGGGACACGAGCACAAGCTGACGATTTACGACAAATACGCCGTAGAAGGCGGGATTCCCACGTACGGGAGGTGCATCGGGCACGGCGGAATGCCGGTTGACCGAGGCACGCTGCCGGACATCCACGAGTGCCGGTGGCTCGCATGGGACAACCGCCGCTACGAGAACGGCGAAGATATCAACGCGGGTTACAACGGCTTCGCCAACATGTTCCTCGATGGGCCGGAGATGCGCGTCGAATACCACGATTTGCACGGCGCGATCTTATTCAAAGAGAAATGGCGTGTGGATCTGAAATCGGGAACGCTTGAGGGACCGAATTTGCAGAAAGTTCTCGATGATAAATCGCTGCATTTCCGCGAACCAGCGCGCGCCGAGGAGCTTTGAGTGCGGGTGGAATATGCTTCAGGCTGACCGACTACTTTGGGCGGCCTTTGTAGCCCTGCGCGATCATCTGAATGGAATAGACTTGCGCGGCGTTGGCGATCTGCTTGCCGTCGGAATCCTCGGCACCTCGAGCCAAAATGAACAGCGTCTTCTTTCCGGGACCGCCGAAGGACACGCTGATGACATCGCGCGGCGTGGGAATCAATCCGAGCCACTGGCCGTCCGCGCCGATCACCTGGATGCCCGGGTTGGTGCTGACGTAAATGCGGCCGTCGGAATCCGTGGTGCTGCCGTCACCGGCTGTTTTTTCCTGAAGCTTCGCGAAATCCCGCTGGTTCGTCAGTGAACCATCGGGCTGAACATCGAAAACCACAACGGTATTCACGTTCGTTGCGAAGAGTTTTTTCTCATCGGGGCTGAGGATGATGCCGTTCGTGCGAAGGTTGTCGCCATACTTTGTGATCACGCCCGCGGGGCTCGCGTAATAAAGACCGCCCATGGTGAAGTAAGCGCCGCCCTTGCTGTCAGCCGACAGGTCGTTCAATATGCCGCCGATGCAATCCATGGTATCGCCCTGGTAGGTGTTCGCGAGAAGCTGGTGCTTGGGCGAAAGTTCCCAAATTGCAGGACGCAATCCACGTTCGACAATAAAGAGCGCGCCCTTCGAGTTGATCGAAAGCGCGCCGCCCGTGTGGGTGTCCGAGTAGACGACGGAAGGCTTGGCGTTCTTGTCCAGTTTCACGACGGCACTGTTGTCGTTTTGTGCGATCAACAATCCACCATCGTTGGTGCCGACAATCCCATCGCCATTGTTTCCGGCTTCCTGCCAGAGGAATTTCCACTGCTGGCCCGCGGCGATGACACCGGGGATTTCAGTAATCGCGTAGTCGCGCGGTGGAGGCCCCGACGCAGGCCAATGGATCGGTGGAAATTTCTGCGGTGGATTCTTGCAGGCGGCAAGGACTGCGTCATAGCCGGGATCGGCATTCGCCTGCAATGAAGGAGCGGGAGGATTTGCCGGAGCGGGCGGCAACCGTGGAACCTGACTTTGTCCGGCGACGGTTGTTGCAGCAAGCAAACCCAGAGCGATCGCGAGCATTCTTCTTAGTTCCACAAAGCCTCCCTTAGCTGCACATTCGCGCGGCCGCTTCTCATTCCAGTCAGTTGGCGGTTACTTCCTTGGCGGCTCGTAGAGTTCGACGAAACTGCCCACGTCCGAATCGCGGACCAGGGCCACGCGGTAGTGAGTGCTCATCTCGACGATTCCGTCCGACACGATGGTGATACCCGCGCCCTTCAACCGAGCAACCAGTGAGTCTATGTCGGTGACTTCGAGGCCGATGTAGTTCACTCCGATATCGGTGATGCTATAGGGCGTCAGCGGCTTCTTGCGGTTTTCGTACTCGACGATCTCAAAGCGCATGCGCGACTTTGTGTCGGCGGCTTCGGCGAACGTTCCATTGACGATACGAATCACGTTGCCGTGCCCGCCGACGGCTGAATCCATGAAGTCTCCGCCCATCCATTGCGATGGAGTCGCGGGAAACTGCTCCCCGAGCAGCACGCCATAAAACGCACGGATTTTGTCGGGATCGAGAATGACGAGACCGATGTGGTTGAAGCCGGGAACATCCGCCGGGACTGCGGGACGATCTGCCGTGGCGGGCACGGCGGGACGCTGCTCAACTATTTCGACATCCATGCCGTCGGGATCGGTGATGTAAGCGAGCGTACCTTTCGTCGCGCCGGGCAGCGCGATCAATTTGTTGTCCCAGGTGCGCGGCCAGAGCATGTTTGCGGCTTTCAAATCGGCCCACAACTTCTCTGCGTCGGGAACCGTCAAGTCAATGTGGGACGCGCCGGGCTCCCAGGGGGTCTTGCCGAGCATCACGTTGCGGCGCTTCACTCCGCGGAATTCGCGCAAGTAGAGTGTGAATGGCTTCCCGGAGATGTTGCTATTGATGGTGAGCTTCGCCATGCGGGACTCGACGCCCTTGGTGCCGTGGATGCGATTCATCACCTCATCGTTGCGCCAGGACTTGTTAACGTCTGGAACCTCGGTGAAACCGATGGCTTTGTAGAAGGCGACGGATTTGTCGAGGTCGGAAACCATGCGGCCGTCGAATTCGATGCCGACTACTGCCCCCTTGTTGGCCCCGAACTGCGGCGCGGCGATCGACGGTTGGCGGAGTCCGGTGACAGCGACGGCGAAGATCAAGGTACACGCGACGAACGCAACTTTACCTCCGACAGTCCACGAAGAGCGGTTTCGCATGCATCCCCCAATTCATTGCGCGGTTTTGCGACGTATGTGTAACACGACGGTGAATTCGTGTCCAGACGTTTGCCCTCGCCGCGCACACCACGCCGGCCAAAGGACGTTGTGGTGAAGCTCCACTCCGGCTCTAGCGGCCCGGAACCCAAATTAGATTGGCGGCGGAGATTTCCACGTTGGTCTGCTCGGTGCTGACCTTGAAGCTGCGGAGTTCCCCGTTCTTTTTCGGGCTGCGAGCGGTGGTGAACGTCAGGTAATACTGGTTGTGAAGGATCATGTCCAATTTATCAAGAAATGGCGCGAAGGAGATGGGAGTGTCGAGGCCCTGGAAAAAAGACTCGCCTCCGGTTTCGTCGGTCATCTGCGCGAGATTGCTCTGGCCGTAATTCGCGCGAAAAAGATTTCTGCCCTCGCGGTCGGCGCCGCGGGCATACAGCGTGTGGATCAAGATCCCCGCTTTCTGCGCCCTCGAGATGGTCGAAGCAACGTCCGGGCTGGCCGGATCGCCGCGAAACCGGTCAATGCCGTCCGCGATGACGAGGATCTCGCGGCGCGCGCCGCTCGAGCGCCACTTGGATATCAAGTCCATCAACGAAAGATAGATGCTTGTGGATGCTCCCGCTCGCCCGATGGTGATTCGAACTTTCTTGGCGACGGCATCGTGGTCGGTGCTGAATGGCGCCACCGCCTGGGTAACGCCATTGTTCGCGTAAAAGACGCCCACGCTCGTGGCTTTCGACTGCGCCTGGATGAACTTCCGCAGATCATCCAGTTGGTTGCCGATGCTCACGAGGTCATCAATGACGATCGCCAGCTCGAGCGCGGACTTATCGCCTTGCGCCGCATCCCATCCAACGACGTCCTCGCGAACTTTCTTGTTCGTGTGGACGACGACATCCGCCTTTCCGAGAGCTGGCGGAGCTGTGTAATTTGGTCCCAAAACCGTGACGACGGTCGTTACTGGAACTTTTGAAGTGCCAGCTTGTGGTTCGGCACTGGCAGAGCGCGTGGAGAACGGAATCAGAGACAAGAGAAGAAGGCTTGCGAGCAGCTTCAGGTGCTTGGTCATGTTAGCCTCTCCGGTTGAGATGCGTCGGCTTGGGTGAAAGGTTACGCGAGTCATGGTAGCGCAAATTGCGAGCGGCTTGGAACCGCGCCGGCGTGCCGGCACTCGTTTCCCGGATTGGGGCTTGATAGAGGAAAAGCTTTTCCCCAACCGTGAATTTAGCGGTAATCGGCAGCGCATTGACGGCCGGAACTCCTTTATTTTCAACGTCTGAAACTGGCTGGCCACATGCAACTACATGCGTGGGATAGGCTTCTAAGCGTTGGGAGGCATTATGCATCGAATAGCGTTTCGGGCACTAATAATGGCGGCGGCACTGCTGGCTTACTTCTGTCTGCCGTCAATTGCGTCTGCCGATGGAGTGACGTTCGATCTGACGAATGTGACATTGAGCGACGGCGAGACAGCTTCAGGGTCGTTCGTCTTCGACGAAACTACGCATGCCGTTAGCAACGTGGACATCACCCTGTCAGACGGAACCGTATTCCTGGCAGCGAATCCCGGCTCTGGCCCCATGGGTTCCTATCTTGGTTCCACTCTCTATCAGGTGGTTTTTGTGCCGAGTGCTTCCTCGATAGGTGTCGGCACCCCTGTACTTATTCTGTATTCGGTGACGGAGGGATTTCCGAATTTAGGCGCTGGAAGCGAGATTCCGCTGTCAGGCGGCTTCTCCGGCGAGTATGCCTGCGGCAATGCGACGTGCTCCACTCCTGGAGCTGAGCTACTGTCTCTGACCGGCGACGTAACGAACGCCCCGGAACCGTCCTCGCTTTTGCTGCTCGGCCTAGGCCTTGCCGGCCTGATGGTGGTTGGTACGCGCAGGGCGTTTCAAGCGTAGACGCTTCGTAACTCGGTTCGGACGACTTTAGGCCACTTCTCCATCGCGGAGAGGTGGCCTTTTTTTGTGGGCGGCAATCAAGCGCGGCTCGGTGCTTCCGAAGTGGATAGATTGCATATCTGAGGGACGAAAGGTAAGCTTCCGCGTTGTTTCTGGAGACCAATCCAGTGACCGATCAAGAAGAGAGCCGGCAGGCGGGGGAGAATAGTATGAAGATGATGCGGCGAGTAATGTGGTTGGTGCTTCTGCTGGTGATTTCGTCGGCGAGGATTGCAGCCGCGGCGCCTCAGGATACGGCGCAGGATAAAGATCGCGCGGCCATCGCAAGGGCTGTGCAGAACTACATGGACTCGTGGAACTCGCACGATGTGCACGCCGTGGCGATGAGCTACGCGGAGGACTGCGATTTCGTGAACAATTTCGGCGACGTGACGCACGGTCGAGCGGGAATGGAAGCGGTCTTTGGGCCGTTCATGACCGGGGTTTACAGCGCCACGAATCAGACGGGAAAAGTGCGCTCCATCCGATTTCTGAAGCCCGACGTGGCGGCGGTGGACGTGGATTGGGAAATGACCGGCGCGAAAAATCAGGATGGCACGCCGCGGCCGACGCGCAAAGGGATTCACAGCCTGATTATGACGAAGCAGAGCGACGGGACCTGGCTCATTGCCATTATGCACGTACATGAGTTCACGAGTTCGCCGCGGATCACGAATCCAGGGCAGCCGGGGCAACCGCCCGCTGCGCCTCCGGCGCGATAGATCGGGCCCTGACCAGACGTGGTGCGCCAGAGTAATCTTTTGGGCTCGCACTCGGTTTGGAGTGCAAACGTTGCGGTAAAATTCTCGCATGGATGCACAGACCGTACGAGGTTCGGTGACTGACGCGATTCGCTACTGGGAACCTCGGCGAATTGCGTACAACCTGGTACTCGCGATCGTCGTCCTCATCTATTTCTGGATCGGATATCCCGCTTCCAAATCGGCACTTTCTGCAGATCTGGCACAACTTGTCTTTCTATTGGCGGTGCTGGCGAACGTGGCGTATTGCGCGGTTTACATCGTTGACGTGTTCGCTCAATCGTCGGGCTATCGCGAGCTCTGGCGGAAATACCGTTGGGCGCTCTTTGTGATCGGGACAATATTCGCGGGAATACTTACTCATTTCTTTGCGATGGGAATGTTCCACGTATCGCCCGATTTGTGACTACTTCACAAGCTAATCGCTAAAACGGCATTGGGCAGGAATTGCGCCGGCTTGCGGTGAAGGCTAGCTTGCTCGCAAGCGTGGCCGAAGAATGAAATTCCCACGGACATGCCGAAAACGAACTCCGCCGGCACGTTGCTATTCGGGTAGCCAGCCACGGCTGCGAGCTTCGAAGTGATTGGTTATTTCTGAACCGTCACTCGGGTGGCTACGTAGCAGACATCCGCCCAGTATGCCTCGACGGATACCTTGGTGTCCGGCTTCAACGCGTCTCGATCTACTTTGAGATCCGCCGGAATGGTTACCCAGACGGCCGGGGCGCTGGAAGGTTTCACATCCAGGATGTTTCCACTGAACGTCTGAACCGCGCCAGTGATCGTTGCAGGCGGTGCAGATGAAACGGCCGACTGCGCAAAGTTCGGAATCGCGGCTAACAAAATCAGAAAAACGAGAAGTGGTCCAAAGCGCCGCATACGTCCCTCCTGTGATGATGATTAAGGTGAGGCGCGTCTTTGAATGGAACGCGAAAACTTGGTGGGCCTGGGTGGACTTGAACCACCGACCTCGCCCTTATCAGGGGCGCGCTCTAGCCACCTGAGCTACAGGCCCACACGAGATGACCGCACGGACAACGGGAATAATTCTATCATGCCATTTCGAAGCCGCAGCATTGTTGCGGAGGCGTCAATACTACTTGGCGGGTCAGAGTTTGTTGAGGCCGTCTAGGGCGGCGACCTTGTAGGCTTCGGCGAGCGTGGGATAGTTGAAGACAGTGTCGCGGAAATATTCGATCGTGCCACCATAGGCCATCACAGCCTGTCCGATGTGGACGATCTCCGTGGCACGCTGACCTAAGATGTGCACGCCCAATAGCTTTCGCGTATGGCGATCGAAGAGAAGCTTGAGCATGCCGGTTTCATCGCCGAGCATCATGCTCTTCGCGAGCTCGTTGAACTTCGAGATTCCAACCTCGTAAGGAACTTTGGCCGCCGTCAGCTTCTCCTCCGTTTGGCCCACGGTCGAGATTTCGGGGATGGTGTAAATTCCATAAGGAAACAGCTCCGGCATGTGCTCGGAAGGAGCGCCGAACATACGGCAACTGGCGAGGCGGCCCTGCTCCATGGACGTGCTGGCGAGAGCGGGAAATCCGATGATATCGCCGGCGGCGTAAATGTGCGGCACATCGGTCTGATAGTCGGCGTTGACTTTGATTTTGCCGCGAGAGTCCGCCTGGAGTCCCGCCGCTTCCAGCTGGAGCAAGTCGCCATTGGCCTGCCGGCCAACGGCGTAGAGCAGCATATCGCCCTGCACTTTTTTTCCGCTTTCGAGCTCGGCGAAGACGCGGTCGCGATTCGGGTCGATGCCCATACTCGTGACTTTTTCGCCCAGCCGGAATGTGGTTCCCATCTGACGCAGGTGATAGGCGAGCGCGTCCACGATCTCGCGATCCACAAAATCGAGGATCAGGGGACGCTGGTCAATCAAGGTTACCTCGGCGCCGATCGCGGCCATGAATGAGGCGTACTCGAGTCCCACCACGCCGGCGCCCACCACAATGATTTCGCGCGGGAGGCTGCCGAGACACGTGAATTCGTCCGTATCAATGATGCGTTTTCCATCGAAGGGAATATCGGCGCTGCGAGCGGGGCGCGTGCCGCTGGCGATGAGAATGTTGTCGCCGCGCAACGTCACTTTTTCGGTTTCGCCCTGAATCTCGATCGTGTGCGGACCGGCAAATTGCGCCATTCCCTGGAAGATCGCGATGCCGTTGCGACGCAGCTGCGCACGGATGACTTCGGTCTCGCGGGAGACAGTAGCGTGGACGCGGGAGGCCAGATCCTGAACAGAGACTTCTCCTTTGCCCCGGTAGTTGTTTCCGTAAAGGGTTCTCACGGCGATTCCAGTGAGCTGAAAGATGGCCTCGCGGACACTCTTGCTGGGGATCGTGCCGGTATGGACGCACACCCCGCCCATCATGATCGTGCGGTCAATCATCGCGACGCGCTTGCGCAATTTGGCGGCGCAGATCGCGCCCTTCTGGCCCGCCGGGCCGCTGCCGATGACGATCAAATCATAGGATTGGTCAGCCATTGTTATGTGAGGCGCTCTCTCTTGTGAATGGATTTAAGGCGAATTCCGACATCCACTTTCAGGCGCAAATGTTACAGGAATATGTATGCGCGGGCGAATCCAGCGAATGAATGCGCCGGATTCGACATGCGGATGCCCCGCCACAAACACGGCCTCCGAGAATCCGCCACCATTAACATCAAACAGCCACAATCAGATCAATTTCCACGCGGACGTCGCGCGGCAGGCGCGCGGCTTCGACGGTGGACCGCGCCGGCGGATTGGCCGGAAAGTAACGCGCGTAAACTTCGTTCATCGCGCCGAAATCGTTCATGTCCTTCAGGTAGACCGTGGCCTTCACCGCACGGTCAAGCGAAGATCCCCCCGCTTCCACGATCGCTTTCAGATTTTCCATCACGCGAGCCGTCTGGCGCGCGACATCGCCTTCGACGAGCTGGCCTGTCGCGGGATCGAACGCGACCTGTCCGGCAGTAAACATGAATCCGTTGGCTTTGGTGGCCTGCGAATACGGGCCGATCGCTTTTGGTCCCTTATCGGTCGAGATGATTTCTTTCACGGTCCCTCCAAAAATGCCGAAACTAGAAATTAGAAAACTGAAAATGGCAAATCAGCCAGCGATTAACGATGGGACGATGTTGGCCAATTCTGGGCGACTTCTCCTACGGCATTGCCCTGATACCGCTGGCGGAAATCTTCCGGAATTCCCTTCTGGTTGAGCCACAGCCGGAACATTCCCGCCAGATTCCTACTGCTGGATTCCTCGAGAGCCGCGCGCAGGTCGGCGTAGCCAGCCTCCTGCCCGCGCTGCAGGGCAAGCAAACGCGCGAGGCCGGCTCGCATCGGCCCTTCGCCGCACGCATCCTCCAGCGCCACGAAGAAAAGCGGCGCCTTGGCCAGCGCGATGCGGCGCGGGCCAAGAGCATCGCCAAGCATCACCGCGCCTAGCGGAGCCTCCGTGGCGGCTTTGGCGGCTTCGTCGTAGGCTCGCAAATATTCGGTGACGCGCTTGCGGCGTGCATCCGCGCCGTTGCGGGCCTCGTCCAGCACGATCGTCGCATATTCCGGCAACCCTTCGCCCATGCCCACCGCTGCGGCGGGACTGATGTACATCGCGTCGCCGAACCATACGTGGGCGAGCGCGTGTGTCACGATCTGAAGAAATTGATCGCTGTTCGTGCCCAGCGCCAGAGCCGCGGGATTCACTATCGCGCCGCCGAGAAACGCAACAGCTGCCGGAGATGTCTCGCCGCTGAGATGCCCACGCAATTCCGGGGATTCGACGATGTGCGGACCTGCGATCGTTTTGTCGAGCGGACCGAAGTCTTTCGCGAGCGCATCCCACGCCGCGGTGATCTGTTGCGCCCCGGAAGCTGGATCTTCCTTCAGCGGCTGGATGGTCCAAAAAATGGTGGCGGAGGATTTGCGTTGCTCGGGCCACGCGGCATATTTTCCCGCGACTACGTAGGGCGCCATGTTCGTTGCGTCGAGCTGGAAGCGATACTCGATCTCGTTGCCTTCTTTTTTCTTGCCCTTCGGGATGCCCCCCGCGAGAAGCAGAAAGTCCGCCGGCACGCGCACACTGAAGTCCACGACTTTGGGAGGTTTTGGATAGGGAGCGAGCACGCGCTTGGGCGGCTGAAGCTCCGGAAACCACCCGCGAGCGCCGACGTGAAAGCTGTTCTCGCCAATCGTAATTCGCGCGCCTGAATTTTCGGGCGAGCGCAGCGTGTATTCGATCGAGAGCTGTCGCGTCTGCTTGCGGATCCAGGCCGGATCGAGCGGGATACGCAGAGCGTCCGGCTGCGCCCCCTGATCCCCGGCCGGAGGATTTGCGGGCGATGCTTCGTGTCCGTCTACTTCCACGCGGACGTCCGTGCGGCCGAATGTGCGCTCTTCGGGGAAAACTGCGTCCACGAATGCCAGATCCTCAGTGCCGGAGTTTTGCAGCGTGTAAAGCGCGCGGACATGGAGCTCGGAGGGCTGACCGGAAACGAATTGCACGTCGCGCAATTCCTTGACGATTCGATAGCCGGGAGCGAGGGGAACGGCGCACGCGGATGCAACCAGCGCCAGAGAAAGGACGAGAGCGGCGGCAAGCGAGCGCGAAACAGTGCTGTTCAAGGTAGGAAGATTCTACAGAGGCAGGGTAAACGGGGAAAGGCGGAAAATCGGAACTTCAGCGGCCGAAGCCGGTCCGATCTCGCGAAGTTAATGTCGTGGCTAAAGCCACGACCCACGAAAATTCCTTGGCGCTGGCGCAGACACTATAGGGTCGCGAAGTGATTGATTATTTGCGCGTCGGTCGCTCCGTGGCGGCGAAATGTGATAATGGAAGCGGCCTGCGAATCGGGAACGCCGCGGCGCACGAGTTCAAGCAGAGTCAATTCGCGCACACCTGCGTTTTTCAGATTGGCGAGCGATGCGCCGGCGAGCACCGGCTGGCCCGCAGCGCGATGGCGCGCGACTTCGAGGAGAATGGCATCGGAAAGACCCGCGAGGCGCATTGCCTCCAGCTCGCCCGCGCCCAACCCAAGCTGGTTTATTTTGGCGAGTTCGATAATCGTGTCTTCGCTGACCTGCGCCCGGATCAGGCTGGCGATTTCATCGCCTGCATCAAAGGCCTGACCGCGCCCGCGATAAATTTGCAGCACGGCAATGCAACTGGCGTCGGAAAATCCGGCTTGACGGGCGGTGGAGAGCTGGACGATGTCCGGTGCTGTGATATTGAGCGCCTTTAATTGCTGAATGGTGTCGTACGACATGCCGGCCGTGTCGAGAGGCTTGGTATCCAGCGGCGGAATGGAATGGCATCCGGCCACGGACAGCACGACGGCCATCACGAAAAGCGCGTAGCGATACCGCGCGCGGGACTCGGGGGGTGCCTGAATGTTCCCCATACGATTATTGTACGCGCGCGGTGACGGGCTGCGGCGTGGTGACGCGGAAGGATTACGGGGCCTGCGGAAACCCGAGGTGGTCTAGACGTTGTAAACGCGCTCGATGTCGAAGACGCCGGGGATGCGCTTGATCGCCGCGATGATGTGTTCGAGCTGCTTGCGGTCGCGCACGTCGAGGGCGACTTCGATGCGCGCGCGGGTATTATCGTCTCCGCCGCTTTCGAAACTGCGAATATTCGCGCCGGTTCCGCTGATGATATTGGAAATTCCAGCGATCATTCCAGGCCGGTCCTCGGTGAAGATGCGCAGACGCACGGGAAATTCCGCCTGCGTGGACGCAGCCCATTCGACGGCGATGCGCCGATCGGCCTCGTAGAGAAGATTCTCAACATTCGGGCAATTCTTGCTATGGACGGCGATCCCGCGCCCGCGTGTGACGTAGCCGATGATGTCGTCACCCAGGATCGGGTTGCAGCATTTCGAGCGATAGACCATCAAGTCGTCGTGGCCGCGGACAACGATCGCGGCTTCGTCCATGCCGAGCATGCGCTTGACGGTTGGTGCGACTTTCGGCTGTTGCTCTTCGACCGCCGCTCCCGCCAGGGGTTTCCCGCTGACCTTCGCGAGGACTTGCCGCGCGGACCATTTGCCATAGCCGAGATCGGCGTAGAGATCGTCCACGCGCGAACAGCCGTATTCGGCGGCGACGCGCAGCCAATCGTCATCCGCGATTTTCTTGAGGCTCACGCCGGCCTGTCGAGCTTCCTTTTCGAGCAGCTTCCGGCCGACGTCGGTGGCCTCTTCGCGCTCGTGCAGGTGGATCCACTGGCGAATCTTGCTGCGGGCGCGCGAGGTGTGAATAAACGAGAGCCAATCGCGCGAAGGTGCGTGGCCCTTCTGCGTGACGATTTCGACGACGTCGCCATTGGCGAGCGCGTGGCGCAGAGGAACCATCTCGCCATTCACCTTTGCGCCGGAGCACTGATGCCCGACCTCGGTGTGGACCGCGTAGGCGAAGTCAATCGGCGTGGCGCCGCGCGGAAGCACGACCACACGCCCCTTCGGTGTGAACGTGTACACCTCCTCGGGGTAGAGGTCCACGCGCAGAGTGGAGAGGAATTCGCTGGGCTCCTGCATCTCCTGAACCCATTCGATCAGGTGCCGCATCCAGACGATGCGCTGATCGTCCGCGGCCGACGCAGCTTCATGGCCGCCCTTATATTTCCAGTGCGCGGCGACCCCCTGTTCAGCGATGCGATGCATTTCCTGCGTGCGAATTTGCACTTCGAAGGGCTGCCCGGAATGAATCACAGCCGTGTGGAGCGATTGGTAGAGGTTCGGGCGCGGCATGGCGATGTAGTCCTTGAACCGCCCGGGCACGGGCCGCCAGATCTGATGGATCACGCCGAGCGCGGCGTAGCAATTCTTCACCGTGTCCGTGATCACGCGCACGGCGAGCAGATCGTAGATCTGATCGAGATTGCGCTGCTGCTTCTGAATCTTCATATGAACTGAATAGAGCCGCTTGATGCGCGCCTGCACTTCCGCGGGAATGCCGCTTTCAACCATTTTTTCGCGAATCGTGTCCTGCACTTCCGCCAGAAATTTGTCGAAGGTGTTCTGCTTGTTGGCGACTTTTTTCTGCAGCTCGAGAAACGCGTCGGTCTCGAGATAGCGAAAGGCGAGGTCTTCGAGCTCGCCGCGGATCAGGCCCATGCCGAGGCGGTTGGCGACCGGGGCGTAGATATCGAGCGTCTCGCGGGCGATGCGCAGCTGGCGCTCTGGTGCGAGATATTCGAGTGTGCGCATGTTGTGCAAACGGTCGGCGAGCTTGACCATCACCACGCGGACGTCGTTAACCATGGCGAGCAGCATCTTGCGGACGTTTTCGGCCTGGCGATCTTCCGGGGCGAGCAAGTCGAGCTTGCTGATTTTTGTGACGCCCTCGACCAGGCGCGCGACATCTGCGCCGAACTGCTCCGAGATTTTCTCGATCGGCTGCTTGGTGTCTTCAACCACGTCGTGGAGAATCGCGGCGCACAGCGAGGTTACGTCGAGCTTCATATCCGCGAGAAGGTGGGCCACCTCGACGGGATGCGATAGGTAGGGCTCGCCAGAAAGGCGGGTCTGCGACTTGTGCTGCTCGGCTGCGAATTCGTAGGCCCGGCGCAGGAGGTCGAAATCGTCGCCCGGGCGGTTCTTGCGGACTTTATCGAGCAGCTCGCCGAAACGTACGTCCACCGTGCGGCGGGCCGCGATGCTGATCGCAGGTTTGCTAGCCGGGTCCATTTTGCCAAGTTTATTGTAATCCTGTCCCTGGCAGCCCCGCGAGCCTTTGTGCTGCACGCGACATTGCAGGCGCGGAACCCTGAAACTTTTCGCCCGCTCCGGGGTTTAGTCTAGACGCGGCGCGGAGGTTCGCGCTGTCTTCGCCGTTACCGATTGAGCGCCGGAAAATTGACAGGACGGACGCAGGAAACTAGGATCAAAACAGAGGTTGTGCCATGGCAACGCGCCAGTGTCCCCATTGCGGCAAGGCCGTGTTCGATCGAATGACGCAGTGCCCCTATTGCCGCGAGGCGCTCGGGGCGATCCCTCAGCGACGCGGCGACAGCGTCCGCCGAATCGACGGGGAAGGGAAGATTCGGCAAGGGCTTCTGTGCATTCTACTGGCGGCCGTGGTTCACTACTTCGCGGGCGGTTACAGCGCTATGCAACTTCCCTACCCGATTCAGCCGATCGTTACCGTCTATCTCTCTCCACTGCTTTTTCTGAGCGGCTTTGGCCTCAGTTCTCTTGGCTTCTATCTGTGGCAGACGGCCTAAACAAGAGATTCCGATTCAATCCCGAACAAAAAAAACGGCGGGCTTGAGAAGCCCGCCGGCGAAAGTATCGGCGTTCGGGATTTTCCGAGGCGCTAGGAAGTTGGCGAAATATTCGCTTTCTTCTGCTTGATGGCCTTGACCTTGTCAACGAGATCGTCAGCCTGCTTGAGATCCTCATCGCGAGCGCTCGTGACCGTTTCCGTATCGGCCTTCTGACGGTAGAGCAGGTTCAGGTACGCCATGGCGTCGTCATAGTCAGGACGCTTCTCGATGGCGGTCTGGAGATTGGTGATACCCTCGTCAATCGTCTGACCGTACTTCTGGGCGAACTGCGTGGCCAGCGCGGGCGGCATCGGATCGCTTTCCTTCACCGGCTTCTTGGAGGTGTGGTTGAAGGTGTCGCGCATGTCCTTGTTCGCGCGATAGGCGAGCGACCAATCAATGACGCCAATCCAGTAATAGGGCTCGGGATCGTCGGGCTTCAGAGCAATGTGCTTCTCGTGGTAAGTCTTCGAATCCGCGAGTTTCTGGGCATCGAAGGGCGTGCCACCCATGTTGTAAAGAATCGAGCCAATGCCATCAATCGCAGAAACGTTGGACGGATCGGAATCGAGAATACTTTTGAACTCTGCCAAAGCCTCGTTGCCATTGTTGATGTTCTCCGGAGAAGGGGCACCGGGGATGTACTGGCTGGCGTAGGCGGTGGCGAGATACAACTGGGCGTTGGTGAGCGTGGGATCGTATTCCTTGGCCGCCTTGAAATCCTCAATCGCCTGATCGAACTGTGCGTTCTTATAGGCAGTCACGCCCTTGTTGAGCTTGTCACGAGCGCGGAGCTTATCGCATCCGGCTCCGGCGGCGACTGCGGCCGTGAGGACGGCCACAAGAATGAGTACGTGGGGCTTGCGCTGCATTACGGCTCTCCTTAAATGAGTGGCTGCGCCGGCAATTCGGACAGTCGGACAGCTACAACCGGGCGAATACCAGTCAGCTACTGGCCCGCTTCAATCTTGGCGGTGATGAGGCCTACATGGTCAATACCTGAGCCACGCATGATGTCAATCGCGCGAGCGACTTGTGCGAATTCGACATCATCATCACCCTTCACGAAAGCGATCTTGTCAGCGCGTTCCTTGAAGATGTCAAAGAGGCGCGGCCCGAGATCGTTCCAGTTGCTATCGTCCTGGTTGATCTTCAGTTTTCCGCCGGGCAAGACCTGGACCACGATGGTGCGTTGATCGGGCTCGGTCTGTTTCTGATTGGGCGGAGGGGGCTGGGGAACCAGGGTCTGCAATCCCGTTGGAGTCCGAGGAGTGATCACCATGAAAATGATGATCAGCACGAGGAGCACGTCAATCAACGGAACAATATTCGGCTCTGAAACTGGACCGCCTTTACCACCACCAACTGCCATTCCCATTGGAAGACTCCTTACCTTTCATTGCCGAAATGATTAGTCCGAGCCACCCGGAGGAGGTGGCGGAGCGGTTTTGCCCTGAGGCTTCTCGGTCAAGAGGCCGAGATTCTCCACGCCGGCAGAGCGGACCTCGTCAACAGCCTTGACGACATCGCCGTATTTGGCCCTGGCATCGGCGCGAACGTACACGGTCTTGTCGAGGCGATTGGAAAGCCGGTCCCTCACTTCATCAGTGATCTGGTTCAGTTGGATTTCTGTGCTGCCCAAGAACATGTGCCCGTCACGCGTCACGGCAACGATGATGGCGTCGTCGCGATCGGCATTAGGCATTTTCTCGGCGTTTTCGGCCCTGGCCATATTCACCGGGAGGCCCTTCTGCAACAGAGGCGTGATCACCATGAAGATGATAAGCAAGACCAGCATGATGTCCGCCATCGGAATGACGTTAGGTGCCGCCATTACCGGTGGTGCTTTGGGCTTGTATCCCATGGCTTACTTCTTTCCGCCTCGGCGCGTGATGAAGTAGTTGATCAGCTCCATCGAGGAGTTATCCATCTCGACGTCGAAGGCTTCCACACGGTTGGTGAAGTAGTTGAATGTCCAGACGGCAGGGACGGCAACGAGCAAGCCGAGCGCCGTGGTTACAAGGGCTTCCGCGATACCGCCGGCCACGGCCGAAAGACCGGTGACCTTCGAGTTCGAGATGCCTTTGAACGCGTTGATGATGCCCATGACCGTGCCGAAAAGTCCGACGAAAGGAGCCGTCGAACCGATGGTGGCGAGACCGGAGAGGCCGCGCTTCATCTCGGCGTGGACGATGGCTACGGAGCGTTCGAGGCCGCGCTTCGCCGCTTCGATGACTTCTTCATCGCTCACTTGCGAAGAAGCCGCCTGAAATTCAGAGAGGCCCGTCGCCACAACCTTGGCGATGTGGCTCTTCTTGTTGCGCTCGGCAATTGAGATCGCTTCGTCGAGCTTGTTGTCCTTGAGAGCGCCGGCCACCTGCTGTACGAACACGCGGGATTGCTTGCGCGCCGCGCTGTACATCAACGCCCGGTCAATCATGATGCCCACCGACCACGCGGACATGATGAAGAGAATTCCGACGACCGACCTGGCGGGCCAGCCCATGTTGTGCCACATCGTAACTATGTCCCAGCCAACCTCGGGTTCTTGAAACATCGCCAACAGTGCATAAGCAAACATAAAGTTCGATCCTCCTCCGTCACAGCAAATCGATCGCGGCAGGCGTATTCTGCCGGTCGGAACTCCTCTGCCCAGCCACCCCCCGGGCCCGCGAGCGGGACCGGCCCTTCCTATCCACCACCTAGCGAAAACACTACGTCAATCGTGGTATCCACTTCCACCGGCTCGCCATTGAGCATCGTGGGGTGGTAGCGCCAGTCGTGCACGGCGTCCATCGCTGCCTTCATTAGCAACGCAGGACCCGAGACGTACTGGAGTTCCTGAATCGAACCGTCCTTGGCAATAACCGCGTGCAAGCGCACGGTGCCGGAGACGTGGGCCGTCTTCGCGATTGCTGGGTAAACCGGCAATACCTGACGAAGAATATTCGCGGCCTGAACCTGGCCTCCGACTTTAATGCGAGTGGGAGCGGCCTTCGGCGGCGGCGGCGGAGCCGAGTTCAGAATGCCGCCACCGAGAGCGTCGCCGGTGCCGCCGGCGACACCGAATCCGCCCGCGCCCGCGCCGACGTCCGGCGCTTCGTCCTTAATCATTTCGACTTTCTTGGGGATCACCGTGGGAGCCACCATGGTTTGCGGCTGGACGATGCGCGGCCTCACAATCTTCACAGGAGCAGCGGGCGGAGGCGGCGGAGGCGGTGGAGCAGGAGCGACCAAGAACGTGTTGAGCATGCCCTTGGGCAATGCCTCCGTGTAAATGAGCGGAATCAAAATCATCACGCCCACGATCACGGATTGGACGAGTGCCGACATGGCCACGGCCCAGGGCTTGTGGGTCCCTTCCATATTCGCACCGGATACAACCAGCTGATTAAACATATGCTAGCTCCTTACTGCTACCGCCGCGCGCTTTCCGGCTGCGGATCCGGCGCGGACGGTTGATCCCCGCCCACCGTGATACTTGTTCCAGAGAACAACGATGGGTGCTGCGATGCCAAAACTGGAGTACGTTCCTACCACAACTCCTACCACCATGGCAAAAGAGAACGCGCGAAGGACCTCCCCACCCATGAGGTACAGTACCAAAACGGTGAGGAACGTCAATCCGCTGGTCAGGATCGTGCGGGAGAGGGTCTGATTGATGGACTTGTTCACGATGTCCGCAAGCGGCTCGCGTTTCATGAGCCGGAGATTTTCTCGCACGCGATCGAAAATAACAATCGTATCGTTCATTGAATAGCCGACCAGAGTGAGCAACGCCGCAATCACGGTCAGAGAAATCTCGTAGTGAAAGAGCGAAAAGAAACCCAGCGTGATCAGCACGTCGTGGAAGACGGCGATGACAGCCGCGGCCCCGTACACCCACTCGAAGCGGAACGCAATATACACCAACATGCCGCCAAGGGCATAGATAGTTGCCCAGAAAGCTTGGTGGCGGAGCTGCGCTCCGACCTTCGGTCCGACGATCTCCGCGTCGCGAATCGCAAACGTGCCGAGCGAGTAATTGTTCGTGAGCATGCCGAGAACGGCGGGGCTAGAGCCGAGCACGGGTTTGAGTTCGTCGAAGTTTGTGAGGATGCCTTCGTGGTCTTTGTCACGCGCGTCGGTGAGCTGCTTTGCGAGTTGCGTGTAGCGATCGCCGGCGCCGGTCCCGAGCGAGAGCGGGTCCTTCTGGGTGAGATCGGCAGCGAGGGCGGATGGCGTAATGGAATTAAAGTCGGGCTTGCCGGAAGTGTCCGAGCCAAAAGTTTTATGGAGAACATCCAGGATTTTCTGCTTGCCGACGTCGAGCGACTCATCGCCCTGACTCTGCTCGAGTCCGATCACGACCTCATTCTGCGAGCCGACGCTTTGCGTGTCGCTGATGCCCTGAATTGTGCTGTTCGGCAGGCCGGCTTCCTGCAGTCCCTTGCGAATCTGGTCTACCGGAGCCTTGCCCGCGAACTGCACGTACACGAGAGTGCCGCCACGGAAATCAATGCCGTACATCGCGCTGGGATTCTTTGAAATCCGGCTGAATATCGAGACCCATCCGACCACCAGGAGCAACACGGAGAGGGCGACGAAGTACTTCGCCTTCCCCATCCAATCAACGTTAACTCCGTGGAAGAATTCCATGCCTAGTCCCGCCCCTCTACTTTGACACCGCAGCGGCCGGGTTTGTGCCCGACGACCGCCCATCGAAAGCTCGTCCTAGTACTCTAGCCTAGATGCTCAGATGCCCCTGGCGATCCATCCGCGAGAGGTGATAGTCAAAAATTGCTCGCGATACGTAGATGGACGTGAATACGTTAGCGAGCAAACCGATCACCAACGTGATCGCAAACCCCTGAACGGGGGTCCCTGACCCGAAAAGGAATAGAAACACGGCAGATACGATCGTGGTCACGTGGGTGTCAATGATCGTCAGAAACGCACGGTCGAATCCAGTATCCACGGCAGGGGCCGGTACCTTCCCATTGCGCAATTCCTCTCGGATGCGCTCGAAGACCAGAACGTTGGAATCCACGCCCATGCCAATGGTCAAAATCACGCCCGCAATGCCGGGAAGCGTCAAAACCGCTCCGGCATAGGCCATGAACGCGATGAGGATCACGAGGTTGAATATCAAGGCCACAACAGCATTGACACCACTCAGTCGGTAATAGAACACGAGGAAGATCATGACCACGATCATGCTGCCGATCGAGGCTCGAACGCCCTGGCGAATCGAGTCCGCTCCAAGGGACGGGCCAACGGTACGCTCCTCAAGGTATTTGATCGAAGCGGGTAGCGCCCCGGCACGAAGAACGAGCGCGAGGTCCTGCGCCGAATCCTGGGTGAAGTTTCCCGTGATGACGCCGGAATCTTCAATGCGGCCATTGATGACCGGGGCGGTATACACCTTGTTGTCGAGAACGATGGCCATTCGATGACCGATATTGGCTTCCGTGAAGGGGCCAAATCGCGCCGCGGCTGAAGTCGAAAGATGAAAACTGACTTCATATTGGCCGGGGTTATTCGTGCTCGGTTGCGGCGTAGCGCCGACCAGATCCTGCCCTGTGACGATCGGAGCGCGGGCAAGAATGTAAAAGACCTGTTGGGCAGGCTGGCCGGGTGTTCCAGCATCAGAGCCGGGGAGGATGATCGAGCCGGCCGGAAGGACACCACCGTTTGCAGCGAGAGCTGCGATTTGAGACGGGTAAGTCTGATCGCCGGCTACGAGGGTCAATTGCAATTGCCCGCCGGCCTGGATCACGGATTTTGCGCGCGTTGGGTCACCTTCGCCGGGAAGCTGGACGAGAATTTCGTCGTCGCTGCGTCCAGTAAATGCGATGGTGGGCTCGGTCAGTCCGAGCGCATTGATACGGCGAGTGATGACCTCGAGTGACTGGTCCATCGCGGCCTTGCGAAGATCGGCGACCACGCTCGGCTTCATAGTGAGCAGGTAGCCGTTCGTCTGTCCCGCTGACGGGGCCATAGTCCAATCCGAGAATTGATTCGTGATCAGATCGCGGAAGCTGCCGGAAGTGGCTGGGGCGACGTCGAGGACCTCAATATGAGTATCGTCCACACGCCGAATTTCGCCGAAGCCAATATTCTTGTCGTGGAGCTGCTTGCTGATCTGGTCCACCGTCTGATCGCAGCGCTGGCCGATGGCTTCCTCGAGCTGTACCTGCAAGACGAGATGGCTGCCGCCCTTTAAATCGAGGCCGAGCTTGATGCGGTCCGCGAGGTTGAGCTTCGCCTGATTCAGCGAGGTGGGAAACGTGGGCAGGCCGATGATGCCGTAAATACAAAAGAGCAGCACGGCGAGGATGAAAACAAACTTCCACTTGAGCTGGGAATTCATGCGGGCCGCTAGCTCTCCTTGCTTTCGAGCTGGAGTCCAGCGATGGCGCTGCGCGAAACCTTGATCTTCACCTGCTCGGCGATGCGAAGCTGGATGGCGTCACCTTCGAGTCCCACGATGGTGCCGTAAATTCCGCCGGAGGTGACGACCTTGTCGCCGTTTTTCAAATTCTTCAACATCTCGTTAACTTTTTTCTGGCGGCGCTGCGCGGGCATGATCATGAGGAAATAGAAAATCACCATGATCAGAATCAGTGGGAGAAACAGTGTGATTCCGCCGGGTTGCGACGGGGTCTGCGCGAGAAGCGCCAGGCCTGCCGGGACGATCATGCTGAACATTACAATCATTTCGCCTTTTCCGCCGTGGTGGGCAATCCTGCCGCGCCCGGCAGGCTATGAAAACCAAATTCCGAAGAAGCTGCCCCGCCCTTTGCCGCACCCTACGCCCTCTTGTGGTTGCCTACCCGAGGCGTGCCTGAAGGTCAGAGCGGAGACTTTCGAGCTTCCCAAACTCGATAGCCTTACGAATTTGGCGCATGATGTCAAGGTAAAAGTAGAGATTGTGGTGGGTGTTCAAGATGACGGAAAGAAATTCTCCCGTTGCGTAGAGGTGCCGCAAGTAGGCGCGGGAATACCTGCGACAAACCGCGCACGCGCAGGTCTCATCAATCGGCCGCGGATCGTTGGCGTATTTCGCGTTGCGAATCAGCAATCGTCCCTGCGAAGTGTAGAGGCAGCCGTGGCGCGCGCTGCGCGTGGGGAGCACGCAATCCATCATGTCCACACCCAACGCGACGTAATCGAGTATCTGTTCGGGCTTGCCGACGCCCATCAGGTAGCGGGGACGGTCCGCAGGAAGGCGCGAGGCCGCCGCCTGCGTCATCTCGCATGTGATCGCGTGAGATTCACCGACCGCAAGGCCGCCGATTGCGTAGCCGGGAAAATTTAGATCCACGAGCGCGTCGGCATTGGCGCGGCGCAGCGACGCATGGGTCCCGCCCTGGACGATACCGAATAGCATTTGCCGCGCGGCATCACCATGACTGGCGAAATAATCGCGCGAACGGCGCGCCCAATCGAGTGTGCGCGCGGCCGCCGCTCGCGCTCGCGATTCTTCGGACGGCGCCTCGATGCACTCATCGAAAACCATGGCAATATCCGCGCCCAACGCGATCTGAATCTCGATCGATCTTTCCGGCGAAAGGAAATGTTCGGAACCATCGAGGTGAGAACGGAACGTGACGCCGTCGTCGGCAACTTTGCGGAGTGAGCTTAGGCTGAATACCTGAAAGCCGCCCGAGTCGGTGAGGATCGGTCGCGGCCACGACATGAATTTGTGCAGGCCTCCCATCCCGCGAATCAGTTCGTGCCCGGGACGCAGATAAAGATGGTAGGTATTCGCGAGGATGATCTGCGCGTCGAGTTCTTCGAGATCGCGCTGCGTCTGGCCCTTTACGGTTGCGGCCGTGCCCACCGGCATGAATGCCGGCGTCTCGATCACGCCGTGCGGCGTGGTCAACCGTCCGAGACGCGCGCCGGTCGGATCGGTTGCAAGAACTTCAAAACGAAAACTCATCCGTGGAAGTGTATCAGGAGAAAGCAGCGGCAATACCGACCCTGATGAACACGACCAGAGCCCACAGGCCCAGAATCCAAAAGAAAGCCCCCGCGAAGGAAATTTTCTTCGGCGCCGCTGCGTTGAAGCCCATCGCCAGGAGGATCATCTCCCAGAAGAGGAAAAGATCGAAGGAGCTGAGCAGCGCCACAAGCCACTTGGAAGAATCGCTTGATAGAAAGGCTCCCGCGTTTGACGCGACCAAGTGCTGCAAATCCACGGCGGAGGGGTCCTTCAGAAATATAATCAGGATTCCGACCAGACTTAAGAGGATACCCGGCACCAGGCCGTACGAAACCACCGCGAGAGAAGTCTTAAAGCCGACTTTCGCCCCGACCGCCAAATTGAAAATCAGCCAGAATATTCCCGCAAAGATCAGAGCGGCCAGAAATGGGCCGACGATCACCTCCACGTAGGCCACCGGTGGGGCGTACTTGAGGCCCAATTGAATTCTGCTTTCCTGTTCGGCGGCAGTCAATTCCTGAAATTGCGAGTTGCCCGCCATCTGTTTTTCAATCAGGCCGCGCCAGCCGATACGATGGCCGTACACGCCAACGATGCACGACTCCACGATGCAGAGGAGAATGATCGGGACAAGCCAGGTCGGGCGGCGGGCGATGGATTCGAATGTCGCCTTTGGGCTGAAGATCACGCCGACGACGCGCCCGAACGAATTGACTTTTTCCGCTGGTTCCGGGGTCTGAACGGCTGGGCTGGCCACAGGATTCCTCCGCTTCGAGATTGGCGAGATTCTACAGTGGTCTACGCACGGGAAAAATAGAAATTACACGAAATGCGAAAAGGCTATCGCTGCAATATGCGCGTGACACTTGGGGAGATTAGCTCGTAGCGGATGTTGCGCCAGCGGATGCGCTTGGTCAAAAGCGAGGCGATGAAGTTCCACGCGAAGAGAAAAGGGACGATGGGCGCCAACGCGGTCCAGACCCAGCTCCACTGGTTCAGCGGGGCTTTCCATTCCGGCAGCATTTCGTTCACGGCGATCGTGCGCAGCACGCCCTTCATTACGGCGAGAAAGGGAATGACGATTGTGACGAGCACCAGGTTCATCCACGGATCGCCGCCGGCCATTTGAACCAAGATGACAAACACGGCGAAAATCACCGTGAATGCGTAGCTCAAGTGCGCGGCCGCGCCCATTCCCCATCGCCGGGGGGCGTAGACGCGCGTGATAAGAATCTGGCGGTTGGTGAATTCGAACAGACTCGAGCCGGTCCAAGGATGCAAGGTCGCCGCCAGGCATTCGGGGCAGAACACAATCTGCCTGCCGGCCCCCTCGAGCGCTTTCGTGAGGGCAAAGTCGTCGCTGATCGCGCCCTCCCAGGCTTCCAGCACGCGCACGTCGTTGAAGGTGGTCTTGCGAATAGCCGTGCCGCCGCCCCAGCAGAAATTCTCGCGGGCGCGGCCTAGCAGCGTGGCAACGGAGGCATTCCACGCCGACGCCATGGCGCTGGCGAAGCCGCCGGAGCCAATGGCGCGGCTGGGAATGATCCAGCGATAAGCGGTTGTGGCGCCGACGCGACCGTCCTGCAGCGGCGCGATCAGCTTGGTTAGCCAGCCTTTTGTGAGGCGCACGTCGGAATCGGTGAAGACAATAACTTCGAAATTTTCGGGTAGCGACTCGACCGCGCGGCGGAGGTTATGGACCTTCTCGCCGCAATTCTCGGCTGGACCTGCAATTACAATGTGAACGGGCCGCTGGCTCGCGGTCTTGACCTTCTCGATGATCTTGAGAGCGGGATCGAGGCTGGTGGCAAGCGAAAAATATATCTCGTAATTCGCGTAATCAAACCGGGTGAGAGCCATCAAATTCTCTTCGAGGCCAGGCTCAGTACCCTTGCAGGGGCAGATCAGCGCGGTGACCGGTGCGTAGAATCCCGCGTGCGAGGATAGACGTCCCCGTACCATGCGGAACCATTCATAACCGTCCCAGAGCGAATAGAGCCCCAGAGCGATCTGGACGACGGCCAGCAGATAGAAAATGTAGAGCACTTGAGTGAGAATAACAAAAACAGGCAACCAGCAGAGCTTCCGCGAGCGTTGACTTGCCTGATCAGCAAAGGTAGAATCCGAGCCAATTCTTAGCTTATTTTTCTTCAGGCATTTTCCCAGAGCTTGAGCCAAGTGGAGGAAACCGTGCATGCATCTGCGTCCCAACCAGTCAACGAAGCGAAGCTGAACGAATTTGTGATGAAAGCTGTCGGCGAAATGGGAGCGGCGATGAACGCCGCGCTCATCGTCGTAGGCGACAAGCTGGGACTGTATAAGGCGATGGCCGGCGCCGGGCCGATGACGTCCGCGGAGGTCGCTGCGAAAACGAAGACGACGGAGAGGTACGTGCGCGAGTGGCTATCCGCGCAGGCCGCCGGGGGATTCGTCGCATACGACTCAGCCACGGGCAAGTTCACGTTGCCGCCGGAGCAGGCAATGGCGCTCGCCGATGAACAGAGTCCCGTGTTTCTTCCGGGCTTTTTCCAGGCAGTGAAGGCGTGCTTCATAGACGAGGCCAAGATATCGGAGGCGTTCCGCACCGGCAAAGGCGTCGGCTGGCACGAGCACGACCATTCACTCTTCGTCGGGACGGAGCGATTCTTCCGCCCAAATTACCGCGCTCATCTGATTAGCGAATGGATTCCGGCGCTTGGAGACACTGCGGCAAAGCTCCAGGAGGGCGCGAAAGTGGCTGATGTGGGCTGCGGTCTGGGAACCTCAACAATATTGATGGCCGGGGCATTTCCCAAATCAACGTTCGTGGGCTTCGATTACCACCCGCAGTCCATCGAACTGGCGCGGGAGGCGGCGGCAAAGGCTGGCGTGTCTAATCGGGTGAAATTCGAGATCGCGAAGGCGAAAGATTTTCCGGGCAACGGATATCAGTTGGTGGCGTTCTTCGATTGCCTGCACGACATGGGCGATCCGGAGGGCGCGGCGCGGCACGTGCTGGGATCGCTCGACGAGAATGGCGCGTGGATGATCGTGGAACCGTTCGCTCATGACAAATTGGAAGACAATCTGAATCCTATCGGGCGGGTGTTCTACGGAGCATCCACGATGTTGTGCACGCCGGCTTCGCTCTCGCAGGAAGTTGGACTCGGATTGGGCGCGCAAGCCGGCGAGGGCAGGCTTTCGAAGATTCTAAAGTCGGCTGGATTCACCCGCGTCCGGCGGGCGGCGGAAACCCCTTTCAACATCGTGCTCGAAGCGCGGCCCTAGATTCGGCGGGCGAATCGCGTCAATTGACGCGGCGGCGGGAGAACACTTTTCGCAGGACGCGATCGGCGGCGGCGTTGATATCGAGCTGAAATTTGCCAGCCGCGCGACGAGCCTGCTCCATCAGCGAAGGATCGAGCAGCAGAGCGACGCGGTCAACGAACGGCCCCGATGCTGAAGCGCGCCCAGCGGCCCGCAAAGGCTCGCGAGCGGCGAGCATTTCGTAGAGACCGAGATCATGCCAGAATTCCTGCGCATCCTGGTCGGTCCAACTGAGCGACTGGCCCAGAGCCACGAAAAACTCCTCTCGAAACAGATCAAGAAACGGAATCGCCAGGTCCAAACCGGCGGACCTCCGTGTGGACTTCGAACGCGCGGCCTTTTTCCCCTTCTTCTTTCTCTTTGGCGGACGCCTGGCGCCGCGCACCGTGACGCTGACCTTCAGCCGCGCGGGCAGCGCGGCTTCGATGCGCAATACGGCGGCCAGTATGGATTCCCGGCGAATCATCTGGAGCTGTTCGCGATAGAACGAAGGCTGGTCGGCGCGGCCGGGGCGGCGGTGCTCGGCCGCGTACATATCTAGGAAGCGCGCGACCATTTCGTTGCGGTCGAGCGTCGCCAGCAGCACCGCCGCAGCTTCGCGGGCGCGGACGACAAGCTCTCTTGGGCGATAGGGCATCGGGGGCTACGCGACGAGAAAGGCGTTCGTAGCGGCTATCCACTAGGTACGCGAATGCGCCGCGCGCCGCAACAGGAAAGGTTTTTCGTGCGCTAAAAAGAAAAGGCCCGGACATCGCTGCCCGGGCCTTTAGCTTTGAGTTTCTTGCCTCGTGCGTTTAGTGCACGGGTCCCGCAATCGGACGCTCTTCGCCAAGCGGGCCTGCCGTAGTCGGCCGCACCGGCTTATCGAACTTTCCCAGCGCAATTTCAAGGGCTTGTTCGGCCGTGCGGACAAAGTGGACCTTGACGCCTTCGAGCATTTCCGGTGGCAGATCTTCCTTCACGTTCGGCTCGTTCTCCGACGGCAGAATCACTTCGCGGATGCCGGCGCGCTTCGCACCGAGGACCTTTTCCTTGATTCCGCCGACCGGCAGCACGATTCCGGAGAGTGAAATCTCCCCCGTCATCGCGACGCGCGGCCTTACCGGACGTCCCGTGAGTAGGCTGACAAGCGCCGTAACCATCGCAACGCCTGCCGACGGCCCATCCTTCGGAACCGCTCCGGACGGAACGTGAATGTGCAGATCCAGCTTGCGGAAGAAGTCAGCGTCAATGCCGTAGCGTTCGGAATTCGAACGAACCCAACTGAGCGCCGCGCGCATGGATTCCTGCATGACTTCGCCCAGATGCCCGGTCATCGTGAACTGCTTTCCACCGCGCATCTTGCTGGCTTCGATGAAGACGATGTCTCCACCGACTGGAGTCCAGACCAGTCCGACAGAAACGCCTGGCTTCTGCACTCGTTCTTCGACTTCCTTTTCGAGGCGGAACTTCGGAATGCCGAGCACTTCGCGGATTACGTCGGGCGTCACGGAAAGTTTGTCCGTCTTGCCTTCGGCAATTCGCCGCGCCTGTTTCCGCACGAGCGTGGCGATTTCGCGTTCGAGATTGCGGACGCCAGCCTCTCGCGTGTAGTGGTGGATCAAATCGTGCAGCGACTCATCGGTGAACTCGATCTGTTCGCCGAGCACAAGACCGTGTTCCTTGGTCTGGCGCGGGATCAAGAATCGCTTCGCGATGTGGATCTTTTCTTCCTCGGTGTAGCCGGCCAGTTCGAGGACCTCCATGCGGTCGCGCAGCGCCTCTGGTATCGGATCCATCCAGTTCGCTGTGGCCACAAAGAGGACCTTCGACAAATCGAACGGCACATCAAGGTAGTGATCGCGGAACGTGGAGTTCTGTTCCGGGTCGAGAACCTCCATCAACGCAGCCGACGGATCGCCGCGGAAATCGCGGCCGAGCTTGTCCACCTCGTCCAGCATGAGAACAGGGTCCATGGTCTCGGCGCGCTTGATTCCCTGGATGATCTGGCCGGGCAGAGCGCCGATGTAAGTGCGCCGGTGGCCGCGGATTTCAGCCTCGTCGTGCATTCCGCCAAGCGAAATCCGGACGAATTTGCGGCCCAGCGCGCGGGCAATTGATTTTCCGAGCGAAGTCTTGCCGACTCCGGGAGGCCCGACAAAGCAAAGGATCGGACCCTTCATTCCCGGCTGCAGCTTCTTCACCGCAAAATAATCAAGGATGCGCTGTTTCACCTTGGTGAGGTCGTAGTGATCCTCATCGAGGATTTCCTGCGCCTTGGCGATATCAATCTGCTCTTCGCCAGTGCCGGATGTTTTGTTCCACGGCAGCGCGGTCATCCATTCCAGGTACGTCCGCGAAACCATATACTCGGCCGAGGCCGGAGTCATCTTGGCGAGGCGCTTGAGTTCGCGCTCGCATTCCTTTTTCGCCTCGGCGGACATCCCCGACTCTTCAACCTTTTTGCGAAGCTCTTCGACTTCAGTTTGACCGTCCTCGGATTCGCCCAATTCCTTCTGGATCGCTTTGATTTGTTCCCGCAGCAGGAATTCTCGCTGGCTCTGGTTCACCTGTTCCTGCACCTGATCGTGAATCTTGGTGCGCAGCTCGAGCACTTCCTTTTCTTTCGAAAGCTCGTTTATCAGGATTTCCAGACGCTTGCGGACGCTGAAGGTCTCGAGCAGTTCCTGACGCACCATGGTGTTCAGGGACGGCAGGTTGGAAGAAACGAAATCCGCCAGCCGCGCCGGCGAATCAGTGTTCGCGGCTTCGGTCTGGAGATCGTCGGAAAGTTGCGGAGAGCGCGCGACCACTTCGCGGAAAAGCTCCTGGACGTTGCGCTCAAGCGCCGTCAATTCGGCGTCGGGCTGGTCTTCCAGATCCGGCTGAGTTTCGACGCGGGCGCGCAGAAACGGCTTCAGGCCGATTATCTCCGTGACGCGGAGACGGCCAAGGCCTTCGAGAAATGCCACTACATTACCGTTGGGCATGCGGACCATTTTGTGAACCTTGGCGAGCGTGCCAACGTTGTGAAGATCCGTGCCGACCGGCACTTCGACGCGCGGGTCGAGCTGGGCGACGACGCCGAGCAATTTTTCAGGACCTTCGAGAGAATCAAGAAGCGCGAGAGAACTTTCCCGGCCTACCGGCAGCGGCATTACGGCTCCGGGGAAAAGAACGGTGTCTCGCACGGGAAGAACAGCGAGTTCCTCTGGGACGACCCTCGTTTGTTTGGCCATGTGAACCCCCTTGGGCACCTTATGCCTATCAAATGCAATGAGTCCATCTGGCAGCTTAATCGGCTGTCGAAAGGGTTAGATGCAGCAACCCGATAGAAAGATTTATCTAATCTTCGCCGAAAGTCATAAGAAGATATTAGTCTGTTACGCTAAGCATTGTACCAGAAGGCCAGTTACGCTGCTACAACGCCCATCAAATCAGCGTTGTACCTATAACAACGAGATAATGAGCTACTTACGTTCCGCGCGACGGGGGCCTAAACGAGTCCTGGACAAGCCGGAGAGCCTCTTCCCGTGAATTGACCTTTCCGTTGAGCTGAGCCTCTTCCACAGCCTCGAGGATCGCGTGGAAGGGCGGGCCAGGGGCGTAGCCGAGCGATATAAGGTCGTCGCCGGTCAGGAGGCGCGGCGGTCGGACTTGCTCCGGCGGCGTATCCGCGAGGAACCGGCGGACGACTTCGTAGTTCTCCAAATGCCCATGGCTGGAGCTGCAGTCGAGCCGATGCAGTTCCAGATGCTCGTCGAAGCGGTCGAGGCGAACGAAACGCTTCAGCGTCGAGGTCTTCATTTGTGGCACGTCCTTGAATCGCATATGGTTTGCGATGAGCGCCACAATCTGAGATGTGTCGTCGTTCGAGAAGCGCAGCCGGCGACAGATTTCTTCGGCCATGCGCATTCCGACTTCGACGTGCTCGTCGAATCGAATGCGACCGTCGGGGCCGGAAGGCGGAGTGAAAGTTGGCGGCTTGCCAACGTCGTGGAGCAGGACTCCCCAGGCCAGGGTTGGAGGACAGCCGGTGGGTAGTCCCTCAAGCATGATGAGAGTGTGCGTCCACACATCGCCTTCGGGATGGAATTGCGGGGGCTGTTCGACGCCTTTCATGCGCGCGATCTCGGGAAGAAGCTCGTCAAGGAGGCGCGTCTCGTCGAGGAGTTCGAAACCGCGGCGAGCCGCGCCTTCGGTAAGGATCTTTGTAAGCTCGTCGCGCAGGCGTTCTGCGGAAACTTCATGGATTTCCGGCGCGGCTTTCAGAATCGCGGTGAACGTGGCGGCTTCGATCGCGTACCGAAACCGCGCGGCGAACCGCACGGCGCGAAGCATGCGGAGCTTGTCCTCGCGAAACCGGTCCGCAGGACGGCCAATGGCGCGAATAATTCCGGCGCGGAGATCGTCGCGCCCGCCAACGAAATCGAGGATTTCTCGGGATTCAGGATCGAGAAACAGCGCGTTGATCGTGAAGTCGCGGCGCTTGGCATCCTCTTGAGGCGAGTCCGTGTACGCCACTCGATCGGGATGGCGGCCATCGGAATAGCTGATGTCCGAACGAAACGTGGCGACCTCAACCTGCGCGGCGGCGCCAAATTCCGAGTCTTCGGTGACAACGATGACGCCGAACTTCGCGCCGACAGCCAGACTGTGCGGGAAAAGCTGCTGGACGCGATCCGGCGTTGCGTCAGTGGCGACGTCGTAGTCCGCAGGTTCGCGTTCGAGCAGAATATCCCGGACGCAGCCGCCGACGAGGTACGCCTGATAACCCGCTGCGCGCAAGGTGCGGCAGATGCGTTCCGCGAATGCGCGAGCGTTCATGGCCATCATCTTAATTATGATTGAAAACGCCAGATGATGCTACGCGCCAACGCGCAGGACGAGACACGTGATGTCGTCATGCTGGCGCGCGTAGCCGACAAATGCGTTTACATCCGCCATCACTCGTTTCAGCGTCTCGTCCGAGGATTCCGGCGGCGCGTTCTGGACGCAGGGAAGTAGCCGGGCTTCGCCGTATTCTTCTCCCACATCGTTGACGGCTTCGACGACACCGTCGGTGAAGATGAAAAGCAAGTCGCCGGGCTGAAGCTGGACGCGCCCAGACGCGTACGGGACAGGCTCGTCGGTGAACAGCGGAATTCCGAATGGCGGGCCTCCGACGGGAAGGCGCTCGATCTGTCCGGAGGCTCGCCGGAGAATCGGATCGTTGTGGCCCGCATTCACATAAATCATCTCGCGCGCGTTGAGGTCGACTTCCGCAAGGAACGCGGTGGTGAAACGCCGTCCGTCGAGGCTGTGGGCGCGGCAATAACGATCGAGGCCGACCACAATTTCGTCGAGTGTCGCGGGAGTCGCAGCGAGCGCGCGCAGGCTGGCCTGAAAGGTGGCCATCAGGAGCGCGGCGGGAACGCTTTTCCCGGCGACGTCCGCGACCGCCACCAGGAGTGGTGCGGCAACTGCACTCTGCGGCGGAACCGTACGCAGAAACGCGTCGTAGTAGTCGCCCGCGACCGTGTTTTGAGGGCGAGTCGCAAACGCGATATCTACTCCGATTATGGTTGGTGCATGGTCGGGAACAAGCCATTGCTGAATCTCGCGCGCAATTTCCAGGTCGCGCTTCATGGTGACGCGATCAGCAAGCTCGACCGCCAAGAGTAGAAACAAAATGGCCACGCCCAGTCCGCCGGCGTTTAGGCCGATCTGGCGTTCGGCGCCCCATCGAATGTCCGGCTGCACCAGAAGCAGGACGATCGCCAGGAGCAATAGCACGCGCCGCGCCGGCGTGAGCTTCATCAGCATAGCCTGGAACAAAGCCCAAGCTGACCGCCAGACCTTTCGGGGTCCACGCGCACCACGGCCGACTTCTTCCCAGTCAACGTCCTTGGAATAGAGGGCGTAGCTGGCCTTGGCGTCAGAAACGAATTGGCTGCCGAGCTGGTCGAGGCGGCGGCCTTCGGTTACGCGCGCCCAGAAATCGCGGATGCGGTGGCGGCGAGAAGCTTTCGGCGGAGGAGGTGCAGGTGTGGCAGACATGGACTGTGAATTATACGGCGCGAATGCGCCACGGCTAAACTTTCACTCTCGCTCCGGGCGATTGGCGAGCGAGCCGCCAAGCTGGACTTTGGAGAAGCCAAATTTGTCGCGCAGGCGATCCGTGGTTCGCGCCAGGCGTTCGAGCTTTTCCCTGCGGCCCGGATCGAGCAGATCGAGCTGTCCAGAGCCTGCGGAAAACGATGTGAACGCCACGCCGACGAGGCGCAACATTGCAGAGCCGTTCCAGGAACGCGCGAACAGATCAAGGATCGTTTTCAGAAACACAGCATCGAGCTCGGAGGGCTCCGCCAGCGTTTGGCTGCGCGTGATGGTCGTGAAGTCGGCAAAGCGGATCGTCAACGTGACGGTTCGCGCGTAAAGGCCCGCGTCGCGCAAGCGCTTGGATGCTTTCTCGCAGAGGTGACTGAGCGTCGAGTGCAGTTGTTCGGCGTCTCGCGTGTCCTCGCCGAAAGTCTGATTGTGCGAAAGAGATTTTGCTTCGGCATCCACGAAGAATTCATACGAATCAATGCCGCGCGATTTCAGAAACAGCGCCGTGCCCCACTTGCCAAAAGATTCCTCCAACCGCTCGAGTGACAGGGATTGCAGTTGGGCGATTGTCTCGATGCCCAGAGATTTGAGCGCGGCGTCAGTGACTTTGCCGATTCCGGGAATTCTGCGCACCGCCAGCGGCGCCAGGAAAATCGCCTCGCTGCCGGCCGGAACCCAGACCAAACCTCGCGGCTTGGCCTGATCGCTGGCCACTTTTGCGACCAGGCGAGTGGCACCGAGTCCGCCAGAGCACGGCAGGCCGGTTGTCGCGGTAATTTCGCGCAGCAGTTTATTTGCGGCGGAAAGCGGCGGGCCGAACAGCCGCTCGGTGCCGGCAAGATCGAGATATGCCTCGTCAATCGAGGCCATTTCGACGATTGGAGAATATCTCGATAGAATCGCCGCGACGCGGTCGCTCCACTGACCATAGAGATCATGATGGCGGTCGAGGAAAACGGCCTGAGGGCAGAGCTTCGCGGCAGCGCGCAGCGGCATGGCCGAATGAACGCCGAAGCGGCGCGCTTCGTAACTCGCCGAGGTGACCACGCCTCGCTGCTCGCGCTGCCCTCCGACGACGACGGGAAGTCCTTTCAGCTCCGGCCGCGCGAGTAGTTCAACCGACACGAAGAACGCGTCCATATCAATGTGAAGGATCGCGGATGTCGAATCGGCCGAGGTGGCCGACGGCGAGTCGTGCTTGGCGCGAAAGTGAGCCAGCTTCGGCATGACCCTCAATATAGCGCCAGAGTCCGGCGAAATCTGAAATTTCAGCCTGTGGACGTGTCGGGGACTGGCGAGGTCAGATTTTTTCGGCGGCGATGACGCGCGGAATGCCGGCGAGGTCGTTGGTGATGCTCACATTAGCCCAGTGACGTTGCACGTGGAACATTTTGCGGACTTCGTCGGCGGAGTTGTATCCGAGCTCGAGGACCAGAATTCCCCCAGCGCGAAGCAGCGCACCTGCCTGCTCGATGAGCCGCGAGTAGATTTCGACGCCCGTGGGGCCGCCGAAAAGAGCGGCGTGGGGTTCGTGGTCGCGGACTTCGCGGGCGAGAGATGCGGAATCGCTACGCGCTACATAGGGTGGATTACTGACGATGAGATCAAAGGTCCCGCCAAGAATACCCGTGAGAAGATCGCATTCAATGAAGTGGACGCGATCGGCCGCGGTGTGGCGGGCGGCGTTGCGCCGAGCGACGTCCAGAGCGGCAGCGGAAGTATCGGTGGCCGTGATTTCGGCGTGGGGTAATTCGCGCGCGAGGGCGACGGCGATGCAGCCGGAGCCCGTGCCGACGTCGGCGACGTGTAGCTTCGGGCTGGGCGCGCCGGTGATCATGTCAATTTTGATTCCGTGCGCACCCAATCGCTCGAGCGCGACTTCGATGACGTGCTCGGTTTCAGGGCGCGGGATCAGGACCGCGGGAGTAACTTCGAATTCGAGGCCCCAGAATTCCTGCCTGCCCGTGAGGTATTGCGTAGGCTCGCCGGCGGCACGGCGCGCGACGAGAGCGAAATATGCCCCGAGCGTACTGGGATCGAGCATGGATTCGGGATTCGTGTAAAGCCACGTGCGATCGCGTCTGAGCGCGTGCATCAACAGAAGTTCCGCGGCAAGCGTGTGCGAAGGGACGTGCGCGGCGCGCAAGCGGGCCATTGCCTCTTTCAGCGCGGTGCGGACGTCCACGGCGGTTGCTTTCGTCGCGTTGACTGGATTAGGCATCGTTCTCTATCTCTAATAGAGACGAGTTGGATTAAGCTGCGTCCGCGTCGAGCTCTTCTTTCAGGCGTTCAGACTCGAAATGCGTGACCAGAGCGTCCACGAGCGGGCTGAGCTTGCCGTCCATCGCCTCGGTGAGTTGATGAAGGGTGAAATTAATGCGGTGGTCGGTCACGCGATTCTGCGGAAAATTGTATGTACGGATTTTTTCGGAGCGATCACCGGTCTTGATCTGGCCGCGGCGTTCGGCGGCCAAGAGCTGGTGTTGTTTCTCCTGCTCCATTTCGTAGAGCCGAGTACGGAGAACGCGCATGGCCTTGGCGCGATTCTTGATCTGCGATTTTTCGTCCTGCTGCGAGACGACGAGGCCGCTCGGAATGTGCGTGATACGCACGGCGGAGTATGTAGTGTTCACGGACTGTCCGCCGGGGCCGGAGGAACAGAACGTGTCAATGCGCAGGTCCTTCGCCTCGATTTTGATGTCAATATCGTCCGCTTCGGGAAGGACGGCGACGGTGGCAGCGGAGGTGTGAATGCGCCCCTGCTGCTCCGTTGCGGGCACACGTTGGACGCGGTGCACGCCACTTTCGTACTTTAGCTTGGAATAAACCTTATTCCCCTGAATGGCCGCGACGATTTCTTTCATGCCGCCGACCGGCGAAGCGGAGCTTTCCAGTATCTCGACTTTCCATTTCTGAGATTCCGCGTAGCGCGAGTACATGCGGAAAAGCTCTGCTGCGAAAAGCGATGCCTCGTCGCCGCCGGTGCCCGCGCGGATTTCGAGTATCACGTTTTTCTCATCGTTCGGGTCCTTGGGGACCAATTGAACTTTGATTTCGCGTTCGACGACTTCGCGGCGCGCTTCGAGCGTTTGCTGCTCATCGTGCGCCATCTGCTTCATTTCGGCGTCGTCGGCTTCATCGAACAACTGGTTGGCGCCATTGAGGGCCTTTTCAATATCCTTCCATTCACGATACTTGGCGACGATTTCGCCCAGCTCGGAGTGGCTTTTGGCGATCTTCTGGTAGCGCGCCGAATCGTCATGAACCTCGGGCGAGGAAAGCTCGCGGGTCATTTCGTCATAACGCGACTCGATCTGCTTGAGTTTTTCGAAAAGCGTCAAATTTGCCATAGTTGCGACTCGGTATAACGTGATTCGTGACTCGTGATTGGTAACTCGTGAAAAACACGGACAACAAAACAGCGGTCCGCGCCCCGGATATCCGGGGCGGAGTTGAAAGATCGCTAATAGAAGGAGGCAAACATCGCTAGCAAGAATAGCGGCAAGCGAGCTGCGAGTCAAACCGCGGCGCGCCCCGAATTGATTGAACCGCATAGGACGCGGTGGTAGGCTCGCCGAAGGTAGGGCCCCACTAAGCCCGTGAACGCCACCGGAACAAAACTCGAACATTCGGCCTCCATTGAAGTGGAGACATTGGCAACGGTGCGCCAGCTGCTTGTGGAGCTGGGTGGATCGCGCGGGCTCGAAGAGCTTGCCGCGCGCGGCGCGGCCGCTCACCTCGAGCGCGAGCTCGGGCTCGGCAGCCTTGAACGCGTCGAATTAATGGTGCGGCTGGGAAATGCACGAGGCGTGCGGCTTCGCGATCGGGTGGTGGCTGACGCGGAGACGGTTCAAGACCTGGCCGACGCGTTGCTCCGCGAAACCTCAGGCGAAAGCTCCGGTACGACGACCGCTTACGCGGGCCTGCATGCGTCGGGCGCGACCGCAGTGGTTTCGCGGTCTCCCGCACAAATCGCGGACCTCGAAGAAAAAATATGCAGCGCCGAATCGCTGACGGAAATCCTTCGGCTGCGCGGCATTGGCGAAGCCGCCCGGGAGCATATCCACTTATACGGGGAGGACGACCAGCTCTACACGATCACTTTCGGCGAACTGTACAGCCGCGCTTCAACCGTCGCGCGTGAATTGCAGACGCGTGGCCTGGACCCTGGTCAGACGGTCGCCATCATGCTTCCGACGTGCGCCGAGTTTTTTTACGCGTTCGCCGGAATCCTGTTGGCAGGCGGAATTCCCGTGCCGATCTATCCGCCCGTCCGGGCGGACCGCATCACGGAATACGCGACGCGGCAAGCGAGCATCCTGCGGAACGCGGAATCGCGATTCCTGATTACGTTCCGGCAAGCGGAGGGTCTCGCGCGCCTGCTCCAGCCTAGCGTTCCAACTCTAAGAGAGGTTCTCAACGCCGACCGGCTGGCGAGCGCGACGACGCAGCCTAGGCCGGCCTCAACCGAATGGCGGCCGGTCGAAAATCTCTCGCATCACGCGCACGGTGGAGACATCGCGTTCTTGCAATACACTTCGGGGTCCACCGGCGATCCTAAGGGCGTCATCCTGACGCACGCTAACCTGCTCGCGAATATTCGATCGATTGTCGGCGGCGTCGAGTTAAAACCCGATGATGTAGCCGTGAGCTGGCTGCCGCTCTACCACGACATGGGATTGATCGGCGCGTGGTTTGTGCCGCTCTTTTCAGGCGTTCCGGTCGTCGTGATGTCGCCACTTGCTTTTCTTAGCCGCCCGGAACGATGGTTATGGGCCATTCATCGCCATCGCGGCACGATCAGTCCAGCGCCTAATTTCGCCTACGAACTTTGCGTGCGGAAAATCGCGGACAAAGATCTGGAGGGACTCGATCTGAGTTCGTGGCGCGCGGCTTTCAACGGCGCCGAGCCCGTTCACGCTGACACTCTTGAACGGTTCGCCAAGCGCTTCGCCGCATACGGATTTCGGCGCGAGGCGCTGCTCCCGGTTTATGGGTTAGCCGAAGCGACGCTGGGTGTTTCCGCGGCAAGGTCTGGAGGTTACAAGCTCGACCGAATCGAACGCGCCGCTTTCGAATCCGAAGGACGCGCGATTCCGGCAGCGGCGGGCGATACCGTGGCGCTCGAATTCGTGGGTGCGGGAGAGCCATTTCCAGACGTCGAAGTGCGGATCGTCGCGAGCGACGGCCAAGACGCGGGCGAGCGCTGCCAGGGACGGCTTTGGTTTCGAAGCCCTGCGGCAACGAGCGGCTATTACAGGAATCCCGCAGCGACGAGCGAGCTGATGCACGAAGCGGGCTGGCTCGACTCGGGCGACCTCGCCTATTTGGCCGATGGCGAGCTTTACATTACCGGGCGTGTGAAGGACCTGATCATCAAGGCGGGGCGAAATATGTATCCGCACGAAATTGAGGATGTCGTGGGGCGTGTAGCCGGCGTGCGGACCGGTTGTGTCGTTGCGTTTGGCGCGCCGGACGGGCGCAGCGGGACGGAGCGACTGGTGGTCGCGGCCGAGGTACGCAGTCCCGCGGAGACGAATCGAATATCGGCGGACATCACTCGCGTTGTGCACGACGCGATGGGCGTACCGCCCGATGTTATCGAATTGGTGCCGCCGCATTCGATTCCAAAAACCTCGAGCGGCAAATTGCGTCGCAGTGAGACGCGACGGCTTTTCCTGGATGGAAAGCTTGGCAAGACGGCAAAGCCAGTGTGGATGCAAATCGCGACACTTGCGGTGTGTTCGGCTGCACCACGCGCATGGGCGTTCGTGAAGCGCGGCGCAAAGGGAATAATCGAATTTCTCTACGGCATCTACGCACTCGCGGTTTTCCTTATCGGGTTCATCCCGCTGTGGCTTGCGGTAGCGACGACGCGAGACCCGAAGCGTGCGGCGCGGTTCATGCACGTTGCGACGCGCGGAATGCTTTTCGCTGCGGGAATTCCGGTTCAGGTGGTGGGAGAAGAACATCTCGCACGAGCACCGGACTCAGGCCCGTGGATTTTCGCACCGAATCACTCGAGCTACGTGGACATCTTGGTGATCGTAGCGTTTTTGCCGCCTGATGTGCGGTACGTGGTGAAGGGCGAGGTGCTCGCGATGCCGTTCTTCGGGATGATGGCGCGCCGGAGCGGGCAGTTTGCGTTTGACCGCGGCGATCCGCAGGCACGAATCCGCCAAGCCGAGGAGGTAAATGCGGCGCTCGGTCGGGGAGAATCGGTGGCAATCTATCCCGAAGGGACATTTACAGCCGCGACCGGCATTCGGCCATTCCAACTGGGCGCATTCAAGGCTGCGGTGGATGCGCGACGGCCGATTTGTCCGGTCGCAGTGCGGGGCGCGCGCCAGATTCTACGGGATCACACGTTCTTGCCACGGATTGGACGCCTCACCCTGACGTTCGGCCCGCTGCTTGCGCCCGATCCGGCAGCGGGCGACGACTGGCGAGAGATCGTCCGGCTTCGCGACGCGACGCGAGAGATCATCGCGCGCAATTCCGGCGAGCCGCTTCTTTAAAGCAGGCTCGCGCCCGGTTGGCTTTCTACTCCGGATGCAAATGAAAAGGGCTGCCGCGGGATAGCCGATTATCCGGGATAAATTCTCGCGAATAAGGCTCGCGCTATCTTGCAGTCATACAATTTGGCCCCTAGAAAAGTTCCCAGGGTATTTGTCATCAGGTCGGTGGTGCCGGAATCTCGTGTCGGAAGGTATGACTGAAGGACTTCGATCGTGAGGCTGACGGCGAGGCCCAGCAGAGTCGTAACCAGGATCGCTTGCTTGATAGGCCGAACCGACGACCAATAGGCACAAAAAATGAAACCCAGGGGAATTAAGCCAGCTATGTTCACAACAATGTCCCAAAAATATGACCCGCTGGCTTTGTATTCTTTCCAGAAAGGCTTCAGAAATGTTTGATGGACGAGCGAATATCGTTGGGGAATGTACAGGTCCATCCCCCCGGGGGTTGCGTTGTGAACCACGTTGCCGGTGTGTTCGGAGAAGAGGTAGAGCGCAATTACGCGTTCGTCATCGGACAATTCGGGGCGCCCCTGAGTCGTCCAAGTTTGGTAATGCTTAAGAACTTGCGCAGCCGTTAGTTCCCGCCCGTAGATTGCAAGCCCTCGCACCTGGCCGGACCAACACATATCTTCGACGGGAGATGTGCCAATTACCAGTTCACCTGATAGGTCCTTATCAATTCGTGTCCCCCGAAACGTCCGATTTAGCTCGCCATCAACATACATTGCCGTCTCTTGTTGACCGGACGTCACGGTTATGAATACGGGCACTGCCGGGCGGAAAACCCCATCAATTCCAATCGTCGCGGTGCGATGATGCTGGCCGTCCTGAACGTCACGCCTAACCATAAAGAGCGAGTGGTACTGGCTCGCCGAGAATCGCAAGGGGTCTTCAGGGGTGGAAAATGAAAGGATAGGACCCGAAGCTTTGGCAATGCCGGGTTGCACCCAAAGCTCGAGAGTACGCGGCTCCTGCCCGTCCTGCTCCGTCCTCTTGAATGAACCTATACTCCATAGGGTCGCGTGTTCAGCTAGCCTGAGACCGTTCTCGTTTTTCAGCCAAGTCACGCCATTCAGCGGCCTTCGAAAGGGCCAGAGCCCGGCCACCAAAATGCCAACCAAGACCATTAAGCAAAGCAGGCCTGGAATCTTCGCCCTGGTTTTCCTCATCACCGATTCAACGATCATCTGGGGGAACGAGCCTGGTCTCCTGCCTTGCAATTCTGAGTCTACTAAAATATGGACCCCTTTGATCCCTGCGACAAGTGCCACTGGACTCTCATTTCGGAAGGATTGGGAAAGACTCCAGCATCTTGGACGTGACGGTATCCACCAAGCACGCCAATAACATACGGCGGGTGTGCGGCCGGCGGATGGTCCTCCGACGACGGGCAGGTACCATGTCCACTCGAACAGGACAGATACCTGCCCTTTCTTTAGCCCCCCGTCCAGTAGATAAGGGCCACAGCGGCTCCCTAGACTGTGCGTGCCATGACACCACGCGCAGAAAAGTCCAGCCAGGAAATTCTTAGCCGTAACCCGCTGATTCTACGCGGGAAGTCACACAGCCACCGAATGTTCGCCTTACTGGCGACTTTCGCCGTGGTTCTGGCAGCGGCCGGCCTTTCTAGTTGCTCCGGCTATACCAATGCAGCGTCGGTGGGCGGAACTGGAGGCGGCGGCGGCACGGTGAGTGATCCGGGCGCGGGAGTACTTTCGGCCACCTCGACGAGCGTCAGTTTCGGAAGTGTCGCCGTAAATAGCACCGGGACGCAGAGCGTGACGTTAACGAATACCGGAACCGCCACGGTGAACATTTCCCAAGCGGTGATCACGGGCGCAGCCTTCACGGTCGTTGGTGGCAACCCTTCCCCTTCAATCGCCGTCGGCGCGACGGCTACTTACCAGCTTCAGTTCGCCCCGACCTCGAACGGCGCTGCCACAGGCACTCTTGTGGTCACGAGCGATGCCTCCAACTCACCGCTTTCAATTTCGCTGAGCGGCACAGGCACGCAGGCCACGATGGCAATTTCGCCCGCGTCATTGAATTTCAATAACGTCACCATGGGTACAAGCAGCACGCAAACCGTGACATTGACGAACAACGGGAATGCAAACCTGGTTGTGACCGCCGCGACGATATCCGGGACCGGTTTTGGAATGAGCGGCCTGACGCTTTCTCAGCCGATCCCGGCCGGCCAAAGCACGACGTTTAGCGTCAAATTCACTCCCACATCTACGACCGGCACCAGCGGGGCCATTCTCTTTACTGACAACGCGCCGGGCTCGCAGCAGACGCTCCCCATCACGGGAAGTTCGGTCGCGGCGAATAGTACTTTGACCGCCAATCCGGGGAGCTTTAACTTCAATAGTGTGGCCGTCAATGGTAGTAGTTCGCAGACGATAGTGCTGACGAATACCGGTACCACATCGGTGCAGATCAATCAAATCACCACAACCGGACCCGGTTTCACTTCGACTGGTCTCACGGTGGGACAGAGCATTGCAGCGGGAGCCACGGCGAGTTTCACCGCAAAGTTTGCGCCAACGGCGGCAGGACTTGCCGCCGGAATTATTACGCTTACCACGACCGCATCCAATCCGTCGCTGTCAATTCCCTTGAGCGGGACCGGAACGCAGGGAAGCCTTTCAGCAACCCCGCCGAGCATTGCATTCACCAGTCTTCCGGTGGGCAGTAGCGGATCTGTGCCCGTCACATTGTCGAACACGGGAACGTCACCCGTCGCGATTACCGCGCACAGCATTACGGGACCAGGATTCACTCTGACCGGTTGGTCCGCTCCCGCGAGCTTGAATCCGGGCCAGACGACGTCCTTTACAGTGACGTTTGCACCAACAGCGGGTGGTGCGGCCAGCGGCAGTGTTTCAATCACAAACAGCTTGCCCGGTTCGCCCTTTACCATCGCTCTAACCGGAACCGGTCTCCAAGCACAGATTTCAGCTAGTCCGACCAGCGTTGTTTTCAGCAACGTTGTGGTCGGGAATAGCAATTCGCAACCAATAACAATTCACAACGCCGGCAATGCCCTCCTCACATTCTCGCAAGTCAGCACCACGGGATCCGCCTCGGGCTTCAGCAGTTCGGGTATCACTTCGTCAACGACAATTGCTGCCGGTGCCAGCGCCACGCTGAATGCGATCTTCACGCCAGTATCCGCGACGAGCGTGACGGGCTCCATATCGCTGACTACCAACGGCGCGCCTTCATCCGTGACGATCAATTTGAGCGGGACTGGAGTCGCTGCTACACGTATCCTGGCGGCAAGCCCGGCTAGCTTGAGCTTCGGCACTATTAACGTGAATAGTTCCAGCCAGCTGACCTCGACACTGACAAACAACGGGAACTCCAGCATCACCGTTTCCGGAGTGACCTCCAGCGCAGAGTTCAGCGCGAGCGGCGTTTCGAACGGCACGATCCTGACGCCGGGACAATCGGCCACGCTGACCGTCACATTTGCTCCGACGACAGGTGGCGCCGTGTCTGGCGCGAGCATACAAGTGGCGAGCAACGCTACAGGTTCGCCTACGACCATCACTTTGACCGGCACTGGTCAAGCAGGAGTTTCTCATTCGGTTGCGCTAAGTTGGAATGCTAGCCCGACGGCGGGAGTGAACGGTTACAACGTCTTTCGAGCTACGACGTCCGGCGGATATGGCGCGACACCTCTGAATCCGTCACCAGTCTCCACTCTCTCTTACACAGACACGACAGTAGCGTCTGGCCAATCATACTTTTACGTTGTTCAGGCGGTAGACGCCGGTGTCAGCAGCACCGATTCGAATGAAGTCCCGGTGACGATTCCGTAGGTTTGCGGACGGCGCTAGGCACTTACAAGAAGGTCTGTATGGCGGCTCAATAGCAAGAGAAAACGGGCCGCCGAGACGAATGTAAAGGCTGTCCTTCCGGACAGGTGAACATACCTGTCCTTCGGGTGTACCTACGTCCAGTAGTTTTCCTGAAGTCTTCCGTTCCACACTATTCCCCGTTGCGAAGAGAAATTCTCATTTCCAAAGTTTGTCCATTTCGCCCGAATTTGAATCGCGCCCGCACGAGTAATAGTTCCCCGCTTACCCTTATTGCGATCGCGATTATTCTGGGCATCACGATAGGAACGACCGGTTGCGGTCTTTTACCAGGTGGCGGCTCTTCGGGCGGGAACGGAACTCCCGGCGACGGCCAGCCCGCCACAACTTCACAACTTTCGCCAAGCTCGACTACCGTGAGTTTTGGCACTTTAACCGTCGGAAACTCAACCGTACAGTCTGTAACCCTGATGGATGTGGGCACGGCAAACATCACGATTTCTGGTGTGTCGGCCTCGGGCAGCGGATTCACCGCGAGCGGCGGACTAAATGTGACGCTGACTCCGAATCAATCGGTTACCGTGGATGTAAGTTTTAATCCCACGGGCCCGGGAGCTGTGACGGGAAGCCTCTCGATTTCCAGTAACGCTAAAAACTCTCTGATACAGCTTGGATTGTCGGGCACGGCCGTTGCGGAGGTTGTAACTCACAAGGTGGCTCTTAACTGGCAGCCCAGCACTTCCGTGGTGATCGGTTATTTTGTTTATCGAGGTCCTGCAGCGAGCAGTTTGTCGAAGCTAACTGGATCTCTAGATCCATCCCCGAGTTACACGGACACTAGCGTAGTCGGGGGTCAAACTTACGTCTACGCGGTTACATCAGTGGATTCGAGCAACGTTGAGAGCGCGCAATCGAGCCCACTCTCCGTCACAATACCCAGCCAATAGGCACGGCGAGCGACTTCTTCTCTTTCGGAATCACGCCAAAATTTCGGCCACCAATTCGGCAACATGTTCGGCAATTGATGGCGCCGAAGTGAGCCCAGGTGATTCGATCCCCATCAGCTGAACGACGCGCGGAAATTCCGGATCGCGCTCGATGATGAAATCCGTCATCGCGTTACCGTAGGACACATGCGACGAACCCGGGGGAGGGGCTAACTTGGCGCGAATTCCAGAATAAGCTAGGGTCAGATCTGAGGCTTCAATCCCCGGCAAGAGCAGTTTTGCTAACCCGGCGAAGTACTCGACTGGTTCGCGATTGCGTTCGTAGTCATTTTTGTCGTCAATGTATCGCGCCGTCGGACCGACCAAGACGCTGCCCCACAGGGTTTTGGTGAGATGCGTGCCAAGACTTACGCCGTCGGTGTGAGGCAGGGGATAGACAAGTCCACGGACCCAGTCTTGTTTGCCTCGCACGAACTCGCAATACTCTCCCCGAACTGGATAAATCCGATGCCGGGCCATTTTCGATCCCAACATCGCCGCGACCTCGTCCGCGAAAAGTCCGGCACTGTTTACAACGCAGCTTGCCTCAATCTCGCCGGCGGAACTGACGACGCGGATCCCGGTCGAAAAAACCTCCATCTTTTCGACCCTCGCGTTCGTGACGATGTGAGCACCGCGATCCGCCGCAACGCGTGCGTAAGACTTCACAAGCTCCTCGCTTGCGACGATCCCGGTGGACGGAACCTCAATCGCGTGTACTCCTTCGACGTGCGGCTCGCGGGCCCGAATGGCCCCACGATCAATTATTCGGAGTCCCTCGAGACCGTTCGTGCGCCCTGTTTCCAACAGCGCGGATAGCTGCTCTTCTTCCTCGTGAGACGATGCGACGACGATCTTGCCGGTGTTGCGGTGAGGAACATTGTGTGCGGCGCAGAATTCGTACGTCAGCTGATTTCCGCGAACACAATGCTTTGCCTTGAGGGAACCGGGCCGATAGTACAAGCCGGAATGAATCACGCCGCTATTGCGGGAGCTGGCTCCCATGGCCAGCTTCGGCAGCGCTTCGAGCAGGAATACGTCGGTCCAGCGCGAGGAGACGGCGCGCGCGATCGCGCATCCCACCACGCCGCCGCCGATGATTACTATGTTTGCCCGATCGATGGCCGACTTCCTCTCGTTACGCAGCTTGGTCGCTCAACGATTGCGTTCAGACTGCCCTGACCGGGTTCGAGCCGACTTCGGTCTATGCCCCAGAAGCGGCGAGCGGCTGCCGCCACGAGCATCTGTTGCGCCACCCGCTCGTCTTCAGTCAGCAGATTTCCTTCGGCGCCGAGCACATTCGAAGTCTGCGCGCCCTTAGTGCCACACTCGCCGCGCCGTGTCCACCACGAGCTTCAACTTGGCCCACTGTTCATCTTCGGTCAGCAGATTCCCCTCAGCTGTGGAAGCAAAACCGCACTGCGGGCTCACGGCCAAATTCTCCAGAGGAAAATACTTCGCGGCTTCTTTGATCCGCCGCACCACCTCGTCGGACTTTTCAAGCTGTGCTTTCTTTGTGGTGATCAATCCGAGAACGACGATCTTGTCCTTGGGGACCAGCCGCAGCGGCTCGAACGTTCCGGCTCGCTCGTCATCATACTCCAGCAGGAACCGGTCCACTCTCAGTGCTCCGAACAACTTCTCTGCGATCGCATCATAGCCGCCTTCCGCGTACCAGTGGCTTCGATTGTTTCCGCGGCACAAATGAATCGCGACCGTCACGCCCGGCCGTCTCGCTGCGTCGAAGCAAGCGTTGTCGGCGGCAATCGCTTCGTCGAGCGCCTCCTCCGGGTCCTGGCCCATCTCTTTCTTGATCCATTCGCGCCACTTCGGATCGAGGTAATAACTGTAGCGCGGCGCGTCAACCTGAATGTACTTCACGCCCTCGTCGGCGAGTTGCGCCATATCCTGCTTCATGATCTCGACGATGTCCCACAGCAACGCCGAATGGTCCTTGTACACTTTGTCGGTCACGCCTCGCTTGAACGCGATTGCCGGGAATTGCGTGGGGCTCGGCAGCAGGATCTTGATGTCGCCCGGGCTGTGCAGCTTTAGAAACGGCAACTCGCGCGCCGTCAGCGGATGCATCCTCTTTAGCTTTCGGTTGACCACGCCAGTCACCGAAGCCACCTTCGGTTTCTCTTGCGACGCGTCCCAGTCTCGCGCGATCCCGTCGTCCGTATCGAATCCATCCACCGCGTCCGTCAGCTCGCTCATGAAATTCCGGCGCCGCAGCTCGCCGTCCGTGAAAATCTGGAATCCGAGTTCTTTCTGCTTTGCGAGCGCCCTCAAAATATACTGGTCTTCCATCGCTCTCAAGCGCGAAGAGTCGGTTCCGTTTGCGCGCGCCGTCAACAAATCCGGCGGTCGCAGAAAGCTCCCCACATGATCGGCTCTGTATCGCAATTGCATGAATTCGTTTCTCCTTAGACTTCCGGATTCCGTTCCATCAATTCACAGCGCGCCCCGCTTGGCAACGTTCAAAGTATCTCCACCTCCCTTTCAATCGGTCGCACGCAGTCAAGCAAGAGGACTCGCAGGCCTACGCGGATTATCCGAGCGCTCCATCCACAAGAACACGGGCAAAAGAATTAATATTGCCAAAAAGAAGAAGACGAATCCCCCTTCCTGGTGGGGCCTCCCTGTCAAGAAAATCGGGTTCACGTAAATGCTGAGCATCGTCAAAGTCGCGATTCGGACGCCATTCTTAATTATGGACAAAGGCAAACTCAGAAGGACTAGCAACAACATCTTCCAGCTCGTCCGCAGATACAAATGGGCCGCAAGAAGACATGTAATGAACAGGGCCATGCTGGAACGAATGCTGCTACATTCCTGAGCCACCTCAATTGTAACGGTCGGCAACACCAGGACGAAGCCGTGGCGCAAGACAGGTATCCCCACCAGCTTAAAAATCAAATACGCAATATCAGTTGAACCTTCCTGAAGTGCGTTGATGATCCAGTTCAAGATCACATCAGGCACTGGAACCATCAGCAGTAGAAACAGCAATGCAAACGCTCCTGTTCGCATCGCGGCCGCGCCGTAAAAAAAAAGAAAGCCGCCTACCCACACGAGGATGATCGAAAATGTTTCTAGCGATAGGGGCCAATTCCCCTCTTCCAGAAACAAACCGCGATAAGCCAACCAGTAGAGCACCATCCCACCCACGACCAGACCGACACCAAAACGTACCCCCGCCCGCGTGACCGAAAACACCCTTTGTCTTTCAACATACAGCAAGAAAACAGAGACCAAAGGGATGAGGATGATGTGCGAATTAGACTGGTCCTGCAGGGAATACCGAACCAGTTCGCTCAGTGTCTTGTAAAAGGCAAGACAGGAAAGTAGGACGAATGCGACGAAGCTCGCATGCCTTCTCGCGTTCGGCGTTCGTACACCTGTTACGACCGTGGACATAAATGCCTTGCCTCAGTACAAGTTAGTTTATCCCGTCTCGATTGCCGAGGGGCGATCTTGAAAGGGAGTGTTGTCAAAAGAGACTAATGAAAGTTCTAAAGGCGGCGCGGAACACTTCCATCAGTTTAGTGCGTGGGAGACGGTTCGGATTCATATAACACACGCCAAATTAACTTCCGCCTGTCGTCTAAGATCAAAAAAGCGTCATCTGCAGCTGCCCGGCTTTTTTGTACCAACTTCAGGGTGAGTTGTCGGCTGTTCGTAACCCTGTGCACCTGACGCAGATTGGGTTGTGAAACTCACGTATGTCGAATATCCGTTCGAGTTTCGGGCAAACGAGACCCAACGTTCGGTTCGTATAGCAATAACGCTAGATTCGACCGACATCGTGACAGCGGCGAGGGGATTCTCACGGCCGCCGAACTCCGTTAACGCTGCCCTGGCGGCCGCAAATGAATGGAAGAAGCTCACTAGGCGCGGAGGGGCAAGATCGGGTCATGCTGCGTGAGCGAAGATCGGACTCAAGTCGCTGCGCTTGGTGATGGCTTCGGATTTCGCTTCTTTCTGAATGCCGTCCGCAATTTGCCGCGCCTGCTTGTACTGGTCTTGCGCTTCCGCCGTGCTGCCGGATAGCTCCAAAACGCGCGCCATAAGAAAGTGGCCCTGCGCCAGGAGCCCCTGTACACCCAGCCGCTCGCCGTTGTTCAAAGCCTTCTGGAGTTCGCTCTTCGCTGGATCGTAGCTTTTCATGCCGATCAGCGCCTCTGACAGGTATATGGAACACTCCGTCGAAACATATTTCAGTCCCATGTCGTCCGTCTGCTGCACAAGAGCACGCAGCGAGCCTGCGGCCGGCTGAAAGCGTCCCTGCTTAACTGCGACCTTCGCGGCATTCACCTTGGAGATCAGAATCAGATGGGCGTCGGTGGTGTGCGAGGCTTCCTGGAGCGCTTGATCATACTGAGCCGCGGCCGATTTGTAATCGCCTCGATAAAAAGCTCTGTCTCCTTCAAAGCCGAGAAGCTCCGCAATCTGGCCTACGTCTTTCTGTTCGCGTGCGACCGACATAGCCTCCTGAAGATTCTTCTCCGCGTCGTCGCTGTTCCCCACTTCCGCCAGGGCGTTGCCGTAACGCCCGAGCACATCCGCGAGCCAGAAACCTTTTTCTTGAATGTCGCGCATAGTCTTCAGGGCGTCTTGCTGCGAGCTCAGAGCTGCGCCGTAGCGCCCCTGAAAACCAAAGAGCGTGCCCATTGCCGAGGTTTCGATAGCAGCGCCGCGTTTGTCGCCATCGTTCCGCCGCAAATCGATGGCGCGCACGTAATACTGAAGCGCCTGGTCATATTGCGCCATGTTGCCCAGCGTCTCCGCAAGATTGTGAAGCGTATCGGCGATATCGCTGGACACTTTCAGCTTCTCTCGAACCTGGAGCGCTTGTTCGTAATACGTGCGCGCGTTTTGGTAATCGGCTTTGAAAGAGTAGGTATTGCCGATATTGTTTAAAACGAGCGCCTGATTATTTTCGTTGCCGGCGTCTATTTCATCCTGCAGCGATTCTTTGAAGAGTTTCAGTGCCTGATCGTACTGTCCGCGGTCGCTATCGAACTGCGCCAGGTCGTTGAGCGCGTCGGCGGTGCCAGCCCGATCGCCGATTTGGCGGCGCAGATCCAGCGCCGCGGTGTAATTCCTGAGGGCCTGGTCTTGCTGGCCCAGCGCCGCCTGGGACGAAGCCATGGCCTGCAAGCTATCGGCGATTCCCTTCTTGAGTCCGAGCCTGCGTCTGATTTCCAGCGAATCCTGATAATTGCGGATGGCGTCCTCATGCTTGTTCAATTCCTCATACGCGCCGCCTGTCGCCTGAAGGATGTCCGATCTCTGTTCGTCGTTCCCGGATTCAATTGCCATCGGTTGGGCGCGCGTCAGGTACTCGAGACCCTTCTGCGCGTTTCCGCTGTTGATCTCGACGCGGCCGATTTCGAGGAGGGCGGGTGCGTACTTGGGATCAAGAGTGAGAACTTTCGACAATTCGTCGCGGGCCTTATCGTACTGGCCGGAATGTTCGTAGAGCTGGCCGAGGTCGAACAGCACGTCGGTATTACTGGGTGATACTTTGGCCAGATTTTCGTACGCTTCGATGGCCTTGGGGTAATCGCGCAGAATCTGGTAGTGGCCCGCTTGAATCAGGTACTTCTCCTGCGCCGGGAGCGGATCGCTCAGCTCGACGGCTTTTCGCGAGGCTTGCTCGGCTTCGTTGTCCTGTCCCAGGTGAGCGTAGGTTCGGCCCAACTCGGAATAGGCCAGCGCAAAGTTGGGGTCTTCTTGCGTGGAGGCCTGGAAGCGCGGGGCGGCGTCCAGATAATTTCCTTTCCGCATTAGCTGCAGCCCCTGGTTATAGTCGCGCAAGGCCGGAATGGAACTCGTAGAGGGCTTGAAGGATTGTCCCTCGAGCTCCTTGACGATGCTGGTCGAAAGCGCGAGATTCGATCGAATATCGCCCGCCATCCGATCGATCGCGCTGAGTATGTTGTTTTCTGTCGCTGATTCCGTAAGAGCTGTGGAGCGGCCGTGTTTGATGTCCTGCACAGTGGCGTCAATTCGAATTTGGTCGCCGAAGCGCGCGAAGTGACCCCAGACGACGTTGTCGGCATTGCTGAAGTCCGCGAGGCGCTGGATAGTCGGCGGATCGAAAGATGTATCGGACGAAAGCCGAAGGTCGCTAAAAATTTGGCTGACGCGTTCGGAAGAAACGACCCGCAAGTGGGACGATTGGCCCACGTCGGTTGACAGAGTTTCGGCAACGCTGGTGCCCAGCCAATCCAGGGCCGAATCGCCAGATTCGTTTCGGAAAGGCAGGATCGCCAGGGAGACGGCCGGCGCTGACGACGCCGATGGAGACGTCTGAGAAGAGAAAAATCGCTCCCGAACGAACCATCCGGCCATCAGCAGGACAGCCACGCTGAGGGCCACAGAGGCCCATTTCGTGAACGCCGGAGAAGGCGCCGCGCGGCGGCGAGCTACGGCTGTCGCGCTGCCACGGGTTGCACCGCCGCGCCAAGCTTCGAGATCTTCCAAGATTTCGCGAGCAGTCTGATAGCGCAGCGTTGGATTGATCTGCAGACACTTGACCACGACGTCGCTCAGAAGCGGCGGGATTTTCGGGTCCATCTCCTTTGCCGGCTTCGGTACCTCGCGCGTCCGCTTGAACATGGCGGCCTGCGTGGTCTCGGCCTTGTATGGCATCGAACCCGTCAGCAATTCGTAGAGAATTACGCCGAGAGTAAACAGGTCCGAGCGGACATCCACATGCTCTCCCATGACCTGCTCGGGAGACATGTAATCGGGAGTACCCACGAGCGCGCCTGTTTGAGTCATTCCTCCCGCTTCGATCGACCGCGCGATTCCGAAGTCCATCACCGCGACTCTGCCGTGCCTGTCGAGCATGATGTTTTGCGGCTTCAGGTCGCGATGCACCACGCCTTCGCTGTGCGCGGCTTCGAGCGCCAGACAAGCCTGTTCGGAAATTCGAACCGACTCATCGAAACTGAGCCGGCCTTTCTCATTCACGAGGGATTTCAGATCCTGTCCCTCGATAAATTCCATGGTGATGAATTTGATTCCGTTCGCTTCGCTCAAGTCGAAAATGCGAATGACGTTGCGGTGCGTAATCTGGCGGGCCAGAATCAGCTCTTGCTTGAAACGCTGGAGAATATCGGGATGAACCGCCAGCTCGGGTCGAATTACTTTCAGGGCGACGATTCGATCGAGTTCCAGGTCCGTGGCTTTGTAAACGGCTCCCATCCCGCCCTGCCCGAGCAGTTGCACGATCTCGTAGCGGGTGCCGAGCAACGTGCCGGGCGAAAGAGAGCCGCCGCTGGGTCCGGCTGCAGACGGCACGGACCATCCCTTGGCAAAAGCTTCCGCGGTCGGCGGGGTCATGACGGCAGCCGCGGTGACGGCCATCGTCGCGCCGTCCAAGTCGAAGGGGGTATCGCACTTGGCGCAACGAACCGCTGTAGGGAGATTGCTGGAATGGCAATGCGGGCATTCCATCATGTTGGGATCCACGCGCCTTAGGCGAGCGAAGAAGTGACGTTAAGGCTTCCCCATCGATAAATCAAGCCTGTCTGTGCTTACAGGGCCCCAACAAACCCGTCTGCGGGCGGCTTCCTCTCTTTAACAGCTCGCCCCTTTATCTTTGGACGTCGTTATGGTTTATGGATTGCAGCAACCAGGGCACCGCAGGGGATTTCTGGGGTTTAGACCATTTGGCAGGAGTGTAAGTCTTTCTTAGCCAATAGCACGTGCGCAGCATGCGGACACCGACGGATGCCGTTGGACCTGCCGGTTCCAAGTATGTGCAAGAGTTTGCATTTGTGAAGGGTTAGTTTAAGCGACCTCCATTTTGGGGTCACGCCATCCAATGCGAAGTTTGCACGGAAAATCTAGGCTGCTAGCAGACGGGCGAGCCGAAATGACGAGTCTCAGAACGCGACGGATATCGCTGCTCGTGGTCCTCTACGTTCTCTGCTGCATTCCGGCGAAGGCGCAGACTCCCAACACGATCAATACGATCGTCGGCGGCGGTACTCAGCCAACTTCGCCCACCGCTGCCTTTCTCGGGTATCCTTTCAGCGTCGTCAGGGACAGCCAAAACAACGTCTATATTTCATCTTTCACACTTAACGCTATCTATAAGATCAACGGCCAGGGGCAACTGTCTGTTTACGCCGGAACCGGGACAGCAGGTTTTTCGGGCGACGGTGGTGCCGCGACCGCCGCTCAATTGGACGCGCCGGAGGGTCTGGCTCTTGATAGCGGAGGCAATCTCTACATCGCCGACGAATATAACAACCGAATTCGGCGCGTTGATTCCACCACCGGAGTGATCACAACCTACGCCGGGTCCGGTAACCAATACAATGGCGTCGGGTTCTTCGGAGGCTATAGCGGCGATAGTGGACCTGCGACGAGCGCTTTACTGAACCAGCCGACTGGCTTGGCCTTCGATCACAATAACAATCTTTTCATCGTTGATGGGGCGAACGAAGTCGTCCGCATGGTGGATAACACCGCCAGCCATATCATCACCACCTATGCCGGCAATGGCACAACAGGGACTCCCGGAACTGCCAATGGCGACGGCGGTCCCGCCACGAGTGCAGAACTGAACTTTTATTATGCTATCGGCGGCGTTGCCGTGGACTCGGCGGGCAACCTCTATATCGCGGATGCGGGCGACTCGGTCATTCGAGTCGTTGACACTTCCGCTAGTCACATCATCACCACATACGCCGGCAGTCCCAGCCACCCCTTCACCTTCTCCGGAGACGGCGGGCCGGCCGGCTCGGCTGGCTTGAACACGCCGATGGGAGTTGCCCTCGACAGCACGGGCGATCTATTTATCGCCGACACTTTTAATGGGCATGTTCGCAAGGTTGATACGACAGCGAGCCACATCATCACCACCGCCGTCGGTGACGACGCGTCGTGCCTCAGCTACACAAGCGGTTGTGGCGACGGCGGCGCTCCGACCAGCGCTTCGCTGAACCGCCCCATTGGCGTGTCGTTCGATGGCGCGGGAAATCTCTTTATCGTCGATAACGGAACCAGCACCGTGCGCGCTGTTTCACCCGCGCCGACTTCCATCGTCTCGACCTTCGCCGGCGGCGGCTCAGGCGGCTTGGGCGGGCCTGGTACGGGCGCAATTCTTGCCGGTCCGTACACCATCGTCAGCGATGGTTCCGGAAACCTGTACGTGCTCGATGGGAATAGCGTCAACCGCTTCGATGCCACTTCGAAAACTTTCGGGGAGTATGCCGGCAACGGTGTCGAGGGGGTTAACGAAGGTCCCGGCAACGGAGACAACGGTCCGGCAGCCACAGCGACGTTCTTCGCGCCCTTCGCGGAGGCGCTCGACGCTTCGGGTAACTTGTTCGTAGGGGATTTCAGGCTGTGGGTGCGCCGCGTGGATGCAGTCACCAAGACGATCACCACCATTGCGGGCACAGGAGCGACCTGCAATCCGGCCGTGACTCCAACCTGCGGGGACGGTGGTTCCGCTGCCAGCGCCACATTCAGGAACATTACTGGTCTGGCCACGGACTCGCAGGGAAACGTCTACATCAGCGACGCCGGTCTGAATCGCATTCGCCGAATCAACATTTCCACCGGAGTGATAACCAATTACGCCGGAACCGGAACTTCGGGTTATACGGGCGATGGCGGCCCGGCAACCTCCGCGGCGCTAAATTATCCTTACGGTTTGGCCTTCGATTCGCAGAATAACTTATACGTTGCCGACCTCGTGAACAACGTCATCCGCAAGATTGACAACACCACCGAACACAACATCACAACTTACGCGTTCAACGGCTTGCCGACGTTTGGCGGAGATAACGGCTCTGCGCTGTCAGCCAGCATGGAGAACCCCTATGAGGTCGCGGTAGATACACGGGGGAATCTATTTGTGGGAGGCGGGTACGACAATGTCGTCCGGCGAATCGATGCTATTGACCAGTCGGTAACAACCGTCGCTGGGGACGTCGCAAATCTCGACGGCGGCTTCTCCGGAGATGGCGGACCTTCCACGCAGGCTTTGATGTCGAATTTTGGCGTCGCGGTAGATGGAAAAGAAAACCTGTACATCGCCGATGAGGGCAACAATCGCGTCCGCAGCGTGAACCTCTTGCCGGGTGCGGTTGTCGACTCATCATCCTTGCCTAGCTCATTCGGAACGCTGCTGCCTGGAGAGACGCCGCTTAACTTCGGCTACGTGGAGATTACGAATAGCGGTCTCGACGATCTCGTAATCTCGAACATCGATCTCCCGTCTGGTTTTGTATTCAATTTCCAGGATTGCTCCGCCAGCAACACGGGAACATCTTCTTTCACCCTCACCCCGGGCGCTAATAAACAGTGCCTCATAGAGATTCAGTTCGCGCCTGGGTCAGGCGCCGCGCCGGGGCCCGTCAGCGGCAATTTCACGTTCTCCACCAACGACCCGGCCAATCCATCCTTTAGCTTCCCGGTTTCGGGCACGGTGGCTTCGTCCAGTGAAACCCTTACCGTTACGTTGGCCGGGACCGGAAGCGGGACAGTAGAGACCGTACAGACTGTCGGAGAGCTGGGTTCCAGCGGAGGAACGATTCAATGCCCGACTACCTGTAGCGCAACCCTCGCACTCAATCAGCAAGTGACGCTTGCCGCTGAGTCCACGGCCGCAAGTTCGGTATTCAGCGGGTGGACCGTCAATGGCTCAGCCACAACGTGCCCTGGTACGGGTGTCTGCACGGTGACTATGAGCCAGGCGCTGAACGTCGTGGCGACGTTCAACACAAACACAGCGCCGCCGCCCGCGCTGACCGTCGCAGGAGTCGGGAATGGCAGCGGAACGATTACCAGCAGCCCAGCCGGAATCAACTGCACCGTAACAAACGGTACGCTGAGCGGCGCCTGCACATTTTCAAGTTTCGCTGTCGGGACCACGTACGTGACGCTGACCGCGACGCCGACTGGCAATTCGTCATTCGCCGGATGGTGGCAAGGGTGCTCTGGGCAGGGACTCAATGGCGCGTTCGGACCTTGCCAGTATTATCTGCCGGAAGCTAGCGTGTTTACGGCGCCCCAAGTCGTCGCCGTCTTCAGCGGCCCCCCGCAAGCTTTTGCGCCGGGACAAGTGTTTGTCGGTTCGTCGAAAGGAATGATTTTCGTCTATAACCCCAATGGCGCGTTGGCTCAAGTTCTCAGCTCCGGAAGCTTGAGCGGCGAGATTTACGGAATGAACTTCGATCAGGCCGGCAATCTTTACGCCGCGAATGGCAACGCCTCCATCCTCGAGAACGGAACGGTCGAGTTTTTCGGAAACGATGGCGTGGGTCCTACAACATTCGGCAGCTACCCGAGCAGCACTCCCAGCGACGTTCTTGTTGATGCCTCGAACAACGTCTTTGTTGGCGAATCCAACGGTGTGAACTTGACATTACTGGAGTTCGCCGGCGAGCAGAATGGTTCGCCTACAGCCACGTTCTACCCGGCTTATGACGGGTCGGGAGGAAACCTGTTCTTCGACGTGCTGAGTGACAACGCAAGCGTCCTCTACACGACATCGGGCACCACTGTAGGCAACTTCGACATTTTGAACAACCATCAGAACCCCGACGTTGTGGATGGCCTTCCTGCCAACTCTGCCTACCAGGTGCGCGGACTTAGCGATGGCAGCGTGCTTCTCGCCGATGTTGCGCACGTCGTGCGCCTGAGTGCAACGGGTACGATCCTTCAAATCTACACGCCTGGGGGAACCGGCATCTTCTACGCGCTCGCCCTCAATCCCGACGGCCTCTCGTTCTGGACGATCAACGTCGCCAATGGCAATGTGTATCAGGTCCGGATCTCGGACGGCACCATCCTTAACACGATCAGCACGGGCGTCTCCGGCACGACCGGCGGCTTCGTGATCGGAGGAATCGCCGTCCTGGGCCAGCCACAGCCAGGCGCCGCCGATGTCTCGGTGTCCATGACTGCTTCGCCGTCCCCAGCGTCCCCTGATTCACCAATTACCTACACGATCACGGTGAAGAACAACGGTCCTGCAAGTGCCGCCAACGTCGTGCTGACCGATGTCTTCTCGTTCGACGTTGAGGTCGAATCCTCGAGCACTTCGTTGGGCTCGTGCTCAGGCACGAATGTTGACACGTGTGTGCTCGGCACTATGCCCAGTGGTCAGAGCGCAACCGTTACAATCGTCGTCCTTCCGACACTGGCTGGAACCCTCCTGAACAACGTCACCGTAACTTCCACGACTCCCGACCTCAACGGAGCCAACAACACAGCGACGTCATCAACACCCGTAGTCAGCGGCCCGGTGCTGACGATCCTTGGCGCCGGAAACGGCAGCGGCACAATTACTGACAACCTGGGAGATATCGTTTGCGTTGACACCGCTGGTGTTCTCACCGGCTCATGTTCGGCTTCCTATTCGAGTGGAACAGTTGTCACCCTCACGGCAATTGCGAATTCCGGCAGCACCTTCGCTTCCTGGGGCACGTGTGCCGGAACCGGAACCTGCGGCGTTACGATGAACGCCAATCAATCGGAAAGCGTGACCTTCACCGCTAGCCCTCAGACGTTCACCTTTTCGGTCATGGAATCAGGTTCGGGTAGCGGTAAAGTGACCGACGGTACGGGCCAGATTGATTGCGTCATTACCAGTGGAGTTGTCACTGGCTCGTGCTCAGGATCGTATTCAAGCGGGACCGTCGTGATGCTGGCTGGAAGCGCAAGCTCGGGCAGCCTATTCAGCGGCTGGAGCGGGCCATGCTCTGGAACAACGCCCTGCTCGGTGACCGTCACAATGAACGGTCAAAGCGTCGGCGCTGCCTTCGCTCCGGCTCCTCCTCCGCCGATGTTCACGCTGACGCTGACGGAACTCGGGACGGGAACCGGAAGCGTCGCGGACAATAGTGGCGCCCCCGGCACGATCAGCTGTAGCGAGGCGAATGGGCTCGTGACGGGAACGTGTTCGGCCAGCTACGCCAGCGGAACAGTGGTAGTGCTGAACGAGAATGCCACGGCGCCGACCACATTCGGCGGTTGGGGCGGGGCGTGCTCATCGTCAGGCACCACAATGACCTGCAGCCTCACCATGACTGCTTCGATGAATGCCACGGCCAACTTCCTTCCGCCGCCGGCATCGGTGACTCTGCCCTTCACTCCCGGAACCAATGTCACCCAGCAGGCCGTTTTCGATTGTCCCAATAACCCCAATCCCACTCCGGCCAATCCCTGCACCGATGCCAACGCGCACTCGATGCAGCTCTCCTTCCCTCAAGTCAACCAGGGCTTCACCTTGACCACCCTAGCGGTCGAAGTTCCTCCCTCGCAGTTCGACGGGCTGTGCGAGGTGGGTAACACGGTCTTGAATGATTTCGACTGCCGGTTCGCGACCTTCTTCAACTACGGCACCGACGCCAACGGGAACACCATCGTTCCGCTATGCTATCCCTACGCCAACGGGAACTGCGTGCACTACGAAGTGTTTCTGCAGGGGACGCAACCGGGGACCGAGCCGGATCCGAGTTCCTACACGGGGCCGGTGAATTGGCAGATCGGGTACAACAACAGCACGTTCGTGCCGCCGGGTCCGTACTGGACGGGCAGCCAGCCACAGTTCTACGACGATCCGGACGGGCAGCAGGCGGCCGGAACGGCGGTGGGCAGCGTGTGCACGCAGCCGATGACCATCAACGGAGTGGCGCAGAACTATGCCTGCCAGTTTGAATTCGACGTCACCACGTTCGTCAATCTGGGCGAACCGGTGGACCCGGTGATTGGGGCGAAGACGAAGCAGTTGACCGACGTAGTGATAGCCTTCCCGCCCAACACGGCCGGGCAGTTGACGGTGACGAGCACGCCGGATGCTGCGACGGTCAATGCCGGACAACCGATCGGGTTCACCATCGCGGTGAGCAATGCGGGGCCGGGCGTGGAGAGCAACGTGACGCTGAACGATCCGCTACCGGCGGGAGTGACGTGGACGCTGAGTCCGTACAGCGGGCCGGGAAGTTGCGGTGTGGCGGGCGCAGCGGGTAGCCAGACATTGACGTGCTCGTTCGGCTCACTGGAAGCGGGAGGGAATGCCAGCCTGCATGTGGCGGGAGGAGCGGCGGGCGCAGGGACTTACATCAACACAGCCACGGTAACGGTAAGCAACCCGACGTTGATGACCACTCAGGAGTTCCTCACCATCGCCACCATCACCGTGCAGCCTGTGAGTTCCGGGTTCAGCTCGCTGACCGTATCGCAGACGATCACTGCGGGCACAGGCTCGATCAACTTGTCAGGGGTGATCGCTGGGCCGGGACCGGTGTATCCGGCGACAAGCGAGACGATATCGGTGACGATCAACGGCGCGACGCACACGGCGCCAGTTGGGCCGAGCGGCGCGTTCTTGCTGGCGTTTCCGACGGCGACGATTCCAGCATCCGCGACGCCCTACACAATCACCTACAGTTATGCAGGAGACGCAAATCTCACCGCCGTTTCCGATTCCTCCACCTCCCTCACCGTCAATGCGTTGGTGAGCAACTATACGCTCTCGCTGACGGAGATGGGGACGGGGACAGGAATGGTGACGGACAACAAGGGCCAGATCAGTTGCAGTGAAGCCAGCGGCCTGGTCACCGGCTCGTGCTCGGGCAGCTATCCCAGCGGCACGCTGGTTATCTTGACCGCCACCTTCAGCGCACCGACCACATTCGGCGGTTGGGGCGGGGCCTGCTCGTCATCGGGCACCACACTGACCTGCAGCCTCACCATGACTGCTTCGATGAATGCCACGGCCAACTTCCTTCCGCCGCCGGCATCGGTGACTCTGCCCTTCACTCCCGGAACCAACGTCACCCAGCAGGCCGTTTTCGATTGCCCCAATAACCCCAATCCCACTCCGGCCAATCCCTGCACCGATGCCAACGCGCACTCGATGCAGCTCTCCTTCCCTCAAGTCAACCAGGGCTTCACCTTGACCACCCTGGCGGTCGAAGTTCCTCCCTCGCAGTTCGACGGGCTGTGCGAGGTGGGTAACACGGTCTTGAATGATTTCGACTGCCGGTTCGCGACCTTCTTCAACTACGGCACCGACGCCAACGGAAACACCATTGTTCCGCTGTGCTATCCCTACGCCAACGGGAACTGCGTGCACTACGAAGTGTTTCTGCAGGGGACGCAACCGGGGACCGAGCCGGATCCGAGTTCCTACACCGGACCGGTGAATTGGCAGATCGGGTATAACAACAGCACGTTCGTGCCGCCGGGTCCGTACTGGACGGGCAGCCAGCCGCAGTTCTACGACGATCCGGACGGGCAGCAGGCGGCCGGAACGGCGGTGGGCAGCGTCTGCACGCAGCCGATGACCATCAACGGAGTGGCGCAGAACTATGCCTGCCAGTTTGAATTCGACGTCACCACGTTCGTCAATCTGGGCGAACCGGTGGACCCGGTGATTGGGGCGAAGACGAAGCAGTTGACCGACGTAGTGATAGCCTTCCCGCCCAACACGGCCGGGCAGTTGACGGTGACGAGCACGCCGGATGCGGCGACGGTCAATGCCGGACAACCGATCGGGTTCACCATCGCGGTGAGCAATGCGGGGCCGGGCGTGGAGAGCAACGTGACGCTGAACGATCCGCTACCGGCGGGAGTGACGTGGACGCTGAGTCCGTACAGCGGGCCGGGAAGTTGCGGTGTGGCGGGCGCAGCGGGTAGCCAGACATTGACGTGCTCGTTCGGCTCACTGGAAGCGGGAGGGAATGCCAGCCTGCATGTGGCGGGAGGAGCGGCGGGCGCGGGGACTTACATCAACACAGCCACGGTAACGGTAAGCAACCCGACGTTGATGACCACCCAGGAGTTCCTCACCATCGCTACCGTCACGGCCCAGCCTGTGGCATCCGTCACTACTCTGACGCTGGCGACGACGGGATCCGGTGCGACTGAGTCTGTGACACTGAGCGCGCAAGTGAGCTCAGGTTCGGGCACTCCGGCGGGCATGGTGGCATTCTATGACGGCACGACTCATTTGGGCACGGCGCCACTGAACTCCTCAGGGGCCGCAAGCTTCACTGTGTCGCCCGTAACCGGCGGCAGCCACAGCTTTACGGCTGCATACGAAGGCAGCGCTTACTTCGCGCCGAGCACATCCAGTCCCGCCCCGCTCGTTGTTGGCGTGGCTCCGCCAACCATCGGCTCGCGGGTCGGCACCATGAGTCTGAATGCGACGACTAGCGGCCAACAACAATATGTTGTGACGGTCTCATTGTCGAATGCTGGCAACCTCGCCAGCACCGTTCAAGTGACCAGTGCTGCGATTAACGGCATCTCATCTAGCTCGATTCCGATTTCTGCTATCTCGTTGCCGGCCTACGGCTCCTCCGTCGTCACGTTGGATTTCCCCTCCAACGCAGGTGTTCCCGGCGCACACGTTGTCCTCACGGTCAGTGGCACGTATTCGGCATTGCAATCGGGCGGGAGCACGTTGAAAGGCAGTTGGACTGGCAGCTTCCGGGTCACGCTGCCAGCAAGTTCACCATGATAATAAGAGGTTCAAAGGAGTTTCAAATGAATGCAAGAGTCCTTCGTATTGCGGCAGTAGTTGCGGCGCTGTTTCTGGCTTCTTGGGCGGCTCGAGCCGACGACGCGGTGACGATAACGTTTTCGCCGATCTCAGGCGCTCCGGGGGCGACAGTCGACGTCACGGGCACTATTGCGAACTCAGGGCCAGACACCCTGAATCTCGACTCGGACAACACGAGCGTCTCGGCTCCGCTTAGCATTAACGACGAGTTCCTGAACAACGCCCCCTTCACTCTTGCCGGCGGCGCAAGCGACAGCTTTGAATTCTTTCGGATCATCATTGACCCCGCAGCGGCGCCGGGAACCTACGGGACAGACAACTCGGACGTTTTCAGCTTCTTTGGTGATTTCCCCCTTTCGGACGGGAGCGATATGCCAGTTGAAGACGATGTGTATTTCACCGTCAATGTGACTAGCCCTTCTATTGTCGCCCCTGAGCCGGGAACTTGGCTACTGCTCTGCGCGGGGTTGCTTGCGCTTTTCGCGCTCCGTCGAAGCTGTGGCCGGATCCGCGCCAGCGGCCGATTCGCTGATTGAATCAACGGCTTCGACGCCCGCGGATTTGGAGCCGCACGCAGAAAGCCTTCGCGCATTACTGATCTACGGCGTTTTGCTCAGGCGCCGGAAATAGTCGGCCACGGCGTCCTCGTATCCGGGCGGCACGGGCTGAGATTCGGCATTGCGCACCTGACCGGACTGTTTGGCGTCTGAAGCGCGCTGCAACTGAAGTTCGAGTTTGTCCACGTCTCCCAGCACGCGGTTGTAAAGCTCCTCGACCATCGCGGGATTTCCCGGGAAACGGCTGGGATCAAGGCGCTGCATTTCACGAATCAGGTCCTGCACTTGGCGCTGCGATTCGGGATCGTCCTTCAGCGACTGGCGAAGTTGATCGAGCTCAGCCATGCTGTCGCGATATGCCGGCTCGGGAACCGGATTGGCATACCCGTTCGGAGGCGACGGCAACTGGCCGGAATTGTAGATATTGTTGCCTGTGTTCATGCCGCCGTAAACCGGACCGCCGTTGGGACCGCCGCCGGGATTCACGAATTGTCCGGCCGCTCCATCGCGATTGCCGGGACCGGATTGCGAACCGCCGCGAGCATTCTGTTCGTTCGGGTTGCGATTCATCGCCTCCAGACGATCGCGTAGCCGCTGTACCTGGTCGAGCGCGTCCAGCGAATCGCCCGCCTGGCCGCCACCATTGCCGAGCACCTGCTGAGCCTCGCGGGTTTGCTGCCCGAGCTGGTCAAGATCGGACGCGATTTGCGCCTCGCTGCCGTTCCGGTCCGGATCCACCCCGCGGCGCAGCATGTCCGCGCTGCGCTGCACGCGGCTATCGAGATTCGATTGATCCGCCTGGCGCAGAGCGTCGCGGAGCTTCGAAGCCGCGGAGTGGTCGCCCGAAGCGAGATCGCGCGCCGCATTTCGCATTTGCGTTTCGAGGCGAGCCAGATCGTCTGCCAGGTGCTGGCGGTCTTCCGCAAGCGACTGAACCGCGTTGTAAGTGGACTCGCCATTCCCATCGCCGTTGTTGGCGCGCGACGCCAGATCGCGGACACGATCCGACTGGCTGCGCTGCTCGTTCGCGAGGCGGTTCGCCTCCTGAGCCAGCGAGTCGAGGCGACCGGAATTCTGCTGGCGCTGCGTGCCTCCGAGAAGAGTGGTGGCCTCGCGCAGGCGTTCCGCTGCGCGCCGCGCGTCCGCCTGACCTTGCCCCGAACCTTGTTGCGCCTGCGAGTTGGCGCGACGCATATCGTCGTTGGCCTGGCGCAGCTGGTTCAGCGCCTGCTGTACGCGCGGATCGGAAGACGAGCCTCCGCTCGCGGACGATTGTCCCGACGGCTCCCCGTTCGCCGAATTCGACGCCGATTGGCCGTTGCGCGTAAGCTGCTCGATCTGGCGTTGCAACTCCTCCGCTTCGCGGCGCAGCATTTCCTGCTGCCAACGCTGGTCGGGCAAATTGGCGTTGTTCTGCGAAGCGAGTTGTTCCTCACGGCGAGCAAGCTCATCTAGCTTTCGAAGCGCTTCATCAACATCCTGACTTTGCTGGCCGGCCGAGTTTCCTGTTTGCGCGGTCTCGTACTGGTTTTTTTGCGTGTCGAGCTCGAGATCGAACAGGCTGGCGAGGTCGCGTCCTGCGCTTCCACCGGCTCCGCCATTGGCTCCGCCGGCGCTGCCAAACGCCACTTGAATCTGGCGGAAAGTCGCTTCGGCGCGCAGGAGATACTGAAGCGCCTGCTGTTCGTGTGGGATGGCATCCTTCCACTTCTGTCCACGGAGCGTGTCCGCCGCTGGCGTCATGGCGTCCGCTGCGGCGTTCATATCCCTCTGGAAGGCGTTGAATTCGTCGTTACCTCCGTCGAGCCCCCGCATCTGCAGGCGATTTGCGAGCGAGACAGCCTGATCGTGCAGCTTGGCCTGAACTCCGGACAGGAACTTGGCGTTCTGCGCGGCGCTTTCGGCAGGTGCGCCTTTATCACCTAATTGTTTCCACGTGGCGCCGATGATTTCTTTTTGCCGCTGCGAAATCTCGTCAGGGGCATTGCCGGAGCCGCCGCCTGCTCCTCCGCCGGCTTGCTGCGATTGCGAATACTCGCGCTCGAAAGGCTCGGCCTGAATGAAGAACATGTCAGTTCGCGAATCGGCGTGCGCGTCTTTTGCGGTGGCGTAGAGGCTGACGATGTCGCCCGGCACGGCCTTGAAATCCTCCAGCCGGATCACGGTCGTCCCATCCGCCATTTTCTGACCGCTCTGCCCGAGCAGGTCGACGGTTTTATCGGCGCCGCCGTTCACAGAGTAGTGCAACGTGAAATCGCGAAGGCCGAACGGATCGTCCGCTTTCGCCTCGATGGTCACTTCTTCGATCGGGCTGGCGCGATAGTCGCCGGCGGGCCGCGAAATCACGACGTCGGGCGCATCGGCCTTGGTGGCGTTGATGAAATAGTCCTCGGAAACGCGAACGGGCTGGCCTTGATCGATCGTCGCGAGGTGATAGGAGCCGTCTTTTTCAAGATGAATCGTGCCGCGATAGGAATTGCCGGTGCCGCCGGAGAGCGGTATCTGCCGGTCGTCGTCGAGCACCAGGACCCCGTTGGTGATCGGATGATCCGTGGTGATTTCCAGATCGGCGTCGGTGCCTTCGATCGCGTGGAGATCGCCGCCATGGTCGTCGGTGGAAGCAGCAATGCCGGTCCACGCCGGGAAATGGTAGGTGACGCGAATCTGTTTCACGGTGGGAACGTCCGTGACGCGAATATGGAAATGGCGTGAATGCAACGGCCCGGCTTCGACGTAGTATTCGACGCCCTCGGGGAGCCCGGCGAACAGAAACTGAAAACTGGACGTACCGGGCTGCGGCTGCATGGCAAGGGGGGCCCATTTCGAGGTGCTTTCGTAGCGCGCAAAGATGCGGACGGAGTTGGTCTGCCAGCCGCGAAGCTGCACGCTGATAAGTTGATCGGAATTTCTACGCACGGTGGCATCGCCCGGCGTGATCCGCAGATCGTAAAGCGGAGCGGCGCCAGCGTTTCCGGCCCACAGAAGCGCTGCGCCGTAACCGAGAAAACCGGGGCCGGCAACAATCATCCAGATCAAAACGCATAGTGACGCGATCGCCGTGCCGAGCGAGATCATTAGCTTCTTGTTGGGTACGATTTGAGTTACTTCGGCATGTTGAGCGATCTTCAAGGTATCGGCGGCGAGCAGCTCGCCGAATGCACCCTGGTCCTTACTTTCATCTTGGCGAGCGCGCTCGGCCAGAGTGACCAGGCGTTGCTTGAAATCCGGGACGGCGGCTTCGGCCTCCCACGCGCTTCTCCGGAGGTTTAATCGCAACAAAGGAAGGACACAGCCGAAGGCGACGCAGGTCGCGATAACGAGAAACAAAACGACGCGCGCTCCGCTCATGCTCGCGCCAGAAAATGCCAGGGCGTTCGCGATAAGAACGAGCACAACGGTCGTGACGAGCGCGGATGACGCGAGTATCGTGGCGCCGCGCAGAGCCGCCCGGATGCGCAAACGCCGTTGCAATTGCGCGAGGTAGGTATCGAGCTGTTGACGCGCGGTCATTGCCCGGCTATGGCTCTTCCCGCTGAACAGCCAGGTAGCGGCTCGCCACCACCGATTCGGCGATGCCGGCAACCAGCACCAAAAGCATAGCGTACCACCAAAGACTGCGAGGCTTCTCGGGCTCGGATTCAGGGACGGCAGCTGCGGTTGGCTGAGTATCTGCGCCCGCACCCCCGTTTCCCCGCCACAACGAAAGATCGTCGTTGGGGACAATCTCAAGATTCGACTCGCGACGGTCCGGGTTTACGGCAACTAGATCGCGACGCCCGTTCGCCAACCGAACGTCATAGAAGCCGCTATTGGTCAACTGGAACGACTCGGCCGTCGTCGCCTCCTGCAGCGAAAGTGGCCGGTGTCCAGTCGGATCTACAATCTCGACGCTGACGGCCTGCTCTTTGGATGTGCGCAGCTCCAAGTCAGAGTCTGCGATTCGCGAGCCGGTGCGATCCGCCGTGCCGGAGAGATACAGGGCCGTCTGTTTGACGAATGGCACGAAGACCGGTTGAACGGGGAGATTGTTCGTCAGACCGTCTAGTCCTGAAGCGAGTAACAGGGCGTGGCCCTCGCCGATTTTCTTGTCGAGCAACAAGGGTGTTCCATCCGCGAGCCTGGCAACGATGTGCGAATTGGAAGGGTCAACGGCGACCGCGTAGTAGAACTTCGCGCTCGCCCAATGCTCGCTATTCGCGAGCGACGGATGGGACGCATCGGTTTCGCCGACTGCCAGGAATCGCGCCCCGTCCCGCGAGTAATCGTGCGTCGCGACGACGCTATCCCCGAAAACGGGGATTCGCGAACGATGCCCGGTGGATGTTCCGGCCGCGATCAGAACGCCTCCACCACCGCGAACGTAGCGCACCAGGTCATTTTCGAATTGAGGCGACGGGGTACCCACGTCCGCCAGCACAACGAATGCATATTTCGAAAGCGGAACGCCAGCCGCGCGATCGGGCGTGAGCGATTCAAAGGAAAAAGACGCTTCCGCCGTGGAACCCAACGCCGCTCCAAAATACAAAGGAGAACGCGTGTCCCCCGGTTCATGCACGAACAAGACGGGCTGCGGATCGGATCGCTCTACGGAAAAGAGATACGCGTCATCGGCCGGCAGCGCGTCGCCGCCGTCAATCCGCATCTCACAGCGGCTGAGGCCGTAGGGTACGTCGAGCGACTGAAATTCCACGTTCACTCGCCCTCCGGCGGGGACTTCGACGTTCTGGCTTGCGATTTTCTTGCCGTTGACGATCAGCGAAACGGTACGAGCCGCGGCCGGCGTCTGATACCCCGCGATGGTCGCCTCGACGCGCGCCTTCTTGGTGTCCCAAACGCGGCCCGGCGCGCGCACTGATTCAACGGTCCAGTTCGGCTCCGCACTTTTCGCGACAGGATGCAGAACGAGGATCACGTTGGGTGGCAGAGCCAGCTCAGCAAAGCTTGCCGGCATAGACGATTTCTGCATGTCACTGAAAAGGTGAAGCTCGATGCGGGCGCGCGTGCCTTCGGATAGCGAGCGGACCGCCCGGGCAAGCTCCGCGAAATTGGAGCGCGAGTCGCCTGCTTCAATGCTTTGCACAGCGGCGCGCAGAGTGGCGGAATCTTGGATCGGTTGCGTAAGAATCTGGAGCCGGGAGCCGAGCGCCGCCACCTGCGCGGGGGTCGCTCCGCTACGCGAGGCCAGAACCGAGAGCGCCTCGCGCCTGGCGTCCGCCAGCCGCGTGCCTACGCGCATGCTGAACGAATTGTCCACGACAAGAAGGAGCTGGTTGTTCGCTGATGCGGATACGGCCGTGCGTTTCAAGTAAGGATTCGCAAAGGCAAGGACGGTCAGCAACAGGATCGCGAGCCGCAACGAGAGCAAGAGCAGATAGCGAAGCCTGCGGTGCCGAATCGAGCTTTGCGTGCGGCGCTCGAAAAACATCAGCGAACTGAACGGGCGAGGCGTGGTCGTATGGCGCCGAAGAAGATGTAGGTAAAGTGGCAGTCCAATCAGGGCTGCGCCTACGAGGAACCACGGAGCGAGAAACCCCATCAGTTCTTCCCCTGCCGGATCGAAAGATATTCCCTGAGTGCATCATCCAGCGGGCGGTCCGTGACGAGCAGGTGATAGTCCATTCCGGCGGCGTGGGCGGACTGGCGCAGCGCCGCAATGTGATCTTTCATCTTTGCCCGGTAGTTGTCGCGCGCATAGTCCGGCGTGACTTCCATGTGATCGCGCGTTTCAAGATCCACGAGAATCACGGGCTTGTCCAGGTCAAGGCGGATCTCGCGCGGATCGAGAACGTGGAACAGCACGACTTCATTGCCGTGGAAGCGCAGAGTTTCGAGGGTCCGGATCACGGTCTCCGGCGGTTCAAGGAAATCGGAAATCACCAGGACGAGACCACGACGCCGCAGGAATGCTTGAAAATGAGCGATCGGCTTGGCGAAATCGGTACGAGCGCGCGGTTCGGCCAGCTCGAGTCCATGCAGCAAGCGGTTAACCTGGCCCTGGCGCGTGGACGGGCGGATGTAATTCCGCACTTCGTCATCAAAGACGATCAGCCCTGCGGCGTCGCGCTGATTGTGAATCGCCAAATAGAACAAAGATGCTGCTACGAAGCGAGCATAGTCAATCTTGGTCACTTTGTGCGAGCCATAGTTCATCGAATTGCTCGCGTCGAGAACCACGGTGAGAAGGCTGTTGGTTTCGCCCCGATATTTCTTCAGGTAGGCGCGCTCCGTGCGGGCAAAAACGTTCCAGTCAACGTGGCGCAGATCATCGCCCGGGGAATAGGCGCGGTACTCGGCGAATTCCTGGCTGAAGCCGAAGTCTGGCGAGCGGTGAAGTCCGGCGACGAAACCGTCGACAACGGTTTTGGCGACAAGATCGAGCCCCGAAATCGCCGCCAGTACCGAAGGATCGAGAAACCGTTGCACGATCAAGCCCCTTTTGGAGGAGGTACATGTTCGATCAATCTGCGAAGAATTTCGTCCGCATCAATCCGCTCGGACTCGGCGTGAAAATTGAGCAGAATGCGATGGCGCAGCACGGGGAGCATTAAAGCGACGATATCTTCCGTCGCGACATGGTAACGATTCCGCGAAAGCGCCCGAGCTTTCGCCGACAAGACGATGAACTGCGCGGCGCGCACGCTGCCCCCATAGTTCACGTACTTCTTCACAAAATCCGGGGCCTCAGCATTTTTCGGACGCGTGGCTCGAACGAGACTCACCGCGTACTCTGCGAGCGACTCCGCGACGGGCACCATGCGAACGAGCTTCTGAAAATCGAGGATTTCCTCGCTGTTGGTGACGGCGCGCACTTCGGGGATGTGCGTGGTCGTCGTCAGGTCAACGACTTTCACTTCATCCTTCGCGCTCAGATAGTCGAGCACGGTATTGAAGAGGAAGCGGTCGAGCTGCGCTTCCGGCAGTGGATAAGTTCCTTCGAGCTCGATTGGGTTCTGCGTAGCCAAGACGAAAAAGGGCAAAGGTAGATTGTAGTGGTTGCCGCGGACGGTGCAGGAGAGCTCCTGCATCGCCTCAAGCAGCGCGGACTGCGTTTTGGGGGGCGTGCGATTGATTTCGTCTGCCAGCAGGATGTTGCCAAAGATGGGGCCGGGCACGAATGTCCAGGTGCGCCGCCCCGTGGTGGGATCTTCTTCGATGATATCCGTACCCGTGATATCGGAAGGCATCAAATCGGGCGTGAATTGAATTCGGCGAAAAGCCAGGCCTAGCGTTTGCGCAATCGTGCGAACCATCAAGGTCTTCGCAGTTCCGGGAAGCCCGGTGATCAGGCAATGGCCGCCCACAAACAGGCCGATCATGATCTGGTCGAGTACTTCATCCTGACCGACGATCACCTGGCGAACCTGCGCTAGGATTTCGTCGCGGACGGCGCGAAAGCGCTCGATGCGCTTTTGCAGCGCAACAGAGTCCATGTTGGCTTCAGCCGGAGCGGCCATCGGTCATTTCCCCCTGTCTTCAGCTTCCAACTGCAAGAGCAGCTTTTGCGCAGGACGGTAATCGGGCGCGGCCTCCAAAGCCAGAAGCACGTTCTCTTTTGCCTTATCCGCCTGGCCCGCCGCCAAATATGCTTGAGCTAAATTGAAACGCGCCGAGGTCATGTCAATTGGATGCATCGCGACCACGGCGGAGTACTCTCGGATCGCCCCCGCGAAATTGTTTTGGGCCAGCCACAAATCTCCGAGACGGCGGTGGAGCTGCTCGTCACTGGGGTAGATATCGTTGATGCGATTTAGGGTCGCCGCAGCCTCGTCCGGACTACCCAGCTCCTTCTCGAGAGATGCGAGCTCCTTCAGCGTGTCCGGATCGTGGCCGCCGCGCTTTTCATAATCCGTTAGAACCGCGGTCGCTTCCTTTTTATTCCCTTTGGCCTCGTACGCTTCGGCCAGAAATTCGTAGGGGCTGGCATCATACACGTAGTCGGGATAGAGGCTGATCGTCTTCTGGCCTTGTGCGATTACGTCGTCGTTGCGGTGCTCTTTGGCCGCTTCCGCTAAATCTTTCATGCTCTTGCGCCATTGATCCAAGTTTGCAGCCGTCCTGCCGATGTCGGCGTCGAGCCATGCCAGAAACTGCTTGTCGAAATCGGCGGTTGTGATGCCGAGATCCTGTTGGATCACATCGTCGGTGGTCCCGACTTTGGCGAAGGAATGAACCATCTCCAGCAGCTTGTCGCCACCCCAGTGACTCTGAATGTAGTCGCAAATGCGTCCCGCCTCGTAATAGGAGACGACCACCTGCGCTTCGTACTGCGGCCGGACAAAGCCGCGATCGAGATCCGATACGGGCAGCAGCTTTTTGTCGCGGATGGCGACGAGAATATCGGGCGTGACGCGGTCACCCCACTCAGGCGACGCCTGCGTTTCTTCGTGGACGGCGAGTCCCTCGGCAAACCAGCGCGGCACGCGATGGTTCGTCATGGTGAGGATGTACACGTGGTTCATCTCGTGCCACAACGTGCTGGCCCAGTTGAAATCGCCCGGCTTGCGGCCGGACGGGCTGTCCATGGCAACCACTTCGCCAAACGTGACGCCGAGCGCGCCGAGGCCCGGCATGCCCAGCGTGCGCACCGCGAAGTCTTCGTGGTCCGGATAGACTTCCACCTGCACGGGACCGGGCAGCTTGAACTGGTATTTGTTCTCGTACGTCACCATCGCTTTCTTCGCTACGGTTTCGAAGTAGGGGAGGAGCAAGTCCGCTTCTTTGTTCTGCAACTTCAGAATCAGCGTGTCGTCTTTGTGAGTGACGAAATTCTTGTAGCTGTCGAGCAGGCGCAGGCTGTTGACCGTCGCGGCGTCCCGATAGCCGTTGTTGTAGCAGATCTCCAGCTGACGGCGCGGTTCGTCTTCCTGGCCGAGACGCATCAGATTTATTCCCAGTTGCGAGCGGGCGGACCAATCCTCGGGATCGAGCTCGACGGCGTTGCGGTAATAGGCGATGCCGTCCTCATATCGCCGGTTGAGCACCAGGTGATGCGCCACCAAGGCGTAGGCCTCGCCGTACTTCGGATTGACGGCGCGAATCCTGTCGAACCACGCGTCGGGCATTCGATCCGAAAGCACCTCGACGGTCGCGTTAATCGCCATGGCGTCTAGCGCGTCGCCGGATAAGGCGATCGCTTCGTCGGCTTCCTTCACGGCTCCGGCAGTATCGGAATCCTCAAGCAGGAGACTAGCCATCAGCTCGTGTGCCTCGATGAGCTTCGGGTCGAGCTCGAGCGCTTTCGCGTCCCACTGGATGGCTGCGTTGTCAAATCCGTCCGCGCTAACGAGCGCGAGGCCGAGATAGGCTTGCGCGTTTTGGGGATCACGCTGGAGCGCTTCTTTGAAGAGATTGTCGGCGTCGGTGTTGTTGAATCGCTCGTGTAGCAGGCGGCCCCAGCGGACCCGATACATTGCGTTGGCGTCGGATTCCGACACGGCCAGGCGGAACTGATCGTTCGCGTCCCGGTACATTTTGAGCCCCCAAAAACCTTCGGCGCGAAGATAGGGATCGTGCTGCTGCGAAAGCATTTCGTAGCAGGCGTGTGCTTCTGTCGCCTTTCCGTGCTTGCGGAGGGCGGCGCATCCGTCAGGCGTCGCAGCGTCCGCGGCGTATCCCGCAGGCACTGCCGCGACACAGAGCGAGAGCAGCAGCGAAGCTTTGAACGCGCGGCTCACTTGTCTATTTCCTCCTGCACGTGAGCGAGCTCGACCAGCGTTTCGGTCAGTTGCTGCTTGTAATCGTCGGGAGCCATTGCGGCCTTCTGGTACTTGAGGGCGTCTATTTTCTGTTCCAATTGTTCTTTCTTTGTGAGCAGCTCGCGTTTTGCGGGATCGGCGAATGCCTTTTGGGCGCTGCCGAGCCGCAGCAGCGTGAAATTCGAGAGAAACTGGCCTTCGCCGGTTTCAGTAGAGGCGGTGCGTACCGCTTCATGTTTGCCCGTGTCTTCGAAAACGGCGTGTTCGGTGGCGAGACGCTTCTGAGAGTCGTAGAAAGCTGCCGTTTTCGCGGAGGCATAGTCGAAGGCTTCGATCGCGCTGATCGCGTCGTTTTTGTTGACGTCTGATTCGGGGTCGCGCAGCGCCTCGACCCAGTAACGCACGAACACCGTGGCATTCTTCTCCGTGCCGGTCTTCGTGGCTGCGATTACGGCGCGGCCCGGCCGGTCGAAGGCCGCGATCGAGCCGCCGCTGGCGCTTGTGGTATTCACGATGAGCTGGCGCTTGGCCGGAATGCGATCGCACCAGATCGCCAGTTCGGCGGCCGACACATCGGGACCAGGAAGATTGAATTTATACTCGACGCCGTCGAACGTGCCGTGGCCGATCAGAATCAACACGAAATCATCGTCGGGCTTGGACGAGCGGGTGACCTGGCCCAGCGTGTCTTCGATGTGCTGACGAGTCGAGTTCGCGCCCGTGAGCGTATAGACGTGTGTTTCGCCGCCCGAAGATCCCAGAATGTGGTCGAGGTCCGTCGCGGCGGCCGTGAAGCGCTGCTCGTAGTCCGGCTCGCCGCCGAGGCCCGCAACGATCACGAAAAATGTCCCTGCGCGTGCAGGCAGGGCCGCGAAAAGAAGCAGTGCAGCGAAAGCAATCCTTTGGCGCGCGGTCACACGATCCCCCAGCGGCGCCTCAGCAGCCACTCCGTTGACCGCGCGAGCAAAATTGCCAGAAAAATAATCGGCAGATTCCAGAGCTCCTTCGTTTCTCGCATCGTGATTCCCGCCTCGGAGTACGGGATCTCTTCGGCGAGTTTCCCAAGCTCCGCCGGTCGCCAATAGCGCCCGCCCGTCTGCTTCGCGAGACCTTCGAGCAACTCGCGGTTTTGCTCGGTGTGAAAATTTTCGGCCACGTTATCCGCGCGCAGAAACGAGACGACATCCCGCCCCAGCTCTTCGTCGGCCCGTCCGGCCGTAATCTCGGCGACATACGACCCGGCCTTGTCCGCGGTCCAATCTGCCCGAAAACTTCCGGGGGTATCTGGAACCGGAGTCATCTCGACTGTCGCCGAAATTCCGCCCGGCCCGATCACGTGCGCTTCGACCTTCGCATCCGGAGCCGTCTGATACTCATCGTCCCGTACATCCGCGGAAAGTTGTACGTGACCGTCGTCGAGCAGCACCCGGTTCGGCGTGGACGCCACCACATGCCCCGGTGTATCCGCCACAAGCCAGCGAAGTAGCTGCTGCCAGAACATCTGGTGGCTGGTGTCTCCCAGCGGCATGCTCATCTGCCAACGCCAGGTTCCCGACGTCGCCAGCACCGCAGTCCGTCCCCGTCCATAATTTTGCGTGATCAGCATCGGAAACTTGCGTCCGCCCGCGCGCATCTCCGCCAGCACCGCCGCGCCGGGCTTCGAATCGCCCGCTTCCTGGTAGTCCATCAGATAAGGAAGCTTCTTCCAGCGCTGCGCATTCGCGTCGGGGTCGTCGGCTAGCCGGCAAATCAAACTGTCCGCTCCGACCGATGTGAGTTCGGCGTAGGCGGGGGCGCGATGAAACGTATTCTTGTGCGCCGGCAGCAGGACGGGTAGCAGATCCGCAAGATTCGATCCGCCCCAGACGCCGTCCGCGAGCGAAGAACGGCCGCCGAGCCACAGCAACCCGCCGCCGCGGCGATCCACGAATTCGCGCAGCAGGTCTTGCTGTACCGGCGTGAAGTACCCCGCCTCGACGGACCCGATGATAATTCCCGAATAACCGAAAAGATCCTCGGCGCGCGTTGGAAAACCGTCCGCTAATTCTTTCGGGTCACTGATGCCCTGGCGATAAATCTTGTTTTCAGTGGTGCGCAACATCGAAACGATCTGCACCGTTTTGTCGTCGTCTTCAGCGCGGCGAATGAATTTGTATTCCCATCGTGGCTCGCCTTCCACATACAGGATCCGCCGTTGCGATGATTCCACGTTCACCGGACGGGTGACACTGTTATTCAGGCGATTGCGCTCGTCTGGTTGAGGTTCGATCGAGAATTGCAGCGACTTCGCCGCAGCCGCGCCGGCGTTGAAAAGCAAATCCTCCGATTGGATCTTGCCGCCGCCGGCAAACGTGATCTCGCGCGACGCCAGCAATTGATCGCCATCGCGCACCGCGAGGGTCGCTTTTCGCCCGTCGTACCCGTGCTGGTGAAACGTCACCTCCGCCGAAAGCCGCGAATTTGCCAGCGCCCGCGGCGCGATCGCGGCGTCGTCTATTTCGACGTCCGGAGAAACGGTCTCGACTCCGAAACCGACCGCGTGGACCGGAATGTGCCGGTTGTGCAGCGCCGCGATCGTTTCGCGGTCAATTCCGCCGGAATTGTCAGAACCGTCTGTCAGCAAAACCACCGCGCCCACCGGCAGATCGCTCGTCTCGTCCAACAATTGCTTCAGGCCGTTGCCGATGTGTGTCGCTGACGCGCCCGCATCGCCGATCTCCTGCAAGCCACCCACGCGACTCACCCGGCTGTCGAGCCGGTACAGCCGGGTCTGAAACTTCGCCTGCAGCGCGGCCAGCACATTGTTTTGCAGCGCCTGCTTGGCTCGTTGTTCGCGGCTCACACCGTCCTCAGTTATGCTCATGCTGCGCGAATCGTCGATCACGACGGCAATCACGTTCTGCCGCGGCTTCAATTCAGCAATTACCATGGCGGGCTGCCATAACAGAATCAGGACCAGGCACACCACGGCAGACTCGAGCAGCCAGATCACCGCCGCCTGCCAATATTTTAGATTTTCGGAATTCCGCCGGACGCGTGAATAGATCCGCCAGCCTAACGCAAGTGCCGCGCCTAGCAGCAATAGGCCCAGGGCCCACCTCGGCCACCCGCTGAGCAGCACGAAGTTGCCCTGAGAAAAAACTCTCGCCGGATACCTGAAGAAAAATTCGAACATGTTTCGCACAACCGCGAGCCCCGTTCGCGGTCCCTAGCCCGCTTAGTGCGTCATGCCATACATGATGTAGTCGAGACCCACCCGAAAAGCCATGGAAGCGAAGTTCTCCGGATATCTTGGATCGTCGGCCCATTCCCACGCGTCGCCCAGATGCATGTTGTGGCAGATCGCCACCATCACGCGCCCTTTGTCGTCGCGAATCGCCCGCCACTTCGGGACGTACCCGTCCTTCTCATACGTCCGCCCCGACCATACATACTGCTCACCCGGCACCTGAAAGCGCTTACTGAGGTCGAACAAAACGTGAAAAATTTCGTCGTCATCCTTCAGATCCTCGACAGGCCGGTCCGGGAACACCATCCGCATGCCGACCATGAAGCGATCCCAATCGGCCGTACCGTGAAAATCATCAACCATCAGGAACCCGCCCTTCAGCAAATAGTCATGCAGGCGCTTGGCCTCCGCATCCGTAAACGTCCAATTCGCCACCTGCACCGCGTATATCCAGGGATAGTTGAAAATGTCGTCGTGGTCGAGATCAACCACTTGTTCGGTCGGCCTCGCCTCAATCCGGGTCAGCCGCTTCAGGGCCATCAGGAACTGGCGATCCGCTTTGTAATAATCGCGCGACCAGCTTTCGCCATATCCGTAGCCGCCGCCCAATCCACTGTACTGATCGGTTCTCGAGGTGTACCTCAGACGCGACCAATAGAATTCCGATGGCGCCTTACTATCGGTGTTCGAAGAATCGTAGGAATAGCCCTGCGGGAAAAACGAGCCTCGCCCCTGGAAGGCAACCACACTACCGGCGCAACCCAGCACGAACACAATCGCGGGAGCACGCCAAAGAGATCTCAACGGGTCAACCTCTCAGAGCCATCGAGCGTAACAGATCGCAATCATCGTCTTCAACTCGGCTCGATCTCTCGTAGTGTCCTGATTTCGAATCGCGCTTCTCAACTTGGCGCTTTTCAGGGGCTTGAAGCTGAACCTGTCCCGGCTGCCCTGACGAAGGAAGGGAGGCAGCCGAGGGAGCTCCGACATAACAGCCAGTGAGAGCGGGGGCCTCATCCCTGAAGAAAATCCCTCCGATCCCCAGCGTCGCTGTAACTCTCGTGTGCTCTGTTCCCTACGGGCATGCGTACTTTCCACAATAGACAGCGATCCCAAAATAAATTAGCGTTAGTCGGGGCAGTTTTTGGCCCCGATGACAGGGCTCCCAGTCTCGACCTGGACAGAGCTCCCGAGGCCACGCGAACAGGGCTCCCAGTGTCCACGGCAAGTGGAGCCCGGGAGATCGAGCGCGCTCGGGAGATCAGTCGAGTCTGGGAGATCGGTCGGACGCTCCGTGCGCCCCGGCTCTCTCGACGAGCGCCGTATTGCTCTTTGACAATTGAATGGTCTTTCGTGGCACAGACACTCCTGTCTGTGCTCCTACGAGCGTCACCTTGCCAGGTATTATTGCGCGCCCGGAAGGATTTCCCTGCCGGACTACGGCTATTCTGTCTGCCCTGCCGCTCGGCACCGGCGACTCAAAGTGCGCGAAATTAAGTGACACACCATGCAAAGTAATTTGCGACGTAACTCCTTGAAAACAAAGAAAAGCAGCACCCACAAAGTGACACACTTTTTCGTGCTTGCTCGCGAAACCAGGACACCACCTGATCCCTCGGCCTATGACAGCCGAGCCGCGAGAACTCCTTTTGCGTTACTTTCGCATCGCTTGTGACTTTCATTCCGGAGTGAGACGATTTACGGTCAGCGTTAGGAATGCGCGAACAACGGAGGGAATTGTGAGGCGCAGGGAATTTCTGCAGCTCGGAGGTGCGGCGGCATTGACAGGCGGAATCGCCTCTGCGCGGCTGCCTGAGCGATTGCAGGGCGCCGCCATGCCTCCGATGCCGTCGCAGAATTCCAACACGGCGAAATCGGAAGAAAATTCACCAGCCGACTTCACCATCCGCATCGCACCTGTCGCTCTGGAAATCGCACCCAGCCGCTTCATCAGCACGATCGGATACAACGGCACTTCGCCTGGACCCGTCTTGCGTATGCGCGAAGACAAGCCGGTCACAGTCGACGTGATCAACGACACTGACGCCTCAGAATTGGTGCACTGGCACGGACTCTTTGTTCCCTCCGAGGTCGACGGCTCGGAAGAGGAAGGCACGCCGATGGTACCGCCTGGCGGGCGCCGCCGTTATCAATTCACTCCGAAACCGGCCGGCACGCGTTGGTATCACTCGCACGCGATGGCCGGCGCGGACCTGCATCGCGGAAGCTATACCGGGCAATATGGTTTCTTGATGATTGAATCCGGAAACAATCCCGGCCAATTCGATCAGGAGCTCTTTCTCGCTCTGCGCGACTGGGAACCGTTTTTCACCGATCAGATGGAGAATGAAGCGGCGGAAGGCGGCGCCCTGGGCTCGCAACTCGAGCGACCTTCTACGCTCGACACGCGGCCCAACGGCCTCGAGGTCACGTCCCAGCTTTTCTCCATCAACGACAAAGCGCTCGGCGCCGGCGAGCCAATCCGGGTTCGCCCCGGACAACGTATTCTGTTCCACATTCTCAACGCAGGCGCCATTGAAAACCGCATCATCGCGTTTTCCGGCCACCAATTCCGCGTAGTCTCCATGGACGGCAACACGGTGCCTTCGCCCAAGTCGGTTGACGTATTGATGCTCGGTCCGGGCGAGCGAATCGACGCCTATGTGGAAATGAATCAGCCGGGAGTCTGGATCCTCGGTTCGACCGACGACATGACCCGCAACGCCGGCATGGGTGTAATTGTCGAATACGAAAACCAGCATCGTCAGGCGCAGTGGATTCCACCTTCGAATCCCGTGTGGGACTACACGGTCTTTGGAGCAAGCGGCGCGCCGACCCGTGTTGCCCCGGATCAGACCATAGACATGGTCTTCGAAAAAATCCCCAGCGGCGCCGGACAGTTCAATTTATGGCAGGTCAACGGCAAACCTTATCCCCACGACCGGGAGTTCGTCCTCCAGCAAGGGGCGCGCTATCGTCTGATCTTCCGGAACAGAACGGACGACGCGCATCCGCTGCACCTGCATCGACACGTTTTCGAACTGGTTGACGTAAACGGAAAGCCCACTGCAGGCTTGATGAAGGATACGGTGGTTGTCCCGGTCTACGGCCGCGTAACCGCAGATCTAACCGCCGACCAACCGGGCTTATCGCTGTTTCACTGCCATATACAGCAGCATATGGACTACGGATTTAAGGCACTCTTCCGATATGCCTAGGATGTTTGGGTGCCGAAACATCGTCCACCCAAGTCCGATAGTCTCTAGTCTTCTTGCGTCTAGTAAGCAGGACTGGAGCCGGCGAAGTCATCTACGTTTCGCGTGCCTAACCGTGAGAAGTGCCGCTAGAATACACGCGGGCCCGCGCGTTTTCGAGGTCAGCTGAGGCTCGATGCAATCATCTCGGCTATCTCGGGCCACTAGTCGTCTGACGGCGCGGAACGAATGATGAATTCGTCCCGGCTCATTTTGTTATCCACCATTTTCCTGGTCGCAGCTGCGCAGGCGCCCCAGCAAGGCGGTTTCATTTATATGGACGGGCAGAGTTTTCCTCCCGCCGACCCGCGCGAAAAGGCCGAGTGGACCTTTGCGCGCTTCCACTACGATCTCGGATCTCAATACGGAAGATTCGGCTTCGAACGATGGAAGGCAGACTACCCCAAGGCCGATCGCCAATTCATTCCCGGCGTGCGCCGCTTAACTCGACTGGAGGCCCGATCCACTGAACAGGTTGTGGACGCCAACTCCGACGATCTCTTTGACTGGCCATGGATCTACATTGAAGATCCCGGTGGGTGGAGACTCAACGAATCGCAGGCCGCCCGCCTTCGCCAATATCTGCTCCGCGGCGGATTTCTCATGGCCGATGATTCACACGGCGATTACGAATGGCAAGTGTTGTCGCAAGGCATGCACATGATTTTTCCGGATCGTCAGATCGAAGATCTACCCAACGACGACGAAATTTTTCACGCCGTCTACGACCTCGATGACCGCGTCCAAATTCCGGGCACGCGTTACATTTGGGGACGCCGCTGGCCAATCGGTCCGGACGAGGCAGTGCCCAAATGGCGCGCCATCCGCGACGACAAGGGGCGCATCATGGTCGCGATTTGCCACAATTCCGACGTCGGCGACGCATGGGAGTGGGCGGACAGCGCCGAATATCCCGAGCACGAGGCGTCGGTCGCCTACCGGCTCGGCGTGAACTATGTCATCTACGGCATGACCCACTAAAGCCAGTCGTCTACGGGCGGTTCGCCTTCGTAAGCCAACTTTGCAGACGTGATCGACAGAGTACCGATCCGGCGTGTCTGCAATTCATCTTGCCAATCTATCGAGCAAAACGTTGTGTTGCGGCTGTGCAAGTTTCGCGCTCTTCAGGGTCACGGGCCGACCAGCCCGAGATATTTGTGCCTTTCGGAGTCGCTCACGCGCAGTACAATCCCAGGGGTGCGGAGTTGGAAAAGGAGATTCCGATTGACCGCTGACACGAACGAACATCCCGCAATCGGGCCTGACCATCAACTCCCGCCTCACGTCCCCATACATCGCCGGCGTCTCATATGGATCGTCGTAGGAATCCTAGTGCTTGTGGTGCTCGTAATTCTGTGCGTGGTGATTTTTCGCCACCACGAGGAGGCCGAAAAAGCGGCCGCTGCAAAGCGGGCTGCGGCAGCGGGGATCACCATCACGAGCGTAACGGCTCAAAAGGGCAACATCGGCGTCTACCTCGACGCAATCGGTACAGTCACTCCAGTATATTCCGACTCAATTACTAGCCAGGTGAATGGCCTCGTCACTGCCGTGCACTACGTGGAAGGCCAGCTTGTGCACAAGGGCGATCCTCTAATTGACATCGACGTGCGCCCGTATCGCGCAATCCTCTTGCAAGCGCAAGGGACGCTCGAGCGAGACGAGAATTTGCTCGCCCAGGCACAGATGGATCTTGAGCGCTACCGGGCCGCATCGGCGCGCAACGCGATTGCCAAGCAAGTCCTGGACGATCAGGAAAAGCTTGTGCTGCAAGATCAGGGTACGGTCAAGAATGACCTGGGAGCGGTGCAATACGACGAGATCCAAGTCGAATATTGCGACATCACTGCTCCCATCGATGGACGGGTAGGCTTGCGGCTCGTGGATCCGGGCAACGTGGTGCAGTCTTCGGGAACCACGACGCTTGTTGTCATCACACAGTTGGAGCCCATCACAGTCATTTTCACCATACCGGAAGACAGCCTCGGACCGGTCGCGGCCCGCCTGCGCGCGAAGGCTAAACTCACCGTTGATGCCTTCGATCGCACCGCGCTGACGAAGATCGCAAGCGGTGTGCTGTTGACGCTGGACAACCAGATTGACACGACGACCGGGACGGTCAAAGGACGAGCACTCTTCGACAACAAGAATGATGCTCTGTTCCCGAACCAGTTCGTAAACACGCGCCTGCTGGTGAATACGTTGCAAGGAGTAACGCTGATTCCGTCATCAGCCATTCAACAAAATGGCCAAGCATCGTTCGTGTATCTAATTCAAAATAATTTCGCCCATATGCGCAGTATCAAGCCGGGAGTGACCGACGCCGGCATGACGCAGGTCGAAGGGATAGATCCTGGCGATGTTGTCGCGAACAGCAGCTTCGACAAACTGCAGGACAACTCTGCGGTCGTAATTTCGAATAAACCCGCCCCTGCCAACTCGAGCGGGAGTAGTTCACCGTGAGCCCGTCTCGCCCGTTTATCTTGCGGCCGGTGGCGACGTCTTTGCTGATGGCCGCCATTCTGCTGGTGGGAATTGTCAGCTACACGCAACTGCCGGTCTCAGCCCTGCCCGAAGTAGATTACCCCACCATTCAGGTGCTTACTTTTTATCCGGGAGCAAGCCCCACTGTGGTGGCGACAACGGTGACGGCTCCACTGGAGCGTCAATTCGGCGAGTTGCAGGGTCTGAGCCAAATGACCTCGTCCAGTTCCGGCGGTACTTCCGTAATCGTGCTGCAGTTCAACCTCGCTGTGGATATTGACGTAGCCGAGGAAGAGGTGCAATCCGCGATCAATGCCTCGCAAAGCCTGTTGCCATCCCTGCTACCCGCGCCGCCGACTTATAGCAAGACGAACCCGGCCGACGCCCCCGTGCTCACGCTGGCCATCACCTCAAGCTCCATGCCGCTTTCTCAGGTCGAGGATCTGGTGGACACGCGCCTCGCCCCAAAGATTTCGCAGCTCAACGGGGTCGGCCTTGTAGCCATCAGCGGGGGACAGAAACCAGCGGTGCGTATTCAAGCCAACCCCACGGCGCTGTCGTCCTACGGCATTAACCTGGAAGACTTGCGGGCTGCGCTCACACAGGCCAGCGTGAACGCCGCCAAGGGGAATTTCGACGGACCCAATCAGGACTACCAGATTGATGCCAACGACCAACTGATCACCAGCGACGACTACCGTAACGTCGTAGTCGCATACCGCAACGGCGCGCCGGTGATGCTGACCGACGTGGCGCGCATCGTGAATGGTGTGGAAAACAATAATCAGGCCGCCTGGATGAACCAAACTCCGGCGGTAATCCTGAATGTCCAACGCCAGCCCGGGGCCAACACGATCAGCGTGGTCAAAAGCATCAAGCAACTGTTACCGCAGCTGCAGGCCAACCTGCCGACGGGCATTCAAGTGACTGTGTTGACCGATCTTACGACCTCGATTAAGGCGTCTGTTTCAGACGTCGAGTTCGAGCTGGGTCTGACGGTCGCGCTCGTCGTGCTGGTCATCTTTCTCTTCCTGCGCAGTCTTTACGCCACGATTATCCCCAGCGTCGCCGTGCCGCTGTCTCTGGTGGGCACTTTCGGCGCGATGTACGCCCTGGGGTACAGCCTGGATAACCTGTCGCTGATGGCGCTGACCATCTCGACGGGCTTCGTGGTGGACGACGCCATCGTGATGATCGAAAATATTTCGCGGTACATCGAGGCCGGTGATCCGCCCATGGAAGCAGCGCTCAAGGGCGCGGAGCAGATTGGTTTTACCATTCTCTCTCTGACAGTCTCGCTCATCGCGGTGCTGATTCCGCTGTTATTCATGGGCGACGTGGTCGGCCGCCTGTTCCGCGAGTTTGCGGTGACACTTGCCGTCACGATCGTGGTTTCCGCGGTGGTCTCCCTTACGCTCACTCCGATGATGAGCGCGCGTATCCTGCGGCATAGACCGGAAGAACAGCAGGGACGCATTTATAAAGCTTCGGAGCGCGTTTTCGAGCGGATGATTGCTTTCTATGGCCGCACGCTCAAGTTTGTTCTCGGCTACCAGACGATTACGCTGTTCGTTGCGTTGGGCACGCTTCTGCTCACGATTTTTCTCTACATAATCATTCCTAAAGGATTCTTCCCGGTGCAAGACACCGGAGTCATCCAAGGTATTTCCCAGGCGCCGCCCGTGATCAGCTCACAGGCGATGGCAGAAAAGCAGCAGGAGCTTACAAAGGCGGTTCTGGATGACCCGGCGGTCGAAAGCGTCTCGTCGTTCATCGGCGCAGATGGAACGAACACAACGACGAACAGCGGCAGGATGTCCATCAATTTAAAGCCACTGAAGCAACGCGATATCAGCGCGTCGGACCTGATCCGCAGGCTCAAATCCAGAGTTAACCAGGTTCAAGGAATCCAGTTGTTTATGGAGCCCGTGCAGAACATCACCGTGGATGACCGCGTAAGCCGCACGCAATACCAATATGCGCTGGAAGATCCCAATGCGGATGAACTGAATAATTGGACCAGCCGTTTCGTCAGCAGGCTGGAGCAGTTGCCGGACCTGGAGGATGTGGCCACCGATCAACAGTTGGGAGGGTTGGCCGTATCTCTGGTGATCGACCGGGTCACCGCTTCCCGGCTAGGTATCGCGCCTTCGACGATTGATAACACGCTCTATGACGCCTTCGGTCAACGGCAGATCAGCACAATGTACACGCAGGTGAACCAATACCACGTCGTTCTCGAGAGTGAACCGCAGTTTCAGAAGGACCCAAACAAGCTGAATCATCTTTACATTCAGTCCAACGCATCGGCCGGAGCAACCGGGACCGGAGCCTCCACCTCTTTCGCGTCTTCCGGTTCATCCTCTGCGGGATCAAATGCGCTTACGAGCTCAGCGCAATACACACCATCGGCTACGACCCTCACTCCTCCGGCAAACGCGCTTACGTCGAGCAGCTCCGCTGCGACGTCGAGCAAGGGAGCGGGTTCCGCGGGCGCAACCAGCTCGGCGATAAGCGGGGCCGTGCCGTTGAGCGCGTTCACGCACTTTGACAAAACCACAGAGCCTCTCGCCATAACCCATCAGGGTCAATTCCCGGCCATTACCGTGTCCTTCAATCTGGCGCAGAATGCAGCATTGGGCAACGCCATTAGCGCAATCAACAAGGTGCAGAAGGACATGAACATGCCTCCAAGCCTGCAAGCTGGTTTTCAAGGCACGGCGGCGTCCTTCACTAATTCGCTGGCCAATGAGCCGCTGCTTATACTTGCCGCGCTGGTCACCGTTTACATCGTGCTCGGTGTCTTGTACGAGAGCTTTATCCATCCGATCACGATACTTTCGACGCTGCCGTCAGCGGGCGTGGGCGCCTTTCTCGCGTTAATTATTTTTCGCCAAGATTTAAGCGTGGTCGCGATCATCGGCATCGTGCTGCTGATCGGCATCGTGAAAAAAAATGGAATTATGATGGTTGATTTCGCGCTGGATGCCGAGCGGAACCACGGGAAAAACGCAAAGGACGCGATCTACGAGGCCTGCCTGTTGCGCTTTCGCCCGATCATGATGACCACCATGGCCGCACTGCTGGCCGGGCTGCCGCTGGCGCTTGGTACCGGTTTCGGTTCCGAGTTGCGCAGGCCGCTCGGCATCGCCATGGTAGGCGGATTGTTGTTGAGCCAGGCTCTGACGCTCTACACCACGCCCGTCATTTACATCTTTTTCGACAATCTTGCGGAACGCTTTTCGCCCAAATCGAGCAAGCCCGAAACCGGAGGCGCGGAATTGGCAGGACCGGCATGAACATCTCCGCTCCATTCATCCGCCGGAGAGTGGCTACGACGCTGCTTACCGCGGCGATTGCCATTGCCGGAGGGATTGCATTCGAGGTGCTGCCGGTATCGCCTTTGCCGGAAGTTGACTTCCCGACGATTTCAGTCAGCGGGGGCTTGCCGGGAGCCAGCGCCGAGATTATGGCGTCTTCCGTCGCTACGCCATTGGAGCGGCAGTTCGGCCACATCGCGGGCGTGACGGAGATGACCTCCTCGAGCACGCTAGGGAGCACATCGGTAACCATTCAGTTTGACCTCAGCCGCGATATTGACGGCGCCGCGCGTGACGTGGAGGCCGCGATCAACGCAGCGCGAACCTATCTGCCGGCCAACCTGCCGGGAAATCCGACCTATCGCAAGGTCAATCCGGCGGATTCACCGATCATGATCCTCGGGCTCACATCCGATAAATTCGGCCCCGGCGCGATGTACGACGCAGCTTCGACGGTCATGCAACAGAAACTTTCTCAAATACAGGGCGTCGGACAGGTGACGACCGGTGGCGGTGCGTTGCCATCCGTGCGGGTGGACGCGAACCCGACGCAATTGGCCAACTACGGACTTACTCTCGCGAATTTACAGTCCGTGCTGAGCCTGCAGAACGCCGACCTCGCTAAAGGCCAAATCTCCGACGGTATTGTGACCGCGGACATCCTTGCCAACGATCAGATCTCGCACGCAGACGAATATAAGCCACTCATCGTCGGATATAACCACGGCGCGGCCGTCCGGTTGTCCGATGTCGCCGAGGTGACCGATTCCGTGCAAAACGTCCGCGCGGCTGGATATTTGAATGGCAAGCGGGGAGTTTTTGTCATCATCTTCCGGCAGCCCGGCGCCAACATCATCAATACGGTCAACCGAGTACGCGCGGAACTGCCTTCCATCGAGGCGTCCATTCCGCTCGGTATTGATACCACCGTCGTTCTGGATCGCACCACGACGATCCGTGCCTCCGTCAGTACCGTCGAGATGACGCTGCTCATTTCCGTCGGCCTCGTCATCGTCGTGGTTTTCATCTTTCTGCGCAATCCGCGCGCGACGCTTATTCCGGCCGTCGCCGTTCCTGTCTCGCTGATTGGCACGTTTGCAGTGATGTATCTGCTCGGATACAGCCTCGATAACCTTTCGCTGATGGCCCTGACCATTTCGACGGGATTTGTGGTTGATGATGCCATCGTTGTAATGGAGAACATTTCGCGCCATCTGGAAAACGGCTTGAAACCCTTCGCCGCGGCGCTGAAGGGCGCGGAGGAAATCGGATTCACCGTCTTCACAATCAGTATTTCTCTGATTGCCGTCTTTATCCCCCTTCTGTTGATGGGAGGAATCGTCGGCCGGCTCTTCCGCGAGTTTGCCGTCACTCTCTCGACGTCCATCGTCGTGTCCATGATCGTTTCACTGACCACCACGCCAATGATGTGCGCCTACTTGTTGAGGAACGAGCGGGAGAAAAAGCACGGTCGCATTTACACGGCCAACGAAAAGTTTTTCGATTGGGTGTTGTCCTTGTATCGCGGCAGCCTGCGCTGGGTGCTGGACAATCCGGCGCTTACCCTCGTCGCACTTTTCCTGACCATAGCTCTGAATGTGGTGCTGATCGTCAAGATACCCAAGGGCTTTTTCCCGACGGAGGATACGGGAGCGATCACGGGTTCAGTGCGGGGACCGCAGGATGCGTCCTTCCCGGTGATGGACAATTCCATCAAGCAGATCGTTAATGTGATCAAGAATGACCCAGGAGTCGCAAATGTGATTGGGTTTGCCGGCGGCAATGGAGCCACAAACACCGGCAACCTATACGTTGCGCTCAAGCCGTTGTCGCAGCGTAGTGGCAGCGCATCGGAAATCATTGACCGTTTGCGGCCGAAGTTGAACCGCCTCCCAGTGGCGTCAGCGTTCCTCCAAGCCGTGCAAGATTTGCGCATCGGCGGCCGGTCGAGTAACGCGCTGTACCAGTACACGATCCAAGCAGACAACGTGCAGGACCTCACCCAGTGGGCGCCGATCATTTTGGCTGATATGAAGCGCCTCCCGGGTTTTCAGGACGTGAGTTCAGACCAGCAGAATGGCGGCCTGGATCAGTTGATGAATTACGATCGCGTCACGGCAGCGAAGCTGGGGATAACGGTCCAGTCACTGGATTCGGCGTTGTACAGTGCGTTCGGCCAATCAGAGGTGTCCATCATCTATACGCAGCTAAATCAGTACTACGTGGTGCTGGAAGTTGCTCCCCAGTATTGGCAAAGCCCGGAAGGATTGAAAGACATATACTTTCAGTCCAGCGGCGGGAATATTCCACTGATCGCGGTGGCCAAGGGCCACGCCAACACAACTCCGCTGGCCATCAACCATACCGGCCTGTTCCCTTCGGTCACAATGTCTTTTAACCTCGCGCCCAACGTCTCCTTGAGCGATGCTACTTTGAGTATCAACCAGATGAAAAAACGGCTCGGCGCGCCCTCCACGCTGCAGGGCTTTTTTGCCGGAACACTACTCGCTTACCAGCAATCGCTCGGCACGGAGCCCTTGTTGATTCTGACGGCGCTGCTCGCGGTTTACATCGTTCTCGGCATTTTGTATGAAAGCCTGGTTCATCCGCTGACGATCATCTCAACTCTGCCCTCGGCGAGCGTAGGCGCCATGCTCGCATTGATGCTCTTTAAACAGGATCTCAATATCATTTCCATCATCGGCATTGTGCTGCTGATTGGAATCGTCAAGAAGAATGCCATCATGATGATCGATTTCGCTCTCCAGGCAGAGCGCCAGGAGGGGAAGAGCCCGGCCGACTCGATTTTTGAAGCATGTATGCTGCGCTTTCGTCCGATCCTGATGACGACAATGGCTGCGTTGCTCGGCGCTCTGCCGTTGGCGCTGGGGACCGGCACGGGGTATGAACTCCGCCGGCCCCTCGGCATCACGATTGTGGGAGGACTGATCTTGAGCCAGTTGCTGACGCTCTACACAACACCGGTCGTCTACGTGGCCTTCGACCGGCTGCGGCTCCGGATGCAGCGGAGGCGGCACGGCATTGTTGACCGTGGGACTGGATTTGCCCCGAGCGCTGCGGATTAGTGGGCGGCACTATGGAGAGTATTGAATTATGAATTTTGTCCACATGAGAACCGCCGTGCTTCTCACTGTGACGCCTTTCCTCGCCGCAGGATGCATAGTCGGCCCGAAGTACCACACACCATCGGCGGAAACCCCGGCGGCATATAAGGAACTCACTCCCGCCGATTTCCCGAATACAGACGGTTGGAAGGTCGCGCAGCCGAACGATGCCGCGCTCCGCGGTAAATGGTGGGAAATTTTCAACAATTCTGAGTTGAATGCGCTGGAAGAGAAAGTCGATGTTTCAAATCAGAATATCGCGTCCGCTGCCGCGAGCTTTTTTGCGGCGCGCGCTTTGGTCAAGGAAGCTCGAGCACAGCTATTTCCCACCGTCTCGACGAATCCTTCCATCACCGTACAACGGCCGTCGGCCACGTTGTCCGATGGCAAGTCAGGAGGAACCTCGGGTTCCGGATCCTCAGCTTCCATTGGGACTTTCACGGACTACAGTCTGCCGTTTGACGCGACCTGGCAGCCGGACTTGTTCGGCCGCATTCGAAACACAATCCGGGCGGCTGCGAATGGAGCGCAGGCCAGTGCGGCGGATCTGGAGAATACACGCCTCACCGTCCAGGCCGAGGTTGCGGCGGATTATTTTCAACTTCGCGGGCAGGACGCGCTGAAGCAATTGTTGGATTCAACGGTGGTTGCCTATCAGCAGTCTCTTGATTTGACGATTGCCCTGTACGAAACAGGAATCGACTCGGACGAAGCCGTCGCACAAGCTGAGACTCAACTTGAATCAACGCAAGCAGTGGCCGCGGCTCTTGGCATCCAAAGGGCGCAGTTCGAACACGCCATCGCGATGCTGACCGGCCAGCCCGCATCGACGTTTTCCATCCCGATCGAGCCGCTCAATACTGCCCCTCCGGCGATTCCCTTCGGCGTGCCGTCCCAACTGCTCGAGCGGCGGCCCGATATTGCCTCGGCAGAACGACTGGTTGCTCAGGCAAATGCGCAGATTGGCGTTGCCAGAGCTGCCTACTTTCCAACCGTCACGTTAGGCGCAACGGCGGGGCTTGAAAGCACTTCGTTCACGGAATGGTTCACATGGCCAAGCCGCTTTTTCTCGGTCGGACCGTCGGTGTCGGAGACCATTTTTGACGGGGGACTTCGCCGGGCCACGATGCAGCAATACAGAGCCCAGTATGATGAGACCGTGGCTAACTATCGGCAGGCAGTGCTAACGGCTTTTCAGCAGGTTGAAGACAACCTCGCAGCTTTGCGGATTCTGTCCGTGGAAATCCACGATCAGGACACAGCCGTCAAATCGGCGGAAAGAACGCTCGCGCTCGCCGAGGATCGCTACAAAACCGGAATCGATCCTTACCTGAATGTGATTACCGCGCAAACCTCGTTGCTCTCAAACCGAGAAGCTGCCGTGACCCTTCGAATTCAACAAATGACGGCCAGCGGCGGTCTGATCCAGGCGCTCGGTGGAGGTTGGGATGCATCGCAGCTCCCGTCACCTGCGCAATTGATCAGCAAAGTGCCATAAGAGTTCAACTTGACTGCTACTGTTCATAGCTTTCCGTCTGGTGCGCGATGCTGAATATCAGGAAAATCCTTCTTCCGGTTGATTTCCCGAATACGTCGCTCCATGTGGTTCATCAGGCTGCGGCGTTGGCCCACCATTTTCATTGCGAGATCGTCATGCTGCACGTCGTGACGCCGCTAAGCCATGCCGCCGGCGTGCCTAAGGGCGGCCCCGAGCTCGCTGCATGGGATCTGGTTGCGGAGGTCATTAGGATAGCCAAGAAAAACCTGGACGAGTCTCTTGGGCCGGAGCTTGAGAATCTTATCATTCGGCCCTTGTTGCGTGGCGGCGGTGCGGCCGCGGCGATTCTGCAGATAGCCCAGAAGGAAAAACCCGACTTGATCATGTTGCCGTCCCACGGCCAGACGTTCGATCGGTTCCTTCTGGGATCTGTTACCGCGAACGTGTTGCACGAAACCGAGTGCCCGGTATGGACCGATGCTCACGTGAGGGGTTCACAGGTACCAGAGTTTGCGATTCGCAGCATCCTTTGCGCGATCGATTTCACCGCTCATGGCCGCGAGGCTGTGTCGTGGGCCGCGCAAATGGCGGGCGAATTTGGCGCCCGTCTCACGCTCGCTCATGTCACTGCTGGGGTCGAACTTTGGGGGCCAGGTGGGAACTACGTCAATTCAGAGTGGAAAGCCGCCCTCGTGGGTGACGCTTCCCAGCGAATCGCCGAGCTCCAGCAAGACATGGGTATCAAGGCTGAAGTGTTTATCGGCAGTGGTGACGCGCCCAAGGTACTGAGCCATGCCGTGACGCGGGCGAAGGCAGACTTGCTGGTGAACGGGTGCTACCCCTATGGCGGTAATCTGCGGATTCACGGCTACGCCATCATTTGCGCGGTACCGATTCCCGTCCTGAGCGTGTGAGAGCCTGACTCGTTGCGCGCAAAGTAGATTCGGTGGGGTGGCGAACCTTGTTCCATTGGGCAGCACTCCCGGCGCGCCGTCGGCGGTCCTGATTACCATTCAAAGCTCTCAACGAGATCCGGTGATCGGTTTGCAAAACCGAAGTATCGTTGCGCCTTTCGGAACGTCAGCTCTAAGCACAGCAAGATTTGCAGCAAACTGCGCGATCTTGAATCGCATTCCTGTTTGTTGGCCGACTACCGTGTTGGGTTGGATGCCGACGATGTTGGATCTGGCTTCCGATTGTAGATGTTCATTTACAAGCCGCAGAAACTGCAAGCAGATACTTCTAGTTCGGCGCGAGACCATAGACATCCAGTTCGCCAGAAACACTGGTAGAACCGTAAACGCCACCTGTGTTGTTGCCACGGGTTCCGACGTAAACTTTGCCGTTTGCGACAGTGGGGACGTTGAACTTCACGGCGTTCCCGGCCGCATCCGTGGCGACCAGCGAACTGTTCCACAAATCCGAAGTAAGCGTCGTGGCATCATAGGCATGGAGAACTGCGGGGCCACAGGATTGGGACTGATTGGTGCAATAGCTGGAATTGTTTAGCGCCCACACAATCGCGTTGCTTGAGCCCGTAGAAGAGACCGACGGCGTGGCGCCTGGAAACCCGTAGGTTGTTGAAGACTGAGACGCAACGGTAGTGTTGAACAAATCTGTGGAGCTGTTGAAGGAGTAAGAAACCAAATCGCCATTGATTCCAGCAATGTAGTAATTGTTGTTCCAGAACGCTCCGGTGGCGAAACTCCCATGGCCAATGTTGAAGTTCTGCCGGGCGTTGGCATCTCCCAGTCCACCCATATTGTCGCCATTCAAGAGGTAGAGAGTGCCATCCTTGCCGCCACCAATCACGAGATGCCTCAAAGCGCCTGAAGTCAGATTCAGAACGACGGCAGCACCGCCTGACCCAAAGTCATGATCATTGGCGTCGTCAGTGGCCTGATCAGAAGGGGTGAAATAAGAAGTAACGCCCAAGCCACTCGACAATTGCAGGAAAGAATCCCCATAGTCGTTGTTGGGCGCGCTTCCGTTCGTTACGTCGAAGGTGCCATTGCCGGTGATGAGATAGAGATTGTTACTGGCATCTGCCGCGGGCGCGCCGCCACCCATCCAAATGCCGCCATATCCCACATTGGGAGAGACATTCAGAATGCTTGCGACTGCCAGGGTTGAGGCATTGAATCCTACAACCCAGCCATAATAAGGAGGATTGTCCTCGTGGGAAGCCCACACAACGTAAACCACGCCATTGACAAGAGCGAGTCCGGACCGCTGATTCTCCTGTTGTGCATTGAAACTGACGGTTGAACTGCCATCACCTGTGCCTGGGTACGTTACGTTCGAAGAGGTGATATTCGCGGGGCCGCTGAACTTCTCGCTGCCCGTCGTTATGTCGATGGCGTGGAGACGCTGGTAAAAGGACGTTCCGCCTGAATTCATAGACTTAGATACGACATAGAGAGTTTTGGTCGAAGGGTCGATCACAGGAGTTCCACTAACTCCCACTTCGGGCGTGATATCGCCACTGCCGCCGCCGACCTTATTCCCGCTGGTACCAGCGGGCACGGTGACTTCGCCGGAAGTTGCACCATGATTGGTGTCGATCAGGCTGATGTTCCACAGCGTGACGCAAGGGTTCGCATCTGCGTCGAAAGCAAACAGGCTGTCGTGCTCTGTCGCGACGAAAACAACGTTGTGCTTCGCGCCGCTGATTGTCAGATTAGCAATCCACAGAGGCTGCGCGTAGATGGCGCCGTCGGCTGTACAGGAGAAGAGCTTGCCGAAGGTCGAGGTATTTACATTGGAAGTTGTAAGCGCGTACTCCTGGCTGTTGGCGCCGTCGCGGGCAAGATCGTTGTGGTAACTGTAAACGCCTTGCAGATCAGTAACGCCGAAGGTCGCTGCTGCAGACTCGGTGAAGTCGGCTATGCTTGTTGCCGTGACGGTATAAACCCCGGCAGTTGCCGCGCTGAATGATGCCGCTGTTGTCGTTTGCCCAGTGAGCGTTCCACCTGCACTTACCGACCATGTCACGCCCGCAGCGCCTACATCATTTGTCACGCTCGCAGTCAGTTGAACCTGCTGGGTTATTGTGGCTCCGCCAAGACTTGGTGTGACGCTAACGGTAATCGATCCAGATGAGGTCACCGTGAACGCCACTCCGTTGCTCGCCACTCCTCCAACCGTCACCACCACGTTCCCCGTCGTTGCTCCGCTCGGCACCGGCACCACGATCAATGTCGCGCTCCAACTCGTCGGCGTCCCTGCCGTCCCGTTGAACGTTACCGTGCTCGACCCCTGCGTTGTTCCGAAGTTCGTCCCCGTGATCATCACCGATGTCCCCACAGGTCCTGATGCCACATTCAGGCTGCCGATGCTCGGCGCTGCCAACGTCACCGTGAACGCCACTCCGTTGCTCGCCACTCCTCCAACCGTCACCACCACGTTCCCCGTCGTCGCTCCGCTCGGCACCGGCACCACGATCAATGTCGCGCTCCAACTCGTCGGCGTCCCTGCCGTCCCGTTGAACGTCACTGTGCTCGATCCCTGCGTTGTCCCGAAGTTCGTCCCCGTGATCATTACCGATGTCCCCACAGGTCCTGATGCCACATTCAGGCTGCCGATGCTCGGCGCTGCCAACGTCACCGTGAACGTCACTCCGTTGCTCGCCACTCCTCCAACCGTCACCACCACGTTCCCCGTCGTTGCTCCGTTCGGCACCGGCACCACGATCAATGTCGCGCTCCAACTCGTCGGCGTCCCTGCCGTCCCGTTGAACGTCACCGTGCTCGACCCCTGCGTTGTTCCGAAGTTCGTCCCCGTGATCATTACCGATGTCCCCACCGGTCCAAAGGTCACGTTCAGGCTGCCGACGATCGGAGCTGGGCCCGGTTTCGTCGCGTGGTCCACACCACCCGCACAACTTTCCAGCACAGTCGCCAAAATCAAACTAATCGAAACGCCGATTACCAGCTTGAGTAAGGTGGACCTGTTGGAAAACATGATCACCGAGTGGCTCCTAAGAGTTGAATACGGTAGCAGAGAAAGCCGCAAAAGGAACACCCCAATTCAAACAAGGGAATCTCGCCGAATGTGTACTGCGTCCCCGGTCAAATTTGAGATGGTGCAAAGGACTAAACTTCCTAGATGTACTAAACCCAGGCAGAATGCCAACCCCGCGGATTGACGCGGGTTAACTCACCGCGCGCTTCGCAGACGCATTCTCTCTGAATCCTCGCCTAGCGCCAAAAAAGCTGCGCGCGATCGGGGTAGCCTGATCGGAAACGACTTACTGGGGGCGAAGAAGTTGGGCCACCGTGTTCCAAAAAACTGCCTCCCGAATTCTGGAGCGCAAAGGGACGACACGATACAGAGTCAGCGCATCGCCCCAAGGCCATGCTCCCGCGACCGCGGAGCAATTTGTGAAGTCGCCGGAACCGACTCCCTATTTTGAGCTTCTGGGAATTCCCCCGCATCTCCGGTCTGCTGGCGCTACCAAAACGAGAACTACATGAGGTGGGTTGGACCAAGGCAAGGGAATTGGTCAAGGTGGCGCACGTGGAGGGGAAGGACTTCGATTGTGCACCCTGGGTGCACAAGGCCAAGGAACTACCGAGGGAAGAGTTCAAACGAGAGGTTGAGCGGCACCTGACTGGCAAAGAGTCGGAACCGTGGGAACTACTCTACTTCAAGGTATACAAGAGCCAGCTACCGGTGATTGAGCAGGCTCTTGACACAGCGACGCTCATGCTGGGAACGAAGAAGTCGCGAGGATACTGCCTGGAAATGATCTGTGCGGATTTTCTAGCAGGGGCGCATCTAGTTGAAGAAAGCTCTAGCACGTTGCTCATGTCGCTGTGTCGACTTATTGAGATCCTTCCGGACGCAATGAAAGCACAACTCCTGCAACAGATATCAATTGTGTCATGAAGCCCGGCTGCCGGAAAAATCCCAGACTAAGACTCGATACAGAATCGTATCGGGGATTGTGGGGGTCGATCCTGGAACGCGACGGCTGGCGTTGCCAGCATTGTGGTGGCATGAAAAATCTTCAGGTTCATCATATTCAGTCTCGTTGCCGCCTCGGGAACGACCAAGAAAACAATCTCATAACCTTATGCGCCGACTGTCACGAGACGCTTCACCGACACATTCCTTGCGTCACCGAGTAAATACCGGCGCCGCACGGATCAAGATATGACCGTTATCGCCTGATCACTCTCAGCGCCACATACAGCTCGGACCAGCGGCTGGAACGTGAGCGTTGGTGGATCCCTCACATCGACGGGGCCTAGCCCGATATGGTCTGCAGCGTCAGCTGCGGCCGTACAAAAATGGTCCGTTCTCAGGGGTGTCGACGGATGCTGCTTCTTCTTGTCATTAGCTTCCCCTCGATCGCCCCAACAACGCACTTCGGGTTTGCAACAATTGTGCAAATGATTTCTGATCGGCCGGCGGATTCGCGTGCAAGTCATTCTCTTTAGGATACTTACCGAATGGCTACGAAGGTGCCAGTAAGGTATAGTAGTTGGCTTGCGTGAGTATTCGAGACCGGGCAGATGAGCCACGTCGCTCATAGCCGCCAGCAGGCTGGTGTCTAGGCTGCTGTAGCCGTCGCCAAGTCGCGACGTTTCGATGATTGAACAACGAAAACAGCTTCCTTGCCTCACAGGGGCGCGTTTTGTCGCCGCCCTCTTGGTTGTTCTGTTTCACTTCGGCTGGCTCAGACCTCTACCTGGAATCGTTTTCGACTACGGCCAGCAAGCAGTTTCATTCTTCTTCATCTTAAGCGGCCTCGTGTTGGCCTACACTTATCATGACCCGATCCGGAGAAAAGTTGTCGGATGGACGGGTTTCGTCAACGCTCGACTCGCACGAATCGTACCCTTGCACGTCGCGACGTGGCTCATTGCGACGGTTTTGAGTTTGTTTTTTGCTTGGCATCGTGACCGGGGAGCGCACCCGTTTATTTCCTGGATGACCGGGTTATTTTGTATCCAAGTTTACTTTCCAACCTCTAACAATCTGTTCAAATGGAATGGACAATCTTGGAGCATCTCATGTGAGTTGTTCTTCTACGCTTTATTTCCGCTTCTGTTGTTTCTGCTGACACGTCATCTGAAGTCAACCAGGTCGATCATCGGATCCATGATCGGCGTATTCGCTGCGCAGGCGGTTTTGTACTTTTCCGTCAGCGCGATTTTGGTGAAATTCCTTTACCTGCACCATCCTCTCCTCGACGATCAGAATGCTAGACGACTCCGCGACATAACCTTGGTATTTCCACCGCTTCGCTTAGGCGAATTTGTCATCGGGATGTGCCTCGGTCTCCTGATTCTGCGCCGAGGGTGCGCCTTGAGGTCCGCCCGAAATGCGAATCTTCTGCTGGGTCTTTGCGCTGCTTCCCTGATTGCGCTCAAAAAGTTGCCCTGGGAACACTTCGGTCCGGTTATGACAGGCGCCGAACAATATCTGCCGTATGTTCCCTTTCTTGCGCTAATTATCTTAGCTCTTGCGAGCGGGTTGACTGTGCTTACGCCTGTGCTTGAGAACGGGATCGCGGTTCTTCTTGGTGAGGCAAGCTACTCTCTGTATCTAGTGCATGGTTTTCTGTTGCCGGGTTCGTACCTCAATATACTCAGAGGCGCCGTACCGGTTGATGGGCGCGCGGCTCGGCCGGCTGAGTATGTTTTGTGTGTGCTCGGGTGCATCGTCGGATCGATCGTTTCTTATCTTTTGCTGGAACGGCCCGCGCGAAAGGCATGGCGTCAGGCCCTGGCGGACCGAGGCACGTCGCATGCAGGAACTATTGCGGATTTCATTTCGGCTCTTCATGGAAGCGGACGCGAGTCAATCTCGAAAACCGTTTGATAGTGGTGCGGAAGTATCTCGGAATACAGAAGCGGTGGAAAAGAGAGCGGGTACTTGTTAGCGGCTCTTGTGTCTGGCGGCACGCTGAGCTTTTCCTGCCTCCGGAAGAGCGCGGAAGGAATCTTCGAGGCTGCACAGGAAGTTGAAGCGGAATATATACCAGAGCGCTGCTATCCCGTCCTTCATCCCGATCTTCTTGCCTTGCTCGTAGGTCCGGCCGTGGTAGGAAATTGGCACCTCGTAGATGGAGGCTCCGAGTTTGGCCACTTTGGCAGTAACTTCAATCTCGAATCCAAATCCTGAGCTGGTGATCGTCATGTTGCGGATGATCTCACCACGAAACGCCTTATAACAGGTCTCAACGTCGGTCATGTTGATGTTCGTGCACAGGTTCGACAGAAACGTCAGCCCCCTGTTGGCGATATAGTGGTAGAAGTACAACACGCGCGACGCCTTGCGCACAAGAAAGCGGGAGCCGTAGACCACGTCCGCGTGACCTTCCACAATCGGTGCAATCACGTCGCCGATTTCCGCTGGATCGTATTCAAGATCGGCATCCTGAACGATCACGATCTGGCCCGCCGTCAAAGCGAAGCCCGTTTGCAGCGCCTCGGTCTTGCCTTTGTTCACCGTGTGGTGAGCGACTCTTATCCTCGAATGTTCCGCTGCCAGCCGGTCAGCGATCGCAGGCGTCCCGTCGGTGGAACAATCGTCGACTATGACGATTTCATCGACGATCGGAACAGCAAGCAGGCGCGCAGCGATCTCGGACAATGTGGCTTCTTCGTTGTAGGCCGGAACAACGACGGAAAGCAGTGGCTCGTTGTTCTCGGGGGGGGCATTGAGTATCCGCATCTCAGCTAACTTTCACCTCTCGGCCCACAGATTTCCTGCCCCACGACCGAAGTTAGTATTTTCCGACATGATTTCGAATCTCAACCTCACAGGTACGGAGACCTGCTACAAAGTGTTCCGGCGGGAAGTAATCCGGGATATGAACTTGCGATCGAATCGCTTCGAGTTCGAGCCCGAAATCGCCGCGAAAATAGGCAACGGCAAGTGGCGGGCGCACGAGGTTCCGATTTCGTGTTCTGAGCGTTCCTACGACGAAGGGGGGAAAATCACCTGGCGCTGCGGATTTGTTGCGCTTTAGTCCATTCTTCGCTTCCGCTTTTTGAGCAAGCCCAGCACCTCCTAGGGGAGGAGCCCGTAGACCACCAGTTGGCCATTGGCGATAACGAACACCTTCCCGTTAGCGACGACAGGAACGCTCATCTTCATTGCCAGCCCTAGCGCATCGCGAGCCGGCACTTGACTACTATTGTAAAGTTCGTCCGATAGATTTCCGGCATTGTAAGCGTACAGGATTCCATTCGACGGACTGTTGTCCTGAATGGCCCAAACAATGCCGTTGCTGGTGCCATTTGCCGAGACAGAGAACGAACCTCCGCGATTTGGATAAAGCTCCGGAGATTCCGAAGTAGGGCCCGCAGATAGCAGCCCGTTGGTCAGCTGAAAGGCCTTCAGATCGTCGTTCACCGCCGCAAAGTACACATACCCGTTGAAATAAGCGGGAGCGCTGTAATTGCCCGTTTCCTGGGTTCCGTTCGGCAGCACACTGATAAGCGACTGTACAATCTGGTTGTTGTTATTTGCGTTGTATTGCCCCAGGTTGTCGCGGTTAAGTACAAATATTGTTCCAAGTTTAGCTGCCGCAACCAGCAGATGGGGATAGGTGCCCGGCTGATCCACCAACAAAGTGGGACCCGACGAAGCGAAGTCCAGGTTTCCGGTCTGCATCGCCCCCTGGTTATATGGTGTAAAGTAGTCGACGAGAATTCCATTCGTCCCTATTTTTAGCAGTGAATCGCCGTAGTCTGTGCCTCCGGTGTTCCCAGTGAAATCCCCGTTGCCCGATGTCAAGAAGAGGTCTCCGGTGGAGTCGGTCCCGGGCCCGCCCGTAGCCCAGAAGCCGCCATTGAGGCCGTTCGGAGTGCTGCAAAAGACCATCGTCTGTTGAAGCGTGGTGGCGTTGTATCCCATGGTCCATCCATGCCACGGTTGGATATCTTCGTGAGAACCCCACGAGATATAGACGACGCCGTTTGATAACAGAAGCGCAGGCCGCTGGTTTTCCTGGAAAGGATTGAAGGTCAACACACCGCCTACGGAGTCGCCAGCCGTTCCGCTGACGCTCGCTTGAATCACGACCGGACCACCAAACTTCTCCGCTCCGGTCGTGATATCGAGGGCGTGGAGCCTCTGGATGTAGTTGGTGCTCTCTTGCGTATACGCAACGACATACAACGTGTTGCTTGTTGGATCGATGACAGGCGTCCCAGTCACTCCAAACTCCGTTGGAATGTCGTTGCAGGTCGAACCGCACGGAACGCTGGTCACACCCGTGCCGAGGAAGCTCGTATGCCACAAAGGAGTAGTGGTCAACCCGTCGGCGTCAAACGCGTAGACGCTGTCGTGCTCCGTGGCCACATACACGACGTTGTGGTACCCGTGCCCCGGTATGTTGACGCCGGCCACGTAAAGAGGAGATCCGTATGACAAACCGTCCAGTGGATACGTGAAGAGCTGTCCGAATTGGGCTTGGTTCACGTTACTGAGCGTCAACACCGTTTCATTGAGGTTCTGGCCCGACCTCATATTGTCTTCGTGGAAAGTGTACGAGCCAGCGTAATTCGATACGTAGACCGTCGCGGTAGCCGATTGTGTAGAGGTGGTTGCCGTGACGACGTGGGTCCCCACCGCACTCGGAGGAGTATACAGTCCAGCGCTGGTAATTGTGCCAACGGTCGAAGAGCCGCCAACCACACCGTCGACCGACCAAGTCACGGTTCCCGGGCCCGCAGTGAATTGTTGCGTGCCGGTGAAAGTCAGCACGGACAGGCCCGGAGTCACTCCGAACCCAGTGCCGGTGCCAGAAAGAGCAACGGATTGTGGACTCCCAGGCGCATTGTCCGTAATTTGCACAAAGGACGTACGACTGCCGGTCGTTGTCGGACTAAAGGTCACGCTGATCGTGCAAGAGCCGTTTGTCACCAAAGTGGCAGGGCAATTGTTCGTTTCGGCGAAATCGCCGGTGTTGCCGCCGGCGATCGCAAGACTGCTGATGGAGAGCGTCGCGCCGCCCGCGTTTGTCAGCGTGACTGGCTGCGAAGCGCTGGTTGTCCCAGTTGCTTGATTCCCGAAAGCGAGACTCGAACTTCCAAAGCTTACGACGGGCAGCGAACTGCTGCTGCTGACGGGTGAGTTCATGTCGGACTGAACTTGGGTTTGGTTGAGGGCCACGTTGTATACGCGGACTTCATCAATCGTCCCACGGAAGAATTGATTTGTGTGGAGACTGTCTCCGCCGATTTGCAGCGGATACCCGGAAGTGACGAGCAATCCTGATTCGGCAAAACTCGAAACCTGAACGCCGTTCACATACAGCCGAAGCATCGTGCCGTCATACGTAAGTGTCAGGTACGACCACGCATTCGGCGGCAGCACGGAGGTTCCAAAAGTCACATTGTCGGCGGATCCGATCGTGGTACCACCGGCAGGGTAACCTGAGCCGTTGGCGGTGCCCTCCAGGAAATAGTTATCCGCGCCCTTGTAGATGACGTCGCCCCAGGTCTCGACGACTGCGGCCGGATTCACCCATGCTTCCAAGGTCATGCCGCTGGTGAGATCCAGCGATGTTGCGTTTGGAATCGTGACGAGTGAATTCGTACCGTTGAAAACGAGAGCATTGCCGAATTTCCCCGAGGTCGTCCACGTGGTGTTTGCAACGGTTCCGGTATTGCCGTTCCCAGACAGGTCGTTTACAACGGTACCGCTACCTTCGTCAAAGGAGTATGCGGCAACCAGCCCCGCAATCGTCGACAAAGTTGTAGCCGTAGCCTGGTTCGAATACGGGCTGAAGTTTCCGGCCGCATCGGTTGCCTTCACCTGGAAGGTGTAGCTGGTATTGGCAGTCAAGCCGGTGACGCTATAGGTTGTTCCAGGCACGGTCAAGACGCGTGCGAAAACGTTGCATCCGACTCCCGCGCAGTCTTCAATGAGGTAGCCCGTCACTCCCACGTCGTCGGTCGAGGCTGTCCAGCTGAGATTGATCTGGCTTCCGTTGACCGCAGTTGCCGTCAGGTTGGTCGGCGTTGTCGGCGGAGGGTCGAGCTGAACCGTCAGCGTGAAGTTCTGAGTCGCGGCCGTGCCGACTCCATTGCTCGCCGTGATCGTGAGCGCGTAGGTTGCGTTTGTCCCGCTCGCCGGCGTCCCACTGAGGGTCCCTGTGCCATTTCCGTTGTCCTGGAATGTGACCCCACTCGGCAGTGTCCCTGCCTCGGTAAGCGAGGGCGTGGGCGTTCCTGTAGTCGTTACCGTGAAGGTTCCTGCTCCACCTACTGTAAACGTCGTATTGTTTGCACTCGTTATCGCCGGCGCCTGATTTCCTTGGCTGACGGTCAGCGAGAAACTCTGCGTGGCGTTCGTGCCAACTCCGTTGCTCGCCGTGATCGTGAGCACATAGCTCCCCGCCGTCCCCGCCGCCGGTGTCCCGCTGAGTGTCGCCGTCCCATTACTGTTGCTCGTGAACGTCACACCACTCGGCAATGTTCCTGCCTTAGCGATCGAGGGCGTAGGACTCCCCGTCGCTGTCACCGTGAAACTTCCTGCCGTCCCCACTATGAATGTCGTGCTCGCCGCGCTCGTGATCGCCGGTGCCTGATTGACCGTCAGCGTGAAACTCTGCGTTGCGTTCGTGCCGACTCCGTTGCTCGCTGTGATCGTGAGCGCATAGCTCCCCGCCGTCCCCGCCGCGGGTGTCCCGCTGAGTGTCGCCGTCCCATTGCTGTTGCTCGTGAACATCACGCCGCTTGGCAACGTTCCCATCTGCGTGATTGATGGCGTTGGCGTCCCCGTGGTCGTTACCGTGAAGCTCCCTGCGGCTCCTACTGTGAACGCGGTGCTATTGGAGCTCGTGATGGCCGGAGCCGCTCCTGTTCCGCCGCTGCCCGCGGCCCGGAACGCAACCATCTGCATAATCCAGGCGCCGCTCGAAACCGATGCAGTTGCACTGTGACTGCCTGCAACGGTCACGATGGAATCTTCCAGAATGTCTGCATCCGGAATGGTGATCACCCGGCTGGTGTATCCCGTCCCTGCGGCCGTGGTCGTCTGCTGCACCAAATTTGCCCCGACCAGCAGATCGTTCGCGTTCCCAGTAGTCACCGAACCGCTGTTGCTGGACGTTCCGGTTCCCTGGGCGGCAATCGCCACATCCACCGCCGTCGTCGGATTGATTCCGGTGTATTCGGCTATTCGGACGTCTGGGTACGCAGCCGCCACATTAAACGTCACCGTCACGGTGTTGCTGCCGGCCGTCGCAGCCGCAATGTTCATAGCGTAATAGATCGCCTGGGTTGCGGTCCCACTCTGTATGGTCGGTCCCACTGCCAAGACGTACGTGTTGTTCTTCGAGTCCGTTACAGAACTTACCTGGGCGGTGGAATCGTTCCAGCCGACGACCACGACGTTTAGGTCGCCGGCCGTCTGTGCTCCCGAATAAGCAACCTTTACTGGTGTCAAGACGGACTGAGGCGTGGCGGAGTTTACTTGCACAAAACCGATTGCGGCGGGAGTTATGATCGTCAGCGTGAAGCTCTGAGTCGCAGGCGTGCCAACTCCGTTGGTCGCGGTGATCGTCAGCGGATAGCTTCCCGCTGTTCCTGTCGCGGGCGTTCCGCCCAACGTCGCCGTCCCGTTCCCGTTGTTCGTGAACGTCACTCCACTCGGCAATGTTCCTGTCTGCGCGATTGATGGCGTCGGCGTCCCCGTCGTCGTTACCGTGAAGCTTCCCAACGACCCCACTGTGAACGTAGTGCTGCCCGCACTCGTAATAGCTGGCGCCTGATTTCCTTGGCTGACAGTCAGCGTGAAGCTCTGGGTCGCAATTGTCCCGACTCCGTTGCTCGCCGTGATCGTGAGCGGATAGCTCCCCGCTGTCCCGGCCCCCGGCGTCCCGCCTAACGTCGCCGTCCCGTTGATGTTGCTCGTGAATGTCACTCCGGTCGGCAGTGTTCCTGTCTGCGTAATCGAGGGCGTCGGACTTCCCGTCGTCGTTACCGTGAAGCTTCCCGACGACCCCACTGTGAACGTAGTGCTGCTCCCGCTCGTGATCGCCGGTGCTTGATTCACTGTCAGCGTGAAACTCTGCGTTGCGTTCGTGCCAACTCCGTTGCTTGCCGTGATCGTGAGCGCGTAGCTCCCGGCTGTCCCCGCCGCTGGCGTACCGCTGAGCGTCGCCGTCCCGTTGCTGTTGCTCGTGAACGTCACTCCGGTTGGCGATGTTCCTGTCTTCGTGATCGAGGGCGTCGGACTCCCCGTCGTCGTTACCGTGAAACTTCCTGCCGTCCCCACCACGAATGTCGTGCCGCCCGCGCTCGTAATGGCTGGCGCTTGATTCACCGTCAGCGTGAAACTCTGCGTTGCATTGGTACCGACTCCATTGCTCGCCGTGATCGTCAGCGGATAGCTTCCCGCTGTTCCTGTCGCGGGCGTTCCGCCCAACGTCGCCGTCCCGTTCCCGTTGTTCGTGAACGTCACTCCACTCGGCAATGTTCCTGTCTGCGCGATCGAAGGCGTCGGCGTTCCCGTCGCCGTTACCGTGAAGGTTCCTGCCGCTCCCACTGTGAACGTCGTGCTGCTCCCGCTCGTGATCGCCGGCGCTTGGTTCGCTGGATTCACCGTAAGCGTGAAACTCTGCGTTGCATTGGTACCAACTCCATTACTCGCCGTGATCGTCAGCGGATAGCTTCCCGCTGTTCCTGTCGCGGGCGTTCCGCCCAACGTCGCCGTCCCGTTCCCGTTGTTCGTGAACGTCACTCCACTTGGCAATGTTCCTGTCTGTGTGATCGATGGCGTCGGCGTCCCCGTCGTCGTTATCGTGAAGCTTCCTGCGGTGCCCACTGTTAACGTCGTACTGTTACCGCTCGTAATGGCTGGGGAGACCCCTGTGCCGCTGCCGGCTGCTCGAAACGCGACCATCTGCATGATCCACTGTCCAGTTCCTGGTGCAGTAGCGTTGTAGCTTCCAGTCGCAGTTACTAGCTTGTCTTCTGCGATATCGCCATCAGGAGACGTAAGAAGCCTCTGGGTAAATCCGCTACCTGGACCACCGGTAAGGCCCGTCAACAGATTGGCGCCAAAGATCAGGTCGGCTGCATTTGTCGTTGTTGCCGCACCGCTGTTATTCGTGCCGCTGCTTCCCGATGCACTTGACGTCACATCAACGGGAGTCGTGGTGCTGACCCCGGAATACTCCAGGATGCGAATATCGGGATAGGCCGCTGCAGGCGAGAAGGCCACCGTCACGACGTTTGCTCCGGCCGCAGCTGACTTGATGTTGGGCGAGTAATAAATCGACTGGGAGGCGACCCCGCTGATCGCCATCGGACCGACTGCGCGTGTGTAGACGTTGCCCAAGCTATCGGTCACCGAACTTACGATAGCAGTGCTGTCGTTCCAGCCCACAACGATCACGTTGAGGTCGCCGGCGCCCTGGGCCGCGGTGAAAGTGACACTCACGGTTGTCGGTACCGACTGAGGAGTTGCAGCGTTACCCTGTACGTACGAGATGGCCGCCGCAACAGACGGAGTGGAGGCGGACAGCACCATCCCAAACAGCACAACCGCCATAAGAGCAAGACGAGCGGACAAGCAACTCCCGAAAGATTCCGATAGATGCACTCCGAGCTTACTCTTCATCGCATTCCTCTTTTTGCAACTGAACTCTTTCTTAGTGTATGAACCTGTTGCCACAGTCTGACCTGCGGGGAGGAGGTCCGCTGCGCGCAGAACTAAAATGAACTAAGACTTCCGCATGGGTCTCATGCTGATGTCCGTAACTTCAGCCGTAGCGGGGAGCAATAACATTTGAACGGCCACGGAGGCCACGTCCTCCGCTTGCATCAGCGTTTCGGGATGGTATTCCTTTCCTTCTGTTCGGTAAAGAGCTTCCTGCATTGGCGTCGCGGTACGTCCGAGATATAGGCTTAGTACTCTTATGCCCCTCGCATTAACTTCTTCGCGCAGGCTGTCTGCGATCGCCTTGAGAGCGTGTTTCGTGGCGCTGTATTGCCCAATTTGGGGGCGCTTCGCCGTTAGGCCCGCGCTGGAGTTCACGAAGATGATCTGCCCTCGCGCAACTGCCAACAGTGGCAGGAGAGACTTCGTCAGTAAGTACGGTGCGCGAACGTTGGCAGCATATTGCGCATCCAAGTCTTCGACACACGCCTGTTCCATCTGAGCCTGGCGGTAAATTCCGGCGCTGTGAACCAGAATATGAAGTCCCCTTGAGTCTCTTTCGAGGTGCTGAAGGAGCGGCCGGAGTGCGTCCTCGACCGTGAGATCGATCTGAAAGCCGGTCGAGTCCGAAAACTGCCGGGTCATCGCGACTGTTTCCGCAAGTGTGTTCGGGTTTCTCCCGATGGCACACACTTGCGCGCCTTGCCGCGACAATGCAAACGCAATCTCCCGCCCGATCCCGCTGCTTGCGCCGGTGACTACGGCCACATGCCCACACAGAGGGCTAGTACGATCATGTCGTGGATTATTCAAACCAAAGGCCGCCCAGTTTCGATTCTTTTCAAAATGCCGTGACCTGCAACCGAACAATAACGAGATTGGTACCCGTATGAGGATTCTGCAACGACGCGAGTTCGACTAAAAAGCCGCATCCGTGGAGACCTCGTATACGCTTTCGTTTGCCGACTGATGGACAAGCGCGAAGGCCTTCGGATATGCCTTGGAGAGCAGAGCGAAGCAATCTGAGGCCGGCGGACTCCAATAGTTATCGTTGCCTGCTGCGACGACTATGTATTGAACATTGTACTTGCGAACACCATTCATCAAGAGTTCAGGGTCGCTCGAAGGCGGAAACCAAATGACCCTTCGGTGACCATAGTGATAGACGATATCGTCTTTTCGCGCCATAACGACTGCCGATGGTGGGCTGTTTTCCCTGATCCATTGAGCTGCCTCTCTGTCCGGGTAAAACGAGTCGTCTTCAACCCGGAAATGCAAGTTTCCGATACCCAGTCGCACCTGAGAGCGAACCCCAAGCACAAACAGACACGCCACCGCGAAGGTAACCCCAGCCCGCCAAACGGATGAAAGCGGCCTTCTCGAGGCAATCGGGAACGACTCGACTTTTTTTCGGCCGACAACCCAGAACAAAGCGGAAGCTACGGCAATCAATGCCCACATCGCAATGCACAGGCGCGGCTGCGGATGCTCGAAACGCCGCCCCCATATTGCGGTGCTTGTAATTCCTATGGCGGCGCATGCGATGCAAATGCCGACTACCTTACCGGGCTTAGCCCTTGCAAAGCGTAGCAGTAAGGTGCCTCCTCTCCACAGGTAAAGACAGGCTAGAGGCGCTACGGGCAAAAAGAATCTCTCCTCAAAATTCCAGGGCCAAAATAAGTACATCGCCTCGTAGCTCAAGAAGTACCATTCCGAGATGCCACCTCCGTCTTCCCAGAACGTGAGTCCCAAACCCAAGAGAACTAACACAACGGGCACAGAGGACATCGGCGAGTACCAGGCTGACGCGACAGACTTCCGCGCGATTAAGGTCCACAGTTCCGCGCCGCGATCGTCCGCGTTTTGAAACGGCCTCTCGAGGACGTCCTTCCAGGTGGCCAAGCCCAATTCCGGATCATTACCGTTCTTTATGCGGAGTTGGGAGAGATAATTTTCCTGATATCCGTGGATCGGCCACTCCGAAAACTGATGCTCTACTGCCCAATGCATCCACCCCATTTGAGCGAGCATGCCAACGATCACCAGCGGGAGAAAAACTTGGAGTCGACTCTTACACAAGGCTCGATCTTTAAGGGCCGAAACAGCAAGCCATCCAAGCACTCCGCCCAGCAACGCCGTTCCAGTTGACCGGAGTAATACGGAAGCAATGACGAGAACGAAGCACAACAGCCACCACGAAGCGCGTTTCCATCCTTGTCCATGCGCCAATTCGAGGCGCATCAGAGCCCACAGCAACATCATGCTCGAAAAGAAGTACGGTAGGTCCGAGAACACCAGAGTGGTCGAAAACCGGAAGATTATGGGTGAGGATCCGACCAGAAGACAGATTGCAGCCGCGACCTTCCGGCCCGATTGGGATCGCAGTATTTCGTAAGCGAACACCAAGGCCAGCGTAGTGAATACCGCCATCGTGCGAACCAGAACAGCATAACTGGTACCCAGAAAAACGGTCAGCAACGCTAACAAATAGGGAAATCCCGGCGGCAGCATCGTTTCCGGTTTTAGGTTGTATCCATACCCGCTACCTCCAAGTATCGATTTGGCGAGCTCGAGATAAGTGACGTCCCCCACAAAATCCGCAACGTGCCGGCTCAGGATGATCTGCATAGCGCCGAGGGCTGCCAGCATCGCATACATTGCGATGTCAACGAGGTTTCGTCGCGTTGAATCAGGCCCGGGAGGCGGACCATGCGAACCCATCGGCTCGCGCCATTCCTGGTCTCCAAGTAACTCTTGAGTGGAAACGTTCGACATAGGGTCAGTCCCGTGCTTTACAACTCTCAATTTCCAGAGGGCGGCGTGCAGTCGACAGTGATTCGCGCGCAGCACGCCTAAGCCAGCCCTCGCGCCAATAGGAATAGATCGCACGCGGGCAAAGCCGATGAAAATCGGATTGACAGACAACGCCTTCGAGAACGATGCACGGGTACTTCATATGCATCATCTTGCCTGTCCTCTCGTCGACGATATGGTGTACGCGGCGTAGGACCCGGTAAATGCCCCCGCAATATGGGAGCATCTCGCAATCGAAAAGCAACCCGCGATTTCGATTCTGGCGATCGAGCGTCGCTACAATTTCCTCTTTGCTTCGCACCTGCACCAATTCGCCCGGCTCGAGATCCGACGTTTCAATGGGAGTCTTTTCGAGCGAGCCGGCGATCAGGGGAAACACGGTTTCCTGGTGCTTTTCGCGCTCTCGATTAAAAAGTGTGATGGTCAGCGCGCGAATCAACGTGAGCGTCGCTAGCAAGACGTCGAGTGCGCGTTGTGCTCGTGAATTATCCGCGAGGCCAGTCGACAGATTTCCGGAGCGTACGTCCCGGACGTATTGTCGCGGGTCCCACCATCGCATCTCAGAAGTGAAGTTGCGCACCTCCGTTGCCTGGCAGAAATAGATCGTTTCGTTGTCGGAGTTTACCCTTTGACTCGCTGCTATCAGTCTTTCAGCAGCGTGACTCACGGAAAGTTCGCGGTCCGAGGCCGGCGCCTTGAAAGAGTTCGAAGGATTACCGTCCACGCGCTTGAGCCACGCTTCCTTCCAAAAGATCAAGCACCCTGCCTGGCATCCACCATGAGCTGACCCATCGCAACGCAAGCCGTCGAGATGGACCGAGTCTTTCATGCGACGAATGCTCCAGGCCGCGATGTTGTCGCAGGTCTTGTCGGCGCGCTTGAATACCCGAAATGTGCGGCCGCAGTGCTGCAACATTTCTGGCATGAACGGTACACCGTTCAGGCACCCTCTGTTGTCCAGAGTGGCGAGGATTTCGTCTTGGCCGCGAATTTCTACCCATTCGCCGACTCTCAGGTGAAGTACTCCAGCCGAGGAGATGGCTTTCATCCTAGCCGTGTCTCCTTGGACGGCGCAGTAGTATGCTTACCAAGCTCGATATTCCGTTGCGCGTGATGCGGGTCATTCGGGACGCTGGACCTAAACACCTTAGCAACGGATTCTCCGGGGTTCGCCCCGAGACGCCACAAGGTGGCTAAGGCCCCTCCCAGCACACGTCTCCGACTGAAGCCCACGCTGGATGCCGACAGTTTCGCTCGGTGGTAGTCCAAGACTTTCTTCTGCCCCAAAAGCAGGGTCTTGCCGAGAGATCTATAGTATTCGGACAGGTGCTTCGCAAGAGCAGCGTCTCGCTCCTGTGGATTCAGGAAATCCGAACCATATGCAAGCAGGATCTGCAACCTGCCAGGAAGCGAAGCCAGTAGATCCTGCGCCATTCCGGTCAGCGATCCTTCTCTCACCCTGGTAAAGGTCAGAACCTGGTGGATAAAGCCGAAATCGCACGCTCTCAAAAGGGAAAAGCACACCTCGGTATCCGCGTGGATGTTTGCCTCGTTGAAGAAAGGATCGTTGTTCCGGACCAGATCCGAGCGATAGAGCAATGAGTTCGGAGAACCAAAAACGTATTGACTCCTCAGGAGGTGATCTCGGCAGACCTGCCGGCCGTCAACAAATGAGCTTGGGTAGGGAAGTCCCACACAGGAAACTCCATTTCCCTCGAGCGTATAGGCCCCGACAATTCCTATGGATGAATGCTGCTCAGCCACTGCGACCATTTGCGCCAAGCATTCGGGGAAAATCCAATCGTCGGCGAATACCATCTTGCAGTACTTGCCGATGGGAGAGATTTGGCGCAACGCCCAGTTATGGTTGGGGACGACACGCAGGAATTGTTCGTTGTCCAGCACCCGGATCCGAGGGTCCCGCGCCGCGTAGCGTCGCGCAATTGCTCCGGAATCATCGGTGCTGCAATTGTTGACGATGGTGTAATCCCAGTTCTGATAGGTTTGGGCCAGAATGCTCTCAATGCATTCGGCAAGATACTCTTCGTTGTTATATACGGGAGTAATGATGCTTACTAACGGCGGTGTTGTGCGTGTCAGCATGAAGGTCATTCCTTAGGCCGGGGCCAAGGATTTTTCCTTTACCGGCGCGCGCCTCAAGCCTTGAAGAACCTCTAGATAGAAAGTCTTCTGTCCCATGACGTACAGAAGCATACCCAGGTACACGCCGAGCAGCACGGTGCCTCCTAAGGCCAGGCGAAGAATAGGAATCAAGGATTGGCCAAAGAGGAACTGAATTCCTGCGGCGCATACGGCGGCAACAACCCCCGAAAGTAGCGGGCGACGCACTGTGAGCATGATATCGCGGAAAGAGATCACGGTGCCGTGCACACACCAAAAGATGTGCGGAATAACCCATAACGTCATTACGGTCGAGTAGGCTAGCGCTACACCTTTCGGCCCGTGAGGTAGCCCCAAAAAGTACGCGGTGATAGTCAAGGGAGCAACTACCGAGATGATTTTGATACTTCGTCCAACGAGTCCGGTCGAGAACAAGAGCCATGCCAGGGGATTAATCATCGCGAAAATCAGAATCGTCGGAGCCAACAAGCGAAAAATTGGAGCAGTCGCGCTCCATTTTGGACCAAGGACAACCAGGATCAAGTCGTTTGCAAAAACGGCACCGGCGATTGTGATCGGGACGGTCAGCGCCAAGACGAGCGAATATCCCTTTAGGAAGTAGCTTTTTAGGCGATCCGGGAAATTCTGAACCCGTGACAACGCAGAAAAGGCCACTTCGCCAACCGAAGAATTGAGATTCTCAGTCGGTATATTTATTAGCTGGTATGCGCGTCCATAAATACCAATGGCTTCGGCGCCCCAAAAACGACCCAAAAGGACCTTATCGACGTTGTAGGCAAGGTAAAAGATCACGCTGTTCAGTGTAATCAACCCTCCAAAGCGCATCATCGAGCGGATTCCCGCGTTTCTTTTCGGAGGACCGGGCACCCACTTCGTAGCAGTCCAGACGCCGATCGTGGTAACTAGGGGAGGTACATTCGCTGTCGCGACGAGGGACCAGTAGCCACAGCCAGCAGCTGCCATAGTGATTCCTGTTGCGATGCTCGTGACCAGTGAGATGATTTCAATGGTTGCCAGAGTGGTGAATCGCATTTCCCGCTGAAGCATGGCCGAGTGCTGTATTCCCAATGCGTTCAGGAAGAATCCGAAGGACAGAGCAATCGTCACCCATAGCAGTCGCGGCTCGTGATAGAACCACGCAACCAGCGGCGACGCTGCCGCAAGAATGAAGCAGAGGCCTCCACCCACCAGAACATTGATCCAAAACAAAGTCGAAATTTGCTCATTGGTCACTTCGACACGTTGGACCGTCGCTGACGAAAGGCCAAAGTCCCGGAACAGATTGAGGATTCCAGTAATCGCCGTAACCATTCCGACCAGGCCGAAATCCTTCGGATCCAGCAATCGGGCAAGAACCATCAGCGAGCCGACGCGGAGCGTGAAATTGGCCGCCTGGGCGAGGATCTTCGCGCCACCGCCTCGAATCGCCCTGTCTCTTAGGTCCTTCATAACAGTCTTATCGGAACTCTCTCAGAATTGTTGGTTGACGGTGGATAAAGTACGGCATTCAAGCGGTGACTTCGACTCCCATGACCAACTTCCGACCATAAAAAGCCTCGGCGTAGCCGCTGGGAGCGTTACACTCCATGCCGCGGAGGCGCATGAGTCCTAGAAATGTCTCGGGTTCGAACCAGCGCTTGCCTCGCTGAGTTCGGAATGCTTCCATCAAGAAACCGACTTTGGCGTCGGAGATTTCCTTCTCGAGCGGCACGAAGACGTTTGGTTGACCAAGGTCGCCGTCATACTTCGGAATTTCATACTCCAGGATCAGGTGGTCGCGGAATGTGTTCCACGTCAATTCCGCGATGAGACGATGGTCCTGATGCGCATCTCTGCGGTTGTGCGTAAAGACTAGGTCAGGAGAAATGTCCCGCTTCAACTCCTCGAAAACCGATTTCACGTCGGCTCCCGCGTAAGGCATGAAGCTGTCCCGAAATTCTTTCAGTATCGGCCCTCGAAGCTGAGGGGGCTGAATGAACAGGTTCGCTGAGCGCAGCGCCTCATCGCGTCGCGCTCCGATGGCGCTAAATACCACCCAATCGAACGAACACTCTGGATACTGCTTCGACAGACCAAGAATTGTTCCGCCACACCCAATCTCAATATCGTCGGAGTGTGCACCCAGAAGGAGAATCCGAAGACCTTGGCTGGAGCCACGGCTCGGCTGCAACCGGATCATCGATTGGCCGGTTTCAGCTCAAGGGACTCCGAAATCGGGCTCACGGCCGCGTTGTTCCACACTTTCCACGGCGCGCTGCCTTGGTTCAAATCCTCAAGCTTCTGCTTGTCCTTGAACGTATCCATGCATTGCCAGAACCCACGGTATCTGTATGCCCAAACTGCTTGTTGGTCGATTAGCCGGTGGAATGGTTCCGTCAGTAAATCCTCGCCTGGACGAATATAGCGGAAAATGTCGTTGCGAAAGATGAGGAAGCCACCATTGATCCAAGTTTCAGTGCGAGTCAACGGGCAAATCTCCCGTACCCTGCCGTCTGGATCCGCTTGAACGATGTCGAAACTGGCTGTCGGCTGCACCACGATCATACCGGCGACTGCTTTTGTCGCCCGGAATTCGTTCACCATCGTCGGAAGCGGCAAATCGCTGAGTCCATCGCCGTAGTTGGCCAGAAACATCTCTTCACCTTGAAGATGACCCTCGACTGCCTTCAAACGCTCGGCGACCGTGGCACTGGCTCCTGTCTCGACGAAGGTGATTTTCCAGTCGTCAATGTCGCGATTCAGATATTGGATATTCTTGCCGCCTTGTGACCAGACGAAGTCGTTTGAGACAGACTCGTCGTAGCGCAGAAAATATTCCTTAAGCGAGTTGCCTTTGTATCCCAGGCAAAGGATGAAATCCTTGTGCCCGAAATGAGCGTAATACTTCATCAGATGCCAGAGGATTGGCCGCGTGCCGACCTGTACCATTGGCTTCGGAACATCGTCCGCATATCCTCGGAGTCGCATTCCGTTTCCGCCGCAAAAGAGAACGACTTTCATGGAGTCACCTGACCTTTTCCGCGTGGTCCCGACTAGTAGATCGCAACTTTCGGTATGGGCACGACAAAGCGACCGCCCCAGTCTCGTATGAAGTCCAGCTGCCGCATGATCTCGTCCTTGAGATTCCAAGGCAGGATGATGACGTAGTCCGGCTTCGTTTCACTGATTCGGTCCGGGTGGTAAATCGGTATGCGGCTGCCCGGCAAAAATCGGCCCTGCTTGTGAGGACTTCGATCCACTGTGTATTGAATGAGGTCCTTGCCGATGCCGCAATAGTGGAGCAGCGTCGCACTCTTACCCGGCGCACCGTACCCCGCGACCGACTTACCCTGTCGAGCGGCCGTGAGCAAGAAATCGAGCAACGCGAATTTGGTTTGCTGCACCTGCGAGGCAAAGCCTTCATAACCCTTCACCGAATCGAGACCAGCCTGCTTTTCGTCTTCAATCACCTTCTGCACACGGGGCTGAACCTCGTGGGTCGAATTCTCCGCCCGGCATGCGTAGACCCGGATTGATCCACCATGAGTCGTGAGCTCGTCTACGTCAAAGACTCTGAGTCCGTGAGCCTCCAGAATTCGAATCGTGGTCAGGAACGAGAAGTAGGAAAAGTGCTCGTGGTAAATCGTGTCGAACTCGTTGGCTTCCATCAACCGCAGCAATTGAGGGAACTCCAGGGTCAACACTCCTGAAGGCTTCAGCGATATCTTCAAGCCCTCTACGAAGTCATTAAGATCCGGCACCTGCGCCAGCACATTGTTACCGAGCACCAGATCGGCGCCGCCGCGTTCGGACACCAACTCTCTAGCCAGTTTGGTGCCGAAGAATTCAGAGATCGTCGGAACTCCCTTTTCTACTGCTACCTTGGCGACATTCGCCGCGGGTTCAACGCCCAAGACCGGCACGCCGCCCTTTACGAAATACTGCAACAGGTAGCCATCGTTGCTGGCTACTTCAACCACAAAGCTCTTTTCGTTGAGCCCGAACCGCCTCGTCATCATCTCGCAGTAGTTCTCGCAGTGTTTGAGCCATGAATCCGAATAAGACGAGAAATACAGGTAGTGACCAAAGATATTCTCTGGTGGTTCAAATACGTCGAGTTGCACCAAGAAGCACTTTTCGCAAATGTGGACGTGGAGGGGATAGTAGACCTCGCCGCGGTTGAGATCATCGGCCGACGGAGCGGTTTGGCAGAGCGGGGACATTCCAAGATCGACGAACGTTCGCAAGGAAGCCGACCCGCAAAAGCGGCACGGCTTGGTCGCGGTTTGTTGCTGAATTTCGCTCAGAGACGTCATCACACTCATGTTCTGTCACACCCTCCCTGCTTTGGTAATACACGTATTGCTGGTCCTAACGGCTTTCATTTTCCTACAGGTCAACTCCGAGAACTTCTCCGGAATGAACGATTGCGCGTCAATTCAGTGTCAATAATCGCAGACAAGCTACCGCTCTAAAAGACACAAGAAGCGCTGCCTGTTGCTAACGGTAACCATGCAATAGAACGACCAAAGTGTGAAAAAGTCTAGGTCTCTTAGGCTCAAGTATATGTAATATAATGACTTAGCCTGCCTATCTCCCAGCCTTTGAAGTGCCCGCCACAGGGGCACTTTGTGGAAAAATATTTCCACTATGCCAGCGGAGGGAGGCATCCAGTTTCCCGTCCTTCAGGAGCCGCTTGATCTGGACGAGGCGGGTGTACCGGCCTTCTTTTACCTCGCCGGCCGTCAGCCCGGCAGCCCGATAGGCATCGTAGAGTTCCTGCGCGCCCGATCGCGCCGTCCATTGGGGACGAAAGGCGGGCAGCAGGCGCCCAATCTTGTCGAAATTAATGCGATAGCACCGCTTATCTGGTCCTCCGCCGGGGGCGTATTCCACGCGTGCTCCGGGTACGACCCCCGCCACGATCGCGGCTAGCTCACTGATGCGGTAATTTTCGTCATTCCGGCCGACGTTGAAGGTTTCATTGTGAACGACTTCGCGCGGCGCCTCGAGAGCGGCAAGCGCAGCTCCGATGATGTCGCGTATGTGCACAATCGGACGCCAAGGCGTGCCATCGCTCTTTATGTAGATACCGCCGGTCGCGTATGCGGCAGCAACGAAGTCATTCAGCACGATATCCAACCGCAGCCGTGGAGATGCTCCGTAGGCCGTGGCGTTCCTCATAAAGGTGGGACTGAAATTATCGTCCGCGAGTTGGGCAATATCTCGCTCCGCATATACCTTGGATTCGCCATAGGGCGTAACGGGGTTAAGCGGGGCCGTCTCATCGTGGATCGCGTCGCCGGCCGCGCCGTAAGTGCTGCACGAAGATGAGAATACGAAGCGCTTAACGCCCGCCGCCTTCGCCAGTTCGGCCAACCGCACTGAGGCATGGTGGTTCACGTCATATGTCAGCTGGGCATCCAGATCGCCCAGTGGATCGTTGGACAACGCAGCGAAGTGCACCGCCGCGTCGAAACCTTCGAGGTCTGCCTTTCTCAGGTCTCGAAGATCTTTCCTTACTTCCGGAATCTTGGGAAGGGCCTCCCCGAAGTCACAGCCTTCATACAGGTCGGTGTCGAGGCCGACCACCTGATGGCCTGCCGAATGCAAAACCGAAGCCGCTACGGCGCCTATATAACCCTTGTGACCGGTGACAAGAACTCTCATTTCATCTCCCTTGAAGAAAGCTAGATTCGCGGACTACACTGCTGCCAACAATCCACCTTGTTGCAACACTTCTGCGGCTTCACTAATCATCGAGAACCGACAGCCTGAGCGCTCCGCAATGTCTAGCAGCGAGTGCTCACCGTCAGAAAAATTTAACACCCACAGGCGAGCATTGATTGCTTCTCCGATCGAATTGCCGCCCGTGGTTCCATAAAGGTTACGGCGGCCCAGTTGCGGCTCGCAAAAAGGATTCAGATTACGATACTTCCGATTGTTTTCGAGAACGTCGAAGATCGTCGCGCAAACTTGGAGTGAGCCGAACAACTGGGCGGGACGAATAAAATCCAGGTTGTCGGCCGACGTGTGATATTCCGGAAACGTGCCCCAAACGCTCCGCATCAAGCAACCGACCGGAAGATTGAAACCGGGCGAACAAAACTGGCGCTCATCATAACCGTATGGAGAGAATTCGAGAATTTCGGAATGCTCACTCTGGTGCTTCAGAACATGAGCAGCAGCGCGGTCAATTTCGGCGTTCCCTCGTCTGCTTTTCTTGTAATGAAATCCGCCCGAATCTCCAATGCAGGTAAGCACCAATCCGTGCTGAACGCGTCCCGCAGTCTCGCGGTTTTGCGCAAGCCAGGTGATGGCGCCGATCGTGCCAGGAATGAACAAGAATCTGTACGAGTAACGCCTATCATAGTGTGAAAGCAGCTTCGCCAGAAAAGTGGCGACAGTTAATCCCGAGAGATTGTCATTCGCCAATGACGGATGGCACGCATGGCAAGATATCAGCACTTCGTCCGTTGTCTGGCCTGGAAGATAGCACTCGCCGTACGTTAGATTCCCATTCTCGAGACTCGAGTCGATGCAAACCTCGTACTCGCCGTCGCTCAACGCGAGCATTTGGTCGTGGGAGAGACAAAAGCCCCAATCTTCTTTGTAATACGATGTGCGATACGGTATCCAATCGGGACGGTCGGGAATGGTGAAGAGGTGCGGTCGCAGTTGGGCCAGGCTCATTTTCGCCCGCACCGGTGCGCTGTAATTCATAACGTGGAGATTTAGTTTGCGGAAATCAACTACCCGTACGCCATCTGAGCTTTGAATGTACCCATCGCGAATATTCCACTCTTTGGGGACCGTCCAATCGAAGACCTGCGTACCCGTCGGCACGTCGAACTTCTGGAGAGGAATACGCTCTCCGATCAAATCCAGCGTGCGCCGGATTCCGTCACCAGTAATGCTCCGGCAGATCGGGTAAAGCTCCGCAGCGAAGGCGTGCAATTCTCTTCCGAATTGCTCGACGTCCCGTGAATCGACGGCTTTCCGCAAGCCATTCACGTCATTCAAAGTTCGGGTAGTTGCGGTCACGTTCGGAAATCACCTCCACCTTTGCCGGCCATTCGATTCGGAAGGCCGGATCATCCCACCGCACACCGCGAGCGGATTCGGCGTTGTAGAACTCCGACATCTGGTAGAAAACTTCTGTCTCATCTTCTAGTGTCAAGAAACCGTGTGCACAACCGTCGGGCACGTACGCCATGTTGCGCTTGTCCGCAGTCAGAACGATGGCTACCCATTCCTTGAATGTCGGGGACTTCGGGCGCATGTCGACAACCACATCGTAAATCGCGCCCCGCGTGCAGCGGACGAGTTTTGTCTCCGAATAAGGCGCCACTTGATAATGGACACCGCGCAAGGTTCCCTTCCGGTTGCTGACCGAGATGTTGCACTGCAGCAGCAGTGGGTTTAGACCGTGAGCTTCAAATTCCTCCCGGCACCAGCTACGCGCAAAAAAGCCCCGTTCGTCCATCATGGGCTCGATTCGAATCTCTAAAACTCCGGGGAGCTTGGTTTCATGAAAAGTCATGATCCGGTACGCTTCCGCCCTCGTGAACGCGACAGGGTTTATTTTCCCGCCATTCTGAAGAATGGCCAAAAGAACGATTGCGCGAAGCGGGTTCGCGTATCCGAAAGGCCGATAGTTTCGACGCGTTTGGTTCGCAGTTTCAAATAGTCTTGGGTCCGCCACTTCGCTAATGGACGAACGATTCCATTCAGAGTCAGGTTCCCATATTGGTCAAAGATGCCAGCGCTGCCCGCTTGCTGAAGGCCCGATCGTAAGCAGCGAAGAGGTTCTTTACAGAATAGTCCCAAGCGAGTTCTTCTTGGACTCTCCTCCTGCCAAATTCGCCCATTTTTTCTCTTGCGTCGGCGTCTCCCAACAACAGAAGAATCTTCGCTGCGAAATCGGCGACTCCCATCTGATTATCCGCGTACAGCGCAGCATCCATGGCGCTGAACCTGCCCTCCTTCATATCGAACTGGACGATGGGTTTGCCCAAGGCCATGTATTCCATGATTTTGATCATTGTGGAGATGCTGTTCATTTCACAAGGCTTGTCTGGATTTACGCAGACGTCAGCAGTCGACAGTATCTCGAGCAAGTGCTCGTCGGGAATTCGTCCCGTGAAGTTAACCGCGTCTTGGAGACCCTTGATCTCCACCATCTTCCTCAATTCAGCGAGTGAAGGCCCTCCGCCGACGCACGTAAAGTGGATGTCGTGACGTCCCGAGTTCTTGATATGGAGGGCCGCATCCAAAAGGATGTCCAATCCCTCCTGAATACTCATCGTCCCCACATAACCGACCAGGTAATCCTTGCCATGCTTCAATGCGGGATTCGGCGTGACGGCGCGGAAGGTCTTCAGGTTGGGGCCATTACGTACAACGAACACGTTGTCCGGATGGAGACCTCCTCTCGTGATGGCAATTTCCCTATAACTATTGTTGGTCGCGATGACGATGTCGCTAAATCGAAACGTCATCTTTTCAAACCAAACGAGCGCGTCGTAAAGGCGCCCTTTTCTCTCGTATTTCGCAAGATAGAGTTCCGGGTTGGCGTCGTGAAAATCGAAGATGTACTTCACTCCGAAAATCTTGAACGGGAGCGCGACAAGGAAAATGTTGTCGGGAGGGTTGCAGGCCTGAATGACCTGGAACCCTCGCCGCAGATAAATCCACCAGGAGTAGAGGAACTCCCAAAATAGCGCCCAGCCGTACTCCCACGCATAGCCGAGAGGACTATTTCCTTCGTTGGGCAATGGGTGACGATAAATATGAACGCCATCAATCACCTCGTGATTGCGTTCGTAGCCCTTGCCCCGAGGGCATAGGACGGTCACTTCGTAGCCGTTTGCTTGGAGCGAGGAAGCCTCTTTCCAAACGCGCGTATCGAAGGGTACCGGCAGGTTCTCGACGATAATGAGTATTTTTCTCTTCAATTTGGGTTCGTTTTCTTACAGCGATTTGTAAAGTGCGGAAAGCGCGCAAAACATCGTTGCCTGCCCCCAGTGTAGTGTCGGGGTTTTGTTCACAATCCACGAAGCGTATCGCCGGTAATAGAAATATCCGGTCGAATCCTGCATATTATCGATCGTCCATTTGGCGACTTTCGAGGCCAGGGGAATGCTCTCGGGATCCCGGTCGCTAAAGAAAACGAGGGTGTCAATCGCCTGAGAAGAGCACTGAATGTCAAGCGGAAGCACCTTGTAATCGTAGTATCTTGGAATGCCGTCCTTCAGGAAGAACGTATTTTTCCAATATTCGTATCCCGACATCATCTTGTCGTCGAAGCGTTTGTCGCCAGTCGAGGTACTGTAATGTTTGAAGCAATCGAGCACGTATGCCGTGTGGAAGTTGTCGACCCAGTGCAGATTCGCGTTTTCGCCGTAGTACCACGACGCGTTTGGCCTCTGATGAGTCGCACAATATTGCATCGCCTTCCGCGCCAACTCCCGGTAGGGTTCGTTTCGCGTGTGAGAATACACGCGCGCCAGTAGAGCCGCGCCGAGCGTGCTCGAGTTGTGGACCTGCTTGTTCTCCTTAGGAATGTAGCTGATGCAGACGCCGTCCCCCTCGACCAGCACGTCCAAATCGCGCAGGATGTGCTCGCATGCGCTCGCAGCCACCTGCAGGTACGTTTCTCTACCGAAATGCTCGTACGCGTCAACGAATGCGTGACCGATCAGAGCGGTCCAGACGATGGTCGGAACGTTCTTAGGGAGATAGAAGCTCCGGCACTGATAGTCGAAATGATTCCCCCAGCAAGCGCCCGAATAACCCTTGGATTGATTCTCGACGAGCCACTGCAGGGCGAACTCAGCCTTATCCGCCCAGATCTGTTCCCCCGTCGCTTGGTGGAGACGAATGAAACCTCTCGCCAAGAAGCCCATGCCCTTGGTGGAGTAATCCCTGCGAACTCCCAAGAGCGGGCGCGTGTTAAGAGGAAACCGCCGAATCCCCTGCTGAAGCACGGTCCGTAGGAACTTGTTTTCGAAGGTCAGCGGGCGAACGAACGCATTCAATCCATCAAAGGTATCGTAGCCCTGGTAGTCGTTCTTCTCCAGCCAATCGTAGAGCCGGGAAATGGATCCGAAAATCTGATCCCTCGAAGCTACATTGCCGCTACGGACTTTGAGTTCGTTACCAGCAGATACCGTCGTACTTGCCATTGTCGCTCCTGTGGTTTGTTATCCGAACGAAGTCCACCAGCCGTTGATCGGCGTGCAGACGTTCGGGCACGTTCATGAATTCCGTCTCTTTGGTGCCGATTACGACGGTCTGCGCATGGCTCAAAATCGCATCGATCCCGTTAACCATTAATTTTGAAATGTGCGGAATGCGATTAAGGATGAAATCTTTGTTGGCACCAACGAGGCTTGCGAGGTTCACGTTCTTGTCAAATATCCGCAGATCATAGCCTTTTCCGATGAGCCGCTCGATGATTTCGATCATCGGGCTCTCGCGCAGATCGTCGGTTCCCGGCTTAAAGCTAAAGCCCAGAATACCCACCCTCTTATTTCCGTTTGCCGTGATCATCTGTAGGCCCCTGGTAACCTGCAATTCATTGCTGGGCAGAATCGCAGTCATGATCGGCAGCTCCAAATCGTGAGTCTTGGCCTGGTACGCCAACGCCCGCAGGTCCTTGGGCAGGCAAGACCCACCAAAAGCAAACCCGGGCAGAAGGTAAGCCGGAGATATGTTGAGTTTCTTGTCCTGGCAAAAGATCTTCATGACCTCGTGAGCGTCGATCGAAAACGACTTGCAAAGGTTTCCGATCTCGTTTGCAAACCCGATCTTCAGGGCGTGCCAGCTGTTGTCCACATATTTGACCATCTCGGCGGTTTCTATATCCGTTCGAATCAGCGGAGCGTCCAATTTTGCGTAGAGCGCAGCCAGCAGGTCGCCGCTGGCACGATCGGACTCTCCGAACACCGTCTTCGGAGGGGCGTTGTAATCCTTTACAGCCGACCCTTCACGCAGAAACTCAGGATTGTTGCAGACACCGAAATCGACTCCCGCCTTCTTGCTGGAGTATTCCTCCAACACCGGGATCACAATCCGGCGCATTGTGCCCGGCAAAATCGTGCTGCGTATGACGACCGTGTGGCGGGCCGATTTATTCTTGATCGCTTTGCCGATCTCTTCGCAAACGCGCCGGATGTAGGTCAAATCGAGATTGCCGTTGGTTTGGCTCGGCGTGCCGACACAGACGAACGACAGCTCTGTTTCGCGGACCGCTCGGTCCTGGTCCCAGGTCGCCCGGAGTTTGCCTGATTTGACGGTCGCGGCAATCAGCTCTCCAATGCGCTCCTCGATGATTGGCGACTGGCCGGCGTTGATTAGGTCGACCTTCGTCGGTACCGGATCTACCCCCACGACCTCATGCCCGTCATTGGCAAGGCACCCTGCCGAAACCGTCCCAACATAGCCCATTCCGAAGATGCTGATTCTCAAAGAGCGCTCCTTTGCGTTCAGTTTATCGTTATACGCCGGGCCCCAAAGGTGTAGGTGTTCATTGCGTACCCCCCACTCTTAGAAGGCCTGGGGCTGGTTCGCCCGGTCGGATTCACTTCGTAAGACACGCCTCGGGAGAGGCCTGCGGTCTTGTGAAAGTCTAGCAATCGGCGTGGAATTTGTATGCAGTCGAAACAGCACTCAGACGCATGTATCGCAACAGAGGGCTTACCGTCTATTGTGTAGCCGGGGGACAAGTACGGCGACGTTCACGCCGCCGGCCCCTCCAACCCTTTCCAGAATACTTCGACGCAGCTTTCCGTGCAGTTTTCGAGAACACGCGAAAATTGATCCGCATTCGGCCATTGGTCCAAGGCGAAACCCTCTTCGCAACTGACCGCATAATTGAACTTCCCGTTGACGGCGAGTCCTTTGAGCAACTCAACGCACTGCAGCCCTTCCGACCTGAAGTCAGGAAGATTTACCTCAAAGGAGAGATATGGAACGGGGCGCTGAAGTCCTCGTATGACACCCAACTCGTGGCCCTCGACATCGATCTTGATAAAAATTGGCGTGCCGTAACTAGCGATTAACATTTCGAGGGTCGTCGTTTCGACGGTCTTGCTCTTCGCGAAATCCAGTCCCCAGTGCTTATATTGATGCCGCGCTTTGTTTTCCTTTAAGGCAGTCGCCCACTTCGGGCTCAGCGTATTTACCGCTGATCCCGGGCCGTCTATCCACATGGTCTCTGTCGCGACTTTGTCGCTGACCGCTTTACCGACGATCTCAAGCGGTTTGCGTGTGAATCGTAGCTTTACAAAGCTCTCCCGCAAAATGGACTGATTGGTCTCGTCTGGTTCTATTGCGACCACCCGCGCGCCCATCCTCAAGAAGAGATCTGCCTTGAATCCTTCGTTGGCGCCAACGTCGAAAATAAGTTCGCCGCTCCGGAGTCCCTTAAGGAAATTGCGGTAGAAATCAAGTTGCTTGTTTCTGGCTTCGATCTTGTCTTTGGCAGCGATCCTCCGGTAAATGTCGTGAATCCTGGACGAGCGCAGCCGGTAATACAAGGGGGCTCGTTTTAAGATATCCCGCACTCGCGCCTTTATGGATTTCATAATCCCCACCGCTTGGCTTCGTCAAATAAGAGAAACTGGCCCCGTCAAGCTGAGACGCCCCTAGCTGGCAAGAGTCAACCTATGCACGGCGGCGCGGCCGAAGGACAAGTACGTGCGGATGGCGCTCGCCGTCGTATCGGCGCTTCTCCACGATCTCGAATTCTTTTTCCATGATCTGGATCATTGCGGTTGGCCGGGGCTTCTCTTTCCCACCGCTGTCGGGATCGGCAGTATACATCCTGACAATAAAAACACCGCCTTCTTTCAAGTAGGTCGAGAGACGGTCCAAAGTGTGTTTAATCTTCCCCATCGGCACGTGGTACATGGACTCGCGAAAGAGAATTATGTCGAACTTCTCGATCGGCTCGTAGTTGACGAAGTCCCCTTGAACATAGGTGTTCTTCCCAGTTCGGCCATTGACGATGGTTCTCTTTCGAGCCTTATCGAGCGCTGCCTCGGAGATGTCTACGCCGACGTAGCTGTGGTAGGCGTCTGCCTTCAGCTCGTTCGCTGTGTTCCCCGGACCGCATCCCAGGTCCAGGATGCTTCCGTTCCGGGCATACTTCTCAAGGTTCTCGTAAACGCAATCGCTCTCCGTGTGGTCGATGAAGTCCCACTTCGTGCTCGTGAATTCCTTGTCCCACAGCCGCTTCTTGATGCTGGAAGGGCCGTAGCTCATTAGAAATCGTTCTATTAGGGTTTTTGTGCGTTCTGCGATAGCCATGTTGTGATCTCCGCTGTAAGTTTATCCGCCCGAGGACAGTTGTTTCTCGTTTTTGTCGCCGATGATTCCATACTGGTCGACCAACGCTTCGCGTTATCCCGCCGCCTCGGCGGCAATCACTTTTGGGGGCAGAAGCTCCGGCTTCGGACCCTGCGCCAAAACCCATTCGATGATCCGTGTAACGGTTTGCGCCTTCGCATCCCAGGTCAGATGTTCCCGCGCATAGGCCATCCCTTCCCGCCGTAGCCTCTCGAGCCGATCCCGATCCTGAGCCAATTCCGCCAGAATCTTTCCCATCTCGAACACCACATCGCTTTCGTTAGTAAGTGGAACCTTATATCCAAATTCTGCGCGAACCGTGTCACCGGGGCCACCGTAGTCCGCGACCACAGGAACCGCACCGGCGGCGAGGGCTTCAAAAACCACGCCCCCGCCGAAGTCGTGAACGGATGGGAACACCATCACATCTGCACATCGCATGTGGCTGAGGGCTTCGGAATGGCTGAGCCAGCCGCGAAAGATAACTGCCTTCTCGATTCCGAGAGACTTCGCAAGTTGCTCTAGCCGGCTCCGCTCCGGGCCATCGCCGACCACCGTAAAAAAGGCCAACTCGCTTCGCAAAATCGGAGCGGCAGCGCGCAATGCTAGGTCAACAGCCTTTAACGGAATCAGCCCGCCTACGAAAATCAATTCGAGTTTGCTGCCGCGTTCAGATCGGCGGAATTCGTCGGAACAAAGAGACCGGCTGACGGCGTTCTCGGGGACAAAAAAGAGTTTCCCACGATACGCGGCAAATTCGGCATAAGTATGCGAGGAACCCACGATAATCGCGGCCGCCCTTCGATAGGTGGATCGAGAAAAAGGCAAATAGCGAAACAGATGCCGCACTTTGTCGATCATCCCTTTTTGGTTCTCGGCCTGGCTGAATCCCTTGAGCCAGGGCAAGCCACCATTGATCGGCCCGATTATGAAAGCCGTTGAAAGGCTCCGAAGAAAAAACGGAAATGTGCTGGGAATCACCGGGCTCACCGGCGAAAGGCGTAAGACGACGTCGAATTCACCGGCGATGATCTGAGCTCGCATGCGGCGCCAGGCGTGCCATTCAAAGGCAACTGCAAACGGGTACCAGAAAGCCATCAGGGCGCGGTTATTGAAGTTATTTTTGAAAATCCGGCGCAGGCTCCAGTCGAAGATACGATCAATCCACGGCATTCTGATCGCCTCTATAGCGTGAAAAGGCCCCTGCGCGCCGCGCAAAGCTTTCTCGTTGCGCGAATGACCGACCAGCGTGACATCGTGGAGCTGGGCGAGGGCCTCAGCGTGACGATAGCAAACCAGGCTTACGCTGATAGACTCCGGGTTGGCATCCGGTGCTAACACGAGAATGCGTAATCGCTTCACTACTTGTCCTTGGGAACGCTCTCTTTTCCGTCAAATTTCCGGACGCCGGCACACCCGCGGCTAACGTATCCGTCCCTGCGTACAGATTGTGTGCCCTGCCCATAAACTGTTCTCGAGGCCAGTAGGCCTCTCGCCCCTCCCTAGTTTAAACTCCAGATGGTTGGAGCAATGGGAGTACAGGGGCCGCGAAACGGCTCAGGGAACCTAGGGAGCCATATGAAGCGTTTTGGGCAGTTTTTCGTTTCGGTTTTTCTGTTTGCAATCCTCGCCAGCTACGCCCATGCGCAGACGCCGCCTTGGTCCGGCATTATCGCCCCTAGCCGCGCAATCGATTGGTCCGCAGGGCAGGCAGGGGTTGTAGGTGGAATTCCCTCTGGTTCTTGGACCCAGTGCGGTTCCACGGTAGCGGCGGGTACGAGCGCCGCCACGATCAACTCGCTTCTCGCCGCCTGCCCGGCCAATACCTACCTGCTACTGGGCCCCGGTACATTCAACCTCAGCACCACGATTATGTTCTTCAACATCAGCAATCGCGCCCTGCGTGGTTCCGGAGCGAACCAAACCTTTCTGGTCTTCAGTGGCGAAGCCAATTGCAACGGAGGATATTCCTCGGTTTGCATGTCCAGTGGCGATAACAACTACAATAGCTCCCCGTCGAATACCGCGAACTGGACCGCCGGTTACGCGAAGGGCGCCACGACGATTACTCTCGACAACGTCTCGAACCTCAAAGTTGGTTGGCCCATTATATTGGACCAGCTGGATGACTCAGCATCGCCCGTCGCCGTGGCCGCCCTCAACGACATTTTCCTCTGCGGCAACAATATAAACGTCTGCACCGTGAATGGAGACAACGGAGATGGACACAGAAACCCCAACGGCCCAGTCATCCGAGCCCAGCAGCAAAATGTGACCGTTGCTCAATGCGACGGTGTCAGCAGTTTTGGGCACGCCTGTTCGTCTGGCGCCAACATCACAATCTCTCCAGGCCTGTACATGCCCAACTGGTGCAAGGATGGTTCACCCTGCTCGGCAACCCAGCCGGGGGCCTGGTGGGCATCGAGCCCCGTGTTCAACGACGGGCTTGAAAACCTAAGCATGGACAATTCGTATCAGACGGATCAGGTTTCTGTCGGCGTCTTTATCTACAACTGCAGCGGCTGCTGGGTGTCCGGAATCCGAAGCATCAAACCCGGCCGCTCCCACGTGGCTCCGAATTTCAGCCCGCATACTCAAGTTCAGAACAGCTACTTCTGGCAGACTTTTAGTCAGTCGAGCGTGTCTTATGGATTGGACGTCAACAACAGTGCTGATTCCCTGTTTTTGAACAACATATTCGAGGCCGTCACGGCCTCGATAGATGCAAACGGGAATTGTTCAGGATGTGTAGCTGCGTACAACTTTTCCGTCAATCAGTGGTACACAACCGGAACCTGCTGCTCGATGCTCTCGGCAATGAACCTGCACGCCGAGGGCAACGATACGATGCTGTATGAGGGAAATCAGATGAACGCGGTGGACGGCGATTCCGTCCACGGCACGCACAACATGGTTACCTACTTTCGTAACGCGATAGACGACTATGAACAGAACGGCGGACGTATGCCGAACAATAGCGTCACCGGTCTGGTGATTCAGTCGTTCAACCGGTTTTTTAATGTCATCGACAACGTTTTCGGAAACTCGTATTCGCAGGTATATAACTACACTACGAACGGTATTCCGGCGATTCAATCGCTCAGTGGCAGCAGCGACGCCTTAATGCCGGTTGATACCTTTACCACCACTTCCGCTTTCCTCTGGGGGAATTGGGATGCGGTAACAGGGACAAGATTTTGTGCGCCGGGCGCGGCAGGCTTTTCCAGCGCCCCATGCAGTAGCGTTTCTCAGGTGCCAACCACGATTACGCATTGGCCGAATCCAGTTCCGGCGAGCACCACGATTCCGCCATCGTTCCTCTATCGCAGTCAGCCTTCCTGGTGGCCCAGCGGCAAGCCCTGGCCCCTGCAAGGGTCAGACGTGACGGGCGGCAACATGGGTTCCTGCAACGGAGGCACCTACGCGGCCGCGTACGTGAACAGTAGCTCCATCTGCACCGGCGCCGGCGGAACATTCTACACGCTCGGCGGCCACGCGAATTCGACACCTGCTATGGACTGCTACCTGACCACGATGGGAGGTTCACCTATCGGCACGGACACCGCGGCGTTAGCCTTCAATCCGAGCGTCTGCTACAACGGGCAGTCGGTATCGAACAACCCACCGCCCCAGCCACCGACGAACCTCACCGCCTCGGTGAACTGAGCGTATTTTGTCTCAAACAAAGTGACACACGATGCAAAGTAAGTTTTCGCGTAACTCATTGAAAACAAAGAAACGAGGTACCAGCTAAGCGTCACACTTTTTCGAGCCCCTGGAGTTGCCTCAATTTGAACGCGTCTCATGGTTTTAGCGAGCAAAGGCATCTCTCAACGACGCCGAAAAGATCCCCCGCCAGAAGCGCAGCCGATACATCCGTCATCCACTCCCCGGAACGGGAGTGATTGGTTAGACCCGCGCCGAACAAGATCGGCGCGCAACCCGCCGCTCGCGCGGCCCGCACATCGGTCTCGGAATCACCGATGAAAACCGAGCGGCTGAGGTCAATATCGAAATCGTTCGCCGCCCGGTGCAGCAGTCCCGGCTTCGGCTTACGGCAAGGGCAGTCTTCGTCTGCTCGGTGCATGCAATAGTAGGCGGCGGTGAGGATCGTGCCATCCTCGTGCAGGGCCTCTTCCATCCTCGCGGTGATCTCTTCCAGGCCGGCAGGTTCGAGCTGCCCTTTTCCAACTGCAGCCTGGTTGGAAATGATGATGATCGGTAGGCGCAGTTCCGCAAGTTGCTTCAGCGCGTCCCGAATGCCAGGCATGAATACGAACTGCGAGAAATCTAAAACGTAATCGCCCGCGCGTCTGCAATTTATGACGCCGTCGCGATCGATGAAAATCGCCGGGCCTTTCGCACCCGGCACCACTCTTGAGAAAACGATCTTCAACAATCGAGCGAACGCTCCTAGGAGTTCTTCCCGCGGTGCGAGGACGCTGTTACGAAATCCTTCGTCGCGGGACCGTTTTCCGGATCGTCGAAAAGCGTCAGCTCTACGATCTCGCAGATGATGTGCCCGGCTAGAGTGTGGCACTCCTGAATCCGCGGGGTCTCCTCTGTGGGAACGCAGATCGTGCAGTCCGCGACTTTCTTCATCGCACCGCCGGATGCTCCGGTCAGAGCTACCGTATAGATCGATTTCGATTTTGCAGTCTCGAAGGCGCGAATGACGTTTCGAGAATTCCCGCTGGTCGAAATACCGACCGCAACATCTCCTTCTTTGCCCAAAGCTTCAAGCTGTCGCGCAAACACGAGGTCGAATCCGTAATCGTTGCCGATCGCCGTCACGGATGAGGAATTGGTGCTCAGCGCCAGCGCGGCCAACGCTCGCCGCTCCTTCAGGTAACGGCCGGTAAACTCCGCCGTCAAATGCTGCGCGTCGGCTGCACTGCCCCCGTTCCCGAAGAAGATAACTTTGCCGCCCGCGCGCAGAGATGCCACGATCCGCGTCGCGACATGCGCGAGCGAATCTTGAAACTGCTGATCCGACAGCAGTGCCCTTTTGATATCAATGGAGTGCTGGATCCGACCTTGCACGAGATCGCGAAGGTGTTTGTCGTTCTCTTGTTGTTTCATATTTTTCCGATCATACGAGCATCTAGAATCCTTCAACGCACTTCAGCGACGCGCCCGAACGTCTTGTGCCTGATTCGCGGACGAAGAGGATGTCGCGAGATTCTTTCTCCACCACTCCAACATGTCGTTCAAAGTGCTGCTGAGATCAATTTCGGGCGCCCAATTGCAACGGCTACGAAACTTGCTGGTGTCGCCTGCAATCACCGGCTCATCTGACGGTCGCATCAGCTCGGGGTCTTGTTCGACCTCGAAGCTCACATCCAACTTCGCACGGATTGCGTCGATCACTTCCTGGACGGAGTAAATTCTGTCGGCTCCCACATTGTAGACTTCGCCGAGCTCGCAGCCTTCCGTCGATATCCAGAGAGCGCGAATCAGATCCCGAACGTCTCCAATTGCCCGCCGTGTCGTCAGGTTGCCCACTTTCAGGAACCGGTGCTTGATTCCGAGCTCGAGCTCCACAGCCCGCTTCGTCAGGTCCGAGCAGACATCTCCGAGCTTCCCTGGTCCCGTCGTGTTGAAAATCCGGATTCGAACCGTCGGAATGGCGTAGTTGACGAAATATTGCGAGGCAATCAAATCCTGGCCGACCTTGCTGACGCCGTATGGGTGAAGGGGCCGAAGAGGATGTGTTTCCTTCACTGGAACATCCTCAGCCGCTACAAACCCGTATTCGGCGCTCGAGCAGGCAACGACGACCATGGGCTTCACTCCCAGCGAGCGAAGCGACTCATACAAATTGATCGTCCCGCATAAATTGCTCTCGACCGTTTCCCGGGGCTTTTCGAGCGAAACGGTTGGATAACTCTGAGCCGCCAGGTGAAATATGCGGTCAGGCCTGAACTCCGATATCAGCTCGTGGAAATGGTCATAGTCTCGAACGTCGCAGTGTTCAAAAGAGCCGTTAGTCCACGGCTCGCGAGGCTCACAAATGTCAAGTCCCAGGACGGAGCTGCCGGCCTCCAAACAATGATCCCTGAGAAACGGTCCCATGAATCCAGCCGCTCCCGTAATCAAACTTTTCACGATCGGCCCTCGCTTTCGATAAAGGTTTCCGATTCCACTTTTTCGAGGGCATGCTGCGCTTTCATATAGCGTTCCGGCGTGCCAATGTCCAAGCATTGGCCCTCATAGACAAAACCTTCGATGCTCTTGCCATTTGCGAGCCACTGCGGGAAAAGTTGCTCCTCCAGGGAAATTTTGGAACCCTGTGGAACGCCGGCGATGAGATTCTTGCTCAACATATAGATTCCCGCGCTGAGATAGCGGGACTCGGGGACATGACGCTTTTCAGCGAAAGCCTTCACTTTTCCATCCCGATCCAGCACGACGGAGCCTGCATCGCTCCTGGTTTCCGGTATGACAACAACGGTGACGTCCGCATTGTTTCCGGCGTGTTCTCGAACGAGGCGGCTCAAGTCAGCGTCCGTGTAACTATCGCCATTCATCACGAGAGCTGTCTCTGTCCCGACCAGATGAGCAGCCTCTCGCAATGCGCCGCCGGTTCCTAGAGGGGACGTTTCGATCGAATACACTAGTTCCAAACCAAAGGCCTTTTCTCCGAAGTGCTCTCGGATCACTTCCTGCTTGTAGCCGACACTCAAGATAACGCGAAGGAAACCATGCCGCTTCAACTGCCTCAGGAGCAATTCCAGAAACGGCCGTCCGGCTATCTGCGCCATCGGTTTTGGCAATTCGCCTATCATTGCCCGCAAGCGAAGGCCAAATCCACCAGATAAGATTACGACATCCGTAATCTCAGTCATGATCTAAACCGAGACCGCAGGCACACTCTCGTAAGACGCTTCCGGCTCGTAAACAACCACATGGCTGCCCCGGTTTGAAAAGGCGAACGGAACGCACAGCAATTTTCGCAATCGCAGAATCAGCGCCTCTCGCCTCTCGGGCGGAACGAAGAAGAGCATGAATCCTCCTCCTCCCGCGCCCAGCAGCTTTCCGCCAATCGCCCCTGCGTCACGGCCAGCCTGATAGATTTCGTCGATTTGCGGATTGGTGATCTTGTTGGAAAGCGTTTTCTTGAGATTCCAACTCTCATGAAGGAGACTTCCGAATTCTCGAATTTGTCGCCGATTATTGGAGACGATGTCCGTTGCCTCGTCAACCATCTGGAGCATCGTAGTGAGCTCCGTCCCTCGCTTCGGGGTGTCCTTCACTTGCTCTTTCGCGATTTCCGAAGCCGTCCGCGCGAATCCGGTGAAGAACAGGGCCATGTGACTCTGAAGTTCCACGAGCCTCTCCGCGGCAGCCAGCATCGGTTCCACCTGAATGCTCCCATCGACCTGAAAACTGATGTGATTGAAGCCGCCGTAGGCCGCGGCGACCTGGTCTTGCAGGCCAACCGTTTCTTTGAGTATTTCCTGTTCCACGTGAATTGCGTCTTGAGCGAGAGCATGTTTGTCGCGCATGCGATCGCCAAGCGCGTAGAGGCCGAGGAGAAGGCCTACGGTAAACGCGGAACTCGTAGCCAGGCCAGTACGCGCCGGCAAATCCGCAACGTGGTGAATCTCGACGCCCTCGCGAATCCCCATAAACTGCAGACAGCCCCGCACGGAGGGATGTTCGATGGCCGCGTTATCGATAACGTTTTCTACCTTGGAGTAGGAGATTCGACTCCGGTAATCGAAAAAGGGCGGAAGTCTCCGGCAGGTGATGTAACAATACTTGTCGATCGCGGTCGACAACACCGCTCCGCCATTCTGTTTGTACCAAACCGGGTAATCTGTGCCGCCGCCGAAAAAGGAGACGCGGAGCGGAGTGCGCGTGATAATCATTAGATCGCCAAAGCCTTTCGGCCCTGTATGCGAAACAGGGTCTTATCCCAATATTTCGTAACTGACCACCGCATGTTTGGAAACAAAAGCCGAGCCCGCTTCGCCGGACCCCATCCAAAGAGTTTCTTGATCCACGAATACTTCCAGGGCAGCCGTGGTCTCTCCAGTTGTCCTCCCAGGCTCATTGCAACCGACTGGGCGCGCTCGACGATATCGAGCCGTTCAGGGTAAAAGGTAATGAGCCAGTTTTGAAGATACCGGAGGCAAGCGTTTCGGACCCTTGCACTATCTTCCAGCGACTGCAAATAGCCAATGTGTAGCTGAATGGACTTCCACTGGCCTTCGAGCTTGCGATCCGACTGGCCGATGTAGCTTAGGCTGCTCGCTACGGACATACGATAGTAAACCTTAGCCGCTGGCACAAAATGTACGCCATCGCTTGCAAGCAGGACCCTGCAAAAGTACTCGCCGTCGTCGTCGACAGCCAGATCGGTGTTCCACGGCCCCGCGGCGTCCGATAGCTCGCGACTGACTAGCCAGGTGGCCGTCTGCATGTGGAGGTTCTCTCCCATCTTGTGAATTAGCCACTCGGTCGGCGTCAGGTCCTGCCAAAGCGAGGTAGGGATGAAATTCGCCCTAGCGGGCCGATACAAGAAATGAGCCCAGGCCGAAGAAATAAGAGTCCGCTTGCTTCCGCAAGCCGTCGCCGGCCGCATCTGGTCCGCAATCTTGTTGGGAGATATGAGGTCATCGGCATCGAGCCACTGAATATAGTCCCCAGTGCTCAATGAATAGGCTTTATTCCTGGCGGCCGCCGCACCCTTATTCTTCTGGGTGAAAACCTTGACGCCATCCGGTTCAAACTGCTGGGCGATGGCGACAGTTCTATCCGTAGAACCGTCGTCGACGACGATGATTTCCTTCTCGTGCCACGTTTGCGCGAGTGCCGAGCGGAGCGAGTCCGCGATCCATACCTCAGCGTTATGCGCCGGAATGAGAATCGACACAGAGGACGTCACGACGAATGCCCTTTGAGCAAGTGCGCGTACACCGCTGTGGTCTTGTCCGCCACGACGCCCCACGAATGATGTTCGTTGGCATAGGCGAGTATCTGCGAACGGCGGTCATCCAGATTACGATAGAGGTCGCTGGCAAAATATCGCTCGATGGCGTCAGCCAGATCATCAGCATCGCTCGGGTCGCACAGAAAGCCGGTACTGCCTTCCACTACTTCCTCGCTGAAAGATCCTACGTTGGCGGCGACTACAGGTAAGCCGAAGCTGTAGGCCAAAAACATCACGCCGCTCTGGAAGATTTCCTTGTAAGGAAGCGCCAATATATCAGCCGCTTTGAAGTACAGCTCCGTTTCCTCATCGGGAATGAATTGGAGCTCGCAGATAATCCGTCCATCCTTGTCGATACGTTGAATGATCCGTCGAATCTCGTCGATGTACTGTTCGGATCCCTTCTTTGGTTCTCCGGCCACGATTAAACGGTAATCCGATCGATGTTTCGAGAGCCGCTCATAGGCCGCCAGAAGATGCTCGAGGCCTTTGTACGGCCGCATCCTACCGAAGAACAGGATCACTTTCTCGCCACTCAAGATGCCAAGAACGCGCTTCGCCTCAGCCACCGTCAAATCAGTCTGTGGGACGGCGTTGTTAATCCCAAATGGTATGACAGTGACGTTTTCTGCTTTGACAGTAAAATCGTCGATCAGCTCGCTCTTCATTTTCTGCGTATGGACGAAGATATGATCGGCGAGCCGATATTGAATTCGCAAGGTGAAGCGGTTCAGCGGGGAATCCTTTGCGTCCCTTCTCGCTTGGTTGACATTGTGCACAGTCAGGACGATTTTCTTACCGCACATCCGGTAGTACCACATCAGAAGGGTTCGGTCGAACGTCTCAAACTTGTTGTTCCACAGAATATGGAGGATTCTCGAATCGGTTCTCAGGGCGTAACGCATGATGCGCAGGTAATACGCAAATAACTCGAATAGTTTCGTCGCGGGCATTACCTTTCGTCGCCGGCTTTCGCGAACATTTAGAAAGCGCACATTCGGAGTCGTATGCATTTCCGGACCGTCTACTTCCTCGTTGCCGACAACATCCAGCAACACGCTGCGGGAAGCCAGAGCCGTGGTGAGTCCGAATACATACGGTCTGTCCTGACATCCTGTCAACAATCCGATCCTTACACCGGGAGTAGAAACGCGTGCCAGGTGCTTCAAACGGTCATCGGCAACTGCATCACCGCCAACTAAATCGGTCTGCATGCCCACGCGATAAAATGCCCACAAAGCTGACATAACTTAAATTGAGTGCTCGTTAATTGTTGGAATCAGTGTGATCAATTCGGAGTATTTCGGCCGGCAAGTCCAACGTGGACTGTGTTCTTGGCGGTCGGCAATTCGATTCTTTGTGAAGCCATGGCTCGGACCGGCGATTTTTCATCTATAGCCGAGGCTAACGCGGCTGGCTGCGACGAGAAAACGGATGCGCTGATGATCGCGAATAAGAGGAATATCCAAGTCGGTGTCATCGTTCTGAATCCAGCTTCAGTAATGCTGTAGATTGTCCCAGTTACTACATACGCAACCAGCAAGCCACCGAATGACCGATCCACTTTGCGAAATATGCGGATGGCCCGCAGATATCCAAGTATTAAAATCACAGCAATGAAACAAAGGCCGATGATCCCCAGGTTCAGGTAAATTTCAATATAGCCGTTGTGCGCTTCGTTCAGCGGATTCCCCGGATTTTCGGCTTGAATTTGGGCGATACGCGACCCCATCCAGAAGCTTTCAAAACCGGCACCGGCAACGGCGTTCGGGGCCATCGGAATTACTTCTTCCCAAATTTGAGTGCGGCCCAGATCGCTATTTCGCCCCATTGCGTGCACAAGACCCCTGCCGCCCCCTAGAAGCATCACGTCTGCGCCAATCAGGATAGCGATCAAAGCAACGGCATGGACAGCCCATGTGTTGCGGCCAACAAATGAGATGCAAGTTACGACCAGCAGACATGCACCCAAGGCGAAACACGCCTTTGACGTTTCGGAGTTCGATAGAATCAAAACCCGGACGCCAATTCCGAGTAAGACGAGCTGCGCTATCAGATGACGCCTTCGATCGGACTGGTCGGATCGCCTAACAAGTGTGAGGAGACGCCAAAACGTGCCTAGGGTGATCACGAATACGACCACGCCGAGCGAGTTCTTGTTTGTCGTCACGCCCGTGTTTATGACAAACCCGTGCCAAGCGTCGTAGAAGCGTCCCACGCCCGGATAATATTTGATTAACAAAAGAGACGCCGGTAGCAAGATGAAACCAACTCTGGATATCAGTCGCTGGAAAGCTCCGACGGGGTTTAAATCAGTCACCACGATCAGAACCATTACCACATCGCCAATCGCCTTAATCCAGCGCTTTGCGCTAACGTCCGGAAAATCCGACCATAAGACGCTTACAAGGCAAAATGCAAAATAGGCGACGATCGGTCCGTTTCTCTGAATCGCGTTGAATACTTTTGACCCGCGCTGCACAAGAGCGGCCACGCCAGCCGCTATAATGAGCATATATATCACCCGATCGAGCGGCGTGCCATCAAGCTGTGTGTCCGTCCCCGCTGACGGGGACAGGCCAAGCCAAATGGTTGGGCCACGCGAACCAATGAACCAAAGCCAAAGTACCGGTATCCATAGCGCTTTCGATGTTTTCAGGTTTTTGTCGCGGTCAAGATAAAACAGGCCAGCGATCCCGCAGGCAAACAGGAAGGAAGCAACAGAGGGATTCATACGACACCCCCTTGGATTGCTCGGGCGGTAACAACCTGATTATTCATCGAAGTACAGTCGGTGTAATAATTCGAGCGAGAGAAGTTTGTGGATCGCGCTCGTGTAGTTCAATCCTCGCTTCGTGTGACCGTTCACTACAGCTTCCACTCCCTCGCGTTCAAGGTAGGGACGGGAAAGTGTGCGCTCGTCGAGCAGCATTTCGCGGATGTATCCGGCGAGAGCATCTCTATACCAGACGCGATAGTGAGACAACTTGTGCCGCCCGAGGAAAAGCTTCTCCAAATGGAGCGGGGACGCCAAATGATCCATTCGGGAGAGCCACTGCGGCATGCCGTAATCATAGGCGTACTCCGCTTTGAACGTAAACTCATGGAATCCGCGGGATGCCGCAGACGAAATACCCGGATCGCCACCTGCTCCGCGGTCGGTCCGAATCTTTCCGAGCGCCGGGTTGCCATCCCGAATCAGACGTGGGCGTATGTCCCCGTTATTGCCATTGGACTTCGGAGCACGGAAAATCGTGCGGACGAAAGCATTGTCCAGATAGGGCGATCGCACGGTTAGTTGACTGCTTTCCAATGCGAGAACCCCCTGGTGATACCAGGGAGATTGCCGGAACGCGGCGAACGTGACGGGATGCTCGCGGCGCAGCTCCGCATACGTCTCCCCAGCACGATTAACGTTCGGGAGAAACTCCGGGCGGAACAGGCCCTCAGGAGCCTGCATCGGTTTGAACATCACAGCGTGACGGACAATCTCACTACCGTAGGTGCCCACTACCTTGGCCGGCGCGATTTTCCGCGCTCTTTCGCTCACGAACAGATCGGAAGCCCGATATACGTCAACGCCTCCTTCGGTTATGTACATGGTCCGTTCGGCGTAATGCGGGAAACGCGAAAGAAACTCTTCCCCGACCGCAATTACTTCGTAAGGCTGCTGACACATAGCGGCAATTCGGCGCGCGACCCGAACGTCCTGCGATTCGCGGAACATGCTGCCGAACGTGTAGCAGGGAAGTGATCCAGGAGCTCGCCGGTTCCACGCCATTATGATCCTGGTGTCAAAGCCCCCGGTCAGGGTCATCCCGACCGGTTCGTCCCCGGAGAAGTACAACGGGAGATTTCGCGAGACGGCATTCTGGAGTTCCGAATAATAGGACTCCGAGTCCATCGGATCCTGCTCTTCCCATTCGCACGTCTTGAAGTAGTTAGTTTTCTGTTCGAGGGTGCCGTTGCGAAAGACCCAAGCTGAGGCTGCCGGCAGTACGTGAATGTTTTTGAATAAAGTGCGGTCACCCAGAATGCAGCTGCATGAGACAAATTCTCCCAGGCTTCGCGGGTCAGCCTGCCTGAGTTCGGGAATCACAGACAAGATGGCCTTGGCTTCGCCGGCGAAATAGAAGGCGTCGCTCGACTGATGGTAGCAAAGTCGATGCATTCCGTACCGATCGTTGAATACGGTTGCCGTTCCACGCGTTCGATCGGCCACTAGTCCGTGAAACAGCCCGTTGAGACAGCGCGGAAAATCGGAGTCTTCCTCATAACGGTGCACCAGATAGGAAGATGGACGCGCGTCGAACGAGTGCCCTCTCTCCTTCAGACCCCCAGCGGTTCCCGGCTCCGGATACTCCTCTCCAGAAAGCACCAGCGTTATATCTCCCCGCTCGTTGTGGACCGGCATGCCGTCGGAGAAGGACCCCCTGCGAGCGCTCCATCCCACATAGACGCCAAGAGATTCGTCAATCCAGGCTCCCGTCTCGTAGAAGGACTCGTGGCGAAGCGCCTCGACCATGCGAGTCAACAGCGCGACAGCCCGCTCCCGGGGCATCTTTGTAATAAGGCCGGCGATCCCAGGCATAAATTTCTTAGGATTCTTGCGCGTGTGCTGAAAATCGGCGGTTGTACCAGGAATCCCGCATCTCGCGAACCTTCGCGAGCATGGGACCAGGAATCAAATCGACGAATTTTCGGTGGAGGCCCAGCCGGAGGGCGAACGAGCCGACTCGCGTTAAAGGAACGTAATAGCGGGGCAGGTCGATTCGCTGGAACCCGTTGCGCTCTTTAAAGTCGCTCAGGGTGCTCGTCTGTTTCGTGCCATACGCGAAGTGAGAATAAACCAAGCGGGAGATTTTTCGGTCAGCACACGACCGAACCGCTTGCACAACCAGTGCGTTCGTGGGCGCCTTATCTCTCTGAGAGATCAGCGAGACGATGTGCATGATGCCAGCCTGGTTTCGTTTGTCGTCCGTCGTTAGCTTGATGAATCCTACTAGCTTGTCGCCGAGATAGGCGCCGATAAAGATGCTCGATTCCGGAAAAGTAGCGCTCATTTTTCGTACTTCATCCAGTGTCTTGCCGAAATGAGGGAATCGCCGGCCCTGCCGGACGGGAGTCTCGTTGTAGATCTCCCAGATTCCTCGCACCAGATCCTCGTCAAAAGCAGCCTCCCGAACCACCACGCCTTTTTTTTGCGCTTGCTTGGCCTTATTGCGCGCCTTGAACCCGATCTGTTTGTTCCACCATTCGTCGAAAGTCGAGATCGGTAGAACGGCCAGATTGTCCCACTCCATCGGGTACGCGTACTTCGGCGCAGTCTCAGGAAGTTCCTGCAGAAAGGTAAATATGTCGATCCGTGTTCTTGACTCTCTCATCCCGTTCAGCGTAGGCTCAGGATCTTCAAGAAACTGATACTTGTCCGCATCCAGTCTGGCGATACGGCACAATAGGCCCTCAACTCGGATTTCCTTACCGCAAACGTACATGCCTGCGCTCCTTGGCACTCTTGTCTACTTGGAACGAGAAAACGGACCAAATCAAATTCATGTAAGCGAAACAATCAAACGGACGCGACGTTGAAATATAGCTTTTAACCGGCTGAGTTGTTCGCTTCGGCGAAGCGCAATGAGTTCTAGAGGAATGGTTCTTTCGACGCCGCGAACGAAGTTCCACACGTACGCACCAAGAATTAGAACGCCGCCAATAACATAGGGCTTGTGCTTCATCTGATAAACGCTGCGGAACAACTCCCACAGCGCGTGATTTCCCATGAGGTAATCTTTCCTGCCGATGTGCAGCCTTTCACGAAAGCCAGCGTGCAGCGCGCTCCCCTGGCTTCGGTGGTGAATGAACTTCTTTTCCTCGAAGGTTCTTGTCTCCCAACCCTTCGCGCGGGCACTTAGCACGGCAATCACATCGATTCCGCCCGACTTTATGGGTCGGTAGCCGCCGATCTCCTCAAAACACTCGCGTCGAAACATTTGGCACATTCCCGACACGTGTTCGATGCCGACGAACTCGTAGTTGTACCTCACGTCGCCTTCCACGAATGCCGTGCCGGCAACTCCCAACCTCGGGTTCTCGGAGAGTCTTCCCATTAGGAATTCAAAGTAGTCGGGTTCGAAGGAAACGTCAGCGTCCAAGTTACCAATTACGTCGAATTGCAAACCGGTGACTCGTTGTCTGCCCGCTTCCACGGCGCCAGCCTTGCCGCCGAAATGACGATCCCTGCGCTCAGGCATCTGGAGCAGTTCAATCCAGGGATGCTGAGCAGCGAATTCCTTTACTAGTTCACTCGTACCGTCTGTCGAACCATCGTCAACGATCACCCATCTGACGGGTAAACGGGTCTGTGCCACGACGGATTGGAGCGTCAATTCAATGAAGGCGGCTTCATTCCGCGCGGGAGTGATCAGGACGTAGTTTAAGAGGCTTTGCATTTTTGACTGGACGATGTTCTTCCGTTCATCACGTCAATCGAAGTCATGCCGGAGCGCCGACACCCGAGCCATGACGCGGACAATTGTCAGCTAATCCGCAACAGAAGTTAGCATTTACGTCGAGGAAGGGATCAGAACGTTTCGAAGGCGATTCTGATTCCTCAGTTAGCGATGCGACACGACCGGCCCGCGTCTTTAGTAGGCGCCATCCCCGAATACAACTGCTCGGGGTGTGTCCAGAAGGATTTGAACATCGAGCCAGAGGGACCAGCCGCGCGCGTACTGCAGATCCAGCCGCACCATATCGTCGAACCGAACGCGACTGCGACCCCGTACTTGCCAAAGTCCCGTCAATCCCGGCTTAACTTCGAGGACACGGCGCCGGTGCCAGATATCGTATTCCTCGTATTCGTAAGCGAGAGGAGGCCGCGGCCCCACGAGAGACATCTCGCCGCGGAAGATGTTGATGAACTGCGGCAACTCATCCAAGCTTGTCCGGCGGATGAACTTCCCGATCGGCGTAATGCGCGGATCACTCGTCATCTTGTAGACCGGAGTCGCGCCGCCATGAGCATGACCATTGTGCTGGCCGTTGATGACGCGCTTCATAAATTCGCGATGAATCTTAAGATCGTTGTTAACAGCCATCGACCGGAATTTCAGACAGTTAAACGTTTTCCCAAATTGACCAAGGCGCTCCTGTTTGAACAGCACCGGTCCCTTGGACGTGAGCTTAACGAGCAGGGCGACCAGAAGAAAAACGGGAGAAAACAGGATCAGAATCGCGAGACTTCCGACGACATCCATCATCCGCTTTACAACCAGCGATGGCTTCTTCGACTTATGTCGATGTAACAGATCCGGATAGAAAGTAGGGTTCGTGGAGATGCTTGATCCGTGATCATCCGAGTCGTCCGCGAAAACATGCACCGTCAGATAAACGTACTCCAAGTCTTCCGGCTTCAGATTGGCAACCAATGCCTCTCGAACTTTGTCGGACAATTTGTTTATGGCGGTTGCCGAATCGACGGTACCCAGTTCCGTGAAGATAATCCCCAAGACCGCGTTCTTCTTGTACCAACCTGCCGGATCGGTCTCTCTTCGGGCCACGTTGACGGCTTTAGTGACACCGTCTAGTATCTGGGCCTTGCGTCCAGTAGCTTCTGCGTCCTCCGCGTCGAGGAGAAGCAGAGCCAGCTTCTTCCCGGACCGCTCCGCACGCTTCCTGTCAAGGCAAAGCATCCCAAGAAAGAGGTCCTCTGGAAGGATCCGCTGCATTACATCCGAGGGGTTCGATCGAGATTGAGCCACACCGTGTTTGACTTTCCGGATGTCGCGAACAACTGATCTCGGTCTGTCATCGGTGAGCTTTGAATTTGCCGCCATGGTTAGATTTGGGCTCCGACGCCGGGTCTCCTGATCCTGACACTAATTCCGACCGCTTCGGCCATCTGCGAGAAAAATACGCCGAATCCATACCAACATCGCGAGAGGGCAAGTTCGTGGTCTGGCAGGCATTGCCCTTGCACGCTACCGCAGTGCCAGCCCCGTCCTGGGGGCAAGAACGGTTTGAGCGGTGCAACTCGACTGCCAACCGGGACCACTAGGTCCTCGCATTTGTTTTGCCGGCACCGTCTCTAACTCTTTCAATGTCCACGATATAAGGGCCGGTTATCGAGGCTAGGGCTTTCAGTTTGCCAATCCGCCCCTCCAAGTCAGCCATCGAGTGAAAACATGTGCCCCAATTGTGAAATCACCTTCTTCGATGAACCAGTTTCAGGCGGAATTGAGGTAACCTAATTCAGATCATGTGCTTACGACCGATGTGATAGGCTGACCACCGATTGGCTTCGGACGCTGGGACGCCCGCGACTAAATTCGGACTCAATCCCAAGGTTCTGCCGCTTCATCCGATATGCCTGTACAAGAGACTTCCAAGGATTGGCAGCACACGGGCGGGCGCATGCGAGAGCACGTTCTTGGCAGTTCGCGTCTTCCAGTCCGGGCCTGCACCTTCAAACCAATGGGTTGGATTTTCGGAACGCGAAAACCTAAGGTATGTCAAGTTCGAGACCGTAGCGCCCCAGCGGGTTTTGAATGTAATAAGTCCGCTTTGGTCCAAGTCCGAGCGACCAAGATCCAATGTTTCCAATCCGAGGTCGTTGGCGCGTTGGATCGATTCCCAGTACAGACAGTGCATGCTCCCAAGATTATTGAATCGAGTATCGGAGCCTCCGTATTTGTAAACGAGGGTATTCTTGTGCCGAAGCGTTAGCATCCCTGCGACGGGCCTCCGACCCTTGGACGCGATCGAGATTTGCAGCTCTGGGCCAAAGCACTCGATCAGATTTCGGAACCAGATTTTGGGTTGCGGAGGCACTCCGTGGCGACGGCGCGTGATGGTGAGCAGCTGGAAAAACGCGTCGAGGATCGAGTCGCTCGTGCCCACCTGACACGTAAGACCTTCCCGCTTTGCCCGCTTGATTTTCCTCTGGATTGAGTCTTTGTGAAAACCCCTAAAAAGTGTTGGCAGGTCCGCTCGTAGATTCAGTCGATGCAGAGTGTATCTCGCAGCAACGTGAAGCCCAGGAATCGGCACGGCGAGCGATTCCTGGGGCCTTATTTCGATATAGCGCCACTTCTTCGCCTCGGTTTCTTCTCGTACGTTCTGAAGGAAACCCTGCAGGTCCCCGCTTCGCTGCAGCAAAGGTTCGCAATGATCCGAAAACGGCAGCGAAACCAACCGCCGCCCAGTTAGCCAACTTTCAACTCGACAAAACACGAGGCCGTCGTGAAGAGGTTCTTCAGGCGAAGATGTCGTGTATGCGATGGACTCGTACCCGTAGGTTCTGCGCAGCGCCTCCAGCCAGGCCCGTGAGTGGAAAACCGAAGCGCTCGGATGCCTCGCCAACAGCCCTTCCCAGCGAGGATCTGCTAGAGGCTGAATCTGATGAATTGACCTCTTGGATGGACTTGATCGTATCTCAGTCGCTGGTTCTTTAGATAGAATTTCGGGCATTTTCACGTTCTTGGATTTCGCCGACAAATCCATAAGCAGGTCGACGGCAGCTTTTCGTTCATTCAAAGGCTGGCGCCGCGTCGTACTTGGGCTATATGTTGAAACTCGGGCCAGGCCTGGTCAGCCTGAACCACGGGGCTGGATACGCTACGACTCGTTCCCATTAGTCAGAGCAAGGTGAGAAGGTACGTATCCTAAGATTGCTAAACTGCGACGGGCAAAGCTCGAAGACGCACCTCGGGCCTCTCAATTCGTTCCATTGAGGATGGGCGAAGAGATTCCACGAAGGCCGAATCGATTTCGACAGCCACGGCGCGGTGAAGCAACGTAATGGACAGGACAAGCCGGTGGCTTCCTCTGAATTCTAGAAGCAGCCCTTCGTGTCCTCGTAATGGACCCGCCTCGATTCGAACGCGGTCACCCACGCCGAGAAAGGGCCAAGGTTGGTTTGGAAGGCCGGACACCATCAAGGCCTGAATTGCCTGTATCTCGGATTCCTCGACTGGCACGGGAGCGCGGTTGTATCCGGCTATCTGGATGACGCCGGGAGTTTGTAGAATCGGCAGGCGATCATAAGGATCGAACTTGCAAAAGAGATATCCGGGAAACAGGGGGGTCTCCACGTTCTTGATTCGATCGGACCAACGCTTCCTGCATTTATGGACCGGAACAAACAATTCATATCCCCTACCGTCCAAAAATGATGCCACCCGAGCCTCGTATCTCGCCCGAACGCGCAGTGCGAACCACGAGAAGCGCTGTGAAGAGAGTGTCATTATCGTTACCTCGTCTGCAAGTGCCCATATGGGTTCGAACGCGGGAAGCTAGGCTACCGCCATAAGGGTCACATTCGCCCAAGCTATTAACTGCAACTTGGATACCACTCAGCCCGTCTATCAGATCCACATCATCTGGTTTGTTTTCAGATGCTTAGCAGAATTTCTTGCGACTACTCTGGTCTCATAACTTCGACTTGAGTTCGTTCCTCGGTACATTACTACCCTTTAATTCCCAGTTCTTGCCCAAGAATGCCCCAAATGTGGGGCTAGGGAGGCCACAGACCTGCCCAGGCTATCGCACGAGCTGGCCGCAGGTAAGTTATTATTTTTCAATACTCTCCACGGTATTGCGACCGTAGCCATAACCGTAGCCGTGATAGTAGGCAGCGCCATACATCCCGGCTTCGTCGACGGCGTTGAGCACCACTCCGACGACGTTTTTTCCCTGCAGTTCCTGGCGCGCCTTTTCAGCAACGGCGGAAGGCGTGGAACTGGCACGAACGACTAAAAGCACGCCATCACACAACTCGGCGAGAATGCTGGCATCCGCGATCGGCACGCACGGCGGCGAATCGAGAATCACCCAGTCAAACACAGGTGTGACGCGGTCGAGCAGTTTCTTCAAACGGCCATTCGATAGCAGCTCGCTAGGGTCCGTCACTTCGCTCCCACCGGCAATGAAACACAAGCTGCCCTCCTGGCCGTGCTGGATGACGGCCATTTCATCTGCTTCGCCGCGCAAATAATCGGTCAGACCTGGCGTGGTCGGCGCCCCTAGCGGCAGGTGCAAACGCGCGCAACGCAAGTCGGCGTCAATAATCAACACTCGCCGGTCGGGCTGGCGAACAATTGCTTGCGCCAGATTGGAGGTCACAAAAGTCTTCCCCTCGCCCGGAATTGCGCTCGTCACCAATAGGGTTCGCAGCGATTGATTTGCTCGGAGTTGGTACAACCTGGATCGCAACGTTCGGAATTGCTCGGCGCCGTGAACGCTGAGGTTTGGATTGAAAAAGACGTTTACATTCGGATCGAGATGCCAAGTGGGATGAGCACAACGGGCGCGCAATTCATCGAATCGCAGAAAATCACCTGGCACGCTGACCGCGGCGGGCGGGATCGTGCTCACGGGCACCTCGGGCGCTCGGCCAGTCCATGCCTGCTCAGCCATGGCCGGTTCTTGCGGCATCGCCGCGACATCGGTCGTTACGCCCTGCGCGATGGCTCGCTCTTGCTCGGCTTTCTTAAGCGCTTCGTGGATACGACTCATGATTTCCTTTCACGCGAAGGCACGACATTCACTTGACGCAAGCGCCCCAGCAAATCGTCCAGGTTCTCAAGTAATGCCTGAGTGTTCGCGGTCTGTTGAGCGCCGGAGGAAATTCCCGCGGTCGCGATGGGCGCAATCTCGTCCAGCTGAAACTCCCGCGCCACTTCTTCCACCATGTGCGCCGGAACCGGACGAAGGCTGTCCACATAAGCATTGATCATTGAATGCTCGCAGAGCAGGTTGACAACGCGAGGGATACCCTGCGAATACATGTGCACCGTCTGAATGGCTTCCTTCGAAAAAATAGGCTCGCCGCTTGCGCCCGCGATGCGCAGCCGCTCGGCGATGTAGCCGAAAGTTTCTTCCAGCGAGAGCGGCGCCGTGTGGCAGCGGAGGGTGATGCGCTGGCGAAGCTGGCGCAGCGAAGGCATCTTCAGTTTTTCCTCAAGTTCGGGTTGGCCGGTGAGTACGATCTGCAGAAGTTTTTCGGTTGACGTCTCCAAGTTCGTCAAGAGGCGAATTTCTTCAAGCACTTCGGGTGCGAGATTTTGCGCCTCGTCCACGATCAGCACGGCCGTTTTCCCAGCGCGGTAACGTTCCAGCAGCCACTGGTTCAGCTTCAGCAGCACCTGGCTCTTCTCCCGTGACTCGCAGGGTATCTCGAAATCCGCCATCATGTAGTCGAACAAGTGATCCACTTCCAGTCGGGAATTGAAAATGTAAGCTGTCGCCATGCGTTGGCCGTGGAGCCAGTCGAGCAACCGGTTGAGCAGGGTCGTCTTGCCGGTGCCGACCTCACCCGTGAGCAAAATAAAGCCCTTCCGGTTTTGGATACCGTACGTCAGCCCAGCGAGCGCCTCCTGTATCTGCCTCGTCAGATAAAGGTAACGCGGATCCGGATTGACATTGAAGGGGCTCTCTTTAAGCCCAAAGAATCTCTGATACATGTTTTCCTTAGGCTCCCGCGCCCAGTCCTAGGCTCGATTTCGTATCCAGCGCGACGACGTTCTCTTTCGTGGCTCTCGCTGCCAATGGACCGATTTCAGGAACCATCGCGAGCACCGGCAACCGCAGTACAAATTCGACGTCCCGTTCCGTACGCATCGACGTGTCCCGCATCTCCAGCAGGAACGCCATGCCTAGCCCTAGTGCCAGCCCTCCCGCCAGACCCTCCAGGGCGAAAAGTGGACGATTCGGAAAGCTCGGCTTCTCGGGCAGGTTGGCGGGATCCAAGACGCGGAATTGCTCGCCTTCCTGCTGGCGCTCGAGTTCCGTCGCCATCTGCGACTGGTCTCGTTTCTTCTGCAAGTCATTATAGGAATCCAGCGCTGTCTGATAGCCGCGAGTCAATTCTTTATATTGCTCTTCGACCAGAGGGCTCGATTGGACGCGATCTTGATACAGTCTGATTTGCTGCTTGATCTGTTCCTGCTCCTTCGACTTCTCAGCGATCACTTGCTCAAAGGTATGAACCTGTGATCGCAACTGCGTAATTTGCGCCGGTTCGACCAGCGCCCTCTGAGGCTTGCCGGATTCGGTGCTAGCCGTCTGATTGTCGTTCTCTGCCATTTTCTTCTTCAGCGCAGCAATGTCATTCTTGGTCTTGATCACATCCGGATAATCCTCGGTGTATCTCCCTTCCAGACTGGCCAATTGAGTTTGAAGAACTGCGAGCTCTTGATCCAGTGTGTCCGGGTTACGGCCGCTCTGAGATGCCTGCCAAGCCGCGATTTGTTGCGTCAGCACGGACTCCGCGAAGCCTTTGTCCTGTTGGGCGCGAGCAAGTGCCTGGGTCGCTGCGTCCAGTTGCGAGGTCAAGCCAGTGAGTAGGTTCAGATTTGTCTGTTCTTCATCCGGAAGCGAGCCGCTGTGCTTCAACTTGAAATCCGCGAGCGCCTTGTCCTGCTGATCGAGCTGCGCTTTCGCGTCCGCCAGTTGTTGGGCCAGGAATTGCGTCGTGTCCTCAGAGTGCTGCTGGCGCGTCGAAAGACTTTGCTCTATGAACATTGAAGTAATCGCCGTACACACCTGCTGGGCGTTTCGCGGATTGTCGAGCTTTACGTTAACGAAGAAGCCTGGCAAATTGGCCGATCGAGTCTCCGCCATCGGTTGCACCGGAGTGACCTCAATCGCTTTTTGCAGCCGCACGACGAGTTCGTCTATAGAAACCCGATTGACGTCCTTCGGATACAATCCAAACTGATGGATGATGGGTTCCAATCGCGATCGGCTCAGGATTTGTTGCTGCATGCTTGCGAGTCTTTCGCTAATGTCTGACGTATCCACCGGCTTCACGAAATCCGTAGGAACCGTCGGTTGCTGCACAAGGACGAGAGTCTGAGACACATACTGGCTTGGCAGGAACAGCGAAACACCGTACGCGAGCGGCGGTCCGATCACGGCAAAAAACGCAATCAGAATCCAACGTCGCCGAAACATGGCGATGTAATCCGCCGGGGTTAACTCACGCTGTGTCATGCCGACCTCTCTTCTAGGTGCATGTTTTCTTTGTGCATGTTCGTTACCGTCTACCCGCCTGAACGCCGCCTGGCTATACTCAGAATAGGAGCGGCCGTTCGTGCCATCCTATCCCGAACGAAATCATGTTACGAATGACGCTCGTTCCGCACGTCGGGCCGAGACAAAAGGCCACATTCGATGTCTGATACTGCAGCTGATACGCCAGCGTGAGACCCAGCGTTCGCCCGATGGGATGGGTGAGATTCCCCCCAAAATACCAGTAATCGTATATCTGGTTCGATGGAGTGGACGTAGTGATCGCCAATCCTTGATTGCGCGAATATCCACCCGTGATACCACTCGAAAATGTCCGTGACATTTGTCGGGAAACAAAACCGGTGACCGTGTCCGCCAGAGAGCCCGCCAGCGCGCCCGAACCGCCTGAAACTCCATGGTTGTACGCCAATCCAAGAGCAGTTCGTCGCAAGGCGTATTGCACGTTCGCACTCAGATTCCAATAGACCTGTGTCGTTGGTCCGGTGGTGCTCGGTGTTCCCCCTCCGCCAGACGGTCCCGTACCGGTCGAGATCGGCATTTGGAACATAGCAACCTGCGGACCCGCTGCGATCTGGAACGCGAGCCGTCCCGTCACACGACGTCCGTAAGAAACCTGCGCTGTGTCACTGGTGATCGATTGATGAGAATTGCTGTAGTTATATTCGCTGAACGTGTAGGACACGCCGATCGTGTTTTTCCGGTCCATTTGGTAATTGTAACCGGCACGAACGTTCACCGTTCCATAGTTAAATAAATCGCTGTCGAAGTAGTGGAGCAATGAATATCCTCCGACGAACGTTAGCGAGGACCGGGCCGTTAGCAACGCATCCACTTCCCCGTAGACAGAGTTCCCGAGGTTTTGGCCTTGCCCTGTCAGCAGCGATTGCCCCGGCGTGAAGCCCGATCCCAAACCACCCGAGACACTTCCGGGGAGCGAGACGCCACCCAATCCGTTGAATCCGGCTGAAGACTCGGGCAAATAACTGAGTTGATCAAAAAACGAAACAACCCACCGTCGAAACGAGAGCTTCTCGGAAAAATTCAGCGCTTGCACGACACCGTTGCCCTCGACGGAATTGTTCGAAAACGAGGCACCGCCGAGATAACTCAAGCTTAAGTTGGAGTTGCCGGAATTTCGATGTACGTCAACGCCGCCCGAAACCGAACCCGAAGCGCCCCAGTTGGTTGACCCCGCATTTTCGGCGGGATTCGAATCAATCGTCGAAAATAGATCGACGTGCGGTTGCCAATAGCTGCGTATCGTCTGCATTCCCAACGAAAAGTTCTGCACGCCCGTAATCGGAGTTGTATCTGGCGCCAGCTGAGTGTCGGTATCTTCACCGTTGTCTGCCGCACCAGCCAGCGGCGAACGGTAAGCGGGAATCGGCACAGTAGATTGAGTCGGTTGCGCCTGACCCTGGTCAGGAGCAGACTGTTGCTGACCTTGGTCCTGCGACTGTTGCTGCGCACGGATCGCGGGCGCGCACAGCGCCACCATGCAGTACAGGCCCGCAACGGTGTTGAGCAGCGTTCTCATTATTCCCTTTATGGAACCACGATCGTGTCGCCAGCCTTCAACACGACGTTCTCATCGGACGCCTTTCCGCTAATCACGTCCTTGTAATTGAACGGATACTTCACCTGTTTCCCGTTTTCCGTTCGGAACATGTAGATCTTCTTCAGATTGGCGTAGAGCGTAAACCCACCGGCGCTCGACAACCCCTGCAGCACAGTCATATCGGGCAGCAGTGGGTAAGCCCCCGCGCGGTTCACTTCTCCGAGTATGTAGATTCGCTGGCTGTTGATCTGCGTGACGATCACCGTGACTTGCGGATTCGTCACGAATTTCTTGAGGCTCTCCGTAATCTGTGCTGCAAGCTGTGTCGGCGTCAATCCGGAGGCCTGCACGTCGTTCAATAACGGCAGCGAAATCTTGCCGTCCGGCCGTACGGGGACCGAGCGCGTCAGCTCCGCCTCTTTCCACACGCTGATATCTAGGACGTCCTGTCCACCAATCACGTAGTTCGGATCCGCTGTGGCGGCCTTCGGGGCGCTGCCGCTTGCGTCTGCTGTCGCCGCTTTGCCCTGGGCGCATGCCTGAGACGCAATAGCGAGAAGTGCGATCGCCATTCCGAACAGCAATTTATTCAACATCTGCTTCTCCCATCTCACGAATTCACTTCCGAATCAGCAAATCCGATTTGCTTCAACTTATATAGCAGCGACTTGTAACTGATTTGCAATTCCTGCGCGGCGCGTTTGCGATTCCACCTGGTTCGCGTTAATGCCTCCAGGATTAGCTCACGTTCGGCTTCGCGCGACGCCGCTCGCGCGGCCGCTTTCAGCGAGTGGCTGTGCACGGTAACTGTCGTCGCCTTACTTGCTCCCGGACTGGCCGCGGTCAACTCCGCAATCACCATATTTTCGTCGCCTAGCGCGACGATTTTCTTCACAACGTTTTCGAGCTCGCGAATATTACCTGGCCAAGAGTGCTTCAGAAAGACTTCGAGCGTGCGCGGACTAACCGACGGTCGGGCGCGACCCAGTCGCGTCGCATGTTTGGTCAGAAAATACTCAGCCAACGACTGGATGTCCTCTTTGCGCTCGCGCAACGGAGGAAGCCGCAAACAAACTCCATTAATTCGATAGTAAAGTTCGCTGCGAAATCGCCCCGCGCGCATCTCTTCATCCAAATTCCGGCTCGTCGTGGAAATCACCCGCGCCCTCAACAATCCGCGGCGATCGGTGGCGTCACCATCCGGTAACGCGCACAGGAGATTACGCTGGCATACGGGGTCGAGCTCGCTGATTTCGTCGAAGAACACCGTCCCGAATCCGCCTTTCGGCGCTTCGGTGGTGCCATTCGCGTTGATGCCTAATTCCGCGGAGAACAATGCCGGATTCATCGCTGCGCACGAGATTCTCGCGAGCAACTGATCGGCACGGCCCGATAGATGATGGACCCGGTTCGCGAACATTTCCTTACCCGTACCGCTCTCTCCGACGAGCAGGACTGGAATGTTTGTGGGCGCAATTTCACCGATGACGCTTTCTAGCGTTTGCATAGCCGGGCTTATCCCGCACACAAAGCCCGCGTCTTGTTGATCCAGAAGCCCGCCAACTGTGTTGATGGTCATCAAAAGGAGACCGTTCCTGGCCCGCTGCCGTTTTGGCGCGTTCTGCCCACAGGAAGCCCGCACTTCAGGCTGCCTCAGCTCTTGAATTGCACGGCGGATGCCAGCGTCGGTCGGAAGAGCCCGGAGCCCTACTTTCCGATTAACACATTTATTTTCAGGCCGTTACGCTCCGTCTCCAATTTTGCTTCGAAGGGTTATACTCGCCTCTTTAGTCCCACGCAACTTCCACGAATGGGTAAAATACTTGCCCTTTCTGCCGTCGACTGATAAATAAAGGCTTAGCCCCAAGTAACACGTAAATACATCAGAATCATCAGTTCGCTTGGAACCCAGGTTGAGTATTTAGTGCCGTTTGGCCACCAAACAATGGAAAAAACATTCCATATCTGGGAGCCCTTCCACCCTCGCTGTTCCTCCGTAGGTCCCTGACAGGCCCTCGCCCTGCAATTCGCGGACGTCTAGAAACCACTGTTAATATTGGACTTACCATGGTGGAACGAATCCATCGTTTTCGCTCCCCAACCGGGCGCTAGATTGCATATCCTATAGGGGATCGAACACGCGCGTCGCCAGCCGCCGGGGCCATCGCCATTTTGTAGCCGGAGGAGAGAAATGAGGATTCGTGGGACGTTGTTACTATGGATCACCCTGGTCCTACTCCCATGCATGATCGCCGGATGCAAGCGCGACCCCCAAGTACAAAAGAAAAAATTCGCGGACAAAGCATCTTCATTTTTCCAGCAGGGCAAATACCGCGAAGCTGCGATTGAGTATGCGAACGCCCTCCAGATAGACCCGAAATTTGCCGACGCTCACTACGGCTTGGCACAGTGTTTTATTAAGTTAGGTAATTTCCGAGGGGCGTACCAGGAATTGATGAGCACGGTCGATATCGACCCGGCCAATGCGAAAGCCCAAGTGGACTTAGGCAACATTCTTCTTGCGGGGCGCAATGCCGACGAAGCGCGAAAGCATGCTGATACCGTCCTGCACGATAACCCGCAAAATGCAGAAGCGGAAATTCTCCTGGCCGGCACGGATGCCGCGAAACACGACTTCCCAACCGCGATTCACGAGGCGCAGCAAGCCATCCAAATGGATCCGGATCGCGCTGCATCCTACATGTTCCTCGCTCTTCTCCAAGAACAGAATAAGGATGTCACGTCCGCCGAACAGAATTATCTAAAGGCGATTTCGCTAGATCCGAAGTCCGAATCTGCGCGACTCGCCTACGGCGCGTTCTGCGTGCGTCAGAAACGGATGTCTGATGCGGAAAAACAATTTCAGGCCGCGATCGCAATCGCTCCGCAGGATCCGGTCGCTCGTGTCACCCTCGCGAATCTGTATTTGAGCGAAGGTCAAAAAGACACGGCCGAGCAGGTCTTGCGTGATGCCAAAATCGCCTTGAAAGACAATCCCGCCGGCTATGCCGTTTTGGGCGAGTACTACATGTCTCAGAGGGAAATGGACAAGGCTGCGACAGAGTATGCTTCTCTTCACGCCGATCATCCTCATGACTTAGCGGTAACAAGAGCTTATGTTCAGATACTAATTGTGCTAAACCGCCTGGACGAAGCCACCAAGCTCAACGACGCTCTTTTGAAAGACTCTCCGAAAGATGTTGATGCGCTGGTGAGTCGCGGAGATATTCTCACCCGCCGGGGCAAGGCGAGTGACGCGGTTCCAATTCTGGAAGCCGCTACGAAGGCCGCGCCCGACAATCCACGGGCCCATTACGAACTTGGGCTTGCGTATGCGGGTGTGTCGAATCTCGGCCAGGCTCAGACGGAATGGGCGCAAGCGGCGCGCTTGCGGCCGAACATGGCGGAACCCGAGCACGCACTTGCCACCTTCGCCGCGCGCACCGGCAATTGGACGCTGCTAACGGATAGCAGTGAACAATTGATCCGGATTGAGCCGAAGGCGCCGGAAGGCTACGTATTCCACGCCCGAGCGCTCTTTGCGAAAGGCGATGTAGCTGGTGCCGAAGCCGACTTGAATAAGGCCATTGCCGTTGCGCCGCAGGACGCAAACGCGTACGCGCGCATGGGCGACCTGCGCAAAGTCCAGAAGCGGCCCGATGACGCAGCAAAATTCTACTCTCAGGCGCTTGCTCTCAATCCTTCCGCGACGGATGCCTTGGTCGGGCTCGTTGACATTGACATGGAGCGGAAGCAGCCGGAACAGGCGATGCGCCGCGTGCAGGATCAGATCGCCCGCGTACCGGAGAGCAGCGCTCTCTACGTCTTGCTCGGACAAGTCCAGCTACGCAATCAGGAGCCAGCGAAGGCGGAAGCTTCATTCCAGAAGGCGATTGATCTGGACAAGAACAATGTGACGGCGTTCCTGCTGCTGGCGAGCTCGGAAGTTGCGCGAGGTTCCGTGGATCAGGCCATCGCCAATTATCAACGAGCGCTCCAGGACAACCCCCGCGATCTCCGCACCTACATCTTCCTCGGCAGCCTGATGGAAGCGAAAGGCGATTGGCAACAGGCGGAGAGCCTTTACCAGAAGGCGTTGCAGATTCAACCCGATTACCCTGTAGCGGCAAACAACCTCGCCTACCTGATGCTCGAACACGGCGGCGACACCAGCGTCGCGCTGTCGCTCGCGCAAACGGCCCGCAAGGGAATGCCGAATGTTCCGAGCGCGGCGGACACGCTCGGCTGGGCCTACTATCACCAAGGAGTTTACAACTCAGCGATTGATACTTTGCAGGAAGCTGTGAACGGAAACCCGCAGAATCCCACTTTCCACTATCACCTCGGCATGGCCTACGATAAGGCCAACAATCCCGCCTTGGCCAAGAAACAACTCGAGTCCGCGCTCAAGATCAGCCCGAACTACCCCCAGGCCGACGAGATTCGCCGAGTGCTTTCCGAATCCTCATCGCCGAACTGAACGGAAACCCGCGCCATACTGCGACATCAGCACTGGACGCGGCCGCGCCCTAGTCTAGTTGCTAAATTTCGCCTCGCGCATGAAGACGGCCCACTGTCTCGAGAACGCTGAATGTTGAACCGCCGAGAAATGACAGGCGCACTTGCGAGGTCATCTTGGGATTTGCCTGCCGCTTCTGAACCTCGGCGTTGGGCAGTTTCTCGAAGGAATTCGAAGTAATCCGGATCTCCATCTTGGCAAGCGCAGTCCGCCTCGCTTTCGTTGTTCGGTCTAATTTCAACGAGACCTCGACCTCCGTAGACTTTCGCCTCTAGCGGTCCGTTAAAATGGGTCGCCTCCCGATTGTGACGCTCATCACTGAACTTTCTTTGGAGAGCAGATGAAATGAGGGTGTCCTTTTCGGGTTTCCGCTATGAGTTCTGACGCACGAATGCAGCTGGACCCTCTAGAGCGACTTCGATCAGCTCTACTAGACAGGTCGTGGAGCTACGATTTCTTGGATACGTACGTAAGCCACGTAGACGAGGATCGACGCGAAGAGGAGATTTTTTGCGTCCTTGCCTTCAGCACTGAAGACATGGGACCGGCCGCTGCCGGTGGTTTCGCCGGAAGGAGCCTTCGGGACTCGTATGAAGCCATGAGCTCCATCGCGAGGCTCGACCTGCGCCAGTCGTGGCACGAAAGGGCACGTCGTGAGGCGTTCCGGCACGATGATCTAAGGACGCGTCTCTCGTGGCGATATTACGTGTAGCGTAAGTCCCCAGCGCTCGACCGGGGCCTTCACTGCATCAGAGGGACTATTTCGCAAGGACGTTGCTGCCGAGATGCTGATTACCGAAATGAGCGGCGATGAGTGCCGGATCCTTCTTGCCCGGCTAGGATTCGGCAGACTTGCAACATCGCATCGAGGCCAGCCCTATATCGTTCCGATCTACTTCGCCTATCAGCCCGACCGGCTCTACGGATGCACGACGTTAGGACGAAAGGTAGAATGGATGCGTTCGAATCCGCTGGTCTGTGTCGAAGTTGATGAGGTCGTGAGCCATTTTCTTTGGTCCAGTGTTGTGGTTCTAGGTCGCTATGAGGAACTTCCCGACACAGCCGAATACAGAGAGGCACGACTCCAGGCGGAGGCGCAGCTGGAGAAGCGCTCGTTGTGGTGGCAGACAGCCTGCGCGGCAAACCAGGCTCGCACGGGTCCTCGCCCGGCGACTACGATGTTCTACTGCGTGCATGTTGACGAGATCAGTGGCCGAAAGGCCACTGCGGATCCGGTGGAATCGGCTGTGGGACCCTGGCGTACGCAGCGCGCCGCACGAGAGAAATAACCAGCCAGCGCCCCGGGTTCGAAAGGGTCGCGCGGGGCTGCAACCGGAAGGCGCAAACGGTGTGATCCACGTCACATTTTCGTGTGGGGCGCGTCACCCGTTACGGGAAATCGGTGTGAGAGGATCATCGCGCCGATGAGAATTGCGAAGGTTTCGCCAACGACAGAAAACGTGAAAGTATCCTTGGAACACGCCGAACGATTAGTGAACGGGTGGCGCTCCACGCCGGCGCCAGTTCTATGTGTACTTTCATCTGATGATGTCTCCATCGCCTTCCGAGGACAAATACTCGATTCTGATCGAGAGAACTTTACGATTGGCGACAACAACGGGAACAGCGTATACGTCGCCATAAAGAGAGTTGGTTGGTGCGACTACGCTGATAGCGGGGAGAGCTCGGAATTGACGATACATTTTTCTGCCGGCGGTCAGATTTCCTTGTCCAAACAAAGGTCAACGAACCGGTAGGAGCTGAGCACTTCTGATACGAATCGCGAAAGAGTTCGGCGGCTGAGGAGTAGACAATGGACGGAATTCAGGCTCCGCTTTCGTATCTGTTGATAGCGTGCGGCGCAACAACAGCTGTGCTCATCGTGCTGGTCATCTACGGAAATTCGCTCTCCGCGCGAGAAGAGGATCAGATTTATCTCAATCAGGTTGACGAGGAGATGTTGGCCGCCGATCAGCAGATTCTGGTCGCTAAGATGGATCGCCTAGAGAAGACGATTTTTGTTCTCGCCGTGATTGCGGGGATCCTGGTTGTGTCCAGCGCGAGCGTTTGGATCTGGATGGGACTCAGGTAAGAAGGGCTCGGTCTCGAAAAGTTAGGTGTGCGAACGCACTAAACTTTCGCTAACTCCTGATTAACGCTGTCGGCTCAGACGGTCGACACAACACTCGCCTGAAGTTTGCTCGCAGCAGTCTGGAATCCTAGGTTCTTTCTCGGACTTTGACTCAAGCGCAGCGAGACCTGGTCGAGCTGCGCTTGCGAATAGCCAGCCCGGACGGTGCCTCGAGGGATGTATTGCCGTAACAGCAGATTGGTGTTTTCATTCTTGCCACGCTGCCAGGGACTTTGCGGATCACAGAAGCAAACCTGCACATCCGTTAGCGCTTATTCAGAACTTAAGAAACGCATATGCCACCAAGGGCACTAGCAGGATTATTGTGAAAGCCGCTAAAAGCACAGTCGTCGCAGCGACCGCGATTTCTCTGTCTTTCTCTTCGTCTGTATCTGGCAGCGCTAGGCCCGTGCCTCTATTTGTGACATTCAACTGGTTCTCCTCCCGTTTTTCACATAGGAATGTAGGAACCGGCCCCATTTCCGTTCCCCAGCACCCCTTACGAACGGATGGTGCAGCCCGAACCAAGTATCCGTCCGTGCGCCCGGTCACACCAACGAGTGACGCACATCACATCCGACGAGCTTCGTTCGGTTCGAGTGGGCACCGGAAACAACATCTCCGGTAATCCGACTAATCAGGAGATCAGTCACGGCCTGACCGATTTCTGGGAAACTTCTCGGAATGTGGTACGCTCCGCCAAGCGTTGCGAGGCTGAGCCGGAGACCCTCGAGGAACCTGTCCGGCCTCGCGCCAACTATCCCACCCCAAGACGAGAGGAAATGCTTATGAAATCGGTGACTGCCAAGCTTGCGATCGCATTCGCGATTTTGTCGCTCGCGATTCCCGCCGTCGCTCAGATCTACCGTTACTACAGCCCGGGGACGATCTGGACGGTGACGACCATCCGAATCCAGTCCGGTATGGATCCGGCGTACCTCCAATACCTCGATGGCGAGTTCAAGAAAGAAGCGGACGCGCAGGTCAACGCCGGGTACATGAAGTCTTACAAGATCCTGCGGACTCTGGACGATGATGAGTCATCCTGGAACTTGCTAATTCTTCGGGAATACAAGAGCCTCGCCGAGCAGGAAGCAGACGCGGAAAAATCCGACAAGTTGAGCAGCGATGTCCTGCACCAGGACGATCAGAAGCAGATGCAGGGCTACGAAGAGAGGTCGAAAGTACGCGAGGTGCTGGCCACTCGGACCGCACGGGAATTGATCTTGAAGTAAAAGGTCCCTCTGAACAAGGCCCCAACCGGACACGTTGGGAACAGTAGCCACATGATCGCGTAACAATGTCGGCTCGCCTCGACTCGGGCGGCTTTAGCTGGCAGGTTCGGGTGGACAAAGTCAGTATTCGGTTCGCACGCGGGACAGCTCGGTACCGGACATGGCGCGCGCAGGAAAGCGCCGTCCACTTGATTGGGCATCCCGCTCCCTCGCCAGAGGGAGTTCGAAGAACTAATCATGGTCTGAAGTTTGCGATCGAAGAGATGGATGGCTCGGACTGAAAACCGACCGATAGATTACGAGCGGAAAAGTCTGCCCAAAGAGTGTTTGACAGGGCCGACATTGTTAGAGATGTCCGGTTAGCCGACTGTTCAGGAGTTAGTCGCATCGGCACGAATGACTCCCAACGAATTCGTTCTGAGTTCTGCTCTTCAGCAGGGTTAGCCTGACACCAATGGTTGCTGCGACGGTGCAGGTGCCCCTTCGAGCTGTTGAATCATCCGGCGAAGCCAATCGCGCACGGCCTGCTGAACTTCTGGCGCGTCGGCCGGCCCCCCAATGCTCGCCACCGTAGTTCCGCGTTCGTTCAGCGGAATATGATGACACGGGACCGCTTCGCCCCGTCTCTCAGCCGGAACGAAAGCGAGGAGCCAGCAGCCCGAACATGGATGGTCTTCTCCGGGTGAGCGATAGTTCAGGCACGAAGGAGAATCCTGGAAGACAGAAAACTCTCTGTGAGGCACCCGTTTTCGGTCTTCGAAAAGGGGCATTGCCATCGGATCATTCTCGCTCGCGCGGGCCGGAAGCCTTCCCCATGACGATTGGTATCCGCCGTTCTCACAAAACTGCAGTTGCAGCTTCAGCGCATTAAGCAGGGTCTCTTGTCGATCTTGCGTCATCGTACACCTCTCGCCCTACTCCAGAGATGAACTCTAATCTGCAATATTGCTGTGACGCTGCTCACAGAGCACCGAGGTCATCCTCGGATCACGCGCTTACCGGACACTTTGGCACCAGTACCTACTTTTCCGTCAATCCGACTGATCGGCAGTTAGGGCTTCCTCACGTCCGGTGGGCAGCCCGGGATTGTGATGCGGGTCACCCGGGTCTGTGATCGGAAACACATCGACGTTTTGAAAAAGAGAATAAGAAGATTGCAAGGAGGGAGCGAGCACCCAACGGGAGTGAGCAGCAGGGGAAACCGCCAGAAACGACGCGGAACCCAAACGCTCCGCCAAGAAGGATGGTTCGACCGTTGAGACGACATCCCTTCAGAGACAGTAAGACGAAGGGCGGTCTCGCTCCAAGGCCGCCCTCTTCTCTGTTTTTTTCGCAACACAATCACTTCGGATCTAAGCGCTTACTAGAGAAGTCGAATACTAGAAATCGACTTGTCCGGAAATCCGGGCGGTCTCAATGGGTCGATGCAACACCAGCTCGAAGCCTATCTCGCGGAGTTTAGAGGTCAAATACGATTGCGGGCGTCCATTCAAAGAAAACCCTGTCCTGATTAGAGCTAAGTGAGGGCACCCCAATGGATCGGTTTTCTCTGAAACGTATTATCGCAACTACTCTTTACAGGGTGTTGCGTCGATCGTCTGCACCGGCACGGCTGGTCAGGCACTAGTCAAAAAAGATTCGGTCTCTGCGGAAAGCTGAAACCTATCGCGCGTCTGACCGTCCTCGGAGATCGACTAGCCGCATGCAGTCGATCGCCGATCTCCGGCGGGAAATTGGAGGCTGAAAATGCTGATCAGAGATTTGACGCCGCTGGAATGCCAGGAAATGATGACTCGAACTGGCTTTGGAAGACTCGGATGCGCCATCGACAATCAGCCTTACGTAGTTCCCATCTACTTCGCATATGAACCCCACCATCTGTACAGTTTTACCACCGTCGGGCGGAAGATCGAATGGATGCGCAAGAATGCGAAAGTGTGTGTGGAAGTCGACGAAGTCGTAGACCATTTTCGCTGGATGAGCGTGATTGTCATCGGCCGATATCAGGAGTTGCCCAATACTGCTGAGCTTAGATCTGAACGTCTGCACGCCCTGAAGGCTCTTGATAAGAGTTTGCTCTGGTGGCAGACCGCCTTTTCCGCCAGAGAACTGCCAACAAGGCATCAGACTCCTGAAGCTCTGTTTTATTGCATCCATATCGACTCAATGACGGGGCTTCGCGCAAGTCCCGATGCTGTCGAATCAGCAATAGGCCTTAAGGACAAACCCCGAGCCATTTGAAAGCGAAAGTCGGGTTCCGCGCGCCAAGCGGACAAGTGAGCCTTTCACCAGGCGTTGGCCGACGCCGTGGAATTCCGTTCGGAGGCCTCCGCAGAATTGCTTGGCACTCCAGAGGCTTGCTCCTGTCTTGAGGTCGGTCTTGGGCCGAGGGATCACATCTCCGTGTGACGATCGTCACTGCCGTGTCGGCAAGAGCCAGTGTATCTATGCGATGTCGATCTGCCTCGGACCGGCAGGATCAACGACCGGTGCTCCCAAAATCGGGCAAAGCGCTGAACAATACGGTGAACAGGTCGAAAAATAGAGACTCCGATGAATACGGACATCGCTGTCCCGGCAAAGAACCACTGGGGAGGTTTCCTCACGACGCTAGTGCTTGCGTTGCCATCGACCGTCGCTCTGTTGTGTGCGCTCGCACTAAAGCGTGACGTTGCTTGGCTCCCGGCTCCGAGCACGTGGCTTATCTACATAACCTCGCAGTACGTCGCCTACCTGAGCATCGTTATTTCCGCCGGTATTGTCGTCGCAGAGACAATCCAGCACACAACCTCACGGAAGAGCTTGCTTCTGATGGGGCTTTCACTGGTCGGAGCCGTGCTTGTTTTGTGGTACGCCGTCCAGATATTCAACGAATCTACTTAGTGGGAAGAATAGGGCCCGACTCTGCACGCCGATCGGGCTCTGAAGATGGCCGACAACCGATATTGGGAGATTACTTCGCTGTCGTCCCTGTGACGTGACTGGCTTGAATTAGTCCAGCCGGAGTGAGAAGAATCACTCTAAAGGAGAGCGGGACATGCCGATGAAGAAGCACAAGCCGGAGCAAATCGTGGCGCTGCTGCGGCAGATGGAAGTAGAAATGGCGAACGGGAAGAGTACCCCGCAAGTCTGCTCCCTCCCGGCTTCAATCGGGAAGCTTGATTACTTAGCCTATTATACAATCTCGTGCATGTACGCTGAGGTTTATGCGAATTACGTTCTGTACCCCAACAGGCCGGTACCGGGCCAGCGATTCCGGCAGATAGTTGTTGCCGAGTTGGAACGATTCGAAGTAAGAATATTTGGCGGCGATGTAGTTCAGAATAATCCCCAATTTGCTGTGAACAACCCCGATGCTGAACTCTATGTCCATGAGGATTTGAAAGCAGCGCTCGAAGGCGCTAATAGAGAACATGGGCCTAGCGTTCAGGACGGTTGGACTCCGTATTAAGGCTCGGAGACATCAAATGGTCATCGGCGATAGGTTGAAAACATTACGGGAGGCAAAGCATCTCTCGCAAGGCGAAATCGAAAAGCGTACGGGCCTGCTTCGCTGCTACATCTCTCGCGTCGAGAATGGGCACACAGTTCCCGCAATCGACACCCTTGAGAAGTTGGCGCGGGCGCTGGAGGTGCCGATGTACCAGCTGTTCTATGACGGCGACCAACCGGCCAAGCCCATGCACTTTGTGAAACACAAAGCCGAGGACGACAGCGCTTGGGGCAGCACGGGCAAAGATGGACAAATGCTTCACCAGTTTCGTCGGCTGTTGAGTCGAACGGATGAAAAGGATCTGAAGCTACTTCTTTTCATGGCGCAGAAGATGGCCGCCTCCCGTCGAGCGAGACCCCGGCGCACATGAATCCCGAACCGAGCGCCTGATTAAAGCCGTAACAGCACAAGTTGGTTCCATACCCCGATGATTGCATAACAATGTCGGCCCCGCTCGACTCGGGCGGCTTTAGCTGGCAGGTTCGGGTGGACGGAGCCGGTATTCGGTTCGCACGCGGGACAGCTCGGTACCAGACATGGCGCGCGCTGGAAAGCGCCGTCCACTTGATTGGGCATCCCGCTCCCTCGCCAGAGGGAGTTCGAAGAACTAATCATGGTCTGAGGTTTGCGATCGAAGAGATGGATGGGTCGGACTGAAAGCCGACCGCTAGATTACGTGCGGACCGTAGTCGTCAAGGCAGAGAAGAAAACAACTCAGGAAGCGAACGTCAAAAACTCTTTTAAGTGAGGGGAGAAGTTTGCCCAAAAAGTGGTTGACAGAGCCGACTTTGTTAGAGATGTCCGGTTATCCGTGCCAGCTCAACCGGTCGATGCAACAATAGTTCCCCGGAAGAAGCGATACGCTGGCTGTACTCGGCCAAAACCTAGCCAGGGTAGTGTTCCGGCTGATCTAACCCTCGCGAGCGATTTAGCCTTTGTTTTCAATGCAAGTTCGGTTCGACCTCAATGTTGCGTTGACCGTCTGAGCTGGCAGCACAAACCGGACATATGGCGTACTAGAGTGGGATTTGTCCGGCTGCCTGACCGTCGAATTGGGATCATCAGGAAAGCCGAAACGTTTTTTCTTCGGGTGGTCAATATCCCGAATCTCGCAACAGTGGCCGTTAGCAACTGATTGCCGTCGCACATGCCTGTCCAGACTCTCCCATCCTTTGGAACTTTTGCTCAATTCGACGCGGATTGTGGCGAAGCGGCTCTTTGCTTGGCGGGCCGGGCTGCCCAAGTGATTGCGATGTCGAGTTCCTCGTAACCGAAGCTCTTCACTTCCGCCTGGATGAAAAGTCCGCCGATCTCCGGCGCGAAGATGGCCAGCTTGCTGTCCGCCGCAAACGCAATCCTCTTTACCTCTCGATGATGATTGCGGACGAATCGCAAGTGCCGAAGGAAGCTTCCAAAATTCTCCCAGCCCGGGAACTGGCGGACGTGGATCACCAGCCCTTGCAGGTAACCATGCGTTTCGATCCAATGATCGGCGGTGAACGCCAGAGCGTCGAAATCCTGCGCGCGCAGGGCTTGCTTGACTTCGACCACAATCACGCCCGAGTCGGGAAGGACACGATGAGAAACCGCGGCGCCTTCGGGAAGCGAACTCAGCCAGTCGATGGCCTTGTCAATTTCTTGATTGCCGAATACCTGCACAGGACACGGCATGAAGAACCCGGCCGCCCGTGTGGACTCCCGGATCCAACCTGCATCCGTGACGACGGCGCAACCATCGAAGAGCCGCAGGGAATGGAGGCCGATTTTTGCATCTTCCCACGCTGCGCCCGGAGTAAACCCCTCGAACTGCGGACCTAGCTGATACAAAAATCTAATGTGACGCCCTTCTCGTCGCGCCTCGTCGAAAAGTGGTACGAGCACCTTCTCGTAGTCCTCTTTCGATATCGTCCCAATGGCCCGTACACCATAGATCCCCTCGGGAAGATCCTTCAGTATCTCGATCACCGCTCCTCCTTTTCAATCGGGGCTTTCCGATCTGGACTTCTGTTTCGCATCGTACGCATCTCATGCACTGGAGACAACGAGTCGCCACGAAAGCCGCGAAGTTTTCGCATCCGAGACCGGATTAACGCCGAAACCGGACAGGTGAGTTCCGGTACGCTAATGTCCCAGAATCCAATCCTCAATTGGACTTAGTATGCTCTGACTTCAATTCCTTTTCTGCGATGAGCCAATCCTCAAGATCTTGGCCATCTCTGCGGTCGCGTTGTAGGTAAAGTTCATGAGCGCGAACCTCAATCTGCTCTTTTGTTGGAGGTGCTTGCTCAATCTTTGACCCCATCCGGTATGAGGGACCCCAGTGGATCCCGAGGTGCGCAGAAGAGTGTGTTCCGGTAGCCATACCCTGATTCAAATCCTGTTGTTCGTTTTGCTCGTCTGTGCGGCGCACCTCTTCCCGTTGATCCATCTGTCCCCGTAACTCCTTTTCTGCTTCGAAGCTGCCGGATTTAGACCTTTCTGTTCCCGTACCAACCATGTTTTATCTCCTTGAGATTTCAAGTTCAAAGGGTCTGCTTAGACCGGGAGCAAGCTCCACCCCACTCAGTGTTACGCTTCGCATTCAGATCGCGCTGTGCAGTTCGATACACTCTTCACCGCTTCGACTTGGAACCGCCGCAAAGCCTCCTGTGAGGTGACTGGCGCAGCCTGACTCCTGATTCACGCGTTAACCGGTAAAGTGGGTTCTCATAGCCAAATTACCGGCCATCCAACTAACCACGACTCACCTAGGTAGGTGGCTAGAGGCAGAGGTAGAGACAAACGCCGCTCCGGACGCGGCGATACCCAGGAGGGAGCCGCGCAGCTGCCGTCGCGCGTGGATGCCACAAACGCATTCACGAGCGGCGCTACGCACAGCGAGGCGCAAAGAAAGTGGCGACCCGGGCCGGATCGAGCGGCATCCTGAGCGGCGCTGTTAGAAATGTAAGCGGATCTACGAGTGATCACACCGATCACACGAAAAGACGAGATAGGGAACGCTTATCTTGCGCATGCAGCCGTCCTATTTCGCTTGCTGGGATTTGAGATATTCATTCAAGTTCGCAATACGCTCTGTCACCTGAGCCGCGTCCAATCGCTCCCCAACTCTAAGATCCCCTCCCCAGATAGGCATTTCAGCCGGACCATGGTCGGGCATCGGTATGCCATTCCTTAGCACGCCCGAGACATAGGCGTCGGGGAAATTGCCGCCGTGACGCCGGGCGAGTGTGGTCAGGTCGGGCGGCACGTCTTTGAACGGGGCTGGGGCAGGACCATTTCCCTTTAGATCGTTTCCATGACAGGCGGCGCAAAGTTGCTTGTACAGCTGCGCACCGGTTGGCACATTTTCGGCCGAGACTGTCTTACGCTGCTCCTCTTTCGACGAACGCAGCGACTGTATAGATTCCAGATACTTCACCAGATTTTCCAGCCTGACATTTCCCCGGTCCACGTCCTCCTCTATCTGGTGAAAGATTGGCCCCCATACCGGCATTTCCCGCGACCCGTGCGAGGCGATCATTCCCTCGCCCATGATGATTCTTCGCACGCGCGCCTCCGGAAACTCGCCTCCGTTGTTTCTCGCAATCGCCGTCAGATCAGGAACCGTCGCCTTCAACTCAGGTGCCACTGGCCCATCTCCCTTTCCCGTCTTGCCGTGACAAGACGCGCAGTAAGCTCTGTACAAGTCAACGCCCTCGAGCGACCGGATCAAGCTCTGCTGATTGCCCGTTTCCGGCGGTTGCTGTGCATTCTGAGAGTCCGTCCGCGTTCTAGCTTCCGCCACGGCTACCGCGGCCCCACTCAGGGCGGCAATTAAACACACCATCGCAATTCTACTTTTCATAACCATCCTGACCATTTCTCACGTCCCTTGCAGTGACGCCAGGTAATTGCATAGATTCCTGATGCGCTGCTTCACAATTCTTTCGTTCTGTTTGTCGAAGTATCGGAAGATCGGGCCCCACGTCGGCATATCCGAGGAGCCGTGAGAGATGACCCCGGGCCCGAATTCCAGGATATTCGCAACATAGTCATACGGGAACTTACCCAAATGACGCCTTGCGAGCGTGGTCAGATCGGGTGGGGGCGTCTTGAGTAACGGCGCCAGCGGACCATCTCCCCTCGCATCGATGCCGTGACACGTCGCGCAATATTGTTTGTACATTTGCTCACCTGACGGCATGTAGGTCGGCGGAAGTTGTGTTTCGTCGACGCTCCCGCCAGCACCCGAAACGGCCGCGATCAACAAGAACACACCGAACAGAATCAAAGATCGAATTCCCACGATTTTCTCCTCAGCCCTGCAGTGTACCCCCATTTTGCAGCGCCCGCAGATGCAACGATTGACTGTTCCTCGGTAGCCTGTTTCCTCATCTATTGTTGGGTTCAACGGACGAGGTCGCGAAGCAAAGCCCCTATTACGAAGGCTACCGCGGCAGCACCGCCGCCGACCGCAAGAGTCGCGAGGCCCGAATGCCACCATAGCCGGATCGACCATCGACTCTTGAGCGCACCGATCAAGACGAATATCAGGCCGGTTGCCACTGAGGCCACCCAGAAGGCGCTCTTCGTCGCCGCCACGAATGGAACGAGCGGGACCAGACCGCAGAGAAGAAATGCTGCAAATGTCGACCCAGCGGCCCGCCAGGGCGAACGCACCGCGAGCGGCAACCCGTATTCCTCTCGGACCATGATTCGCACCCAACGATCTCGGTCCGCTGTGATTACGGTGACGACGCGCTCGAGCAGGTCGCCAACAATTCCGAGTCCCCCGAGAATTTCGCGTACTTCCTCTCGTTCACCTTCAGGAACGGCGTCAATATGGCGGCGCTCGACCGCTTCAGCGTGGTGGAATTCCTCGTGCTCCGCTTGAGTAGCCAGATAGTTGCCCGCTGCCATTGCGAAACCGTCTGCAAGCAGATTGGCGCCCCCGAGGATGAGGATGACGCGCGGCGCCAGGTGAGCGCCAACTACTCCAGCGACGAGCGCGAATGTCGTCACGGTGCCATCGATACCACCATAGACCCAGTCCCTGAGATAACTGTAAGAGGGCCCCGACGCCAGTCGTCGGTGGATGGCCTCGCGGGTATGCTCGTGCTCCATGTTGCGCCCTGGCATTTTATGATCCGGCTTGGTGTCCTTTTGCCATCTGCGTAAATCCCATCGCGAGCTTGGCGAGCGGAACGGTTGCAGCCGAACGTACGCGTCTCGTCATCGCATGAAAAGTCTTCAACATATTGGCCCCACCCGAGTACCGCCCCCAGTGTCTTCTCCGCGTCGTTCGGGTTTAGATGGTTCTCTAGCTCCGGCTCAAACCCGACGGTCGGCGGCGCGCTGGCGATTCGAGGCTCAGCACGACGATGACGAGCCCTCGGACCTTGCACGATTAGATATCCGTCGACGGACCAAAATGGGTAACCGACAGCACGCCATGAAGTGATGCGCGTCACAGCGAACGAATCGGACATTGTCACAACCTAACCCATAGGAGGCGACAGATGAATGGCGCAGCAGTAAGTACACCAATAACAGTGAAAACCATTCTTTTTGCAACCGATTTCTCGGACGCTTCCGAAAAGGCGCGATCGTATGCAACCGGACTTGCCAAACGATTCAGGGCTAATTTGGTTGTCGTCCACGCGAAGGCGCCATCTAATTATGCCCTCCCCCCCGAAACTTGGCGAAGCGCGGACGACGCCGAAAAGCTGAAGATGAAGGAACTGCGAGAGTCCCTATCGAAATCCTCGCCGGGCTTGGAACGCGAATTTTTGGTGGGCGAAGGCAGCGCATGGCAAGTCGTGGAGTCAGCCCTGGAGAAGACCAAGGTAGACCTCATCGTCCTCGGCACTCGAGGGCGAACAGGAGCGGGGAAATTGCTGCTCGGCTCACAAGCGGAAGCCATTTTTCGGCGCGCTTCCTGCCCTGTTCTGACCGTGGGACCGCACGCGCAAACGATTACCGGCGGAGAAAAAGAACTGCGGGAGCTTCTGTACGCCACCGACTTCAGCCCGGAATCCCAAGCGGCAGCAACCTATGCCGTCTCCATCGCGTTGGCGCTCCAAGCGCATCTGAGTCTCTTGCACGTGGTTGAAGAGCAGAAGGTGGGCGAACTGGTTCATCCGACCGAAGTCATATCGTCATCCGAACCATTGCTGAGGAGCCTCATTCCGGTGGATGCGAAGTTCTGGCGTGAACCTCGGTACTTTGTGGAAAGAGGCGTGGCCGCCGAAAAGATTCTCGAAGTTGCCGAGCACATCCCGGCGAGCTTGATTGTCATGGGCGTTCGCAAGCCGGCAGGCGTGCCCGGTGCCGCAACGCACCTGGGAATAGGTTTGGCGCACAAGGTGGTCGCCGCCGCGAAGTGTCCGGTTCTGACGGTTAGACGTTGAGGACCGCGCGAGGAAAACCGCGTTGCTAAGGGAATCTAAACGAGGAGGAGGATCATGACAAATGTTGCGGTAGGCGCAAGGATCACCCTCAAGAATGTCCTTTATCTGACGGACTTCTCGCAACCGTCCGAGGCAGCACTGCCCTTCGCCTTGTCGATTGCCCGGGAATACGGAGCGAAGGTTTATGCATTTCACGTGTTGATTCCAGCCGTAGTCACGTATACAACGCCAGAATTGATCGCAGCTGCCATGGAAGCCCAAGACGAAGCGGCTCAACTGAACATGCAACGCGTCGAAGCCCAGCTCTCCGGCGTGTCACACGAATCCATACTGGTGCGTGGAACCGGAGTCTGGCCGCCGCTCGAACGGGCACTTAAAGATTATGCGATCGATCTCATCGTGTTGGGGACTCACGGGCGAACAGGACCGCAAAAGTTGTTGTTGGGGTCCGTCGCCGAGGAGGTATTCCGGCGGTCATCCGTTCCGGTGCTCACGATCGGACCGGCTGAACATGGCGGGACGCATAAAGCTGCAAAGTTCCGTGGCGTGGTTTTGGCAACGGATTTTACCGAGGAATCGCTCGCGGCGGCTCCCTATGCCATCTCAATGGCGCAAGAAAACCAGGCTCGGCTCGTTTTGCTGCACGTGATGAAGGAACCTGAGATTGTGCCGACAGATCGGGCCGCCGAAGATGCGATGTCGAGTGCTTTGTATCAACTGCACGAAATTGTCCCTGCGTCAGCCGAACTCTGGTGCCGGCCGGAAGCTGTGGTTCAATTTGGGAATCCTGCCGAACAGATTCTCAAAGTCGCTCAAGACCGGGGTGCAGACCTAATCGTTCTCGGAGTGCGAGATACGCCGGGTTTCATAGGAGCCGCAACACATCTGGAGCGGACCACAGCCCACAAAGTCGTTGTGCGTGCCACCTGCCCCGTACTGACCGTCCGCCGCTGAAATGAGCCCGCGTTCGGTGGATGCCACCAACTTGAGTTTCTTGCGACCGTAGAATGGTGATTGGGCCTGCACCCCGCCAGCTATCCCCGGGCCAAAATCATGGCGTCATCCTATGCAGCTTCACCAGACCCTCGATTCGTTTCGTCCGCTGGCATTCCTTCGAAGTATTCACGTTCCTGAATTTGTGAACACAAAGTGAGATGCATCACTTTGATGCGTGACTTCTCTCACCGCGCGCCGTTCCGGGCCCAGCTAGGATCACACGAAATGAACTGGGTTGTCGCGACTCTCGACGAAACGGAGCGTTGACCGACGAGGCACCATGGCGTTTCTCCATCGGAATCCGAGGGGCAAGCGACGAGGAGAGGAGATTCAATAAAGTGGCGAATCCAGGAACGTGGTCAAAAGTGAGCCTTATCGGTGTTGCAATCACCCTGCCTTTTCTGGCGGCTACGGTGCGAGTACCGAACGCGAACGCCGTTCCCAGTTACTCGCGCCAGACGGGCTTTCCGTGCCGATCGTGCCACACAACCCCGCCTGAACTCACGCCGCTCGGAAGGCAGTTCAAGCTCAATGGATACACCATCACCGGGATGCCGGTGACGAAAGTTGAAAAGACTTCCAAAGAAGCCGGGCTCCAATTGCTGCAGAATTTGCCTCTTTCGGTTTTCTTCGAAACCTCGTACACCCAAACCAACGCTGTACAGCCGGGTACACAGAACGCCACTTTCGAATTCCCGCAGGACGTATCTCTGTTTGTCGCTGGCGCATGGGCCCCGCATCTCGGGAGCTTCGCGCAGTTCACTTACGATGCGCAGGACGATCACTTCAGCTGGGATAATACCGATATCCGCTATGCCAACACCGAAAAGTTACTGGGTAAAAGTCTCCAGTACGGACTGATGCTCAACAACAACCCTGGCGTTGAGGATCTGTGGAACACCACGCCTGCGTGGAGCTATCCGTTCGTTGAGGATGACTTCGCACCCAGACCGGAAGGCGTCGCCGTCATCAATGGCTCCCTGGCGCAAGATGTCGCCGGATTCGGGGCCTACGGAATGTGGAACGATCACCTTTATTTCGCGACCACGATGTATCGTTCGGAGCACCTCGGCTTCGGCCAGCCGAACTCCGGCAGCAACAGCGAAGGCGCCCCATACAACATCCATGGCCTTGCGCCATATTGGCGCGCTGCATGGCAGCAGACCTGGACGAACAATTATCTCGAAGTCGGCAGCTATGGAATGTTCATGAAGTCGACCCCGAACGGCGTCGTTGGTCCCACGGGCGAATCCGGCGGAACTCTAACGGACAGCTACACTGACGTAGCCGCGGATATTCAGTACGATCGCACAATTCCCAAATTCCGAAACGACATTCTCTCCATCCGCGCTTTCTACATCCATGAGAATTCGTCGCTCAATGCAAGCGCCAACGAGGCTACCCCGCTGGCGGCCTTCGTGCCTCATCATCTCAACACTATCAATGCGAACGCGGAGTATCACTTCGGCGACCGTTTTTCCGGGACTTTCGGCTGGTTTGATACCACCGGCACCCGCGACACGACCCTCTTTGGCCCGGGAGCCATCACCGGCAGTGCCAACGGCAGCCCGAAGAATAGCGGCTACATTCTCAACCTTTCCTGGTGGCCCGTGCAGAACGTCGATCTTGCCGCTCAGTACACGGGATACTTCACATTCAACGGCCGATCGATTAACTACGACGGCTCGGGACGAAACGCATCGGGCAATAACACCATGTATATCCTTGCCCGGTTCATTTTCTGACCCCCCATTGGAGGGGAACGGAGCCCGCGAGGATTCGCGAGGGTTCAGGTGTCGCAACGGTTTGAGCGAGATGTGCCGCGCTGAGAACGACTAGGGCGGCAAATGCACTGTGCGGTCCCAGCCCCGGTGGGACATAGCCAACGAACGCTCGAGGGGGCGGAAAAGAGGAGCAGGCCCAATGAAGGAATATCCAATAGCTTGCATGAGCCTCGTAGCGATGTTGCTCGTGGCCGGCCCAAGCGTCAAAGTCGCGGCACTTGCCACTGACTCCACCAGAATCTCCGGCAAAGTCTATTTTCGGGGCAAGGCTCCGGCCCTGCGCCCGATCGAAATGGACAAGGATCCAATCTGTGCTTCCGAGCAGTCAGCGCCCGTATTGCCGGAAGACGGACGCGTCAACGCTAACGGCACCTTGCCGAATGCGTTCGTTTATATCTCCAAGGGGACGGGCGACCTTTCGACCCGCGCCCCGGCTAATTCCGTTACTCTTACCCAAACGGGATGCATCTACCAGCCGCACGTGCTTGGCATCATGGTCGGACAACCGCTGCAGGTAGTTACGGTCGATCCCACGGCCCACAATATTCACGTCTCGGCAACCAAGGGCAATCGCGATTGGAACGTAACGCAGCAACCCGGCACACCGTCCGTCACCACCAAGTTTTCGCAGCCTGCGATCATGGTTCCGGTCCATTGCAACATCCATCCGTGGATGGAAGCATTCATCGGCGTGGTAACGAATCCCTATTTCGGAGTCACGGGCGATGACGGCAGCTTCACAATCAAGAGCGTCCCGCCGGGCGATTACACACTCTCGGTCTGGACCGCAACGTTCGGCACACAGGAACATGCGGTGACTGTCCGTCCAGGTGAGTCCGCAGTGGCCGATTTCACATTTACAGGCCAATGAAGGGATCGTCGAGACTCGATTTTCGTCACTCGAGACCGTCGGCTAGACCATCACTTGCTCTGTCGCAACGCGGAGTGTTAGTTTCCTTGCACCGTGAGGCGAGAAGAGATAGTGAGCCGGACGAATCTAGAGTTGGCAGCTGCTGACCGGTGGCAGCTGCTGGGGTCGGTTCCCGACGCAATGGTGATCGTCGATCGAACCGGGCGCATCGCGTTCCTCAACTCCCACGCGGAGCGCATGTTCGGATACCCGCCCAACGAACTTCTAGGTCAGGCGATCGAAGTCTTGGTTCCGGAAGCAGTCCGGGCCGCCCACGTTCGACATCGTTCGGAATTCAACCAAGCCCCTCGCACACGCGAGATGGGTTCGGGTCTCGAGTTGCAAGGCCTTCGCAAAGACGGCAGCACATTCCCGGTGGAAATTAGCTTAAGTCCTCTCGACGAATCCGAAGGCCATTTCGTGGTTAGTGCGATCCGCGATATGACCGAGCGAAGACGAATGCAGGAAGCGCTACGATTGAGCGAAGAGCGCTTCCGCCGGCTGGTCGCCGAGGTGAAGGACTACGCGATTTTCATGTTGGATCCGCAGGGCAACATAAAGACCTGGAACGAAGGTGCGGAGCGAATCAAGGGATACCGCGCCAATGAAATCATCGGCTGCCATTTTTCATGCTTTTACACCTCCGAAGAGATTGAGCGCGGAAAGCCCGACGAAGAGCTCAAGATTGCCGCTCGCGACGGACGATTGGAAGACGACGGCTGGCGGATTCGGAAGGATGGATCGCGCTTCTGGGCGAACGTCGTAATCACGGCTTTGCACGACGAAGAAGGAAGGCTGCTCGGATTCAGCAAAGTGACGCGAGATATAACGGAACGAAAACGCGTGCGCGAGGCGTTTCTGTTGGAAGTCACGAACGCGTTGCTTTCCAATCTCGACGTAACGAAGTTGTTCGCAGCGATCGGATTGTGCGTACGCCAGGTCAAGCCATTCGACCACGCAACGCTTACTCTGTACGACGGCGAAACGAAGAAGCTGAGGGTTCATTCGCTTGGAACGGCTCCGAGAGTAACTCCGCTGTCGGAGGGAATTTTGATTCCCATCGCCGGAACGCCTAACGGATGGTCCTACGTGTCCGGCAAGCCGCTCATACTCAAGGGCTCACCGGGAGAGCAATTCCCGTTTGAACTGCCAAGACACTTGGAACAGGCCTCGGTCAAGTCGGGTTGCTGGATTCCGCTCATCGGGCGGGAAGGCCCTTTGGGGACGTTGAATCTCTTCAGCTGCCGTCCCACGGTGTTTGTGGACGAGGATCTTGAGAACCTCGCACAATTGGCCAGCCAGGTGGCGGTGGCACTTGATAACGCCCTCGCATTCCAGCGCATGGCGGACCTAAACGCAAGACTCGAGAAAGAGAAACTCTATCTCGAAGACGAGTTGCGAATCGACAAGAAGTTTGACGAAATCGTCGGCAGTAGTAAGGCGCTAAGGCGCGTCTTGAAGCAGATTGAAACGGTGGCGCCGACCGACTCGACTGTCTTGATCTTGGGAGAGACGGGAACCGGCAAGGAAAGTCTCGCAAGAGCCGTACATGACCTGAGTCCGCGGCGCGAGCGAGCTTTCGTCAAAGTGAACTGTGCATCCGTGCCTGCCGGATTGCTGGAGAGCGAGCTTTTTGGGCATGAGAAGGGCGCATTCACCGGGGCCATTGCGCAGAGGATCGGCAGATTCGAGCTCGCGCATCAAGGCACGCTGTTTCTTGATGAAGTCGGCGAAATTCCCCTGGAGTTGCAGCCGAAGCTTCTGCGGGTGCTGCAAGAAAAGCAATTCGAGCGCCTCGGAAACAACCGTACGATGACCTCCGACGTGCGCATCGTGGCGGCCACGAACCGCGACCTCGCGAAACTCGTGGCTGCGGGGCAATATCGGAGCGACCTCTTCTACCGTCTCAGTGTCTTTCCGGTTTTGGTGCCACCGCTTCGAGATCGGTCCGAGGACATTCCGTTGCTCGTCCATTATTTCCTGTCAAAGTTCGCGAAACGCCTTGGAAGAAGCGTCGATGTGGTGTCGCCGGAAACAATGGAGGCGCTTCGCCGGTACGCGTGGCCCGGCAACATTAGGGAACTCGAACACGTCATTGAGCGTGCAGCAATTCTCTCCCCGGGAAAGGAGCTACAGATCTCCCTGATCGAGCTTGCCAACGCAGACCAAGTCGCCTCGAAACAATCCGCGACCCTTGACGAAATGGAGCGCGAACATATCCTCCGAGTGCTGCGAGAAACGAAGGGGAAGATCGGCGGCCCCGGGGGGGCGGCCGAGCGCTTGGGCATGAATCGCACGACACTCAATTCCCGAATGCAAAAGCTGCGAATCTCCCGAAGAGACTTCTAACTCCAACACCTAACGTTCGTGTGCTCAATCACAGGCACGTGTGACGGGCGTCACTGTGCAGCCTGTTCGCGTCAACGACAGTAATGGTCGAGCGTCGGCCTTCGTAGTTCTCGGCATTCGGGCCGCCGGACAAGCCGGGGTCGATCTACCAGACCAGCGCAACGAGACCAGATGAAGAGGAGAAGGTCATGACAGAGAAATCGGGGGTACAAGTCGCGAAGGAACCAACGGTCCTGAGAACGGTCGCGCAGGAGAACACATTCGACCGAGCAAACGCGGTGTTTAGCGCAATCGCACGGCGGGCGTTCGACATTTTTGAGAACAACGGCCGTTCCCTTGGCCACGATCTCGATAATTGGTTTCGAGCAGAAACAGAGTTTTTGCACCCCGTTCATATTGACGTCACGGAATCCGGCGACGCACTCAATATCAAGGCGGAGGTGCCGGGATTCGATGAAAAGGAACTCGAGATCGACGTGGAACCCACCCGGCTGGTGATCAGTGGCAAGCGAGAAGTCAAGAAGGAGGAGAAACAGGGCAAAACTGTCTATTCGGAGGCTTGTTCGAACCAGATCATGCGGGTTATCGCCCTTCCGGCCGAGGTGGAAGTGGAGCAGGTCACGGCCACATTGAAGAATGGAGTTCTCGAACTCAACCTGCCGAAGGCGGCAAAGGCGCGGAGCGTTCGGGTCGAACCCAAAGCTGCTGCGTAGCGCGGAAGGCTCAACCAGGCGGGGAAAAAGGGAAGCACGGCGGCCGAAGCGCCCCTGCTTGGCGCGACTCGCCGGGCGGAAGTAAATTTCACAGCTTCGATGAATCCTCTCGAAGGAGGTGAGAAACATGCCACGCAAGAAAACCATGCGAGCTCTACGAAATGGAAAGCCGGCAGTTCGCAGGGGTGCCCACCGAATGTCACGACGCAAGAAGCGGCAGCAGTCCGAGGCCGTTATTCACCAAAACGTTCTCACAGAGGAACGACTCGCGTTTGTCTAGAGTGAAGCTGCGACGGGCAGAGCCCGGACCACTGGAGGGCAAGGAGAAAGGTCATGAAAGTACAAGATGCGATGATGGGAACCCCGGTTTATTGCAGTCCCGAGACCAACCTCGGTTCCGCGATCGAGCTGCTGTGGGAACGCAATTGCGGAATACTTCCGATCGTGGATGCTAAAAAGAAAGTGATCGGAGTCGTGACCGACCGTGACCTGTGCGTGGCGCTGGGAATCCGAAACCAGCCCCCGGGGCAGGTGACGGTAGGCGAGGTCGTATCCGGGGAAGTCTATTCCTGTCGCGGACAGGATGATATTCACGCGGCCCTGCTAACGATGGGGAACAAGCGAGTTCGCCGCCTGCCCGTCGTTAGCGAAGACGGAATACTCGAGGGTGTTCTGTCTATGGATGACATGGTGCTTCATACGGAATCGGCCAGCTGGGGTCGCAAGCCCGAACTTTCTGCTGAGGAGATCGTCAATACTCTGCGACGGATCTATGGACCGCAGGTTCCGCAGGTCGTCGAACCGCGCGCCGCTCGGGCGTGACTAGCCAGAAAGGAAGCGGAGGTGCGCGTAAAGCTGCACGATCGAAATGAGGCAGGGCGATTGCTCGCCGAGCGCCTCGCGGTGCTCAAACGTAATCCCGATGTAGTCGTGCTAGCCCTGCCTCGAGGCGGTGTGCCTGTTGCCTGCGCGATCGCAACGTCCCTTCGGTTGCCGTTGGATGTCTTTCTGGTAAAAAAGTTGTGTGTACCCGGATATGAAGAGTTTGCCATGGGAGCGATCGCGAGCGGTGGTATCGAAATTGTGGACCCCGATGTCGTGGAAGCTTTCCATGTTTCCCCTAAGAATGTTGACATGGCGGTGAACCAAGAGACGGCGGAGTTGCGCCGGCGAGAGAGCGTTTTCCGGGGCGCTCGCCCGGTCCTCGACCTTCATCGCCGTACAGCAGTCTTGGTTGATGACGGTATAGTCACAGGCTCTACGATGCGGGCGGCAAGTGACGGCGCCAAAAGGCTCGGCGCCGCCCGCGTCATTGTGGGTGCCGGCGTCGCCCCGCTTTCGACCTACATGATGTTGCGTCAGGAGGCGGACGAGGTGGTGTGCCTCCTGACGCCACGAGAGTTTCGAGCCGTGGGCATTTTCTACGAAGAGTTTCCTCAACTAAGTGACGAGAATGTTTGCACTTTGTTGGAAAACGCGTGGCGAACAGGAGCGAGTATCGCCGCCTAACAGGCAACTCCGACAGACGGCAGGAACCAATGGCGACGGATGGTCATGAAAACAAGCTGACGAGCTAGCGGCAACTGTTGCGGACCACATCATGCATTTTGATATGCCCGTTCGTTTCGGTCGCACGAAGGGAATCAACGAGATGAAATTGCTAGTCGCCATAGATCTGTCGCAAGGATCGCAGAGTGTCATCGATGCCGTGAACCAACGGCCCTGGCAGGCGAATAGCGAGGCTTGCGTTTTGCACATCGTGGATATGACGCTGTTCCCAATAAATGCGGAGCTCTTGGAGGCAGAGCGGCAAGGAGCAGAATCTGCGGTGAATGAATTGGCCGGACGGCTCGGGAAATCCGGCCCGAAGGTCAGGACGGAGGTTCTCGTGGACTATCCACGAAGCGCCGTCCCGGAATATGCGAAGAAGTGGGGCGCGGAGTTCATTTTTGTGGGCTCACATGGTCTTAGTAGTTTAGCCCGATTCCTTCTCGGCAGCGTCGCAAGAAACGTCGTCCGCGCGGCTCCATGTTCGGTCGAGATCGTAAGGGCCAGTACGCAAGATCCGTCACGCGCTAGAAACGGCCTCAAGATCCTACTTGCGACGGACGGGTCAGATTGCTCCACCCGCGCCGTTCTTTCGGTCGCCAAGCGACTTTGGCCGTCAGGAACTTGCCTGAAGGTAATCAGTGCTGTTTCGCCGTTCTTCCCCATTGCCGGCGCTTTGCCGGGGTACTTCGAAGCTCAGCAGGCCATTCTGCCTTCGGACGAGATTGAGAGAACCTCGCGGTTCCGCGCTGCGGAGGCCATCGCGAAGGCTGAGAAGCTCTTGCAGGAGGCCTCCATTGCACGACTGGAACGCAGCGCGCCTCTCACGGGTGATCCGAAGGCGGTTATTTTGGACCAAGCCGCACAATGGGGCGCAGACTTGATCGTTGTCGTTTCGCACGGATGGCGGGGATTCGATCGCTTGATGATAGGTAGCGTGTCTGAATCCCTAGCACTTCATGCGCCCTGTTCCGTTGAAGTGATTCGGTGGTTGGTTGGATGTTCCGGTCGGCGATCCCGCTTATTTTTCTTGCACGTCCGGCGCCCCACCGCTGCGCAGTTCCGCGCTCGACGACGAAGTGATTTGACGACATTTCGTCGTCTGACGATATTTCATCCAAGGGAACCTCTCAGCCTCTTCATGTGTTCTCCGCTCTTGGTCCTCAATACTGCTCGCTACCAGTCACTTACGGCATAACTTAATCAAGAAGCAGGATAGGTTCTAGAGTTGCATCTGTGATCTGCGAAAGAGGATCAAGTGCTAAGGATCACAGCCGCAAGAAACGATCACTCTCTCGTACTGAAACTCGAAGGAAGAGTTGAGGGACCGTGGGTGGCACTGCTCGGCAAGACCTGGACTGACGCGATGGGCCGGGATAGGGGACCAAAGGTAATCGCGGATGTTGGGGGAGTGGCCTTCGCCGATTCCGGCGGGCGACAACTGCTCCTAGCGATGCAGAAACGAGGCGTGGTGCTCGCCAATCTTTCCGGGTTTTTGCGTGAAAGTTTAGAAAGTAGCGTATCGAATTCCGACCGGGCTAACTCCCAGGACTGACTCAGGAGGAAGACATGAACGCTCCCTACGGTATGGAAATAAATGAAGACTGCAAGAGCTGTCCGATGCGGAACAGCGGTTTTTTTTGCCAACTGCCAGCCTCCGCGCTTCAAGCGTTCAGCAACGTCAAGTTTACGACGGCGTATCCGGCCGATGCGGTGCTGTTTGTCGAGGGGCAAGCTCCGCGTGGCGTTTACATGCTGTGCAAGGGTCGCGTCAAACTAACCATGAACTCTGCTGACGGCAAGACTTTGATTGCGCGGATCTGCGGGCCGGGCGATGTATTGGGAGTGCATGCGGCGATAGCGGGCGAACCGTATGAAGTGACGGCCGAGGCGCTGCAGCCGTGCCAGGTGAACTTTGTGCGGCGAGAGGACTTCTTGAATTTGATCCGGGAACACGTGGCGATTTCCGGTGCCGCGATGAAGCAATTGGGCGTTGGTTATCGTCAAGCTTGCCAAGAAATTCGCTACCTCGGCTTGTCCCGGTCCGCCAGCGAAAAGGTCGCTCAATTCCTGCTGGAGACGTCCTCGAACGGTCAGCAAACCAATCAAGGCAAGCGTTTCCATCTGGGCCTGACCCATGAGGAAATATCTCAGGTCGTGGGCATATCTCGCGAGACGGTTACCCGTACGATGACCGATTTTAAGACTAAGATGCTGATCGCCACCAAGGGCTCAGTCGTCGTCATACGGAATGAACTGGGCCTGAAGGCACAAGCGGCGGCTGCGTAGGAAGGGCATTCAAACTGTGACCGTGGTCACTCGCGACGGTGACCGTCCGCACTGGGAGCAAGCGACGATTCGGGGAAGATAATTGCAGTTTCCACTCGACCCAACGTTTGGGTCAAAGTGAGTTGTTGATACGCGAGGTTTTCAGGAGTCAGAACATGAGCATGCTGACGCATCACGAAATTCCAATTCCCGGCACTTACATGTTCGATGGGCGGGCAGCCATCAAGGGCTACGCCCTGAATAAAATGTGCTTTTCGTTCAACAAGGCCGAGAACCGCCGAGAATTCAAGCAGGACGAAAATGCGTATTGCGCCAAGTTCGGCCTCAACGACGAGCAACGAAAGGCGATCAAGGAGCGCAACGTCCTGGCCATGATCCGTGCGGGTGGATGCATCTATTACCTCGCCAAATTCGCCGGGATTTTCGGCCTCTCCGTGCAGGACGTGGGCGCCCAGCAAACTGGCATGACCCTAGAGGAATTCAGACAGCGGCTCAAGACCCAAGGAGAGTAAACATGGCACGAATCGTCGGTGGGCTCACGACATCTCATATCCCCGCAATCGGGAATGCGGTTCCAAGGGAAAAGGAGCTTCTCAACGATCCGTATTGGAAACCGTTCTTCGCGGGCTATCCGCCGGCGCGGGCCTGGCTCCAAAAGGCGAAACCCGATGTGGCCGTGGTCATCTACAACGACCACGGTTTGAACTTCTTCCTCGACAAGATGCCCACGTTCTCGATCGGCGCAGCCTCACAATACGAAAATGCCGACGAGGGCTGGGGAATACCCAAGACTCCGCCCTTCCGGGGTGATCCGGAGCTCTCCTGGCACATCATCGAGTCGTTGGTGAAAGACGAATTCGATGTCACCTCGTGCCAGGAGATGCTCGTGGATCATGGCTTCACCGTCCCGATGTCTCTGTTCTGGCCCGGGAACTCGTACGGAGGCGTCAAGACGATTCCCGTATGCATTAACACGGTGCAGCATCCGTTGCCTTCACCTCTGCGTTGCTTCAAGCTCGGCCAGGCAATCGGCCGCGCAATCGAGTCCTATCCCAAGGATCTGAAGGTCGTGGTGTTGGGCACGGGCGGCATGTCCCACCAGCTCGATGGGGAGCGTGCCGGCTTCATCAATAAGAAATTCGATCTGATGTGCCTGGACAAGATTGTGAACGAGCCCGAAATCCTTGCTCGCTACTCGATTCATGAACTCGTGCGCGAGGCAGGCGCCCAAGGCGCCGAATTCATTCTTTGGCTGGCGATGCGCGGCGCCCTCTCCGGAAAAGTTACCAAGATTCACAGCAACTACCATATCGCTGTCTCCAACACCGCCACAGGACTCCTGGTCCTGGAGAACGCTTCCTGAGGGCGGCGCCGAATCGGGGAGCAGCACATCGGTCTTGACACGAGAGCTAAACGATTTGACTATGCCCGCTATCACGGATGACAGTGAGGCGGATGACATCACAACGCCGGTCGGTTCCTTAGAGTCGCGGTGAGGACGTTGGATGGAGAAGATTGTGCTTATGTGCGCATGGCGCCGCACGGCAAGCTTCTTTCTATTGGTCTCCTGCAGTGTCACGCGGACTCTAGCGGGCGAAAAGAGCAATCCCATTAGTCCCACGAATATTTTTGCTCCTGATTCAACGCCCGCCTACGCCATCTATCGCCTTTCAGTTTTCGAACTCGAGATCTTATGCGCAATTTTCCTCGTCGTGTTCGGTCTGCTCGCGTACGCGGTTGTAAAGTTCCGACAACGAACGGAAGATGACACCGAACCGCCGCAAATCTATGGCAGCAATCAGATGGAGTTGGCCTGGACGGTTCTACCCGTGCTGATTGTGGTTGTGCTCTTTTTGAGCGCGGCGCAGGTTATTCATCGTGTGCAGGACGCGCGCCGTCCGCCGGGAGCGATCGAGGTGACCGTTGTCGCCCACCAGTTCTGGTGGGAGTATCGCTATCCGCAATATGGGTTTACCGCAGCCAACGAGCTGCACGTGCCCGTAAGTGAGCCCGACCATTCGACGCCGACGTTTCTTGGTTTGTTGTCTGCAGACGTGGACCACAGCTTCTGGGTGCCACGACTCGCCGGGAAAACCGACCTGATTCCCAATCATCCAAATGGCACGTGGATCGAACCCCGGGAGCTGGGACTGTTCCTGGGTCAATGCTCGCAATACTGTGGAACGCAGCATGCCAAGATGCTCCAGCGGGTATACGTGCAGAGTCGCGATGAATTTGATCGGTGGGTGCACGAGCAGCAGCAGCCAGCTGTCTCCGATCCTTCCGCGGCTGCAGGCAGCGCGCTATTCATGATCAAGGCGTGTTTCGCATGCCACACCGTACGGGGCACGCCGGCGGCGGGAGTCGTCGGACCTGACCTAACGCACTTGATGAGCCGCGACACTTTGGCTTCCGGTGCGGTGCCGAATACGCCCGAAAACCTGAGGCGATGGGTTCGAAATCCTGCGACCTTCAAGCCCGGATCGCTGATGCCCGTCCCGGAACTCACTGAAAAGGAGTTGGACCAGATCACAGCATATTTGTTGACGCTTCACTAGGAGTAGCGGAGAGAGTCGAAAGATAGTTATGGCATCTGAATCCATGCCTTTGGCGATTCGCAGAAGTCCACTGCACGTAGTTTACGAGTGGCTCGCGACGGCCGATCACAAAAAGATTGGCCTGATGTACATCGTGTACGCGCTGCTCTTCCTGGTCATCATGGGGATCGAGGCGGTCCTCATGCGGATCCAGCTGGCGCACGCCAACTCTACTTTCCTCTCACCTCAAGTATTCAATCGGTTGTTCACAATGCATGGCACGACCGGAGTGTTTTTCGTGGCCATGCCCATTCTTTTTGGCTTTGGGAATTATCTGATGCCATTGTTGATCGGGGCCCGGGACATGGCGTTCCCTCGTCTAAACGCCTTCAGTTTTTGGATGACCGCGTTCGGTGGATTTTTCCTCTACGCCAGCTTTTTCGCCGGCGGCGGGATCTCACAGGCTGGCAGCGCGCCGGATGTGGGTTGGTTCGCGTACGCGCCGCTCACATCGCCTGTTTTCTCTCCGGGCCATAGCACGGACTTCTGGACCCTATCCTTACTACTGGCTGGCGTCGGCAGTATCGGAGGCGCGGTTAATTTCATCTCGACGATCTTGGTGATGCGTTGCCCCGGGATGACGCTCAGCCGGATGCCGCTGTTCGCATGGATGAACCTAGTAATGGGCGGCTTGGTTTTGGTGACGATCAGCCCACTCACGGCGGCCCAGCTGATGCTGATGGTTGATCGCTTTATGGGCGGCCATTTCTTCGACACTGCAGCAGGCGGTTCCGTAGTTATGTGGATGCACTTTTTCTGGATCTTCGGCCACCCGGAAGTCTACGTTCTCATTATTCCCTGCTTTGGTTTCGTCTCGGAGATTGTTCCCGTGTTTTCGCGCAAAGCGATATTCGGATATCCGGCAATGGTGGCGGCATCGGTCGGTATCGGGTTCGTGAGCCTCGGAGTATGGGCGCACCACATGTTCACGATCGGGATGCCTTCTTACGGAAACGCGTTCTTCGTGCTTACAACCATGGTGGTGGCGGTGCCGACGGGCATCAAGATCTTCAACTGGCTTGGCACCATGTGGGGTGGAAAAATCCGCTTCGCAACGCCCATGATTTTCTGCATAGGTTTTCTGTTCCAGTTCCTGATCGCCGGACTGACGGGCGTCATGCTGGCGACCGCGCCTTTCGACTGGCAGCTCTCGAACTCCTATTTCGTGGTCGCGCACTTTCACTATGTGATCGTAGGCGGCATTCTCTTCACTATCTTTGCGGCGTTCTACTATTGGTTCCCCAAGATGACCGGCCGAATGCTGAACGAAACGCTGGGAAAATGGCACTTCTGGCTCTTCGTGATCGGATTTCACCTGACGTTCGATTTCATGCACATTCCGGGGCTGCTTGGGATGCCACGCCGCGTGTATACGTACGAAGCCGGTCGCGGCTGGGAGACTTGGAATATGATCTCGTCGATCGGGGCTGTTTTCCAGGCGGTCGCGATCTTAGTTTTCGTCTTCAACATGATTCAGTCGTACTTCAAAGGCGCGCTGGCTGGGAATGACCCGTGGGACGCGTGGACGCTCGAGTGGGCCACTACTTCTCCGCCGCCCGAATACAACTTCGCCAATGTCCCGACCGTGCGCAGCCGAAGGCCGCTATGGGATCTTAAACATCCGGACGATCCCGATTGGAAGTATGAGTAATCGATGAGGAAGGGCTGCTGACACCGATGAACGCAACACCGATGGTAATGGCGGCGACCGACACCCCGTGGGAGCTTCCCTCGCGCGGGCGCGTCGGAATGTTGTCGTTAATTATCGCGGAATCCGCGATCTTCACAATCTTCATCGCCGCTTACGTCTTCTACATCGGGAAAAGTCTGGACGGGCCCACGCCGCGAGAAATACTTCATGTTCCAATTCTCATCACAATTTGCTTGCTCTCGAGCAGCTTGACGATGCACTGGGCGATCGCCGCGCTGCGCAAAGGAAAAACTGGCGCCTTCAACGCGTTTTGGCTCATTACGCTCGCTCTAGGTGCCATTTTCCTTGCCGGAACTGGCCGAGAATGGCACCACATGATCTTTAAGGACGGGTTCACCATCCAGACAAATCTCTTCGGCACCACGTACTATTCGCTGGTGGGACTGCACGCATCGCATGTCACCCTGGGGTTGATAGGACTAACTATTGTGGCGATTCTTGGTCTGGCGGGCAAAGTGAAACGCGAGCATTCCGAGAGGTGCGAAGTGCTCGCCCTTTACTGGCATTTTGTTGATGCCGTGTGGGTGGTGGTCTTCACGGTGGTGTATCTGGTGGGGCGATAACGTTTAGCGACGAGGAATGACAGCAATATGAGCCCAGAACATGAATCAAATCCCGGGACTTCTTCGACGCCTACCGATGTGCCCTTGCCGGCGCCGAGCGCGTGGCCGGGCCTGCTCGCGCTTGGGTTGACGCTGGTCATGGCTGGGCTGATCAGTAGCACCTCACTGAGCATCGTTGGTGGATTGTTCGCCGTCGCCGGCTGCATCGGCTGGTTCCTTCAAGTGTTACCTCGGGACCGGCTCGAAAATATTCGAGTCGGAGCAGAGTCTGTCCCGGTTGCGACATCGCGCCGCAGAGTGGCTCGCATCGCTGCGGCTCGAGCCCCTCACCGTGCTCGCCTTCCACTCGAAATTTATCCCATTTCGGCGGGAATCAAGGGAGGCCTAGCAGGTAGTGTCGCTATGGCCGCCATCGCCATCCTGTATGGCGTGCTGAGTCATGGCAGTGTGTGGTACCCGATTAACTTATTGGGCGGCGTGGTGTATGCGGAAACGCAATTGAGTACAGAATGGCTATCGGCGTTTCACATCGAGCTTTTCCTCGTGGCCATGCTGCTGCATCTGACCGGATCCGTCCTGGTCGGGCTTCTGTACGGCGCCGTCCTACCGATGCTTCCTCGCCGACCGATTCTACTCGGAGGGGTCTTTGCACCGGTCGTCTGGACAGGGTTGCTGTACACCGTCCTCGGCATTGTCGACCCGCTGCTCAACGCACGCATCAATCGATGGTGGTTCCTTGCCTCTCAAATCGCGTTCGGAATAGTTGCAGGGCTAATGGTCTTACGGCAGATGCGCATCCCGACGTGGCAGTATCCACTCGCCGCTCGGGCCGGCGTCGAAACTCCCGGAATGATGGGAGAAGATGGCGAAGGGAATCGGCCGTCATGAAGTCCGCCGCAATTCGATCGCTGGTCGGTCCGTAGAAGCCACTGATGTCTCCTGCGGCTCAAGCCGTTCTCGCATCGTGGTCCTTTCCGCCGTACGTCACCGCGATCAATCTCCTCACGGTTCTGATGTATCTCCGCGGATGGCAGGCGCTTCGCGTGGCCATGCCCCAGCGGTTTACGGCTTGGCGCTTAATCTCATTTTTCGGCGGCATCGCCGCTTTGGAAATTGCGCTCGCATCCCCGATCGACACGTTTGATCCGTTCCTGCTCAGCACCCACATGCTCCAACATATGATCCTAATGATGCTGGTGCCGCCGCTCATCCTGATCAGCGATCCGGCAATTCCGCTGCTTCACGGAATGCCGCTGTGGCTCTCGCGCGACGTGCTGGGTCCGATTCTCAGTTGGTCCCCCCTTCAGCGGCTTGGCCGACGGCTCACGCATCCGGCCGCGGCGGGGCTCCTGATGGCTCTGGCGATGCTTGGCTGGCACATCCCCGCGGCTTACGAATTTGCTTTGCGTTCATCCGGCTGGCACGAGCTTGAGCACGCGTGCTTCCTCCTCACCTCGCTCTTGTTCTGGTGGCCCGTAGTTCAGCCGTGGCCCAGCCGCCCACAATGGCCGCGATGGACAATGCCTCTCTACCTACTGCTTGCGGACTTCGCAAATTCAGCGCTTTCCGCGTTCCTAAGTTTCTCCGGTCAGGTCTTGTATCCGTGGTATGCCGGTGTACCGAGGCTGGGAGGTATCTCCGCTCAGAGCGATCAGGTCGCCGCCGGTGTGAGCATGTGGGTGATCGGGTCGTTCGCGTTTCTGATTCCCGCTGTCATCATCACGGCGAGATTGCTCTCTCCTGCCCCGCCGGAGCGCGATCTTGAGCGCAACCCGGTTCCGCCCGAGACTCGTCTCTCGCGCCATGTGCTCCCTGTCCTCATGTTGTCGCTTCCGCTCGCCGCTCTCGCATATGGTTGGCTTGCGCCCGACGCTATCGATACGGATGGCGCAGTCATCCGCATGCAGGAATTCTCCGGGCCGTTTCACGTCAGCGTCTTCACCGCGCCGGGCCAGCCGCCCATGGGAGCGGCAGACGTAAGTGTGCTGGTGCAGGATCGCGAGTCCGGTGAGACAATGCTCGATGCCGCAGTTAATCTCACAGTTCGAACTGCCGACGGCAGCAGCAAGAGTGAAAGTATTCGCGCCACCCACCACCAGTCCACGAACAAACTGCTCGATGCAGCAATCGTCAACCTTCCAAGTCCTGGACCTTGGGAGCTGCGCGTCTCAGTACAGCGGGGAGGTGATCTGTGCACCTTCTCCGACCTGCTGGCTGTCACGGCGCCATCCGATACGACTGTCGCCCATCGCGAAATAGTGAATTTGGAAAACGCCAACTGGACCCGAGAGGACCCAAACGGACTCGTTGTTTCGTCGACGGAAACTTGCGAGATTGAGTGAGCTCCTGGCCTGCAACCCCTTATCTGGTCGCTACTTATGGGCTGTAATTTTCCGCCAAATCCGAGTGGTATAATAGGCTCGGAGGACTTTCTGAACTGCGCGTTAGGAGTCGCCATACGGTCCAAGTTTGAGTCTATCCAAGTGCGCGGCCTGATGTCGGCCCACAGTCGCATTGTCGGGACAGGTCCGTCGCAACTCAAGAAAAGTAGGATGGACCAAGACTGGAGAGCTGGTCAACGCGGCTCAAGCGCGGAGCCCGAACTGCAATCGTGCACCCGGGGTGCACAAGGCAACCGATGAGAGAGACGATGCCCACAGAGTTCGCTTCGCGTCAGACCACGGTTCGCCGATTCCTGGACGAATTCCGCCCTTGGATTTGCTCGAAGCTCGGATGCGGGATGGAAGAGACCGTCCTGTTGGAGCTCAATTTCCGAGTGGCGCAGGTTGCAGCGACCCATGTGCTTGCGGGGGTTCGTCTGCGCAGTGATAATTCGCGACCGGTTCGCGAATTGCGAAAACTGGTCGAAACGATTGAGCTTCCGAACGATAGCTACCCGTCGTTCGAAGTGCACCTCGCTCGTGAGCCGCGTGGCAGGTTCGCAAATCGAAGACAAGTACTCGAGGCAGAGTGGCAGGATCGTCCCGTGGCTTTTTGGCTGCGCGGTTTTCCCGAACCGGTCGTGACCGTCAGCATCCCGATCTTGCAGGCCGGCAATGGTGTGGAACAAACATGTGACTGCGTGATTCTCCGGAGGAAGTGCGCGCCGGCTTTCCTCAAACTCGTCGAGAGAATTAGCGCGCGACGCGATTCATCTTACGTTCATGTGTTTGGCAGCAGCCATCAGCGAGTCGGCCGGTTTGGCTGGGATGATTTGGTGCTGGGTCCGACGCTCGCAAATCATATCCGCAAGGACTTTGAAACCTTCCTCGAGCGCGAGTCGTGGTTCCGAGATCGTCGGTTGCCTTTTCGCCGTGGATATCTGTTTCATGGGCCGCCGGGAAATGGGAAAACCAGTGTCATCCGGGCCATGCTGAATGGTGGCAAGTTAGATGGGCACTCAGTTGCCCTGTTTAGCGAAAAGACGGATGACTATCATCTCGAGCGAATGTTTCAAATCGCTGCGAGTAACGCGCCTTCCTTGATTGTGCTGGAAGAAATCGATCGCGCCTTCCCGCAAGCATCATCCCAGCTCGCGCCGACAAAAGTGAGTTTGTCTCATCTCCTCAATTGCCTGGACGGCCTGGGAACTCAGGAAGGCGTCATCGTGGTGGCAACCGCCAACAATCCGACGGCTCTCGACCCCGCGATTCTTGGCCGGCCAGGACGGTTCGATCGCATCGTGGAATTCCCAGTGCCGGATTCCCAACTTCGCTCGACGTATGTTCGCAAATTCATTCCGAACTTGGCCGAGGAAGATGTCCGTCATTTTGTGGATTGTTCGGAGGGATTCTCATTCGCCCAGCTGCGGGAAGTCTACATTCTTGCCGGCCAACACGCTTATGACGAGAAGCGGGAAATTGCGAGTCGGGACCTGACTCAGGCCATCGACAGTCTTCGGAAAGGAACGGCTGGCGCGACCGAACCACGACGCGCCGCCGGCTTTCTCGCGCGGTCGGAGGCGGTCGCCCAACCCGCACTCCTAAATCGCGCATCGGTGAATGCAGAACTGTGACGTCACACTTGAAAAGCCTACGGATCTCTCTCACGATACGCGTCAACGGCCTAGAATTCCGCGAGGTCTTTCTGCGCCGGTGTGTCGACGATCGCCAAAACTGGCGGGTTGCGATCAGCGACCGCTGCGTGGGCTGCTTTGCACTCCATCAGGGTTTCGAACTGGAGATCCGCCCGGAACGGTGCGTCGAAACAGACTGGCAACGAATCTCACTTACGGACCTGAGAATTGCTGCTCTGAAGAAGGCCCAAAACGGCGCAGATGAACTCGAACAGGTAATTCCCACGACATGCGGCCAATGGGAAACTCCGACCAGGACCGACATCGGAATCATTGAACGGATACCAGTTGAAGGGGACTCAAGTCACGTCGAACGTTTAGCCGGGGCGTTGTCCCAAGCCCGGATACGATTTCAGATGGTAGGCGGGCTGGCCAGCCCTGGTCAAAGCGCGGGGCACATGACCGTCGTGGTTTCCTCGCTCCCTGCGGCGAGAGTCTGGCTCTGGCGTTCAGGGTTTCTAGAGAGTTCGGAATCGCGATGGGTCTTGATCGATTCCCAAACTGGCTGGAAAGTTCGACTGCTCGAGGGGACACGCCGCGCGAGCGCGGAACGAGATGGCTGAATTTGAGGATTGTTGGCGCGTTGGTGGTCACCGTGGCGTCAATAAAGACTTGGCGGAGGGGCAATAGCAGAAGACGTCAGTCGACTGGAACATGCTGGCGACAACCCGACTCTTGTCAGAGCGACGCGCCAAGCGACAGGAGGTCGGTGAGCACCTGCTAGTGGAAATCGCTTCGTGGACGCGGGGCTGAAACTTCCCGCGTCCACAGAACCGACGTCACTGGATGACCGGGTGAGACTGGTCCGTGTCCAAAGAAGGGAACAGGAGAGACCACTCATCGCTAGGCGGCAAGCCTCGCTTCTCGTGGATACCCTGAGCGATTCGAAGCGCAAGGTCGGCGTCGACGGTGCTAATGGGGTAGCAGTGAAGCCCGATTCCCGTATAGCGAGGGGTTGCCCACACGAACAGTGACATGCCGTCATTCACGTGGAATTTTCGATGCTCCATGGCGGCTTGGAACAGTACTTCGTCAAGGTTCGTCGGCGCCTTTGATGGTCGTGGCGCAAGCAAGCCCTGAACAACTTGATGCTGTGGTTTAGTACCCATGCTGGAATACCTCGACTTACTTAAATTTCGCCCGCCGCCCGCCCTAGCTACAGCCGAGTGTCGCGTTCGATTTTAGATAGTACTGCGTCGCTCAAGTAAATTTTTGAGCTATTTGATAACCCGTCGATCTGGTGGCCTCCGCGATTACTTGGTGAGGCACCTCGGGGCCGCCGGGCGTCGGATGAGCCTCCCGGGGGGCTGCTTGTCCGGTGACCGGAGTCCATCCCCCCTGGATTCCTACGATCGTGCCAAGCCAAATCGGCGTCGCACAGGCCCACCTGACGCGGGATGAACGCCCGCCCCCAGATCTCAGGATCTCGCTGGGCCAGATCTGAGCTCCCACCGGGGGCTGGCTCTGAGGCCTACCGGCCGCCCCCCCGGTTTACCAGCCAATACCCCAATATCCTGTCATCCAGATAGCCGATTCGCCCGCGCGGAAAACACATGTCTGCGCAAGAAACCAATATGGAATCCTTGATCAGAACCAAGCCCCGCGGCCGGCATTCCGACCGTGGGTCCCCAGCGGCAATCGGTTCTGCCGTTGGCAGGGGTACCTGCGGTTCAGGTGGGCGAAGTCGGAGGTACGACTCAGATGGTCATTCTTTTGATTGCCGCGGACGGCTCGGTTTCAGCATCGCAACAGGAGCGATGCCACGACCCGTCAAGACGCGAGTCGCGCCTCCCGGAAATTCGGGAAAAGATTGCGGACGCTAGTTCTCCGGCAAGCGAGATTATGCGCCTCATCCACGAAGAACTCGTGCTAGTCATCCAAGAGATGGTCGAGTATGAGACCGACGCCGCTGCGGCGCCAAAGCTAAAAAGCTGCGTCGGACAAGTGACCGCCTTGTGTGCCTTACAGAAACTTGTGCAAACATTCGACGCGAGCTCGAAGCAAGACGTTTTGAACTTCGACGGTCCAAAGTTCCAGTTCGTGTTCGCTCGACTCGTGGCGCTGTTCAAACAGGCTGTCGAGCAAGCCCTCGGCAAGGGGCATGACACGTGGTCTCAAAGCATCATGATGCACTTCCGTGATTTGGTGGCGATGAATGAACGGGACCTGCGCCGAGAGACAGAAAGAATTGGCGCCGCTGGCGCACACCAGTGAACGAATAGACTTAATTTGGAACGCGATGTGTCGGGCAACCGGCGTATCGGTCAAATCCCGGCACGGGGTGCCAATCAGGAGAAGGTGAAAACAGATGGAACAACAACCACGCATCGAAACCTACGGGGAGCTGGCTCCCCGATTCATCATTGAACTCGTGGCGAGTGACGCGCCTGACGGGGGACTCAAGCTACTTCTTTGGGATGGGGCTGAGCAACACATCCAGTCCAAACTCGCGCTAGAAGCTGCGCCCGACTCTGAATTTAAGGCGAGAGTGTATTGCCCGCCAGAAGTGGATTCCACAATTCCGCGAGCCATCCGCTTTCCAACGCACGCCGCGCCGTATGAGTCATCCAAAGAACTATTCGAGGACGTCCGCGGGCTCATCGCCAAATACACAGGCTTGGGCGGGAACGAGGCGTCCTTGGCGGCGTTTTCTGTTCTTGCCAGCTGGTTTGTTGACCGTATCGAAACACCCATTTGCCTCTCGATTGTTGGACCGCAGTCAACCCAAGGGCGCCAACTGTTCCGCTTGCTCGGCTGTCTGTACCGACGCGCACTTCTACTGAGTGACTTGACTCTGGCAGGAGTGCATTCACTCCCAATAGCATTGCGTCCCGCCCTGTTCATCGAACGCTGCGAGCCTAACGAAGAGTTGCAGAAACTTCTTCGTACCTCGAGTGACCGCGACACCTACGTCCCGCGAAACGGGCGACTGGTGAACCTGTGCTGTGCCAAAGTCATTTGTTCCGAGGAGCCCCTGTACGACGACCCGACCGGGGGCAATTTCATCGAAATCCCGGTAACGCCGACGTGCGAATCCTTGCCCATTCTTGACCAGCGTGCTCAGCAACAAATCGCCGACGAGTTCCAGCCCAAGCTCCTCATGTTTCGCCTGAGAAACTACCGCCAAGTCGCCGATTCTGACTTTGACGTCGCGCACTTCGCGCCACCCGTTCGCGAACTCGCACGCTCGTTGGGAGCGTGTATGGGGGATGAACCCGAGCTACAGGCAGCAATCGCTGGACTGCTCGCAGCGCAAAATGAATTGGTTCAATCCGAGCGCGCGATTGACCTCAATGCCATCGTTGTCGGGGCGATGCTGTCGTTCTGTCATGAGGCGAAGAAAGAGTCGGTGCATGTCGGCGCAATCACGGCTCAAGTGAACAAAATGTTGGAACAGCACGGCGAAATTCTCGAATGGCAGCCGAGAACCGTCGGGCACAAATTGAAAGCCTTGGGTCTCCCGACGCGACGACTCAACGCCGCGGGACGCGGAATACTCCTGCTCGACGCGGTGCGTCAGCGTATCCACAAGCTCGCGTGGACCTATCAACTCCCCGCCGCTCACGGCAACGCAACATCGTGCCGACACTGCCGCGAGCTTGGTGAATCGCCGCGAGGCGAATTCGACCTGAATGCGTTCAGTCAGGAGGACCTCGACGCCCTGCTCTAGTGTCGTCGTGCACGTTCTGCACGTGATGCACAACATCTCTGCATATTGTCGGTATCCACTGAGGCGGGAACAGGGCTCCTGTCAAGAATTCGGATTAAGCAACGGGAGAAGTCGGCACGGCCGGGAAGAGTTTCATCGCCGATTCCCGTTCCCTGAGTTTCGATGATGCGTTACCGAGCAAAATGTCGCTGAACTCGGATCGTGCTCCCTTGACTCGCAAGTGAACTCGGAAGACGCCGTACAGCCTTGATTTTTCGGCCTTCCAGTAATCTAATGGGAACGCGCGTCGAATTTCCTTTATAATTGAGTGTTTGCAACCTGTGAGAGGTCGTACCTACATATGTTGAGAAGCATCCAGCAGCGGGATCTTGATCGAAACCGGTGGATCAAGATCACTATGGGCATCATCCTCAGTCTGATCATCTTCAGCATGGTGATCACCCTCATACCCGGCTTGATGAACGGAACCACCAGTGGCGACACGCCGGACACAATCGCTTCTGTGGGCGGGCAAAACATCACAATTGTGGAATTCCAACAGGAATTCCAACAAGCGACGCGTAATCAGACCGTCGCTCCCATGTTCCGGGCAGCGTATTCGAAGCAGGTTCTCGATCAGATGATTTTCCAGCGGGCGCTCGAGTATGAAGCGGATCGCCTCGGCATGCGCGTCACTCCCGAAGAGCAAACCCAGCGCATCAAGGAAATCCTGCCTACCGCGTGGTCCGGTAGCACCTGGCTCAAGGATCGTTACCCGACCGAAGTTCAGACGAAGTTTGGGATGACCGTAGATCAGTTCGAGAGCCTTCTCCGGGACGACATGCTCACCGAAAAATTTCATGAGATGGTCACGGACGGCATCACCGTCACCCCTCAGGAAGTCGCCCAGGAATTCCTCTGGAGAAACGAAAAGGTCAAGATTGACTACGCCCTGATCAAGCCCGCGGACCTTGCCGCTTCGATCCATCCGAGCGACGCCGATCTTGCCGCGTGGTTTGCGAAGAACTCGTCGCGCTATCAGGTGCCCGAACGCCGCTCCGCGCGTTATGCCCTGCTCGATCTCTCCAAGCTCCGAGCCAACACGCAGGTCAGCGACGATAGCCTGCGCGATTATTACAACCAGCACATAGACGAGTACAAAGTTGAAAACCGCGCACACGTCGAACACATCTTGTTCAAGACGATCGGCAAGACGGACGCCGAGGTCGCTGAAATTCACCAGAAGGCCGAGGACGTGCTGAAACAGGCCAAGCATGGCGCCAATTTCGAGGATCTCGCCAAGAAATATTCCGAAGACGACGGCACCAAGCCGAAGGGCGGTGACCTGGGCTGGATTGTAGAGGGACAGACGGTACCCGAATTTCAGCAGGCCGCCTTCACCATTCCAAAGGGCTCGATTTCGGATCTCGTCAAAACCCAGTATGGCTTCCACATCATCAAGGTTCTCGATCGCGAAACAGCCCACACTCGAACCTTTGAGGAAGTTCGCGATTCGATTCTGCAGCCGGTTCTCGAACAGAAGGTCAGCGCCGAGGCAGACGACATCTCGAACCAGATGGCCGCCGCTGTCCGGCAGTCCGACCGGCAGTCGCTCGACGATCTCGCGAAGAAATTCCATCTCGACGTCGGTGAGACGCCGGCCGTCGCGATCACCGATCCGATCCTCCCGCTTGGTAACGCGCCGGAACTCCATCAGGTCTTGTTCGCGCTTCATTCCGGAGAGTTGAGCCAGCCGATTCAGATTGAAAGCGGTTTCGTGATTCTGACGGTTAAAGACGTTCTGCAGGCGCATCAGGGCACCCTCGCCGAGGTCCACGATCGCGTCCTCGCGGACTATCAACATGAGAAGTCCATAGATCTTGCGAGCGCCCGTGCACTGGAGCTCTCCAAGCGCGCCCAGGCGGGTGAGGATTTTGACAAAGTGGCGAAGTCGCTCGACCTCACGGTGAAAACCTCCGATGCCTTCGCGCGAGCAGGCTCGATCCCCGACGTGGGCACCGCCAAACAGGTCTCCGCCGCCTTCAAAATGACGGTCGGCCAGGTCAGCGGGCCCACTCAATCCGGTGAAAACTGGATTGTCTTCCGCACCGTGGCTCACGACGCACCCAACATGGGCGATCTGGCCAAACAGCAGAACGATATCCAGCAGCAATTGCTGCAGACCAAGCAGAACGCGGCGTTCGATGCATTCCACACCATGCTCATCGAGCGCCTGAAGAAGGAAGGCAAGCTCACCATCAACGCGGACGCGATGAGCCGCATCACAAACCCGAGCTAGCTTTCGGCAGTAGCTTCGTGACCCCTAACTAGATGTAACTAATATACTTACGAAATACAGCGTCCCCTCTTGCCCCGTATCTCGCACTTGGCCTAGAATGTTGACATCCGTGGAGCCTGCCCCGTAGCCAGCGGGGCGCGACCTGCAGGCGAGAACCTCCCCAGCCTGAGGAGTCTTGGCAGCGAACGCGCACCCCCTAATCTGAGGAGCATTCATATGCCGACGAAGAGATCCAAGGCGAGCAGGCTCGAAATCCTGGCCCCGGTGGGTAGAACTGCCGGAAACCCAGCCTATCAACAGGGCTTCGGCGTGATTCCGATGAACGGTAAACTGAGGAACGCCATGCATAGCAAGAACCCGAGCAACGCAAACGAATATCGCTGTGCCATTGAGCGCAATCAGAACGGCAAGTACAACGTCCGCGTCCGGGCTGTCTTCGGACCCGGCGGTAGTGATTCGGAAAATGGCGGGTCGGACCGTAACGGCCACAGCGGATGGATGCTTCCAGTCTATTTCCTCGCGTCGTCCTTCAACGCCGCGATGAAGAAGCTCGAAGAATCGCTTCAGCTTCTGCAGAAGAATGAAGCGCGGCTTCGCTTCTGGGGTGTGGAGCGCACCGACGACCCCAACCTGGCCGGCGATCTATTGCAGGAATTTGGCCTATGGCTCGACCGTCGCAGGGAATTTCCCCGCAAGGTCGCTGAGCTCGGCGTCCCGCGCGAGCGGCCGGTTCCCGCCTCGATGCTCGCCCCGGTCCGGCGTATTCTAGCGGACTCCGTTGCACAGGAACGCCCTGTGGACCGCACCGCCACCATCGCCGGCGACTAGTTCCGGCTTCGCATCCATCAAGTCTGAATTTCAGAATTTGTTGCGATGAGTCACTTACCGCGGAGGAGAACCTCGCCGTGGCCGACGATCACGTCGTTGAGCGAGAGGCGATACCTATAGGATCCGGGATTGATTCCGGGGCGCGCTGTGCCGCTCGACAGTCGAACACCGGGAGGTGCCTGAAACACATTCGAAGAAAACGGGCAGCGCTGCGCGTCGAACTCTATTTTGAGATTTCCTGCGTTGGACAACCACGAGACCTGCTCGCCGGGATCAATCACGACCGCTTCCGGCAACAAGCCAACCATCACCATTTTTTCAGACACTCGACTGTCCTTCCAGCTGCCGGAATCTACGCAATCTCGCGGACGGCCGCGGCAATGTGCTTCGCGGAAATCCCGAACGCGTCCACCAGCTCCTCCGGCTTGCCGGAATGCGGCATGTTTCTCACCGCGAGCATTCGATATTTCGAAGGCGCCACGCCCGCCTGTGCGAGCGCCCCTAGGACGGCTTCTCCAACGCCGCCTTCGGGCCAGTGATCCTCGACGGTAACCAGGCGTCCGCCGGTCGCCGCAATCTGCTCGGCCAGAGCTTTGCCGTCAATCGGCTTTACGCAGTAAAGATCAACCACGCGAATCGCCGTGCCCGCGGCCTTTAATTCATCGGCCGCCTTCAGTGCCTCGTGCACGGTGATACCCGCGCCGATTACGGTCACGCGATCCTGCGCGCTTTGCCGCGGCACCTTGAAACCCGGAACCGGAAATTTCTCGTCCTTCGCATAAAGAATCGCGGTCTTGGGACGCGAGGTCCGCAAGTAGTTGATGCCCGCGCGGCGCGCCATCGTTTCGGTCAGGCGTTCGGTTGAAATCGCGTCGCTCGGATAGAAAACCGCCGACCCGTGGATGGCGCGAAACATCGCCAGATCCTCCAGAGCCATTTGCGAGGGGCCGTCCTCGCCGATCGAGACGCCGCAGTGCGATCCGCACAGGTTGATATTGCTGCGGCTGATCGCCGCCATACGCACGTTGTCATATGCGCGCGAAAGGAAGCACGCAAACGTATCGGCAAAGGGCACTTTGCCTCGCGCTGCTAGGCCCACCGCTGCGCTCACCAGATTCTGCTCCGCGATGTATCCCTGAAAGAAATGATCGGGGTACGCGTTGCCGAACATATCGGAGAACGTGGAATTCTTCACGTCGCCGGAAAGCGCTACGACGTGGGGGTTCACGGCGCCGAGCCGCTTCAGAGCAAAACCGTAAGCCTCGCGTGTGGCGACGGGTTTCCCCGCATCGTACTCCGGCGCCGAGAGCGCCGGAAAATCCGGCGGCTTCGGAATTGTAGTTCGTACGTAGGCCCTGCCCGGATCGGGCGGGACAATCACGGGAGCGCCGCCGATCTCTTTCAGGGCCGTGGCCATCTCATCTTTTGAAAACGCTTTCCCGTGCCACTTCTCTTTGCCGGCGCAAAAGCTCACGCCGTTCCCTTTAATCGTGCGGGCTACGATCGCTTGCGGACGGCCCTTCGTTGCCTTGGCGCGATCCAGCGCCGCGAGAACCGCGCTCACGTCGTGGCCGTCAATCACTTCCGTGGCGAATCCTTCGGACTCGAACTTGCGGCGGTACGTTTCCATGTCGTGCTGATACATGGTGGGCTCGCTTTGCCCCAGCGCGTTCACGTCCGCAATCACCGTGAGATTTTCGAGTTTGTAGTGGCCCGCGAATTCCGCCGCTTCCCAGACTTGACCTTCGGCCATTTCACCATCTCCCAGCAGGACATACACGCGCGTCGGACTCTTATCCATTCGCGCGCCGATTGCCAGTCCCGCGCCAACGGAAAGCCCCTGCCCGAGCGATCCGGTCGCGGCATCCACGCCGTGTATCAGCGGCGTCGGGTGGCCTTCAAGCTCGCTGGTGAATTCGCGCAGCGTCATCAGGCGCGAAATCGGGAATACACCCGATTCCGCGAGCGCGGCATAAAGTACTGGAGCGGCGTGACCCTTCGATAGAACGAATCGGTCCGAATCTTTCGAATTGGGATCCTTCACATCAAACTTCATGGCGTGAAAAAATATACCGGCCATCAGCTGCGCCGCCGACATGCACGAAGTCGGGTGTCCCGAACCGGCCGCGGTGGTGGCCATGATCGAGAGAATGCTCAGCCTGCGCGCTTTCTCCTTGATGGCATCCACGGTGGCGGCGGATGGCCCTGTTGACGAACTCACGCTCATGGGGGTTGGCTCCTTTGGCGGCGAGGATCGAGGAAACCAGATATTACATTGTTCCGCGCCAGTCCGCGAGCCGCTTTCGGCGACTCAGAAAAGCTTAATGTGTCCGATTAGAACGACCAACGCAATCGCCACGAATACAAAAACGAACGACAGCGTCATGATCAGAATCGCAGCCGTCATCTGCCGCTTTGCCTGTCGCGCCGCGGCCTTTTCCTTACCTTCGGATTCCACGCCAGCATTCTAACTCAGTTTCGCAAGCGTGAGTTCTCATCAGCGCGAGGGGAATTTGACTCGATCAATCGCCGCCGGGCCTCGTAAGTTCCTTCGAGAGATAGATGATTTGCCCGGTGTGATGATAAGCGTGCGCAGCCATGCGCATGAAGGCGCCGAAGCGAGTCGTAGTTCCCGGCTCAGTCGTATCGGAGTAGGGCGCGACCCAATCTTCGGGAGACTGCCTGCGAATCGTCGCGGCAACCATCGAGATCGCCGCATCGAAATCCGCGAGCACCGTTCCCTTCGGGTGCTTCGAGGTATCAGAGAATTCGAGAGGCCGGTTACGGATGTAGCCGGTGTTGGCGATGCGCGCCCCGATATAGTTATTCAAGTTGCCCGTCACATGAAGCAGCAGATGGCCAATGCTGTTCCCGTAGGGATACGGCTTGCGCCAAAGCTGCTCAGTCGAGAGGGGCGCGACCAGTTCGTGGACGGTGTCACGCACTCCTTCGTAGTATGCGGCGAGTGTATCAGCGACGACCGGGGCAAGTTCTGGCACGGCGATCCCCCTCCCTTGGCTAGCTGGAGCGAGTATACCAGCGCATCCCAGCATCCTCTGCCGCCGTGCCCAGTCGCATCCAAGCCATTTTGGCCGAAGTTGAGTGTGTTATTCTGCCGCGCAGAATCGTTCCCGTAGAGGAGACACACCGATGGACATAAGCGTGAATGCGGCAATGGTGACGACAGCTTTCGAACTGCCCGGCTATCGTGTGGTGAGGAGCGTGGGTCTGGTGCGCGGCGTGACCGTGCGTTCGAGGAGCATTCTCGGCACGCTCGGGGCGTCGCTGCAGACGGTCGTCGGCGGAAACATCACGCTGTTTGAAGACATGTGCGAGCAAACGCGCGAGCAGGCCCTCGATCTCATGATGCAGCACGCACTCGAACGCGGCGCCAACGCCGTGATCGGAGTTCGTTATGACGCGACCGAGGTGATGCAGGGCGTTACCGAAGTGATCGCGTATGGCACCGCCGTACAGGCAGAACGCGCTTCGTAACTGATGGCGGAAGCCCGGGACAAGGATTAGAATGCGCTGGGCGGAGATTGAAGGAGACCGCGGATGAAGCACACGTTTAGAGCAGCACTGGCCGTCGTCGCGCTTGGCTTGCTCGCGGCCATCGTGACCGTGCAGGCCGATGCCCCGAAAACGGAGACCGTCCAGTTCGCCAACGGCACAGGGACGGTGAGCGGGTTCCTCGCCATGCCGGACAAGCCGGGGCGCTACCCGGCGCTCGTCGTGATCCACGAATGGTGGGGACTGACCGACTGGGTGAAGGAACAAACGCAAAAGCTCGCGGAGCAAGGCTACATCGCACTCGCCCCGGATCTGTACCGTGGCCAGGTAACGGCCGATCCAGAAGTGGCGCATGAATTGATGCGGGGGCTGCCGCAGGATCTCGCGGTGAGCGATTTGAGAGCCGCTTTCGCCTACCTGGTCTCGCGCAAGGATGTGGATCGCGACCACATCGGCTCGATCGGATGGTGCATGGGCGGCGGATTTTCGCTGCAGCTCGCGATTCACGAACCCCACCTTTCAGCCTGCGTCGTCAACTACGGCGCGCTGCCTACCGATCCGAATGACATTCAGCAGATCTTCGCACCCGTCCTCGGCAACTTCGGCGCAGACGATCGCGGCATTACGCCGGCGGATGTTCATGCGTTTGAGAAAACGATGGAGGGCATGAGGCGACGAATTGACCTGAAGATCTACGACGGCGCCGGGCACGGATTCGAGAATTCAACCAACACCGCCGCCTACCGGCCGGAAGCCGCCGCTGATGCGTGGGCGCGCACGCTCGCGTTTCTGAACAAAACGATGAAATAACGTCTGCGCTGCGCGAGGGTCAGCGATTGAGGCGACGCAGCAGTTCCTGAAAACGCGCGCGATCCGCTGTCCCCATGCGCGTGAACTCCACACCAATTCCGTTCTTTCCGTCCGCATAGCGCACGATGCCGTGAATGCGCGCCTCGCCTTCGGGCAGCGAGAACAATAACTCCAACTCGGTGCCGATCGGAATATTGAGCGCGGTGGAGATGAACACGCCGCCTGCGCTAAGATCGCGCACGCGCGACACGTTGCGTGGCCCGTCTGCCTGCCAGGCTACCCACACGCCTTTAGACACAGCGACCCGAGCGGTTCGCCTATTTTCCTTTCCTGCGGGACGCGTCATTGTGATGGTTCCAGTCTGATCCTTATATAGCGTATGCGGCGATCAGAGAACCCGAAATCGTTCATGGAATTCTATAAGGGCGGGATAGACCGAGTTTAGTTCGCTTCTGCGGTCGAGCACAAGCCGCCGTCGGCATCTGGACGGGGTCCGGCGCGCCCGAGCATGCGGTCCTTATCGCCGCCGATGTGTTCCGACTTTAGTCCAGCATCGTTTCCAGCCTCAGTAAGCCGGGTTCACATCGGTTACGTTTCTACCCCGTGAGTTGAAGCCCGTGTGTGAGCAACCGTTGTCACATCGTCTAAGTATTCTTTTATCAGCAACTTAGGGTGCCAGCCGCGTGGCCTGCCACATGCACTATTCTGGCCGATGAGTCTCTAGACCGCGGTGTTTCCCACGGTCCAAGGTGTGAGCGTGAAAAACACGGACGCAAAATCGATGCTTGAGCGCAGAAGCAGAAACGGCCAGCGCGGATTTTCAATGATCGAATTGGTCGTCGTGGTCTCGATCATTCTGATCGTGACGGCGATATCCATCACCCAGCTGAAGCCGAACCTTCAGAACGCCAGAATCGACGCGGCGATGCGACAGGTGCTGGAAACTTTCCGGCAGGCCCGGGAGTTCTCGATCGCCAATCGTCGCTACGTTCAGGTTACTTTTCCCGCCAACAATCAGCTGCAAATAACGCAGTTGAATACTCTCACGACAGGAGCGGGGGGGATTAATCCAGTCCTGGACACCGTGACGCTTGCGTCTCCGCTGATATTCACTTTGGACGGCATGCCCGATACGCCGGACGCATACGGCAATGCCAGCGCCATCGTGTTTGAGAGCGTGGCCAACGGTCCCGTCGGCGGAATGGTATTTCAAAGCGACGGCGAGTTCCTGGACGGGGCGACTTTCCTTCCGATCAATGGGACGGTCTTCCTGGGAATTCCCGGCCAGCAATCAACTGCTCGCGCGGTCACGGTATTGGGAACCACGGGGCGAGTACGCGGTTGGAAAAGCAACGGCGCCACGACCTGGTATCAGTTCTAAGGAGATGTTGACCATGCATCAAGCACCCGGACGGCTTTCCGCGAAAGGCTTCACCCTGCTCGAAACGATGATCGCCCTGCTCGTATTGGGCGTGGGAATTCTGGGCTTGGCAGCGATGCTCGGCGATGCGCTGGCATACATGCGGGGCTCGCAGGACGACTTCATCGCGCAGCAGAAAGCGGAAGAAGCCGCTGAAGCCATTTTCACGGCGAAGTATACCAACGGGATCACATGGGCGCAGGTTGCGAATAACAATGCGGCAAACCCCGCAGGCCTGTTTCTGAACGGACCTCAGCCCATTTTGCAGCCAGGCGCCACGGATGGATTGGTGGGCACAGTTGCCGACGCCGGATCCCCTGAGGAGTACATCCTGACTCCCGGACCGGATAATAAGTTAGGGACCGCGGACGATGTCCAAATGCCGCTCAACGAGTTCACTCGCACGATCACCATCACGAACGTTGCCGGCGACACGAACCTCCGCACCATTCAAATCGTCGTTACCTACAACACAGGGCGCTTTCAGCGCACCTACACGATGAATTCCTATATTTCGGCATTCAATTAGAGCCGCGAGGAGCAAGGTATGAAGCGGGAAAACGGGTTCTCACTGATCGAGTTGATGGTGGCCATGGCAATTATGGTTGCAGTAGTCGCAGCTGCCACGCAGGCAATCATCCAGGCGCAGCATGTGAGCGAGGCCGTGGCGCTGGAAGCCAACCTCCAGGAGAACCTCCGGGCGGGGATGCATTTCATCGTCCGCGACCTCACGCAAGCAGGAGAGGGAATTCCTGCCGCAGGAATTTCGATCCCGAACACTGCTGCGGGAGTTTCCGCCATCGCTCGCCCGGGCACGCCCGCGCCCACCATATTCGAGAGTGCCGCTGTTCCGGCGGTCACTTATACGACTCTACCTCCAGTGATTCCCGGGAATGCGCTTGGTTCCGTCGTGACGACGGTGAATCCGGCGAGCGGCGCGGTTCTCGCCGGTGGATTCAATACCGACATCATCACCGTTTTGTATGAGGACAACACCCTGGAATCGAGCGTGATCGGCGCTAATCCCCCGTTGCTGACTGCCGAACCCGTGAACCAGCCTGCGCCGACAGTGCCAACCTGCACTGGAGTGATTGCAGCGACAGGCGCGAGCGTAACCCTCGATACCAACTGTTTCACGATGCCGGGACAGCCGACGCCCATTGCCGTCGGAAATTTGATCATGTTCCACAATATCAATGGAACCGCCCTCGAGTACGTCACCAGCATTGCCGGTCAAACGATCGGTTTTGCCGCGGGCGATCCAGCCGATCTGAATCAGACGGGCCTGCCGAATGGAACCGTGGCCAATCTGGCCGTCGCGACCACGCCGACTACGATCTCGCGCGTCTGGATGGTCACCTACTACCTGGACGTCGTTTCGAATCCCGCGAAACCGCAATTGATACGCCAGGTGAATTATCCGAACTTTCCGGCTGCGGCTCCGGCGAACCCTCCGCAGGCGGTCGCCGAAGTCATCGAGAACCTCCAATTCAGCTATGACATCGTGAACTCTCAGGACGCGGCTGGCACATACGGTCTTGCAGGCCCGGGGGACGCCGCTACGGCAATTGCCCCGGACACGCCATTCAGCTTCCGCGCGGTCAACACGTATCTGGGCGGACGCTCCGAATACCCCTACACCGTGACGAATCCGCCACAGTTTCTGCGAAATAGCATGAGCACCCAGATCAGCATCAGAAGCTTGTCGTTCGGGGTGTTGTTCCCCACTCCAGGGATCCTGCCATAGAGGACGGAGTTCCCTCGGACGAATTCATAAGGAGACTGCAGTGAGAACCAAACGAGAAGACGGAGTCGCTCTGATAACCGCGCTGCTGATTTTGTTCTTGGTTTCCGCGATTGTGGTCGGAATGTCGTGGATGGTGATGTCCGACCAGCGTCTCGGCGGAAACAATCAAGAGCGCGAGCTGGCTTTCTACGCCGCCGAAGCGGGCATGGAAAAACTGACCGCCGATATGGGGAACGAATTTGCAATTCAAGGCTCCTTGGTGGCTGCGGACCTGCCGCCGATTATGGCCGCCCCGCCCACAATTCCGGGAATCCAGTATCAAAACGCATTGGGCGTTTCGACCTACCAGATTGGCTGCGGCTCACCGCTGGTATTCCCGTGCACTGCGCCGGCCCCATTCACTGCTACCATCCAACCTCCCAGCGCGTTTGCCGGCATGCAAGGGCAGATCACGGCGTTTACGATGCAAGTGGCCGCACAGACCACCCTCGGAGGCACGCAAGTGGGCCAGGTCGGCTCCGAAGTTAAGCTCCAGCGCCAGATTGAGCTTGTAGCCATCCCGGTCTTCCAGTTCGGAATTTTTTCGAACACCGACCTGGCGTTCTTCAACGGTCCTCTACTCGATTTCGGCGGCCGCGTTCATACCAACGGCAACCTGTGGCTGGCCGCGAATCAAGGCCCTACCCTGTTCCGCGACAAGATCACCGCCTCGGGCCAGATTATCCGCAGCAACCTCGAAAACGGCACCGCGACTGTCGCGGGCGGTGGAGCTTACGGCGGCGTAGTGTCTATTGCCCTGACTCCGACTCCGCTCCCTGCCGCGGAACCCGCCGGGCCAACCTACGCAAACGCGCAGTGGCGTGCCCTGGCGCTGACGGAAGGCAGCATGGTCGGCCCCAACACGTACGGCGCCCTCAGCGGCGTCGCGAACAACCCGACGTGGACCAACGTCGTTGTGCCGGCGTACGGCGGAACCGGCGGTATGTTGACGGACGGTGCGCCTCAGCTCAACTTGATTTCGACCGCGCTGGGAGGTCTGCAGACTCCGGTCGCCTTGATCCGGCGGCCAGTTCCCGGTGAATTGGCCTCCAATCCCACTCAATTCGCGCAGCGATATTTCACCAACGTCGCCCCTATGACGGTCAGCTTGCGGATCATGCTCGACGACTATCCGTCTGGCGCTACGATCACCTCGCCCCCGACCGCGGGTGCCTGCAACAATTCCGCCATGATGTCGCTCGACACTGTTTCAGCCACCCAACCCGTTGATCTGGCAACTTTAGCTTTCGACGCGGGTTCCGGGTTCAATTACGCGGCGGGTCATTCAGCAACCGCAACCTGGTATAACGGCCTTCCGCTGCCGCTTTCCAAGAGTCAAGCAGGAGGACCGGGCGCTTACATCCCCTATACCGGTGCCGCTCCGAATGACGGCTATTGGCAGGCATTAAACAGACCGATCATCACGGGCTGCATCAAAATCGAACTGGTGACCGCCGCCGGAGTGGCGACGGACGTAACCAAGGAGATTCTGAATCTCGGCATCACCGGCAGAAACATCAACCCGCAAACCAACGTAGGCGTGCAAAACACGCTGATGATGTTGCCCAACACCGGAACGGTGCAACTTGCGGAGTCCGCCGTCTGCACCGGAGGACTCGCTGGAGACCTGGGCGAACCCAGCCCCAACGCCGTCATCCGCCTCGCGAGAGTGCGCGACAATCCGTCTTCTGGCTATGGCGTGGGGGCCAACGCGTGCGCTCCCACCACCAGCGGCTACGACTATTGGCCGATGGTGCTGTATGACCCACGCGAGGGGCTCATACGCGACAACGCCCTGGGGAACAACACCAATGACAATGTGGGCGGGATCAACAATCGCCCGGAAATCACGGCCGAAGGTGTAATGAATTATATCCAGCTGGACGTCAATAACCTCACGCGATGGTTCAACGGGGCCATCGGCGCCTCGGGGACCAATGCCAACGGCGTGGGTGGCTACTCTGTCTATTTCTCCGATCGCCGCGGCAACCTGACTGACCCCACTCCCGATACCTTGGCGCAAACGGGATCCTTCGGATTCAACGATGTCGTGAATCGGAGCGACCCCGCGAACGGCTGCCCGGATGGCATACTCGATCAGCCGGGCGAGGACTTCGAGAGCGATGGTGTTCTGCGAACCTACGGCGAAACTCCGCTACTCGCCGGAGCGCTTCCGGCCAGCGAACAGACTCAACAGATTTACGGCTTGTTGACCCCGGTCAACCTTTCTACGGTTCTGACCAAGAACCCGAATTGTCCCGTCGCAGCCGTTACACCTTCGCCGATCTACATCTACACCCACAACCAGGAAGCCCGGCAGAACCCGCCGGTCTTCTTCCGTCGCGCGTTAAAGCTCCAATACGGTGAAACGTACAATCTTGGCACCACGTGTTATGGCGCGGCTCCCAATCCGCCGTGTGGATTGACGGTTGCGGCTGAGAACCCGGTCTATCTCCAAGGCGATTACAACAATGCCGGAGCGAATACCGCCTTTACAGGCGCCGACGTGGGCTCCTCCATTGCTGCCGATGCCGTGACGCTGCTTTCGGACAACTGGAACGACGTCAATTCGTTCATTTCTCCCTATGATCCGGGCAGCCGCACGGGTTCGCAAACCACCTACCGAGTGGCGATCATCGCAGGCAAAGGCATTCCGTTCGCCTTTACCGGTGCGGGCGCCGGACCCGACTACGGAACCGACGGCGGATTGCACAACTTCCTGCGCTACCTGGAAGGTTGGGGGGCAAACCTCTATTACAACGGTTCTCTGGTCAGCTTCTACTACAGCCGGCAGTCCAACGGCACCTACAAGTGCTGCAACACGGTGTACAGTCCGCCGACCCGCGTCTATAGCTTCGACTCGACCTTTACGAACGGGCCGCAGTGGTTGCCGCCGAGGACGCCGTCTCTGCGCACGGTCAATACGATCGGCTTCTCGCAGATGCTGATGCCGACTCAGTAGTAGGTTTGTAGCCCCGCAACCGCAGAAACGGCTCTTCGCCCCCCGGAGAGCCGTTTTTGTTTTTTGGGCCCGCGAGAATTCCCGCTACGGACCGGACGGAAGAATTCGAGGATTGAAATTTGTATCAACCGCGGGCGTCGTGCACGGTGCAGCAGAACCCGGTGCGCATAGATCGTTCAGCGCGATACTGAAATCGCCCGGCGTCGCGAGCCCCACCAGCGGCTCGGCGTAAATCATATAGTTGTGTCCCACCGGCAGCCGCTCGATATCGAACGAACCGTCGAACTGCACAACGGAACTCGACGAATCGCAGCTCCAGCCTCCCAATGTTCCGGCAATCACCGCTCCCGTGTCCGTATCCACAGCAACCACGTGCGCTCCGAAAATTCCCGTGACCGACGCGCCTGGAGATGGCGAGGGAATCGTGGCGAGCGCAAACGGATTCGCAGGAAGTACGTGTCCGCGAATCGCACCGACATCCACCGCGTCGTTCGGGTCGGGATAGAGCAGGCGAATCCCCGCGCGGTCGTCATCCGACAGCGGTCCATCGGGCGCCTGCGCGGTGGGCCGGCTGCCAAGGAACTGTCCCGGCGGCGGCGCAAACGGAAACATCAGCGCGCGCCACACCGCCGAGTGGTCAAAGCCGAACCAGTGGCCGATCTCATGCGCCAACAGCGACTCGAGATCGTACGCCCCAGGTGCGGTGGCGAGCGCGGCAGGTGTCGCGAACGTTGCCTGCCCATCGGGGCGGAACAGCGTGTCCGCGTCGAGGATCTGGCCGGCAAATGCCGCCGTTGCGCTCGCGCCGGCGGAAACTCCCGGCGCATTCGCCGTGATCACGCGCGTGAACGCCAGCACTCCGGTGGAAAATCCCATGCTCGATTGGTTGAAGCAGATTGTGTTCAGGCCATCCACATTGTTTTCGGCGTCGTTTGAGCAGGAGTTTGCGGCGGTCACCTGCCCGAGCGGCGCGATCAGCCCGGGATAATTCGTGGCGTTGAATGTGGTTCCTGTGACGCCGGACCACGCGCCGAACGAATCCGTAATTACCTGCTCGATTTCCGTAACTTGCGCCGCCGATCCCAGCGCCGCAACGGTCACGAGCGTCGGTGGTCCCTCCGGCAATGATGTGCTCCAGCGGCGATCGAGCGGCGAAGCAAGCGACAGATTCCACCGGTCGAACGCAGGGCATCCGCCGGCCTGAGGAATCGTCGTATCGAGGAGGTAGGCTTGCGCCGAAGGTCCGCCGACCAGCGCGAAAACAAGCAAGACCATCACCCCGATAGCGATAGTGCATTTCATTGCTTCCTCCTCGCTTCTGCGCTCACTGCGGCGACTACCTGCGCGCGGAATGTCTCGATGGGCAGATTTCGGATCCCCTCCAATTCGAACTGGCGTGCCGCCGGATCGAATGTGGCAAACGAAGCGGAGTCCTGCGTAACGCTCTCCGAACCCGTTGCGGCCGCACGGCGAATCCGGAAAGTGCCCTGCTCCCAGCTGACGACCGAGAAATCGCCCCGCGGCGTTCGTTCAAGAAATAGAACGACCTCTTCGCCGGCGCGAAAACGCGGGACGCCGGAGACGCTCGACGTGAGATTTCCCGCTCGCCCTCCAAGCAGGCGCACGGTGATTCGCGGCGGCGCCGATCCTTGCCACAATTCCTGCACCTCGAAAGATGTAAACGTCCAGATTTCTCCCGAGTCCCAGCTGGTCGAATTCTCCAGACAGCGCGCGCGGACGATCGCCTGCGCCGCATGCGACATTTGCGCGACCGACATGCGCACAAGCGTGGTCGCTTTCGCCGCGCCGCCGATTGTCAGCAGCAGCGCCACGCAACGGAAAAGGAAATGCATGCGCGATAGCCTGCTCGTCATTTTCATCATTCCACCTCCAGCATTCCCGTCGCGACAGCACGATCGTTGTTGAGCGTCGTAATGAAAAGCGTGCGGACGCCCGGAAGAGTTGTGGTCGCAATCTGCAGATCGAGTTCAATCATGCCGGGGAACAGGCCGGTGATGGCCGAGGCTGTCACGCCAATATCGGAGCCGCCGGGCGCGCCGCTCGGGCCAGTGAAGGCGTACGTGAACGTCGGATCGAGGCCATCGCCGTGAACACAAATGCTGACCGTGGCCGAGCCGGACGCCGGGCGCACGACCGTGAGCGGCGAACCTTGCACGCCGCATGTATTTCCGCCGGTGAGCAATCCGATAAAATCCACATTAATCGGCGACGACGCGGCGGCAGTCGTCGGCTCGACGACTACGATGTCGTTCCCCGTCGAAACGGGCTCCGCCGAGTCGAGCGAAATCGTGTCCACGGAAACGTCGAACGGCACGATCACGAACGGCACAGGATTCGAGAGCGTGGATGGAGTGCCCGGGTTCTGCACTTGGATTGTGAGCGTAGCCGCCGACTGCACGTCCGATGGATTCAGAGCCGTCGCGCAAGTAGTCGCGGCCGAACACGTGGTGCTGCGGGCGACGCCATTGATAAGAATCGCCGACGCGTCGGCGCCGCTCCCCGCAACGAAATTCACGCCCTGCACAAGCAGCGGAAAACCCTCCACCGCGCCAGCCATCGCACTCGAAGGAAGAATTACTTCGATCACAGGTCCGCTCGTGATTGCAATCTCGGCCGAGGCGGATTCCGTGGGATCGGCCTGGCTCGTCGCGATTACGGAAATCGCGTTCGGTGACGGAGCGGACGTCGGCGCGGAGTAGAGGCCGGTCGAATCCACCGATCCGCATGCTGAACCCGAGCAGCCCTGCCCAGTGACGGCGCTCTGTACGGTCCACGTGACGGCCGCGTTGCTGCTACCCGTTACGGTGGAAAAAAACTGCTGCGTGCTGACCGTGCCAGTTGATGGCGACACGAAAGAGTATGCCGGCGAGACCGCGACACTCACAGGACTTGCCTGACTGGCGATCGTGATCATGGCGGCACCGCTTCGCGACGGATCGGCATGGCTCGTCGCGGTGAGCGCAACGGGATTGGTAGCGGGCACCGAAGTTGGCGCGCGATAATCCACGGCACTGGAGCCTGGCCCGGCCGGCGCGACACACGGACTCGTTCCGGAAACGCAGACCTGGCCCACGGTCGCGTTGCCGTTCGGGACGCCGCCGACGGACCACGTCACCGTGGTGTCCGAAGAATTCGTAACGTTCGCGGCAAACGATGCACGCTGGCCCACCGAAAGCGTCGCGGTCGGTGGCATCACGCTGATGGTGACGCCGCTCGTGATCGTGACAGTCGCTGCGGCGATTTCCGGACCGCTGCCCGGCTGTGGGCTGACGGTCGCATGAATCGTTACCGGATTTGTTCCCGGCAAGTCTGTGGGAGCGGTGTAAAGCGCAGTCGCCGCGCCGCTGGGCACGATTGCGCCGAGCGTCAAATTCCCGCCCGCGATTCCGTTTACATCCCAAACGATAGTTGCGCCGGCCGCTAAGCAAAATGACGCCGCGAACGTTTGCGATTGGCTGAGGCTCACATTCGCCGAAAGCGGCGAAATCGAATTCGTCGCCGCGCAAGTAATGGTGGCGCTCGCGCTGCCGGATTTCGAACTATCGGCGGCGCTCGTCGCCGTCACGGTTACCGTCGGCGGCGAAGGCGGAGCGGACGGCGCCGTGTACAGCGCCGTGGTGGCGCTGGTAGTCGCAATCGTGCCAACGGTAGTATTGCCTCCCGTAATGCCGTTCACGCTCCACGTAACGCCCGCCGCCGCTCCGCCCGTCCCGGAAATGTTGACCATGAATACTTGCTCGCCGCTCGTGGGGACGCTCGCGGTCATCGGCGCGACCATCACCACGATGTCGTCCGTCAAGCTCACGATTGCTGAGCCGCTCGCACGCGTATCCGCTTGGCTTACCGCGGTCACCACAACACTCGGCGGCGACGGCAAAATCGCGGGCGCTGTGTAGAGTCCAGCTGCCGAGACGATCCCGAGGCTCGCTGTGCCGCCGGGCACATCGTTCACTTCCCATGTAACGGTCGTGTTCGAATTACCCGTAACGATGGCTTGGAATTGTTGTGCCGCTCCGAGGAGAACGGTCGCGCCCGGCGGCGTCACCGTCACGCTGACATTCGATGAAGTACCGCTCGGCGGCTTGCCGGCAATCCCGCAGTTGATTCCAACGATCGTGGCAACGCACAAAATTCCGAGTGCGACCGCGCGCGGCCAACTTCTTTCGCAGCAAGAAATCGCAGCGACGCGGGCCGCCGATCGCTTCTGCGAGATTTTGTTTCCGTGCGCACTTTCCATGGGCGCGACGGTCAAGGCACGGGATGTGCCACAGCGGGGCAGCGCAACGAACAATGGTTATCGAACCGCGGTTGAACTCAAGAAACAGCTGGACCCACGCGCATGTTAATTCTTATCACCTACTTATGAGGATCAACGTTTGCGGAGTCATTTTTGAAATATCCCACTCCGTCCACACCCAGGAAAAATTTCAATGCTGCGCGTGTCCCGCTATGGAACGGGTCCAGCCCGAATCGGGATGGGCCTTACCTTGTGCGTGCGAGTGCGGACCGCAGTGCGGATTCAAATTCCAGGAAGCGAAATGCATAACCCGCCGCCAGCAGGCGCTCGGGCATCACGCGCTGGCTGGCGAGCAACAACGCGTCGGCCATCTCGCCGAGCGCAATGCGCAGTGCGAACGCAGGCGCCGCGAAAATCGCCGGCCGGTGAAGAACGGCCGCCGCGATCCGCGTAAATTCGGCGTTCGTCAGCGGATTCGGAGCCACCACGTTCAACGGGCCCGCGAGATTCTCGTTCGCTATCGCCGAGCAGACAATCCCGACTGCGTCCTCAAGCGCAATCCACGACATCCACTGTTTGCCGCTGCCCAGGCGGCCGCCCATACCGAATTTGAATGGCATGAGCATTTGCGGCAGCGCGCCGCCCTCTCCGGAGAGAATCACGCCGAACCGAAGCATTACCGTCCGGATGCCACTTATTTCGGCGCGACTCGCTTCGGCCTCCCAATCGCGCACCGCGAGAGCCAGAAAATCCGTCCCGATCGTGCTGGACTCCGTCAGGATCTCGTCGCCGCGATCACCGTAGCACCCGATCGCCGAAGCCGACACGAATACCCGTGGCTTTCGTCGAACGCTGGCGAGCGCGTCCACCAGCACGCGGGTAGTGTCTATCCGGCTGCTGCGGATGACTGCCTTTCGCGCCGCCGTCCAGCGCCCCTGCGCGATGCTGGCCCCGCTTAGATGCACGACCGCGTCTTTGCCTTCCATCGCCGCCACATCTATCGTCGCGGTCATCGCATCCCAGGCGATATCGCCCGCGGATGCAGCGCCTCCCGGACGCACCAATCGCGAGACGTTGTGCCCCTGTGCACGCAGTGCCGTCACAAGAGCTTTCCCGATTAGACCGGACGCGCCTGAAATCAGAATTTTCACCGCATCGCTCGCGCGGAGATAGTACATCCGCAACGCTTCGAGAGCACAGCCGCCCCTTGCCAAGCTTCTTGCGAAACAATTACTTGACACGCGCGGCGGACTCGTTGTATTTAACCATTAGGTTAAATACAAACCGCTATGTCTCCCGATCAACTCTCAACGATTTTTTCCGCGCTCGCCGATCCCACACGGCGTGCGATTCTCGCGAAGCTCTCTTCGGGCGAAGCCTCAGTGACTGAGTTGGCTGAGCCTTTCGAAATGAGCCTGCCCGCGGTTTCCAGGCACTTGAAGGTGTTGGAGCGCGCGGGACTGATCGCGCGAAGCCGTGAAGCGCAGTGGCGCCCCTGCCATCTCGAAGCGGGCCCGCTCGAAGACGCGGCCGTTTGGATCGAGCACTACCGCCGTTTTTGGACCGAAAGCTTCGACCGATTGGACGACTACTTGCACAAATTGAAAGCAAAGGAGAAAAAACGTGGCCGCAAGTAACCGGCAGCCGGCAAAAGGTCCGGCTTTCTCGCCAAAGGGGGAGCTCGTTCTCACGCGGATTTTCGACGCTCCGCGCGAACTCGTCTTCAAAGTATGGGCCGATCCGAAGCATGTCGCGCGCTGGTGGGGACCTAATGGATTCACGACCACGATTCACGAAATGGAAGTGAGGCCGGGCGGCCCATGGCGGTACTCGATGCGAGCACCGGACGGCCACAACTATCCGTTCAACGGCGAATACGTCGAGGTCGTTGCGCTAGAACGATTGGTCTTCGTCGGTACCATCCACGAACAGCATGAGCACAAGGTTTGGACCGAAATTCTCTTCGCCGATGTTGACAACAAGACCAAAATCACCGTTCATCAGATTTATTCGTTCGAATCGGATGCCACGCGCGGCGCCCCCGTCGGCTGGAACCAACAGCTCGACCGTCTCAAGAATTATCTGGTCGCCATCTAACCGTTGATTGCGATACAAAGGGCTGGGACTCGCGTCTACTTCGTGCGAGTAAATCGCGAAGGGGGAATGCCAATGTCTTCGACTGCCGCGCCGGGCGCCACATCCAAGGGGATGCTCTGGACGGGACGCGTAATCAGCGCGCTCGTCGTGTTGTTCATGCTTTTCGACTGCATCACCAAGATCATCAAGCTTCCGCAAGTGATAGACGCCAGCGTGAAGATGGGATTCACCGTAAGCATGGTCGTAGGCGTCGGCTGGACGCTGCTGGCCTGCGTCATTCTCTACGTGATCCCGCAGACTTCAATCCTCGGCGCGATCCTGCTTTCCAGCTATCTCGGCGGCGCCGTCGCGACCAACGTCTACGTTCACAATCCGGTGCTCAATTCGTGCTTTGCGATTGCTTTCGGCATCCTCACCTGGCTCGGAATTTATCTGCGCGAATCGCGGTTGCGCGCCCTTATTCCATTCAGGTTCTGAGCGCCTGAACTCCACACCACTCCGTCCTTGCGCTTCGCCTGTGCTCAACTAAGATAGACGGGATGGCCAAAATAAAATCTCGCCCTTCGATTCGCAATCTTGCCGCAGCCGTTTCCGTGGCGCTTCTCCTGTTTGTCGCCGCCCGCGCCGATCGAGCGCAGGACGCGACCACCATTACCGGATTTGCACCCGCGCGCGTCGCGGCCGAGCGCAACCTCGAAGAAAAACTTCGTAGCATTCCCGACTCCGCGCATGCCGAAAGCAATCTCCGGCATCTCACGAGCGAGCCGCACATGGCCGGAACCGAAGCGAGCCATCGCGTCGCTGAATGGCTGCGCGACCAGTACCGCAGCTTCGGATTCGACGCCGAAATCGTCACATACAGCGTATGGCTTCCCCAGCCGCGCGAAGTAACCCTCGAGTTGACGAAACCGGTGAGCCAAAGACTCGCCTCGCCCGAGCAGCCCATTGATGTGGATAAGGCCACATTCGACAAGCGTGTCATCCCGGCATTCAACATCTTCTCGCCTTCCGGAGAAATCACCGCGCCCGTCGTGTATGTGAACTACGGCACGCAGGAGGATTACCGCACCCTGGCGTCATCGGGCGTGCACGTGGAAGGCAAGATCGTTCTCGCGCGCTATGGCAAAGGCTATCGTGGTGTGAAAGCAAAGCTCGCGGACGAACACAAAGCCGCGGCGCTGATTCTTTTTTCTGATCCCAAGGACGATGGCAGCGGGGCGGGAGAGACGTACCCGAACGGTCCCTGGCGGCCGATCAGCGGCATTCAGCGCGGCTCGATTATTTACACGCAAATCTATCCGGGCGACCCGCTCACTCCGGGCGTCGCCGCCACACCGTCCGCGAAGCGTCTGGCGCCGGCCGATGCCGCGAGCCTGCCGCGCATTCCTACCATGCCGATCAACGCGCAGGACGCGTCGGTCATTCTCCAGAATCTCGGTGGGCAGGCTGTTCCCGCCGATTGGCAGGGCGGGCTTCCGTTCACCTATCACTTCGGGCCGGGCGGCGCGGAAGTCCATATGAAACTGGTGATGGATTACCAGCAGCGGCCAATTTATGACGTGATTGCAAAGCTGCGTGGAACCTCCGATAACGAGTGGGTCGTGCTTGGCAATCATCATGACGCGTGGGTTTTCGGCGCTGCCGATCCCGGCAGCGGCACCGCTTCGACTCTGGAAGTAGGGCGCGCCCTCGGCGAGCTCGTGCGCTCCGGATGGAAACCGCGGCGCACGATCGTAATCTGCCACTGGGACGGTGAAGAGCCGGGCATTATCGGCTCAACCGAGTGGGTCGAAGCGAATCGCGCCGAGCTGCAGAAAAAAGTGATGGCTTACATCAATACGGATGTCGGCGTGAACGGGCCCAACTTCGGCGCATCGGCCACGCCGTCGCTCAAGGCGCTGGTGCGCGACGCCGCGCGAGAGGTGAAAGATCCCGGTACCGGCCGAAGCGTGTATGAAACGTGGCGCGATCACGCGGCGACGTTCACGGGTGAGGTTTCCGGCACGGCGCGGCAAACCCTCACCGCGGATGCTTCAGGCGAGCCACCGATTAGTTCGCTGGGTTCCGGCTCGGATTACTCCGCGTTCTTCGATCACGCCGGAATCCCGTCATTGGACGTTGGATTCACCGGCGACTACGGCGTGTATCACTCCGTCTATGACGATTTCTACTGGATGAAACATTTCGGCGATCCCAAGTTTGTATATCATCCGGCGCTCGCGCGCATCCTTGGCACAGTGGCGCTGCGCTTGGACGAAGCCGATATTCTGCCATTCGATTTTCCCGCGTACGCACTGGAGATCGAGCACATCACCACAAATCGAATTCGCCGCGCCGTCCGCGATGAAGATGAACAGGCTCTCGAGCCTGCGCTGGACGCCGCTGCGACACTTTCGATTTCGGCCGCGCGGGCGTCGCAAGCGCTCGCTGCCGTCTCCGGCACGCCGCTCGATCCCGCGCAGGCCTCGCAAATCAACCACGCGGTCGCGGCCGTGGAACAGGCGTTTCTTGCGCCCGATGGACTTATAGGTCGGCCGTGGTTCCAGCACGTGCTCTACGCCCCGGGAAGTTATACCGGCTACTCCTCCGTCGAGGAGCCCGGCGTAACAGAGGCGCTCGAGCGCAACGATTCCGCCACACTGCGCCGCGAAGCCGATTCGCTCGTGGCCGCTCTGAAACGCGCCTCCGCGCAACTCGATGAAGTCACGCGCCTCGCGCAACAAGCCACACCGCCTTCCGGGCATTAAATCATTCGCTGTTTCCACTTCCCGCGCCGGAACAAAATGATGCTCGCCGCGGCGATCGCCGCCTCGGCGATCACGATGGACCAGTAAACGCCGTTCGAGTGCATTCCCATGCGAATCGCCAGCCAGTACGCCAGCGGAATCTCGAACAGCCAGCAGCCGAAGAAGTTCACGATCGTCGGCGTGACCGTGTCTCCCGCGCCGTTGAACGCCTGCAGCATGACCATGCCGTACGAAAAAGCGATGTTCCCGGTGCTCACAATCCGCAGGCACGATACCGCCAGCGGCACCACCGCCGGATCGTGCGTGAAGATGTGCACCACCTGCGGGGCAAAAAGAATAAATCCGATTCCTATGCCGCCGAGAAACGCCATGTTGTACAGGCCCGTGCGCCACACGGACGTCTCCGCGCGCTCGGGCTGCTTTGCGCCGAGATTCTGCCCCACCAGCGTCGCCGCGGCATTGCTCAGCCCCCACGACGGCAGAATCGCGAAGATCACAACGCGAATCGCAATCGTATAGCCCGCCAGCGCGTCCGCTCCGAAAATGCCGACGATCCACACCAGCCCGATCCAGCTGGTCTGCGCGATCATGAACTGCATAATTCCCGTGAGCGACACGCGAAGCAGCCGCCAGATCACGGGAAGATCCACGCGAATCTGCCGCCGCAGCACGCGAATGCGTTCCGTGCCGCGCATCAGCCTGTAAAACTGATACAGCACGCCGATTCCGCGCCCGGTGAATGTGGCCAGCGCCGCGCCCGTCACGCCGAGTTTCGGAAACGGACCCCAGCCGAAAATCAGGCACGGATCCAAAATCAAATTGATGATGTTTGAAACCCACAGCAGCCGCATGGCGATTGCCGCATCGCCCGCGCCGCGAAATATCGCGTTGTTCAAAAACAGCATCAGCACCACGCCGCTGCCTCCCAGCGCGATGCGCGCGTAGCCGCTTCCCGTCGCCACGATTTCCGGCGATGCGTGCATGAGCTTCAGCAGCTCCGGAGCGAAAATAAAGGCCGGCACTCCGACGATGACCGCGATCGCCAGCCCCAGAATGATCGCCTGCACGCCGGCCACCGCCGCATCTTCCGGATCTTTTTCGCCGATGCGCCGCGCCACCATCGCCGTGGTGGAAAGGCTCAGCCCCATGCCGATCGCGAAAATCAGCAGCATCAGCGACTCGGTCAGCCCCACCGTGGCGACGGCGTTCGATCCCACGCGCCCGACCCAGAACACATCCACCACCGCGAATAGCGACTCGAGCACCATCTCCAGCACCATCGGGATGGCTAGGAGCAAAATCGCGCGATTCAGGCTGCCCTTGGTGAAGTCCTGGTGCGATCCGCGAACCGCTTCGCGGATGGAGGACCACAAGCTCGGCTGCTGCACCTCTGCGACTGCGACGTTCATGACTCTCTGCGGCTTTCTGTCCACCTAAGCGGACGGCAATGACGCTGATGAAAAAATCCCAGAAAAGTAAAGTTATGCGTGGAACTGCAGATAAGTTACACGTTCGATGGCACGCGGGCCTGCCGGCCGAAGGCGGGCGGTGCCGGACTACGCGAGGATTACGATGAGGGCAGTCATAGGTTGTAAAGCACCCCTCTGCAAGAAACTGATGGCGAGGATTGTACATATGACGCTGCAGCGGTGCAACGGGAACAGAAGGAATCCGTGATTCGTGATTGGTGACTCGTGATTGGTGACAAACACCCTCGAAATAGTGTGTCACTTCTTTGGGGTCGCTTTCCTTTGTTTTCAGCGACTTACGACCGAAATTACTTTGCATGGTGTGACACTTAATTTGCGAAGAAGGAGGCAGGATACAGGGAAGCAAGGAGGCACGGAAGCACGACGATGGCGCGTTCAGCGGGAGCAGGTGATTGTCAGCGGACGCGCGAGCGGGTTGGGCGGTTCTGTTGTCGTGTCTCTGGCGCCGTGCTTCGCTCTCTGCCGAACGCATGTCCATGTTGACGGACCTCGCGCGAAATTAACACGATGGGGGCAAGCGTCGCGACTGTTCGAAAGTTTAGAAAAAGTACAGTGCCGACACTCTGGCCGAAAAAGGGGAAATACGAGAAGATCGGGAAAGTTTCCGCACTGGAACCAGCACCTAGCTCCAAGAATGCCATGACGAATAGAACGGAATTGTTGCGATTCAACGGCGCTGTGGAGCGGGATCCCGCCATTGATACGTGGATGAAAGGGCATGCCGGTGAATTGGGAGACATCGCGCATCGGTGGTTTGAGGTGATGCGAAAATGCGGGGACGAAGTCCGCGAACTCCTGCATGACGGCTGTCCGGTGGCATGTTTGGGAGATGCGCCCTTCGGCTACGTCAATGTATTCACTTCGCACGTAAACGTGGGGTTCTTTCAGGGCGCGGCGCTGCCGGACCCATCCCGCCTGTTGCAAGGCACGGGCAAGTTTATGCGCCACGTGAAGTTGAAGCCGGGAACGGCCACGAACGCTGCAGCGCTAAGCAGGCTCATCGAGGCGGCGTACTCGGATATAAAGGCGCGCGTCGAACACGGCTAGCCCAGAGGAGCGAATTGGGAGAGCGTCGCGACTGTGCGAAAGTATGGAAGAAGTACGGGTGCGGCACGGTGGCCGGAAAAGAGAATTGCAAGAAGAGCGGGAGAGTCTCGAACCTCCGTTACGCGGAGGATGGGGCACCCGGTTTGAGAAATTCAGGCTCGGTCACCGGTCTCTGGAGCAGCACGTACCGAACAACCCCCATGCCGATACCCTTATGGAGCTTCTCGCGCACGTTCGAGGCCGAGATCGGAATCGATTTTCTTAAGACGGCCTCCCAGTCCGGTTCGTCATTCTGATCCCAAAGCAAGAGCATCAGCGCCAAATCCGTCATCGAAAACGAGGTGTCGGCTACAGGCGTGTGTATCATGCGAACCGTATTATTTCCCGTCACCGTAACCATATTGTCGTCAGGTGCTCGGAAGAACGCCCATGCGAGCTCATCAGGAAGTTCAATAGGCCCGTCATCCAAAAGAAATTGCGCTCCTTTGATCTTGAAATTGTAGGGCCCTGGCGGGATTAGCTCCGGGGGTTGCGGGAGTCGCACTGGTCCGTCCAATATTTCGGCGTCGATGCAGAACGCAATGCGCTGGCTGAGCATGACGAGAGCGTCGCCGAAAATCTTGGACATTAGGTTTTCTTTCATCGCCCTTTCAAAGGTCAAATGATAGGCTTCCACTTTTTTTTCGAAGTGCCGAACCTCAACGAGGCTCCAGATGTGGTGGTACTTCCAGGCGACCAGTAAAGGCATGTTCAACGCGCTAGAAAACGCCCGCAGCCCGGAGAGATATTTCTCGCTCCAGACGAGCTCTGACTCCGACCTTTTAACTTCGATAAGCAGCGGCACCTGTCGATCGTCGACAACAGCGACGCACAAAATATCAGGTAGTTTCATGGTTGCGGCTTCTGGGCGACTCGCAGGAATTGGCGTTTGATCGATGCGGGTAATAGCTGACACTCGGCCAAGCCAATTTACGGCGGAAATGAATTCCTTCTCGGGAGCCAGTCCTGCTTCGAGCGTTTTTACTCGCTCTGACACTGCACCGACTACCTCGGCGTCGGAGGCGCCCTTGCCCAGCTCGCGGGCGACGTCCTGCACCACCGGTAACACACGGAACGCGAGGCCGGTTAATCGGGGATCCTTCAGGTCCATACGTCCGCCGCCATGTCGGCAATAAACTGTGGTTGCGATAATACTACGTCTTTGACTTGGCAATGCCTGAACGGTAGATTCTGCGTGAGGATTGAAGCTCGCGAGGGCTGAGTTTAGCGGCCGCAGGTCGGAGGCGGCGGAAATGGGGGATTCGTGCGCAGCACGCTGGCGCAGCAGCAGGCACTGAACGAGCTAGCTGCGTTCCTCTATGATTTCTTGCCAGGGAATCCGCATCCGTTCGCGGACCAGACTATTTCGTTCCGGGGCGCTGCGATTGCTGCGGGCGTCGGCGAATACTGGCCGGGCGGGAGCAAAAAACCCGCGATCTCTCATCTCCTGTATCAGACATTCGAAGAGCGGCCACAGCAGTTTTGTGTGCTGATGCTCGCTATCGTTAGAAGAGCTATCGGATATCGCCAGGGAAAAGGGGAACCAATAACCGGGGATGCGATTCGCCGTTTGAACCAGTATCTGAGGGAAATGGGTTTTAAGATTCCGGAGTTGCATGATCCGAAGTTTCTCGACCGATTGCCCAAGCCTGCGTCGGCTCAGAAAATCGTCCTTTCTTCCCGGACGCGGCAGGATCTGGCTCACAAAATTGTCGAATTGGCTGCACTCGCCCCGAGGCCTAGGGGGTTCGCGTTTGAGAAGTACCTTCAGGATTGCTTTGAGGCGTTTCGGTTAGCCCCGCGCGCGTCATTCCGTCTCATCGGCGAACAGATTGACGGAAGCTTTCATTTACAAGGCCATACGTATTTGGCCGAAGCGACGTGGAGGAATGAGCGAGTGGGGCAAGAGGAACTGCTGGCATTTCATGGAAAGGTGATCGGCAAGGCGGAGTGGTCGAGGGGCCTGCACATCAGCTACTCGGGCTATGAGCCCGACGGCCTCGTTGCGTTCAAACAAGGGAAGCGGACCTCAATCGTCTGCATGGACGGCTTTGATCTTCATGAGGTGCTGGGAAAGGATCTGGATCTCGGCGCGGTAATCGAGAGAAAAGCGCGTCGTGCCGCCGAGACGAATGATGCATTCGTCCCGGTCCGAGAGCTGTTCGGGTAGGCGGTCGGCGCCACGGCGCACGCGCTTCTTGTTCGCGCGGCCTCGCGCTAGAATGGGGAATGCGCGTCCGCGTTCTCTTTTTTGGCCAGCTTAAGGAAATTACCGGCGTCACTCAGGAGGAGGCCGAGCTTTCCGACGGCGCTCGCGTCGAGGATCTTTTCGAGCGCTACGGCCGGCGGTTTCCCAAACTCGCCGAATTTCGCGCTTCCGTCGCTGCTTCCGTCAATCAGGAATATTCCGGCTGGCGCGCTCCTCTCGCGACCGGAGACGAAGTCGCTTTTCTTCCGCCGGTGAGCGGAGGCCAGCAAACCGCCATCGAGGAAGACATCTTTCAGCTGGTCCGGGAACCGATCCGCCCACGCGAGCTGATCGAAGGCCTGAAGGCGCCGGAAGACGGGGCGCTGGTGGTGTTCGACGGCTTCGTGCGCAACAATTTCAAAGGCGGGAAGACGCTGTACCTCGAGTACGAAGCCTACGAACCGATGGCGTACGCGAAGATGCGCGAGATCGGCGCCGAGATTCGCGCCAAATTTTCCATTCGGCGGCTGGTGATCGTCCACCGGCTGGGGAGGCTCGAGATCGGCGAGACGAGCGTATGGATCGCTGTAAGCTCGGCGCATCGCGGGGCGGCATTCGACGCCTGCCGGTATGCGATTGACACGCTCAAGCGCGCCGTGCCGATCTGGAAGAAAGAATATTTTGCCGGCGGCGCCGTGTGGGCCGAAGGCGAAGTGCCCTCGCAGGAAGCCATTTCCGGCCCGAGCGAATCTAGTTCTTAATGGCCAAACAAGCTGCGGGTAAAGGCAAGGAAGAGTGTCCTCAGGCGCTAAAGCGCACTGAGGACAAGTGCCTGATGTCGGAGCTGAAGCTCCGACCCCCTAAAAGGCGCTCCTGCACAGGAGCGGAACTTCAGCCCAAAAGGCGCTGCTGCACAGGAGCGGAACTTCAGCCCAAAAGGCGCTCCTGCACAGGAGCGGAACTTCAGCCTGAAAGGCGCTCCTGCACAGGAGCGGAACTTCAGCCTGAAAGGCGCTGCTGCACAGGAGCGGAACTTCAGCCCAAAAGGCGCTGCTGCGCAGGAGCGGAACTTCAGCCTAAAAGGCGCTCCTGCACAGGAGCGGAACTTCAGCCTAAGACGCGCACCTGCACAGGAGCGGAACTTCAGCCCGAAAGGCGCTCCTGCACAGGAGCGGAACTTCAGCTTAAGACGCGCACCTGCACAGGAGGGGAGCTTCAGCGGCTAAAGCCGTCCTTGCTTTGCGAGCTTGATGTCGCTCCTTCGGCTACGCACAGGACAAGTTCAGCCGCGACCCACAAACCATGGTGGGTGCTCGCGCTGCTCGCAGGGACGTTGTCAGCCTGCGCGGGGCTGGCGATTCCGCTGGGCGCGGCGCGAGTGTTATCTGCCGCGCCCGCCGGCGCGAGCCAACAGAAGCGAAACGAAATCCGCTCGCAGACGGACCTCGTCACCATTCTGGCCAGCGTGACGGACGCGAGCGGCAAGCCGATGCCCGATCTCACCAGGGACGCGTTTCAGATTTCCGAAGAAGGCGTGCCGCAGAAACTCGAAGTCTTCGAAGCGGAGACCAACCGGCCGCTCGATCTGGCGCTGATGGTGGATTCGAGCATCAGCACATTCAAGGACCTGAAATTCGAGACGGAAGCGGCGGCGCATTTCATCCGGCAGGTGGTGCGTCCCGGCGATACTCTCGGCGTATTCGAATTTTCGGAGACGGTGACGCGGCTGGCGGATTTTTCCGACAACGTGCCGAAGCTGCAGACGGCCGTGCGGCAGATTACTCCCGGGGCGGGCACGTCCATTTACGACGCCGTCGTGCTGGGTTCCGATGCGCTGAAGCGCCGGCCGGATGGGCGGCGGCGCGCGATCGTGCTGGTGACGGACGGCGGAGAGACGACGAGCATTTCGAAGTTCGATGCTACGCGGCGGGCGGGAGTGGCGTCCGGCGCGCTGCTTTACACCGTGCTGATCCGCCCGGTGAAAAACGAAAACGGCCGCAACACCGCCGGAGAGCACGCGCTGATCACGATCACGGACAGCATGGGCGGCGACATGTTCACGCTCGACGACATGAACCAGATTGACGGCATTTTTGACCGCATTGACCGCGAGCTGCGAACGCAATATCTGCTGGGATATTATCCGCGCCCGGTGCCGCCGCCGGCGAGCAATCGCCAGATCCAGCTCGCCGTGCAGGGCGATTACACCGTGCGCTACAGGAAAGAATATCTGACGCCTGGCGCGACGCCCTGACCGGCGGCACGGTACAATTCAAATTCCATGAGCAAATTTCTGGATGTGGCCATTGAAATCGCGCGCGAGGCGGGAACGATTCTGCGCTCGGAATTCGACCGCCCGAAGCAGATTTCCTACAAGGGCGAAGTGGATATCGTCACGGAGTCCGATCGCCGCTCGGAAGCGTTGATCGTCGGGCGGCTGCGGAAACATTTTCCGGAACACGGGATCGTCGCTGAAGAGGGCGGCAGCGGCGCCGCGGCCGGCGCGAAATATTGCTGGCACGTGGACCCGCTCGACGGCACCACGAATTTCGCGCACGGCTATCCGTGTTTTGCCGTTTCGATTGGCCTCGCTGAAGAGGGCCGGCCGATCGCGGGGGTGGTGTTCAATCCGGTGAGCGACGAAATGTTCACGGCGGCGCGCGGAGAAGGCGCGTTCTTGAACGGCAAGGCGATTCACGTCTCGCCGATTGAAAAGCTGGCCTACAGCCTGGTGGCCACTGGCTTTCCGACGCATCATCGCAAGCGGAGCGCGAACATTAATTACTACTGGGAGTTCACGCTTCGCTCGCACGGAGTGCGGCGCGACGGCTCGGCCGCGCTCGATCTCTGCTCGGTGGCGTGCGGCCGCTTTGAGGCGTACTGGGAATTCAATCTGCATTCGTGGGACACGGCCGCAGGTGTGCTGCTCGTCGAGGAGGCCGGCGGACGAGTCACCGATATGAACGGCGAAGCGTACGCGCTGGGCGGTCCGCATACGCTCGCGACGAACGGCCGCATTCACGGCGAAATGCAGGAAATTGCGTTGATCGCCGAACGCGCTGCGACGACGTCCTGACGGGCAGCGGCGAATGAACGTCAGCGATTTCGATTACGATCTGCCGCCGGAAAGAATCGCGCAGCGCCCGCTCGATGAGCGCGATGCCTCGCGCCTGCTGCTGGTCGATCGCGCGAGCGGCGCGTGGGACGATCGCAGGTTCCGGGAACTTCCGGAACTGCTTCGCGGCGACGAGCTGATCGTGGTCAACAACACGCGGGTTCTCCCGGCGCGTCTGTTCGGAAGGCGAGCGGGGATTCACGCCGAGCCTCCCGGCGAAAATAATCCCGCGCGCGGCGAATTTCTCCAGGCTCCCATTGAGGTGCTGCTTGTGCGGAAAGTGGGCGCGGATACATGGGAGACTCTGGTGCGCCCCGGCCGGAAGATTCCGGTGGGCGAACGAATTGTTTTCGGCGAAGGCGAACTTGAAGCGCTGGTGGAAGCGCGCGGCGAGTACGGGCTTCGCGTGCTGCGGTTCAGCGCCAGGAACGGCTTTGACGAGACTCTGGCGCGGCTGGGCCACATTCCGCTGCCGCCATACATCAAGCGCGAAGACGAGCCGCTTGACCGCGAGCGCTATCAAACTGTGTTCGCGCGGGAAGGAAACGCGGTAGCGGCGCCGACCGCGGGACTGCATTTCACTCCTGAGATTCTGGGGCGGCTGCGCGATCGCGGAATCGAAATCGCGGAGATCACGCTTGATGTGGGACTCGGCACGTTCGAGCCGGTTCGCACCGAGCGGATGGAAGATCACAAAATACACGTTGAGGCTTACGAAATTCCGGAGGCGGCCGTGGCCGCGATCGAGCGCGCGCGGCAGGCGAATCGCCCCGTCCTGGCCGTGGGGACTACGGTGGTGCGGGCGCTCGAAGATGCAGCGGAAAAAAATGCAGGGAGAGCCCAAGCAGTCGCCGCGGGAAAAGCCGAAGCGGAAATATTCCTGTATCCCGGGAAGATTTTTCGCGTCGTGAATCAACTGCTCACGAATTTTCATCTGCCGCAATCGAGTCTGCTTGCGATGGTGGGGGCATTCGCCGGGCGCGAGAATATTTTGCGCGCGTATCGGCATGCGGTTGAATCCGGGTACCGGTTCTACAGCTACGGCGACGCGATGCTGATCCGCTGAGGGACGAAATCGGGTCGCGGCGTTCGCGCGTGGTGCAACCGGACGCATGTTCGTCTATTATGGTCGTCTTGCGCGGGGGGCATTAGCTTGCGGTATCTGATCCTTAGCGACATTCATGCGAATATAACCGCCTTCGAAACCGTCCTCGAGGCGGCTAAGGGGAAATGGGACAAGGCTGTCTGCCTCGGCGATCTGGTGGGTTACGGCCCCGATCCCAACGAAGTGATCGAGCGCGTGCGCTCGCTTGATGCCGTTACGATCCGCGGCAATCACGACAAGGCTGTGACGGGCCTGACGAACCCCGAGGAATTTAATCCGGTCGCGCACGCGGCGGTGCTCTGGACGCGGGAACGCATTGAGCCGGGAAATCTGGAGTATCTCGCGAAGCTTCCGAAAGGTCCCGTGCAGGCGGGCGCTTTTTCCATGGTTCACGGCGCGGTTTACGACGAGGACGAGTACGTCTTCGGGGCGGAGCAGGCGGCCGATGGATTGGTGGACGCGCCGACGCCGGTTGTGTTCTTCGGTCATACGCACATTCAGGGCGGGTTCACGCTGCGCGGCCACGATGTGTCAACGCTGCAAACCAAGCCCGTGTTCCCCAACGAGTCCAATGTGATTTCGCTGGTGCGCGGGACATCGTATCTGCTGAATCCGGGCTCGATCGGCCAGCCGAGGGACGGAGATACGCGCGCGGCATTTGCGATTGCCGATCTGGAGAATGACTCGGTTGAATTCTGGCGCGTTCCGTATGATGTGCAGGACGTGCAGCAGCGCATGACGCAGGCCGGGCTTCCCGAGCCGCTGATTCTGCGCCTTTCATTCGGCCGTTGAGGAAAATCAGACAACGATGGAACCGGGCGAAGTAGACCAGGAGGAGCGAAGCAGGTTCCCGGCGGCGCTGGCGGCAGGCGCCGTGGTTGTCCTGCTCGTCGCCGGAGTGATCGCGCTCCTGAGTCATTTCATTTCGCCCTCTCGCAAGGCGGCGGACGCGACGCTGCCGTTTGGCGCGGCCGAGCAGGCCTACGCCCCGCAGATACACTTTCAGAATCTGCAGCTTTCGCATTCGACGAATCTGCTGAATCAGGAATTTACCTACGTGGGAGGAATCATCTCAAACGACGGTCCGCGCGCGCTGGATGCCGTTGAAGTGGTGGTCGAATTTCACGATCAGTTTCACCAAGTGATCCTGCGCGAAACCCAACGCCCGATCCAGCGCACCGATCCGCCTCTGGAAGTAACCAAGCAGCGGGAATTTCAGATCACGATCGAGCAGGGTATTCCCCCCGGATGGGATCAGCAGTATCCTTCTATTCGCGTCACCGGCCTGATTCTGGAGTAGCCGGGCAGCAACTGTCTTCTAAACGAGTGGTGGTTTGTCTATGAACGATTGGGCCCAGCTCGATCACGCTCTGGTCGAAATGGCAGCTTCCGGAAACGCTGAAGTCCGCGAGGACGGCGAATGGCTCGCGGAACTTGCCGCGCTGCATTGCGAACTCCACCGCGAAGGCAAGAATCCTCTCGTACACCTCTGGTCCGCTGAAAACAATCTGACACGGCGAATTCTGCGCGTCCGCGAACAATCGCAAGATCGCATCGTGCTGGAGGTGCGGCGATTCGGCCGCGCAAAGCCGGGGCGTCTGGAATTTCTGCGCACCGATTCACCGCGCGCCGCCGTACGGATCACACGCGAACAATTTCGCGCGCGCCTGCGCCGCATTCTCGCGGAACAATTCCCGGACGCGACGATCGAGCCGCTGACGGCCGCGCCCGATCTCGAGCACTCGTTTTCCGGCGTGTACGTCCGCGGGCGGATGCACGAAGGAACGCGCGAATGGGCGGTGATGGCGATTTCGTCCGGCGAAGGCGCCGCGGCGATTGAAGGAATTCTGACTTTCGGAATCCTGTGGCTGGACTTGACGCGCCGGCGCGCGGGAATCCGCGCTGTGGAAGGATTGCGACTGTTCGTCCCTGAGGCTGCGAGCCGGGCGATTCGCGAGCGGGCGTTCGCACTCTCTTCGGCCGCGCGCGTGGAGGTTTTTGAATTTTGCGAGAAACACGAGCGGATTCAGAAGATGGAATCCGCCGATGCCGGGAACATCGAGAGCTGGCTACCTCCCCGGCGCGAGGTCGAATCCGCACTCGCGGCGGCGCGCGAGGCTATCGGGCGAGTTCACGCGCTCGCGGTGCATATGCCGCCTGCGGGCGATGACATTGGAATTCGACTCGTGCCGGGAACGAGCGAAGTCGCGGTGTGTTTTCGCGGCCTGGAATTTGGCCGGTGGTCGCGCGACGGAATCTTGTTTGGTCTCGGTGATTCGCGCGAGCGAGTGACGGAAGCAACCGAGCCTGCGCTCGACCGATTGATGCGGCGGCTCGATCTCCATCGCAGCGGGTTTTCCAGTGAGACGACGCATCCGCTTTATCGAGCCGCGCCGGAGCGATGGATTGAAACGCTCGTGCTTCAGGATCCGACGCGGCTTGACGCGCAGCTCGATCCCGGCCATCTCTATTCGCAGCTACCGGCGCTTGCGGCGGGAGATCGCGGAGTGCTCGATCTGCTTGGAGTGACGCGGCGCGGACGCCTCGTGGTGATCGAGCTGAAAGCTTCCGAAGACATGCACATGCCGATTCAAGCTGTGGACTACTGGCTGCGCGTGCGGCGTCACCAGCGCGAAGGAGATTTTCAGCGCTACGGCTATTTCGCAGGAAAGGAACTCGATCCGAAGCCGCCGCTCGTCTGGCTGGCCGCGCCGGCGCTGCGTTTCCATTCCGCCACGGATACGGTGCTGAAATATCTCTCGGCTGAAATTCAGGTCACGCGCATTGGCCTCAATGAAAATTGGCGCCGCGGTTTGAAGGTGATCTTTCGTCAGTAGTATGGCTGGGTGACTGAGCAAGTTGGACGAGCTAATCGTATACTTGCGACGTGCGATTCCTTTTCACGGTTGGTGCAATTGCCCTCCTAAGCGGCTATTTTCTGGCATCGTCGCCACGAGCGAGCGCTCAAAATCCGTGCGATGGAATGGAGGGACAATGGCGTTCTCAAACGCAACCGAAAAACTGGAGCGCCCTGCATCGCCTATTCAAGAAATTTGGTCAATGCAACGACGGGGAAATCGCCGACGGAACCAGTTACTACGTGGGACAGCTGTTTCTGAAGCAGTGGGCACACTTAGACGAGCTGGATCGTCTCTCCGATGCGGACAAACCGTTTGGCAAATTTGTGCTGCGTCGTATCGATGCGACGCTCAAGGACGGCGAATTGAGGGCCATCCTCGAACTCTCAAGGGCGCATTGTCCGACTGGGGAATCCGAATTGTGTCGTCTGGTGGCGACTCGGGCTGACAGTAGTCTCAACGACCAACGCAGATGATCAACGCGCCAGCCGGACAAGTTCGGTCTACTAGTGCACTTCTCCGGTAATCCGACTAATCAGGAGTTGTACCGCCCTGGTTGACTGTGCGGGTGCCGCCATCAAAAGCAGTTTGCAGCGCCTGTGTCGACACGATATCATCTCGCGCGTGATAACCAATCCTGTCGTTTGCACAGGAGTAAAATTACTTGTTTTTGTGGCTGCGCTGGTTATCCTGACGCCCGCGAGACTTGCAGCACAAACTCAAGTCAAACCAGCAGACGTCCTAAGAGCGCATCTGGCCTGGCTAAAACAATCCAGCCCCGGGGCGACTTTGGAAGCAAGGCAAGTGCTTCGCGAAGGATCGATGGTGCAGTACCACCTGTTCGCAAAGGGATTACCTTCGGACGTCTTGTATCAGGTGGTCGCTTGGCCCGTTACTGGTGCGTCTCCGCAGGTGTCGATGGATGGAGTTAGCATCGGCAAGGAGGGCATCGTCATGTGCGCGGGCAGATTGCCATACGAGTGTGGCGATGCATCCAAGAAAGACGATCCGATCGAGTTCACTTTCAGCCCCGCCAAGGGAGAACCGTTCCGCCTGGCGGTGGTCTCTCCAACTTCAAGAGTCGCGATCGTTCTCGTGCCAGTGCCGATTGAAGGCAAAGACAAGGGCTGCATAATCTCAATCGTACGTCTAACGCCGGAGTTCGAATTGGCCTATGCCACTGGTACTGGATTCCATCCCGACTCCGAAGTTCAATTTGACACGCAATCGTATGGCGAAAAACATCCAGTCACCGCAAAGACAGATGCCGGTGGCAATCTAGACTTCGCACTGCTTCCCTTCGTCGCTGGGCACACAAAAGGTACGACGACGGTGAAGGCGATCGGGGGCCAATGTTCCCCGTCGCTCAAATTCGACTGGGGAAATTGAGATAGGACTACACAGCTCCTGATTAACGCGCTGACCGGAAAGTGTCGGCTAACCATGGCTGGTTCTTCACAAGTGATTTAATAGCTCCTACGGAGTGTTCCGGAAAAAAGGAAATGAAGCGGACCGGTTATTCCCCCGGAAAAGAACTCGATCCGAAGCCGCCGCTGGTCTGGCTGGCCGCGCCGGCGCTGCGCTTCCATTCCGCCGCGGATACTGTGCTGAAATATCTTTCGCCCGAGATTCAGGTCACGCGCATTGGACTCAATGAAAATTGGCGGCGCGGTTTGAAGGTGATCTTCCGTCAGTAGTTTGGCCGGGTGACTGAGTGGCTTGTCCGGCCATCCAACTAATCAAAAATTGACCGATTTTCAGATTGTTCGCTAGGCTGGGTCAGATGAGCATGCTGCCCGACCAAACGGAAGGGGCCACCCTTCTGGAAGGACAGACTGTCCACCGCAATGAAGCGGGCTCAACCTGCACGAGGAGAATGAAGGATGCACGAGTTGCTTTGGTTGTTTATGGCTTTGCTGAGTCCGTCCGGAGGGTTGGGCGCCCAAAAGGATGCCTGTCCGATTATTGGTCAGAAGCCGGGGATATATTCCGGACTCGGGACTATCCTGTGCTTTCAGGATGTGGATTCTGAACGGCGTCACCTTGAGATACCGTCTCCTGACCATGCGATTCTGTTGGTCGTTGACGGAACTACAGGAAAGATCACCGAAAACGGGCAACAGGTGGGTTCGCCCTTCGACATAGGAATTGAGGAAACCGACATCATATGGTCGCCGGATTCGCGGGCCATGATTACCACAATGTCGCTGGGCGGGCTCGGCCCCGTGAGCGCCGACGTAAGCTACTTCCGCAATCATTTACATTCGGATGCTCCAAGCATCACCCACATAATTCAAAAGGATTTTGCAATGCGCCACCCGGACAGCCCTTGTACGACAAACGTGAATGTAGGGGGTCTGACGTGGGAAGGGGTCGACAAGGCAGTTTTTGTTGCGGAAGTGCCCTCAAGTTCTTCCTGCGGGAAAATGATCGGCTACTTTGAGGCATACGTTCTCTCCATCCCAGACGGGAGAATCTTGGCCCGATATTCCCACAGGCAGACGATTGAGCGTTGGCGAAGTGTTCTCTCACCTCAAATGCTCGATGATCGATGATCTGTGAAGCTGTTGACCAGCGTGGACTCTAAGTCCCGATTAACGCGCGAACGGCCTAGCGCCCGCTAGCCGCGGGTAATTCTTCGAAAGTGATCCAATCGCTGCAGCGAAGTGTTCCAGAAAAAAGGAAGGGAAGCGGACTGGCTAAGACCAGTCACGCCTCCCGGGGTGTGTCCTAGAAGCGTTTGATTAATTAGACGCAGAGGATTGGAAAGGGTTGCCTATTTTTTGCGGCGGGAAAAGTGGCTGCAGGAAAGAGAGATCCCTCGTCCGCCACGGCGGACTCGGGATGACAATCGCGGGGATCAAACGAGCAGCGTGGACCGAATGTTTCTCGCGAGAATGCGGTTGATGTCTGCGGCGCGGAGGTCGCAAGAGCACAGACAGGAGTGTCTGTGCCACTCAATCCGAAGAATTCTTGCGAGGAGGCGGGTGATGCCTGCGGTGCGGAGGTCGTCAGAGCACAGACAAGAGTGTCTGTGCCACTCAAGGAGAATCAGTAGAAAAGATACTTGCGCCACTTTTCATCGCGATGGCCGATCAAGCGCATCAACTGCCGCGACGTATGCAGCGTGAACGGACGCGGACGGCGGCGAAGCTTCAGGCCGGCTTCTTCGGGTGTGCGATCGCCCTTGCGATTGTTGCAGGAGTAGCAGGAAGCGACCAGATTTTCCCAGGACGAGCGGCCGCCGCGCGAACGCGGCATCACGTGGTCGAGAGTCAACTCGGACGCGGGTAGAGCGGCGCCGCAGAACTGGCAGGTGTTGCGATCGCGCAGCAGAATATTTTTGCGGGAAAGCGCGCGGCTTTGCTGCGGGATGTGCCGGTACGAGAGCAGCCGGATTACGGACGGAACCTGGATCGCTTTCGAGGTTGAATGCACCTCGGAGTGATTGGTTTCCTCGGCCTGCGCGACGCCCTTGAGCATCAGCACGAGCGCGCGGCGAACAGCCGTCACGTTGATCGGCTCAAAGGTCGCGTTCAGGACGAGCACAGGCGCCTGCATTACGGACGGGCGGCTCGCGGGCGAAGGCGCCGCCAGCGGCAGGGCAGGATCGTGCGCAACTCCGGCCAGCCCGATTGCGGGCCGGGGGCGTAGGCCGATTTTATGCCGATTCTCCATCGCGTCGCCTCTGCGCCGCTCGACACAAGTCCTGCTAAGTTGGATGCTGTTGATGCCCGGCTGGTTTCGGCCGGCCTCGCGATGCGCCAGCCGCCGCAACGGACCCGGGAACCTTGGGCACGGAGCGGACCCGCGCCACCGTCAATCCGAGGACCGCGGCGGCGCCTGCTTTCTTCAGGGCGCGCGCACAGGCATCGAGCGTCGCGCCAGTCGTCAATACATCATCTACCAGCAGGACGCGGAGGTTGTCAACCTGCAGGCCTTCGCGGGTCGCGTAGGCGCCACGGACGGATTTCCAGTGCTCGGTTCGGGATAGCACCAATTGAGGCGGGCGGGGCCGGGTGCGCGCCAGAAGGTACCTTTCCAGCTTCAGGCCCAGGCGCTTCGCCAGCGGCCGAGCGATCAATTCCGCCTGGTTGTAGCCGCGCTCGCGCTGGCGGTCGCGGTGCAGAGGGACCGGCACGACCACGTCCGCGCGCCAGTCATCCGGAGCGCGCAGAACGATTTCGGCAAGGCGATCCGCGAACCAGTCGCCGAGGCGCGTCACCTCCTCGTATTTCAGCAGCAGGACGGCTTCGATCAGCGCGTCGTCGTAGAGTGCGAAGCTCCGAGCGCGGTCAAAGGCAAAGAATTTCACGCGGCAGAGGCGGCAAAGCGGTTCCGCCGCCTGCGCCGCCAACTCCGAAACGAAGGGACGCCCGCAGCACTGGCACATCGGCTCGCTGATGCGCACAAAACCTTCGAGGCATGGCAGGCAAATCGGAATGCGGCTGGCGTTCGTGAGAGGCTGGCCGCAAATCCGGCACGGGCCGGGGAACACGACCGATGCGAGTGCGTCGAGCGCGCTTTTCAAGATCACGGATGCGTTGTTAACCGCGATGGAACGGGGCAACGCTACCGCAATTCAAGCGGCGAGGGAAGAGAGACGAATGTACCTACGGGTACGGCGAGGGCTTAGAGCAGACCCTTTTCCTTCTTTTCCTGGCAGGTGATGCAGTAGCGGGTCCAGGGCACGGCCTCGAGGCGCTTTTGCTGCAGCTCCTCGTGGCACGAGATACATTCGCCGAAGGCGTTTTCACGCATGCGCGAGAGTGCGTCATCCACGAGTTGAAGGAGCGAGCGCTCGTTGTGCGTCTGGCCGAAAAGGAACTCTTTCGTGTACGAGTTCGCGGCCTTGTCGGCGAGATCCACCGTTGGATCCTCGTCCGCTTCGCGGCCTTCCTGCTGCGTGCGCGCAATGCTTTGCATCAGTTCTTCGCGACGCGTGGCCAGTTTCTTTTTGTAATATTCGAGACGCTTCTTATCCATCGTTCGGGTCCTCAGTTGAGGTTCGCGACCCCATTCAAAACCGCCGATTTTAACGGTATCCGCGGGCCTTGTCAAACATAGCCTCACGACGGTGGTTGGCTGAGAGTGCAGCCCCACAGTAGATGCCGCATCAGTGCAAAAGGATTCCACCGCGCGGTTATTGGAACGACTTCTGCGTGGCTGGAAACAGATAGTGAACGCCAACGGCGGCCACGCCCAGTACGACGAACACGAACACGCTTCCTTCAGGGCCGACCGATCCGCCCGCGAGCCACCGCGCTCCATGAAGGGATGAGTTCAGCAGATGACCCTGGGCCACGTTGCCGCTGTCGGGAACCGAGTAGAAATACGTTTCCCCCCAATCCCACGCGGCGTGCATGCCGATCGCGAACCAGATATTTCCCGTCCGCCACAAGGTGAACACGCACAACAAGCCGAAGCTTCCCGCCGAGAGCGCTCCGACCCATGCTTCGCCCACGTTCTGAAGATGGATCGCTCCGAAGAAGATCGCCATCAAAAATGCGGCTGGCCAGAATCCAATACCGGACGCCAGCGTCGCCTGCAGGTAACCTCTAAACGCAAACTCCTCGAAAATCGCGACGAGTATGAATCCGATAAGGTAGAGAAAACCGTACTTCAAAGCCTCGGCGCGCCCTAGCGCCCACCCTCCGTGCGAGAAGCCATGCAACGCCGCGATGAGCGCCATCAGTACCGTTAACATCGCGAATCCATACGGCACGCCCTGCCAGAATCGCTTCCCGAACGCTTCTTTCCCCGGCCACCCGTAATCGGCGAATGTCCGCTTCTCAATGAACGTCATCACCATGACTGCGAGCACCAGCGACAGCACCGAAATTCCTTCGATGAATATCAGGAGGCCCGGCGTGAACGCGGTTAGCGATTGCGCGTGGCGCCACGCTTCGAGCGGCTGAATGTGCTTTATTACGGCCTGGATGGCCCGCGCGAAAATCACGAAGAGTAAAACAGCGATCAGGAATCGCCACCCGGCGCGTATTCCGTTGGGTCCGAGGAAGATCCATTCCACCCCGCGCTGGAACGAGGAACCGCCGGCAGGGCCTCCGCCGGGCCTATGTGAATCAATGGGGGTTGGACCAGAGGCCATTAAGAATCTCCAATCGTTCGCTCCGCTCGAATCATCAAAAGGGGCAGGACCGCGTGCCACCATACGCCGAACGCGCGTGCCTCCCAAGCACTTTCTCGCTTTCGAGGCTTTTTGAGACGCCGGTTGCGGCGGCGCACCGCGGCTGCTAAAATTCAGTGTCTGCGCAGCCAGACAGAAACCACCACCATCGAAACGATCCTTCCATGCAGGTACCGGCTGGACGACAGTAAGTAAGGGAGAACAGGTTTGGCCAAATATGATCTCGTGATCATCGGGAGCGGGCCGGGCGGATACGTCGCCGCGATTCGCGCGAGCGAGTGGGGATTGAAAACCGCGGTGATTGAGAAGGATCCGTTTCTCGGCGGCACATGCCTGCACGTCGGCTGCATTCCAACCAAGGTTTTTCTGCATCACGCGGATATCTACGACAATTTCCTGCGCGCCGAGGAATTCGGGTTCGAGGTGAAGGACGTCAAGGTCAACTGGCCGGCGATGCTCGCGCGCAAGGACAAAATCGTCAAGAGACACGCGGGCGGAATCGCCATGCTGTTCAAGAAGCACAAGATAGACTCGATCACCGGCTGGGGACGCATTGCCGGACCGGGCCGCGTTTCCGTGGAAAAGGACGGCCAGACCACGGAAATCGAGACGACCTACACGATGCTGGCGACCGGATCGGAAGCGCGTTCGCTGCCTGGCGTCGAATTGGACGCCACTTGCATCCTGAGCAACCGCGAGATTTTGCAGCTGCCCGCGATTCCGAAGTCGCTCGTAGTCGTTGGCGCAGGGGCCGTGGGCGTGGAATTTGCCTCGATCTATCGCACGTTTGGCGCGGAGGTCACGATCCTGGAAGCGCTTCCGCGAATCGTGCCGCTCGAGGACGAAGAGATTTCGCCAGAGCTTGAAAAGGCGTTCAAGAAAAAAGGCATGCGGATCGAGACCGAAGCGAGAGTTGAATCCGTAAAGAAGGACGCCAAGGGCGCGACGGTCGCATTCAAGGATAAGACCGGAAAGTCGCAATCCATTTCCGCCGAAAAAGTTCTCATTGCCGTGGGCCGACGCCCCCTCACCGAAAATTGCGGCCTCGAGAAGACGAAGGTCAAGCTTGAGCGCGGTTTCGTGCACGCCAACGCGTACCTGGAAACCGACGAGCCCCGTCTATATGCCATCGGCGACATTGTCGCCGGACTGCCCCAGCTGGCGCATGCCGCTTCGATGGAAGGCATCATCGCGGTGGGCCGGATGGCGGGTAAGGATGTGCAGCCATTTGATCGCAAGCGCTGCCCCAACTGCACGTACTGCGAGCCGCAGATCGGCTCCGTCGGCTTGACGGAAAAGCAGGCGCGCGATGCCGGATATGATGTGAAAACCGGCAAGTTTCCGTTCCTCGGCAACAGCAAGGCGACCATCCTCGGCAACCACGAAGGCTTCATCAAAGTGGTGGCGGAGGCGAAATACGGCGAGATTCTCGGCGTCCACGCGATCGGACCGCTCGCGACGGAAATCATCGCCGAGCCCGTTACCGCGCTTGGCCTCGAAGCCACGCTCGACGACATGGCGGCCCAAATCCACGCCCATCCGACCGTCTGGGAAGCGATGGGCGACGCGTTCAATTCGGTACGCGGACTCACCATCAATTACTAACCTCGCGGCGCGAGACGCCGGCAACTCGAGAGGCGCTTTGCAACAGCCTGAAAGAATATTCTGGGTAATGGACCTGGGGCTAATCGCCTACGGGTCCGCTTGTGAATTGCAGCGGCAGCTCGTCCAGGCGCGCAAGGCCCGCACCATTCCGGACGTGCTGCTGCTTTGCGAGCATTCGCACGTGATCACGCTCGGGCGCAACGGTACTCGCGATCATTTGCACGCTGGGGAAGCGCTGCTCGAGCAGATGAATGTGGAATTCCACACCAGCGACCGCGGGGGCGACATCACCTACCATGGTCCCGGGCAAATTGTCGGCTATCCGATACTGGATCTGACCGAGCATCGTCGCGACATCGGATGGTACGTCCATCAGCTCGAAGAAGTGATGGTGAGCGCGAGCGCGGATTTCGGCATCGCGGCGAAGCGCGTGGCGGGCCAGCACGGCGTGTGGATTGAAACGAAGGACGGAGATGAAAAGCTCGGCGCGCTCGGAGTACATCTGAGCCGCTGGGTCACGTCCCACGGGTTTGCCTTCAATGTCTCGACCGACTTGAAGTATTTCGATTTGATCGTTCCCTGCGGGATCGCCGGGAAGCGGGTTACCTCGGTCGAACGCGCGCTCGGCCGCGCCGTCTCGATAAATGAAGTCCGCGAGCGGCTGATCGCTCACTTTGCGTCCGTCTTCGCGCGAGATGCCAGGAAAATCGAACGTGAAGATCTCTCGGAAATTTTGCAGAGCGCGCCGGCAGTTGCCGAACACGCTGGTTCGATAGCCTGAAAATTAACAACCAATGCCCAACACTCTAACGCGCGACCAGTATCTCGACCTCTACTACTTCATGCAGCTCAACCGCCAGCTCGAAGAGCGGCTGGTCAGGCTCTTCCGGCAGAACAAAATCGTAGGCGGCGTCTATTCGAGCCTCGGTCAGGAAGCGGTTTCGGTTGGCACGTCGTACGCGCTTGAGCCGCGCGACTGGCTGGCCCCGATGATTCGCAATATCGGCGCGCTGCTGGTGAAAGGATTCAAGCCCCGCGACATTTTCACGCAGCACATGGCGAGATTCACGTCGCCCACGCAGGGCAAGGACGGCACCAGCCATTTCGGTGATTTGAAGGTCCGCCACGTGGTTTCTCCGATCTCGATGCTCGGGGATCTGATTCCGGTGATGACGGGCGTGGCGATGGCCGGGCGCTATCTCGGACAGAATATTGTGGCGATGACCTGGATCGGCGACGGCGGCAGTTCCACAGGAGCGTTTCACGAAGGCCTGAACCTCGCGGCGCAACAGCGCGCGCCATTCGTCCTGATCGTCGAAAACAACCAGTGGGCGTATTCGACGCCGGTGGCGCGGCAGGTACCGATCAAGAATCTTGCCGATCGCGCTGTCGCGTACGGGATTGCAAGCAAGATTGTGGACGGCAACGACGTGGTGGCCACCTATGAGACAACGAAGAGCGCCGTCGAAGATTGCCGCGCCGGCCGGGGGCCCATTCTGATCGAAGTGAAAACGATGCGCATGAAGGGCCACGCACAGCACGATCCGGCTGAGTATGTCCCCAAGGCGATGTTTGACTTCTGGAAGACGCAGGACCCGATTGCGCGCTACGAAACCTATCTGACGGAACACAAGATTTGGGACGCCAAAAAGAAATCCGAGATTGATGCGCGCATCGAGCGTGAGTTAGACGCCGATCAGAAATTTGCGGAAGAGTCGCCGATGCCGCCAGCGGAAATCGCCGAGCAGGGCGTCTATTGCGACGGCTGCCATACGATAGAAGCCGAATGGCGCCGGCCGAAAAAGGAAGTGATGCCGCCCGCGTCGAGCGAGGAAGCGGTATGGAAGGTCGCGGACTTCGGTGCGTTTAAGGGGACGTCCGCGCCTGTGGCGGCTATTGCGCCCGTCGCGCGACCAGCAGCAAGCGGCGGCAACGGCGCGGAATCACATGTCGTTGCACAAGATGAGCCCGAGGTTGCCAAGCAGGCTCCGCTGCGCGTTCCCTTCGGCCGCGGACCCAAGGACCGATCGGTTGAGCTCGAACGCCGGGACAAAGTTGCCGAGCGGCCTCCCCGCCACAACAAGCCGCCGCACAAGCGGCGGAGGCGCTAGCGATGCCGGAAATCACCATGCTCGAGGCGATCCGCCAGGCGCTCTTTGAAGAAATGGAGCGCGACCCGGCCGTCGTCGCCATCGGCGAGGACATCGGAGTATACGGTGGCGCGTTCAAAGCGACCGAGGGGCTGCTGGCCCGGTTCGGCCACGAGCGCGTGATCGAAACGCCGATCAGCGAGACGGCCATCGTCGGCGCTGCCTGCGGCATGAGCTATCTGGGACTGCGCCCGGTGGCGGAGATGCAATTCATTGATTTCATCGCCTGTTGTTTCAATCAGGTGACGAACTTTGTGGCCAAGTCGCATTACCGCTGCGGCGCTCCTGTGCCGATGGTTCTGCGCGGCCCCTCCGGTGGAGGCGTGCACGGGGGCCCCTTCCATTCCGCAAATCCGGAAATGTATTTCGTGCACACGCCGGGGCTGAAAGTTGTGTACCCCTCGACCGCCTACGACGCAAAGGGACTACTGAAGTCCGCGATCCGCGACAACAATCCCGTCCTTTTTTTCGAACACAAATTTCTGTATCGCCGCATCAAAGAGGATGTGCCCGCGGGTGACTACTCCGTGCCCATCGGCAAGGCTGTGGTTCGCCGCCAGGGCAGCGACCTGACAATTGTCAGCTATGCGGCCATGGCGCATGTGGCCATGGAGGCGGCAGCCACGCTCGCAAAAGAGGGCATCGAGGCCGATGTGATTGACCTGCGGACGCTGCTGCCGCTCGATCGCGAGACCATCCTCGCTTCGGTGAAAAATACGAACAGGCTGCTTATCGTGCACGAAGATACGCGCACGGGCGGCATTGCGGGAGAAATCGCCGCGATCGTGTGCGAAAGTGCGTTCGAACACCTGGACGCGCCAATCGCCCGAGTCACCGCACTCGATACGCCTGTGCCGTACGCTCCATCGCTCGAAGAAAGGTTCCTGCCGAACGCTGAAAAGGTTGTCGCGGCCGCGCGCGAACTGGCAAAATACTAGTCTGGAAGAGAGAGGTTCTGCGCCTTGGGAAAAACGAAGGGGTTGAATAAAGCGGAGTTTGAAACAGGGTCGGAAGTCCGCATCGCGGATCGCGCCTTTCTGGAGGAGTTCCTCGAGGCCGGTCAATATCACAACGAGCTGGAGCCCGAACAGCTCGAGTTCGCCGGCCGCACCGCCAAAGTGAAGTCCGTCGAATTCTTCCACGGCGGAGATGAAATCTACACGCTGGAGGGCGTGCCGGGCGTGTGGCACGAAGAGTGTTTGAGCGCGGTCTGAGCGAAGCGTCGCGGGACTGCGCTGCGCGCTTGCAATTCAAGATTCGTATTCTAAGATCGAGATGATCAGAGTTGCTGGAGGACCGAGCGATGGCTGTTGACGTCATTATGCCGCAGATGGGCGAAAGCATTTTTGAAGGCACGATTACCAAGTGGCTGAAAAAACCGGGCGACAAGATCGAGCGCGACGAGCCTCTTTTTGAGATCTCGACCGACAAGGTTGACGCGGAGATTCCTTCTCCTGCCGCAGGCGTGCTGAAGGATATCAAGGTCAAGGAAGGCCAGACCGTGCCGATCCAGACGGTGGTGGCCTCGATTGAAGCGACCGGCTCGTCTTCGGCCGCGCCTGCGCCCGCACCGGCTAAAGCAGAAGCTCCCAAGACAGCTGCGCCGCCTGCGGCCAAAGCGGAAGCGCCGAAACCGGCTTCGACGCCAGCTCCACCGCGGCCCGCGCAACCCACCGCAGCAGCAGCATCCGCGCCGCCGCAAAAGACCGACGCGAACGGCGACAAGATTCGCAGCTCTCCACTAGTCCGCCGCATGGCCCGCGAGAACAATATTGACCTCTCGCAAGTGCCCGGCACGGGCGCCGGAGGGCGCGTGAGCAAGCAGGACATACTCGCTGCGACCCACGGCGGCGCGACGAGTACAGCTCCGGCGTCAGGCGCGGCAGCTGCCCGCCCAGCGGGTCCACCGCCGGCGGGAGGCGCGCTTGCCTCCGGTGCGATTGAATCCGCCGTGCCGCGCGAGCGAATGTACTTCGGCCATTACGAAGTTCAGCCGATGTCCAACATGCGGCAGAAAATTGCCGAGCACATGGTGATTTCGAAGCGAGTGTCGCCGCACGTTTATTCGATCGAGGAAGTGAATGTCAGCGGCATAGCAGCACTTCGCGCCAAATCGAAAGAAAAATTCGAGAAGGAGTCCGGCACGAAGCTGACGTTCATGCCGTTTTTCATTCGCGCCGCCGTCGAGGCACTGCGCGCGTTCCCCACCGTGAACGCATCGGTTGACGGAACTAACATCGTGCTGCACAAGGAGTGCAACATCGGCATCGCGGTGGCGCTCGATTGGGGGTTGATCGTCCCGGTGATCAAAGGCGCCGAGGAGAAGAATTTCTTCGGTCTTGCGCGGGCCGTGACGGACCTCGCCGAGCGTGCGCGATCGAAAAAACTCAGACCCGAAGAAGTGACGGAAAGTACTTTCTCGATCACGAACCCGGGCGTTTTCGGCGGACTGTTTGGCCTGCCGGTGATCAACCAGCCGAACGTCGCGATCCTCGGGCTGGGCGCGATCGAAAAGCGTCCCGTGGTGATTGATGACGCCATCGCCATTCGTTCGATGGTCTATCTCACGCTGTCCTACGATCATCGCGTGGTGGATGGCGCGGTTGCCCATCAGTTCATGGGGCACGTAAAGCACACGCTCGAAAACTGGACTGAACCGCTTTTCTAAAGCAATCTGAGATGAGAGCCAGCTTCCCCGGGTCGCAGAGTTTTCTCTAAACTCTCAGCTCTGGACTCTTAACTTTCGTTCTGCCATGTCTCCTTCCCTGTTGCAAAACGCGTGGGGCCAGCCTCCCTGGGAAATTGATTTCACGCCCGCGCAACGGGCACTCCCGAACCGCGTAGACTTCGCGATAATTGGCGCCGGCTTCACTGGATTGGCCGCCGCGGCGTGGTTGCGTCTTCATTCTCCGGACAAATCGGTCGTCGTCCTGGAGGCCGGGCGCATTGGCGCAGGCGCCAGTGGGCGTACCGGCGGAATGGTTCTGGCCGAATCCGCTGCAGGAGATCTTCCGGGTCTTGGCGATGTGCTCGCCGGACTTACGCGCATCCTCGGCGATCTCGGACGTGCGTGCGGAATTTCGCTGGTCGAGAATTGCGAGCTCGCGTTGCCCGGCGCGTGGGAAATCGCGCGCAAAGACGGACTCGCCGAGTCACCGATTTCGTGGAATGACTCCGGCACGCTCCGCGTGGTCAAAGAAGTCCCGGGCGGAACTGTGAATCCCGGAAAGATGGTCGAGGGACTGGCGCGAGGCGCAGATCGGCTTGGTGCAATCATTATTGAGGAGGCGCGGGTCGAGCGCGTGGATTGGAGCGCGGACGCGGAGCTGATGTTCGCCGGCGGCAAGCTTCGCGCTGGGGAAGTGCTGTTCGCCACGAACGGCCTGTCGCTCGATTTATCGGCGCTGAAGGATCGGACGCATCCAAGGCTGACGCTTGCGGCCGCGACAGCGCCGCTCGGCGATGAAGAGATCGAGGCGATCGGACTCTCGCAGCGAAAACCTTTCTATACTGTGGATTTTCCGTATCTGTGGGGGCGAGTTTGCCGCGACAATTCGATAGTGTGGGGCGCGGGACTGGTGGGTGCGCCGGAATCTGGAAGCGTCGAGCAGATTGATATTGCGGCGGAAGAACCGTCGCGGATGTTCGCTTCGCTCGAACGGCGGATTCGCCAGCTTCGGCCGGGGCTGGAGCAACTCAACTTTACGCATCGCTGGGGCGGGCCCATTCTGTTCCGCGACGGATGGGAACCAGTGTTCGATCATCATCCAGCGAGTGCGAACGGAATTGTTCTTGGCGCGTATGCGGGGCACGGAGTGGCGCTTTCGGTTTATCTCGGAGCATGGGCCGCCGAGATCATGCTCGGACGCCGGCAATTGCCGGAGTGGGGAAAAATAATTTGAATACTGAGTTGTGAACGATGCATCCAATTGAATTCACGTGCGTGTTCGAGATCGAGCATTTGAGGCGAAAGGGAGATGAGCCATGGCGAAAATGAAAGTGGTGCAGGTACCGCGGGCGGGAGCGGACTTCGAAATCGTCGAACGGGAGATTCCGCAGCCGGGCGCAGGCCAAGTCAGAATCAAAGTGCAGGCCTGCGGCGTCTGTCACAGCGACGTGCTGACGAAGGAAGGCGGATGGCCGGGGCTCACCTATCCGCGAGTGCCCGGCCACGAAGTCGCCGGCGTGATTGACGAAACCGGCGCGAGCGTCACTACGTGGAAGAAAGGCCAGCACGTCGGCGTGGGCTGGCACGGCGGACAGGACGGAACGTGCCTCGCGTGCCGGCGCGGCGATTTCGCCAACTGTGACAACGCGAAGGTCTCCGGCATTACTTTCGACGGCGGCTACGAGGAATATATGGTCGCGCCGGTGGAAGCTTTGGCGCACATGCCGGAATCGCTCGACGCCGCTGAGGCCGCACCGCTGCTGTGCGCGGGGATTACCACGTTCAACGCGCTGCGCCATAGCGGCGCGATGCCGAGCGATCTGGTGGCCGTGCAAGGCATCGGCGGGCTCGGGCATCTCGGCATTCAGTTCGCGCAGAAATTCGGCTACAAAGTTGCCGCGATCGGCCGCGGGCCGGAAAACGCGGCGCTCGCAAAAAAGCTGGGAGCGAGCGTCTATATTGACAGCGCGGCGACGAACGCCGCCGCGGAATTGCAGAAACTCGGCGGGGCGCGCGTGATTCTGGCCACCGCGCCCAGCGCGAAATCCATGTCCGCGCTGATCGGTGGCCTCGGCGCCAACGGGCGGATGATGGTCGTCGGCGCGACGATGGACCCGATCGAGGTCAGTCCGATTCAATTGATCGTCGGGAAGAAGAGTATTCAAGGCTGGTACTCCGGCATCGCGACGGATTCCGAAGACACGCTCAAGTTTGCGGAGATGACTGGCGTGCGGCCGATGATCGAAAAGTTTCCGCTGGAGAACGCGGCCGAAGCCTATGCACGAATGATGAGCGGGAAGGCGCAGTTTCGCGTCGTGCTGACGATGTAGCCGCGGCAGATAAGTAGCGCGCTGCTGAGGCAATCCCAGCGCAAGAATATCCGCTGAAAAAATAGAGCTGGTAGCGCTAACGGGAATCGAACCCGTATTTCAGCCTTGAAAGGGCCGCGTGCTAACCGTTGCACCATAGCGCCTGAGTGAAACAATGCCGGAGGAGATTCGATTATCCGGGAAAGCCTCAGCGTTGACAAGCCGCGGATTGACCGCCCGTAGTACCGTGACACTTTTTGGCGATAGAGCTTACCGATACAGCGCAAAATCCGCTATTACAGAACTATTACAAAAGCGATTGTGCGATTCTGATAGCCTGACCTTGTAAAACTGAGAGAAAAATAGAGCCTCCTCAGAGAACACACAGGGACCCATGACACTTGCCGACCTAGCGAAGAAGTCCGCCGCAAACAACGAAATCAACTGGGTAACAGCTATTTTTATGGTGCTGTTTCACATCGGCGCCGTGGCGGCGCTATTTTTCTTCAGCTGGAAATGTCTGTTCCTTTTGCTGTTTCTCAACTGGGTCTCCGGCAGCCTCGGCATCGGCATGGGCTATCACCGGCTGCTGACGCATCGCGGCTACAAGACTCCGAAAGCTGTCGAATATTTTCTGACGGTTTGTGCCACGCTCGCCCTGGAAGGCGGGCCGATTTTCTGGGTCGCCACGCACCGCATCCACCATCATCACTCCGACAAGGAAGGTGATCCGCATTCGCCGGTTGACGGGAAGTGGTGGGCGCACATGGGCTGGATTCTGATGGGCAAGTCCATGCACCACGACACAACGACGCTCGCGCGCTACGTTCCCGATCTGGCCAAAGACAAATTTCATGTCTGGATCACGAAGTACCACTACGTTCCCATGATCGTGCTCGGTTTGATTCTGCTGGCGATCGGCGGGATTCCTTTCGTCCTCTGGGGAATATTCCTGCGCACCGTGATCGGCCTGCACTCGACATGGCTGGTGAATTCGGCCACTCATTCGTGGGGCACGCGGCGGTTCAAGACTCGCGATCTTTCAACGAATAGCTGGTGGGTAGCGCTCCTGTCGTTTGGCGAGGGGTGGCACAACAATCACCACGCGCATCCGACGTCGGCGCGGCACGGGCTGGCCTGGTACGAAGTTGACCTGAACTGGTACGGCATCTGGACCCTCCAGAAACTCGGACTCGCGCAGGACGTGTACCGCGTCAAGCTCCCGAGCAAACAGAGTGGGATCGAGAATCTCCCCGCCGAAGAAAAAGCTGCCAAGGCCACCGAGCCAGAAGCTGAACTGGTCTCGGTTTAGGCTCTCTTTTCGTCTTTCGGGCGTAAGTCAAAGCCCCTGCGTGCGCTTTTCGAGTTAGTCTCCGTTGCGAAATAACTCTGCGGGAATCCGCGCGTCCGCCGCTGTACAATCCTCAGAAGTAGCCATGCAAATCACGAGCCGCCGAAGGAAAATTGCGTTCTTCCTCGCCCTGGGCATCTGCCTGGTCGTCCTGGCCGTGGCCCTGAACGTCAGCTGGATAGTTCTCCACTGGCGGCAGGGAGTGTGGCTGTTCGTTGGCGTGATCTTTTTCGCCGCGATCATTCTGGGACTGATCCTCAATACCGGCGTTCTGGTTCGCGAAATACGGCTGAACGAACATCACGACAGCTTCATCAACGCCGTGACCCATGAACTGAAGACTCCCATCACGTCCATACGTCTCTATCTGGAAACTTTGCAAACGCGCGAAGTGGACGAAGCGCAGCGTCAACAGTTCTACCAATTGATGCTGGACGACACGGATCGATTGCGGGGGACGGTCGAGCAGGTGCTCAAAGCCGGCGAAGTCGGGTACAAGCACGTGGCGCGGAATCCGGTGGAAGTGGATTTCGGCGGCCTCGTCACCGAGTGCATGGAGCTCGCACGGACGCGTCATCATCTGCAACCAGCTGCACTGCACTGGAGCGAGCCTGCGGGAATCAACGACACCCAAGTCAAAGTCTCCGGTGATCCCGACGAACTTCGCACGGCCATTTCCAACATTCTCGATAATGCCATCAAGTATTCCGGCACTGATGTGGACGTATCGGTCGGCATCGAGACGCTAAACGAAAAATGGGTCGCGCTGCGCGTTCGCGACCGCGGAGTAGGAATCCCTGCGGGCGAGCTGAAGCGCATTTTCAAGCGTTTCTATCGAGTGCCGCGACGGGCCGCATCCCACGCGAAGGGAACGGGGCTGGGCCTATTCATCGTTCGCGCGATTGCGCGCGCGCACGGCGGGAAAGTATTCGCGGAGAGCGCCGGCGAGGCGCGCGGCACCACAGTGACGCTCGAATTGCCAAGGAGCGGGGCATGAGCCGGGTCCTGGTGGTCGAAGATGAGGCTCACCTAGCGCAAGGCCTGCGCTTCAATCTGGAAGCGGAAGGGCACTCCGTCGAGGTTGCGGGCGACGGCGAAACAGCGATCAGCCGGCTGCTGGGCGGCGGAGACAAAATTGACGCCGTCGTTCTCGACGTAATGCTTCCCGGCATAGACGGCTTCGCCGTAGCAACCGCACTGCGTAAAGCCAAGAACTATGTGCCCGTGCTGATGCTGACCGCTCGCGGTCGCCCCGAAGACGTGCTCGCGGGATTTGCCGCCGGAACGGACGACTATCTTCCCAAGCCATTCGAGCTACCCATTTTTCTGGCACGGCTTAAAGGCCTGCTGCGCCGAAGCGCGTGGCTAGCCACTCCAGCGCATTCCGCAACCGAAACAGCGGCAAACGGAAAAGCCGACGAGAGCGCGAGCGACGAGGACGTTTTCTCGTTCGACGGGCGCACAATTGACTTTGGCAATCTGGAGCTGCGCACAAAGGACAACACGATTCAACTGACGCTGATGGAAGCGAAGCTTTTGCGCCACCTGATCCGCAGCAACGGCAAAACAGTGTCGAGGAAATCCATTCTGGAAGATGTCTGGGGACTGCGCGAGGACACGGACACGCGCGCCATTGACAATTTCATCGTCCGGCTGCGCCGCTACATCGAGGAAGACCCTTCCGAACCGCAGCATTTGCTCACCGTGCGCGGCGTAGGGTATCGATTCGTCGCATAACTTCGATTTCCGTTCCCGGCGTTAGATGTAACCAGATTGGTACGCCGGTCGTCGGCAGCCGTTGACACGGAAAGGCCCTCTGGCAAGATTGACGCAGCGGAATTACTCGCGAAGATGAGGAGACGTATCCATGAATTCTTTCAAACGCATCACGGCCATCCTTGTGTGTTTCATGATTTCTCCGCTCGCGGGACTCTGCGATCCGCAGGGCGCGCAACATGCGGGGCAGATTGATGCCTTGATCCCGTCGGCTACTCGCAACGCACAGCCCGCCAAAGCGAAAGACGAAATTGACTGGAACGATTTACTAAAGACGGCGCACAGCGGCCGTGTCCGCGCGGGCCTGACGGACGGCTCGATCCTCAGCGTCGGTTCCGACAGCGAACTCCGGGTCGTGCAGCACGACGGCGCGTCCCAGCAAACGTCGCTCGAGCTGACCTACGGCAGGGTACGAAACCAGGTAACCAACATCACGAAGTCTGGCGGCAAATATGAGCTCAAGACTCCGAACGCCGTCATCGGCGTGATCGGCACGGATTTCACGGCGCTTTACAGGGACAAAAAGACGACGGTGTGGTGCCATAAAGGGCGTGTAAAGGTGACGCCATTGGGCAAGGTGGCCAAGAATTCGGGCCAGCAAAGTTCGACTGACAATTCTGTGACCCTGACGGAAGGCCAGATGGTGGTCATTACGTCCGATATTCCTCCGGGCGGTTTTCAGGCATCGAATACGCCGCCTGACGACGCGCAGAATGTCCTGCTTTCCACCGACGTTCCCGAAGGCAACCTGCCGCCGCCGGGCAACAACCGCGGCAATCCGACACATGCCACGCGCACGCTGCTAATCGGCGGCGCACTCTCATTGGGATTGGCGCTCGGATTGGGGCTCGGCACACGCAACACGGGTAGTTGCACGCAATCACCCACTAAAGCTGGGTGTCCCTGATCGCCCCAGCTGGGGATGGTATCCTGGCGCGTGACCCGGACAATACACGCGGGCTGGTTGAGCCGCGATTGCGATACCTATGATCTCGCAGGACAAGCCTCCGTCCCGATGGCTGGCGTGGCTCCGCGTCTTTTCTGTTCCCCAGGTTGATATCGCACTCGCTGTGGTGGTTACGCTTGCGGGGCTGGGCGTGTTTGCGTATTCAGTTTTCCGTACCAACGAGCGCGCGGGCTTCGCGTTTCTCCAGGACATCGAACAAAGCTCGCTCGACCTGCGATTTGGTGTCCGCGGCCAGCGCGCGCACGACAATCGCATCGCAATCGTGGGGATTGACGAAAGAACGCTGCAGAAAATAGGCTCGTTTCCACTGCCCCGGAAATCCTACGCACTGTTGATTGACCGGCTGCACGCAGGCGGCGCTCGAGTGATCGCGTTTGACGCGACGTTTCCAACGCCGGAGACCAACTCGGCTGCGCCGGCTCTGGAACGCCTGCAAAGCGAACTTGGCAGCTCCGCGACTCCCGCCGTAAAGGAGAAGATCAAAGAGCTCGAGGCTGCGAGCGATCAGGACGCGCTGTTTGCCGATTCCATGAAACAAGCCGGCAACGTGGTGCTGGGACACCTCTTTCTCGATGCGGACGCTGCCAAGCACGCCGATCCGAAACTCGAAGCAGAGTATTTCAATATCGTGTGGGCCAAGGACTACCCGCAGGACATCGCGCTGAAATCCAGGGACGGAAGGCCCTACGATCTCGGGCAGGCCTGGATTGCGAACGGCGGCACGGTGGCGGCCGGCGCCGAGGCCAATATCAAAGAGCTTGCGGACGCGGCCGCCTCGTACGGATTCATTGATATCAATCCCGATCCGGATGGGACGCTACGCCACGCCCTGCTGGCGATTCGCTATCAGAACCAGGATTTCTTCCCTTCGCTAGCCCTGCAGGTGGTCCGCGAATACGAAAAGATTCCCGACCAGGACATTGAGCTCGATTTTGCCAGCAACGGCCTGGAGCAAATTAAATTCGGCCGGCATTTGCTGCGACCCTCCCATGACGGCACTGCGATCATCAACTACGCGGGGCCTTACGGAACGTATGCGCACTATTCCATGTGGGACGTGATGAGCGGCGCGGTTTCGCCGGAGACTTTCAAGGACAAGATCGTGCTCGTGGGCGCAACCGCCAAAGCTATCGGAGATATCCGCAACACGCCCTTTCAGGTTGGCGGCGACCCGTATATGGGGGTGGAAATACACGCCAACATCATAGACAACGTGTTGCATGACCAGGAACGAGGCCGCAGCTTCCTCACCCGTGGGTTTGACGAGGAGATGATTGATATTGGTTTCATTCTGGTTTTTGGACTTGCCTTTGGATTTTTATTCAGCCGCGTCCCGCCGCTCTATTCCACAATTCTGGTGCTCTTGGGACTGGCGGGATTCGCCTGGTACGTTTATTTCAGCTTCGCGCAGCAGGGGCGGTGGCTCAGCTTTGTGATTCCGGCGGGAACTCTAGTGGCCAACTACGCGGCGATCACGAGCTACCGCATGATTTTCGAGGAGCGCGCAAAGCGAACGATTCGCAAGAGCTTCTCGCAGGTGGTTCCACCAGCCGTCATCGCGCTTATCGAAAAGGATCCGCAGAAGTATCTTCGCCCCGGCGGCGAGCTGATGGAACTGACCGTGCTCTTCAGTGACATCCGTGGATTTACGACGATTTCCGAGGGCCTCACGCCCGACGCTCTCGTTCTCCTGCTCAATGAATACCTCACGACGATGACTGAGACGCTCTTTTCCACCTACGGCACGCTTGATAAGTACATCGGCGACGCCGTCATGGCCTTCTGGGGCGCGCCTGTTCCGCTGGAGGACCACGCCTTCCGTGCCTGCTCCTGTGCCTTACGGATGGTGAGCGAGCTCGCGAAGCTGAACGCGAAGTGGGAATCTGAAGGCCGCCCGCCCATCGCCATCGGCATCGGTCTAAATACGGGCGAGGTGAACTTCTGTCGAATGGGCTCCGCCAGGCGCCTCGCCTGGACCGTGATGGGCGACAACGTCAATCTTGCATCGCGCCTCGAAGGCATCACCAAGCAATATCAGATTCAAGTGGTCATCAGCGAAAGCACCTACAACGCCGTCGCCGGGAAATTCGTCTGCCGTGAGCTGGACAAGATCAAAGTAAAGGGCAAGCACCATCCAGTGAACATTTATGAGTTGCTGGACGTCGCGGGCGAACGCGCCAAATACGAGTCGCTGCTGACTCAATTTGAGAGCGCCATGGCCGCTTACCGAAGCCAAAACTGGCAGGAAGCCGCCGCGCAATTCGGCCAGCTGCTTGGCAGCTTCCCGGAGGACGGTCCCACGCGGGTTTTCCTGCAGCGCGCGCTGGAGTATCTGGAAAATGCGCCGGAATCGGATTGGGATGGCGTCTACGTAATGAAATCGAAGTAATTGTTAAACCGCCGGGAATTGGTCGCCGTGATTCCGGCCGGAATGCTTGGCGTCATCTCTCGTCCGAAAAGTACAGGTCGTGGCGTTGTACGGAAGTTGAACGAATGGTCAGTAGACACCCGCTTCCCAACCTGCCAGCTTGGCAGCGACGGGCAAACGCCGTCCGCTCTCTTGACGAGAACTGGTTGTTCTTTGAAAGCTGAAAAGGTTCCGTACTCCAGGCCGGGGCGCGCTCTGTATGGATGCGCTTTGGGCCGCTCATAGCTTGTCTGTCCCAAATGGGAACATTGCCAATAGATCCGGGTGCACCTGTATCTGGTGACCTCGCGCAAATCACAAATTAAGTGACACACCGTGCCACGTAATTTCTTGCGTAAGTGGTTGGAAACAAAGAAGAGCGGCCCCCATAAAGTGTCACAGAAATGCGAGGGGCACGCTCCCCGCCGAGCACGAATCGTCGCGCCCTCGCCTCAGTAACGTAAAGCCATGATCGCGTGCACGCACCCAAGCAGCAGCAATGCGAACGACAACGGTATGTGCAGCATCAACCAGCCGTGCAGCCAGTGGTGCAAGCGCGTTTGAAGGCGCAACTGGCGCGCCTCCTCGCAGATCTGCTCGAGTTTGTTGGTAGCTTCCTGCAGTCCGGCGGGCACCATCACGCGAAGCCCCTCGAATGCGGTTCGCGCTCGACCGCGATCGGAGAGCAATTGCTGCCGCGCGACATGACCTTCCAGGAAAGGGCGTAATTCGCGCTGATAAAAGCTGGTGAGCGGCGCGGCTTCCTTTTCACTGGACGCCGCTGATACCGCGCCAGCCATCAGGCCATCGGCGTCCGTGATCAATTGACCGCGGACATGGTCAATCTGATCGAAGATGGTCTCCGACGGTACTTCCACGGTCATCACATTGGGCAGGTAGTTCTGCAGGATAGCGCCGAAAACCCCGCTAGCAACAACGGTGATGAGCAGCGCCATCAATACGCTCGTCAGTGGGCCGCCGAAATGAAATCCGGCGTGAAACAGAATGATCGGCAGACTCAAAAGCCCGAGCCACAAATGGCCGCGCATCCACGCCTGCGCGCGGCCGATCCGCATGATAGGAACTTTCTTGCGCCAGGCTAATAGTCCCGCAAACACCATGAAAGCGGAGCCGATAATTGCAAACGCAAGTCCGATAGGGCTGCCGCCGCGCGGACCCGCCGGCGAACGCACGGCGTACGGGATGTAGACGGCCGTCGCCGCGCCCAAAATGATGAGCGAGGCCGCCAGCCATTTTCTGTGTGTGCGGTCTATGTGCACGTTTGTGGAATCATCAGGCCAAGAGTTTCATTTCTAAGGCTTCTGCGCGATGCCGGGCGCCTGCCCGAGTAACTCCGCAAAAAACTTCCGCGGGTCCACGCGATGGGCCGCATCGTGCGGGCACGCATACACGCAACTCGGCTCCGCGTGGTCGGTGCACAAATCGCACGACGTGGCTTTCTGCTTCACCATCGCGACTTTTCGTCCTGGCTGTCCCGGAACATCCTCCATCACGTTGAACGGATGGAGATTGATATTGCCGTACGGGCAATTTTCGGCGCACAGCCCGCAGCCGATGCACCAATCCTCGATAATCACTTCGAGCGAATTGCGCCTGCGGATCGAGCCCACCGGGCAGCCGACCATGCACAGCGGGTCGAGACACTGTCGGCACGAAGTCGCCACCAGATAGTGGTCGAATCGCAACCCCTCGCGGATCAGCCGCGTGACGCCGTCGTGCGCGTCGGCGCAGGCCCGCACGCATGCGTCGCAGCGCGTGCAGCTGTCTAGATCGAGAAGCAGCAGGCTTTGCGCTTCCATCAAGCCCTGCGCCAGGAAATTATCGAGCGGGACGCTCTGCACCACCGAGAGCCGCTGGCGATTCATCTCCGCGCGCTCGTGCTCCACGGTTTCGAGCTTGCGGCGCACTACGGGAAACTGCGCCATCATGCGGTCGAAGTCCACAGCGCCGATGCGGACCAGCTCCACGTGGTCGAGCGCGGTGCAGGTAGCCGTGCGAACATCGCCCGTCAGCAGGCCGGTTTCGCCGAAATAATCGCCGCGCGATAGATACGCGAGCACCATGTCGCCGCCCGGATGCTGCTGCGACACTTTCACGAAGCCGATTCGCACGAGATAGAAGCTGTCGGCCGGCTCGCCCTGGCGGCAGATTACCTGGCCGGGCCCGTACCGGACGAGCTCGACGGATTCACGCAGGCTGCCGATAAATTCGTCGGTCAGTCCGGCGAACACCGGCACGGAGCGCAGATGGCTATCGAGCGCGCGCTTTCGATAGGACTTGTCGAGCTGCGCGCGGAAATTCTTGTTGCGCTGCATGATGTCGAGCACGTTGCGCAGCATCTCGAGCATTGTGCAATCGGTTTCCGCGCGAACCGTCGCTGAGCGCGGATAGAGGCTCATGCAGGTCATCTCGCCGAAGAGATCTCCCGGCCCCAGTTCCGCCACGGGATTGTCGTAGCTGAGATCTATCGGCGCATCAATGGGAATCCAGCGCTGGTCGGCCTCTTCCTCGCGGCGATCGCCGCTGCGCTGCGCGAGCGAGCTTGATAGCTTGCCGATAAATTTCCTGATGCCGGTCTGCGTTTTCACATGCGCCATCGGCGTCGAGATGGAAACCCGTGCTCTGCCTTCAACAATGTAGAACGCGGTCGAGCCGTATTCGCCTTCGCGGCAAATGATTTCGCCCTTACGGAAATGGCGCTTCACCACAGCGCCCTTGTTCAAATTCAGAAAAGTTCCAGAGACGCCCTTGAAAACCGGAAGCGCCTGGAGCTCCTCGGGCGTGACCGATTCGAATTCGGGCCCGCTGCCGAGCGCCGTGCGCGTGGCGACTTTGTTGGTGAGCGCGCCGGTGGGGCAGGAGACCATGCACTCGCCGCAGGAGACGCAGGAGGATTCGCCCATGGGTTCGTTGTCGTCGAAGGCGATTCCGGTATGCGTGCCTTTGCCCATGCGACCGAGGACGAAATTCTCGCGAATCTCGCCGCAACCGCGGATGCAGCGGTCGCACAAGATGCAGGCGTCAAAATCCACCGCGATGCTCATCGAGGAATCGTCTTTGGAGCGGCCGGTGTCGCGCTTGGAGAAGCGCGGGTGCGTGATTTTTTCCTGCTTCGCGAGCATTTCGAGCTCGCAATCGCCGGATTGCTCCTGCCGGGCGCAGGGCGAAGGATGGTTCGCCATCAGCATTTCCACCAGCGTGTGGCGGGCGCGCAGCACTTTTTCGGACGAGGTGTTCACGACCATACCGTTTTCGGCGGGACGGACGCAGGACGCGGTAAAAACGCGAGCGCCGACGTCCACTACACAGAGACGGCAGACGCCGACGGGAATTTCATTCTGCTGGTGGCAGAGCGTGGGGATGGCGATATTGTTCATGCGGGCGGCGTCGAAGACGGACGTGCCCGCGGGGACGGCGACTTTCTTGCCGTCAATGGTGAGTTCGATTGTCGCGGCAGCGCTCATGCGCGCCTCGCGGCGTTCACATGGGCGGCAGTGGACCTGCCGCAAACCCCAGCAGGGCATTTGCGACGCGTGATGTGCGCTTCCACTTCTTCGCGGAAATGCTTCAGGACCGAGCTGATCGGAGCAGGGACAACCTGGCCGAGACCGCAGATCGAAGTAAGGCGCAAGGCGTCGGAAAGCTCGTCAATCAGCGTGATATCGGCGGACACGCCACGGCCCTGCGTCCAGCCGCTGAGCAGATCAACCAGCTTTTGCGAGCCGACGCGGCAGGGAACGCATTTGCCGCACGATTCGTTGCGGAAGAATTTTGTGGAGTTGAGCGCCATGTCGAGCATGCATGCGCTTTCGTCGCAGACGACGACGGCGCCGGAGCCCATCATGGAGCCGGCATCGGCGAGCGCCTTAAAATCGAGTTTTACATCGGCCATGGACGCGGGCAAATAACCCGAAGACGGGCCCGAGGGCGCGAAGCCTTTCAGTTTTTTGCCGCCGGGAATGCCTCCGGCATGATTGAAGATCAGGTCGTTGAGTGTGGTGCCCATGGGAACTTCGAAGACGCCGGGATTGGCAACGTGCCCGCTGACGCCGACGAATTTCAGTCCAGCGCAACCGTTTGCGCCCTGCTCTCTGTACCAATCAACGCCGCGCACGAGGATCGCCGGGACGTTGGCGAAGGTCTCCACGTTGTTAATGACCGTGGGCTTGTTCCAAAGGCCGTGCGTGACCGGAAACGGAGGCTTGTTGCGCGGCTCGGCGCGCTTGCCTTCGATAGCTTCCAGCAGCGCGCTTTCTTCTCCGCAAATGTAGCCGCCAGGGCTGACGAAAAGCTCGAGGTCGAAGGACAATTCGCTGCCGAGGACGCTGGGGCCGATGAAACCTTCGCTTTTGCAGCGCACGATTTCGTCGTGCAGGATTTTTTCCTGCTCGTCGTATTCGTGGCGGATGTAGAGGATGCCTTTCTGCGCGCCGGTGAGCAGGCCGGCGAGGATCATGCCTTCAATGACCAGGTGCGGGATGTTGGTAAGGATAAAGCGGTCCTTGATGGTGCCCGGCTCGCTTTCGTCGGCATTGCACACGATGTATTTCTCGGGGCCGGGCTGCTGGCGAACCAGCTGCCATTTGGACTCCGTTGGAAATCCCGCGCCGCCCAGGCCTCGAAGGCCCGAGACCTTTAGCACTTCAAAGGCGGAGTTCCAATCGCGCGATTGCACGAGGCGCCGGACGACCGCGTAGCGCTCGTCCGGCGCGGCGTATGGATCTGAGGCGCACCGGATTCCCCGTTGCGAAGGCACGGGTTCGGGCTGCGCGCCGTGGGTGACCACGTCGCGAACCATTTCCTCGATTTGCGATTCGGTGAGGCGCGTAAAGATGCGGTCGTTGACGGCGACCGCGGGTGCCTGATCGCAGCGCCCGAGGCAGGAAATGCCGCGTATAGTTACCTCCGCGGAGCTGAGATTCTTGAGACGCTCTTTGAGGGTTGCGCTCAACTTGTCGGCGCCGCGGATATGGCACGACATATCCTGGCAGACGCAGACGTCGGCTTTAGGCGGCGGCGTGAGGCGAAAGTGCGGGTAAAAACTGGCGACTCCGTGCAAGCGATACAGGGGGACGTCGGTCTTTTTCGCCAATTCTTTCAATGCGTCCGCAGGCAGGTAACCGAATCGCTGTTGGATTTCGCGCAACCCATCGAAGATCAACGTGACTCTCCCGTACAGAGGGTCGTTCATTCCTGCGGCGGAATCAATCTCGGTTATCGCTATCCGTGACCCATGAGGATATAGCAAATCCCCTTCGGCAAGTCCATCACGCGCGTCACGAAAGATGACGGCGACCGTCCCCAACATTTACAATTAGTGCCGGAATCACAGACTTTCGCGGCTTTCTGCCTATGGTTTTGCGGTAGAGTACTCCTGCCAAACAGGAAATGAACAGAAGCTCGCGATCAAACCCTTCCGCGTTTTCCTGCAGCGCGCAGCGATTCGCGCGTCAGACGCAGCAGGCAAACGCCCTCCTGAGGTGAACCGTGCAGCAATTTGACTTGGTGGTGATCGGCTCCGGACCGGCAGGTGAAAAGGGTGCGGCGCAGGCCGCCTATTTCGGCAAGCGCGTCGCCGTGGTCGAGTCGGGTTCCGATCTCGGCGGCGCCTGCATCAATACGGGCACGCTTCCCAGCAAAATTCTCCGCGAATCCGCGCTCTACTTTTCGGGCCTGAAGCAGCGCGGGCTTTACGGAATTGATTACTCGCTTCGCGAAGGCCTGACGGTCAAGAATTTCATGCATCGCAAGGACGTCCTCGTCGAGATGGAGCGCGAAAAGATCCGCGCCAATCTGGCCGCGCATGGCATTGAGCTGATTCAGGGAACTGCGTCGTTCGTGGACGCACACACCGTTGCCGTCAAAACGTCGAAAAGTGAAATCATTCAACTGCGCGGCGAGGCGATCCTGATTGCAACGGGTTCGCGCCCCCACCGGCCCGCGGAGATACCTTTTGACGACGAGACTATTTTCGATTCCGACTCGATATTGAAGATGGGACGCATTCCGCGAAGCCTCGTCGTCGTGGGTGGCGGCGTCATCGGATGCGAGTATGCCTCGATATTTACCGCACTGGGAGTCGAAGTCGCGCTGGTGGACGGGCGGGACCGCGTGCTGCCGTTTCTGGATGCAGAATTGTCCGAAGCGCTCCGCGTCCGCCTCGCCGGACTTGGTGTGAAGTTTTTCCTCGGCGAGCGCATGGGACCGATCGAACGCACCAAGCAGGGCGTGCGCATCCAGATGCCTTCGGGCCACGCGATCGAGATGGAAACTGCTCTCTTCGCGGCGGGCCGGCGCGGTGCGGTGGATGAATTGCATTTGGAAAAGGCCGGCCTGGCGGTGAACAAGCGCGGCTATGTGGAAGTGAACGAGTTTTATCAGACAGCCGTTCCTTCCGTATATGCAGCGGGCGACGTGATCGGTTTCCCTGCGCTAGCCTCCACTTCGATGGAGCAGGGGCGCGTCGCCGTATGCCACGCGTTCGACTTCCACTACAAAGAGCGCCTGGCCTCGATGCTTCCCATGGGCGTGTACACGATACCGGAAATTTCGGCTGTCGGTGAATCGGAAGAAACCTGCAAGGAAAAGAAAATTGACTACGTAGTCGGGCGCGCCCATTACGAGAACAACGCCCGCGGCCTGATCGCGGGAGATGCCACGGGCCTGATGAAGCTGCTGTTCCGGCGCAGCGATCGCCAGCTGCTCGGAGTCCACATCATCGGCGAAAATGCCACCGAGCTGATTCACTTGGGAATGATGGTCCTCGAGTCCGGTGGGACACTCGATCTCTTCATCAACTTCGTATTCAACTATCCGACGCTTTCCGAAATGTACAAATACGCCGCGTACGATGGCTTGGGCAACCTCGCCGGCCACAAACTTCGACAGGGATAGTTCCGCCGCACCGTCGCCGCCGACGTCCGGCCCGGTGACGAACACTTCTTTTTATCTATTGCAGCGATAGCTCCTTTTGATGCGCATTGACGAGCCCCGCGCTAGAAATGGGTTTATAATGTTTGTGACGAACATTGAGAACGGATCATTTGGGAATCCAATTGTGGAGAGTTAAATCAACATGGTCGTGCGTCCTGTAGTTCCTCCAACAGATGTCGATGAACTCGAAGAGATTTGGGAATGGATTGAGTCATTTGACGCGGTCGTAGCGAACGGCAAGCCTGGACAGGCGTCCAGGATCCTGCAGGAAATCCGCAACAGAGCTTTGGCTTCCGGTGTGCAAGTTCCGTTTACCGCGAACACTCCCTACGTAAATACGATCCACGTAAGCCAGCAGGCCGCGTTGCCTGGCGATCAGGAAATCGAAAGAAAGATCAAAAGCCTCGTCCGTTGGAACGCTTTGGCCATGGTGGTCCGAGCGAATCGCGAGGAACACAATATCGGCGGTCACATCTCGACCTACGGTTCGGTCGCGACTTTGTTCGAGATGGGGTTCGATCATTTCTTCCGGGCGCGCACCGACGAGTTCGAAGGCGACACCGTTTATTTCCAGGGCCACGCAGCGCCGGGCGTGTACGCGCGCGCGTTCGTCGAGGGCCGTCTGTCGGCCGAAAAACTCCAGAATTTCCGCCGCGAGCTAAAGCCCGGAGGCGGACTGTCATCGTATCCGCACCCGTGGCTGATGCCGGACTTCTGGGAATTCCCCACTGTCTCGATGGGCCTCAGCCCGATCATGGCGATTTATCAGGCTCGCTTTAACCGCTATCTCGAAGATCGGGGCCTCAAGCCGGTCACCGACGCGAAGGTTTGGGCGTTCCTGGGCGACGGCGAGACGGACGAACCCGAAGCTCTCGGCGCAATCACTCTCGCCTCCCGCGAACATCTCGACAATCTGATTTTCGTCATCAACTGCAATCTTCAGCGCCTGGATGGACCCGTGCGAGGCAACGGCAGCATCATTCAGGAACTGGAAGCTGCATTCCGCGGCGCCGGCTGGAACGTCATCAAGGTCATCTGGGGTTCGGACTGGGATCCGCTTTTCGAGCAGGATGTTGATGGATTGCTCGCCAAGCGCCTCGGGGAAATGGTTGACGGAGAATACCAAAAACTCATCGTCGAGTCGGGCGCCTACATCCGGCAGCATGTATTCGGCGGGGATCCCCGGCTTCTCAAGATGGTCGAGAATATTCCGGACGAGAAGCTTCACGCCCTGCGCCAGGGCGGACACGATCCAAAGAAAGTTTACGCAGCCTACAAGGCAGCGGTCGAACACAAGGGCTCTCCAACCGTTATCCTTGCTCGCACGATCAAAGGCTATGGCCTCGGTGAAGCCGGCGAAGGCCGCAACGTCACCCACCAGCAGAAGAAGGTTGACGAAGATACGCTCCGCAATTTCGGCGAGCGCTTTGGCCTTTCGTTCACGGAAGAACAATTCGCCGAGGTGCCGTTCTACCGGCCGCCGGACGACAGTCCCGAGATACAGTATCTCCGCGCTCGGCGCAAAGAGCTGGGCGGCTATATGCCGCGACGCAGCGTTCGCTCGAAGCCGCTGGTGGGAAAACACGGAGAGCTATTCGAAGAGTTTTTGACGGGAAGCGAAGGCCGCGAGGTTTCCACCACGATGGCCTTCGTCGGAATGCTGCGGAAAATGCTTCGCGACCCGGAAATTGGCAAGTTGGTTGTGCCCATCGTTCCGGACGAAGCGCGCACGTTTGGCATGGAGTCCCTGTTTCGGCTGGTCGGAATCTACAGCAGCCAGGGGCAGCTCTACGAGCCCGTGGACATGAACACGCTACTCTATTACAAGGAAGCCAAGGACGGCCAAATCCTCGAGGAAGGCATCACGGAAGCCGGTTCGATGTCCTCTTTTATCGCCGCCGGTTCCGCCTACGCCACCCACGGCATTAACACGATTCCGTTTTTCATTTTCTATTCGATGTTCGGCCTGCAGCGTGTCTGCGATTTGATCTGGGCTGCCGCTGACACCAGGTGCCGCGGTTTCCTGCTGGGAGGCACGGCCGGACGAACCACGCTGGCCGGGGAAGGCCTGCAGCATCAGGACGGCAATAGCCATGTGCTCGCGCTTCCCATCCCCACGCTGCAAGCCTACGATCCGGCGTTCGCCTACGAACTCGCCGTGATCATCGAAGACGGAATTGACCGGATGTACCACAAGGGCGAAAGCATCTTCTACTACATCACCGTGATGAACGAGCCTTACGCGATGCCGCCGATGCCTGCCGGATCCCGCGAGGGAATTTTGAAGGGCATGTACCGATTCAAGGCCGCGAGCGATAGCAAATCGAAGCTTCGCGCTCAGCTTTTCGGAAGCGGTTCCATTCTTCGTGAGGTTCTGAAGGCACAGGACATTCTGGCGGAGAAATACTGCGTCGCCGCGGACGTCTGGAGCGTTACGAGTTACAAAGCCCTCTATAGCGACGGGATCGAGACAGAGCGCTGGAACTTGCTGCACCCATCTGACAAACCCCGCGTGCCATATGTTTCCCAGTGCCTCGCTGAAGCCCCGGGAGTTCTAGTAGCCGCCACGGATTATTTGAAGGCGCTACCGAATATGGTGAGCCAGTGGATGCCACGGCGGCTGGCCTCGCTCGGTACCGACGGATTTGGCCGCAGCGAGAGCAGGGAGTCTCTGCGCAACTTCTTTGAGGTGGACGCGCGCTTCATCACCTTGGCCACGCTCCATGAATTGCTGCGCGAAGGGAAAATTCAGGCCTCGTTGGTTCAACAGGCAATCAAAGATCTCGGGATTGATGTCGAAAAGGCCGATCCGCTGACGACGTGAAACGCTGTCTTCCCGCCGGGCCGGACCCGGGGATGGTTCCCCTTGACGAACTCCGCTGGATTCCGCAACAATCAAGGCATCCGTTTCGCGCCCGCGCGATGCCGTGCGGCATGAGGTTTGGGTAATACAGAACGACTGAGGCGCGTTCGAAGAGTCCAGAAATGAGGTAATTAGACATGGGTAAGATTGTCTCAGCATTTGCCACCGTGCACGCCCCGCAGCTTTTCGATCGTCCACCAAGCGAAGATCCCAAGCAACTCGACGCCGATATTGCGGCGATGCGCCAGATTGGGCGCGAGCTCGAGGAGTCGAAGCCCGATGCCGTCATCGTGATCGGCAGCGACCATCTCGAGACGTTCTTCCTGAGTTCCGTGCCCACATTCGCGATTCTGTCGGGTGAGTTTTCCCACGCTGAATTTGCCGGCCGGAGATACGATCTGCCCATCCACCAGGGGTTGGCCGAAGACCTCCTCGACAAGCTCATGTCGGCAGGCTTCGACCTGGGCTACTCGCAGGACGCTGTCCTCGGGCACGCGTTCGCGGCTGTCTACGAATGGGTGATCGAGAAGCGCCCGATTCCGGTAGTACCGATTTTCGTCAACGCGTATCTTCCGCCCCTGCCAACCGGGAAGCGTTGCGCGGAGCTGGGGAGAGCGATTGCGAAGGTAATCGCGGCTCGTCCTGAGAGGGTCGCGATCGTGGCCAGCGGCGGAATGTCGCACTTTCCCGGCACATGGAAATACCCCAAACCTGATTTTGATTTCGACTACTGGGCCATCTCGCAAATGGAAAAGGGCAATCACGACGTGCTTATCAACATGACCAACGAGCAATTCGACGAGGTCGGCAACACGGAAATGCTCTCGTGGATGATTATGTTCGGCGCGATCGGCAATCAGCCGGGCGAGCTGGTCACCTACCAGCCGACGTGGCATCACGGCCATGCGGTCATGCGCTTCCTCCCGCTCAAGGGCACGGGCCCGTCCAAGGAAGGCCAAGAGGCTGCCAAGAAATACGAATTCAAGGGCGGCTACGAATTCTATAAGCACCCCACCGTGGCGGCTTACAAACTGAACAAGGTTCTCTACGACAGCCGCTTCAAGCGGGACCTGCGGCTCCGGCTGATTCACGATCTTCCTTCTGTGGCGAAGGAATACGGCATGACCACGGAGGAAGCCAAGGTTCTCGAGACGTTGCAGGACGACGACATCGAGAAATTCCGCGACGGGCAAGTTCATCCGCTGGTGGAGGCGGGCGCCCATCCTCTGGGGATGTGGATGGCCGTGATCCGGATTCACGCCGAGCTGCGGAAGTTGCGCGCGGCAAAAAGCGAAATCGGGCAGCCGAACACCGCATCGCACTAACTGGCGGCGGTTCCATAGCGAAGTGATTGGGCCTGCGGCGTGTCGGGGCGCCTCAGGTTCGGATTTTCCAGACGAAAATTCCGCTCGAAATCCGGCGAATTCTTTCGACTTCAAGCGAGGGCAAGCATATGAAGGTTGGCGTTGCGGGACAAGGCGCTTTCGGCGTCAAGCATTTGGAGGCCCTCACCGTTATTCCGGGCATCGAAGTCATCACCCTGACCGGCGGAAACCAGACCACGACCGCGGAAGTCGCGAAGCGGTTCAAAATTCCCCATTTTACCGGTGACCTCGGCGAAAGCCTGAAACAGCCCGGCCTCGAAGCCATGATCCTTGCGACACCCACCGGGATGCACGCCGAACAGGGCGTGCAGTGCATGCGCGCCGGAAAACACGTGCAAATCGAGATTCCCATAGCGGATACCCTGGCGGATTCCGAACGGCTGGTGAAAGTGCAGAAGGAAACCGGCGTGGTTTGCATGGGGGGCCACACGCGCCGTTTCAACCCCAGCCACCAGTACGTTCACAAGAAGATCACGGCCGGTGAGCTGAAGGTTCAGCAGATGAACGTGCAGACCTATTTTTTCCGTCGCACGAACATGAACGCGGCAGGCCAGCCCAGAAGCTGGACCGATCACCTGCTGTGGCACCACTCCTGCCACACCGTGGACCTGTTCCAATATCAGACCGGCGAGTTGGTTTCCGATTGTTACGCCGTGCAGGGTCCGCTGCACCCCGAGCTAAAGATCGCCATGGACATGGGAATCGTGATGAAAGTTCCATCGGGCGCGATCTGCACGCTCTCGCTGTCGTTCAACAACAAAGGCCCGCTCGGCACGCGCTTCCGCTACATCTGCGATAACGGCACGTTCCAGGCCTATTACGACGATCTTGTGGACGGCGAGGACAAGAAGATTGATCTGTCCCATGTGGATGTTTCGATGAACGGTATCGAACTGCAGGACCGCGAGTTCTTTGCGGCCATCAAGGAAAAGCGCGAGCCGAACGCCAGCGTCGCGCAATGCTGCACCGCAATGCTGGTCCTGGACAAGCTCGAGCACATTCTCAATCGCTCGGCGGCCAGCTCAAAAGCCTAGCGTCCTCGCTCGACTCTCAGCGAGCTGCGGCTTCCAGCTTCCCATCGAGAACGGACGAGAGCTGCTCGACGTCGAGCGCGTTCTCCCATTTCGCGACCACAATCGTAGCGACGGCGTTGCCCACCACATTCGTGGGCGTCAAGCCTTCCGACATCAGTCTGTGAATTCCCAGCACCAGCGCAACGCTGGCGACCGGAATCGTTCCCGTCGAGGCGATTGTCGCCGCCAACACCACGAAAGCCGCGCCGGCAACGCCAGCGGCGCCCTTCGACGACAACAGCAGCACAGCCAGAAGCCCCAGCTGCTGCCAAAGATTCATCGGTGTATTCGTAGCCTGTGACAAAAAAACGGCCGTCGTCGCGAGGTAGAGGCAAGTCCCGTCCAGATTGAACGAGTAGCCCGTGGGTATCACCAGCCCTACGATGCTCTCTTCGCAACCGAGATCTTCCAGCTTGGTCATCAATTGGGGCAGCACCGTTTCGGAGGAGGTCGTCGCGAAAACGATCAATAGCTCTTCGCGGATGTGCCGGATCAGCTTGAAAATACTGAATCCGCACGAGTGCGCGACCGGCCACAGCACACCGAATACGAAGATCAGGCAGGTCACGTAGAATCCGCCCAGCAGCTTGCCCAGCGACACCAACGAGCCCGCGCCGAATTTGCCAACGGTATAAGCGATCGCCCCAAATGCGCCAATCGGCGCGGCCCACATCACGATAGCGACGATCTTGAACAGCATTTGCGATGCGGCTTCAATGAAATCCACAATCGGTTTCCCGCGCTCGCCAACTTGGGTGAGTGCAAACGCGCAGAGCACGGAAATGAGCAGTACCTGCAGAACGTTTCCTTCGGTAAATGCTCCGACAAATGTATTCGGGATGATGTTCGTCAGAAACTGTGCCACGCTCGCGCTTTCCGGGTGCGCCACGTACGTCTGCACGCCGGACGAGTCAATGTGCGCGAGATTCACGTTCATCCCGCGCCCGGGCTTCCAAATGTTCACGGCGGCGAGGCCGATAACGAGCGCGACGGTCGTAAGCACCTCGAAATAGATAATCGCTTTCAGAGCGACGCGCCCGACTCGCGCCAAATCGGCCATTCGCGCAATCCCGTGAACCACGGTGCAAAAAATGATCGGCGCGATCAGCATGCGAATTAACTTGATGAAGGCATCGCCCAGCGGTTGCATGCGCACGCCGAGGCTCGGATCAAACTTACCTAGAATGATCCCGACCACCATCCCGACGAACACGTAAACCCAAAACTGCGCGTACCAGCGCTTCGGGCGATTGCGCGTTTCAATGGGAGTCTTAGCAGAATGAGTGGCCATCGGGACGACACACGCTAGCGCTTGAGGAACGAATTGACAAGATGATTGGCTCTGAATTATGCTGAACCATATGGTTCAGCATCACACAACCCAGATCGATCGTGTGGCCGCGGCCATTTCCGATCCCACGCGTCGGGCGATCATCGAACGGCTCGCGCGCGGGCCTGCGCGAATTTCCGACGTTGCCCAGCCCTTCCGGATGTCGCTCACCGGATTTTGCAAGCACGTGAGAGTGCTCGAAGGCGCCGGACTGGTACGGCGCACTCGCCGTGGTCGTAACAACACTCTTGAATTGTCCCCAGATCCCATGCGTGCCGTGACACGGTGGATCCTGAGATACGAAGAGTTTTGGAACGCGCGCCTCGACCGTCTTGAGAAATTCTTTGCCACAAATAAGGAGAAATCGCCATGAAACTTACGGAGGTCACTGTTTCTCGCACGATTCCCGCATCAGCCGAGAAGGTCTTCGATGTCTGGATGGACCCGAAAAGTCCCGGCGGCCCGTGGTTCGGTGCGGAGACCCTGATCATGAATCCGGTTGTGGATGGCCTCTTCTACCTTGCTGTGAAACATGAAGGACGCACCTGGCCCCATTACGGACGCTTTCTGCAGATCAGTCGGCCCAGCCGCGCCGAGTACACATGGATGTCCGAGGGGACGAAGGGCGCTGAGTCCGTCGTAACCGTCACGATGGAAGCGCGCGGAGACGAAACCGAGGTTACGCTGCGTCACGCAGGTGTTCCCGACGACGAGATGGGGCGCCAACACAAGGACGGCTGGGCTTGGGTTCTCTCGGCACTTGCAGAACGTTTCGCCACGCGACGGTCCACTTCCTCGTCAGATTAATCGATAGCCACCGTCCATGAACTCTCCCAAACCGAAGAACCGCTCGCGACCGGCGAAGCTCCAGGCTCAGTCCGAAATGTCGAATCGGTGTAAACTCTCCTGTGCTTCGAATCGTGGGCGGTAGTTCAATACGCAGGAGTTCCGATGACCGACGAAATGGCCGAGCGCATAACGATTCGCGAAATGGTTGAAAACTGGGTTGTTTGGCGCGACGCGCTGCAGTGGGAAAAATTCCGCGGGCTCTGGCACGACGACGGCGTCATGATGGCCACTTGGACGCAGGGCACCGCCGATCAATTCATCGAAATGAGCAAGCAAGGGTTCGCCAAGGGTGTGCGCATTCTGCATTTCCTCGGCGGCAGCTCGATCGAGGTGAAGGGTAACCGCGCGCTGTCGCAGACCAAGATGACCATCTCGCAGCGCGCTCCGGTTCACGACGTCGTTTGCGACGTTGTGTGCACCGGCCGCTTCGTTGACTTCTGGGAGAAGCGCGCCGGGCGCTGGGGATTGGTGCTTCGCCAGCCCATTTACGAAAAGGACCGCATGGACCCCGTGGACCCGGCTGCGAAACTCAGTCTCGATCAAAAACTCCTGATGTCGTTTCGCGAAGGCTACCGCCATCTCGCCTACCTGCAAACGCAAATCGGCTACAAGATCAAGATGGACATGCCCGGCCTGACCGGCCCGGAGGTCGAAGCGCTCTACGTGCGCGGCGCTTCGTGGCTTGCCGGGCAGCCGCTCTAGAAAAGGACGTGGCGCACCCCGCCCGGCTTGAAAAGCTTTCTCGCGAAAAATCGCAGTCCGGTAGGGTATATTATTTGCCGCTCGTGAAAACTAACTGAAAGCTCAAAGGACAACGCCATCATGGCTGTAGAAACCGCTGCTGCACCAATCCTAGTTTCAGACGCCGCCTGGCAGGCCATCGAAGGCGCCTACGACATCCAGGTTCATGTGGCGCCGGACGTGATCGCGCGCCGCATTGACGATCTCGATCTCGCCAAGGAATTCCTCGCGCACAAGCTCAAGGGCTTCGTGCTGAAGTCGCACTATGCGCCCACCTACGAGCGCGCCAAAGTGGTCACAAAGGCGAGCCCCGGCATCACCGCGTACGGCGCGATCACGCTGAATCACAGCGTAGGCGGCCTGAATCCCGTTGCGCTCGAAATCGCTGGCCGCTCCGGCAACAAAATCGTCTGGTTCCCCACCGTGGACGCGGCCAACGAAACCGCCGGACGCAGCGATGGGCCCACCGACAAACTTCCATTCTGGGCAAAAATTCAGCGCGAGCTTTCCGCGACCGGCATTTCGCCCGCGCCGATCAGCGTGCTCGACGGCAGCGGCAAGGTCACCGACGCAGCCCGGCGGTGCCTGGAACTCATTGGCAAGCACGACATGATTCTCGCCACCGGCCACTTGAGCAAGAAAGAGATTCACGCGCTCGTGAAAGTCGCAAAGAAGGAAATGGGCCTGAAGCGCGTCGTCGTAACGCACGCGGAATTTCCGTCGCAAAACATGACCGCGCAGGAGCAAGTCGAAGTGGCCGATCTGGGCGCGATGATCGAGCACTGCTTCACTACCATGTACACGAACAAAGCCCCCTGGGATGGGTACTTCGATAGCGTCCGCAAAGTCGGCCCGGAACGAGTCGTGCTGTCAACCGACCTCGGGCAGACGATCAATCCGCCCGTTGCGGAAGGCTTCGGCATGTTCGCACAAAAGATGCTCGACGCGGGTTTCAGCCCGGCCGATGTCCGCCGCATGTGCGTCACGAACACGACCGCGCTCCTCAGCTAGCGTGCGCCGGCTTCATTCCTATTCAGCAACTTCTGCCGCGTGCTAGAATTACGGCAGTAGGTCGCACGATAGGCCCGTAGCTCGGTCGGCTAGAGCGCTATCTTGACACGGTGGTCCAAGCTACTCCGCGAAGTCCTTCAGATTCAATCGAATGCGCTCCTCCTCGAATTGACTAAGGCCGTTTCGCATTTCTCTGATGATTGCCCACTATAGAGGCGTGAGGGATCGAGTTGCCAGCCGCTGACATCCGCGACTGAGGTTCATAGGACTCGATGCTAGCAGGCAATCCTCGCGACATTTTCACAGGCAGCATCGTTGGGCGGCTCCCCTAGATTCGGAGTGCAGATCATTCCCATTCTAGAATCTGCATTGTCAACGGCCGGGATGTTGGGTTACACTCCCGCTGCCCGGTGCATTTCGGGAAATCGTATGGCCGGCCGTGAAACAAAAAGAGCTCTAAACTTCTTTAAGCAACTGTCTATCACCTTCTTTCGCTTGACATCGTTTTAGGATTTTTTTACGTAACGCGCAACCCGATCCACCACCACTATTTAAGATTTCCACCCACCTTAAGACATAGGTGCAGGAGGAACCGATGGCGACGAAGCTATTGCAAATCGAAACCGAATCAGAAATCCGGAAGGCACTCGAAGCGGAGCGAGCACGTCTGCGAAAAATCGCCGGGCTCGACGAGCCCCAGCATTTCCATCGGCCCGTAGAGAGGGCGTTTACCGCTGAAGAGCGAAGTGTCGTGACGATTCTGTTTGGCGGCTTTACCTGGAAGCACGAGGACTTGATCCGCGCTGTTTTCCAGGGCTGCGGTTATCGTTGCGAGAAGCTTCCCGTACCGAATGTCGCCGGGTTCCAAACGGGCAAGGAATTCGGGAACAACGGCCAGTGCAATCCGACATATTTTACCGTCGGCAACCTCGTACAATATCTTCAGTTCCTCGAAAAGGAAGGGCTTTCGCGCCAGCAAATTCTGGATAATTACGTCTTTTTCACGGCCGGCTCCTGCGGGCCATGCCGGTTCGGGATGTATGAAGCGGAGTACCGCTTCGCGCTGAAGAACGCCGGGTTCGATGGATTCCGTGTGCTCCTGTTTAAGGATAGCGACGGCATCAAAGCGGCGTCAGGCGAGCCAGGGCTGAAGTTTACGGTCGATTTCGGCTTCGGAGCGCTGAACGCGATGCACCTGGGCGACGTGATCAACGACATGATTTACCAAATCCGGCCGTTTGAGGTGAATAAAGGCGAGACGGACCGGATCTTCCGCGAAGCAGTGGACGGGCTGTGCGACGACCTCAAGAACCGCAAATCATTCGAGATCGAAGAGAAGGCGCCCGACTGGGCGAAGCCCAAATTCAAGAGCAACAAAATTCTGCGCAACACGTTTAACGTCTTCGGCAAATGGCACGAACATATGTGGGGCAAGGACTATTTGAATGCTTTACGCAACGCGCGCGAGAAGTTGGATTCGATTGAGGTTGATCGCACGCGCGTAAAACCGCTCGTAAAGATTACAGGCGAATTCTGGGCGCAGATTACCGAAGGCGACGGGAATTTCCACATGTTCGAATTCTTGGAGCGTGAAGGCGCGCAGGTTCTCGTCGAGCCTATCGCGACCTGGGTTGCGTATCTGATGTATCAGGCCAAGGCCCACGCAAAGGAAAAATGGCCGGTCAATCGCCCGCATCGCAGCCCGAAATGGTACCAACTGAATAAACAGTTCGCGAATTACATCGGCCTGCGCAAGAAGCTTTGGGGTATTGGCGCCGGCGAGCGCATGTGGAACTTCTTCTATCACCGGACGATCGACCAACTCGGCGGAATCACTCACCGGCTCGTGCCGCAAACCGAGTTGGCGCGATTCGCCCATCCTTTCTATAACCAGTTCGCACGAGGAGGCGAGGGCCATCTCGAGGTGGGCAAGAACGTCTACTACACCGTGCACAAACTGGCTCACATGGTGCTCGCACTCAAGCCGTTCGGTTGCATGCCGTCATCGCAATCGGATGGTGTGCAATCCGCGGTGATCAACAAGTTCAAGGACATGATCTTCCTCCCGATCGAAACCTCTGGCGAGGGCGAGGTCAACGCGCACAGCCGCGTGCAGATGGCGCTCGGCGAGGCGAAGGTCAAGGCCAAAGCGGAATTCGAGCAGTGCCTGAAATCCACGGGTAAGAGCCTCCAGGAGATCCACGAGTATATTGCCGAACATCCCGAGCTGAGACGGCCTTTCTACCACGTGCCGCATCGCGAAGGGGTCACGGGAACGGCGGCGCAGTTTATTCTGCACGTCAACGACCGGATCAATCGCGACACGCGGCTCTGGAAGCGCCGCCGCGTGCAGGGCATTGCAATCCCCGCGACGTCCGGGGATTAACGAGCGGCAAGCCCACTCATCACATACGCCTGACAAACGCAGCATCTTTCCAACGTCAGAGAGGGGCAAAATGCACGACCACAAGACGCCGCAGTTAGTACAGATCACGCCGTTGCCGCCACAGCCGCGGGTCACCCACGCGCAAAAGCCGCACGACCATCACACCAAGTTTTTCGTCGGCCTCGACGTAGGCTCGACGACGGTCAAGGCAGTCGTGGTTGACGCGGCCACGGACAAAGTGCTCTGGCAGGATTACCAGCGTCACGAAACCAAACAGCCCGAAAAGACGCTGGAGTTCCTGAAGCGCTTCGAGACGGACCTCGGAGTGAATCGGCATAACACCCGCATGTTCCTCACCGGTTCGGGCGGCGGAACGATCGCTGAACAGATCGGCGCGAAGTTCGTGCAGGAGGTTACGGCCGTTTCGCTCGCCGTCGAAAAGATGCATCCGGAGGTCTACTCCGTAATCGAGCTGGGCGGCCAGGACGCGAAAATCATCGTCTTCAAGGACGATGATGATACCGGCCGCAAGAAGAAAATCCCGTCTATGAACGACAAATGCGCGGGCGGCACCGGTGCCGTGATAGACAAGATCAATGCCAAGCTGAAGATTCCGGTGGTCGAGCTCGCTAATCAGAAATACCAGGGCATCAAGCTCCATAAAGTAGCCGGCAAGTGCGGCGTCTTCGCTGAAACCGATATCAACGGCCTCCAGAAAGTCGGGACTCCACCTGATGAATTGATGGCGTCTTTGTTTGAGGCCATCGTGCTTCAAAATTTAAGTGTTCTGACCCGCGGCCACACCTTACGTCCGCACGTGCTGCTCCTGGGCGGTCCGAACAGTTTCATTCGGGGGATGCGCGAAGCCTGGCAGGCGAATATCCCTCGCATGTGGAAAGAGCGGAAGGTCGCTATTCCGGAGGGTTCCAAGCCCGAAGAACTGATCAAGGTGCCGGCGAACGCGCAGTACTTCGCGGCCCTCGGCGCTGTCGAATTTGGGCGCAGCGAGGATGATAGCGTCGGTTGCTATTTGGGTTACGACGACCTAGTTCACTACATCGAGTATGGGCGCCAGGAAGAGAAGGCCAAATCCGGTGGTAAGGCGCTGGTCGAAAGTGCCGACGATCTCGATGCCTTCAAGGAAGCTTTCCGCCGCAAAAAGTTCACGCCCGCAACTTTCGCCAAGGGTAGCACCGTCGGGGGCTTCATCGGCATTGACGGCGGATCGACCTCGACCAAAGCAGTTTTGATTGACGAAAACGGCGATCTGCTCTGCAAGGCCTACCAGCTCTCCAACGGCAACCCGATTCAAGACACGATCGAAATGTTCGAAAGCCTCCGCGGACAGGTTGAAGGGCAGAACGCTAAGCTTGAAGTGCTCGGGGTGGCTACCACCGGCTACGCCAAAGACATCTTGAAGGATGTGCTGAACGCCGACGTGGCCCTGGTCGAAACCGTCGCCCACACGGAGTCGGCGCTGAAATTCTATGAAGATCCCCATGTGATTGTGGATGTCGGCGGCCAGGACATTAAAATCATCATTCTGCACAACGGACGCGTAAAAGACTTCAAGCTGAATACGCAGTGTTCCGCTGGAAACGGATACTTTCTGCAATCGACCGTCGAAGGCTTTGGCTTAAGCGTGAATCAATACGCTGACCTCGCCTTTTCCGCTCAGTCAATGCCCGTCTTTGGCTACGGCTGCGCCGTATTCATGCAATCGGATATTGTGAATTTTCAGCGGCAAGGATGGCGCGCGGAGGAAATCCTCGCGGGCTTGGCCGCCGTCCTTCCGAAAAACGTCTTTCTTTACGTCGCGAGCATTCCCAACCTCGCGGCGCTGGGGACTCGCTTCGTCCTGCAGGGCGGCACGCAGAATAATCTCGCTGTGGTGAAAGCTGAGGTCGATTTCATCCGCAATAGCTTCCGTGCGACGGGCAAAAAGCCGGAAATTATCGTGCACGAGCATTGCGGAGAATCGGGCGCGATCGGCGCCGCCCAGGAATCGCTGCGCCTGTGGCGAAACGGCCAGCAAACCACGTTCGTCGGCCTCGAGGCCGTGCGCAAAATCGAATATCGCACCACACGGAACGAGGCCACGCGTTGCTATTTCTGCAAGAACAATTGCCTGCGCACTTTCATTGACGTGCGGACCGAGCCGGTGAAGGATCTCATTCCGATCGAGAAAGTCACAAAAGTACCCCTGATGATGGGTGAACAGCGCCTGATTATCGCGACCTGCGAAAAAGGCACCGTCGAAGATCTGGGGGACATGAAGGAAATCAAAGCCGGGCTCGATAAAATCCGGGACCGACATCCGAACTTCGTGGACTTTGCCTCGAAGGAGGTATTTCGCCCGGCGAACGCAAAGATCGTGGCCGATCCGATTCCTTCGAAGACCTGGTCGAAAGCAGCCAACGAGCGCGGCGCTCTAATCAGCGGCCGCAAGAATCTCCGCATCGGCATTCCGCGCGTGCTGAATATCTACACCTATGCGCCGTTGTTCAACGGCTATTTCGAAAGCCTCGGAATCCAGCCGGAGAACATCATTTATTCTGATTACACCAGCCCTGAGCTGTATCGCGCCGGAGCCAGTCGCGGCGCCATCGATCCCTGCTTCCCTGCGAAAATTGGCATCTCGCACGTCTACAATCTCATCCAGGAAAAGCACAGCAAGAAACCGCTTCACGTCATCTTCTTCCCGATGTACGACGTGTTGCACTCTCCCCTGGCCAAAATCGTCGGCACGAACGCCTGCCCCACGGTGACTGCAACACCCGAAACCGTGAAAGCAGCGTTCACGAAAGAAAACGATGTCTTCGGGGAACAGAATTTGAAGTACGTTGACCCCGTTCTCAATTTCGCCGATCGCAAGCTTTTCGCTCATCAGATGCTTCAGGCCTGGCAATCCATTCTGGGGCTTTCGATGGAAGAAAACGATCGCGCCGTCGAATCTGGCTTTTCAGCCCTGACGAATTACGAGAGCGGCATCCGCCAGCGCGCGCGCCAGGTTCTCGATCAGTTGGAGCGCGAAGACCGCATCGGCATCGTCATGCTCGGCCGTCCGTATCATCACGATCCCGGGCTTAACCACGAAATTCTCGACGAATTCCAGAAACTCGGCTATCCGATCTTTTCGCAAAATACGCTTCCAATCGACGAGGATCTGCTGGAACGCTTGTTCGGCGAAGAAGTAAGGGCCGGCGCGATCAGCAGTCCACTCGATATCAATGATGCGTGGAAGAATTCGTATTCCTGCAGCACCAATCACAAGGTCTGGGCGGCGAAGTTTACGGCCCGGCACCCGAATCTCGTCGCGCTCGAAATTTCCAACTTCAAATGCGGTCACGACGCGCCGATATACGGCGTGATCGAAGGGATCATCGAGCAATCTGGCACGCCTTATTTCTGCTTCAAGGATCTCGACGAGAACAAACCCTCGGGTTCCATCCGAATTCGCGTCGAAACGATCGATTATTTCCTGCGGCGTTATCGCGAAGAAGTGATTCGCAAACGCAAGGCAACGCAGGACATCGAAGCTCAGATCGCGGCGCTTGAGGAGCAACTGCGGCGTCAGGCTCTCGGCATCGATTCTGAAGCGGCCGAGATTCGGGCAGGTCATCCGATTTTGGAGCGTGAAAGAGAGGGAGCAGCAGCCGATTAAGGTCAAGCTCAGGTTCGAGTTCAAGTGAGAATTTAACTCTTCAGCTCGCGTTCATCGCGAACGCATCGCTAACGGAGATAAACCAAATGGCAACCGCACCGCGATACCGCATTGATGTGGATATTCATAATTTGCTGATTAGCCCTACGCCTGGTCCGAAAAATGTGCCCCCTCCTAAGGGCTTGACGCTCCCGACTCCTGTATTCCCGCAGTATCCGGAAAAACTTGCTGATCCCGGGCCGGATATGCCACCGGAGAAACGTGATTGGACGATGCCGCAGGTTTACCGCAAACTTCGCGGATGGCTATTCCCGTACCTGCGATCTCGCGTGATGCCCGGCATATTTCATCCCATCACTGCGTATCTCTTTGTCGAGTACAAGTGCAATCTCGATTGCTGGTATTGCTGGGCCTACGACAACAAGGTCCGGGGCATGACCGAAGACACCGCGCGCCGTTCAATCGATTTCCTATACGATAACGGCTGCCGAGTGCTCGCGCTCATGGGCGGCGAGCCGCTCCTGCGTCCGGATTTCGCCCACAAGGTCGTTTACTACGCGGCCAAGAAAGGCTTCTGGGTATATATCGGCACGAATGGCCGGCTCTTGCGCCCCGATGTTGCGGACCGGCTCGGGGACGCGGGTGTCGCTGTCTTCAATTTCGCCCTGGACGCTTGGGACGATAAACCAAGCTTGCCGAAAGCTCTCGTGCCCGTGCGAAAGCATATAGATCACCTCCTGAAGAAGCAGTACGTTTACGGCTACATGACCTTCTTCAACATCAACATCTGCCGCAACAACACCCAGGATGTTCGCCAGATCACGGAGTTCGCACGCGACCACCGCATAGCAACCGACTACCACATCAATGAAACTCCCATGCTCGAACAGGACGAACATTTCAAGCATTTGAACGACAATCCCACCTACATTCGTCCCGAGGATTGGCCGGAGATCGATTCGCTCGTCGACTGGATCATTGAAAAAAACAAAGCCGGCTACCAGATGGTGAATTCCGTCCAGCGTTTGCAGGAAATCAAGGCTTTCATCCGCATGGCGAGCGGCGGCGATCTGAAACGCCTAGGCTGGAACGGCGACGGAACGGGTGCGAATGGCGACATCTTGCACCAGATTGCGAGCACGCCGGGAATCGAACAGGATAAAAACGGCGATCTGCACTTCGCCGAATGGAATTGCCGCGCTGGACAAAACAACGTGATCATTCGCACCGACGGGACCGTCGCGCCTTGCTTCCCGCTTTACGGTTCAACCTACGATTGGGGAAATATTGACAAACACAAGTTCGAAGAGAATCAGCTCGGCAGCATGAAGAAGACCTGCCAGCAGCACTGCTTCTCGACTCTCAATCACAATCTCGCCTACTGTTACAACGACGCGCGCGTAATTAAGTTTGTCTGGACCAACTTGGTTAAGCATCGGGCGAAGGGCGGCGCGAAAAGCTTCGAAGACTAAGCGGCCTTGTGACTTATCGAACGGTCCAGCATCGAATCACTATGGCATTCGCTCGAGTTGGCGCCACCTTGGAGGAATAACCGAGGTGCACCAAGGAGGGTAGCTATCAGTGATTGACTACTGCACCAGTATTCGTCAACTCCTGATTGGTCGGATTACCGGACTGGTGCCCTTTGGCGCCCAAGCCGGATACAGGCTCAATCCAGCGGGAAACTCAGTCTGTGGCAAGGCTGACACGAAATTGCCGAGAAGAATTTCAGGATCATTCCGATGGGCGCGCGATATTTCGCAATGAAATACGAAGGTTTCGGTTTCTGGTGTTCGGCTAGATGTGGGAGACGTGGTAGACGTTGAAAAGCCACAAGATAACGAAAGGGAACAACGAACGAGACTATTCGGAACGCATCTCTAAGGATCCATCGGCCACGATTGTGCCCCTGCTTGGCATTCGAACCATACGCCGACCCGCGCCATGCGCTCGCCTCCGAAATATGCGACCTCCGGCCGAGATGGATCATCAACTAAAGTTGGGTATACTAAGTTCGTGGGCAATCTAATCCAGCGTTTCAATACGAATATGTTTGATCCGGTGTGTCAGACGAACGCACAGGCCGGGCGCTCCATGTCACGATTCTCTCCGGGCATTATGGCTGTGATCGTTGCCTTGGCGCTGACCATCGCCATGCCAGCTCTTGCTCAGATTCCCGCGGCGGGAACTCAGTTTGGGCAAATCATGGGTACGGTAACCGATATGAACGGCGACGCAGCCATCGGCGCGACCGTTATTCTAGTCGGCTCCAACCCGAACGATCGCCGCACGGTCGTAACACCCGAAAATGGATTCTTCCAGTTCGACAACGTCACGCCAGCAGTGCCGTATCATCTCGTCATAGACGAAAACGGTTTTGCCGAGTGGACATCGCCTCCGATCACGCTTCAGCCGGGACAAATCAAGCAGCTCGGAGGCATTCAACTTCGGCTCGCGACCCAGAATACGACGGTAATAGTTAGCGCCAACCCCGTGGAGATTGCGACCGAGCAGGTGAAGGTCGAGGAGACGCAGCGACTTTTCGGCATACTGCCGAACTTTTACGTCACATATGAGGGAGCAAATGCGGCGCCCCTCACAACAAAAATGAAATTCAAGCTCGCCTTAAGAGTTTCTTACGATCCGGTCACCATTGGCGCGATCGCGTTTGTAGCCGGTCTGAAGCAGGCGGCGGATAGTCCCGATTACCAACAGGGCGCGAAAGGATATGGAGAGCGGTTTGGCGCTACTGCAGCCGACGGTCTTAGTGACATCATGATCGGTGGCGCAATCCTGCCATCGTTGCTGCACCAAGATCCGCGCTACTTTTATCAGGGGACTGGCACAGTCCGATCGCGGTTGCGTCATGCACTTTTAAGCCCGTTCATCGCCAGAGGCGATAACGGCAAATCGCAGCCAAACTATTCGAGCATGGGCGGCGATTTGGGATCAGCTGCTCTTTCGAATCTTTATTTCCCCAAACAGAATCGCGGCGTTAGTCTGGTGTTTTCTCAATTCGCACTTGGGACGGGCGAGCGCCTTGGCGCCAACGTAGCTCAGGAATTTCTTCTAAGCAGGTTCACTCACCATGGTCGCTCCGGAAAACAAACTTCGACACAATAGCGGAACCGGTCCTCAACTCATGGGTGCAATCCTTCCGCCGGACCCCGACGTTCGTCATGAAAGCGACGTCGCACTCTGTATTTCCGAGCCACCGCGGACCTGGCGAGAGGTTCTTGTACCCTAAGAAGGGCTTCAAGAAACTCGTTGGTACTTAGGACCTGCGCTTCCACGATCTCCGCCATACTTTCGTGGCAAGGCTCGCACAAGTTGGTGTAGACCTCATTACTGTTCGGCACCTTCTGGGACATGCTAGAATCACGATGACTGCTCGGTATGCGCTTTCTCCGGATTCAGCTAGAATCGCGACGGTCGCGCGGCTAGAATCAGTTTCGACCTCTCAATCGGCCCTAATCGGCTTCCGGGCGATGAGTTATTGGGAGTCGAAAGCGATGCTAAGCCGATGCAAGTAGGTACGATAGGCCCGTAGCTCAGTTGGCTAGAGCGCCACCTTGACACGGTGGAGGTCTGCGGTTCGAGCCCGCACGGGCCTACCATTCCCACATCTTCCGCAGCTTCGCCGTCTCGCCGGCCGTTGGGGCGCCAGGGCAGGCCGGGTTCTATAATGGAAGTAGGCCTATGCAGACCGAGTCGCCCAACTCGTTCCCTGAATCCGCGGTCACGGAGCTAGCGTGGGCGCATCCGCTCGTCCGCGACTGGTTCACGGCGCGCTTCGGCACGCCGACCGAACCCCAAGTGCAGGGCTGGCCGCACATCCTCGCTGGCGAGACCACGCTAATCTCCGCGCCCACCGGTTCAGGCAAGACGCTCGCTGCTTTCTTGGCATGCATTGATCGCCTCGTCCGCAAAGCGACTTCCGGAGAATTGACCGACCGCACGGAAGTCCTCTACGTTTCTCCGCTCAAAGCCCTGGGCAACGATATCCAGAAAAACCTGGAGATACCGCTGGGCGAGATTCGGCAACTTGCCGGCGAACGCGGAATTCTGATGCCTGAAATCCGCACGGCCGTACGCACCGGCGACACACCAGCGTATCAACGCCTGAAGATGCTGACGCGGCCGCCGCATATCCTGGTAACAACCCCCGAATCGCTCTACATCCTGCTGACGGCCGAAAAAAGCCGCGCGATTCTGAAAAGCGTTCGAACGGTAATCGTGGACGAAATTCACGCGGTCGCAGACGATAAACGCGGCGCGCACCTGACGCTTTCGCTCGAACGACTCGAGCATCTTGCCGAGAAGGCACCCGTGCGAATCGGTTTATCCGCTACGCAGAGACCAATTGAACTTGTCGCGCAGTTTCTTACCGGAAGCGAACGTCCCGAGCCGGCAATCGTGCAGATAGGACAGCGGCGCGAGCTTGATCTGGCGGTGGAAGTTCCCGCAAGTGAACTCGGCGCGGTCGCGTCGAACGAAATGTGGGGCGAAATTTACGATCGCCTCGCGGAGCTCGCGAAGCAACATCGCTCGACTCTGATTTTCGTGAATTCCCGCCGCCTGGCCGAGCGCCTCGCGCATCATCTTGGCGAACGGCTGGGCAAGGAAGCGGTCGCGGCGCACCACGGAAGCCTGTCCCGCAAACTGCGTCTTGCCGCCGAAGAAAAGCTTAAAACGGGCCAGTTGCGGGCGCTCGTGGCGACGGCTTCGCTCGAATTGGGAATTGATATCGGCACGGTGGATCTCGTCTGCCAGATCGGATCGCCGCGAGCGATTGCTGTCGGCTTGCAGCGCATCGGCAGGGCGGGCCACTGGCGCGGCGCAGTTCCGAAAGGCCGGATCTTCGCGACCACCCGCGACGATTTAGTCGAGTGCGCGGCGCTGGTGCGTGCGATTCGCCAGGCGGATTTGGACACTCTCGTATTGCCGGACACGCCGCTCGACATTCTCGCGCAGCAAATCGTGGCGATGTGCTCGGCGGAAGATTGGAACGAAGAGGATCTGTTCCGCGTTGTCACGCGAGCGTTTCCGTATCGCAATCTTGCGCGTGCGGATTTTGATGAGATTGTCGAAATGCTCTCCGAAGGGATTACGGCGCGGCGTGGGCGCTACGGCGCATATTTGCATCGCGACCGCGTGAACGGCTGGTTGCGCGCGCGACGAGGCAGCCGTCTCGCTGCGATCACCAGCGGCGGCGCCATTCCCGAAAATTCGCTCTACAGCGTCGTTGCGATGCCCGAAGGCACCGCGGTGGGCACCGTTGACGAGGACTTCGCCGTGGAGAGCCTCGCGGGCGACATCATGCTGCTCGGAAACACTTCCTGGCGCATCCGCCGCGTGGAATCCGGCCGCGTGCTCGTGGAAGACGCGCAAGGTGCGCCGCCGAACGTGCCTTTCTGGCGCGGCGAGGCACCGGCGCGCAGCGACGAGCTTTCGCAGCATGTTGCCGAATTGCGCGAACGCGTGAGCGCGATGACTTCAATCGTCACGCCGAACGCAGGGCAGGAAAAGCATCCCGAGCTCATCGCCGCGGTGGAATGGCTGAAGCAGGAATGCGGCCTCGATGCCGCGGGCGCAGAACAGCTCGTCGAATACATCGTCGCGGGACGCGCCGTGCTCGGCGCCGTGCCGAGCCAGACCACCGTGATCGCGGAGCGCTTTTTCGACGAAAGCGGCGGGATGCAGCTCGTGATTCACGCGCCGTTCGGCGGCCGCATCAACAAAGCCTGGGGCCTCGCATTGCGCAAGAGATTTTGCCGCTCGTTCAATTTCGAGCTGCAGGCCGCCGCGACCGACAACGGGCTGAATATTTCTCTCGCGGAGCAGCATAGTTTTCCGCTCGCGGACGTTTTTCACTTCGTGCATCCTGCATCGGTAACAGAAGTGCTTGAACAGGCGGCACTGGCCTCCCCTCTGTTCACCGCGCGCTGGCGATGGGACGCAGGACGCGCTCTCGCGCTGCTTCGCTTTCAGGGCGGCAAGCGCGTGGCTCCGAATATCCAACGCATGCGCGCGGACGACTCTGCTCGCCGGCGTTTTTCCCGAGGCGCTGGCGTGCCAGGAAAACATCGAGGGCGAAATCAAGATCCCCGACCATCCGCTGATTCGCGAGGTGATGAAAGACGTCCTCACCGAAGCGATGGATATCGAAGGGTTCAAGCGCGTGCTCGGCGATATCGGCGCCGGACGCATTCGCTGCATTGCCGTTGATACTCCGATTCCTTCGCAATTCTCGCACGAGATTCTGAACGCGAATCCGTACGCTTATCTGGACGACGCTCCGCTCGAAGAGCGGCGGGCACGCGCCGTGGAGATGCGCCGCGTCCTCCCCGAGAGTGTTCTGACCGAAGTCGGACGGCTCGACCCAGCGGCTATTGCGCAGGTGCGCGCCGATGCGTGGCCGGACGTCCGCGACGCAGAGGAATTGCACGACGCTCTGCTGACGCTCGTCGCGATCCCGCAGTTAGGTGACCAATCGAGCGAACAGAAGTTTCGGCCCTGCACCCGAGCCGCAGCCTTTGCGAGCGATGCTGCAGGAATCCGCACAGGGATGGCGTGAATATTTCGAGCAGCTTGCGTCCGAGCGGCGCGCAACCCGGGCTTTTGTTGACGGAGCAACGATGTGGGTCGCTGCGGAGCGTGGCCGCAGTTTCACGGCAATATTCCCGTCGGCGCGATTCGAGAAGCCGCTGCCAGAAATTGAATTAGCGACGCCTTCCGCGGACGACGCCGTTATCGCGCTCGTCACCGGCTGGATGCTGCACGCCGGCCCGACAACGGCAAACGCGGTGGGCGAAATTCTGCATATACCAATCGCGGTAGTGGACCGCGCACTCCTCCGGCTCGAATCAAGCGGCGCGATCCTGCGCGGCCGGTTCACGGAATCGGCCAGTGACGAAACGGAATGGTGCGAACGCCGGCTGCTCGCGCGCATTCATCGCTTGACGATAGGCACGCTTAGAAAGCAGATCGAGCCAATGACGCCTGCGCAGTTCATGCGATGGCTGCTGCGTTGGCAGCACGTGGCGCCGGGCAGCCAGCTGATGGGCGAACGCGGCACCCTGGAAGCGCTGCAACAGCTCCAGGGATTCGAGGCGCCCGCGAGAGCTTGGGAGCGGCAAATTCTGGCGCGGCGCGTCGCGGCTTACGATCCGAAGATTCTCGATCAGCTGTGCCTCACTGGCGCCGTCGGCTGGGGCCGCCTTTCGCCTCATCCCGCGACTCTCGAAGCCGTCACAGTCGAAGGCCGCCGCGTAATTCCGACGAGCGTCGCCCCGATCACATTCTTTGTGCGCGAAGATTCCGACTGGATGATTCCGCGCCGGAAACCAGAGGACGAAGCGCAGGGCTTGAGTCGCGCGGCGAGTGAGGCCTTAGCGTTCCTGCGGCAGCGCGGCGCGTCATTTTTCGCGGACGTTGTCCGAGGCACGGGCCGCCTCAAGGCCGAAGCCGAGACCGCGCTGTGGGAACTCGTCGCGGCGGGAATGATCACGGCCGACGGATTTGACAATCTGCGCGCCCTGATTGACCCGAAACGGCGTTCGGGCCACGGTTCGGGACGCGCGGCGCGGCCCCGGCACAGCGCCGGGCGGTGGTCATTGCTGTACTCCGACGCGCCCGTGGATCGCGCGAATGCCCTCGACGCCACGTGTTGGATGCTCCTGCGGCGATACGGCGTGGTTTTCCGTGAGGTGCTGACGCGCGAAACGATCCTGCCGCGCTGGCGAGAACTGCTGATCGCACTACGGCGTCTCGAAGATCGCGGCGAAGTGCGCGGCGGGCGTTTCGTCAGCGGCTTTCTCGGAGAACAGTTCGCTCTGCCAATCGCGCTGGAATCGCTGCGCGCGATGCGCGGAGTTCAACCCGACGGCGAAACGATCACCCTATCCTCAGCGGATCCGCTCAACTTCGTCGGTATCCTCGTCCCCGGCGAGCGCGTCTCCGCATCGTCGGGGAAACTCGTCGCGTTCCGCGACGGCGTCGCGCTGGCAGATATCGAACACCCGGGCGTAGCTCCAATCACGGCGGCGATTGGCTCGCGAGCATTCTTTCCCCGCAGACTTTGATCTTCGCGCCGAACGAATGCGCATGAGGCCACGGCCATTAGCAGAACTAGTCTGCGGTTCGAGCTCGCACGGGTCTACCATTTCACGCCCACCTAGACCCACTCTCCGGCGCGCATGACCGGCTCCAGATTTCCCGCGGCGCTCAATCCGTCCACGTCTATGCGATTCGATCCAATCATCCAATCCACATGAATCAAACTCGTGTTCGCACCTCGCGCGGCCAGTTGTTCCGGGGTCAGGCTGTCGCCATCTTTGAAGCAAGTGCTGTAAGCCTGTCCCAGAGCAATGTGACAGGCGGCGTTTTCGTCGAAAAGCGTGTTCATGAACAGCAACCCGCTCGACGCAATCGGCGACGAGTGCGGTACCAGAGCGACTTCGCCGAGCCGCCGCGCTCCTTCATCCGTCTCGATCATCCGCTGCAACACTTGCTCTCCACGCGCGGCATGCGCCTCGACGATCTTGCCTCCCTCGAACCGCACGGAAATTCCTTCGATCAGCGTCCCCTGATGCGATAGCGGCTTCGTGCTGGTCACCTGCCCTTCCACGCGATTTTTGTGGGGCGTGGTGAAAATCTCCTCGGTCGGAATATTGGGAATGCAGTAGCGCCCATTTCTTGCCATCGTGCCGCCGCCCAGCCACAGGTGATCGTCGGCGAGACCAACACGAAGATCGGTGCCCGGCCCTCGGAATTGCAAAGCTGCGTAACGCTTCTCGTTCATTCGGTCGGCGCGAGCATGCAGGCTCGCGTCGTGCTCTTTCCACGCAGCCAGCGGGTCAGCCTGGTCGGCACGAGACGCGGCGAAAATCGCATTCCATAGCTTGCCCAGCGCCTCGTCCCGCGGCAGGTCCGGAAATACAGCAGCCGCCCATGCGGGAGTAGCGTTGGCTACGATCGTCCAGTTGATTTCGTGGCGCACGATCAATTCCAGCGCCGGGCGATACGCCTTCGAGGTGGCTCGATTCACGCGGCTCACGTGTTCGGGATTCTGCTCCGACAGCAGCGAAGGATCGCCTCCGGCAATCGCCAGCCGAGCGGCTCCGCTACGGAACGCCTGGGCCATGCCTTCATAAAGCCACGAAGGAGCCGTGTCGAACGCAGCGTCTGAACCGTGACGAAAGCGAATCAGCGCCGATTGCTCATCTGAAAGCAACGTAGTCACCAGAGCTGCCCCCGCTTTGTAAGCCTGTTCCGCGATCAGCCGCGCGAGAGGAATTGCTTCTGTCGTCGCGGTGATGAGGAGCTCCTGTCCAGGTGCCAGCCCCAGTCCGGCGCGGACCGCCACTTCAGCAAGACGATCGAGCTTTCGGCCGAATTCGGGCGTCTGTGGAAACGGATCCTTGGCAAATGTTGTGGTCGAGGTCATGACCAACATTATTACGCGGCACGGCCGTATTCACAACGCGTGGTTCGAGTGCCCGGCGCACTCCGGATTGCGCCGCTCGCTGAATCCGGCTATATTCCCCGCAAGTGGCTCGCTTTCTACTGGCGACGTTTGTTACCGGATTCATCACCTCGCTCACCGATTGGGTTTTCGCCGGCCTCCTTTTCCACGACAAGTACGGCGCGCATCCCGAAATCTGGCGCATCGGCGCCGGCAAAAATGAAACGCCCGCCGTCGCCTGGAGCATCGTTCTCGGGTTTCTCACGAGCGCGGCCTTTATGAGCGCCTGCATCGGATTCGGTGTGCATGGCTATCGCGCGTCGCTTGAGTTGGCGGGGCTTTGCTGGCTCATGGTTCCGGCTCCGCTGCTGATCACGAACGCGCTTTTCATCAAGCTCCATCCGCTCGTTGTCGTTTCGCATTCGTTGGGCTGGCTTGCGAAGCTGACGGTTGCCGCTCTCGCCGCAGGCTGGTTCATCCGCTAGCGCCGCGCGATACAATACTCGCATGGAAAAAAAGATCTTTTGGGCCGTCTTTATCGTTTTGGGCGTGGCCGCCGATCTGTTCTTGCCGCTCTGGTGGGCGCTCGTCGCCACGATTCCGATTGGCTTCGTGAGTTGGTGGGTCGCTTACCGTAGTAATTGGTTCTAGCTGCGCCAACCGCGCAGTTCTCCGAGGACTTCGTTTCTCCGTCGGATTTCTTCCACCGCCACGATAAGTCGTTCGAGCACTTTCTCGAGTGTCGCGCGCCCGTTTATGATTTGTCCCCGCCAAAGATAATTTGTTGACAACTCTCCGCCACTCTCGTGTATTATTATGCAGTCGCATGCATATTCAAGCATGACAGGAACATGGGCGTACAAAAGCGATTTCGGCAGGGACAGATCTTGAAGGTTCTCACGGGCCAGCCCGTGGCGAGCCAGGATGAGCTGCGCCGCCAGCTCGGGCACCTGGGTGTGCGCGTCACGCAGGCGACTTTGTCGCGCGACCTTCGCGAGCTTCGGCTCGTGAAGACGTCCGCCGGCTACCGGCCGCTCGCGTCCGCGACCGCGGACGAAGCCTCGCCGCTGCCGACTCTCGCGCGCGCTTTGAAAGATTTCTTGCTTGATCTGCGCCCGGCGCAGAACATGCTCATTTTGAAAACGCCGCCCAGCGGCGCGCAGCCGCTTGCCGCGGCCGTGGACGCGGAACATTGGAAAGAAGTCGCCGGCACTCTCGCGGGCGACGACACTGTCCTGGTCATCTGTTCTTCTCGTACCGGCTGCAGCGCTGTTCAGAAACGCGTGGAGGAAATGCTCCGATGAGTGACCCCGTAAGGGTCGCCGTCGTCGGGGTTACGGGCTACGCGGGATACGAGCTAGCCCGGCTCCTGCTGCGGCACCCACACATCGAAAAGCCGACCTTCTTTCTCCGCGAGGCTCATGCGAACGTTCATTGCCTGACGGATCTTTTCCCCCAACTGCGTGGCTGGGGCGACGCGCCCTGCCGCCCGCTTTCGGTCGAAGCCATAGTGAGCAGCGGCGCCGAGGTGGTGTTCCTTTCGACTCCGCATGAGGCTTCGCTGGAACTTGTTCCCGCGCTTCTGGCCGCGAATCCCAGGCTTCGTATCGTGGACCTCAGCGGCGCGTTCCGTTTCCGCAACCCCGAGACGTTCACGAAGTGGTACAAGCTCCCCGCGCCGGATGCGAAGGCCTTGTCAGAGACGGTCTATGGGCTGCCGGAGCTGTACGCGGACGCGCTTCCGAAAGCGCGCGTCGTTGGAAATCCGGGGTGCTATCCCACATCTGTGATTCTGGGCCTGAAGCCGCTGATCGAAGCAGGTTGGATTAACACCACACGCGGGATCGTGTGCGACTGCAAGTCCGGCGTCACGGGCGCCGGCAAAGATCCGAAGCGCGACACGCATTTCGTCGAGGTAAACGAAAACTTCCGGGCGTATAACCTCTTCACGCATCGCCACACGCCGGAAGTTTCCGAGCATCTCGATCTCGCCTCGGAGAATTTCGTGTTCACCACGCACCTGCTCCCGGTGGATCGCGGAATCCTTTCGACGCTCTACGTATGGCTTGGCCCTTCGCGCAAGGCGGAGGAAGTCGAAGCGCTCTACCGCAAGTTCTATACGGGACGGCCGATGGTTCGAATCATGCCGGCGGGCACTCTGCCGGAGCTGCAGCATGTCACGCACACGAATTTTTGCGACATCGGTTTCGCGCTCGATCCGTCCGGCGAGCGGCTGGTGATCGTTTCGTGCCTCGACAATCTCGGTAAGGGCGCGGCGGGGCAGGCGGTACAAAATCTCAATGGGATGCGCGGTTATCCCGAAACGGCGGGTTTGCTATGAGGATGGTCATCAAGGTTGCAGGCGCGCTGCTCGAACGCGACGAGGACGTGCAGACTCTGGCCCGTCAGATCACGGAGCTCGCGCGCGCCGGACACGAGATATTGGTCATTCACGGCGGCGGCCGCATTTTCACAGCCACTCTTGCGCGCATGGGGATCACCAGCCGCTTTATCAATGGCTTGCGCGTCACCGATCGCGAAACCCGCGACGCAGCCGTAATGGTATTCGCCGGACTGCTCAACAAGAAACTCGCGGGTGCAATTTCGCTCGCCGGCCATCCGGCTGTGGGCATCAGCGCCGCGGACGCTGCGTGCTTCCTCGCCGAACCAATGCAAGTGGAAGATCGCGAAGGCAGCCTCGGATTCGTCGGTTACTTGACGGAAGTGAACGTGGACTTTCTGCGCTCGCTTTGGCGCGAAGGAATCGTCCCCGTGGCCTCCTGCCTGGGCCTGGGCGCCGATGGCGAGCTTTACAACATTAACGCCGACCACATGGCCGCCGCCGCTGCGGAATTCATTCGCGCCGATCGGTTGATTTTCCTCACCGATGTCGCAGGCGTGCTCGACGGAGACAAAGTGTTGAGCGCCCTCCGCGGCACGGATATCGAGGACCTCATCCGCAAGAACAAAGTCTCCGGCGGCATGATCCTGAAACTCGAAGCCGCGAAGCGCGCCCTTGCCGGCGGCGTTTCCGAGGTTCGTATAGTCGGCGGTTCCAAACCGCGCGCGCTGCTCGCTGCCGCCAGCACGGGCCGTGCGGGAACGCGCGTTTTGCCCGTGATCCGCACGAACGCGAGGGCAGCAGCCCACGGGGCCGCGCAATAGCCATGCCCAAAAAGAAAAATACAACGGCGAAGCGTCTCTCGCCGGCAAAGATCCGCGCCGACGAAGCTCGCTACATGATGAAGACCTATCGGCGTCCGCCGGAGGTGTTCACGCATGGACGCGGCTGCCGCCTTTATGATTCGCAGGGGCGCGACTATCTCGATTTCCTCGCCGGAATTGCCGTGAATGCGACGGGGTACGCGCATCCGCGCATGGTCCGCGTGATCCGGCGCGAAGCTGGCCGCGCCACGCATGTCTCGAATCTTTTTCATAATCCCTATCAGGCGCCGCTCGCGCGAAAACTGGCGCAATGGTCCGGTCTCGACCGGGTCTTTTTCTCCAATAGCGGCAGCGAAGCCATCGAAGGCGCGCTAAAGCTTGCCCGTGCGTACGCCCACGCGAAATCCAATACTGGCGCCCGCCTGAAGACTCGGTTTCTCGCGCTCGAAAATTCGTTTCATGGCCGCACCATGGGCGCGCTCTCGATCACGCACACAGCCAAATATCGCGAGCCCTTCGCCCCGCTCGTTCCCGGCGCTGAATTTGTCCGCTTCAATGACGTGGCCGACCTCGAGGCGAAATTCGACGACACCGTTTGCGCAATCGTCATCGAGCCCGTGCAGGGGGAAGGCGGCGTGTTCGTCGTCAGCGAAGAATTCTGGGACCGGGCGCGCGCGCTTGCCACGCAGCACGGTGCCGCGCTGATCGCCGACGAAATTCAATCCGGCCTGGGCCGCACTGGCCGGCGCTTCGCCTACCAGAAATTCAGCTCGCTTCCGGATATCGTCACGGTCGCCAAACCGTTGGCTGGCGGCCTCCCGCTCGGAGCGTTCATCGCCAGCGAGAAATTTGCCTCCGCGCTAAGCCCCGGGATGCACGGCTCGACCTTCGGCGGCGGTCCGCTGGTCTGCGCGGCGGCCCTTGAATTTCTCACCATCGTCGAAGAAGAAGACCTGCTCGCCAACGTCCGCGAGCGTGGCGCGGAAATTCGCGCTGGGTTGGAAAAGCTTGCGGAGCGTTTTGATTTCATCCGCGAAGTCCGCGGCGAAGGACTAATAATTGGCATTGATCTAGCCGTCGAGGGCGCTCCCTTCGTCGCAGAAGCGCTGCGGCAGGGGCTGCTGATCAATTGCACGCACGACCACATTCTTCGGCTTCTCCCGCCTTTTATCATTACCAAGCGGGATGCCGCAGAATTTCTCCGGAAGTTCGAAAGCGTCCTGGCCCGCGTGGCGAAGTCCATGACCAAGTCCGCGAACAATTCCGCCGCTGGAGCCGCCGCCGTAAAATCCGAATCCCAGACGCAGCCGCTCGCTTTGGCTGCGACGAGGTGAACATGAACGCTGTCGCCGCACCGCTCGCACTGAAAAGGGACCTCCTTACCGGAACGGAGTGGAGCCCGGCGCAGTTGCGCGATTTCTTCCGTCTCGCGACGGAGATGAAGGCGCGCCCCGATCGCTACCGGACCGTTCTCGCCGGCAGCGTCTTCGTCCTGATCTTCGAGAAGCCGTCCCTGCGCACGCGCGTCACTTTCGAGACCGGCATCGCCAACCTCGGCGGCACATCCACTTTTCTCGATCACACGTCTGCGCGACTCAGCGAGCGCGAGCCGGTCCGCGATATCGCCAAAAATCTCGAGCGCTGGGTGCAGGGCATCGTCGCACGCGTTTTCGCGCAGGAAACCCTCGAAGAGCTGGCCGCGAACGCCAACGTTCCGGTCATTAACGCGCTTTCGGACAAATATCATCCCTGCCAGGCCCTCGCGGATTTCTTCACGCTCGAGGAACGCTTCGGCGGCTTGCGCGGCCTCAAATTCGCCTATGTAGGCGACGGCAATAACATGTGCCACTCGCTCCTTACCATCGGCGCGCGCGCCGGAGCGCACATCCGCGTGGCCACGCCCGCCGGATACGAGCCCGACGCGACCGTCGTCGCTGAATCCAAGCGCGTCACCCGCGAGACCCGCGGAAAAATCGAAATCCTTCGATCGCCCGCGGACGCCGTCGCGGGCGCGCAGGCCGTTTACACTGATGTTTGGGCGAGCATGGGCCAGGAAACCGAATCCGCCGCTCGCGAAAAAGCCTTCGCCGGATATCAGGTCAATGAAGCGCTCTTCGCGCAAGCCGCGCCGGATGCCGTCTTCCTGCACTGCTTGCCCGCCCACCGCGGTCTTGAGGTCAGCGCAGGCGTCATAGACTCGCCGCGCTCGATCATTTACGACCAGGCAGAAAATCGCCTTCACGTTCAGAAGGCGATCCTGCACACGCTGCTCACCTAAGGAGAATCCGTTGCCGAAGAAAGTTGTTTTGGCGTATTCGGGGGGACTCGATACCTCCATCATTATTCCGTGGCTCAAAGAGAATTACGGAGGCTGCGAAGTCATCGCCATGATCGGCGATCTCGGCCAGCGCGAGGATCTTGAGGCCGCGCACAAGAAAGCGCTCGCCACCGGAGCCAGCGAAGCCTACACCGAGGATCTGCGCGAGGAATTCATCACCGGTTACATCTGGCCCACGTTACGCGCGGGAGCCGTTTACGAGCACAAATATCTGCTGGGCACATCGTTCGCCCGCCCGCTCCTCGCAAAAAGGCAGGTCGAAATCGCCAGAAAAGTCGGCGCCGATGCTCTCGCGCACGGCTGCACGGGCAAGGGCAACGATCAGGTTCGCTTTGAGCTGGCCGCGAAGGCGCTCGCCCCTGATTTGACAATCATCGCGCCGTGGCGCGAGTGGAAGATCAACTCCCGCGAAGAAGCGATCGAATACGCTCGCTCGCACAATATTCCCGTGGACCAGACGAAAAAGAATATCTACAGCCGCGACCGCAACGTCTGGCACCTCAGCCACGAAGGCGGAGTTCTCGAAGATCCCGCGAACGCGCCCGAAGAAGCGATGTGGCAATGGATCGTCTCGCCCGCCAAGGCGCCCGACCAGCCCGCGTCCGTCGAGATTGGATTCGACGGTGGAAATCCCGTCTCCGTGAACGGTAAGAAGCTCGCGCCGCTCGCGCTGCTCGACCAGCTCAACGAAATCGCCGCCGCCAATGGCGTCGGCCGTATGGACATCGTCGAAAACCGCCTCGTCGGCATGAAATCGCGCGGCGCGTACGAGACTCCCGGTGGCACTCTGCTCGTCACCGCCCATCGCGAGCTCGAATCGCTGTGTCTCGACCGTGAAACGCTGCACTACCAGCAGCTTCTCTCGCTGCGCTACGCCGAGATGGTTTACTACGGCATGTGGTTCACGCCGCTGCGCGAGGCTCTCGACGCATTCTTCACCAGTTCGCAGCGCCGCGTCACCGGGTCCGTCACGCTCTCGCTCTTCAAGGGCAATGTGAACGCCACCGCGCGCACCTCACCCTATTCTCTCTACCGCGCCGGGCTCGCCAGCTTCAGCATGACCGGCTACAACCCCAAGGACGCTGAGGGCTTCATCAACCTCTTCGCCCTGCCCATCACCATTCCGCTCGAGGCCGCGGTTCGATGACCGCTCCTGATAGGCCCCTTCCTGAGGGCCAGAAAATGTGGGGCGGCCGATTCGACCGCGCCCCCGATGCCTCATTTTACGAATTCGAGCGCTCTTGGCATTTCGATCGCCGCATGCTCCCTCAGGAGCTTGCGCTCGACCGCGCCTGGGCCCGCGCCATCGCCGCCGCGGGAATTCTCACGAACGAAGAAGGCAAGCGCATCGTCGCCGCGCTTGATGAAATCGAAGCTCGAGCGAAATCCGACGCCGCGTGGCTCGAGGCCTCCCAGGCCGAAGACGTTCACCATTTCGCTGAATCCGCGCTGATCGAAAAACTCGGCCCGCTCGGCGCCAAGCTCCATACCGGCCGCAGCCGCAATGAAATGGTCGCCACCGAATTCCGTATGTACGTGAAAGAAGCCGCCCGCGAGCTACGTAGCGCCCTCGGCCTGCTCGTCCGCGCGATTTCCGTTCAGGCCAAGCAAAATCTTGGCATTCCCATGCCGGGCACCACGCACATGCAGCACGCCCAGCCGCTGCTGCTCTCGCACTGGCTCCTCGCGCATGGCGAAGCTTTTCAGCGCGATGCGGAACGCTTCGCGGCCGCCGCGGCCAGCGCGGATGTTTGCCCGCTCGGCTCCGGCGCTCTTGCTGGTTGCGCGTTTCCGCTCGACCGCAAGGCGCTCGCACGCGATTTGGGCTTTTCGCGCATCACCGCCAATAGCCTCGATGCCGTCAGCGATCGCGACTTCGCTCTCGAAACCCTTTTCGCGCTCGCCACGCTGGCGATGCATCTTTCGCGGCTCGCCGAGGACATGGTTCTGTTCGCCACGCCCGAGTTCGGCTTCATCGAGCTGCCCGACGAATATTCGACCGGCAGCAGCCTGATGCCGCAAAAGAAAAATCCCGATGCGTGGGAGCTGATCCGCGGCAAGACGGGCCGCATTTACGGCGCTCTCTTCGCGCTTTTCACCACCTGCAAAGGCCTGCCCTCGAGCTATCAGCGCGATCTGCAGGAGGACAAGGAACCGCTTTTCGCGGCGCACGATCAAGCGCTCGCCATGGTGAAAATCGCCGCTGCGACTTTGGCGGCCACCAAGTTCCGCGAGGCTCGACTGCGCGAGGCGTCGCAGGACCCGGCCCTCGTCGCTACCGAAGTCGCCGACTACCTCGCCGCGCAGGGCGTTCCGTTTCGCGAGGCGCACGAAATCGTCGGCAAAGTGCTGCGCGCGGCGGAACAGGAAGGCAAATCCATCCGCGAGATGCCGCTCGCCCAGCTCGCCACATTCTCGCCCGCGTTCGGCCGCGACCTCAGCACCGTGCTCACGCTCGAATCCGCGCTCGCCCGGCGCGGGGTTGCCGGAGGCACGGCGCCCGGTGCAGTTCGTTCCGCGCTCGAGGATTTCAATGCACGCCTCGCGATGTTCGAGGAAAAGCCTTGAATCCGCACCTTTCTGCATCCGACATTCCCGGCGGCTTCACTTTCGCGGCCACTCATTGCGGCCTCAAGCGCTCGCGCCTCGACTTGGGCATTCTCGTTAGCGATACGCCGGCGACAACTGCCGCCATGTTCACCCAGAATCAGATTGTCGCCGCGCCCGTAATCGCCTCGCGCGAGCACTTGCGCAAATCGCGCGGCCAGATGCGCGGCCTGATCGTCAATTCCGGCAACGCGAATTGCTGCACCAAGGAGGACGGCTATCCCGCGTCCATCGCCACGGCCTCAAAGTTCGCGGCGGAGTTGGGCGGCATAGACCCTTCGCAGATTCTCGTCTGTTCCACCGGCGTAATCGGCGCGCCGCTGCGTGTGGAAAAAATTCTCGCCGCCGTGCCGCATATCGTGCTCGCCCGCAGCTCCGAACCCGGCGCCTTCGAGGAGTTCGCCCGCTCCATCATGACCACGGATACGCGCCCGAAATGGGCCACCGCAAAATGCCGCGTCGGCGGAAAGCAAGTCCGCCTTCTCGGCTGCGCCAAGGGCTCGGGGATGATCGAGCCGAACATGGCGACCATGCTCGCGTTCATCGCCACGGACGCGGCCATCGCTCCCGCGCTGCTCGACCGCGCTTTGCGCGCCTCCGTCGAGCGCACCTTCAATTCAATTACCGTGGATGGCGACACCTCCACGAACGACACTGTTGCCGTGCTTGCGAACGGTCACTCGGGCGCGCGCGAAATCAAGGGCGCGTCCGGCGCGGATTATAAAAGCTTCCGTGCGGCGCTCGAAAAGGTCTGCAAATCCCTCGCGCTGGCGATCATCGAAGACGGCGAAGGCGCGCAGCGCACTATCGAAATCGAAGTGCGCGGAGCGCATTCGGAGCGCAACGCCCGCCGGATCGCGAAAACAATCGCCAATTCGCCGCTCGTGAAGACAGCGTTCGCTGGTGCCGACCCGAACTGGGGCCGGATTCTCGCCGCCGCCGGACGTTCCGGAGTGAAATTCGACCCCCGGCGCGCCAATATTTCAATTGCCGGTGCCGCCGTCTGTCGAGGCGGAGCCGAACATCCATTCGACGAGCGCGACGTCCATCAGAAGATGCTCGCGAAGCACGTCCCGGTCCGAGTGGATCTGCGCTCGGGCAAAGCCTCCGCCCGCGTCTGGACCTGCGACTTCACCATCGAATACGTCCACATAAATTCCAGCTACCGAACCTAGGCGATTCCACGCACTTGAATTTTCTTCGTAGGGGCACGGCATGCCGTGCCCGGCGCAAGTACTTGGCTGCGCATTTACAATCTGTCGCCGTTTTCGTCGCGGCACAGCGCATGTGGAGTGCGGCGGCTTGCCGCCGCTGTCTGCCGTCCCGGCCCGCCGGGACGTGCTGCAACCCGTAACAATGGCCGATGCCCGGCACAAATGCTTGGCGAAGCGATGCCATCACATCTGCCTACTTCCACTCCCACTTCGCATACTCCTCGCGAAGTTTCGTCTTCAGAAATTTCCCAACCGACGTCCGCGGAATCTCGCTGGCGAAAACGAACGCCTCCGGAATCTGCCATTTCGCGAATTTATCCTCCAGAAATGAACGAAGATCTTCCACCTTCACGTCCGCGCCCTTCTTTGCCACCACCACCGCCAGTGGACGTTCCTGCCACTTCGGATGCGGAACGCCGATCACAGCGGCCTCGCTCACGCATGGATGGCACATCAGCGCATTCTCCAGGTCCACCGAGCTGATCCATTCGCCGCCGGATTTGATCATGTCCTTACTGCGGTCCACGATTCGTATGTAACCTTCGCGATCAATCGTGGCCACGTCCCCTGTGCGAAACCAGCCGTCCTTCGACCAGCGGTCGCCCGTTTCCGGAGCGTCCAGATAACTTGCCGCCACCCACGGTCCGCGCACTTCGAGCTCTCCGGAAGTTGCGTCGTCCCACGGAGCTTCCACTTCGGCATTCATCACCCGCATCTCCAGAAACGGCGCCGGCATGCCCTGCTTCGTGCGAATCTTGTACGCCTCATCCTCCGTGCATCCGGCCAGCGTGGATTTGATCGTGCCCATGCTGGCCATTGGCGCAGTTTCCGTCATTCCCCATATCTGCCGGACAAGAATGCCGAACCGGTCGAGGCCGCGAAACAGAGCCTCAGGCACCGCCGATCCGCCGGATACGATTCGCAGGGGACGCGTGATCTTCCATCTCCCCGGATTGTTTTCGAGCGCTTGCAGGACGCTGATCCAAAGCGTTGGCACGCCCGCCGCCAGCGTGACGCCTTCCTTCTCGACCAGGTCGAGCAGGCCCTCGGCCTCCAGGTGCGGCCCGGGCAGAATCAGCTTTGCTCCCATCATGGCGGCGGTGTATGGCAGGCCCCACCCGTTTGCGTGGTACATCGAAGTACACCCCAGGATCACGTCGTTATGGCTGATTCCAAATGTGCCATCAATGCACTCCGCCAGGCTGTGCAGCACCAGCGCTCGGTGCGAGTAGACGACGCCTTTTGCCTTTCCGGTCGTGCCGGAAGTGAAGCACACTACCGCCGCTTCATCCTCCTCGAGCTTGGGGTACTCGAAATCGTCATCCGCCGCCGACAATAAATCCTCATAATGCTCGTGCTCCCGCGGTATCGCCATTCCGCCAAATGGAACCACGAACACCCGCTCGAAATTCACCTGGTCCCGGAACGATTCGTATACCGGCAACAAAACGTCGTCCACGATCAGGTACCGATCGCGCGCGTGATTCGCGGTAAATGCCAGCTCGTTCGGATGCAGCCGGAGGTTCAGCGTGTGCATCACGCCGCCCGCCACCGGGATGCCGAAATAGCACTCCAGGTGAGCCGCGTGGTTCCACATCAGAGTCGCCACGCGGTCGCCCCGCCCGATTCCGGCTAGTTCGAGCGCCCGCGCCAATCGTCTCGCCCGGCGATATACATCGGCATAGCTGCAGCGCGTGATCGATCGGTCCGGCCGCCGGGAAACAACCTCGACTCCGCCGAAAAGTTTCCCCGCGCGCTCGAGCATCGGCACGAGCGTCAGCGGAAAATCCATCATCGTCCCGCGCATGTGGCGCCTCCGGTGGGAACTTTCGCGCATCCTACCACCAATCGCGCCCGCCCGGCATACGTGCTCCCGTAAGCCGGTGCGCCAACGCCCTCCGGGGCTGCAATGCTTGACTGCGACGGGCAGTTGCACCAAGATGAGCCTGTTGCTGGGGTGCTCGCTTAAGCCGGGGGGGCCGGCCACGTTGGTGGTTCCCTGCGGGCCGAGATCCTGCCTCTTCAGCCTCGCAGTTGGCGTCCGCTTGTTTGGGGGCGCAAGGAGAACCAACGTGAAGAAACTGTACGTGGGTAATCTATCGTTCAAGGCTACGGAAGAGGAAGTTCAGGGACTTTTTTCGGAAGCGGGCGTTCAACCCGATTCTCTCACTCTGCTCCGCGATCGTTTCACCGGCCAACCGCGCGGGTTTGGCTTTGCGGAAATCAAGGATGACGCGGAAGCTGAAAAGGCCATCGCGGCATTGAACGGCAAGGAATTCCTCGGCCGGGCGCTGGTCGTGAATGAAGCTCGTCCGCAACGCGAAGGTGGTGGCGGCGGCGGTGGGCGTCCACACGGTGGCGGCGGTGGTGGCGGGCGCGGCGGCCATGGCGGTGGTGGTGGCGGCGGACGCGGCGGTGGTGGTGGCCGTGATCGAGGTGACCGCGGCGGATACGGTCGCGACCGCTAAACGATCCCCCGACTTCGCTCGCCCAAGGATGGTTTCGTAGGGGCATACCATGCTATGCCCGGCGAAGATGCTTGGCTCTGCGCGTCCGATCTGTCGCCGGTTTGGTAGGGGCACGATATATCGTGCCCGGCGATCTTCCTTGGCGATGCCTTGCCACACCGCAATCCGCTAAGGTGGACGCGAATTCCCTTGTTCTTATCTTACCCTGCGATCTCTGCCTCTGCGGTGAATCTCTCTCGTTTGAACTATGCAATCGCCGCGTGGCTCTGATCTGCAGGAAGGACGGATTTCGGCTCGGTGGCTTCCACTCGCCCTCCCGTAAACGCAAACCTCTCCAGCGTCGCACCCTGCGCGCCCTGCGTCACAAGCGCCGCAATATCGAGATTCGCTTCGGCCTCGTCAAGCTCCCGTGGGCTGGCGTAAAGCTCCGGCTGCCTCGGCATGAACACCGGGCAGCAATCGTGGAATGGCTCGGACGAAATGTCGTACGTCCCGATTTTTTCCGCCGTCGCGAGAATGTCCATTTTATCCGTGCCGATCAGCGGCCGGAACACGGGCATCCGCGCCGCCGCATCCACCGCAACCAGATTGCGCAGCGTCTGCGACGCCACCTGCCCCAGGCTGTCGCCGGTAACCAGCGCAAGCGCGCGGTCCCGCCGCGCGAACGCTTCAGCGATCCGCAGCATCATCCGCCGGTAAAGCAGAATGCGAACCCCTTCCGGAGCCGCGCGGACGATCTCGCGTTGAATCGCTTCAAATGGCACCCGATAGAGTTTGGCACGGAATTGATACGGCACCAGCGTCCGCGCCAAGCCGCTCGCGATGTGCAGCGACGATTCTCCCGGCTGCGCTCCCGTGCCGTAAAAATGCACGAAGCTCAGGTGCGCGCCGCGTTTCATCATGTGGTACGCAGCCACCGCCGAATCGTACCCGCCCGAAAGCAGGCACATCATGCGTCCCGCCGTGTTCGGAGGCAGGCCTCCCATTCCCGGAATCTTCCGCGCATACACGAGCAGCGGCCCCGGCGTAACCTCGACGTGGCATGTAACGTCGGGATCCTTCAGCCGCACGCGCACTTCCCGGTCCCGCGCGCGCAGATTCTCAAGCAGAAATCGCCCCACGATCTTCTCAATCTCCATCGTCGAATGCGGAAACGTCTTGTCGCTGCGCTTTGCGCGCACGGCAAACCCCTCGAACTGAAGCGGCTCGATTTCTTCCCATGCTGCTGCGCAAAGCGCTTCCATGTCGCGTTCCACCGGGCGTGCCACGGCGTAATACGCCACTCCTGGGATTCGCTCCAGTCGCATGATCGCTTCATCGAGCGGCGCACCGGCGCCGAGGCGGATGATGAACCGATCTCCCGGCTGCTCGATTCGCTCAACGGGAATTCCCTGGAAACTTTGGCGCAGCGCCGTGAAAAGTTTCCCGAGGAAAAAACGGCGGTTGCCGCCCTTGAGCCAGAGCTCGTGGTAGTGAACGACGATGACAGGGTTGATCATGCTGATTTCTCGCGATTCACACACTGGCGTAACACTACACCCATGACTTCACTAAAGTATAGCAGCCGCCGCCAGCTGGGAATAGCCGCGCCCGGCCTGTGGAAGAGCCCGCGCGCTGACTTGACAAATCGTCAGGGCACGGCTTTAGCCGTGCCGAATCGCGGCAGGAACCGAAGGGGTTTTAACCCCTGAGGCCGGAGCGCCCAAACAGTGCGCCGTTCTTGGTGCAGTTTCGTTGTGCGTAAGGTGCGATAACTCAAAGGATACACGCGCCGTTCGCACGCGACTTTCCACAGCCTGCGGGGTTAGGATTTGGAGCGCTCTCGGTTTCGCGCCAAATTGAGCTGTGGCGCAGAGATTGATGCTACCGAAAGCGCTTGAGCTGCATCCAATCCAGTGTCGTTCGGCGTACTGGGAAGCGAGGACACAACGATGTGGAATCGCCGGGACTGGGACGATTTCTTCGATATAGTGATGAAGCGCTCGCGCATGCAGCGCCCGCCGCGCCCGCTCGATAGGTCTCACCGAAACCGCCTTGTGCCCGCGGAAGGCTACAGCCTCGCCGAACTCGACGACGCCGGTCTCAGCATCGAGCAGGCGGAAATTCTCGGTCTTCCAGTGGATGCCGGCCGCGTCGGCTCCTACGGTCCCAACATCACCACCCTGCGCGAATACATCCGCGCCACCCGCACCCGCTTCTAACGCCAACTTCGGTTTGCCCGAGATTTAAATGTAGCGCCGCGGTCTTCAGCGCGGCATTCGCCGTTGCTTTCGTACGGGCAAGGTTTCTGCCCATTTTCCATTTTCTCTTTTCCGTCTTTTTCCGCTTTTCTGCTACTTTATAAAGCTATTTTTCGCCCAAGGACGGCCCTGTGAGGAAGAAGATTCGCGTGGTGCAATTCGGCGTCGGCCCGATAGGCGCCTCGATCGTCCGCCTGATGCGCCAAAAGCATTCGCTCGAAATCGTCGGCGCCGTTGACAAAGATCCCGCAAAGGCCGGGCGCGACCTCGGCGAAGTCGTCGGTGCAAAGGACGCTCCCTGGGGCGTCACCGTTTCCGCCACCGCCGCGAGCGTGCTGTCGAAGCCTGTAGACGTCGTCCTCCACACCACTTCCTCGTATCTTCCCAACGTGATGGACGAACTGCTCGAGTGCCTCTCCGCAGGCTGCTGCGTCGTCTCCACCTGCGAGGAGCTCGCCTACCCGTTTCGCAAGCACCCGGAGCTTTCCGCCAGGCTCGACGCCGCCGCGAAAGAAGAAGGCGTCGCCCTGGTCGGCACAGGCGTCAACCCGGGCTTCGTGATGGACAAGCTCGTCCTGGTGCTCTCCGCCGTCGCCCAGCGCGTGGATTTCGCCAGAGCCGCCAGAATCGTGGACGCTTCGAAGCGTCGCCTGCCGCTGCAGAAAAAAATCGGCGCCGGTATGACTCCCCACGAATTCCGCGCGCAGGTCGCCGCGGGCGTCATCAAGCATCACGGCTTGCCGGAATCAATCGCCATGGTCGCCGACGGACTCGGCTTCGCCCTCGACGAAATCACCGAAACGATCGAGCCGGTCATCGCCACCGAAACCGTGAAGACCGAATTTCTCGAGGTCGCCCCCGGACAAGTCGCGGGCGTGCATCAGATCGGGCGTGGAATATGGGAGGGTGAGGACAAAATCTTCATGGAGCTTCAGATGTACGTCGGCGCAAAGCACCCAGCCGATACTGTAGAATTACGGGGCGAGCCAAATCTCACGCTGACGATTCCCGGCGGCACCCATGGCGACATCGCCACCGCAGCCGTCGCGGTCAACGCCATCCCGGCGATTCTCGCCGCCACGGCAGGCCTGCGCACCGTGCGCGATCTTCCGCTCAGCATCCTGCCGCCAAACGCCACGCCGTAACGGCCGCTTAACCCTTATCTTGGACGCCCACTACCGCGGACTTGTCATTCTGAGCGGAGTAACCGGACGTTTTTCGTCGTCCCGCTCTTGCGGGACGTCCGGTCACGCAGTCGAAGAATCTCTCTTCGGCTACATCAATAGGGGAGACGTCACAACGGAGCCGCGTGACTTCGACTCTTTTCTATCGGCTCTACGATTTCCGCGAAAAATTTCAGGCGCTCGCCCCGACCATGCTGGCTGGCCGATGGTAAACCGGCGCCGCAGTGGAAGGCGCAGCAGGCTGGTTCGACACCGTGCCGTCCGGATCGGTCGCCGGCTTCGACTTCAGCGTAAACCGCACGCCGCGCTTCGCGTTCTCATCCACCGTGCGCTGCATATCCACTTCATCCATGCTGACGCTGCTTTCGCCGCCATACTTCACGCGGTAGTGAAACTGTCCGTCCACCGCCCAGTAATCGTCCGCCGCCAGCGTCGTGCCGTCCTTCAGGTAAACAAGAATCGTCGGTCGAGACACCGCGAGATTCGCCCCGACCGGATCCGATTCCGAAGTCCCTCCGACGGGCGCTATGCCGTCATAGCCGTTCGAGATCCCGTCGCTGGAGTACGGGCCGTACGTGGAATCTTGATTGTTGGGTGCGCTGGCAGGCGCGCTGTCAGGCCCAGCCGGACTGTAGGGACCGCCCCAATTGTAGTTGGGGTAAGTCGGACCATACGGTGGCCAATCCGAATAATATGGATACGGATTGTAATAATATGGGTACGGCGCTCCCCATCCGAAGCCCCAGCTCGGTCCCCACCAGAACGGATTCCAGAATCCGCCCCAGCCGAACCCTACTCCCCAACCAAGTCCAAAGCCCCATCCGAAGCCGCAACCCCAGCATCCGCCGCCCCATCCACCGTGGTAGCCCCAGCCATATCCACCATGGCCCCAGCCATATCCGCCGTGGTACCCGCCGTATCCATACCCGGAGTGGAATCCGGTGCCGCCGATTCCGCTTCCAAAACTGCTCCCGGCGCTATATCGCGCATTGCCGAAACCCGATCTGCCTAGACCCGAATTTCCTGAACCAACGCCTCCGAATGTGCTGCCGGTGCCGGACCGCGTACCGGAAAATGTCGAGTGTCCAAAAGCAGAAGAGGAAGAAGAGGACGCGGCGCTATTGAATCGTGAACCTGAGGAATTCGAAACGCCTCGATTCGATCCTGCTCCTGAACTGAACGAGTGCGAGTTCGACGCCGTGTTAGATCCGCTGAAAGAGTGAGTGCCGCTGCCCGCTGCGCTTCCGCCGCGAGCCCCACCAAACGAATGCCACGCTCCATCCGCGTGCGCCGAATTTCCCGCTCCAGCGGAATTTCGCGCGCCGCCGAAGGAACTGCCTGTTGAGCCAGCAGAGCCTCGCGCGCCGCCAAATGATCCGCTGGAATTTCGTGCTGCTCCGGACGACGCGCCGGACGATGCGCCTCCGCGCGCTCCGCCGAACGAATGCCACTGACCGTCAGCCGTGCCGCGTGATCCCGTCGAACCACCGCTGTTACCGAATCCGCGCGCGCTCGATCCGCCACCAAATCCGCGCCCGCTGAATGAAGGACTCGTGCCCCGGCTGCCGCCGCCCATGCCTCCGCGGTAAGCTCCGCCGCCACCGCCATACCCGCCCCTGTACGCAGGGCTACCGCCTCCCCGATACGATCCACCACCACGATACGCGCCGCCTCCGCCTCCACCGTGGAACGAGCCTCCACCACCTCCGTGAAAGCTGCCGCCACCGCCTCCATGAAAACCACCCCCACCGCCGCCGTGGGATCCGCCGCCGCCACCATGCCCGCCGCCATGTTGAGCGAAGGCGAGATTAGGCGCGCAAGCGAGACCAATGCACGCAACAAATGAAAACGAAATCTTGGCGAGAGTAGATGCTTTCATTTCACAGCTCCCTTGACCGAACGCCCGGGGGAAAAATCGAACGGGCGGCGCCAATCTTGGCGAACAAGCCCCCGGAATCATGAATCCACGCTAATCATGGCAAGGCGAGTGCCAATCCAGTCGTTTGGGAAGGCACCTCTAACCCCTGCAACCACATGTAGTTCCAGCGCAAGGGCCAGTACCGACGAAGAGCTGGCGGTGCCCAACGGTGGTGCTTTTCACGCGCAGGTGGTGCTTTTCAACCACCGCCCGTGTGAAGTGCAATGACCGCGAAGAACGCTCGTGGGGGTGACGCGAAGGCCAATGGCGCGTAGGACGTGGTGAGCCGCGCCGCTTACGCATCAATGGCAAACGGTCGCGTGGGATACGGATACCCTGAGTTCTCGGGCCAACTGGCAATCCGAGAGTGTCTTGCAAGTATTAGTGATAGAGTTAACTGATCTCCGGAGAGGTTGTAGCTACAATTGCGAATCCGCGAAGTCGCTATCCACAACTATCGTTCAATCGCCGATGAACGACTCACGCTCGGAAATTATTCGCTCCTGATCGGAGCAAACAACTCGGGGAAGAGTAACCTTATCGACGCAATCCGAACATTCTACGAGAAGGACCTAAAATTCGAAGCGGTGCGGGATTTCCCCAAAAACCAGACGACCGACAACGAAAGCTGGATCGAGGTTGAATACCAACTCTCCCACTATGAAGCCTCGACCATTAAGACCGAATACTTGATGGAAGGGGACCGATGGCGCGTCCGTCGATGGCTTCATCCGCAGGACAAAGCGAAGGGGGGCCTCTTTGCGTACGAGAACGGAACCCTTTCCGAGAACATGTGCTATGGATGGAAAAACGTAGGCCAAGCCAAGTTGGGAGAAGTCATTTACGTACCTGCGACGAGCCGCCTCGATGAGCACACCAAACTTAGCGGCCCCAGCGCACTTCGAGACCTCATCAATGACATCCTCAGAACGATCATCAAGTCGAGCGCCTCATACGTCACGCTGCGGGATCACTTCAAAGCCTTTGAGATTTCTGTAAAGCGCGAGGAAACCCCGGATAAAAGGTCCCTAGAGGGCCTAGAAGGCCGCATAAATGAGGAAATCGGCGACTGGGGCGCAAAGTTCAATCTGGAAGTCGCGAGCCCTGAGATCGAAGATATCGTAAAAAGCCTCATAAGGCACAATATTGTCGATGGCTCACTTGATGCGCCCCTGGAATCGTCCGCGTTCGGTCATGGCTTTCAACGACACCTCATACTTACGCTGATCAAGATTTCCGCAAGTTACACGTCACCCGATCCAGAGCCGAAGAAAAAGGAATTCTCCCCGGAGCTTCAACTTCTTCTTTTTGAAGAGCCGGAGGCGTTTCTACATCCCCAACAACAGGACGTATTGGACGCAAACCTACGCCTCTTGGGCGAGCAACCGGGACGCCAAGTTCTCGCCGCCACACATTCTGCTCACTTCGTGAGCTACAACACCGGCGACATCGTCGACCTTGCCCGACTGTGCCGGACCGACGGCAAAACCTGCATTCATCAGATTGGTCGAGACAAGTTGAACGAGATCTTTGAGGACAATCTTGCGATCAAGGAAATCGTTGACGCGTTCGAAAACGAGCCCGATAAGCAAGAGACTAGCAAGGACCTCGACCGCGCCATGGAAGAAATCCGCCACTTTTTATGGCTAAATCCCGAGCGGTCAGGCTTATTCTTCGCGGACCTAGTTCTGATAGTCGAAGGTCTCTCCGAGCAAGTTTTAGTGAACTATCTGATCAGGAAGCGCGAAATCGAGCTGCCGACAAAATGGGTGTTTGTACTGGAAACCTGGGGCATCTATAACATGCATCGCTTCATGAATCTTCTTGGGGCTTTGAAAATCAGACACGCCGTTTTATATGACCTCGATGAAACTAAGACGGGTGCCAAGAAAGTCAAACAGGACAAGTTGATTTCCTTGATCGAGAAATCAAGAAACGAATGCACATTGGGGATTGATTCCATCCCCGCTAACCTCGAGTCGTTTCTCGATGTCGCGGTCGAGAAAGATGATCGCTGGAAAAAGGCGTCGAAAATCCTCCTCGAAACCACGCGAGGAAAAATTGCTCCGAAACTCCTCGCGGCATTCAAAACTAAGATCGAAGCACTGCTGGGCGTCCAACCGCCCGGGGCCCGCTAAACCCGCCCCAAGATCCCTGAAGCCCGCACCACTGGCGATCTGACGCGCGCCGCGCAACGTGTCAGCGAGATTCGTGACTGGGGAATCTTCCGGGTCCGCTGAAGGTGTCCGTTCCGAGCCGAACTAGGCAATTCAGTCAAAATCGTACAGGGTGTGTGATCTTGTACCTTTCTTGTCCCTTAGACCGGGCGCGCCAAAACTTTCCTTCTGCTAGTCTGCTACGGCGTATGAAATTCGCGCATGAACGCGACAGGCGGCCTTGGAGGTCGCCCGCTCTCTCGACGAGGGCGCGATGCTCTTTGAAAAATGAATAGCAGGGCTCCCAGTGTCGACGGCCAGTCGAGCCTGGGAGATCAGCAGGCAGGCCAAGGAAATTCAATCCTCGGATTGTGATCCCGTGTGCCTGGGCCGAACGACCGACGTCTCTCTTCTTCGTAGCGGCGGCTGGATTTTTGTCTCAGAGAGCGCAGCCAGCGGGCGCTTCACGGGTCACGAATCACAAGTCACGAATTGCCGCATTTCTACCCGACACAGCGTGCCGAGTAGATTTAGAGCCAACTCATTCAAAATAAAGACTCGACGCACGCGTTACCCGACACAGATCGAGGGGGGCCGCTGTTCTCGTGGCTGCCGTGCGCGGAATTACTCGACACACCATGCAAAGTAATCGACGATCCGACAAGAATCGGCGTCCCGAGCGAGCATCGAGAGCCGAGGGATCTCTCGAATCAGGCACCTTTTCGCGCCGAACAAAGTGTCACACCATGCAAAGTAATCTCCCCTCTATCTCACTGAAAACAAAGGAAGCGTACCCTAATTAAGTGACACACAATTCGAGAGCAGCATAGCGGTGTTTCCGGCACCTCAAACCCGCTTCCAAAACCGAGCGACGGCGGAAAAATCCGGATCTTCGTGCGCGGCGTCAGCGACTTTCATCACCGCGGAGTAAGTCGCATACGCAGCTGCTCCACACGGAAGCGTCACTCCTTTGTTGTGGGCGAGTTCCAGCGCCAGCCGGACGTCCTTGTGCATCAGCCGCAGCGGAAAGCTGGCGGGATATTCGCCTTTCACCATCATCGGCGCTTTCACATCGAGCACTCCGGAACGCGCCATGCTCGATTGCAGTACCTCCAGAAGTTTTTCGGCCGGCACGCCCGCCGCAGTGACGAGCGCAAGACTTTCCGCGAACGCATCCACCTGCAGCGCCAGCAGCAGATTCATCCCGAGCTTCACCGTTTGTCCCGCGCCATTCGGACCGAGCAGCACAAACTTTTTCCCGACCGCTTCCAGCACCGGCCTCACGCGCTCCAGCACTTCGGCCTTCCCGCCGATCATAAAAACCAGCTCGCCGTTCTTCGCGCCCCACGTTCCGCCCGTCACCGGCGCGTCGAGAAAATCCACTCCGCGTTCAGCGCAAGCCGCCGCGACGCGTCGCGCAAGCTCAGGAGACACGGTGCTCGAATCAATCAGCGAACTTCCCGCGCGCAACGCTTCCATCGCGCCGCGCGCGCCGAAAAGCACTTCTTCCAGAGCGGCCGGATCGCTGACGATCGTGATCAGCACATCCGCTTGCGCCGCGACGTCGCGCGGATCGGCGCCAAGCTTGGCGCCTTCGCCAACCAATTCATTCGCCTTCGCCTTCGTCCGATTCCAGACGACGAGCGGAAATCCAGCCTTCAGCAGATTCCGCGCCATCGGCCCGCCCATCAATCCCAACCCGATGAACCCAACCGTTGGTTTCATTTCCAACTCCCTCGATTCAATCAATGAATCAAATCAGCGCAAATTCCACGCGATGCCGGATAGGATCAATCCGCTCGGCGCGCACTTGCACGCGATCGCCGAGCCGGAAAATTCGCTTTGCCGAGGAACCTCCGCGCGTCCCGCGATTCGGCTCCGTCACAATCGTGTGGTCGCGCTCGCGAAACACGCACCGCTGCCCGGTTGATTCCTCGAGGCGATCAATGCTCACCAGCCCTTCGACGAAAATCTCCGTCAGCTCGACGAAAAATCCGAACTTCTGGATCGAGACGATCAGCGCGTCGTACTCCTCGCCCAGATGGCTTTCCATGAATTGCGCCGTTTTCCATTCCATCAGCTCGCGCTCGGCGGCCTCGGCGCGGCGCTCCGCTTCCGAGCTTTCCGACGCGATGCCTTCCAGCTCCACGCGGCGATACGGGCCCAGCGCCGCGACGGTTTCTTCGCGGCCCGGACGCGCGTTGGGATTCGGCATGCGCACCGGCGCTACCGCCGGATTTTCGAGCGCCCATTTCAGCGCGCGATGAACGATCAGGTCCGGGTAGCGGCGAATCGGCGACGTGAAGTGCGTGTACTCCTTCGCGGCGAGCGCGAAATGGCCGAGCAGGTCCGCGGCATAGCGAGCCTGCTTGAGCGAACGCAGCATCAGGTAGGAAAGGATTCGCTCCTCAGGTTTTCCGGCGATCTTTTCCGTCAGCCGCTGATAGTGCTGCGGGCGAATATCCACTTCGTCCGCGGCGGGCAGCGTGACGCTCATCGGACGCATGCGCCCGCGGCCGCTTCCGCCGCCGCGCGCCTGAGGCCGCACCAGGCCGTGCCTCACGGAAATCTTTCGCTCCGCGAGATCGTCCACGCCAAGCGAATAACCGAACGCCTGCGCGAGTTCCTCAAATTCGAGCACGCGCTTTGGATCGGGTTTTTCGTGAACGCGATGAAGCGAAGCGATGCCGCGCTTGTCGAGATACGCTGCAACGGCTTCATTGGCCGCGAGCATGAATTCTTCGATCAGCCGATGCGCGATGTTGCGCTCGCTGCGGACGATGCTTTGCATGCGCCCCGATTCATCGAATTCAATGATGGCTTCGGGGAGATCGAAATCAATCGAGCCGCGCTCGTACCGCCGGCGATTGAGCAGCAGCGCCAGCTCTTTCATCCGGCGGAATTCCTCCACCAGCGGAGCGTAGCGCTGGTTCATTTCCGGATCGCCTTCGAGCACCTTGTTGACGTTGGTGTAAGTCATGCGCTCCGCGGAGCGAATTACGCCGGAGGCAAACTCGGAGCCGACCATATTCCCGGTCGCGTCCATTTCCATGATCGCGCTCATCACCAGGCGGTCAACCTTCGGATTCAGCGAGCAGATTCCGTTCGAAAGTTCCTCCGGCAGCATCGGCACCGCGCGATTCGGGAAATAGACGGACGTGCCGCGCAAGCGCGCTTCGCGATCAAGCGCCGAATCGCGCTGGACGTAGTGCGCGACGTCCGCGATGTGCACCTGCAACTCGAAATGTCCGTTCGGCAGGGGACGGACCAAAACCGCGTCGTCGAAATCGCGCGCAGTTTCGCCGTCAATCGTCACGATGGGCAAATCGCGAAAATCGCGGCGGCCACGAATATCCGCTTCGGCGACCTGCTGCTGCGTGGCGCGCGCCTGCGCAAGCACGTCAGCGTCGAAGACAAACGGCAGGTGATGTTTGCGAATGATGATCTCAACGTCCACGCCGATATCGCCGGGCCGGCCGAGGATTTCGATCACGCGTCCCGTGGGCGCGAGGCCGCCTCTCGGATAGCGAGTGATTTGGACGTTGACCACGGCGCCATCGAGTTCCGGCAGGCGCGCGCGACCGGTTGTCACCGGCGCGCCTTTGAGGCTCGCGGTCAGTTTTTCACGCAGCTGCGGAGTCAGCTCGTCGCCGGGAGGGATCGCGACCTCGTGGGGGATGCGCGTGTCGTACGGCAGAACATTGTTTCCGTGAGGGCCGTAGCGGAAGAGGCCGACGATGGTCTGATGTTCGCGCTCGACGACTTGCACCACGCGCCCTTCAGCGCGACCATCGGCGCGACGCCGCTCGATGCGCGCGAGGACATGATCGCCATTCATCGCGTCGCCCAGATTGTCGCGGCCTATGAAAAGATCGCCATCAACTCTGGGGATCGGATGGTCCGGCACGAGGAATCCATAGCCATCGCGATGCGCAACGATGCGCCCGGCGATCAGATTCGGGTCGCGCGCCCGCTTTGGCGCCGATGCGGATGCAGGCGCAGACGCGTCGGGGGATTTTGCTGCAGTCTCGGCAGCGCGCGCGGCGCGGCGCGCGGCAGGATTCGGCTCGCTCTTCTGCTCGGCAAGGCGGAAACGTCCGCCGTAGATTTCTTCAATATCGCCGCGGCGCTTCAGCTGCTGGAGAACGCGCGGGAGGTAGCGCCGGCCGCGATGATTAAGCTCCATGCCGTGGGCGATCCGGCGGATGCTCATGGGCTGGGACAGAGTCGCGAGATACGCGACTACCTCTGCGCCGGTGACATTGGGTTCGTGCGGTTCTTTTTTCTCGGTTGTGTGCTGGCGTCTCATCGGCGTGTTCATTCCAACTTCAATAGGCTAACGGAATTGCAGGCGCGTAGCAAAGCAAGACGGCGCAGCAAACAGGCCCCCTAGACAAACACCTCGGTTCTCGGCTCGTGTGGATGGGGAACACACTGCCAAGCATCGGTGCCGGGCGTAGTCCGCCGCGGCGGACTACGCCCCTACGAAAATCCCCCCATCGTCGGCTCGTGTCGATGGTTGCGCGGCGCCAAGGATTCGTGCCGGGCACGGCATGCCGTGCCCCTACGAAACCACCGTCAAATGGGCACCGCATAGTCTAGGAGAGGTCGAGTGCCGCGCTGAAGACCGGGGCGCTACATTTAAATCTTGCGACGGCGCTTCGATTCGCAACCTACTCGGGCGGCTCCACGGTGTCAAAATCGAGGAGGACAATTTTGCCGTCGCTCTCGCGCTCGAGCACCGGCGCGTAATTACCGAGCAGGTCGCGGCGCCACCAGGTTCCCTGTTCGCGCTTCGTCTTCAAATCCGTGAACCAGTATTGATAGATGACGGCGCGGACCTGCTTCGGCGGCGCGCCTGCAAATGGATTCGCGGCAAACAGCGCGAGGACATCCGGCTCGCTCGTGAGAAGGCGCTCCTCGGTCCAAAGCACGAAGCGATATTGTTTCCAGTTCCCGAGCGACGCAAACCACAGATTCCATTCAAATCGCGGCTGATAGGGAGCGTAAATTCCGGGCGCCTTGCGAACGTCCTGCGGTTTGTAGCGGAAGGGGTACGGCGTCCAATTGATTCCGTCGGATGAGCCCTGGAATTCGATTTCGTAACGCTGGTGGGTCATGGACTCGAAAAGCCCGTAGCGCTCGCCGATGCGAAAGGGCGCGAGCAATTCAACCGGCTCTCGCGGAAATGGAACGCCAGGGAAAACCCGCCAGACAAGTTGCACTCCGGTTGAATAAAAAACGAGCCCCAGGCAGATGCCGGCAATGATCCAGCGGACGGGCGTGAGCCGAGCGCGCCATGGCGCACGCGCACTCAGCGGCTGCGCACTCAGGTCCGCGGCCGGCGCAGGTGCGCGGTCAATCAAGGCTCGAACGCGTTGCGGGACGATCCATTCGATGACGCGATCGTCGAGCAGCAGAATTCCGAGAAAGAGGACGAGATAGTTCAGAAAGGCGTAGTTGGCGGTGAGAATGATGGAGATTTCAAACGGCGTGACGATGCAGAAGCAGGCGATGCGAAAACGCCGCGGAAGAAACACCATCAGAACGAGAACGAGCTCGATGGCGAGTGTATAGGCCACGGCCGAGGCGTGAAACCAGTGCGGGAGGTGCTGCACGTAATAGCCAATCCACGTGGGCAGAGGACCGTTCTGGTAGTAGTCGTCCATCGCCGTGAAATTCCGCCAGGTGGGATCGCCGCCGGCCATTTTGCCGACGCCCGAGCCGAAATAAATGCAGAACCATTCCCAACGCAGCATAAAGAGGCTGACGCGCGACGGTGGATTCGAGCGGGCGAGGCCCGGCCAGAATCCGGGCGGCGCGAAAAACAGGCAGATGAATCCGGCCTCGAGAATCATGCCGTCGGATTGATAGCTCGAGAAATCCTGCGACGCGCTGACAAACGAGAGAAAACAGACGAAGGAAACGGCAATAGCCGCGCGCGGCCAGACGTTTGCGACCAGCAGGAGCGATGCGATCGCGCCCGCCCAACAGACAAGCATCAGCGCGCGGTCGCTCGAACCTAGCCAGAAGAGAGAGGGCGCGTACCAAAAGCGCCAGAGATGAAACGCCGAGGAAACAGCCTGCAGAAAATCGCGGGTTGGGAGAATTCCATTGGGGCCAATGAGGCCCTTGATTTGAAATAGGAGCGAATAGAACGCGGAAAAGTAGAAGACTCCCAGAGCGCGCAGAAAAATCCAGCGCGGCCAGAGATGTCCGGGATGCTTTTCGGTGGTGGCCTCGGGTGAGAAGAGCCATTTGACGGCGCGTTCGAGGCGTTCTTCCATCGGAGGCGATTATACAGAGGGAATGCGAGGTGGACGGCGAGATTCGGGACGAGCCACGAAAAACTATTGCGGTTGGCTGAGAGCTCGTTTGATTGGCGACGCCGAAGAGAGATTCTTCGACTGCGTGACCGGACGTGTCGCATTGGCTCGTCCCGCTCGCGACCGGAGCACGCACGGGCAAGCCCGTGCGGCAAACAGCGTCGGCAAGCCGCCGGACTCCACATGCGCTACGCCTATGCGAGATTTGTGGCGGATTGGAAACAGATCGCCAAGCACTTGTGCCGGGCACGGCATGCCGTGCCCCTACGAAGACAAGACTTCTCAATCGAGAATTCTTTGCCGGTTGCTAGTTGGATTCTGTGACGACGGAATGCGGCGGGTGAAACTTGAGAAAGCTCGGAAGGGAAGGAACGGAACCGAGAGTCTGGCGGCCCTCGGTGAACTCGATGAGGAACTCTTGCACGTTGAAGCGATGACCGTTCCGAAGATGCGCGAGGCGGCGAGCATCCTGGAGGCGAATGTATTCGCCATCCGGCATCAGTATGCGTGTTTTCAAAGTATCGCCAAGATAAGGCGCGATCACTTCGGTGAAAAGCTGGTTGCAGAGCACGGGGTCCCGGAGGCGGAAAATTACCTCGACGCGTTCGTTGATGTTGCGCTGCATCCAATCGGCGCTGCCGAGAAAGACTTCCGTCTTGCCGGCGTTGCCGAAGACGAAGATGCGGCTGTGCTCGAGAAAACGCCCGATAACGCTCCGGACGCGGATCCGGCTGCTAAGGCCACGAACGCCGGGGCGCAGCGTGCAGGCGCCGCGCACGATCAGCTCGATATGGACGCCGGCCTGGGAAGCTCGATAGAGCGCCTGAATGATTTTTTCGTCGAGGAGCGAATTGAACTTCGCAAAGATGAACGCCGGGCGCCCGGCCTTCGCGTGAGCCGTTTCGCGGTCAATCAAGGCGAGAAAATTTCTACCGAGATTCAGCGGCGCCACGAACAGCGGGGAGTACTGCGAACGCTCCGAATGCGCCGTCAGGTAGTTGAAGACATGGTGCACGGCGGAAGTGAGGTGCGTGTCGCTGGTGAGCAGGCTCAAATCGGTATAGAAACGCGCTGTCGAAGGATTGTAGTTGCCCGTGCCGAGATGAGCGTAACGGCGAATCTGGCCGTCGGGTTCACGCCGCGCGACGAGCGCCAGCTTGCAATGCGTCTTCAGCCCGACGACACCGTGAAACACCTGGACTCCGGCGTCCTGCAGATTTCGCGCCCAGCGAATATTTGAGGCTTCGTCGAAACGGGCCTTCAGCTCGACCACGACCGCGACTTCTTTTCTGGCTGCGGCGTCAATCAGCGCGCGCACGATGGGCGAATTCTCGCTGGTGCGATAGAGCGTCTGCTTGATGGAGAGAACGTCGGGATCCTGCGCCGCGCTTTCGATAAAGCGCACGACGGTCGAATAGGAATCGTATGGATGATGCAGGAGAACGTTGCGTTTCCGGACCAATTCAAACAGCGACGAAGATCCAAGCTTGAGATCCAATTCGCGCGGCGCGAAGGAGTGGTATTTCAGATCGGGCCGCGGGGTCTGTTCATAGAGATGGAAGAGGCGTGAGAGATTGATGGGACCATTGACGCGAAAAACCTGCCCCGGCGAGAGCCGGAAATTCGCTTCGAGCCGTTCAACGATCTCCTGATTTGCGCCCGCCTCGATTTCAAGGCGCACCGCCTGTCCCTTGCGGCGGCGATGAATCTGCAAGTCCACCGATTCAAGGATGCTGCGGGACTCTTCCTCTTCGAGGTAGAGATTGCTATTGCGGGTCACGCGGAAGGCCGCAGCCGAAAGGATTTCGTATCCGTGATAGAGCCGCTCGGCGAAGGCGTGGACGACGTCGTGCAGGAAAACGTATTCAACCTTATTCTTGAGCGATGGCAGGCGCACGAGACGCGGCAACGCACGCGGCACGGTGACGACTCCGAGATAAATCTGCGAACCGCGCCGCTTGCGCTTGAGAAGAAACGCGAGGCATAGCGCTTTGTTCAAAACATGGGGAAACGGGTGCGCCGGATCCACGGTAACGGGCGTAAGAAGCGGCTCGACGGTCTTGGCGTAGAAATTCTCAATGTACTCGCGAGCTTCGGGGCGCAGATCACTTGGTCCGAGGACGCGAACCGATTCAGCCTCGAGCGCCGGAACGAGTTCATCGCGCCAGCACTCGTACTGTTCGTCCACGAAGCTGTGAATTTTCGACGTGAGTTCGGCGAGCGCTTGTTCCGGTAGCCGTCCATCGGCCTCCGGCTCGCGATTTCCGTGCTCGGCTTGCTGCATCAGTCCGGCAACACGCACCTCGACGAACTCGTCCAGATTGCTCGCGGTGATGCCCAGAAATTTCACGCGCTCCAGAAGCGGATTGCCCGGATCGCGCGCCTCTTCGAGAACGCGCTGGTTGAACTGCATCCAAGAAAGGTGGCGGTTGAAGAATCGTTGGGAGTCGGGGATGGCGATGCGAACCATGGTTGGCTCTGAGGCAGGAAAGGGTATCTTCCAAGTGTTACTGCCGCGTTACAAACGGCGCCTCCAGCCGGGCTCCGAGGCGATTATTGGGGGTAGGCGCTCGAAAGAGATCGAAGGTACGCGATGATGGCTTGCGCATCCGCGTGATTCATATGGTAGATGTGCATCGGCTGGCGAATGATCTCACCGTTCGGTCCCACACCTTTCTCGAGAACGTCTTCACCCTGCTCGTCTGAATAGCCGCCAAACCCGGCCAGCGCGGGCGCATTCATGGCCCAATTGGGATTCGCGTGAACCGGCATGATCCAGATCTGCGCGCCCTGCAGGCGACGGGATTCGTCGAGATTGCCGCCCGCGTCGCGTGGCGTGTGGCATTCCTCGCACATGGCAACGTCTTCCACCAGGTAACGGCCGCGATCAATGGAGCTTTGCGAAGCGGGGGGCGCCGCATTCTTCTGTGGCGTGGCGGATGCGCTTTCCCGCGATGACAAGCGCGACGCGCCGAAACCTGCAGCCAGCAGAACGACCGCGCAAGAAGCGACTTTATGAATTGCTTTCATAGACTGTCAATCCTGGGTTTTCTTTAGGATGCGGCTCATTCCCGGAAGGAAGGCCGGTTACCATTGGAACGTGAAAGTATCGCAAAAAGCTCGTTTCGATGTCTATTGAGTTTTTCAGGATATTTCATCGGCAGTCGGCAGATTTTCCGCGGCGGGCGGTGTGGTGGAATCCATCGCGGAAAGGCGATCGAGCGCCCATCGCGCGTGACCGGAAATGAGCGAGTCATCGGAACATGCAAGGCGATCGAGCAATCGAATGACGCGCGGGTAGGCGTCTCGATCGGGCGTGATTCCGGAATTTCCGAGCGCCACGCAGGCGTTGCGAACCAGGCCGCGCCATTTCGCGCGCTTGGCCGCGCTGCCTCGAAAAATGGCGCTGAACTCCGGTTGCGAGAGGGATGCGAGCCACTCGAGCGCCGGAGCTACGAGCGAGCCTCCATTTTCGAGCGCATTGCGGGGTTGAAACGCGGCCATGGACGTGACCGGCGCCTTGCAATTCCAAGGGCAAACGTCCTGGCAGATATCGCAGCCGATGACGGCGCGGCCCATTTGAGGGCGAAGCTCCTCTGGAATTTCTCCGCGCAGTTCGATTGTGAGATAGGAGATGCAACGGCGTGCGTCGAGGACGTACGGCTCCGGAAACGCCTGCGTGGGGCAGGCATCGAGGCAGCGCGTACACGTTCCGCAGAGATCAGGGGGAGGAGGTTCGCCCGGCGCGAGGGTTGGCTCAAGAGCGAGCGTCGTGACAATCACGCCCAGGAAAAGCCAGGAGCCGAGCTCCGAATTGATGAGGCAGGTATTTTTCGCGAGCCAGCCGAGGCCGGCGTATTTCGCCGCGACGCGCTCGATGATCGGGCCTGTGTCAGTGTATGCGCGCGCTTCGAAGGGCTCGGCGAACTGGGCATGCATCTCGGAGATTAGCGAACGCAACTTCTGCTGCATCACTTCGTGGTAGTCGTCGCCCCAGGCGTAGCGAGAAATCCATCCACGCGGCGATTCGGTATCGGCGAATTCGGGTGGAAGGGCGTGGGGCGCCGAGTTGTAATTGAGCGCGACGACGATCAGACTGCGAGCGCCTTCGAGAACTCGGTTGGGATCTGCGCGGCGCGGATCGCGGAGATAGCTCATCTCGCCCGCATAGCCGCGGGCAAGCCACTCGGAAAGGCGATCGAGTTCCGGAAATGATTCGGCCGACGCGGAGTTTTCCTGCGCGATGGGTGCGACGCCGCAGCGATCGAAGCCGGAAGCGCGCGCCCGGTCGCCGATCCAGCGTGTTTGCTCGGCTGGCGTCATGCGTCCATGATGCATCAAGAGGAGCGCACGAGCGAAAACTTTACGGGCACGGAAAGCGCTGCAGATCGCGTGTTTTGCTTGTCACCACAGCGCGGGAACGCATACAATCGCGGACGGTTTAAACGAGAACGGAGAGTTTGATGAGCCATCGGATTGCCGCGAAAATCACGGGTGTGGCCGGTTACCTGCCGCCGCGCGTCGTCACCAACGCGGACATCGAAAAGATGGTGGACACCACGGACGATTGGATCCGCACGCGCACGGGAATTCGCGAGCGGCACTATGCGGACCCGGGAGTCGCGTCTTCGCATCTGGGGACAGAGGCCGCCAAGAGACTGCTGGCGACGAAGGGCGTTCGCCCGGAAGAAATTGACTTGATTGTGGTGGCGACGGTGACGCCGGATATGCTGTTTCCCGCGACGGCATGTCTAATCCAGGACCGGCTGGGCGCGACAAAGGCGTGGGGTTTCGATCTTTCCGCGGCGTGCTCGGGTTTTGCCTACGCGTTAACGGTAGGCGCGCAGTTTGTGGGGATGGGATCGCACAAGAAAGTGCTGGTGATCGGCGCCGACGTGATGACGTCCATCCTTGATTTTCGCGACCGGACCACCTGCGTGCTGTTCGGTGATGGCGCGGGCGCCGTGCTGCTGGAACCCGCTGCTTCGGACGCGGAAGGAATCATTGATTTCGTGCACGACGTGGATGGCGCGGGCGGCTGCAACCTCTACATGCCCGCAGGAGGCTCGCTGCATCCGCCGTCGCACGAGACGGTGGAGAAGCGTATGCACTTCGTCCATCAGGAGGGCCAGCAGGTGTTCAAGTACGCCGTGCGGCGAATGAGCGAGCTCGCGTGCCAGATTCTGGAGCGCAACGGGCTAACGAGCAAAGACCTGGCTCTCGTGGTTCCTCATCAAGCGAACCTGCGCATCATTCGCGCGATGCAGGAGCGGCTGGGTGTGGACGATTCGAAAGTGCTGGTGAATATTGACCGCTACGGAAATACGACAGCCGCGACGATCCCACTGGGATTGGTGGATGCTGTAGAACAGAAGCGCCTACGCAAGGGCGACTTGGTTTTGCTGATCGCCGTCGGCGCGGGATATACCACGGGCGCCGTGCTGATGCGCTGGGCTTACTGAGAGTTCGCGAAGCCCGATTCTTAGTTCACTCCGAAATCGTCCGTTTGTTCCCCGAAAATGCCCAAGACCGGGTTTGAATCGCTCGTGGTGATCATCACGATTTTGGTCGGTGAGACCATGAAAAACGCACCGTTGTACGGAGGAGGCGGAGAGGCCTGAGTCAGGGTCAGCGCGCCACTCCCGTCTGTCGGGCCGCTTGGCGTCAAAAGGAAGGTTCCCGCCACGTTTGGAGAGACGACGGCGAACAAGGTCGGCGTATCCTCCGTACCGGAGATGGTGCCGGTGGTGGATGTGAGGCTCGTGAAAGCAATCAAGCCCGAGAAATTCTGAACAGAGCTCATGGATGGCATCGAGGTGCCTTGAATCAGCGTGCCGGGCACTGTGCTCGCGGTAAAGGTGGCGCCGGTGCCCATGGATTGGGGCTCGAAAATTCCGAGCACGGGCGCGCTTTGATTTTCGAGCAGGGCGAGGGACTCATTGGTGTTGATGACGTAAAAGACGGGAACAATCGCCGGAGCAGCGAGGTTGGTATTAACGCGCCCGAACGAATCGCCTGTCCCGAAATTTGCGGCGATCGCATTCGCGCCCAGCGCGGTTCCAACTGTCCCACCAAGATTTTCCACCACTGACAGTGTGAATGCACTCCCCCCGTTGGCTTGCAGTTGCGCGACCGCCCCAAACGGCACGTAGGCGGTCCCACCGCTTGGAATCACGGGGCCTGACATTCCTGCGACGCTCGCGGCACTGAACGATTGGGTCGCTTGTGCGAAGGGATATCCTGTTTGATGGATCAGTTTCCCCACGCTGACGAAAGGCGTCGTCTGGCTGACCTGGTCCGTTTCCACGATGAAAGCTTCGGTCAGGAGTCCACTCGTCGTTGTGATCGGATAGACGCTGAAGTTCATGTTCCCGAGCTGCTGACTGATACTCATTGTGCAGCGCGCGGACTGTGCGGACGTTTGGAAGGTGCCCGAAAACGAGGTGTCTGGAATGATTGTCAGGACGCCCGGAGCATTGGAATCAACTTCGCCGGTATCAATATTGCCTGGCGTCGAAGCGCTCGGCGGCACTTCGGCGGTGAATCGGCCCACCTCGGCAAACGGCCCGGGCGTGGTGCCGGTAAAGTTCCCTTCTGCTCCGCTCAGCGCAATGACGAAGTCCGAGCCTAATGGGCCCGGGCCCGACATCGTCTGCGATCCGCACGTTGCCGTATTCTGCTGCACAAGCTCGCCCGAACCGGTGATGCCGGTGGCATCGGATTCGATCAGGCGGCCATGGAGTCCGGTGGCATCGAGGGCAAAAGTGTATGTGGAACCAAGGAAAGTCAATTGGCCGCGGCCATTTTGTTGGAGCGTGAATGTGCCGGTAAAGGTCTTGTTCGAGTATGTACCTGAAGCGATCGTATTCACGTCCTCCACGCCGTTGGATATGGCGCTCACTCCATCCGCGGTGAAGCTGCCCGCCGCGACGACCGCCCCGCCGCTAGAATTGAATCCGCTGAATTCAAAGGCGTAGTTGCCGTTCAGAGCGTTCGTCACAGTGATGCTGGGCTGCCCTGCGGTGGTCGTAAAGGTCGCCGGCGTGGGTTGGCTATCGCTGACCTGGATCGTGAACGTGTTATAGACGCCGGTCTGAGTTGGAATGCCGGTGATGGTGCCGTTCGAATTCAAGGCCAATCCCGGGGGAAATGGACCCGAGCCAACCCCTGGCTGCCATGTGTACGGCGGAACGCCGCCAGTAGCCTGCATCTGCGTGCCTGCCGGATACGCGGTGCCTTCGACGCCATTCGGCAGAGTGGTGGTCGTAATCTTCAGCGCCGCCGTCGGTAGAATCGTGATGGTGATGGTCTTTGTCTCGTCAGGAAACGCAATTGAAGTAGCTTGGATACTAACGGTGAACTGAGTGCCGACGGCTGTTGTAGGCGCTGTGTAGGTCGCCGAAAAGACGCTGTTCACGGTGAATACTCCCGGGGGAACTGGAGCGCCCACCGCCGGAGTGAATACCCAGGTGACGCCTGCGCCCGTGGTATCTCTCGGGACGCTCGCGGTGATGGTGGCCATTCCTCCCGCGGAAATCTTGTTCGACGACACCTTGAGTACGACGGAATTATAGTCCGAAGGAACGCCGGAGCAGCTCGTGCAGCTGTTGCTCTGAAGAAAGACCATTAAGACAAGACAGAATATGGATGGGAGTCCCTTACTCTTCGCCATTGCCACTCCTTGCATCGACGTTCCCCAATGCCTGATGAGTCGCCCACATTATTTAGAACACAGAACGGGATACGGAGGCTCGAAAATGACCGGGGGCAATGGCGTATGAGGCAACCGACTGGGGCAAATCCCAGGCGAAAATGGCCCGTTGGCGCGGATACGAGGTTCCCAGGCGAATGCCATCAGCGCCAACGATAACCGGATTTCGGCAGGTGCGGATTGCGCGGGTTCTGTCTTTGCAGGTTTTCGGCGATAATAGAGGCGGACGGTACGGCACCAAATCTGGCGGGAAAGGATCTCCTTTGCGCGCTGTCATTACGGGCGGGGCAGGTTTTCTTGGATCGCACCTTTGCGATCATTTCATTGAAAAGGGCTGGGACGTGCTTTGCATGGACAACCTAGTCACCGGCGCCGATTCGAATATTTCGCACCTGCTTTCGAACCCGCGGTTTAGCTTCGCACAGCAGGACGTGTCGAAGTATATCGAGGTTACGGGACCCGTGGATGCGGTGCTGCATTTCGCGTCGCCCGCGAGCCCTCCGGACTATCTGAAGTTCCCCATTCAAACGCTGAAGGTCGGAGCGCTTGGAACTCACAACGCGCTCGGCCTGGCGATGGCCAAGAAAGCCAGATTTCTCCAGGCATCCACTTCGGAGTGCTACGGCGATCCGGAGGTGAGTCCGCAGCCAGAGTCCTACTGGGGACACGTGAATCCGATCGGTCCGCGCGGAGTCTACGATGAAGCCAAACGGTTCGCGGAAGCCATCACCATGGCGTATCACCGCTATCACCACGTGGACACGCGCATCGTCCGGATTTTCAACACGTACGGGCCGCGCATGCGGCTTAACGACGGGCGTGCGCTGCCGAACTTTCTTTATCAGGCGCTTGTGGGCGAGCCCATCACGGTTTATGGCGACGGAAAGCAGACGCGGAGCTTCTGTTACGTGGCGGACTTGATTGATGGAATCTACCGGTTGCTGGAATCGAACGAGCACGAGCCCGTCAACATCGGCAATCCGGCGGAAATTACGATCCTCGAGTTTGCGGAGCGAGTGCGCGCGCTCGTAGGCACGAAGGCGCCTATTGTGCACCACCCCCTGCCCGAGGATGATCCCAAGCAGCGCTGCCCAGACATCGCAAAGGCGCGGCGAATTCTCAAATGGGAGCCGAAGGTAAATCTGGAGCAGGGTCTGCGGATTACCTACGATTTCTTCAAGCAGCAAGTTGCGTCCACGAAACACAAGGCCTGAACGTTTCCTGTGTTGGGCTGGTATTTCGAGACCATCGCTTGCGTGCGGTGGTTAATCCGGCCGGCCGAACGAACGATACTCGAAGCCCCGATCCTTCATTTCGCGCGGCGACAGCAGATTCCGGCCGTCCACGATCAGTGGGCGCGCCATGGCATCCCGAATGCGATCCCAGTCCAGCTTGCGGAATTCATCCCATTCCGTGGCGATGAGCAACGCTTCCGCATCCTTGGCCACGTCGTAAGGGGTTTTCCCATACTCGATCTGCGGGAGTATCGCGCGGGCTCGTTCCATTGCCTCGGGATCGTAGGCGCGGATGACAGCGCCTTCTCCTAGCAGATAATTCACCAGGTCAATGGCAGGCGCGAAGCGCACATCGTCCGTATTGGGCTTGAACGCCAAACCGAGGACGCCGACCCGTTTTCCCCGGACGACCCAGAGAGCGCTGCGCAACTTATTGTAAAAGCGGTCGATTCGCTTCTTGTTAATATTTTCCACTTCCCTGAGCAGCGTGAAATCCACACCCGAACGTTCCGCGAGATGAACGAACGCCTGCAGATCCTTCGGCAAACAGAAGCCGCCGAAACCCAAACCAGCAGACAGGAAACTGGGCCCGATGCGGGGATCCATTCCCATCGCGCGCACAACTTCTCCAATGTCAGCGCCGAGGCGCTCAGCCAAGTCCGACACCATGTTGGCGTAGGAAATCTTTAAAGCCAGGAAGGAGTTTGAAGCATGCTTGATCAGCTCGGCGCTGTTGATTGTGGTCACGAGCCAAGCGGGCGCCGGAACATTCGGGCACGCAGGCACGTGGACGGGACACTTGAATGATTGTTCCAGCACCGGTTTATAGATTTCCTTGAGCTGCCGCTCCGCTGTTTCGTCTTCAACACCCACAACAATCCGATCGGGATGGAGGAAGTCACCGACCGCAGTGCCCTCGCGCAGAAATTCGGGGTTCGAGGCGACGCTGAATTTTATGTTCGATTTGCGGCCATAGACCGCAAGGGCGCGCTTGAGTTCCTGCCCTGTTTGAGCCGGCACGGTGCTTTTCTCGACGACGAGCTTGGGAGATTTGGCTTCGGTCGCGATCAAGCGCGCCACATGATCAATGGCGCTGAGATCGGCGTCGCCGTTCGGCAAGGGAGGCGTGCCCACGCAGATGAAAATTGCGTCGCCAAAAGTCACGGCGTCAGTCAAATTCGCGCTGTAATTGAGGCGGCCCTCTTTATGGGCCTTTGGAATTACGTTCTCAAGTCCGGGTTCATAGATCGGAATTCCGCCGGATTCAAGCGTCTTGATCTTGCTCGCGTCGTTATCCGTGCAGACAACCTCATGCCCAATTGCTGCGAGGCAAGCCCCTGTAACCAAGCCGACGTATCCGGTGCCGACTACCGATATCTTCAATGGAATCTCCCGGTTGAAAAGAGTCTAAATTCGCGGCCAAATACGAACCTCTATTTTGGGGCGGGCCATTCATTGCGGCAAGAGAATTGTCGAATTTTGTTTTCTCGACCGAACGTGCGTGTCCGAGCGGGGACGCAAATCGCTTTCGTTCAGGTAAATATGCTTGTGGTACAGGATACTCTTTCCTCACACCTTCCAACCGATTCGCGTCCATCCGGTGTCTTCTCGCCTATCCTAAAGCTGTACAACCATGGCTCAACCGACCAATCCGAACTCCGGTCTTCCGCCCGCGGACGCGGAACGCCGTCGCGTGGAGCATCAGGAAACTCTGCTCCTGACCGACGTTCCCGACGCAACGGCCATGATTCCGGAGCAATCTCCTCCAGCTGAGCCGACAACGAACCTCAGTCCAGCGACACTGGCGGCTCTTTCGCAGCGATACGACATTCTCGCCGAGGCTGGACACGGAAGCATGGGAAATGTGTACAAGGCACGAGATCGCGAGACGGGCGAAGTCGTTGCTCTCAAGCTCTTGAAGCCGGAGATTGCGTCGGATCAGACGATGATGGAGCGATTCAAGAACGAGCTCCTATTTGCGCGCAAAATTACGCACAAGAATGTATGCCGCGTCCATGAGTTCAACCGCATCGGCGGAATCGCATACACCTCGATGGAGTTTGTGGAGGGCGAAAGCCTGCGGTCCGTGCTGAATCGTTTCGGCGGCCTCCCGCCACGCAAGGCGATTGATCTGGTAGGCCAGATCTGCTCGGGCCTGAAGGAAGCTCACGCGCAGGGCATCGTGCACCGCGATTTGAAACCCGAGAACGTCATGATTGACGCTCAGGGCAACGTGAAAATCATGGACTTCGGCATTGCGCGTTCGATGGAAGCGGTGACGCGGCTAACCGGTTCGATGGTCGGCACGCCTGCCTACATGGCGCCCGAACAAGTGGGCGGAAAGCCCGTGGACTACCGCACCGATATTTATTCGCTCGGCCTGATCATGTATGAAGTTTTCACCGGCGCGCAGGCATTCCAGGCGGACAACGCTGTCGCGGTAGCTCTAAAGCAGATGCGGGAAGCGCCCATACCACCTCATGAGATCGAGCCGGCGATCCCAGTCGGTGTCGAACGCGCCATTTTGAAGTGCCTGGAGAAGGAACCCTCGAAAAGATTTCAGTCGATCGGCGAGCTTGAATCCGCGCTGCGCGCACAGGGAGCACCGGGGAAGGCGCAGAATGCGGCTGCCTTCACGCCACATCATTCGAGCCACCCGCCAATGCCGTCTCAATTGCTGCAACCTCCCGCGGCAGAACCGAAGCACACATCGCCGGTGACGTGGGTGCTGCTGGGAGCGCTGCTGGTTATCGGCGCATTTGCGGGATGGCATTCGATGCAGGTGATGCAAGCGGCTGAAAATCTAGCGCCGCCGGCGGCACTGCCGGCGCCGGCGCCGCCGGATTTCGCACTCGACGTAACTGCCACTCAACCCGCCGCTGCACAACCGGCGGCCGCTGAACCGGCAACTCCGGAAACTCCTGACGCGAAAGCGGACGCGGACAAGCCTGCTGAAGCTCCGCCCGAAACGCCCGCTCCGGTAAAGCAGGCGCCAGCAGTTGCGGCTCGCGAAACAGTGACCGCGAAGAATCAAACTTCGGCTGCGGATGGCGCGCCTCGGAATACGGAACGGCGCGCGGACAAGCCTTACGGCGAATCCGAGCCAGTCACAGCGCCTCCCGTAAACGACAACACGCCGAGCTATTTGTGGGTCGGCCGGTTCGAGCATGAGGACAAAGCGCAAAACACGGCAAAGAAACTCGAGGATCTCGGGCTGCCCGTAGTGGTTGTGCCCAGACACGGCTTGACGGGCGAGTTCTATGTGGTGCTGACGGGTCCGTATGGCCCGGAGCGCATCGAGAGCGCGATGGATTGGCTGAAGACGCAGGGATTCGCCGACGTTCGTCTCATTAAGAACCCTCTCGGGAATCCGCGACAGGCTTCTCATTAGAATTCGGAGGCTCGAGGCAGGAATGCGGATGGAGCTGGAATTCGGGGCGCAGAGCGACACGGGATGTGTCCGCGAAAATAATGAGGACAGCTATCTCGTCGCGCCGGAACTGAACCTTTTCGTCCTCTCCGACGGGATGGGCGGATTAGAGTCGGGAGAAGTGGCGAGCCGCCTGGCCGTGGACACGGTCCTCGCTCGCTGCCGCGAAGTTGGTACGAATCCGTCGCTGCCTCTTGCCGGTGAACGCGTCGAGGGAGTTTCAGACGCATCAAACCAGCTGGCGAGCGCGATTCGGTCGGCGAATGAAGTCGTTTACCGCACAGCGCAACAAGGTGCAGGACATCGGGGAATGGGCGCCACGATCGTTGCAGTCCAGTGCACCGATGAGCGCATGAGCGTTGCGCACGTCGGAGACAGCCGCATCTATCGGCTGCGCGGCGGCGAGCTCGACCAGCTTACGCGGGACCACTCGTTTGTCGCCGAGCAGGTACGCCACGGGAAAATGACGGCGGAGGAAGCCGCGAGCAGCACGATGCAGAACGTGCTTGTACGCGCCCTCGGCATCGAGCCGACCGTCGAGGTGGACGTGAGCGAAGAGCTGCTGATGGAGAGCGACACGGTGCTGCTCTGCTCCGACGGGCTTACGCGCGAGCTTTCAGATCCGCAAATCGCCGCTGTACTTGGCGAAAGCTCTGAAACCCAGGAGGCCGCTCGACGGCTTGTGGATATGGCCAAGCAAGCTGGCGGCGGAGACAACGTGACGGTGATCGTGCTGCGCCGCGCCGCCAAACCGGTTGGCATGATTGAGCGCATCGGCAAGTGGTTCAAGAAATCGGCTTAAGGTTGAGAAGTCTGAATTTCGAGGTTTGCATTCTTTGGAGGATTGAAATGGCAAAGCTCGTACTGAAGTTCGAAAATTCGGTGCTGAAGGAAATGCCGGTGGGGTCGAAGGAAGTGAGCATCGGCCGATCTCCGGAAAATGGCCTGGTGATTGACAACCCGGCCGTCTCGCACTATCACGCCCGCGTCTTCAACGAGGAAGGGCGGCTGATGCTCGAGGACTTTGGCAGTATGAACGGAACGTTCGTCAACGGCCAGCGCGTGAAGATGGTGACGCTCAAGCCGGGCGATTCTGTCGGCATAGGCAAGCACACGATCGTCGTTTCGGAGTCTCGCGAGCTGGACGGCTTTGCTTCCGGAAACGGCGGCGCGAGGCCCGCGGCTCCGAAGATCAACGAGACCGTGATGCTCGACACGAAGGAGCGGCGCGAATTCCTTCAAAAGGTTGCGGCCGTCGGCGAAAGTTCGCAGGTTGCGCCATCACGATTGAAGGTGCCGACGCTCATCGTGCGAAAGGGCAGGACCAATCAGCGAGAATACGCGCTGAATGACAAGCTCACCGTGGTGGGAAAATCCGGAATGGCGACCGTAAAACTGAAGGGCTGGTTCGCGCCCAAGGCAGCGGTGCAAATTACGCGCCGCGACGATCAAACCTACTACATCGGCGCGGCCGACAAAGTGCCGAGCGTCAACGGGCAACCGATCACGCATCCGACGATTCTATCTTCCGGCGATATCATCACCGTCGCGGGAATCGAACTGGAGTTCGTTTACCGCGATTGATGATCCCGCGAGGGTCGTCAATCGCGCATTTTTCCCCGCATTCGCATCACCGAGTGAAGCTAAATTTCGAAGCTTCGCCGTGATTCTCGAACTGATATCATTTAGTCGCTCGGCTTTATGAGGGGTGACGACATGGCGGAACAAACCAAAGAAGAATTGCTGGCCCGCATCGCGGAGCTTGAAAAGCAGTCGGGATCGAGAGCGAAAGGCAGCCTCGAATTCCGAGTCGGGGAAAAGGGTGGCGTGAGCGTTTACGGTCTCGGCCGCTTTCCCGTGACACTTTATTACGAGCAGTGGGTTCGCCTGCTCGACAAGTCGGCGGACCTTCGCGCTTTCCTCGAAGAAAACAAACACAGGCTGAAGCTGAAGAACGCGGAGTAACTCGCTCGCCTGACGCGGCCGGATGTCAACTCGTCTTGGTCTTTTCGAGTTCTTCGATCATGGCGGGGACGATTTCAAAAAGATCGCCGACAATGCCGTAATCGGCGACCTCGAAAATCGGCGCGTTCGCGTCCTTGTTGATCGCGGCAATCGTGCGCGAGCCCTTCATTCCCACTACGTGCTGGATCGCTCCGCTGATTCCAAGCGCGAGATAAAGCTTCGGCACCACCGTCTGGCCCGAGCTGCCGATTTGGCGGTCCATCGGGAGCCAGCCTTCATCGCAGATCGGCCGCGACGCGGAAATTTCTCCGCCCATCAGTTTCGCCAGCTTTTCAGCCATGGGAATGTTCTCCGGGGCCTTGATGCCGCGCCCAACCGAGACGAGTATCGGAGCCTGCGTCAGGTCCACGGCCTGCTTTGCCTCGCGGAAAAGTTCGAGCGGCTTGGTGCGAATCTGCTCCGGTTTCAGTTCGACACTGACAGGTTTCACAGACGCCTTGCCGCCGACATGTTTCGCGGCCAGGTCGGCGCGAAATGCCCCGGCCTGAAATGACGCGATCCAGGGCGGCTCTCCAGTGAACACAACGTCCGCTGCCGTGCGGCCCTGAAACATCTGGCGAATGAAGACGAGTTTCCCGTTCTCGTGGCGGTAGCCGACGCAGTCGCCGATCATTCCTTTTTGCATGGACGCGGCGAGCTTCGGCGCGAAATCGCGAACTTGATACGTATGCGGCAACAACGCGAGATCCGGTTTCGCGCTTTCGATCACCTGCCGTAGCGCGATGGAATAAGCGTCGGGCGTGTATTGCGCGAGCAGGTCGTGTTCGACCAGAAGTACGTCGTCGAGACGATAACCGGCAAGCTCGTCGGATAGCGCGGCGACACCTTTGCCGATGACGACACCGGATAGCGTGGCTTTCGCCTGCCCGGCGATTTGCTGCGCGGCGGCGAGCGTTTCAAAGCTGACCTTGTTCCATTTGGCGTCGCGCTGCTCGGTGATCAGCAGGATCTTCATGATCTAGAGAACCCGCGCTTCATGGCGCAGCTTTTCAATAAGCTTGGCTGCGGCCTCTTTCGGCGAACCAGTTATGAATTCCGTCTTCTTCGTTTTCTGCGGGAGGTAGATGCGCTCGATGTGCTGCGTCCGCGCATCCGCAACTCCCAGCGACGCGCGCTCGACGGTCGCGATCTCCTTCTTTTTCGCGGCCATGATGCCCTTCAGCGTGGCGTAGCGAGGCTTATTGATTCCGGATTGAATCGTGATCACCGCGGGAAATGGCAGCTCGACCCATTGAAACCATCCGGCCTCGAGCTCACGTTTCAATTTCAGGTGTCCTTCAATAACCTCGATGGCCATGATGATCGTCGCGTGCGGCCTGCCGAGCAATTCGGCGAGCAGCACGCCGGTCTGGCCGAAACCCTGGTCTTCGCTCTGAAGCCCGGTGAGGATGAGATCGAAATTCTCGCTTCGAATAGCGGCTGCGAGCGAGCGAGCCGAGGTGAGCGGATCGAGCTTGAAGAATTCAGGATCAAGAATGTGAATGCCGCGTTCGGCGCCCTTGGCGAGAGCTTCCTTGATTGCTTGCTTGGCGCGTTCCGGCCCCATGGAAATGGCCACGACCTCGCCGCCATGCTTTTCCTTGAGGCGCAGCGCCTCTTCGAGCGCGAAGCCGTCCGGCTCGTTCGTTTCAAATCCGATGTCGGCTTCGCGAATCCATGCGCCGCCATCGGCGATAGCCAGCGGTGCGTCCTTCGCGGGGACCTGCTTGACGCAAACGCCGATTTTCACGATTAACGGCCTTCCCAGCGTTTGAAGAGGAGCGACGCGTTGGTGCCACCGAAGCCGAAGGAGTTCGAGAGCGCGTAGATCACTTCAGTCTTGCGTCCGTGATTCGCGACGTAGTCGAGGTCGCACGCGGGATCGGGAGTTTCCTGATTGATCGTCGGCGGGAGGATTTGATCGCGCAGCGCCAGCACGCTGATTCCCGCCTCCAGCCCGCCCGCTCCGCCAAGCAGATGACCGGTCATGGATTTCGTCGAGCTGATCGGTACTTTCTTTGCGCGGTCGCCGAAGACGCGCTTTAGCGCGGCCGTCTCGATTGCGTCGCCCATGGGCGTGGAAGTGCCGTGCGCGTTGACATAGCCCACGTCATCCGGCGAAATCTTCGCGTCTTTGATCGCCGCGAGTGAAGAACGATAGCCGCCGTCTCCGCCCTCGGCTGGTTGCGTGATGTGGTAGGCGTCGCCGGACATACCGTAGCCGGTAATTTCGGCGACAATATTTGCGCCGCGGCGCTGGGCAAACTCGAGCGATTCCAAGATCAGGATGCCCGAGCCCTCGCCGACAACGAAGCCCTCGCGCTGAGCGTCAAACGGCCGGCTGGCGCGCTCAGGCTCGTCGTTGCGCGTGGAAAGCGCGCGCATCGCACCAAATCCGCCGATGCTCATCGGCGTAATCGCCGCTTCCGACCCACCCGCAATCATCACTTCCGCATCGCAGCGCTGGATAATCTTGTAAGCGTCGCCCACGGCGTGAGCCCCTGCCGAGCAGGCGGTCGCCGTGGCTGAATTGGGGCCCTTGGCCCCGTAGCGGATCGAGACGTTACCTGCGGCCAAGTTCACGATGGCAGAGGGAATGAAAAAAGGGGAGATCTTGCCGGGTCCACCGTTCAGATACTTCGAGTGCTCGCGCTCGATCACGTCGAACGCGCCGATGCCCGATCCGATGTAGACGCCGGTCGCTTCGGAAATTTCCGGGGTGATTTCCAAGCCGGCCATGCACATGGCAAAGTCGGAAGCCGCCATGGCCAGCTGAATAAACCGGCCCATCTTTTTCAGTTCTTTTTTCTCGATCCACTTCAGCGGATCGAAACCCTTTACTTCGCCGGCGATGCGGCAGTCAAAACCCGTCGCGTCAAAATGCGTAACCGGACCAATGCCGCTTCTTCCGGCCAGCAGATTGCGCCAGACCTCGTCGGTTCCAATACCACAACCGCATACGAGTCCAACGCCCGTCACTACCACTCGGCGGTTCAAAGGAAACTTCTCCTGTTCGGGATAGGACGATCCGGCGGGACTGCCTACTTCCCCTTGGAATGTTTTTCGATATACTCGGTCGCGTCCTTCACCGTGGCAATCTTTTCGGCATCCTCATCGGGAATTTCGATCCCGAACGCCTCCTCGAAAGCCATCACCAGCTCGACAGTGTCGAGCGAGTCGGCACCGAGGTCGTCCACAAACGAAGCGCTGGGAGTCACTTCGCCTTCATCCACACCCAGCTGCTCGACAATAATCTGCTTCACGCGTTCTTCGACGCTGGCCATTCTGATTGTTCCTCCGATATCAAGTTCTTGAAATTGGGCAGCACGCAGGAGAGTTGCGCCCGTATTCGCCTTGCCCATTCTATGCGGGGCCTATCGCCGGGTCAACCTTACCCGCGACGACAATCGAATGCAACAACAGCCCTGTTTCACGCCTTGTCCGCTACCCCGCGTGCAAGCCGCCGTTGACTCCAAGCACCTGCCCGGTGATGTAACCGGCCTCATCGCTCGCCAGAAACACGATCGCGGCGGCGATTTCCTGATCCCGGCCAAATCTGCCAAGCGGAATCATGGCCTTCATTTTGTCTTTCAGCTCCTGCGGCAGAACGTCGGTCATGGGCGTCTCGATGAATCCAGGAGCGACGGCATTGACCGTGATGTTGCGCGAAGCGACTTCGACGGCAATCGCGCGCGTGAGTCCGATCAGGCCGGCTTTGGACGCCACATAGTTCGCCTGCCCCGCATTTCCGGTTTCCGCCACTACCGAAGAGAGATTGATGATGCGGCCGGAGCGCTGTTTCAACATGGCGCCGAGCGCCTGCTGAATGCACAGGTGCGCGCCGGTAAGATTCGTTCTCAGCACGGCGTCCCAATCGTCGAGCCTCATGCGCAGCGCGAGCGTGTCGCGGGTGATCGCGGCGTTGTTCACCAGTATGTCGAGCTTGCCGAACTTCGCGAGCGTTTGCTGGAAGCCCGATTTCACCAGGGCGGCGTCGGCCACGTCCATCGGCACGGCCAGCGCCTCGCCGCCCGCTGCTTCAATTTCGGCGACGAGCGACGCGAGCTTATCCGCGGTGCGCGCGGCCACAGCAACCTTCGCGCCGACTCCTGCGAGCGCAAGCGAAGTGGCCCGGCCGATTCCCTGCGAAGCGCCGGTAACGAGAGCGACTTTGTCCTTGAGCGAGAACATGCAGCTAGCTTTCCGGCGCCTCAGCACGCGCCTGCGCGATCTTGTCAAGCGTGGCACGCAGGCTGGCGGCATCCTCGACATTGAAGCAGCGTACCGAGCGGTCAATCTGCCGCAACAGGCCGGAGAGCACTTTGCCCGGTCCGACTTCGACGAAGATGTTGACGCCCTGCTCGATCATCTCACGCACCGATTCGAGCCAGCGGACCGGCATGGTCACCTGGCGGATAAGCGATTCACGCGCTTCCTCGCCTGTGGTGATTTCCTCAGCGTCCACGTTGGTGATGACCGGGAAATGCAGCGCGCCGAACTTCACCGCACTCAGATCCGACTCGAGGCGCTTCTGTGCCGGTGTCAAAAGCGTGCAGTGAAAGGGCGCGGAGACGGCCAAAATTACGGCGCGCTTAGCGCCGGATTGCGACGCAATTTCCACGGCGCGTTTCACCGCCGCCGCGCCGCCGGCAATCACGGTCTGTTCCGGCGAATTCAAATTCGCGGGCGAGACTACTTCGCCTCCAGCCGCCTTCTTGCAAACTTCGGCTACGTCCGCCGGAGAGAGCCCCAGGATCGCGGCCATCGCGCCCTCGCCCGCGGGTACTGCTTCCTGCATGTAGCGCCCCCGCTGGCGGACCAGCTTCACAGCTTCCGAAAATTCGAGAGCCCCCGCGGCGACCAGCGCTGAGTATTCGCCAAGGCTATGGCCGGCCGCGAAATCGGGCTGGATCCCGCGCGCCGCAAGCGCGCGGTAGGCCGCCACGGAAACGGTCAGGATGGCCGGCTGCGTATTTTCCGTCAGCTTGAGGGCGTCTTCGGAGCCTTCGAAACACAGCTGCGAAATCGAGAAGCCGAGCGCTGCGTCCGCTTCTTCAAACACCGCGCGCGATTCGGCGAAATTTGCGGCGAGATCCTTGCCCATGCCGGGATACTGCGAGGCCTGGCCGGGAAAAAGGAATGCAAGCTTGCTCATGGCGATTACGAGTTCCTTCCGGTTTAGCCGCGGGCGGGGACTGCGGCAGCAGACGACAGCTCCTGTTCAATTTTCTCGTTGACGCGCGAACGGCAGAGCTCGGCGGCAACGCGTATGGCGTTCTTGATCGCGTTGGGGTTCGAGCGGCCGTGCCCGATCACTGTGATCCCGCGGACTCCGAGCAGCGGAGCGCCGCCTGTTTCGGAGTAATCGGTGCGCTTGCGAAAATCGTCGAACGCGCGCTTGGATAGCGCGTAACCGATCTGGGAAGCCACGCTGCTCTTGATCGCTTTTTTCAGCATCCCGCCGATGTGCTCTACCAGACCCTCGCTGAGCTTGAGCGCAATATTGCCGATAAAACCATCGCACACGACTACGTCCACATTGCCTCGAAAAACATCTCGACCTTCGACATTGCCCACGAAATTCAGCGGCAGCTGCTTCAAGCGCATCGCGGCTTCCTTCGTAAGCTCGTTGCCTTTGGCTTCTTCCTCGCCGATCGAAAGCAGAGCGATGCGCGGCCGCTTCACCCCCCAAATCGTGCGATAGTAAATTTCGCCCATCACCGCGAATTGCTCGATCTGCGCCGGCTTGGAATCCACATTCGCTCCAACATCCAGAATCACCGATATCTTTTCCTTCATGTTTGGAAAAGCGGCGGCGAGCGCCGGGCGGTCGACTGATGGCAGCGTGCCGATCACGAATCGCGCGATGGTCATCACCGCGCCCGTGTTGCCGGCGCTGACCAGCGCTTCGGCTTGGCCGTCGCGGACCAGGCGCGCGGCTACGTGCAGCGAACTTTCCTTCTTGCGGCGGAACGCGTGCGACGGAGAATCTGTCATGGTGACTACGTCGGTAGCACTCACGACCTCGATCGGCAAGTTGCGCGTCTTGTGACGGCCCAGCTCCGCACGGACCGTTGCCTCCACGCCCACCAGTAGCACGCGCACATCCAGCTCGCGCGCCGCGAGGATCGCTCCTTCGATTTCTACACGAGGCGCGTGGTCGCCCCCCATGGCATCCAGGGCAATGGTCGTCATATTAAGTGCCGGCTTGATATGGCAGGCGAGGGAAAGTTAGGCCGTCTTGGACGCGGTGTCAATCACTTCGCGGCCATTATAGTATCCGCACTTCAGGCACGCCCGATGGGGCAGCTTCTTTTCGTGGCAATGCGGACATTCGCCCAGGATGGGCTGGTGCAGATGGTCGTGGGCACGCCGCGTTGACGTGCGCCTCTTCGAGTGTCGTCGCTTTGGATTCGGCATTTCCTACTCCTCTTGACAGGCCCGTACTCAGTACGGCCTTACTGGAAAGATATAGTGTAGCGGTTTATTGCTTTTTGAACCAGTCCTGCTTCAGCCGGGCAAGTGGGGCGAGCCGGGGGTCGGAACCGTTCTTTTCGCAGCGGCATTCCTCGTTATTCAGGTTCGCACCGCAATGGGGACAAAGCCCGCGGCAGTCGCTCGAGCAGATCACTTTCATAGGGAGCGCGAGATTCACCTGTTCCGCGAGCACATCGGCGAGGAAAAGACCGTCACCTTCGAAGAAGGCCATTTCCGTATCATCAAGATTCAGCTGGAATTCTTCTTCCGCGGACATCGAAGTCATGGGACGGTAGAAAAGGTCGAAATCGCGGCTGATTTCTTCGATTACAGTGTCGAGGCAGCGGGCGCAAATCAACTCCACCCGCGTGTGAAGGTTGCCGCAGATACGAATCTGGCCCTCGACAAGTTCCGCAGTTGCACGCACTTCCAGCGGCTCAACCTGGCGGAATTCGCCCGAATGGAAGTCCAGCGTCCCCGGAGCGTAGCTTTTCCGGATGCGGGTTTTTCGGACGGCAAGTTCGTTTACATCCAGAAACATCGAATTTCCCCGCGTTTTTGGAGGAGCAAAGCCATTATAAGTCTGTTGCTTCTTATGTCAAGGAAGCCACCCGCAAAGGTGTCCCGGCTGACACCCAACGGATAACGAAGCTAGCGCCTCAGCACCGCCCCGGACCAGGCGCGCCCAGAAGTTCGTGGCACTGGCGAAGCAGGAAATGGTCCGTCATTCCCGCGATGTAGTCGCAGACGATTCGATGGCGCGGCTCGATTTGGGCCAAGTCAGCATAGTGTTTGGGCATTCGTTCGGGGTGATCGAGAAAGAAACCGAACAAATCGTCCAGCGCCGCCACGGAACGGCCGCGGTCCTCGGCGATTGCAGGATGCGAATAGACGCGCGACATCAGAAATCGCTTTAGACTCGCGTTTTCCGCGGCGGCTTCCGGCGAAAATCCCGCGAGTCTCTTCTCCTGACGGCGCACATCCTCGACGGTTTCCACTCCGCTCGCTTCCACTTGCCTCCGAGTGTTTTCAATCAAATCGGTCGCAAGACGATCGAGGATACGCTTGAGCGCTTCGTTGAATTTCAGCTTCCGCGGACCCTCAGGATGCCGTCGCTCGACCGCTTCGTAGGCCGCGCCGAAGACCGGAACTTCCGCGCGCAGTTGATCGAAGTCAAGAATGCGCGCTTCGAAGGCGTCGTCGAGATCCGCTGTGTTGTAAGCGATTTCGTCCACGAGATCAATGATCTGCGCTTCGAGGGGCGGGCGTTCCCCGAGCAGGTATTCGGCGAGCGCCGGAAATTCCGCCTCCGAGTAATTGCGTGAATGCTTGATGATTCCTTCGCGCACCTCGAACGTGAGATTGAGTCCCAGAAAATCGAGATAGCGTTGTTCGAACTGCTCGACAATTCGCAGCGCGTGAAGATTGTGGTCGAAGTGGTCACCGTGCTCGCGCATGCGTGCGTCGAGTTCGCGTTCTCCCGCGTGTCCGAAAGGCGGATGTCCGATGTCGTGTACCAGCGCGAGCGCTTCGGCGAGGTCAGTGTTGATTCGAAGCGCGCCCGACACCGTACGTGCGATCTGCGCCACTTCCAGCGTGTGAGTGAGCCGGTTGCGGAAATGGTCGGAGAAGCGCGCCGTGAAAACCTGCGTCTTCGCCTCCAGACGCCGAAACGCGCGGGAATGCAGTACACGGTCGCGGTCGCGAGCGTAGTCGTTGCGGTAGGGATGCTGCGCTTCCGGATAACGGCGTCCGCGCGACCGCCGCACGTCCATCGCGTAGGATTCGAGCGGCATCGCTGACATTCTAGTGTATCGGGCCAGCGCTCGGCTACTTTCCGACCGGCGCGGAAGGGCGACAGCGATCGCTGGTATGATCGCCGCATGATTTCCGAGGCGGAGATCCTGAAGCAGCTGCGAAGAGTCTGTCTCAAACTGACGGACGCGGAAGAAACGGTCAGCTTCGGTCACCCGACATTCAGGGTGCGAGGCGGAAAGATTTTTGCAGTGCTGGAAGAATTTAAAGGCGAGTTAGGCATCTGCGTCAACGTCGGGAAGCTGATGCAGCGAATTTTCCTCGATGACCCTCGCTTCTTTCGTACGCCCTATATCGGAAAGCACGGATGGGTGACCCTGCGTGTCTACGCGGCTCGATTGAACTGGAATGAGATCCGCGAGCTGGTGAAGGGGAGTCATCTTCTCGCCGTGCCCAAGTCGTCAAAGAAGCCAAGACCGAGCGGTCCGGGCGCACGAAAAGCTTGGCGTTGAAACTTTCGGGATTAGGTATGCTGGATCAGGACTTGCCAGGCAACAGAGCCAGCGCCTGGTCCGCTTGTTCCGCGATCGGCGTGTCGGGATAGTCGGTCTTGATCTGGCCGTAGAGCTTGACCGCTTCGGTGGGATTCTTCTCGCTGTAGTGCTGTGCGAGTGCCAGCATCACGACCGGCTTCGGCACAAGCACCGACGGCTTCGCGATTAACTGCTGGTATAACTTCTCGGCTTCGTCGCCCTGCCCCATTCGGTCGTCAAGGCCAGCCAGCTCGAACCGCGCCATGGCCGCCACTTCGTCGTCGCTGCTGGTCGTCAGGCCCTGGAGGAGGGAGCGCGCTTCCGCATTCTTGTCAAGCTTCTCGAAACTCAGAGCCGCGTAGTAGCGCGATAGCTCACTCGCACGCGTGTGCGGATATTTCGACGCAACCGCTGAGAATTTCTGCACCGCGTCCGTGAATTTCTTACTGGCGTCCGTGTAGGATACCTCGCCCGGCGCGACCGGGGCGCCGATCGGCGTTTGAAAAATCTTCATCGCGTCATCGTAGTCCGCGAACGCCTTTACCGTCTGGCGCTGCGTGTAAGTGCGCCAGCCAAATACGCCCACCGCCACGACAACCACAGCGATCATGATGTATAACGTCAGCTGTTGATGTGACAGGACAGCCTCGGCGCCGTGCGCGAAGGTTTCGCGCACCTCGTCCTTCTTCAGTTCCTTGCGGGAAATATGCGCCAAAGCCTCACTCCTAGAAGAATTCGTTGATTTCGAATCGTATCACAAACCGGCACGTGAACGAATTCGGACAGCCGCAGCAGAGTGGGTACATGCCGACAACAGCTCTCCGGAACTCCGGCACGGCGATCGCGGGCGGTTTTTCTAGGAAATCGTACGGAAGCTCGTGATCGCGGCGGACTCATCCGCTTGCACGTCGAATACGGTGAAGAGCCGCGTGATCTGTATCAGATCGTGGACGCGCTTGGTGAGGTAGACGAGTTTCAATTCGCCACTCGCGCTGCGGACCGCCGTGTAAGCACCGACCAGCTCGCCGATGCCGGAGCTGTCTATATAGTCCACATCGCCCAGGTTCAACAGGATCTTGCGATGACCATTCCCGACCAGCTCGCGCACCGTCGTTCGCAGGGTCGCGCTGCCTTCGCCGAGCGTGATCTTACCGCTGAAATCCACGATAGCGACGTCGCCCACTTGACGGCATGTTCCTCGTAGAGACACGGAAACCTCTCGAAACCATTCTACTCTGCTTGCGACCGACCGTTGCCGGAAACTCGATGCGGCAGTTTCTTGGACATCACCAGGTCTGCTCCCCCGGTAGGCGCGCGCCGCACCGCCAGATCATCCATGAATGCGCGCATCAGAAAAATCCCGCGCCCCGACGTGCGCAGCAGGTTTTCCTCCGCCAGAGGATCCTCCACATCAGATAGCTCGAATCCGCAGCCCTCATCCACGATGTGGACAACCATCGTCTCGGCCTCGAACTCGACCGCCAGCCCAATCTTCTTCCGCCGGTCCTGGCAATTGCCGTAATTATAGGCGTTGATTACGCCCTCGCGCACCGCCATGCCGAGCTTGTGCAGATCGTCCTCACCGAAGCCAGCCGCTTCAGCGACGCGAGTCACAATGTTTTCAGCGAGGTCCACGCTTTCCAGCTGGGTGTCCAGCGTGACCTCGAGACGTTGGTTTGGAGCCGCCATTGGACGAGAGAGAAATCCCCAATAAAAATGCCCTGTATGCGTATCACATGCGCTGTGCGGCAGTCAATCAGCTGGAGCGCGTAGGGGAATTCCGTTAACCAGAACTCGTGCTGGAACCCGCTTAGGAATCAGGCCCAATAGGTGCGGTCGAGCGTGCGGTATTGAATTGCCTCGCTCAGATGCTTGGGCTCGATGGTTGGCGCTGTTTCGAGGTCGGCGATCGTCCGCGAAACTTTGAGGATGCGATCGTGCGCGCGGGCGGAGAGGCCGAGTCGCTGGATCGCGGTTTCCAGCAACTTTTCGCCAGCTGAAGAGATCGCGCAGTGTCTGCGGATCAGCTTCGGCGGCATCTGGGCGTTCGCATAGAGACCTTTCTCGCCCTTGTAGCGTTCGGCCTGAATCTGGCGCGCGCGCATGACGCGCTCGCGGACGTTGGACGAACTCTCGATTTCGGTATCGCCGCGCAATTCCTTGTATTTCACGGCCGGTACCTCGATATGAATGTCTATGCGATCGAGCAGCGGTCCGGAAATTTTCGAGACGTAGCGCTGTATCTGCGGGGGCGAGCAATGGCATTCGCGTGTTGCGTCCCCGAAAAAACCGCAAGGGCAGGGATTCATGGCCGCGGCCAGCATGAACCGCGAGGGAAAACTGACGGATGTCGCGGCGCGCGCGATCGTCACGCAGCCATCCTCGAGCGGCTGGCGCATCACCTCAAGCACGTTGCGCTGAAATTCAGGCAGCTCGTCGAGGAACAGCACGCCGTTGTGCCCGAGGGAAACTTCTCCCGGCCGGGGCACCGCTCCGCCGCCGATCAGACCCGCGTCGCTGATCGTATGGTGCGGCGAACGGAATGGCCGCGTGCCTACCAACCCGCGCGACTCCTCCAGCACGCCCGCGACGCTGTGAATGCGCGTGGTTTCAATGGCTTCCTCAAGCGATAGCGGCGGAAGAATCGTGGGGATGCGTTTCGCAAGCATGGTTTTGCCCGCGCCCGGCGGACCGATCAGCAGGATGTTGTGGCTGCCCGCGCACGAAACCTCGAGCGCGCGCTTCGCGGACATCTGCCCGCGCACATCGCGCAGATCAACCGCGTACTGGCTCGCTTCAGCGAGCATCTGCGAGGTATCCACCTCAATCGGCTGGAAGGATTCCGGCGCGTTCATCAAGTCCACTGCTTGCGGCAGAGACTTGACGCCGAAGACGCGCGTTCCCTCTACTACAGCCGCTTCGCGCGCGTTTGCTTCCGGCACGACCAGGTTCTGTATTCCGCGCTCGCGCGCGGCTAGCGCGGCGGACAATGCTCCGCGCACAGAACGCACGCCTCCATCGAGCGAAAGTTCGCCGAGGACGACATAGGAGTCCATCTGCTTCCCGAAAAATGTACCCTGGCAGCCGAGAAGTCCCAGCGCCATCGGCAAGTCAAAGGCGGAACCTTCCTTGCGGATGTCCGCGGGCGCGAGATTGACGGTTACAACCTGATAGGAGGGGTAATCGAAGCCGCAGTTCCGAAGCGCCGCCTTGATTCGTTCGCGGCTCTCCCGCACGGCGTTGTCCGGAAGCCCAACCACATTGAACACCCCGGGTTGGCCGGGACCGACGTCCACCTCAGCCTCGACAAGGTAGGCGTCAATGCCAAAAACAGCGGCGCTGAAAGTCTTGAAGAGCATCCTAGACAGTTGTGAAGCCTTTTAGGCGCACAGGGTAACTCAAAACATCACTTCAAGCTAGTTATACTCATCCGCCAACGGCTTCCCTCACCAGAGATTGCAATGCGCAGAGTCCACCCCGGGAGCCTCGTCGGAGAAGTCATCCTTAACCGTGGGCGCAGGAACGTGGCAACCCCCATTCCCTTTTTTGAAATCTATATAAGTGGTTATATGATTGGGTTAACGTTAGTAGCAGGGAGATTTCGTATGAAGGCTTACAGGCGCCTCGGCGCGATCCGACATCAAACCTTTGCCGTGGTTAGGAGAACTGTTTTTTCTCTGCTCGCGATCACATGGTTGCCCGGATTGTTTGTTATCCAAGCCGCGAGCCAAGCCCAAGACAATGTGCCACACAAGCAGCCTGTCCATATGCAATTTACGCCTGGCACATTGATTCGCGCAGAAATCGAAAAGCCGATTGATGCCAAAAAAGCGCAGGTGGGAGATCAGGTTTTCGCCAAGACGACGGACGACCTTAAATCGGATCCACCGGGCCTTGCGACGAAAGGCTGTAAAATCCTGGGGCACATTGTCGAGGTCACGCCCCACCAAGGCGACTCTCCTTCCACGCTCGGCATCGCATTCGACAAAATGGTGTTGAAGAACGGCACCGAAATGGCGCTGCCGGCAACGATTCAAGCCATCGGTCTTATGGATTCGCTGAATATGGTGAGTAACGAACAAATGATTAACAACATGGGAGGGAACGTTGGCACCACCCAACTGGCGTCAGGCATCAACTCTGGAAGTGGAGACCCCGCCGGATACGCCGGGGAACGAATTCCCATGGCGACCCATAGTCAAGTGAACCTTCCATTCAACGCTCGGGGCGTGTACGGAATATCCGAAGTATTGATGAGTACGGGAGCTCAGCAGGAGTCGCTTCTGACTTCCAAGAAACGTAATGTGAAGGTAGACGCCGGCATGCAGATGATCCTTCGCACTCAATAGCGTCGAACGACTCCTGCTCTGCTCGTTGCCGGTGATCAGCTCGTCGGCCTCGCGTCTCAAATTGGCGGTCAAGCGTCGGAGAGCGATTCGTCGAAGCCGGCGCCTTCCTTCTTTTCCATTTCGCCGGCCTCGAGGATTTCACCGCAATCGAGGCACTCCTCGTACTGGGCATCCTTATCCTTGGCGATCAGCTGGGTGCGCTTGTGCTGGCAAGCAAGTTGCGTCATGGTGGCAATCCAGAATCGAACCGACGCAGATTATAGCATCCGCGCTTTCCTCGCGATGTCATCCTCCAGGTTGACAAACGCCGGGATTGCAACTATCAGTCTCCTTGCCGCGAATTCGAAGGCGGGATCATGACCAACGAGCAGAGCTCGCAGAAACGACTGGGGGCCGCGATGTTTTACGGCATCGTGATCCTGCTGGTGTATCTGGTCTACCTGGTTTTTGCGCCTTTTCTGGTTCCGCTCGCGTGGGCTGCGGTACTCGTCGTCGTTTCCTACCCGGCATACGAGTGGTTGGCGCGGCGATGGGGCCGGGTGACGGCCGCGATCGTCAGTACCGTGGGAATTACTTTGATTCTGATCGTACCCACTCTGCTCGTAATGATCGCGTTCGTCCGGCAGGGCATGGGTGCGGTGCAATCAATCCAGCTCCAGGTTGCGAATGGTCACTTCAACTGGGTCAACGATGTGTGGGCCAGGTTTCAGGACATGTTTCCCGATGCGGGTTCCGAGGACCTTGCCACCTCACTGCGCCGCTACGGCGAGCTGGCCGCTGGATTCGTGGCCGCGCGCCTCGGCACCATCCTCAGGAACTCAGCCGTTTTCGTGTTTCATCTCGGTGTCACCATACTCGCCATGTTTTATCTCTATCGCGACGGCGCTTCGATGGTCGCGCGGCTGCACGAGATTCTGCCTTTTGAGATGGCCCATCGCGATCGCATGCTCGGCGACGCGCGTGAGTTGATTTTTGCGAGCGTGACCTCTAGCCTGGTCGCCGCCTTGGCACACGGAGCTCTCGGTGGCATTGCGTTCGCCTTAACGGGGATCGAGGCTCCGATCTTCTGGGGCGTGATGATGGGATTCTTCTCTTTTGTCCCGCTGGTTGGCTCCGCTTTGATCTGGGTTCCGGTTTCGATCAGCCTGATGGTTTCAGGGCATTGGGGCCGCGGACTTATTCTCTTGATATTTTGCGCCGTCGTCGTGGGAAGCGTGGATAACGTCATCCGTCCTTGGCTGATCAGCGGGCGGGCGGCGATGGGCGGTCTGGTCGTCTTCATCAGCATACTCGGTGGAATCGCAGCGTTCGGGCTGCTGGGCGTGGTCCTTGGACCCATCATCGTAGCCTCGGCGGCGAGCGTTCTCGAGCTTTACGCTCCAACTGCGCCCGTTGGAAACAGGCCATTCCGCGCGGGTGGGAAGTAGATGGATGCCGTGCTAGAGTAGCGCCCTTTAGAGCTGCCGATGGAACGCCGGATGGCCAAAAACTCCAGTCCCAACCACGCGACCCTGTCTCCGGACAAGCTCCGGTGGCACTGCGATCCCGCGCTCATTCCGTTCGAGACGACCGCGCAGGTTGAGCCGACCGGGGGGGATATGGGGCAGGAACGCGCGCTGCGCGCCCTGCGGATGGGAATCGAGCTGACCGCCTCCGGCTACAACCTATTTGTCTGCGGCCTTTCCGGAACCAGCCGCGGCGGCATGATCGTGCGGATGATCGAGGACCTGCATCCGCAGAACGAGCCCGCGCCGGACCGCTGCTACGTCAACAATTTCAAGAACGCCGACCGGCCCCGTCTGCTGACGCTTCCGCGCGGCCTGGCAAACGCCTTCAAGAAGGAAGTCGAATCAGGCATTGATTTCCTGCGCCGCCGCATCCCGCAGGTCTTCGAAGGAGAACCCTTCCAGCGCCAGAAAACTCGCATCGTCGAACGCTTCACCGTGCGCGAAAAAGAATTGATGGACGATTTCACGCGTCGCATTGCCCGCGAACAATTCGCCCTCGGCCGCATGCAAGTCGGCGCCGTAGCCCTGCCGGAAATATTCCCCGTGCTCGAGGGGCAGATGGTCCCGATCGAGGAAATCCCCAAGATGGTGCAGGACGGAAAGCTCGAGAACACGGCCGCGGAAGAACTTGAGCGCAAATACGACCAGTTCCGCCAGGAATTTACAATCGTCTATCGCAGGACGCTCTCGCTCTCGCGGGAGCTCGCCAGCGAAATGAACTACCTCGAGCAGGAAGCTGCTTCGGTACTGGTGGATGGAGTGATCGAGGAGCTCAAGGAAAAATACGCCAGCCCGCAAATCTCCGAATATCTCGAAGAGGTCCGCCATCACATTCTCGACAACTTAGATCCCTTCAAGGAGCGCGAGGGCGAAGACGACCAGCCACCTTCCGATGCCGCTGCTGGCGGCGGACCGCGCCCGGAGCGCACCGAGCGCGATCCTTTCCGCATTTACGGCGTCAACGTAATTCTTGCGCACAACGAACACGAAAAGTGCCCGGTCGTTTTCGAGACGATTCCCACGTACGCGAATCTTTTCGGGACCGTGCATCGCAGTTACGACGCGCGCGGATCCTGGAACTCCGATTTTATGGATCTGCGCGGCGGCTCGCTGCTGCGGGCCGACGGCGGATTCCTGGTGATGTACGCGCTCGACACCATGACGGAAACCGGCGTGTGGCGCACGCTCAAGCGCACGCTGAATCACGGCAAGCTCGAAATCCAGCCCATTGACATGTTTTTCCCGTTCAGCACCGCGGCGCTGAAACCCGAGCCGATTGATGTCCACGCGAAAATTATTCTGATCGGCGACCGCGAAATGTACGAGTTGCTCTACGACTACGAAGACGACTTCAAGAAGATTTTCAAGGTACGCGTCGAATTTGACGAGGAAATGAAGTGGAGCGACGAGGTCTTCCGCCACTATGGCGGGCGGTTGCGAAAGCTCGTGGACGACGAAAAGCTCCTGCATTTCGACCGCACGGCCATCGCTTCCATTTTGGAACACGGCGTCCGCCTGGCCGGGAGACGGGGCAAGATTACGACGCGCTTTTTCGATCTCGCCGATCTCGCTCGAGAATCCTGCTACGTCGCACGGCACGATGGCAGCAGCGTCGTTACCTCCGGACACGTGCGCCTCGCCCTCGACGCCAAAATTGACCGGCACAATCTGGTGGAAACAAAAATCCGCGAGATGATCGAACAGAACCTCATCTTCATTGATACGACCGGCGGAAGGATCGGGCAAATCAACGGCCTGAGCGTGATGGAAATCGGCGGCTACGCGTTCGGCAAGCCCGTGCGCATCACCGCGTCGGTCGCGCTCGGGAAAACTGGCATTATCAATATCGAGCGCGAATCAAATCTCAGCGGTCGCTTCCACGACAAAGGCGTGCAAATAATTTCAGGGTACTTGCGGCGCACGTTTGCGCAGGACAAACCACTCTCGCTCTCTGCCAGCGTCTGCTTCGAACAATCGTATTCCGGTGTGGATGGCGACAGCGCCAGCTCGACTGAAATCTACGCGCTTCTGTCAGCACTGTCCGAACTGCCGATCCGCCAAGAACTCGCCGTGACCGGCTCCGTAAACCAGCAGGGCGACGTGCAGCCAATCGGCGGCGTAAATCAAAAAATCGAAGGCTTCTATGACGTCTGCCGTTTGAAGGGGCTCACGGGCAAGCAGGGCGTGCTGATTCCCGCGGAAAATACGGACGATCTGATGCTGCGTGATGAAGTGATCGAAGCCGTCGCGGAGGGTCGTTTCCACATCTATCCCGTCGGGACCATCGAGCAGGGAATCGAGATCCTCACCGGCGTCCGAGCCGGCTCGCGAGGCGCCACCGGCAAGTTCGAGCCGGGCAGCGTGTTCGGCAAAGTGGACGCGCGCTTGGCGCAGATGGCCACCCAGCTCCACAAGTTCGATTAGGCTCTTTCGTTTCCGCAGACGCTTCGCGTACCTCGCATTTTCCAATCAGAACCTGCCCTACACACGGGTAAGTCCGCCTCTTGACATTTCAAAACAAAATGATATCATTATGATATTGCTTCCGAATGGAGGAGACGATGAAAGAGAAAAGGGCCTTCTCACTGCCCGGTGGCGTGATGCTGCTCGTGATTCTGGCCGCGGCCGCGCTCACGGTCCTTTTGCTGATTAACTCGGTTCAAACGCAGGCTGGTCCCACAATCGTTCTTTGCATGTTCGCCCTCTTCATAGAGGCCGTGTTGCTCAAGGGCCTGCTTGTGGTGAATCCAAACGAGGGTCAAGTCGTTCAGCTCTTCGGCCGCTACGTGGGAACGGTCCGCGAACAGGGATTTCGATGGCTGAATCCGCTCACGACGCGGCGGAAACTTTCGTTGCGCGTGCGAAATTTCGAAACGGCCAAGCTGAAGGTGAATGATCTGGACGGCAACCCAATCGAAATCGCCGCCGTGGTTGTATGGCAAGTGGTGGATTCGGCGGAAGCCGTCTTCGAAGTGGACAACTACGAAAATTTTGTACAGGTGCAGAGCGAATCCGCCCTGCGCAACATGGCCACTTCGTATTCCTACGACTCGCATGTCGCGGGACAAATGAGCCTGCGCAGCCATACTGCTGAAACGGCGGTGCAGCTGAAAAAGGAAATCGAGGATCGGCTGGCGAAGGCCGGTGTGGACGTAATCGAAGCCCGCATCAGCCATCTCGCCTACGCCGCGGAAATCGCCGGAGCAATGCTGCAGCGCCAACAGGCCTCCGCGATCGTTGCTGCACGCACCACAATCGTTGAAGGCGCGGTCAGTATCGTCGAGATGGCGCTCGACCAGCTTTCGCAACGGAAGGTAGTGGAGCTGGATCCTGAACGCCGGGCCGCAATGGTGAGCAACCTTCTCGTCGTGCTCTGCGGTGAGCGAAGTCCGCAGCCGGTGGTAAACGCTGGAACGCTCTATTCAGGCTAGGTCGCGATCATGGCGGATCGCAAACCATTTCTGCTGCGGCTCGACCCGGCAACATACGCCGCTCTCGAACGCTGGTCCGCGGACGAGTTGCGCAGCCTCAACGCTCAGATCGAATACCTCCTGCGCGATGCGCTTCGCGACGCCGGCCGGTTGCCCCGTCCCGCGCGAGATGCCAGAGAAACGAAGTCAACCGCGGGATGAAATTAAAGCAACCGACGCATCTGAATATTGATGGTAAGTGTCTTGCCGTTTCGTTCGATCAGAAGCTTATATTTGTGGCCGACTTGGCGAAATAGTCCGCGGAGAGCGTCCAGCGTCATGTCTGCGGCGGCTTCTTCGTCCACCCCGGCGATCACGTCCCCCGTTTCAACCCCCGCAGAGGATGCGGGTGTACCCGGGCGCACCTGCGTGACCTGAAATGTTTTCAATCCCGGCCCGCTGGCGGCGACGGAAATTCCGCTCATGTCTTCGCGGTCGTCGGAATGAATCTCGCTGTTCGCGTCGAAGATTACCTGCTGCCGGACGTAGTCGAAAATCACTGTAAATCGCCGGAACATTCCCCCGCCGATTTCGCCCGCGATCTCCTTGTTATCTTCCCCGGGCAATTTGCCCTGCGCAAAAGTCGCCAACGGCTTCTCGACTTCGTAGGGGCCGATCTGAAACGTGTCAATCCTCGCCACCACAGCGTTGCCGGTGAAATTCAGCTCGCCGGGGCCAACCGCGATTGTCTTCATGTGCGCCGAAAACAGATGGTGCTTCTGGGCGAACGCATCCGATACGACCACCGACGCGTCCAGAGCCGTATTCAGGATGAACAAAGCCTCGGTAGACTTCAGGCCGCCGACGCTGATTTTCGCCCGGACCGCCGGCACCCCATCGTGAAGTGTCATCGGAAGCCTTTTCCCGGCCCCTGAATATTGGAATCCCGCCGGATCGTAGATCCGCACCGTTTGCCGCGCGTAATCAATCTCCATGACGACGCCGGCGAGCACGTCGTTGCCGATCGTTCCCTCATACGCCCGGCCCACACGCGCGCCAAAATCGCTGTTAGCGATTTCGCCGAGATCGGGAAGCGATATATCAACACCGCTAAGATTCAGCACCGGAGCTCGGAGATCCACGATGCCCAGTTCGGCGGCGCGTTTCGGGTCGGCCGAGGAAAACTGCGCCGTCGAATCGAGTTGAAACAGCGATGGCTGGCCCCGGTTCACGCGCACAGGCAAAAAGACCAGATTGCCGATGAATTGAGCGGGCACCTGGGCCACGTTTCCGCCGAACGCGAATCGCGCGGTGGCGGCCGGCTGCGGCGTGGGCGCGGAGCTGCTTTGCGCGCGCGACGCGGGCCGCGACGTCAACCCCGCGCACAACGCCACGAGCACCGCGATTTCGATTGTGCTGCTCCGCTTCATCAATCCTCCCCGCACTCTTCAAGGTTCAAAACGTGCCCCGAGATTATACGAGTCAAGGCCCGGGAGCCAGATACCCTTCGCGCGCGAAAACGCGAACCGCCGGCTTCTTTGCGGGCAAATTCAACGGCTGGCCGCTCGCGTCGAGCACCTCGACAGCCAGCGAATGGACCTGCCCATCGTGCGCCGGCGCGATGCCAATGAGATACTGGTGCCGCAGCGCCGTCGCGATCTCGTGATACATCGGCACGAAATCCTGCTCGGCCTCCGGAAAATAGGCGCGACCGCCCGTCATCGCCGCCAGCGCGTGAAGCGCACGATCGGCTTTCGCGAAATCGGCGTCTGCGGCGGATTCCGGTGGCGCAGCGGTCTCCCCATCGCCGGATTTCGCGGCGCCTTTCTTGGATTTCGATCTCCTGCTCTTTTCCCCGCGCATCGGTCCGCCCAGCGCCACCGGGAAAATGACCACGTCCTGGCTGCGCAGTCTATGGACCAGAGCATCCCACCGCGCCGGCGAAGAAGAATCCAGCCCTGTGGTAATAAGCACGAGCGCGCGCTTGCCTGTCGCGGGCCCCAGCCAATCGAGCACTCCCGAAATCGAGTCGTACAAGTTCAGATCGCCCATGCCAATCGTATACTGGACGCCACCCAGCGCCGCGAGCAGGGCCGATTTGTCCGCTGTAAATTTCAGGACCTCGCGTGGCGCCTGATCGTAAGTGACGAGCGCCACTTCGTCATCCGCTCCCAGGCCGTCGAGCAGCGCATACGCGGCAACAAGATGCTGGTTGTGGATCAGGTACACGGCGGGGCTTGTCTCGATCATCACTAGAATCTGCGCAGGTGCTTCGACCGGAGTGAAAAACGCGATCGGCTGCTCGGTTCCATTATCGAGGATGCGAAAATTGTTCCGCGCGAGGCCGCCGACGAAGTTCCCTTGATTGTCGAGCACGCTCGCATCTACCTTCACGAATTCCGTCGTTGCTTCCAGAGGCTGCGGCGCCTGAGCGCCGGACTCCTGTGCTCGGGAAGCAGTCGCGCTAAGGCCGCAGGCTAAAATCGCGAAAAGAAACAGAAAAGCAAACGCTCGGTGAGTAGGACGCGACCTACGGCGGGACGGGATCAAATTGCACGCTGGTTGAATCTCTGCGTGCTGCGGGGATCTTCCGATCCCCGCTACGCGCGAAGAGTGAATCGAATCTCCAGCTGCGGCGTTTGCTTCGGTCAATTACCCGGCGGCGCCGTAGCAGGAGGAGCGGCGGGCGGAGCGGCCGTTCCGGACTTCGGCGCGCTCAGATAACCCTTCGCTGTATCCTTTGTTAGATCGAATACCACGATCTCGTATGGTGCTCGGGCGCCCCGCACGTAGAACTGGATTGGCTCGCCCGCTGTCCGGTCTTTCTTTTCGATGGTCTTGTCGTCCGCCACCACGTTGACGGTGTATTTGAATTTCTTCGCGTCCGTCTTCTTCAGCTGCACCTGGATCGGACCCACGTGTTCAGGGGACTTCGCCGATTTGTTGAGGGTAAATTCAAAAATGTCGCGTTCGCCGAGCCGCTTCAGCTCTTCCACCTCATCGTGATTGCGCGCAATCAGGCCGCTCTGCACGCCCAGGTCACCTTTCATGCTGGACATGGCGCCCTTGGTCGCTTCGAGATCGGCTTTCGTGGCGTTGAGGTCGGTCTGCGTTCCATTAATCTGAGTGGAAATCTGGCCGAACTTCGTCGTGGTGTCCGCCTGAACAGCGCCAAGCTGCTGGCGGAACTGCTGATCGCTCTTCTGCTGCTCGTTGCGAACCGTCTGCGCAAGACCGCGGGCCCGTGCCAGCTCGTCCTCGGTCAGCCCGAGTTTTTGGGACATCACGTCCAGCTGCCCTTTCAGATCTGCGATTCGCGAATTCGTTTTGTCGAGCTCCGCTGCGGTCGCCTGCGCCTTCTGCGCGGCTTCGTCCTGACTCTTGTGCATCGCCTGGCGCTCCGCGTAGCTCCCGTAGAGCAGGTACGCGACGAGCGCAAATATCACAACGAAAAGCACCGTTACCCAGCGCGGAAGCGTTCCCGTCTCGACTACCTGGGCTTCGTTAGGTGTGTCCAAACTCATCGAGCCTCCTTGGCGGCGAACGCTGCTCGCCGATTCGGTGGATTATCGCCGAGCCGAGGAGCGAAGTCTATCCCCGCGAATGCGCCCTGTTTCCACTTCGCCGGGGCCAGCGCGCCTCGACCGTCGTGGTAAGGCCGCCCCGCGGCGTGAAATCACCCGTCACGCGGCACCACGCCGGGCGCACCGCTGCAACGATATCCGCCAGCATCCGGTTCACTGCATTCTCGTAGAAAATTCCAAGATTGCGGTAAGCGAGCAGGTACATCTTCAGAGCCTTCAATTCCAGGCAGAGTTTTTTCGGCTCATATCGAATTGTTATGGCCCCGTAGTCGGGCAAGCCAGTCTTGGGGCAAACCGAGGTGTACTCCGGGACGCGAATCGTGATTTCGTAGCCGGGGAACTGGTTCGGCCAGGTGTCAAGCTCGGGCAGCTTGGCGCGGATTCCCGCGCGAGCGTGCGCATCGGTGTAGTCAGCCATTTGCGTTCCTTTCGTTCGCCATCTTACACCGTCCTTTGCGCGCTCGTCGCGATCCAGTCACTACCAATTACGACACGGTTCCCCGCCCTGGACTCTTGCTGTGCCGGAGGCTTTTGGTTATGCTGGCCCGCCGTGACCGGAGATAATTCACCTAGATGATCTGCCCACAATGCCGGAGTGGGGACTGCCTTCGTTCACGCCGCGGCGGCATCGCCGACTTCTTCGCCACACTTGTACGTCTGCGGCCCTGGCGATGCCAGGCCTGCGACCTGCGGTTTTATGCCTGGACGGTCGCGGTTCCCTTCCTCCGCTACGTTCACTGCCCGCGTTGCGGGAATTTCGACCTCCAGCAAGTCTCACGGGAACGGGTCGGACCGGGTATCCTCAATCTCGTTAAACGGTATCTTGGTTTCCCGGCCTATCGCTGCGATCCCTGCCGCCAGAAGTTTTTTAGCGTGCTGACCTACCGGCGCATCGTTCCTTCCATGCTATCCGCCGCGTCGCGCAGGGTCCCCGTTTCGTGATCGCACGCGTGGATTGAAATTTCTCGGCGTCAATCAACTACCGATTGACTGATTCAAACCTTGGGGGACAAACAAGCGGCGATTTTCCGGCGAGGATCCTTGCGGGAGCTCTCTAACAGGGTTCGCGGACTTATTCCTTCGGCCGCATCGCGCTGGCGGTTGGGTCGGGACTTCCAAGAGAAACGAGCAGGCGACGAAGCTTTGCGCGGTCTTCCAGACCCATGCCGACCATTTCGAAGCCCGCTTGATGCGAGCGCACGAAACGCACCACGGCCTGCATATTGATCGAACGTAGCCCGGCGGGAATCTTCAGCGTGGCTTCGGTGCCCACGGCGAGCTGGACGTCACCGCTCAGCAGTCCGCCCTCGAGACTCAATACACTGATCGCCGACGAAAATTTTCCGCGCGCTGACGTAATCACGGCGGGCACGTTGCGCGGCAACCTGATGCGGCGATACCGGCGGTGCCGCACCACATCGCGATCGGCGATCGCATCCAGTGGCGCGAGCGCCATCACCTTCTCATCAAGCCCCGACTGCGGCAGGAACGCCTGCATCCATTCCGGATCGAGTTTGACTAGCGCCTGCGCAGCGGCCGTCCGAATTTCCTCGGGGTATGCCCAGCCGAACGCCTTGCGGGTTTCCACGAATCGCCGCAAATGCCCGGCCGCAGCGGTCGCGCGCATCCGGCCCAGTGCCTCGATCGCTTTCACGCGAAGATATTCAGATCCCTCCGGCAGAATGTCTCCCTCGGCTAGGCGCAGCAGCTTCGGCGCGGTTTCCGGGTCTCCGCACATGCCGATCTCATCGAGCGCCAGCGGCAAAACCATCGTGTCGAACGACTCAATCAGGTTCGCCATTAGTTGCCCGCGCTCGGGCGCTCCCGCGATCGAAAGCTGTCGCACCACCGCGTCATGAAACGCGCGGCCGCCATGCTTCAATCGCTGCGGCAGCAACTCCTCCGCTCCCAGCGCATCCAGCCGGCTCAGCAGCCCGACCACGCTCGCGGCCTTCGCCGGCGCTTCGGACTTGAGCATTTCCTTCAAATATCTCGCGCACGCGCTGCCCACCGCCTTCGCGAGCTGCACGACGTTCTCGCGCTCGCTGCGGCGGCCGGAGCGCGCCAACCTGATAGCGAGATGTTCGCCCGCCCCTTGCGGGAGACGCATCAGCACGCCCACTAATCCTTCGGGCATCGCCTCGGCTGTCAGCGCTTCTTCGACGAATTCCGAAATCCGGTTCTCGACTCCCAGGCGCGGCCGCAAACTCTGCGCCCATGCTGGACGCTGCTCTTCGAGGTCGGCGATCGAGTCGAGCGCCTGCTGCATCGCGCGATAATACCGGCGCGAGGCCGCCTCCTGGCTCAGCCGAACGAATGCGGCACTCAGCAATGTCTGCAGCTCCGCGTCTTTTTCGGCCGCAAGTTGCTGGCCGATCTGCGCGAGTGCATCCTGCAAACGCTGGCTCGCTCCCTTGCTATAGAGTTCTGCTAGCTGGCCAAGGCCGATCGCGGCCTTCTTGCGCGCCCCGGCGTCCTTGTTTCGCACGCACGACGCATACTTCAGCAGCACATCTCCCGCAGCATCCGCTTCGCCGCGCCCGAGAAGTTCTTCCACATATTGCTGCACGTTTCGCGGCGGAATGCACCACGCTTCCGTCGAAGTCAGGACCGCGCGCTTGCCCGATTCCGGCACCGCGGCCCAGAACTGCCGGTCGAGCACATCCGCGTGTGATTCGACGGAAAGTCCCGCGCTGGCCATTTTGTCCTCACGCGCCTTCAGCAGCTTGCGCAGCGTGCCGAGCTCGTGGCCCATCTTGTCTAGCATCTGGCGAACCGCGTTGACTCGCACTTCACCGCGCTGAAAGCGATCGAGCGCGAAGCGAATCGCCAAATCTTCCGCCAGCTTCAGCAGGACAGTCTCGTCCACTTTTGCAGAAGGCGTCTTGGCCGCGACGGTCGCGAGCGCCTGGCGCAATGTCACCTGCGCGTTTTGGGGCAGCGCGGCCAGTTTCGCCTGCCAAGCCACTTGGTCGGGCGATGGACCGCCCTTTGTGCCGGTATGCGCCGCTTCGCCGAATTGCGCGAGCAGCCGCAACAGGCTGTGCATTTCCGCTTCGCCCAGTTGCGGGAGATCTTTCGGATCAACATTCAACGTGCCGCCGGAAATTCCGCCGCCCGTGCCAAGTCCCGGGCCGGTTCCGGTGCCGCCTCCAGTGCTGATGCCTAATCCTCCGGAGTAAGCGCTGCCATTGCCCCCGCCGTTTCCTTGTCCACCCGCGCCTTGGCCACTTCCAGACCCGCCGCTACCGCCGTGCGCGCCCTCGGCCGCAGCGATCAGCTGAATCATTTTCTCGGGACTCCGAAACCAGTCCTGAACCATTTCGGCATCCGCGCCGAGCGTTCTCGCCGTCAGTTGAGCTGCAACGCGCGCCTCGGAGAAACCCGCATCTTCGGCAACAAATCGAATCTCGTTCACACGAATCCCGGCTCTGTCGTCATGGCCGAAATATAGCCGTAGCCGGTCAGTCAGTGGGCCAGCCTTCGGACCGCTCGATTCCAGGAATGCTTTGATGAGGTTGGCAAACTCGTCGCGCTCCACGCTGGGGAGGAAACTGATGCTCGCCACGCCCGCGGCGTTGAGCAGGTCTGCAAAGCTGCGCTCGGCCTGTGTGGATTCCAGCGGCACGCCATCCAATAGAAGTTGGGAACCGGAGGCACCTAACAGCAAACCGCCTTGCCCGGCCGCCCGCACCGCCTGCTCGAGCTCATTCCAGCTGACCTCAAACTGCCCGGCGGAACGCAGATGGTCTAAACCATAGAGCCGAGTGTACTTAAGGAGGACATTGAGGCTCCGCACGAACGCCCGGGCATTCGGAATGATGGATTCAGTGGACACGATCAGTTCGCCTTGCAGGGGATGTATCTCCTTGTTCTCCAATCAAGTGTACTGGAACCAATGGCGGGGGGAATGGTACTAACGGGCTAAGGTCGCGGACGAATCAACTGGCCGGAACTGGTCAATTGGGCAGGCGCACTTCCACGTTCAGCCCCTTGATCGCCGGACGCACGCGGCGGATCACTTCGCTGGCCCAAAGCTTCTCGCTAAGCAGAACCAACGATGCATCTTCGAATGCGCAGACCCCGCAGAAGAAGTAATTCGGATACGCCGTGCGATAGGCATCCACTCCCCGGCGCGCCAGCTCTCCTTCGAGGGCCGGGTCGCCTGCGGCACAGGGTGCAACCAGGGCTCCGGCGCGCGCTCCGAATGTCTCCACTTCAAAACGCTCGAGCAGGGATTCCAAAGCGGCCGGTTCTGGGGCGGGAATAACGATGGAACGCTGGTTGGCCTCCCAGTAGGCGATGTCGTGCAACTTGCAAAAGTCGCGCACGCGCTCGATGTGGCTGAAAAAATCGAGAGCCCATGGTTCCTGCCCTGCCGTCGCTTGCAGGACACGGCTCCAGATGCGAGCGGCATCGGCGCCACGCACCGGTTCGCGGTTTTCGTCCGCCTCTACCAGATCAAGTCCGACGGACCGCACGTCCGCGCCCAGATCGAGCGTTTCAATATCGAGAACGTACATCTAATCCTCGTCGTCGAATGCGCGCGGGAATTTCTTCTGGAATTCCGGGGACTGTTTCCGCACTTCGAGCCAGTCGAAGAACGCGTCCGGCGTCTCGAGCCAAATCGCGAACCAGTGCGCTACCTCTTCCTTCTGCGCGCGGTTCTCGGCTTCGACTTTGTGGTTCCGGGAGATCATCTCTGCGCGCCGTCGTCCGAGCCGCGCCACTTCACGCACTCGCTCGGCCGCGTTGCGCTCGCCTTCAGCCGAAAACTTTCGCAGGAGTTCGTCGAGCCGCACCAGGCACATCTCCGCTTCCGTGAACGTCGAGAAATGCAGTAGGTCGGTGAACTCTTCTTCGTAGCGACCTTCCGTATCCGACTTTGTGGACCACACCACGCGCATCCCTGCTTCTTCGAGCACACTTACTACGTAGTCCGCGGAAGTCTTCCCGGCCGATGCGCCCAGATGCGAAATCAATTGCCTCCGGATTTGCTCGATTTCCGCGGGAGTAAAGCGCGGCTTGCCCAATCCTTGCGCGGCTTCCAGGATCAAATCCTTCTTCGTGGAGGATTCGCCGGACGAATTCTTGTTGGAATGGCTGGCGGTCACAGGCGTCCTCAGTGCTGCGCTTTCTTGGATGCAGGATCCGCAGCCGCAGTATCGCGAGCCAGCAGCTTGCGGAGCCGCGCGACATTGCGGTTGTGCTCCGCGAGCGTGCGGCTGAACGCATGGCCGCCTTCATCGTTGGCCACAAAATACAAATAATCGGTCGTCGTCGGATCAAGTGCGGCACGCAGCGACGCTTCGCCTGGATTCGCAATCGGACCCGGCGGCAGGCCGCGGTGCTCGTACGTGTTGTATGGTGAATTGATGCGCAAATCCACGGCATGCACATTTTTCTCCGGATGGCCCGCCAGCTCCATCGCGTACTGAACCGTCGGATCGCATTGCAATGGATTGCCCAGTTGCAGCCGGTTATAGAAGACCCCCGCTACCAGCGGACGCTCTGCGGCGTTCGGCGTTTCCCGCTCAACCAGCGATGCCAGCGTCACCACCTCCTGCAGCGTGAGATTCCCCGGAAACTGTTGCGGCGCGCCCGCGGGCCCTAGCGTTTCCCAAACCGCGCGGAAATTCTGAACCATCCGCTTTACGGCCGTATCGCACGTCGCACGGCGCGTGAATTCATATGTCGAAGGGAAAAGGAATCCCTCCAGGCTGATTGCCTGCGGCGCCAGGTCCGCAATCAGCGACGTATCGTGAGCCGCGGTCAGAAAGTCTTCTCTTCTGCAAACGCCCTGCCGGTCCAGCTCAGCGGCTATGTCGAACATCGTCCAGCCTTCCGGCACCGTCACAGTGTGGACGTATATCTGGCCGCGCGAGATTTTCCAGAACACTTCGCGCGAGTTGACGGGATGGTCGAAGAAATATTCTCCGGCCTGCAGCTTCTTTCGAAAATGCCAGTCGCTGAAAAGCGCGAACGCCACCCGGCTTCGGATCACATCATTGCGCCTCAAAATGTCCGCTACGCCCCAGCGAGAGGTACCGTGCGGAATATCCACGAAAACCTTTTCAGGGCGATGTCCCCGATAGGTTTTGCCGATTTGCGATTCAAGCCAAGTGGCTCCGCCGCCCAAACAGGCGATCAACAGGAGTGCAAGAAAACCGAGCCGTCGCATCCCGCTTAGGCCTTCTCCGCGCCGGCGTCAGGCGCCTGACCACGAGTGCGTTCGAGATAGTCGCGCAACAGAATTGCTGCGGCCACGTCGTCAAGCGGCTTGCGCCGTCGTCGCGCGGACGATTTCGTTTCCGCGATCGTCTGTTCCGCTTCCCAGCTTGTCAATCGCTCGTCCACAAGTTCCACGCCGATGCCGATTTCTTTCTCGATACGTGCAGCGAACCGCGCTGCCTCGTTCGCCATTTCGCCTGCCTCACCGGTCATGTGCACTGGATGGCCGACGATGATATGCGTGACGCCGTGTGTACGGCAAGCCTCTCGCAACCGCCGAAGATCGGTCTGCCGGTTCACGCGCACAACAGTCGCGAGCGGTTGAGCCGTCAGCCCCAGCGCGTCCGACAGCGCCAGGCCGATTCTCTTGCGTCCATAATCCACCGCTAGAATTCGCCGTGGCTTTTCAACGGTCGCGGAAATCTCTCCGGCACTGGCACCCTGGGTCATCGTCACAATCCGCTCATTATACGTGACGCGGCGAAGCAGCAGCGCTTTGCCGATGATTTACGTGCTCAAAGCGGCGGGAACGACGAAACGAAACTACGGCTGTCGCCCGCGCTCGCCGTTTTCCCATGCCGGCCACACTCCTTCCGCTTTCAGCGACTCCTCGAGTCCTGTCTCCTTCAGGACTTGCTCGACTTCCGCACGCGACTGCCGGTGCCCGAGTCGCGCGGGCGCATCCGCTAGCGCGTACGCCGTAATCGCGGCTATCGCCACATTTTTCTTCAGTTCGGCAAAATCCACTTTGTCGAACGTGTCCGAAGCGGCGTGATAATTCAGCATGTAATTCGCCACATCCTGATTCGCCATCAGCGCAGGCACGCCCTCGAGCATGAAATCCAAATCGTCCGAGTCGCCTGCGGAATTAAATGTGTAGTCCATCGGCCCGATCGCTTTCAGCGGCTCAAGCGCGTCGCGCAGTTGCGGCAGAAAATCCTTTCGTCCATCCACCGAATATCCCGTCACGCGACCCACGCCGGAATCGAAAATCACCGCCGCGATCATCCGGTCAAGCTCCGCGCGATGCGCGTGCGCGTAAGCTCGGGAGCCAAGTTCTCCTTCTTCCTCGCCCGTGAACAACACAAACCGAATGGACCGCCGCGGAATATTTCCTGAAGCGTGAATCACGCGCGCCGCATCAATCACCATCGCCGCATTGCATCCGTTGTCGAGCGCGCCTGTTCCCAAATCCCATGAATCCAGATGCGCGCCGAGGACGACGAATTCATTCGGCTTCTCGCGCCCGCGGATTTCCCCGACCACATTTTCGGATTCCACCGGACCGCTCACGCGGTTGGGCATTTCGAAGTGCGCGCGAACGTTTTGTCCCGCGGCCAGAAATCGCGCAATGCGCTCGGCATCCTCCCGGGCTACGATCGCCTGAGGTAGCGCCTCGATCCGGCCGTCCGTGGTCGTGGTGTGCCGATAGAGTAGGAGGCTCGGGCGCGTGGACATCCAGAAAATCGCGGCCGCGCCGGACTTCCTGGCACGCTCGATGATTCCTGGCTGCACGTCATACTCGCGATCGAGATCGTCATACGTCACAAGCGGCGTCGAGTGCGTCAACAGAATTGCGCCCTTCACCGCCGCTCCGGCCTTGGTAAAACCAGAGTCGTCACCCGTTCCAATGTCCACGATGTCCGCCGTGATTCCGCCGGCCGGCGTCGGCGGTGACCAGCCGCCCGATACCAACCGCACCGGAAACGGCGCCGGAGACAGCACTTCCAGCCGCGTTTGCCCTTCGCTCCAACCGGCGGCGACGGTGAATTTTTCGGTGTGGACTTCATCCACTCCCGCACGGCGCAACGCCTCCACAGCCCAAGCTACGGCCCTGCCAGCCGCGGGTGAGCCTGTGACCCGCCCGCCAATCGAGTCGGTGAGGGCCCGCAGGTTCTCTTCAAGTGGCGACGGGCCCAATGCGCTTTGAATCATCAACGGAGCGAGGTCCGAGCAGGACTTTTCGACGGAACAGGCGCCTGTGCCCTGCGGTACCTGGCCAAAACCCGCCGGAGGACTGATTGGGGCATTTTGTCCGAAGGTTGCTGGACCTAAAACAGGATGGCTAGCCAAAAATATGGCCGAAATCAACGCAAGTTTGGGCAAGCGGACAGCCCGCCAGGTGCGGTACACCGGGTTTGACCTCAAAATCCCGCCAATCATCGCCTCTCCGCCGGGTTCATCGGCCCGGATTATAGCGGGAAGTGGCGCGAGCGTCACGACGGAGTCACAGCAGGATTACACAGGCGTGCGATAACTCCCTGAGGATAAGTGCTTTCGAGGAAATTTTCCCGCCTACAGGAATTTTCTACATAGAGTACAGGCTTCGCTGTAAGCTTTCGTCCGCGCATCTGATTCAATACGCGCGTCTTAAAATGAGACGAAAGATGGCATGCGATCTGCCATGTCGGCGGCGTCAGGCCCGCTATCCGCACGCAGCGCATTTCTGAAGCAGGGTGATCGATCTTCCAATTGGGGCGCGGAAGATCCCTTGGTAAAACCGGTACGCCCAGCAGCTTCAAATTGCTAGATGCAGTCAAATCCGAGACCCTTTGCCCAGTACAGCCCTGGACAAAGACGGAGAGGCCCATAGTGAAAAGAGTGCGTGCATTTCCGAAGCTGGTTCCGCAAGGCCGAAAGCAAGAGTCCAATCCACCCAACGTGTTTGTTTTTTGCGAGAAATCCACCGGCGCGGCGCGATTCCACGCCGAATCGAGCACCGACCCCAACTACATCATTGAGCGAATGGCTGGTTTGCTAGCGGTGCAGTGCCTGGTTCGCGGGTCGGACCCAAGCGATTTCGCCATCCTGGTCCCGGCGGCAACGACGCTGGGGCAGCGACTGGTGTCTCGCGCCAAGGAACTTCTCGAGCAGGGGCGGGAGGCCGCAGGCCCATCAACGCTCAGTCCGCGGCAAAAAGAGATTCTACAGTCCGTCATGTGCAACCGTGCGAACAAGGAAATCGCCTCATTGCTGAATATCACGGTACGAACCGTAAAATTTCACATCTCGTCACTCTTGACCAAGTTCGGAGTCGAAAACCGGGCCGAACTGGCTCGGCGCGCTACCGGACTCTTGCGAGTGAGTAACACCGAAACCGAAGCGATCAATCTCGATCGCCGATCGGATCGCTTGAGGCCGTCCGAATTTGGACCGATCGCTGTGAACAGCGCGCTTCAAGCTTCAACCAAAACGCGCGGTTCGCGCTTTGGTGACCGGGTCCTGAGCGCGTAGGACCCGCTGGCCAAGCAACGCAGACGCTAAATCCCAGCGCGTCGTTCATTTCCATTTCAGTTTTTTTACGTCCACCGTGGGCGCCGGGAATTTCATGTGCATCTCCTCCAGAGTCTCCACGATGATGTGAGAGACCGCGAGATTCCGGAACCACTTCTTATTCGACGGAATGACGAACCAGGGGCAGTGTTGGGTGCTGCATTTCGTGAGAGCGACTTCGTATGCCGCCGTGTAGTCGTCCCAGAATTTTCTTTCTGCGAAGTCCGCCTCGGAAATTTTCCATCGCCGGTCGGGATCGTCAATGCGCTGCTGAAAGCGTTTCTTCTGCTCCTCCTTGCTGATGTGCAGAAAGAATTTTAGGATTTTCACGTTGTTGTCGTGCAGCGTCTCTTCAAACTCGTTGATCTGGTCGTAGCGCTTCGACCACACATCCCTGGGCACCAGGTTGTGGACGCGCACGATCAGAACATCTTCATACTGCGAGCGATTGAAGATCCCGATGTCGCCGTATTCGGGAACAGCTCTGTGGATGCGCCACAGAAAATCGTGGCCCATTTCTTCCGACGACGGCTTCTTGAACGGCGTCACGGTGCATCCCTGCGGATTCACGCCGGCCATCACGTGCCGGATCGTGCCGTCCTTGCCGGCCGCATCGAGCCCTTGTAGGACGATCAGTAGCGCGCTCTTGTGCTCGGCGTAGAGCAGGTACTGCAGCTTGTCGAGGTTGTCGAGCGCCTTATCGAGGGCGGCCGTCGTTTTGTGGCCTTTGTCCCAGCCAAGCGTGTCCTCGGGATCCCATTTCCCGAGGTTCACTTTCTTCCCGGGCGTGACCAAAAGCTCCTTGCTGAAGTTAGTGGACATTCAGTTTCTCGCCTCCAATCGAATCAATACGGACCCTCAAAAAGTGTGTCACTTCTTTAGGGTGCCCATCGTTTGTTTTCAATAGCTTAGGCGGACATTTACTCGGCATGGTGTGTCGAGTAACTCCGCAGATTGCGCGGCCGGTTCCGAGTCCTCGGGAGTGAGTCGGCGGTGTCTGCTGAACACGGATCAGGGCGCCATCCGCAGGGCGCACGGGGACGAGCGTGAGTCCGCGCGCTCGCGAGCGCCGCATCCCAAGTCCACGGGACCGTCTCAATACTGTCGTTGCCAGCTTCAAAGTTCGCATTGTGCGGCTCGACCTCAACGCTGCCATATCGTGCAATGGAGCGCAAGAGTTCGCGCCTGTGGACTGTGGTGTGGAATGCCGGAGACGACTGTGTACAGCACTACGGTTCTCGGAAGCCGTTCTAGTGGGTTTCCGCGTACGCCCATATTTATTGGCGTTTACATATGCAATTAACTATGGTTAATATCAATTAGCGCTGCCGGTGAATACGAATGGACTGCACGAAGACCTAAAATTCTGAAGGCCATACTGATCTCCGGAGCCTGAAATTCGAGACACGAATCATGGCGCGAATCGCGAACTGCGGACTGGCCTTTGTAGCCTTTTGCCTCGTTCTATTTCCAAAAGAGACTTTGGCGCAGGGAGAGACCACCAGTGCGATCGTTGGCCAGGTGATGGATGCAAGCGGCTCGGCCATTCCAAGCGTTACGGTCACCGTCACAAATAGGGCAACCGGTATTCAGCGCAGGGCCAAGACCGACGATGAGGGCCGGTTCAATTTTCCACAGCTAAAGCCTGGCACCTATGCGGTCAGGGTGGAAGCCGAAGGCTTCGATCCGCAGCAGAATGACAATGTGGTTTCGGGTCTGGGGGAAAAGCAGACGGTCAATTTCACGCTGAAGGTGGCTCAGTCAAATCAGACGGTCGAAGTAAGCAGCGCAGCTCCCCTGATCAACCCGGAAAACCCAAACTCATCCACGAACCTCAATGCGCCGGCTCTAGAGAACCTTCCGAACCCAGGTGGTGATCTTACCTACCCACTTCAGTTTGCAGCAGGCGCTCTCATCAACACCGCAGGCAGCGGCAATGACTTCGTCGGAGGAACGAACGGGTACGGCAACGTTGAATTCAACGGGCTGCCGGCTCTTTCAAACGGTTATATCGTTGACGGCCTGGAAACGAACGACCCGCTGACGAATCTGAACAGCGGACTCTCGACCAACCTCGTCCTCGGATTGAACTCGATATCAGAAGTGACCGTGAACACACTCTCCTATGCGGTGGATCAGGGGCGGTACGGAGCTTCGCAAGTCAACTACGTTACAAAGTCAGGCTCGAACCAGTTTCACGGAAGTCTTTACGAGATCTGGAACGGTTCGATATTGAACGCAGCGGACTATTTCACAGACGCGACGCCGGGCAATCATAAGCCGAGGTCAACAGTAAACCACTTCGGCGGAAGTGTGGGAGGCCCGATTGTCCGCAACAAGCTGTTCTTCTTTTTCGACAGCGAGTGGGTTCGGATCGCGCTTCCGATTGTAACAGCCACAACCGTTCCAACTCCGGCGTTCCAGGATTACGTTCTGCAGCAGCTTCCATTGGGCGGAATCGATTCCGTCACGGGGTCGGTCTATCAACCGTCTCCTCAGTCGGTGCCGTTCTATCAGAAGATGTTCTCGCTCTACGGTGATACGAACGGAACGCCCCTCGTGGTGCTGGGTTGTCCTTTCGATGTGGGCGGAGGCCCGCCAACAATTGCGAACGATGGGAACGGTTGCGCGAATCGCCAGAGCGTCTCTCATTCGAGCGATGACCACGAACAAGTCCAGACAGCTCGCGTTGATTACCAAATCAGCGAGCAAAACACGACCTGGTTTCGCTTTCAGGCGGACACCGGGCTTCAAGCTGCCTACACCGATCCCATCAACCCGCTGTTCAACGCCCTTTCCCCTCAGCCTCTGTACTCCTTTGCGGCAGGATACACGCGCGTCTTTTCGCAAAATCTCGTGAATTATTTCAATCCGGCGTTCTCGTGGTATGAAAGCTTGTTCGGTCCAAGCGACTTTCAGAAAACCCTCTCCGCATTCCCAATCGTCTTGCAGGGGAGCGGAGCGAATGCGCCGTTTACGACGGTGGGAGGATTGGACAACACGTGGGTTCAGGGACGGCGCGCTTCCCGTTTTTTCATCAACGACAACCTGGCCTGGAGTCACGGCGCACACGAACTCCGCTTCGGAACCAATACCCGAATTCTACGGCTGAATGACTACGACTTCGGGGAGGGATCGGTCCCGACCGTCACGTACACCGACTTGCCGCAATACATTTACGGAGTCGCATCCACGGCGACAGAGACCTTTCCCACATCTCCGAACGAGCCGTATGACTTTCTGAATCTCGACCTGTATGCGCAGGACACCTGGAAGGTGAAGAAGACACTGACATGGACCTTCGGGATCAGAGACACTCTGAACTCCAACCCCTGGAATCCGCATCAACATATTGCTCGGCTGAGCGGGGACTTCGCTTCGATCTTGCACGACGTGAATCAGCCGTTGAACTCGACCATTCGAACCGGTCTCGGTAACGTGTTTTCTTCGACGCCGTTCGCGATCCTGCAACCGAGGACTGCGATCGCGTGGCAGTTTGAGTCCAAATCGGTGCTGCGGGCCGGCTTCGGCGTTTTCAGTGATATTTTGCCCGGTAGCGTCGCCGATGTGGTTGGCTTTAATCCACCCTACGTGAAGTCTTTCCAAGGCGGCCTTCTTGGGACTGTCGGCGGCACAGCAATCGCACCGGGAGTCCCTGACAGTGCGATAGACGCGGTCGTTGCCGCCAATAGGATCTTCAGCCTGGGATTTCCGCAAGGCGAGCTTTCCTGCGCGTCCGCGCAAGCAAATCCTGCAACCTGCCTTTCTCCCGTCGCCATCACGGCGGTACCGGATGGAGAACTTCACGCTCCATACTTCATGGAGTGGAGTCTTGGCCTGGAACATCAATTCGGTGCCACCGGAAGTGTCCACGCGCAATACGTAGGCACCCGCGCGGTAAACCAGCCGTATCTAACGCAGGTGAACGGCTATCAGACGGTCTGCGACGGCTGCTTTGCGCCGTATCCGTACACGAGCTCAACAGATCCACGATTCGGAGCCGTGACGCAATTTTCCACCGGCGCCAACAGTCACTACAACGGACTGCAATTGACGGCGATGAAGCGCATGGGGCGCGGCCTGACGGGACAAATCAACTACACCTGGAGCCGCTGCATGGACACCGTCTCGAACGGCGGATTTCTGCAGTTCTCGGCGGGAGGAATCCTGTCCCCCCTCCCCGGAATGCTAGCTCGCGACTACGGTCCCTGCGACTACGACATCCGAAACAATCTCAATGCTCAATATGTCTATGAATTTCCTGCCAAGATTCAGAATCGCCTTCTCGGCTACGCGCTCAACGGTTGGCAGATTTCGGGAACCGTGTTTTGGCATAGCGGAATTCCGTTCTCCGTCCTGAGCACGCCCTATTCGGCAGATGGAAAGGGCATCGTGAATGGCAGTGGACCGCAATTCGCAAGCGTTGTCCCCGGCGTTCCGCTCTACGAACACAATCCCATTCCAGGGGTCACCCAACCGGGCACGGTTCAGTGGCTCAATCCCGATGCCTTTGTGTCTACCGTTGATCCGAGCACGGGCGCATGCCTGGGAGGCGACAGCCCCAACAACTGCCAATTCGGGGATCTCGGTCGCAACGCTCTGCGCGGTCCCAATTTTGCGTGGAGTGACTTCTACATTACGAAATCGTTTTCCTTGACCGAGGGCGTGAAGCTGCGGTTCGACACACAGTTCTTCAACGTCTTCAACCATCCGAATTTCGCGCTTCCGAGCATGGTGCTAGCCGGCATTCCGGGAAAACCTGCTACACAGACAGGGTTCGGAGCGATTACGTACACGACCTCTCCGCCGACTGGCCTGCTCGGCGTTGGCTTGGGCGGTGATAGCACGCCACGCATGATTGCGTTCCAACTACGGCTGGAGTTCTGAATTCGTGATCGCCAGATGGTGGGGTGCCCTTCAGCTCTGTTCCCTGCCTGGGTCAGGGCAAGCAGGATCAAGGCACTCGGGGCAGGGACGCAATCCAAATTCTCGGTAAATTCAACCCCGCTTAACCAAATTTTGACTTGCGCGGCACAAACTACGCAGTTGAAATCCGCGCGCGTCGTGTGCGCCAAGACCGTATCCGCGCGAGATTTGCGAGTAGTCCCCTCTGTGAAAAAACTGATCCTAATCGCGTTTGCGTACTTCTTCGCCACGCTATGGCATGCAAGCGTTTGCGCGCAAGTGGCGCCGAACGATTCGCCGAACATTGCACGTAACAGCACGCAGAACGGCGCGCCGGACACCGCAAGCAAGGAGACTTGCGTCCGACCCTCCGCTGAGAGCGAAGTTCCTGAACCGGAAGATTTGCGCAGCCGGAACGGCGTGCTGAAAGTTGATCTGACGATTCGCAGCAGTGCCGAGGCGGACGGTTCGACTCGCTACTGTTACCTTGATGGGAACGGAAACCAATCGCCGAATCTGAGGCTGAAGCCGGGCGATCTGCTGATCCTGCGTCTGAAAAACGATTTAACGAGCACCGATCACGGCTCCGGCGCTGCGAACGATCCGCACGCTGCTATGGAAAAGAGCACGGCTTCGTGCGGCGCCGGCTCGATGACGGCAACGTCCACCAATCTTCATTTTCATGGCCTAACCGTCCCTCCGGTTTGCCACCAGGACGATGTTCTGAAGACGTCCATAGGCCCGGGCGATCCGGCGTTCGAGTACCGGTTCCGAATTCCGGCAAATGAGCCGCCGGGACTCTATTGGTACCATCCGCACATCCATGGATTCACGAAAACGCAGGTGCTCGGAGGTGCGTCCGGGGCGATTATCATCGAGGGAATCGAGCGCGCGAATAAAGAAGTGGCAGGGTTGCCGGAGCGAGTGCTGATTATCCGCGACCAAGACCTCGTGAACCCGAACGCGCCGCCTTCAAAGTCTGAACCCGAGGTGCCCAGGATGCTGATTGATCGCGACGGGGACGCGGCGAACAACGGCACCGGCTTCGGCAAGCCGGCTAAAGATCTTTCGATCAATTTTGTGCCGGTGCCTTATCCCGACTATCCGGCTGCAGCCATCCGAATGAAGCCGGAAGAGCGACAACTCTGGCGGGTGTTGAATGCGTCGGCGATTACGTATCTGAATCTGGCGGTTCTATTCGGCCGAGCGCCGCAACAACTCGGGCTCGTGGCGCTGGACGGCGTGCCGCTTGGCCAGAACGGAGCGTCGGGAGACCTCGTGGACTGGCAGACTCATATCGGAGTGCCGCCCGGGGCGCGCGTGGAGTTCATCGTGAAGGGGCCTCCCGTGGGAGTTGCCGGACTCTTGGTGACGCGAACCGTGGACACGGGATCGGGTGGAGAGAACGATCCGAACCGCGCGCTCGCTACAATCACCGCGTCGGGAGACGCGCCAGAGCCGCGTTCGACGCTTGATACCAGCCCCGAACCGCTGCCGGCGTCAACCGCGCCATGGCTGGGGAACGTGATTCCCGTGCGAACGCGGAGGCTGTATTTTTCCGAGAAGCTGGAGAATCCAAATGACCTGAACAGCGCGACAACTTTCTACATTACCGTGGACGGCCAAACGCCCAAGGCGTTCGATCCACATTCGGGTGTCCCGGACATCATTGTGAAACAAGGAGATGTGGAAGACTGGATCATCGAGAACCACTCGACGGAGCTGCACGCGTTCCACATTCATCAGATTCACTTCATGCTAGTGGACTATCTGGGAACGCCGGTCAATGAACCGTTTCTCCGCGATACCGTTAACGTGCCTTACTACAATGGGAGAGCGCTGGTATATCCCAGCGTCAAACTGCGGATGGATTTTCGCGATCCGAATACAGTGGGCACATTTGTGTATCATTGCCATCTCCTCGAGCACGAAGACGGCGGAATGATGGGACTTATCCGCGTGGAACCAGCCAAGCCAGCGCAAGTCTCCAAGTCGAATGCATCCCGGGTTCGAATGAAGAGTTCATCGCTACGGCTGTGTGGGCGGCCGGACGGTCACGTGGCTGGCAATTAGCTCCACACACCGGTACAAATTCAGCTAAGCGTCCGCATTGTTTAGGACTTATCCATTCGTTTAACCGAAAAAGTTGGCTCGCCGGAGATTTCCCGCTGATTAATTTTCGACAACATTTCAAATCAACGCGGCGACAGAATTCAATCCGATGAATCGCGCGTTACGTTCTGATTTCATTGTTTTCTTTTCCCATTCACGCGGGACAAATCAGATGGCAATAGAAGACGGTTATTACTCTGGCCCTCAGCCCGGAATTTATTTCCAAAAACTAGGAGGGTGAATGTCCGTCAAGCGTTTCGCGTCAAACACATTGCATTGCCTGCGCATTGGACTCGCATCCGTCGCACTTTTCCAGTTCACCATCGGCGCGTCATTGGCCAACGCGGGTCCACCGCCACCAACCAACGACGCCAAAACCACCAGTCCGATCAAACACGTCATTGTAATCATTGGGGAAAATCGCAGTTACGATCACGTGTTTGCCACGTACGTACCCAAGAATGGGCAGACCACGTGGAACCTGCTTTCGGAAGGGATCATCAACGCTAACGGCACGCCCGGCCCCAATTTCTGGAAGACGCAACAAAAGGCGGCCGTAGATCAGGCTCCGGATGCATTCCTGCTGAGCCCAGACAAGGTTCCGTTCCCGAAGGGAGTTCTGCCGGCGCCGCTCGTGGGTGGCCCGTCCATCAACGGAACGCCAACGGTTTCCTATATTCCGAGTGCCAATCCCCTCACGAACGTACCGTACACACAGAGGCAATTGCTGCAGTTTGCGTTTTCGACTGAAAACGGGCTGCCACCGAACTATTCCCCGTTGATTCTCACCGGTGGCACGCTTCAGACGCACAAGACCCCGGATGACCGGATCGCGAATGTCACGTCGCTTCTGCCAGGACCGTTCCAACTGACGGGAAAGACGTTCTCCTATGATTACTATGCGGCGAGCCCGGTACACCGCTTCTATCAAATGTGGCAGCAGTTGGATTGCAGCCTGCAGCACGCAACCATTTTCAATCCTGCCGGTTGCGATGCTGCCCTGTTTCCATGGGTCGAAGTAACGGTTGGGGCCGGCACGAACGGCCTGCCACAAGCGGCAGACTTCAACACCGAGTATGTCGCCGGCGACACGACGACGGGTGAGGGGTCCACGGCCATGGGGTTTTATAACGTCCAAGAGGGCGATGTGCCCTACTTCAAGAGCCTGGCGGACACCTACTCGATGAGCGACAACTTCCACCAGTCCGTTGACGGCGGGACGGGCGCCAACCACATCATGTTCGGCCACGGTGATGCGATCTGGTTCTACGATCCGAACAGCGCTACCCCATTCACGCCCCCGCACAATACGACATCCGGGCAGCTCGACGAGGTGGAGAATCCGGACCCGCAAGCTACGACGAACAACTGGTATACGGAAGACGGTTATGGCGGCGGTTCCTATGGTTCACCGGCTTACGGCGGCGGATCCTACAGCGACTGCGCGGACCCAACCCAGCATGGAGTCGCCGAGATCGTGAGCTATCTCAAGTCGCTTCACATCGATCCGCGCTGCCAGCCGGGCCACTACTACCTGCTGAACAATTACAACCCGGGCTACTTCGGCCAAGGTGAGAACGCGTACACCGACCCGAGCCCGCTCAACACCATATTCACAATTCCACCGTCCTCGACGCCGAGCATCGGCGACGACATGATTGCCCACAATATTTCGTGGAAGTATTACGGCGACCAGTGGAACAACTACGCCGGGAACGCACAGTTGAACATCCCGGAGGACAAATATCAGATCAATTACGGACCCGCGGGCTCGGCCAATGAACTCGGCACTGCGATCATCACCAACGCCGACGAGTACTGCAACATTTGCAACCCGTTTCAGTACGACACATCCATCATGGCCGATCCGGCTGTCCGCGAAGCGCACATTCAGGATACGGCTAACCTCTATTCCGATATCCAAGGCGGAACGCTCCCGGCCGTTTCCATCGTTAAGCCGAGCGGGATCGTGGACGGCCATCCGGCGTCCTCGAAGCTCGATCTCTTCGAAGGTTTCACGCAGAAAATCGTGGAACTGGTGGAACGTTCCGGGTACGCGAGCGACACCGCAATCTTCATCACCGAGGACGAAGGCGGCGGTTATTACGACTCGGGTTACGTCCAGCCGCTGGACTTCTTCGGCGACGGTACCCGGATCATATTCCTGGTTGTGTCTCCCTATTCGACGGGCGGCCACATCGCACACAACTATGCGGATCACGTCTCCATCCTCAAGTTCATCGAGCGGAACTGGAGTTTGCCACCGGTCACGAACCGTAGCCGGGACAATTTTCCTAATCCGATTACACAATCCTTCAACCCGTACGTGCCGATCAACGGCCCGGCGATCAGCGACTTGTTCGAGCTGTTCGACTTCGGGCCTCAGGGCGGAGGTCCGGGCGGTCACTAAAGGAAAGCTTCCAGATGTGAATCTGGAAACTTCACAAGTACGGGAAGGCGCCGAAGCGGTTTTCACGCTTCGGCGCTTTGCCTTTTAAAAACCACTCGTAGTCGTTCACGCGCGGCAACCGATCACGCGGCCCGGCCGACAGGAAAAAATTGCGGCGGTGGTGCTGACGACGATGGCGGAACGGTGCTGGTCTAAAGTAGCGAGCGGAGGCGGCTGACCAGTTCCGGCCCTGCATGGTCCGCTTCCGATGTGGAAAAATCGGGCGGGAGATGCAGGAGCTGGACATTTGGAGCGCTCTGGCGAAATTTCTCAACCAGGGATTCGTTCGCGCGCATCCCCGGGCCGCAGACTATTACGCCGGGCTTGGTCCCGACCACCAGCGCTACCGCGTCAGACGGATACCTCGTGGTGAATACTTCGTAGCCCGATCGCTGCAGCAGAACTTTCAGGTACGCGAGTAAATCGAGCGAGGTGTCGAGGCAGACGACTCGGGTGCTGGATGCGTGGGGCACTTCCTGCGCAGACTGCGGGCGTGCGGAAAATGCCTCGATCGCTTCTTTTTCGGATTCGTAGGGATGAAACACGTTGAGCAAGTTCGTGGCTTGCAGAACCTGAAAAACAAACGGCGAAAGCTGGCAAAGCTTCAGATCGCCACGTTCGGCGCGAAGCACGCCGAAGATGCGAACCAATGCTCCCAGCCCGCCGCTATCCACATAAGTGACGTCGGCGAGCTGCAAAACGACATTCCTCGTCACGTCGGTCAGCTTTTCCAACTCGAGTTGAAGAAAACGGACTTCGTCGCCGCTGACGATGCGGCCGCGGCATCGAACGACGACGACATCTCCAGCGTGCTGGGTTTGCAAAGTCAATTGCATGGCGGCGTTAAACCTATCACATTCCGCGCGTCCCACAACCTCTTCGGCTCGTAAGCTATTCACTTACTGGGTCATGCGGCGGTAACACTTTTTTCACGCGGGGTTCAAGTTTCCGAAGTATCATGAATCCTCGGTCCTAGGTGTGCCTGCATGGCTACGGTTACTCCCGAAATTTCTATTGCCGAACGGCCCGTGCCGGAACGGATCGCCGCCGCAGCGAAGCGCCCGTACCCGGGGGCGCTGGTGGTGGTCGAGGGAATTGACGGCTCAGGGAAAAGCACGCAGCTGTACCTGCTGAAACGCTGGCTTGAAATCGGCGGCTACCGGATTCATTTCACGGAATGGAATTCGTCGCCGCTGGTGAAATCGGCGACGCGGCGCGGAAAACAGCGCCGGCTGCTGACGCCGACGACTTTTTCGATGTTGCACGCAGCCGATTTCGCCGACCGCTGCGAGCGGCAAATCCTTCCGCTGCTGCACGGCGGATATCTGGTGCTCGCCGACCGCTACGTTTACACGGCGTTTGCGCGCGATGCGGCCCGCGGATGCTCTCCGCACTGGCTGCGCAATCTTTATAGCTTCGCTCCCGTTCCCGACATCACGTTTTATTTTCGCGCACCGCTGGACGTGGCCGTCAACCGGATCGTCGCCGGGCGCCCGAAGCTCAAATATTACGAAGCCGGGATGGACCTCGGGATTTCGCTCGACCGCGCGGAAAGCTTCCGCATCTTCCAGGAAAAAATCCTCAATCATTACGACCAGATGGTGGACACCGACCACTTCGTGCTGATGGACGGCACGGTGCGCGTGAACAAACTGCAGAAGCTGATGCGCCAGCTTCTCGGCGAACGCGTGGACCTAAAACAGTTCGCGCCCAAGAAAAAATGACGCCACGTTCCCATTCCGATGCGGGGTCGAACGGCCGCCCCTCGAAGCGCTCGAAAAAAGGCAAGAACGGATCCGCGAACGGAGCTTCGCGTTTCTACGGAATGCCGCTGCCGGGGGTTCGCACAGAGGACCTGAGCGGCAACCTGATTGTGGTGGAGGGAACGGACGGCTCGGGCCGCTCCACGCAGATTTCACTGCTGACGGAATGGCTTGAAGGCGAGGGATTTGCAGTCGAGACGATGGGGCTGCGCCGGTCGTTTCTGGTGGGCGAGGATATTGACGGACTGCTGGCCGAAAACGCGGTAACGCGCACGACGCTCGCACTGATGTACAGCACGGATTTCTTCGATCAACTCGAGCGGCGCATTTTGCCCGCGCTGCGTTCGGGATTGATTGTTCTCGCCGACCGCTATATCTTCACGCTGATCGCGCGCGCCGCGGTTCGCGGGATCGGCCGGGACTACTTGCACGGGATTTACGATATCGCGCTTCGGCCGGACCTGACTTTCTGGCTCAACGTGCGGCCGGAAGTGGCCTTCGACCGCGAATTCAAGAAGTCGCAGACGATCAGCTATTGGGAGTCGGGCCGCGACATGTCGCTTTCGAACGATTTGTTCCAGTCATTCATTCGCTACCAGTCCATGATCAAGCGGGAATTCGAATATCTTTCGAAGCGGCACGGCTTCATTGAACTGGATGGCGAGGCGAACGTCTCGAAAGTAAACGGCCTGCTGCGCAAACGGATCGCGTCGCAGCTTGGGATTCAGAGCACGAAATACGAGCCTTCACACGCGCTCGCGCATCTCTGGCGCTAAGATTGGCCGCCCCGGTCCAACTAACGGCGATTGACGCCGGATCGAACGCGATCCGGCTGGCGATTGCGCGCGCCACTTCTCCGCAGCACATTCAGATCCTGGAAAGCGAACGCGCTCCGGTGCGGCTGGGCCATAACGCCTTCACGCGCCGCCTGCTCGACGAAAAAACAATCACGCGGGCGGCCCGCGCCTTCCGCCATTTTCGGGATCGCATGGACCACCATCACGTGACGTCTTATCGGGCCGTCGCCACGGCCGCGGCGCGCGAAGTCCGCAACTACCGGCGCCTGATGGAGCGGATCCAGCGAAAGACCGGAATCGAACTCGAAGTGATCAGCAGCGAGGAAGAGGCGCGGCTGGTGTGCTCGGCCGTGCACTGGGCGCTGGGCGATCGTGTGCAACCTCGGCTGATCTTCGATCTTGGCGGCGGCAGCCTGGAACTGAATTTCTACGAACGCGGAGTGCTGCGACATCGCGTGGCACTCCCGCTGGGCACCATCCGGCTGATGGAAACGTATTCGATTGATGGCGCGATTGACGAGGACACGGCGCGGCGCCTGCGTCACCACGTTCTATCGCTGCTGAAGAGCGCGATACCGTCGCCACCGAAACTTTCGCGCGCGATCAGCGTTGCCTGCGGTGGGAACGCGGAGGCGCTGGTGCGTCTCGCGCCGGGACCGTTCGTGGGCAAAACGCCCACAATTAATGTGCGGCTATTGAAGGACCAGACCTGGAGGTTGATCGGCCTGGACGTTCCCGGGCGAGTGAGGATGTTTCGGGTGCGGAAGGACCGCGCGGAAGTGATGGGAATTGCCGCGATTATCATCACCACTGTGGCGAAGTGGCTCGGGCTGCGCTCGATGCTGGTACCCGGAGTAGGCGTGCGCGAAGGGCTGTTGCTCGATCTCGTGGCTGAACAATATTCCGGCGGGGTTGCGTCGGCGGAGGAGAAGGGCCGCGCCGAGGAATTGCTGGCCGGCGCGCGCTGGTTTGCGCGGCGCCTGGATTACAACGCGCAGCACGCCGAGCACGTTTCGCGACTGGCGCTCGCGCTCTTCGATCAGCTGCGGCCGATTCATGAAATGGGTCCCGATGCGCGGCTGGCGCTGGAAATGGGCGCGGTGTTGCACGACGTGGGACACTTCGTGCACAACAAATCGCACCACCGTCATGGCGAATACCTGATCCGCAACGGGCAGGTGCCGGGCCTGCGCGGCTGGCGTCGGGACATGGTGGCGGCGCTCGTGCGCTACCATAATTGCAAGTCGGAGCCGCAGGTGGAACACGCGTCCTACGCCTCGCTCGATGGCCCGCGTCGGCGGCAGGTGCGGCTGCTCACTTCGTTGCTGCGAATTGCCGAAAAACTGGAATCGGAGCATGCGCAGCGGATTTCCGGCGTGGATGTACAAATCGCCGGACGAAGAGCCATCTTCCAAATTCGCGCGACGGACGGGACGCGGCTCGATCTCGCGGGACTCGCGCGCAAATCGGATTTATTCGAGAAAGAATTTCATCTCCGCGCTGAATTCCGGCGTGTTCAGCGGAAGGAAAAGGTAGCGTAGATCATGATTCTCTATCTGGTTCGCCACGGAATCGCAGTGGATCGCACCGATCCGAAATCTCCTCCGGAACCGGAAAGGCCGCTGACGGCCAGGGGCGTGCAGAAGACGAGGTCCGCAGCACTCGGCCTGCGCGCGCTGGGCGCGAAACCGGATGTGCTGATTACCAGCCCCTACGTCCGCGCCGCGCAGACGGCGGAAATATTCGCCGAGGCGCTGGGATTCCCTCTGGAAAAAATCCGCGTGAACGACAGCCTGAAACCCGCCGGAAATCCCGCTGAAATTTTGAAGGAAATCGCGCATCTGCGCGCGAAGGAAGTAGCGTGCTTCGGGCACGCGCCGCATCTCGATCTGATGGTTGCGCAACTTGCCGGCGCGCGCACAGCGTTCACGGAATTGAAGAAGGCGGGCGCGGCATGCTTCGAGCAAGTTTCCGCGCATGGCCGGTGGGAGTTGCGCTGGATTTTGACTCCGAAGGTGCTGCGGGATCTGAGCGATTAGGAAAATCGTCTAAGCGGTTCGACGTTCCTCAACCGAACGCGCCACAATGGCGTGTCCCCACTGAAATCCCGCGCGCCAGGTCAGCCAGGGAGACTCGGGACCGCCCGTCTTCGCCAACAATCCCTGGAGAGCAGCCTTCCGGTCGCGGTCTATTTTCTCGATCCATTCAATGATGGCCGCGGGGTTCCGTTTGTCGGCGTTACGGCGAATCTCACCCCGCAGCACGTCCAGATCGTGCACTTCGCCCAGCGAATCCTGCATGCGCTTCAGATCCTCGGACCAGACTTCGTATCGCTGCGGCAGGAAATTTTCGACCACGTAACGGAAAAGCTTGAGCCCGATCCGCAGCTGGTGCCAGGCGACGCTGCTCCGGCGCTTTCGCGCCAGTTGATAGAGTTCGACCGCTCCGTTGAGTCTAGCCAGCGCCAGACGCTGATAGACGACGCTATTCGTGGGAAAAAAGCGGGCCTTGGAGGTAAGCTTGCGAGTCAGCTTCTTCCATTCCTTGCGATCGAAACCGTCGAGCGCCTGCTCAGCGGATTCGCGCTGTTTTTTCTCCCGCCGCGACAACAGTCGCAGCATCTGCTTTCGCAGGGGATCTCCCGGCGGACCAAGAGCCTTCACGCGAGCTTGCTTTACCTGCGTGTCGCGAAGTTCGCCAAGGGCGTGAAACAGGTCGCGGCTCGTCCGTTTCAGCCTGCGCCAGCCCGGGCCTGGATTCACTTCGCTCAAGGCATCCGCAATCGTCCGGCAGCGCCGCAGAGCAACGCGCAGGTCGTGAACCCCGTCGGCATCCCAGGTGTTCCTCACTTGATCGGCGCGCTCTACGACACGGTCCATCCACAGCTCAAGACCGACACCTCTGGCGGGATGGTTGGAAGGCAAAGAAATTGTGAGAGCCATCGAGGTTCCAATCGAATTCGGAGGGCCGGAACGGAAGCCGTATGGTAACCCGGCCCGGGTAATAATTCAAACGAGGCAGAACCGCCTGCGGGAGGGTCAGGAGACGAACGAGCAACCGACGCGCGTGCGGCTGCCGTCAATTCGAATGGTGTGCACCTTGCGCAGCACCACCCGCACTGGGGGCAATATCGGCACGTGCAGTACCGCGTTGAATTGATTTGGCAGGTCTTCCGCTTTGTCGAACTGCAAGGCGACGCCGCCATAGCTCAGGTCAATCACCTTGGCGGATTTCTGGCTACCTTCCGTGAGGACCGCGTGGGCTTTGGTCCCCGCGAGCGACACGCGTTCCCATTTCCGATGCTCGCCATATTGCACGGGCGGAGGAACGACACTGGGACCCGGCGCGGAAGGAGCAGCGGTCCGCGGCGGCGGGGGAGGAGGAACAGGAGCGGCAGCAGGAGTGGGTGCGGGCTCGCGGTCGCGCATCGGCTGCGGTTCGCGTTCGCGAACCGGCTGCGGCTCGAGCGGAATCACCCTGGATGGCGTGCGACCTGAGTGCTTCAGTTCATAAAGTCTCTTGTCCGCCAGGCCCATCAAGGCGCTCTTCTGATCGCCATCCTGCGGATGAACGGCGACTCCGAAATCCAGCGTGACCCCGATCTCAAGCGCGAGCGGCGCCAGCTCGCCTTCATATTGAGAGCGGACGCGGCGGCAGAGCGTGACGGCTTGCTCTGTATCGGTCTGCGGCAGCAAAACGGCGAATTCGTCACCGCCGATGCGAAATGCAAAGTCAGAACTGCGCAGGGTGCGGCGCAGCGTCGCCGCGGCGATTTGCAACACTTGATCGCCCTGCAGGTGGCCATGGCGATCGTTTACTTCCTTGAGCTTGTGAAGATCGAGAATCACGATGGCGAGCTGCTGCCCGTAGCGCTTCGCGCGGTTCATTTCCTTTTCGAAGTATTCGTCGAAGAGGCGCCGGTTGTGGAGTCCGGTCAGTGCGTCTGTGGCCGCGTTGACCTGCAGCTTTTTCAATTCGTCGTATTCGATCAGGACCGGAACGCGCAGAAAATTCGCGGCCGAGAGTACGTCTACCATCGCGGTCTTCAGGGATATCTTCTTGCCCTCGCTATCGGCAAGATCGCTGCGTCGGCGGAGGATGCGAACCCAGAAGTCATTGCTCTGTTCTTCGGTGACGTCAATCTGAGCGACGGTACGAAAAAATTGGCGTAGGAATTGTCCCCGGATGGACTCGTCCAGGCCCTCGAGGGTCTCTACAAGCAGGTCTAGGTAAGAATCCTCGGTAGATGGTTGTGGCTGCAAATGGTCGCCTAGTTGGGGCATTCGTGGTTCCGAGACAATACTGACCTACCCTGGAATCAGGGGCACCTGCGGGGCACTGGAGATATAGCACGGGGTAGTCCAATCGAGGGGATAGGGTGGTAGGAATGCTCGTCTGTAACTTGCTGTGGCGCATCGAGTTAATCGGACACTTGAGCAACCGGGCGAACGAAAGCCTATGGGAGAGAGAAAAGTGAAAAACGATTCCACTTTGCGTTGGAATTTCTCCAAGTGAGGGTTACCGCTCGCGCCGAAGATTTCTAGCTAATCGGCTTCAGAAACTCGACTCCGATGAGGTACACATCGCCTGCTTCTTGCTGGCGTCTCACCTTGGCTTGAATCGGTGCCATCCCAGCGGGAACTAGTCCGGAAGACGTGATGGAAGGCGCTGGAATGGTCAGGGTGATGAATCCGTTGATCGGCAGCGGCCGAGGGCTGGCAACAAACGCCCCTAAAGCACTGATATCCAGAGTTTTAGCCAACTCCATGAACTGCTCGCCGTGCGAATCCTTGCCCCTGATAAATAGGGGAATTTGCAACAAGATGCGCTGATAGCGCCGACGCTCGTCGTCTAGCGGCGTCAATGCGACCCTCTGATGGACTGCATTTTCTTTTGCGCTCATTGGTACCCAAGTATTAGTACTCGATTGAACCGCAATTTGAATGCAAGTTTGAGTCTCCAATTCGGTTTCTTTTTAAGCTTAAGTTTATCAGTCAGTTAGGGGAATTCTCACGATGAGAACAGACCGTACCTGGTTGGGAATATGCAAATTTTCGGCATTTGATTGCCACCAATGTGCAAAGGTGGAACGCATTTACCATTGACACCTTTTACGCCCTTTGCGAGCATACGTCTCCCTAGCGTATCCCACTGTGTTCTCTTGGCAGAAGCGGGAGAGCGGTGTGCTTTCACGTGCACAGAAGCCCCGGAGGGCGAGTTGACGAAATCGGTGACAGCGGAGAAACAGGCCAGCCACCAAGCGGGATTTCAATTGGTCGCCAGCTTGTTGGACGCTTTCGACCGCCCGCTCCTGGTATCGGACCGCCGGGGACAGATTCTATTTACCAACCTCCACGCCCAAGATTCCTTGCAAGCGCAGGGACTGGACGCCAAACCCGACCTAAATCTATTTCACGACGTGCTACATGCCGATCGGAAGCAGGTTCTGACCCAATTGGAGAGCGGTGAACAAGAGGTTCATCTTGCGCTCGAGACCGCGGAGGGCCACACCCGGGCGCGAGTGCGATGGCTGCCAGAGCCTGATTGGCTTGCGGTCTTTATCGAGCAAGCCCCCGCCGAACCCGCCGCCGACGAAGCGGAAATGCGCCAAAAGGTCCAGGATCTGATCCAGGAAAGGGAAATCACCTACCGGAATCTCCTGGCCGCGTATCTGCGCCTGCAAGAGGCAAACCGGCAGAAGACCGTTTTCCTGGCGTCCGCCGCACATGAATTGAAAACACCGCTGGCCGTAATGAAGGGATATTACGAGTTGCTGCTTTCAGGTTCGCTCGGGAAGGTCAGCGAAAAGCAGCGCGAAATTTTGCGAGAATCGAAGGAGAGCTGCGACCGTCTGGTGCGGCTCGTTTCGATGTTCCTGAATTATTCGGCGCTGGAAAGCGGCAAGCTGGTGCTGCAATTTCACGAGAACGATTTGCGGGACTGCATCCACGATCTAGCCGGACGCTGGAAGGACGCATTTCAGCGCGCCGAAGTGCACCTGCATATCGATATTCACGCGAGCCTGCCGCTGTTCAGGTTCGACTATCAGAAGGTGCAGCAGTGCATCGTGAACCTGATTGATAACGCGCTGAAGCACACACCCGCCGGCGGTCGCGTCACCTTACGCGCAGAGCCGCACTTCTGGGAGCGGCGGCTCGCCGAGGCCTCCCCCCTTGAGGAACGGCGCCGGGGAGTCGGCCAGCGCGCGAATAGCATCCTGATCACGGTTACGGACACAGGTACAGGGATCGCGGCTGAATTTCATCAGGAGATATTTGAGGAGTTCGTGAGAGTGGATCCGTCTTCGTCGGGGATGGGTCTCGGTTTGGCCATCACGAAGCGATTAATTCAGGCGCATCGCGGGAAAGTATGGGTAGATAGTGAAGTGGGCCGCGGTAGCTCGTTTTCATTTTTGTTGCCCATTTACGTCGAATAAGCAGGAGCGGCAATTTCTCGCTCCCCAGGAAAAAATGATGGCGATTAAAGAAAAAGCGAAAGAAAAGATTATGGTGGTGGACGACGAGCCGAGTATCCGGAAATATCTGCGGACGCTGCTCGAAGTGGATGGATTCGAGGTCGAGACGCTGCCCAGCGGCAAGGAAGCTTTGCAGCGCATCGGCGAAGGCGAGCGCCCCGACTTCATTATTCTCGACGTCCTGATGCCGGAGATGGACGGTCTGGAGACGCTGCGGCAATTGATGCAGGTGGACCGCGCGCTGAACGTCATCATGCTCTCGTGCACGAACGAAGTGACCACGGTAGTCGAAGCGATCCGCGTGGGCGCGCTCGATTATCTGACCAAGCCGTTTGAAAAGCCGGAACTTGATGCGGCATTTCTGAAGTGCAAGCAGAAGCAGCAGCTTCGCTCGGAAAATCAGGCCCTGCGGGAATATTGCGAGGCGATCACGGAGGACATCTCCTTCCTGGCCGCCAGCCCCCAAATGATCAAGATTCGCCAGCAGATCATGCAGATCGCGCCGGTGGACGTGCCGATCTTCATCAGCGGCGAAAGCGGCGTCGGGAAAGAAGTCGTCGCCCGCATGATTCATATTCGATCGAAGCGCCAGCAGCAGGCGTTCATTAAGGTGAATTGCGCGGCCCTGCCGGGTGAGCTGCTCGAATCGGAGCTCTTCGGTTACGAGCAGGGCGCGTTTACTGGCGCCGTGCGCGCAAAGCCCGGCAAGTTCGAGCTCGCGAACAAGGGCACGATCTTCCTCGATGAAATCGCGGAGATGAGCCCGCACCTTCAGGCAAAGCTTTTGCACGTTCTGCAGGACGGCCAGTTTTCCCGCCTGGGCGCGCGCACGGTGGTGAATGTGGATGTCCGAGTGCTTGCGGCGACAAATATGGACGTCAAGGATGCGATGCGCACAGGCCGCTTCCGCGAAGATCTCTACTACCGCCTGAACGTCCTCTCGCTGCACATTCCGCCGCTGCGGGAGCGCACCTCGGAAATCCCGCTTTTATTCCGCCATTTCCTGACCAAGTACAGCGAGAAATATCAGAAACGCGCGCCCGATCCTTCGAAGAGCCTGCTCGAAGCAGCGCTGCGCTATTCATGGCCCGGAAACCTCCGCGAACTCGAGAACTTCGTGAAGCGCTACGTGATTCTCGAGGACGACGAGGGCAGCTTCCGCGAACTCCTGGAGATGACCGGCCAGCAGCAGCGGACCGCTCCACGCGCGGAATCTCCAGCTCCCAAAGAACAGGGTCTCAAGGCGCTTGTGCGCGGCTTGAAGGACGAAGCGGAGATGGAAGCCATCGCCGACGCGCTCGAGAAGACCAATTGGTGCCGCAAGGACGCGGCGCGCATGCTGGGAATCAGTTACAAGGCGCTGCTCTACAAGATGCGCCAGTTCAATCTCGACTCGGGCCGCGGCTCGCGCTCCGCAGCAGCGAAGGAAGCGGCGAAAGTTGCCGCGGCAGCGAAAGAGGCCGCAGCAAAATCAGAGGAACCGAAAGAGGTGGTCGAGGAGGTGGCTCCCGCCGGACCGGGAGTTCGCGGTTCGTAGCGCATTTCCGAGCGTCGCTCGGGTGCACCGCGAGTCCGCGAAGACGGATCGGGGAATCGCACTGCGTACTAACCCCGATTCGAAAAGTCTAGTGAGTTGTGGGCCGGTGCGTAGTCCTGGTCCCCTGCAAACTGTTGCATAAGTAGAGCACACACTTCGAAATAGCACTACCCATCCCACCTTGCCATGGTCTAGTATTCGGGACCGAAACAGGCCGCACGCGAAAATCTGTCGCGTGTGAATCGAGTGGTCGTCACTACTCGTCTAAATCACAAAATTCCTTTGTTGTTTACAAAGGAGTTGTTGGTCGCGCGTGAAGCGGCATCGGCGATACTTGCGCGAGTCTAGGTCGAGCCTCAATCAAGGGCGGCATAGAAATAGCGTGCGGCCTTTGGAAGAGGGATTGCTGATTCTGTTTGTAGAGAACACGTGAAACTTCAATCCAGCCCTGAGGGAGCATCGGTAATGACAGAACGTCGCTTGGCTCGCCGGTACGACCTATCTCTACCTGTCAACATACGTATGCCCATCAACGTAGAACCGCGTTCGCATAGCGGCCAGACCCGGGACATCTCGACGCGCGGCGTCTACTTCACTTTGCAGGACGACCTGGCTCCAGGCTCCGAACTCGATTTCACGCTGACCCTCCCCGCGGAAATCACTCGCGGCTCCGAGGTTTTCGTCCGGGCCCACGGACGGGTGATTCGGGTGGACAAGCGCTCAGACGATGATCACGAAACGATTGGCGTCGCCGCGGTTATCGAGCGTTACGATATCGTCCGTGGCGAAGGTTCGCGCGCCTAGACATAGCTCAACCGAGCAGCCGCCGGATTGATCTAATTCCGGCGCTTCGTACCTCTTCCTCATCACAGTTTTTCCTCGATCTCCGAGGTGCCTGTGGAAATCAGTGGGTAACTCTAATGTCCCGCAGGGAACACCCGTTCCCTAAAGTGCCAACAATTTTCAGGTTCTCTGTCGAAAAAGACCGAGCACGGTGACTCGTCCTAGTATGGCGCTCCGCCATTGCCGAATCAGGAACATCCCTAGAATCAATGTGATAGCTGAATTGATGGCCTTTCAACGAAATCTGCAGACCGGCCCCGATGGGTAAGCGTTTGGCGTCCCGGGTGCAAAGTACGTTGCAGGAGAATTGTGGGCTTTGTTTTTGAGCCTCTAACCAGAATGGCTTCTGCAGCTTCACTCAAGCCCGAACCGCCCGTCAATCAAGCAGAATTGCCGCCCGATAATATCTATTTCGGGCCGTCGCAGGTGATGCAGTCCGTCCGGCAGAAGGTTGAGCGAGCCGCCGGGCTGAACGTCCCTATCCTGATTCTCGGCGAAAGTGGAACCGGCAAAGAAGTCCTGGCACATTTCATCCATTCGGCGTCGCCGTGGCGCGACGGTCCTTTCGTCAAGGTTAATTGCCCGGCGATCCCGGGCACGCTAATCGAAAGCGAGCTGTTCGGTTTCCAGAAGGGGGCGTTCACCGGAGCGCATGCCAACAAACCGGGCCGGATGGAATTGGCTCAGGGCGGCACGCTGTTCATGGATGAAATCGCCGAGCTCGATGCCAGTTTGCAGGCCAAGCTGCTCCACGTCCTCCAAGACGGCCATTTCACTCGCATCGGCGATCACGAAGAAAAGCGTATGGACGCCCGGGTGATCTGCGCGACGAACCGCAACCTGGCGCGCGAAATCGAAACTGGCGGCTTCCGTGCCGATCTTTTCTACCGCATCAACGTAATCAGCATCACGCTGCCTTCGCTCCGTGAACGCCGCGAAGATATTCCCTATCTGGTTGAATACTTACGCCAGCAGTACAACCGGCGCTTCGAGCGCGAGGCTCCTCCCCTGTCGAAGGAGACGCTGCACCTGCTGAAGCAGCGCGATTGGCCAGGCAATGTGCGCGAGCTCGAAAATTGTTTGGCGCGCTATGTGGTCCTCGGCTCGGAAGAAACGTTCTACTCCGAGCGCACCGAGCGAGTACCGGTTCACTTCACCTACGAGACAAACGAAGACGGCAACATTCCCCTGAAGCGCATCGCCCAGCAGGTGACGCGGCGGATGGAACGCGACGTCATCCTGAAGGTTCTCCAGGCCAATCATTGGAATCGCCGCAGAACCGCCGAAGTGCTGAAAATCAGCTATCGCGCCCTGCTCTATAAGGTTCGCCAGGCGGGACTTCCCGCCAAGCGCCCCCGCCGCAAGCAGGATGCCGACGGCGCTTTTTCGTCGGAGTCGTCGGCTGAAGCCGACTGACGTTCTCCCGCCCGTCCCACCGTTCACCAATCGAGCAATAGTACTGCCCAGTGATGCTTACCCGTGTCTGGTATGAAATTATGCGCTTTCTCCGTCTTGCCCCTGCTCATCAATTCGGCTAGCCTAAATTCAGGATGGCCAAAGCAAACGCCAAGTCAAATCTGAAAGTTTGCCTGCTCTCTCCGCATCCGATGGTTCTGGACGAATTCCATCGCCTGCTTGAGGATTCAGGCTTTCAGATCACATCCAAACAGCTCGATTCGATGCTGGCACCAGATCTTCGCAATCTGGATGTGCCGAAGGCGTCGGTGTATGTGGTGGACGCCCATGCCGCGCGGCAAGCCACCGGGGCCCTGCTCGGCAATATCCTCGATCGCCTGGCAACCGCACGGATTCTGGTCGTTGGAGACAACCTCAAGGAGACGGACAGCTTCTCGCTGCTGCGCCAAGGCGCCAAGGGAATCCTGACGTACGCGGAGGCCCGCGAGCAGCTCCCGCGCGCGCTGCCGCAAGTCGCCGCCGGGGGCATATGGGTATCGCGCCCGGTGCTATCTCGCTTCGTGGATTCCATCCTGAGCACCACGCAGGGACGCCGCCTGCGCGTGGACTCACCGAACGAACTCAGCCGACGCGAGCAAGAGGTCCTGGCAGGCCTGCTCGAAAACCTGGCCAACAAAGAAGTGGCCGACCGGCTGCACATATCCGAGCGCACCGTGAAATTCCACGTGTCGAACCTGCTCGCTAAGTTCGGCGTGCGACGCCGGGCCGATCTGATTCTCCTGTGCTATCAGCGCCGCGGCGTCGGCGCCTGAAGCCACCGCGCGGAAGAACCTCTTTCGCCGCCTCCGCTGAAAATGTAAACGTTCCCGGTTCGCTGCTATAATTCCTCCGCTCGACCTACAAAAACACTCCAAGCCATATGACTACTTTCTCCATTGAGAATTTCGGCTGTCGCGCCACGGAAGCGGATGCTGCCGCGCTTCGCCGCGAACTACTCGCGGGCGGCTTGACGCAATCGGCTCAACACGCGTCCGCGGACGTCGTGGTGCTGAACACTTGCACCGTGACGGCAGCGGCGGACTCCCAAGCGCGCGAAGCAGTGCGCAAGATTCACCGCGCGAATCCACTCGCGCGAATTGTCGTCACGGGGTGTTACGCGCAACGCGCGCCCGAGGAGCTGGCTGCAATACAGGGCGTGGCCTCGGTCATAGGCAATTCCCATCAGGCGGAAATCCCGGAAATCGTTCGCGGGCTCGGGGCGCGCGGGGCGACGGCGGACTTTGTTCCCGTGGGGCAGCTCGATTACGATCCCATGTCGCTCGCGCGCGGCCCGGCGAAAATCCTGACCGGCGACATCTTCGCGCAGTCCACGGTACAGATTGCGCCGGCCACGCTGATGGCGAGCGACCGCACGCGGCCCATCCTGAAAATTCAGGACGGCTGCAACAATCGCTGCTCGTATTGCGTGATTCCATTTGTTCGTGGGCGCAGCCGCAGCTTGTTGCCAGATGATGTGATCCGCGAAGTACGCATGCTCATCGCAGCAGGCGCGAAAGAGATCGTCCTCAGCGGCATCAACCTGGGAAGTTATGGGCGCGATCTGGTCCCGCGCGCGGCGCTTGCAGATGTTGTGCAGCGTATCCTGGCCGAGACCGGACTCGAGCAACTCCGCTTCAGCTCGATCGAGCCGCAGGACGTGACCGAAGATTTCGTAGCGCTGGTGGGCACCTCCGATCGCCTCGCGCGCCATTTCCATATTCCGCTGCAATCAGGCTCCGACCGCATCCTTCGCGCAATGCATCGCTGGTACCGCACGGAGCACTACGCCGAGCGCGTCAATCTGATCCGACGCCTGCTGCCCAATGCGGCCATTGGCGCGGACGTGATCGTGGGATTTCCGGGCGAGACGGACGCCGATTTTCGGGCCACTTTCGAATTCATCGAGCGCTTGCCATTCACATATCTGCACGTGTTTTCGTTTTCCGAGCGCCCGGGAACTGCGGCGGCCGCGCTCGGCGATCCTGTCCCGCCGCAAACTATTCGCGAGCGCGCCCGCGCGCTGCGGGAGCTTGGGCAACGGAAATCCGCGGCATTCCGCGCTTCCCAATCAGGGCACCCTCCGCGCGCGCTGACGCTTGCGCGCGGCGGAGATGATTGGACCGAAGCGTTGACCGGCAATTATCTGAAGGTGCGGATCGCCGGGCGGCATCCTGCGAACGAGTGGCACGACGTGGGAGTTGAAACCGACGGCAGCGCCGAAGAAAATGCAGGCGAACTGGCGCAGCTCAGCTTTCGAATATAACGTGGGCGAGCGCGAGGTTGCCGCTGTGCGTGATGGACAGCGAAATATTCTTCACGCCGAGCCCCTCGGCGATTTCACGCGCGGCGCCCGTGAGCTGCAACGAAGGCTTGCCGCTCGGCTCTCGCGCCACTTCGATGTCGCGCCAGCGAACGCCCCGGCTCCAACCAGTGCCGAGAGCCTTCATCGCCGCTTCCTTGGCCGCAAATCGCGCGGCGTAGCGCTCGAAACGGTTCTTATGAGCCTCGCAGTAGGATACTTCGGCGGGCGTGAACAGCCGCTCGAGGAGAGGCGAGCCATGGCGGTTGATGGCCGCCTCGATGCGGTCAATTTCGGCGATGTCCAATCCCAGCCCGACGATCATGGCCCCTTCGCTCAGTAACATGATCTGCGACAACGCGCGATTATACCTATAATGGCGAGTCCGCGGAGCATGGCCAATACCCTCACAAAAAGGAATTCGCCGTCGCGGAAACGCGCGGCTAAAACAACCGCTTGGAACCTGCGCCGAGTGGGTGGATTGCAAATACTCGAGGCTCCCGCGTTCAAGGCGCTCGATTGGCTGGTCCACGGATTCAGTACGCGCCCCGGCGGCGCGAGCGAGCTCGCCTCAACAAATGGCGCGGCAAGCGCCAAAAAAGATCGCGTGTTGAATCTCGGTTTTACCGATTGGGATTCCCGCGCGCGCGTGCTCGAGAATCGCAAGATATTCTTCCACGCGATCGGCGCGGACAAATTACGCGCCGTCACACTACGGCAAATTCATTCGGACTCCGCCGTTCGCGTGGATTCATCGGATCCCATCGCAAAGGAAGCGCCGCAGAGCGACGCTCTGTTCACGCGCGATCCCGGAATTCTGCTTGCCGTGCAGACGGCGGACTGCATTCCCATCCTTCTCGCCGACACAAAGCAGCGCGCCGTCGCTGCGATTCACGCCGGATGGCGCGGCACCCTTCGCCGCATCGCCGCGAAGACGCTCGGACGGATGCAGATGGAATTCGGCACGCGGCCTGAGGACGTGATCGCCGCGCTCGGTCCCGGCATCGGCCGCTGCTGTTACGAAGTCGGCTCGGAGGTGGCGCGCGATTTCGATGCGCAGTTTCCGAACGCGCGCGAATGGTTCGATGGTCCGTTCGACACGCTGGCCTCAGGCGAAAATGATCCGAACTGGCTGCCGTGGCTCACCATGAAACCGCCCGGCCATCAGCCACCGCCGCTGCGCGTTCATCTCGATCTGATCGCGGCAAATCGCGCGATCCTGGCCGATGCCGGCATCCCCGGCCGGCAAATTTCGTCGTCGGACCTCTGCACCGCCTGCCGCACCGATCTTTTGTTCAGCTATCGCCGTGAGCGCACCACAGGCCGCATGATCGCTGCCATCGGTATCCGCGAAACTTGAAACTTACGGCTGCGCGGCAGCCTCCCAGCCATTGTATTCTCCGGAAAAATGCGACGCGAGCTGCTCAAACAGCCCGCGAAATTGCTGGACGGAGGCGGGGTTCAAAACAGTTTCACTCTTCGCTAGCACCAGGAAAGGATTGGGTGGCCGCTTGGCAGCATCCCCGGCGGGCCTTTCTTCAACCGAATATCCTTCCTGCCGGAGTGCCTGCGCGGACTTTCGCGAGGCGTCCGCGGTTGGCAGATACAGGTAATGGATTACTTCGCGTGGCAGATCCAGATCCGCACCGAGATACCGCAGTTGGCCCAAAATCGCTCGATCGGCCTCCGCCCTGTTCGTCCTGCCGCTTCCACCTTTAAGCACTCGGCGTAGCCACGACATAACAGCCTCCGCCACCCAAGATCCGCGCTAAATCCTAGCGGTTATTTGCGTGCCCACCGCGGACTCCATCAGCGCAAGCTGGCCACAGGCGGCCATCACGTCCTGCCCTCGCGAGGCGCGCACGAAGGCCGGCAGCTCTTTGTTGGTGAGGATTGCTTTAAATTCGGCAACGCGCTTCATATCCGGCTTTTCGTATGGGAGGTCGCCGGGATTCCACGGGATCAGGTTGACCTTGGCGCGTAGGTTCGCGAGCAGCCGGACCACGCGGCGCGCATCGTCGGGTGAATCGTTGAATCCACCGAGCAACACATATTCGAACGTCAGGTGTTCCCATGGCCGCAGAGGATAGCTCCTGCACGCTTCGAGAAGCTTTTCGAGCGGATACTTGCGGTTGATGGGCATGATTTTGTCGCGCTCCTCGTCCGACGACGCATTGAGCGAAATCGCAAGTTTCGGCCGGATTTTTTCCCGCCCCAGCCGCTCGATGCCGGGAACGATCCCGCTGGTTGAGAGCGTGGCGTGCTTCGGCGAAATCGCGATGGCGTTCGGGTCGAGCAGGATTCGCAGCGCAGCCATCACCGCGTCATAGTTCAACAGCGGCTCGCCCTGTCCCATCAGCACGATGTTGGTTTGGGGCTTCAGCGCCGCGCGATTGTCCTCCAGCGCGACGAGCACCTGCCCCACGATTTCGCCCGCCGAGAGATTGCGCACCAGGCCGAGCGTGGCCGTCAGGCAAAACCGGCAATCCAACGCGCAGCCCGCCTGCGTCGAGACGCAGATCGTCTGGCGATTTTCTTCCGGCATGAACACGGTTTCGATGTTTGCAGGCTTGGTCGAGCCACCGTCACCCCCGCCAATCGCGAGGACGTAGCGCACCGTTCCATCCGAAGACGCGTAGCGCCGCACCACCCGCGGCAGCGCGATGGCTGCTTCGCACGACAGGCGCTCGCGCAATGGCGCAGGCAAATTCGTCATCGCGCCGAAATCGAATCGCCGCTCCGCATACAGCGCGTGATAAATCTGCGCGCCGCGATACGCCGGCTCGCCAAGCTTTTGCAGGAATTCGCGCAGCTCTTCCGCTGATTTTCCGAGCAGGTTCGCGCGAGCATTGGAGGCCTGCGACAACATATTGAACCGATCATATCACGCGAGGAATTGTGCAACGCTTTCGCCACATGGAATGACATTCACCGCAGCGCCGTGCCACAATGTAATCAGTCATGTCGAACACGCCGAACACGGTGCACAAGGAAATTCTCCCGAACGGACTCGTCGTCCTCACGGAGCCGATGGAGCACGTCCACTCCGTTTCGGTGGGAATCTGGCTGCGCTCTGGATCGCGCCGCGAGCCCGCCGAAATCAACGGCATCTCGCATTTCATCGAGCACATGGTGTTCAAGGGCACCGAGCGTCGCACCGCGGAAGACATCGCGCGCGAAATTGATCGCCTCGGAGGAATGCTCGACGCTTTCACCTCCAAGGAGATGGTCTGCTTCAACACGCGCGTCCTCGACGAGCATCTCGCGAAGGCCTTCGACATCCTCGCGGACATCGTCCTCGAACCGAAATTCGCCCCGGAAGATGTCGCGCGCGAGCAGTCCGTCGTGCTCGAGGAAATTCGCATGACGCAGGACAATCCCGAGGATCTGGTCCACGAACTCTTCACCCAGAATTTCTGGCACCCGCACGCGCTCGGCAGGCCGATCCTCGGCACGCCTGAAACGGTTTCGGCATTCACGCGCGATACGCTGCAGACGTGGTTTCATCAGTCCTACGCGCCGAATCGCCTGGTCATCACCGCGGCTGGACATCTGACCCATGAGCAGCTGATGGAACTTGTCTCCGCGCGCTTTTCGAAGCTCCCTCGCGCCGAGGACGGCTTCACCGATCCCAAGCCCGTGCCATCGCAGCACATCACGCTGCGCACGAAAAGCGAACTCGAACAGGTGCACGTCTGCCTGGGCGTTCCCTCATTGCCGCTCACCGATCGCCGGCGCTTCAGCGTTTCTGTGATGAACAATATTCTCGGCGGCGGGATGTCGTCGCGACTGTTCCAAAATATTCGCGAACGCCAGGGCCTTGCCTATTCGATTTTCAGCGATTTGAATTCGTATCGCGATGTGGGCGTCTTATCGGTCTACGCGGGTACGTCGCTCGACACCGCCGACAAGGTTGTGCAGTCCGTGATCGGCGAATTACACAAAATGCGCGACGAGCCGATTGAAGCCGAAGAGCTGCGACGCGCGAAAGATCATCTGAAGGGCGCTACGCTTCTCGCCTTGGAAGGCAGCGGAGCGCGCATGAGCAACCTGGCGCGCTACCACATGTATTTCGACCGCCACTTCACGTCGAAGGAGCTGATCGTGATGCTCGAAGCTGTCACCGCGGAAGAGGTGCAGCTCGTCGCGCAGGAGATCTTCCAGCCCGGCCGCATCGCCGCAAGCGTCGTTGGCAACCTCAACGGCTTCCAGCTAACCAAGGAACAACTCGCGTTTTAGCGGCGTCTAATTCCCCTGCACAACGCTTCACCCTTAATTCTCATCCACGGTAGATAGCCGTAACTTTCGAGGAGGTATATATGAAGCTACGCTTCCCGGCCATGCTTTCATTGGTGTTGGGTCTCGTTCCCATTGCGTCCGCCCAGGGGATACAAATCAACAAAGAGAATCGCACCATCTCCGTAACCACCTCGGACTCGATTGAAGTCGAGCCGGAAATTGCTGTGATCGAAATCGGATATCACAACTACGGGGCGACTCAAGACGCCGCCTATGGCGACAGCGGAAAGGTTTCAGGAAAGCTAATCCAATCGCTGCTGGCCGCAGGGCTGGACAAGAACGCGATCGAAACCCAAGCCGTCAGGCTGGAGACGGTTTTCCAGCAGGACAAAGACTGGACTCCCGATCAGCGCAAGGACAGGCAATTTCAGGCGAGTCAGCTCTGGAGTATTCGCGTCGCCGTGGCTGATGCGGGGAAGTTCGTAGACAGCGCAATTGCCGGCGGCGCAAACGCTATTACCGGTGTGAACTGGACCGTTGCGGATCCGGCCGCGCTCGACTCCAAAGTGAATGAGGCAGCGGTCGAAAAAGCCCGCGCTCTTGCGGCCGCGATGGCCACAAAGCTCGGAGCCAAGGTGGGCGAGTTGCTGTATGCGAGCAACAGCAATCCGCCGAATGCCGGAGAAACACCGGGGTTTGGAACTGGAAGAGGTTATGCGGCGGGCGGCTCGGTGGGACGGCCCGCCATGAAAACGGTCGTATGGCTCTTTCCGCAGAAGGTCCGCCGCGAAGCCACGGTCTACGCCGTCTTCGCGCTTGAATAAGCGCCCGACAGCCGGGAGGCACGGTAAACCAAAGTCGTGCCTCCGCGTCTCCTTTGCCCGGCACACAGTCGCGAAGACTGCGCCCCTGCCGTTCTTCTCCCAAATCTGTGTTTATCTGCGTTCATCTGTGGCTAATCCGGCCCTTCCTCGGTGCCTCCGCGTCTCCGTCGCTTCCTTTTTCCTTTGACGCAGCCGCGCCACTTTGCCATCATCCTTTGCGGAGATACTCCGCATCTCGTTCCGCATATCCATCCTTGCTTCTGGCAGCTCGGGCAACGCGACGTTGCTCGAAACCGAGCGCACAACCCTCCTCATTGACGCTGGTTTAGGGCGCAAGGAAATTCTGCGCCGATTCGAAGCGCTGGGCCGGCCGCAGCCGGAGCGCGTGGACGCCATTCTGATCACCCACGAGCACACCGACCATTCCAACGCGGTCGCTCAACTCGCGCGCCTGTGGGACTGCCCCGCGTACCTGACCGAGCCGACGCATCGCGAAATCGTCAAAATGTACACGGAGGATCCCGAGAAGCCGGGAAGGAAAGCGACCATCGAGCGCGTCCAGCATATTCGACCGGGTGAGCGCTTTCAAATCGGCGACATCGAGATCAATCCGTTCGCGATCCCGCACGACGCCGCCGATCCGGTCGGCTACGCCTTCCGCATGAACGGCACAAAGGTAGTCATCGTCACGGACCTCGGCTACCTGCCCGAGCTTGTGAAACAGCATCTGCGCGAAGCCGATTTCCTGGTCCTGGAATCGAACCACGATCTCGAAATGCTCAAGGTCGGGCCGTACCCGTGGCACATCAAGCAGCGCGTGATGAGCCGCACCGGTCATCTTTCGAACGCCATCGTCAGCGAATTTCTGGCCGACGCGGAGGTTTTCGACGGCCGCGCCCGCCATCTCGTCCTCGCGCACCTCTCCGAGCAGAACAATAATCCCGAGGTCGCGCGCATCTCCGCCGAAGAAGCGCTAAATCGCCGGCCCGCCGAATTCGCCTTCCGCGGCACGCTGCACATAGCCAGCCAGCACGTCCCCCTCGGCCCGTTTGAACTTTAGAGGGAATTTTTTCTTTGTGCTCTCTGTGCCGACTCTGGGATCTCTGTGGTGAGCCTTGTGATTTTCCGAAGTGTAGCGGCGAGCTCAGCGAACGTCTGCGGCGGGTTCCGATGAATCCAACGCCAGTTGCCGCTGCGCGGCGGGCGCCGGCAGCTTTGCGCGAATGAGCGATTCAACCTGATTCCACACCATCGGATCGTTTTCGATGGAGACGTGCGGCCGCAAGAACGTCTTCGCAAACCAGCTCGCTCCCTGGACTGGCACCGGATTGTTCTGATAATCGAACCGGAAATTCCCGATGACCTCGGTGCGCGAAGAGTCCTCCGGGTGAATCTCCTGCCGGCCGTGAATGATGCCGTGCGGCTGGTAGAAATTCACTGCTTGGGCCACGTTCGCGGGCGTGCGTTCGTCGTTCTCGCCGATTTTGACGACACTGTCAATTTGAATGGTGAGCAGCACGGGAATGCCGCGATCCTCGAGTTCGCGAGCGAGCGTAACAACTTCCGAGCCGCCCCAGCTTTCGCCATAGAGCACGATGCGCGCGCGTTGCTTTTCGTCCGCGGCGAGCGTGCCGTCGCTGTTCCCATCGAGAAGCTGCAGAATGCGCTCGCGCGCCTGTTCCCGGTGATGGTTCTCGAAGATTTCCGCGTGAACGCTCGATCCGTACTCGACATTCAGGTGCGCTGCAAGCCGGACCGTCCGGTCGAACTGATTATCGTGCCGGATCCAGCCACCCACCAGGCCGATCACAATCACCGGCGGCTTGGACGGAGCAGCGACTTCGCCAGCCGCACCAGCCACACCTGGAATGCAGCCGCCGACAACCGCCAGCAGCAGACAAAGTTCGACCCTACGAAGAATGCGCACCGAGTGCGGCGATGGTATCACAACGGCCCGCGACGTAAAATCCTGCGACCGCCAGCCGCAACAAAAGTCCACAGGCGCTGCCGCCTCTGATCTCTTGACATCGTGCTAGCATTTATCGTGGAGCCCAGCGCGAATGGCACGGGCCACGAAAGGAGCGGCCGATGAACCACGCAGGATCGAGTAGAGCGGACGTCGCGAATCACTGCCCCGGCCGACCCGAGGGATTTTCCCAAATTCCCTGCGTCCATGCCTTATTGCATCTTCGCCATCTTTCTACCCGTCACTGCGCACCGAGTAGAATCGTCCGTAACTCATTGAAAATAAAGGGTGGCGATGCATTCTACCCGTCACAAGTCCAAGGGTGTCTGCAAAGCCATTTTCACCGCCACATGCCAAATTCAGATCGCTGTTTCGGGTATCATGGAGCCGGGATGTTCCCCGCCAAAAGGTCGAAATCAGGGAGCCAAAATTGATCCCACGCTATACGCGTTCAGAGATGGGCCGCGTCTGGAGCGAGGAAAATAAATTCCAGAAGTGGCTGGACGTCGAGCTGGCCGCCGCGGAAACGCTCGCCGAGGCAGGCATCGTCCCGAAAGAGGCCGCGCGGAAATTGCGCGAGCGGGCGCGCATTGACGTGGCGCGCATCAACGAGATCGAAGCCAAAGTCCGGCACGACGTAATCGCGTTCACCATTGTGGTGCAGGAATCCGTGGGCGATCCGGAAGCGGCGCGCTGGCTGCACTACGGTCTCACTTCGAATGACGTGGTGGACACGGCGCAGGCGCTGCTGATCCGCGAAGCCTCGCGGCTGATTGAAAAAGGGATCGCACGGTTCGGCGAGGTCCTGGAAAAACGTGCGTGGGAATTCAAGGACACGCCCGAAATCGGCCGCACGCACGGCATCCATGCCGAACCAATTACTTTTGGCCTGAAAGTCGCGAACTGGTACGCCGAAAATCGCCGCGACGCCGCGCGATTTGAAACCGCCGCGCGCGAAATGGCCGTGGGGAAGATTTCCGGCGCCGTCGGCACCTGCACGCATCTCGGCCCGGATATCGAGCATAAAATCTGCGAGCGCTTGGGCCTCGCGACCGCGCCGATTACTTCGCAGGTCATCGAACGCGACCGCCACGCGCAATATCTTTCGGCGCTGGCCATCGTCGCCGCGTCGCTCGAGCGCGTGGCCACGGAGATTCGCCACCTGCAGCGCACCGAAGTCCGCGAAGTCGAGGAACCCTTCGGCGGCGAGCAGCGCGGCAGCTCGGCCATGCCGCACAAGCGCAATCCGGTTTCAAGCGAGCAGATTTGCGGCCTCGCGCGCGTGGTGCGCGCCAATTCGCTCGCGTCCTGCGAAAATATCGCGCTGTGGCACGAGCGCGATATCTCGCACAGCTCGGTCGAGCGCGTGATCCTGCCCGATTCGACGATTCTTACGGACTACATGCTGCACCGCACCACCGAAATCGTAGCGAACATGAAAGTGTTTCCGGAGCGCATGCTGCGAAACCTGAATGCCACGCACGGCTTGGTTTTTTCCGGGCAGCTCCTGCAGGATTTGGTCGAGCACGGCGCGCCGCGCGAAGACGCCTACAAATGGGTGCAGGGCCATGCCATGGCCGCTTGGGAATCGGAAACGAGTTTCAAGGACCGCGTCGCCGCCGACTCAAACGTCCGCAAGTTCCTCGACGAAAAAGCTCTCGCGCACACCTTCGATTTGCAGCGCCAGCTGCAGGCCGTGGACGCGATTTTCCAGCGCGTCTTCGGCGCCAAGCGCTCCGCCGCGCGCTAGTCTCATTCAAGGTATAAATCCGCCGCAGAGACGCAGAGTACGCAGAGAAAGAAATCGGCCGTCAGTCCGGCGCGGTCGCGCCGAGAGCGGAGCCGGAGCGGAACTTCTTATAGTCGCTGAAGTGGTCAACGAAATTTTGCTTCAGCTTCACGAACACGATGCGCCCGCTGAAGTGCACTTCGGCGTAGGACGGCAGCCAGACCTCGCCGTTGATCTTTTCCTGCTCGAAAACGAAGTTCGAGCCTTTGGCGAGCGACGCGACCAATCCGCCGCCGATTTTCACCGATTCGGCGAAATGGGCTTCGAGCCGCACGATTTCGCGCGCCTGCTCGTCCACCCACATGGTTCCGGAAAGTTTCTGGATAATGCTGTCTATGCGCTTTTTCGGTTTGTAGTCGGGGTTGCCGTTCACGTCGAAGGCGATCACTTCCTCGCCGCGAAACATCTCGCGGCGGGGATTCGTGAAAAGTTCGGCTCGCAGGAAATCGGAAAGTTGCGCTTCGTCTTCTTCCTCTTGTTTCGCTTGTTTCTTGGGATCTCCGGCCAGCTCGGCCTGCTTCTTTTTCAGCTTGTCGAATTCCTTGTTGAACTTGTCGTCCTCGGATTTCTTTTCGTCACCGGTGAGCGGCTTGCCGTCCTTCGCCAGCAGATGCAGCGCCTGCTCATCGCCGATGTAAAAAACATCGTAGTCTTTCATCGTGCGCGATTTGACGTTGCCGTTCGAATCGGTATTGTCTTCCTCCTCGGACAGATGGCAAATGTAGAGCTGGCGAAGGTCTTCGAGCGCCCGTTGATTCTTGGCGATGTCGCGCAGCAGCGCGGGAATATCCGGCAACGGGCGCTGGTCGGCGCTGGGGTGCGCTTGCGGCGGGGATGTTTCAGTTTGCTGCTGCGAGGAACTGGCGACGCGCGCACCTGCCGCGATCAGCAGAGCGGTCACGAGAATGGAGCGAAGGTGCGCCAGAAGAAGGCTCTCCCCCAACCGCAATTATTGTACTCGTTGAATGTAGCGCCCTTCGGTGGTGTCAACTTTCACTTTGTCGCCGGTGCCGACGAATGGCGGCACGTTGATCACCAGGCCGGTTTCCAGTTTCGCCGGCTTCATCACGGAGCTGGCGGTCGCTTTCTGGATGCTTGGCTCGGTGTCCACAACCATCAGGTCAACCGTGTCGGGAATCAGCACGCCGATGGGCTTCTCGTCGTAATACTCGATTTTCACGGGCATGTTGGGAATGAGGTAATCCTTGGTGTCTCCGACGATGTCGTTTTGCAGGGCGAGCTGCTCGTAGTTCTGCGTGTTCATGAAATGGTGGCCTTCGGCGTCGCTGTAGAGGTAGTCGAATTCAATTTCGTCCACCGTGACCTTATCGAGAAATTCCTCAGCGCGGAACCGGTGGTCAATCATGGAGCCGTTGCGCAAATTACGCATCCTGGTCGCCATGGCGGCGCGTTTGTTGCCGGGCGTGCGGTGGTCCACGCTATAGACCGAGTAGAGGTCGCCGTCGTGCTTGATGATCATCCCCGCGCGCAAGAGTGTTGCCTTTAACATGAATGCTCCTGAATTCCCTTAGGGAGTTTCCCTGCGGTTTTGAACCTTCCGTCGAGACATCAATTATACCGGGGCGAATTGCATGCGGTCAAACGCCGAGGACGCGGGGAGGGAATTTACTTTCCTTGTCCGCGCTTTCGCCGTTTCCGCGCTGAGGAACGAGGCGCGGCTTTGCGGGTCACAAACTTGTAGGCCATGCGGAGCAGGTCGCGCAACACATCAGCATCCACGCGAGACAGGCGAACGAGCACGGTGGGATAGCCGACATAGTGCTCCGTCACGTAATAAACATCGGGGGCCTCGGCGAGCAGCTGGGCGCGGTCATTGAGATCCACCTTGACGACGAGCGAGTTTGGCTCGGCCGAGCGATTGGTGGGGACACACGCGAGGAGCTTCCCATGCGCCTTGAGTGCGAAATTCCCGTACGCTGTGCTGTCTTCCACGCCGGACAATTCGAGTGCGATACTGCGCACGGTGTCGAAGTTGATTTTGCTCTTGGGCATTGGTCAGGACGATTCCTTAGGTCGTACGTTTCAGGTAAGTGATTTCAAGAAATTCACTATCCGGAAACCTGGATATTCCTCTTTTGGGATTGACCGATAGTAACAGTCCCAATAGCTCATGACGCGTTTGGCAGTCAATTCCAGATAGTCGGGATTTGCGCGCGCAAAATCCGCATAAATGGAGGCGTCGAGGCTGGGCAAGTTCGTCTGTATGACACGAAGTATCTCGACGACATATTCCCCAACCAGCGGGACGATAAGGCACGGTACCCAGCGATTCCTGGACCGTATGATTCGTTCAAGGTGCTTTTGACGCACGAGGCCGTCATGATGCCTGGTGAACAAGCAGTCAAATAATTCCAATTGCAGCGCGGTTAGACGAACGGTCTCAAGGGAGGGCGGGTCGAAGTAAATGCGATACGGTATCGAGAGAAATTCCTCTCCGAAACGCACAGCGAAAAATTGCCAGTTACCAGAATGCTGGTCTTCGGAGAGTACGGAGAGCACCACCTCCACTTCGACATGCAGCTGTGATGGGAACGATCGAATGAGTTCGTCTTTGGTGCGATTGGTCTTAGCGGTCATCGTCACGCGTTCTAAATCCGCTAGAATTCGTCGTCTTCCTGCTTTTTCAGCCGCGTGGTCTTCAGCGCGATGCGGAAATCGCGCGAGCGCGCGCCTGCAAGGATGGCGCGGCGGGTTTCAGCCGGCAGCGATTCCGGCCCCATTACGCCCGCTAAATCGCGCGGAAAATGCTTCACGAAAATCGCGGCGAGATGCGCGGTGGCGTACGAGATCGGAGTCGAAACCAGGCCGCGCTGGCGAATCTGGTAGAGGGTGGGAAAGCTAGCGTCCCACCGCAACAGGAGCGGCTGCTCGCCCTTCACGCCGCGGACCAGAACCGCAGCGGCAAAGCGCGCATTTTCCAGCACTCCCTGGCGGATCAACTTGGCGACGCGGCGCGGCGTAAGAGTCTCCGGAAAGCGCTTGCGCACGATTCCGGCCGAGCGGTTGAGTTTTCCCTGCCGGTACCAACGCCGCAAGCGGTCGAAATCGTTGCCACCGATTTTGGCGTCCATGTCGCGGATTTTGATCACATAGGGCAGCATGCAGACTTCATCCTGCGCGGCCAGATAGACCGGCACCTCGCCGATGGGCGGGGGAAATCGGAATTTTTCGCGCCCGTCGAACCGCTTGGCCAGCGAAAACCGGCCATGGCGATAGACGCGTGGGCGCGAAATCGCTTCGTCGTAGGCCACGTCCGCCGACCAAGTAGAGACCGGATCGCTGCTCTCCGTACTCTCAAACAGCCGAATCTGCACGGATTCGACCGCATCGAGCATTTCCGCACCGCGCTGGGCGAGCAGGTTGGTGAGCCCGGGCGCGACACCCGTGCAGATCAGAGCCGCGCGATTCTTGGCCACGAATTGCTTGTTAAATCGGAATTGCTCCGGACGGAACGGATTGTTTGCCAGGTGCGAGTTCAGGTCGAGGTAATGGGCGCGCAGCCGCAGCGCGGCGCGCAGGACAATCTTATTGAATACGGCGGGCGATGCGTTGATGACCAGATTTGCGCCGCGGGCCGCGCGGACGATGGACCAGAGATTCCGCGCGTTCGCTTCAACCACTCTGATCGTGCGCTTCTTTCCCAGAAAACGCTGCGCGCGTTCGGGGTTGCGATCGCCGCACCAGACGGTATGTCCCTGGCGCTCGAGTAGTTGTGCCAGCAAGGAGCCCGCGCCGCCCGCTCCGAGAACGAAGATCCGCATCGGTTGGGAACTCTACCATATCCCGTCCGCAGCACAACGAGACCGGGCGGGCGAGCCGCACAAGAGCCGGACCTGCGTGCCCCTGGGTTTGATTGACAACGCGCAAACCGGGCGGGTATCATTTCTGCGGTCGAGCGTCGAGCGTGGGCGCTCTATCCCCTTCTTTGCTCTAGCCCCCAGTAGGGTGGAGTAGCCAAGGCCGAACCTTTGGCAAACAGGGTACGAATCCGTACGGAGGCCGCTCTTCATGTCACCCGAACACGACAACAACCCACAACCGTCTGCCGTTGAAACAGCCCCGGCTCAGCCCGAGGCGGCGAATTTGACTCCCGGCACTTCCGCGGAGATTACCGCGCAACAAGGCTCCGGCGGCGCAGCTACCGCAGTCGTCCGAGCACAGGCAGCTCCTGAGACCGCCCCCGAACCACAGGTGGAAAATTCAAGCTCCAGCGAAACCGCCGCCTTTGTCGCAGGCGCGGAAGCCGCCGTCGCCGAGACCCCCGCCTCGGCGGTCGAGGCGGTCGAGGCGGTCGCCACGGAGGTCGTGACGCCTGAAGCTGCACCGGCTGTTGAATCTCCTGCGCCGGAAGAGCAAACCGACCCTGAAACTACCGAGACGATGGACCAGCTGCTGGACCAGTTTTCCACTCCCCCGGCGGCGAGCGAAGGCGAGATTTTCGACGGCCGCGTGCTGGCCGTGACGGAAGCGGGCGTGGTAGTGGATGTGGGCGGTAAGTTTGAAGGGCTGGTTCCCGCGCAGGAATTCCTCGATTCCGGCGAACCCATCGAATTTGGCGCAGGGCAGACGATCGAAGTCGAGCGGCTGCATGAGCGCAAGGATGGCTACGTTCTTCTGTCGTACGTGCGCGCGCACCGCCGGCGCGTCTGGGAGCGCATCGAGAAGTCCTACCGCGAGCACACCAACGTCACCGGCAAGATCAGCGAGCGAATCAAGGGCGGGCTGGTGGTGAATATCGGCGTGCGCGCGTTTTTGCCGGCCTCGCAGATCGAGCTGCGGCCGGTGCACGATCTGGAATCGTGGAAGGATCGCGACATCGAAGTGCGCGTCCTGAAGCTGAATCGCAAGCGCGGCAACGTGGTGGTCAGCCGGCGGGCAATTCTGGAAGATGAGCAAAAGGCCATGCGCGATGCCCTGGCGGGCACGCTCACCGAAGGAGCGGTGGTGACGGGCCGCGTGAAGAATGTAACGGACTATGGAATTTTCGTGGATCTTGGCGGAATGGACGGCCTTCTCCACGTGAGCGATCTCGCATGGGGGCGCGCGCCGCATCCGAACTCGATCGTGAAGCCAGGCGAGGAAATTCAGGTTCAAATCCTGAAATTCGACAAGGAGAAGCAGCGCATTTCGCTGGGGCGGAAGCAGTTGCTCCCCGATCCATGGGCCACGGTGCCGGAGCGGTTTCCCACGGGAACGCGCGTGCGCGGAAAAGTCGTCGGCGTCACGGACTACGGCATCTTCGTGCAGATCGAGCCGGGCGTCGAGGGCTTGGTGCACGTCAGCGAAATGAGCTGGTCGAAACACGTGAAGCACCCCTCGAAACTGGTCAAGACCGATGACGAAGTGGATGTGGTGGTGCTCGACGTGAAGACGGATCAGCGCCGCATTTCACTCGGGATGAAGCAGCTGCTCCCCGATCCCTGGGACGCGGCCGCGCAGAAATATCCGGTGGGCGCGATCGTCAACGGCCGCATCCGCAACCTGGCGGAGTTCGGCGCGTTTGTGGAACTCGAAGAGGGCATGGAGGGGCTGATCCACATCAGCGACGTCAGCTGGACCGAACGTATCAAGCATCCCAGCGAGAAATTCAAGAAGGGCGAAGCGGTCGAAGCGAAAGTGTTGAAAGTGGATTCGCAGAACCGCCGCCTGTCGCTGGGCATCAAGCAGATGAACGATATTTGGGCGAACTGGTTCAAGGACCACAAGCTCGGCGACGTCCTGAAGGGGAAAGTCGCGCGCACCACGGATTTCGGCGCGTTCGTGGAGCTGGCCGAAGGCATCGAGGGGCTGTGCCACGTCTCCGAAATCGAGGAGCGGCGGCCCAAGGGCGAGCGCGAAAAGGCGAAAGCCCCGCGGGACGCGCGCGTGAACGCGGTCCTGACCACGGGCCAGGAATACGATTTCAAAATATTGCGGCTCGAGCCGGAGCAGCGCAAGATCAGCCTGAGTTTCCGCCAGGCGCAGAAGCAGGTCGAGCGCGAAGAGGTCAAAACGTTCCGGACAACGAAGTCGTCGCCGAACGCCACGATCGGCGATGCCGTCCGCGCGAAACTGCAGTCGTCCTAAAAGCGTTTACACCAGGTAAACAAAGCGTTTACCTTGCGGTAGCTTAGATGATGTGCCAAGATCGTGCGACGCTCAGCCCTGGCGCGCATCCGGCCCACGATAAAAAGCAGTCGCGAGAGGAGGCTCTCATCCGATGGCAGAAGCTGCGGGAGAGCACGAAAACAAAGAACATACGATGACCAAGGCCGATCTCGTGGGAGAGGTCGAGCGGGCCACCGAACTGTCGCGCAAGGAATCGGAGGCGGTCGTGGAGACCATCTTCGAGAGCATCATCGCGGCGCTGCAGTCCGACGACAAAATCGAAATTCGCGGCTTCGGCAGTTTCCGCACGCGGCAACGGCGCGGACGCACCGGGCGAAATCCAAAGACCGGGGCGAAAGTGGAAGTCCCGCCGAAGAAGATCCCCTTTTTCAAACCCAGCAAGGAACTCAAGGACTTCGTCAATAATCCGCATGCGGCCGGGTCCGGCGCGCAGGACTAAGCGGGATGGATTATTTGTGGACGCCGTGGCGATACCGTTACATCGCCGATGCAAAGAAGGACGACCATTGCATCTTCTGCGACGCCCTTGCTGCCAATGACGATCCGAGAACGCTGATTGTTCTGCGTGGCGCGAAAAACTTCGTCATCCTGAATCGCTATCCCTACACCAGCGGCCACGTGATGGTGGTTCCCTACGAGCACATTGCCGATTTCGCCGCAACCGATCCTGACACGCTCGCCGAGATGATGCGGCTTTCACAGCACGTGCAGACGGCTCTGGCGAATACCTATCACCCCGAGGGCTACAACCTTGGCATGAACCTGGGACGCGCTGCGGGCGCGGGCGTCACGGGCCATCTGCACCTGCACGTCCTTCCGCGCTGGGGAGGCGACGCCAATTTCATGACCGTCACGGGCGAAACGCGCGTCGAGCCCGAGGAGCTTTCCACCACGTTTGAACGCCTGCGCAAAGCCCTCGCGGCTTGATGCCTCCGTGCGCGGGATGCATAATGAGGCGCTTTTTCGGGAGCCTCAAATCGCGCGCAAATCATCCGGATTGAAATCGCCGGCACAGCGGCCTGCGTCAGAATCTTCGTTCGTCATTCCGTATCGCCGTTATTCACGTGGATCGCAGCCGGCGTTTCTCCATCCACCATACCGGCTGACGCTTTCGCGCGCGCCACGCAGGCCGCTGATCGTCCTGCCGCACACGCTTTCAGAAATCACCGGGCCTGTTTTCGGGCACGACGATGTCCGCGATACGGACAATGACTTGACGCGCCAGCATTCGGGCGAGCCGCTAGGCGAGAGAATCAGTGTGAGCGGGCGTGTGCTCGACGACAACGGCCGTCCGGTGCCCAGCGCGCTGATCGAACTCTGGCAGTGCAATGCCGCCGGGCGGTATCGCCATCGGATTGACCAGCATCAGGCGCCGGTTGATCCGAACTTTTCCGGCGCAGGACGCACGCTGACGGACGCGCAGGGAAACTATCGCTTCATCACCATCAAGCCGGGGCCGTATCCGTGGGAGAACCATCCGAACGCCTGGCGCCCGGCGCACATTCATTTTTCGCTGTACGGGACCGCGTTTGCGACGCGACTCGTCACCCAGATGTATTTTCCGGGCGATCCACTTTCCCCATTCGATCCGATTTTCAATTCCGTGCGGGATGAACGCGCGCGGCAGCGAATGATCGCCCGGTTTGAAATGAATCGCACGGAGCCGGGCTGGTCGCTGGGATTCAAATTCGACATTGTGGTACGCGGAAGGGAGAGCACGCCGTTTGAGCGCAAAAAGTAAGAGCGTGCGGCTGCTCGAACCGACACCGTGGTGCACGGTCGGACCGTATTTTTCCGTTACCGTGACAGATGCGAATTGCGTGCGAGCCATCGCGCCGCCGGACGCAAAAGGCGAACACCTGAAACTCCTGTGTTCGGTGTTTGACCGCGACGGGAAATGTGTCCCCGACACGCTGATCGAAATCTGGCAGGCGAACGCGGACGGAAAATACAATCACCCCGACGACCGCCAGCCGAAAGCGATAGATCCGGCGTTTCGCGGATTCGGACGCCAGATTACGGACGAAAACGGCGCGTGCGAATTCGAAACGATCAGGCCGGGCCGCGTGCCGGGGCGCCGAAAATCGCCGCAGGCGCCGCATCTGGAAGTGGGCGTCTTCACGCGCGGCGTCCTGAAGCATCTCGCCACACGAATCTATTTTTCAGACGACGCCGCGAACAGCGAATGCCCGGTACTCGCCCTGGTTCCGAAGGCGCGACGCACGACGCTGATGGCGCAGCCCGTCGCCGGCCAGCCCGGAACGTGGCGGCATGAAATTCATCTGAGCGGACCGAAAGAAACGGTTTTCTTCGACGTGTAGCGTCACCCGTAATTCGGCGGGTTCACCGACTGGTCCATCCCCATCGTTTTCTGGCCGCCCTCCTGCACGTTCACGCTGATCAGATAGGGTTCCTTCGAGGCGAACGCGCACTTCAGCGCAGGCTCCAGATCTTCGGCGCGGTCCACTGCTCGCGCGGTCATGCCGTAACCCTGCGCGATTTTTACGGCGTCAATTCCGGGGATGTCAATTCCCGGCACATTTTTGCCGACCTTCGTGAAGTCGCGAAAACCTTTGAGCGCCGAATAGTTCCCGTTGCAGATCACCACGAAGATCACCGGGGCCTTCGACTGCACGGCCGACCACAGCGCCTGAACGGAATATTGCAGCGAGCCGTCGCCGACTGTGCAGACAACGCGCCGGTTTGGCTGCGCCAGTTGCAGGCCGACGGCGGCCGGCACCGCAAAGCCGAGAATCCCGCTGCGCACGGAATAAAACGAACCCGGCTCATCGAGTTCGATGTAGCGGTCCAGATCGCCCTTTGACGAAGGGCACTCCTCGGAAATGATCGCATCGCGCGGCAGGAGCTTGTTCAGCACGCTGAACACATAGCCGCACGTCATCGGGTGCTCGGCGGGCGGCTCGGGCGGTTTCATTCGCGCAGGCACGCTTCGCTCGACTGGTTTCACGCGCGAGCGAAGACATTCCGTGGCCGCGGCGAGGTCGCCGACAATGCTCGTCCCTGCAAGCGCCGCGGAAGCGTCTTGCGGCGAATTTGTGATCTGGAAAAGTTTTGTACCCGGATTGATGGCGTTGCCGGGCACGTACGCGTAGTAGAGAAAAACCGGCGCGCCCAGCACGACGACCGTGTCGTAGCCCGCGAGCTGATCCGACAGTGGCTTCTGCGCAGGAAATAACCCGCCGCGATACAGGCGATGGCTTCGCGGAAACGCCCAACGAGAAGCGATCGGTTCGGCGTACACATCCGCGTTGAGCTTTTCGGCGAGTGCGATTACTTCGCGATTCGCGCGGTCTTCTTCGATTTGCGCGCCGGTGATCAGCGCGAGCTTGCGGCTGGAATCAATCGCGCGCACCACCTCGTCAAGCATGGCGGGTTCCGCAAGCACCGACTGGCTGACCTTGCGCGCGATGAGCGGCTCGCACGGCTTGTTCCAATCGTCCATCGGCACGGAAATGAATACGGGGCCGCGCGGCGGCTGCATCGCTAGGTGGTAGCCGCGCGCGATTGCCGCGGGAACATCTTCCGGGCGCAGCGGCTCGACGGCCCACTTCACGTAGGGCTTTACGACTTCCACGGCGCGGCTCACCAGAAACGGCTCGGCCATGATTTGCCGCCGGTCCTGCTGTCCTGTGGTGACCACGAGCGGGGCGTGACAAAGTTGCGCGTCAATCAGTGCGGAAAGCCCGTTGCCGGCGCTGGCAATCGAGTGCAGATTCACAAATGCCGCTTCTCCGCGAGCCATCGCATAGCCTAGCGCCATGCCTGCCGCGGTTCTTTCGTGCAGGCCGAGGACGTAATCGAAACCCGGCGGCATGTCCTTGAGGAACGGCAGCTCGCTCGAACCGGGATTGCCGAAAATCTTCATCATCCCCAGATCGCGCAGGACTCCGTAGGTTACTTCGCGGACGGTTGGCACGCCGGCAAGCCTCCTCAAGTGTTCGTTGACGCCTCGAATATATACCGGATTCGAGCCGAAGTGCGTTCATTGGTCTCGCGGCGACGCTCCAAAAAGTGTGTCACTTTGTGCGTACCACTTTTCTTTGTTTTCAGCGAGTTACGCGTGAAATTACTCGGCATGGTGTGTCACTTAATTTGTGGTTATTGGCGACCCAGACTGCCGTGGCTGAAACCGTGTGACCAAGTCTTCTTCCGGGGGCGCGGGCCTTCGTTGCCAAGAGGGTGGTCGCAACAGCACAGACAGGAGTGTCTGTGCCACTGAGATCAACCTGCCCGGCTCACGATGTCGGCCACTACGATGCAGAGGGATCCCTCGGCTCCCTGCGGTCGCTCGGGATGCCGATCCTGATCGGATCGTCAATTGTCAAAGAGCGTTTCGGCTCTCGCTCGGAGAGCGGACGAAATTGCTCGTCGCCATCAGGCTGGCAGATTGTGGAAGGCGAGTCTACTGGCTACAAGTGCAGGACAGGTGCGCCCCTGTACTTTTTCGATGCCGAGCGGAACCGACGAGAGCAACTTCAAGTGTGATTGAGGTAGATGGGAAAGGCGTCGCCAAGTTCCCGCGCCGGGCGCAGCATGCTGCGCCCCTACAAAAGAGATTCGTAACTTTCGGCTCCGACAATCCGTTATAACCAATTGCCGGGCTGGCCGAGGCATCGTATCCTGTCTCGCCCCGTTGTCCGGGGCGCGGCGCACTCCGGCCACTGGAAAGGCACCGATGGGCGAGATGATCGTAGTCCAGGACCTGGTGAAGAACTACGGGGATTTTTGCGCGGTGAACCACGTTTCCTTCACCGTGCCGGAGGGAGTGATCTTCGGATTTCTGGGGCCGAACGGCGCGGGAAAAACGACCACCATCAAGATGCTGACCACGGTGCTCGATCCCACCAGCGGCTCGATACGAGTGAACGGGCACGATCCCACGCGTGACCAGAAGCAGGTGCGGCGCTCGTTCGGAATTGTGTTTCAGGATCCGAGCCTCGACGACGAATTGACAGCCCAGGAAAATATGGACCTGCATGGAATCCTTTACGGCGTCCCACGCGCCGAGCGGCACAAGCGGATAGACGCGCTGGTGGACCTGGTCGGGCTCGGCGAGCGGAAAAAAGACTTCGTGAAGACGTATTCGGGCGGGATGAAGCGGCGGCTCGAAGTAGCTCGCGCCCTGCTCCATGCGCCGCGCATCCTTTTTCTCGACGAGCCGACCATCGGGCTCGACCCGCAGACGCGCAACCACATATGGGGCTATATCCAACAGCTGAGCAAGGAAGAAGGCGTCACGGTTTTCTTCACCACGCATTACATGGACGAAGCCGATCGAGTGGCGAACGATGTGGCTGTGATTGACCACGGCAAGATTGTGGCGCAGAGCTCGCCCGGGAATCTGAAAGAGCGCACCAAGTGCGCCACGCTGGAAGACGCGTTTATCGCGCTGACCGGGCACGCCATTCGCGAGGAAGAAGCGAACGCGACTGACCGCATGCGCATGATGGGACGCGCGTGGAGAGGCGGAGGACGGCGATGAAAGCGATCTACATACTCTGCGTGCGACAGCTGAAGCGGTACATTCGCTCACCTGCACGAATCATCGGATCGCTCGGCCAGCCGATTCTGTTTCTGGTGGCGCTGGGATTCGGGATGCGCGCGATGTTCGCGCGCGCGGGCGGAGGGAACTACATCAATTTCCTTTCGCCTGGAATTATTTCCATGGCGATTCTTTTCAATGCGGTTTTTTCGGGCATTGAAATCATCTGGGACCGGCAGTTTGGCTTCCTGAAGGAAACGCTGGTGGCGCCGGTGTCGCGCCTGGAGATCGTGTTCGGCAGGATGCTGGGCGGGGCGATTGTGGCGTTCGCGCAGGGACTTGTCGTATTCGTGATCTGCCTGGTTGCGGGATTCCGGTTCGTACGGTCTCCCTATTTGCCGCTGGCGATCTTTTTCATGTTCATGATCGCTCTGCTGTTCGCAGGCATGGGCACGGTTTTCGGCTCGGTGCTCCAGGACATGCAGGGATTCCCGCTGATCATCAATTTCCTGATCATGCCGCTGTTCTTTTTTTCCGGGGCGATTTTTGCCACGAACGGATTACCAAGAGTGTTGCTGATCCTGCTGCGACTCAATCCACTGAGCTACGGCGTGGACGGGTTGCGCGGCGCGCTAATCAATCAGTTCGCGTTCGGGGTAACCACCGATCTTGCCGTGGTGACGATCCTCACCGCGCTCCTGCTTGCGATCGGGAGTTACTTCTTCTCGAAGATTCAGCTGTAGGAACCCACAGATGCCGCGCTAAAGACTGCGGCTCTACATTTAGACCTCGGGCTTCGCGCGACCCAGATGCATGGGCAACGCTGAGCCAAGCATGAGCGCCGGGCACGGCATGCCGTGCCCCTACGAAACCATTGCTGGATGGGCGGCGCAAAGCCAAGGATATTCGCCGGGCGCGCCTGATCTCCCAGGCTCGACCGACCGACGACCTGGGAGCCCTTCCTGCTACGCCCCTACGAAACCATCGGCGCTAGGCGACTTGCGGCTCGGCCACGGCAACGGGAACTTTCTCGCGCGGCGTGGGCATCGCGGCGAACACGATCGCGATGATGGCGACGATCGCGAGCGCTGCATCCAGCTCGAACGATTTCGTGTAGCTTCCGGTAACGTCGAAAATTCTGCCGCCGACGAAACCTGCGGGCGAGGCGCAACCGGAAGTCAGCAGAATGTACATCCCACTGAGTTTCGGGTAGGCCTTGGGGCCGTAGTAGTGGCCGATCATCGTATTGCTGCAGCTGTACGTCCAGCCGTACGCGAGGCCCTGCAGGACCGACGCCACATAAGCCAGCATCAAAGTGTCGGCCCGAGACTCGATGGCCAAGTAGGAGCTGACGAGGTAGATGCTCACGCCGAGCACGAATGCGAGGCGTGCATTCAGGTAATCCATCAGGATGCCGCCGAGCCAGCGGCCCGCCAGCGTCCCGATCGTAAGAAGGCTCAATCCCCAGGAAGCCTTAGCGGGAGTGATCCCGACGCCGCGCAGATTTTCCACCCAGTGCGCGATGAACAGGAAGTACGGAAAAGTGGCTGCGATCCCGGCAATAGCGATCAGCCAGTAGGCTCCGGTTGCATAGGCTTCGCCGGCTGTCCATGGATGTCTTGTCGCCAGCGCGTCGGTGCGCGAAGGCTGCGCCTGCTGTTCATCGGGCAGCCCGTCCACTGTCTGACCCAACGATTCAGGGCTTTCCTTTACGAAGAAAAATGCGATCAGCCCGGAGACCACCATGGCGCAGGCGACGATTCTCCAGCCCACGTGCCAATTGCCGCCGCCGGTGCGCAGCATTTTGTCGAGCACAGGAGACAACACAAATCCTGAGATCCCCGACGCAGAAAGCGCAAGCCCCATCATCGCTCCGCGATAGCGCCGGAACCAGCGCGTGACGCCCGTGGCGCAGGGAACGAGGGTGGCGAAGCTCATGCCGATTCCGTTCACCACTCCAAACCCGACGAGATAATGCCACGGCTTATACGCGTAGAAACCGAGGAACAACGCATTGAGGCCGATGATGACCGAGCCGGTCATGAACGTCGCCCGGAGTCCATACTTCACGATGGACATAGCCACGACGATGGCCGCAAAACCAACGAAGAGATTGAGGATCGTGAAGCCCCAGCCGAGAGTCGCGCGGCTCATCACGATATCGTGGATCATATAGCTGTTGATGATGCTGCCGCCGTAATACGGGAACCCCATGTTGATGAAGTCGAGAAGAAACAAAACGGCGACCAGCTTCCATCCGTAAAAGCTTTTTTTCTCGGGCACTGGGGTCTCCTATGGAATTTACCGGCGCACGCTCATGCGGCCCTGGCAACCGCGTCTGCTTCACTACGGTAACGCGGCATGGCGGCGAAAAGGATGGCCACGATACCGATCACGGTGATGACTATGTTCAATTGCCAGGCGTGTGTGTAGCTGCCGTACACATCGAAGATTTTACCGCCGACCCAGCCCGCGGGCGACGCGCCTCCGGACGTCAGAAGCAACAAAGTGCCGGCAAGTTTCGGGAACGCAGTGGGGCCGTAGTAATGCGCGATGCAGGTGGTCATGCAAGTGAAGGTCCAGCCGATGCCAAGGCCGTAGAGTATGGCGACGGAGTTGACGATGAGCAGCGCGCCGGGGCCCGCATGCAAGGCGGCGATTGATCCGATCAGGTAGCAGCACAGCCCCAGCATGAAGGACCACCGGGCAGACATCGTGTCCATCAGCCAGCCGCCGATCAAGCGTCCGGCGATGCATGCCACGGTAAACAGGCCGAGCGAAGCGGCCGCTTGGCCGGACGGAACCCCAACGCTCTGCAGATGGAGCAGCCAGTGAGCGACGAAAATGAAGAACGGGAATTGAGCGGCGAGTCCGGCAGTCACCACGAGCCAGAAGGCGCTGGTGCGGTAGGCCTCGCCGGTTGTCCATTCGGATTGGGTGACGAGCTTGCCAGAGGCGTGGTGCGCCGGCGCTCCGGCGACCGGTTGTGCGGCGCCATCGGGAAGCTGGCCGAGATCTTCGGGGCGCTCCTTGACGAAAAGCAGGGCGACGATTCCCGCGAGGACCGCGCCCGCCGCAACGATTTCCCATCCGAGGCGCCAATTGCCGTCGTGCGCGCGCAAAAATTTGTCAATCTGAGGCGCCATGAAGAATCCGCAGACACCTGAACCGCTGAGCACGAGACCAACGGCACGGCCGCGGTAACGTTCGAACCAGCGGGAGGCGGCGGTGCTGCCGGGAATGATGTCGCCGAAGCAGACGCCGATTCCGTTGATCACGCCGAAGCCGAGAAGAAATTCCCACGGCTTCGTGGTGGCGAACGCCAGAAACAGCGAGCCGGCACAAACGAACGCTGAGCCGATCAAGTACGTCGAGCGTATGCCGAGGCGGACGATCGAGATGGCCACGAGCGTGGAGGGAATTCCGACGAAAAGATTGAGCAACGTGGACCCGAAACCGAACGTGCTGCGGCTCATGGCAATGTGCTGGAGCATGTAGGGATTGATGACTGCTCCGATGTAAAACGGCATTCCCAGGTTCAGGAAATCCATCGCGGAAAGCGCGCCAAGCAGCTTCCAGCCGTAGAACGAACGTGCCTTCGACATTCGGAGCCTCCGTGGGAGCGCTGTGCGCAGGCGCGTTGCCGCGCCGGCTCTGCCGTTCCCGCCGCCCAAATCGGCGGGAACTGATCTCCCAGGCTCGTACGCCAAAATAAAGGGCGGACGACGCTGGAAGCCCATTTCGTGGTGAACGTGCGGACATTCTAGTTTGATCTCCGGACATTGCAAGTTGAATGTAGAATAAGCGCCGATTTCAGCGGAGAGGCGAGTTTGAGCTTGCGCACGCAAATCGGGATCGTCGGCGCGGGACCCGCGGGACTGATGCTTTCGCATCTGCTGCACCGGCAGGGCGTTGATTCGATCGTAGTCGAGGCGCGCAGCCGGCAGTATGTGGAGGAACGCGTGCGCGCGGGCGTGCTCGAGCAGGGCACCGCGGACCTGATGGCCGAGACGGGCGTAGGCGACCGGCTGAAGCGCGAAGGGCTGATTCATCACGGCGTGATGTTCCGGTTTGGCGGGCGCACGCACCGGTTCGACTTTGACGAGCTGGCCGACGGCCGCTGCATCATTGTGTATCCGCAGAACAAAGTGGTGGCGGACCTGTTTGACGCGCGCGCGGCGGCGGGCGGGCGCGTGATTCTGGAAGCGGAAGACGTGAGCGTGCACGATTTCGCGAGCGCGAGTGGAGCGGCGAAGTCGAAGATTCGATTTCGCGCGGGCGGTGAATCGCAGGAAATCGAATGCGACTTCATCGCCGGATGCGACGGCTTTCACGGTATTTGCCGGCCGTCAATTCCCGCCGGGGCGCTGACGGTCTACGACCGCGTGTATCCGTTCGGCTGGCTGGGGATTCTGGCGGAGGCGCGGCCGTCTTCCGAGGAATTGATTTACGCGTACCACGAACGCGGATTCGCGCTGCTGAGCATGCGCACGCCTACGATCGGCCGGCTCTACATTCAGTGCAAGCCCGAGGAAGACATCAACGAGTGGCCGGACGCGCGCATCTGGCAGGAATTGAATTTGCGGCTGGCGTCATCCGACCCGAGCTGGAAGCTTACCGAAGGGAAAGTGCTGCAAAAGGGCGTCACCGGGATGCGCAGCTTTGTTGTCGAGCCGATGCAATTCGGAAAATTGTTTTTGGCCGGAGATGCCGCGCATATCGTGCCGCCGACCGGCGCGAAGGGATTGAATCTGGCTGTTTCCGATGTGCGTGTGCTGGCCGATGGCTTCGCGGAGTTTTACCGTACGGGGAAAAAATCCACGCTCGAAGACTATTCACAGAAATGCCTGCGGCGCGTCTGGAAAGTGCAGAGATTTTCCTGGTGGATGACTTCGATGCTGCACCTGTTCGACACCGACAACGCGTTCGACCAGCGGCGGCAGCTTGCGGAGCTTGATTACGTCACCAGCTCGCGCGCCGCGTCACAATCGCTCGCGGAGAACTACGTCGGCCTGCCGATGGAATAAGCGTTCGCGACGATTCTTCTACTGTGTCACCGTCTTCGCCGCGTCGCCCACCTTGAATCCCGCGCCGGAAACTGGGGCGCAGACTGCGGAAACGTCGTCAATGTCTGTTACTTTGACGACTCCGACCGGCGAGGTCATCTGGCGGAGCACCTGCCCCGTGGCCGGATCCTTGATCGTTTTGGTGATGCGCTCAATCGAGAGCTGATCTCCCAATTTCAGGCCTGATTTCGAGCCCACGTTCAAAACGATCTGGCCGCCGTCCACTGCCGCCACGAGTCCTGAGACAACAATCGTCCGCGCCGATAGCTTGGAGGCATCCGCGATCAATCCCGCGCTCATCTGCTCGACCGATGCCTTGACGGCTTCGCCGAGAATCGTCTCCTGGAAATCGCTCGATCCGAAGTCCGCGTTGCCGGCGCCGAATCCGTGCCAGTTCCCGCCGCCGCCCGTCAGCGACGTGCTCGATCGCGAAGATTCGCCGTGGCCTTCGGCCACGCCCAGAATCTCCGCCGTGTCAATATCCACGATGCGAGCGTCAATGTTCACGATGGCCTTGCTATTCGAGTGCTTGACGCCGCCGAGGCCGAATCCGCCGAAGCCTCCGCCCGCGCCGCCGATGTTGGTGTTCTTCGTATCGTTTCCGAATTGGGTGACGCTCCCGACGATCATCGCGTCAACGCCCAGTATTTTTCCGATCTTCGCGGCTGAATTCGGATTAGCGCGGTCGCTATTCGAGAAATTCTGCTCGGACATGATCTTGTCCAGCGCGTTACGCTCGATCACCGAGTACGTGCCGTCCTGAACCAGATACTTCACCAGCAGGTTTGTGATGCCCTTCCCGATGTCCACGCTCGCGCCCAACTGGGCGACCGTCGCGGTCGGTATGGCAGTGAAATCAAAATCGAACACGGCCACGCGCTTCTTGCGCAGCGTTGACGGCGCCGGGGTCGCGCCTGGTGCGGCCGTGGCTGTTGTCGGCGCTCCGGGCGGCGGGGCTCCCGCTGCATTGGACGATTGCGCGTCCGCCCTCACGCCAAAAAACGTCGCCAGAATCAGTGTGGCCCATAGAATCTTTTTCATCTAGATGTCTCCCCTTCGAAAAGCTCCCGCAAGGATACCCAACGAACTGTCCGGTAGCCCGGAATCTTACTGGTCCGTCGTTGTAGGTGTCAACATTCCTGTCAAATCCGAGCCGACAAACTGGCTGCAATGAAATCTCATTCACCCTGAAGATCACTGCTTCTCACTATGCATTGCGCGAGACTTATGAAAAAACCGTCATGGCCGGCAGCAATTTCCACCGGAATGGAGAATCGGAATCCCTATGACCTGCCAACCGGAGACCGCGAGGCTCCACGTTTATCGGTTTGGCACCACTTCGCCGCCCCGATTGACATTCCAATAGCGCGCGGACTATGCTCGCGCACCAAACGCAGTTTTCGGTGCCTAGCTTTGTTGCGAAGCTGGAATTGGATTTGCTGAGGCGTCACGTACCCGCGCCTGCCGGGAGTTCCTGGGTGCTGGATGGTTAGCGCGCGCGGGGAAATGTGATCATGACGGTTCTTTCTGCGCTTTTGCGCAATGCAATGTACGGAGCAACGACCTCAGAAATGATTGCTCCCTTATCACACAAGTTCCGCTGTCAGGAGATGACGATGAATTCGAACAGGGCAAGGCGAGACACTCCGCGAATGCTGTTTGCGATTCTGATTCTGCTGACAATCCCGGGAATTGCGCGCGCGCAGCACAAGGGCAGTGGCGGAGGCGGGGGCGGCGGTGGAAGTGCTCCGCCCCCGCATCCTGCGCCGGCCGCGCCGTCGCATCCGTCCTCTCCTCCACCGAGCAACACGAATCACGGTTCCGGCAATACCGGTGGCACCACCACCGGAGGCACGGGCCACCCGAATTCCGGAGGATCTTCCAATCCGTACGGTTCCTACGGAAACAGTCACGGCACCGGCTCGACTACTGGCGGCGCGAACGGCAGCTCGAGTGGCACCAACAAATCCTCCAATCCCTACGGATCGTATGGCAACAGCCACAGCACGACCACTACGACAACCACTGCGACCGGCGGTACCAACGGCAGCCACGGCAACACCAATACCTTCGGCTCGAGCGGCAACCATGGTGGGACAAGCGCGACGACAGGCGGTGCTAATACCGGCAAGGGCGGCTCCAATTCATTCGGAGGGAGCGGCAACAAAGGTGGCAACACGAATACCTCACTCAACAAGGTTGGAACCGGCACTACCGGCGGCAACAAAAACGGCGGAACGGGCAGCACGATTGGCGGCAAGGGCGGCGTCACGAACACCTCCACAGGCCACGGCTTCAACGCGCCTCCCGGCGGACACAGTGTGACCCGCAGCAACGGCGCTCGCATGGATTACAACAAGTCCGGCAAGCCCACGAGCATCACCACCAAAAGCGGCACAGCGGCGAGATTCGATTCCCACGGACACGTGAGCACCATCCGTTCCGGCGGCATGACCATCAATCACGGGGCGCACGGCGGCCGAACCATCGTCACCGAGCGCGCCGATCACACGCGCCTGGTCAGTTATGGGCACGGGCGCGGCTACGGCGAGCGGGGTTATATGCATGGTGGCCACGAATACAGGGGCCGAACGTATTACAGGAACGGCCGCTACTACGCGCGTGCCTATCGCGGCTACTACTGGCACGGCTATCGCTATTACGGCTATGTGCCGGGCTACTACTACAATCCGGGCTTCTATGGCTGGGCCTACAATCCCTGGGGCGCACCGATCGCGTACGGCTGGGGCTGGGGCGGATCGCCGTGGTATGGCGCGTACGGATATTACTTCTCGCCGTATGCGGTTTACCCGAGCGCTTCCTTCTGGCTGACCGACTACCTGCTCGCTCAAAACCTGCAGGCTAATTACGAAGCTCAGCAGGACGCCGGCGCTCAAGCGGCGGCCGATTACTCGAACTCGCAGGGTGGCGGCCAGGGCGGCGGTGATTCAGGCGGCGGACAAACGCAACTCACACCCGAGGTCAAGCAGGCCATCGCGGATGAGGTCGCGTCGCAGATTGCCGCGGACAAAGCTCAGGCGGCAAATCAGGGTGGGGGCGGCGGTGCCGATCCCGCACCCGCAGCGCTCGATCCCAATCATCGAACGTTCGTCGTGGCCACCACGCTGAGCGTCCAGAATGCCGACGGCACAGGATGCAGCCTCAGCTCGGGCGACGTGCTTCGCCGCATTGACGACACGGCGGATTCGAACAACAACGTGAGCGTTCGCGTCGTCAGCAGCCAGCGCGGCGATTGCTCCACCGGCTCGCAGGTTCCAGTCGGCGTGGACGACCTGCAGGAGATGCACAACCACCTGCACGAACAGGTGGACGATGGCCTTGCGCAGCTCAACAAAAATCAAGGCCATGGCGGTTTGCCCTCCGGTCCCGCGGGCAATCCGCAGGCGAATCCGGATGGACAAGCTCAGCCCGACACGAGCGTGGGCTCCGATCTGGACCAGCAGCAACAGCAGGCCAACCAGACCGAACAGGATGTGCAGCAGTCCGCAAGCTCGCAGAACTGACGTTTGCGTGTATTAGTGATGATGTTTTGAGGATGACCAGCGCGTGCGACCAAGACGCCTAGCACGAGGGCGCCGGAGTGAAGGGCTCCGGCGTCTTCGGTTGGCCCGCAGGAGACCGAACCCAGAGTTCCACATCACCGGGAATGTCCCTTGCCGGGTACATACGGCTTAAGAGGACAGCCGCCCATGCCCCCGATTTACCGAGCTGAAAATGTTGGCAGCTTTCTGCGTCCACCCGATCTTTTGAAAGCTCGCGTCGCTCATGCCCAGGGCCAGCTCAAGCTCGAGGAACTGCGGACCGCGGAGGACCGAGCCATCCTCCAGATCTTCGATGGCCAGCGCAAGGCAGGCGCGTCCATATTCACCGATGGCGAACTTCGCCGCGCCTCCTGGCTCACCGATATGGCGGACGCCGTCGAAGGCTTCGTCGCCGACAAAGTGGTGCTGGATTGGAAAGGGCCCGGCGGAGGGTTTGAGGCCAGCTCGGCGCAAGCCGTTGGCGCAAAACTAAAAAAGATTCGCAAGCTCACTGCTCACGAACTTCCGTTCTTGAAGAAGTCCGCGCCGGGCCCGTTCAAAGTCACGCTGCCCGCGCCTTCGAACTTCATGGTCTCCAGCTACAAGCGCGGCGTCAGCAACCGCTTCTATCCCACGCACGCCGAGCTTCTTCAAGATCTGGTGGAAATCGTGCGCGACGAAATCAAGTGGCTGGTCGCCGAAGGCGTCACCTATATTCAGCTCGACGCGCCCTTCTATTCGCACTACCTCGATCCAATCCAGCGCGGCAGGCTCCAGCGCGACGGCCTGAATCCGGACGAGGAGTTCAAGAGATCCGTGGCCGGAGATAATTCGTTGCTGAAGGAAATTCCGCGCAGCAAGGTCACCGTCTCGGTCCACATCTGCCGCGGCAACAGCCGCAGCCGCTGGTACACCGAGGGTGGTTACGACGCCATCGCCGAAAAACTTTTCGGCACACTCGACGTGGATAATTTCCTGCTGGAATACGATAGCGAGCGCGCCGGCGGCTTCGAGCCGCTGCGATTGGTGCCGCGCGGGAAACGCGTTGTGCTCGGGCTCGTCACCACGAAATTTCCGAAGCTCGAATCGCCGGACGACTTGCGGCGGCGCATTGACGAAGCCGCGCGCTTCGTCCCGCTCGAAAATCTCGCGCTCAGCACTCAGTGCGGCTTCGCATCCGTCGCCGCCGGCAACCTGCTCACGCTCGACGAGCAGTGGCGCAAGCTCGAGCTCGTGGTCAACACCGCCCGAAAAGTGTGGGGTACAACGTAGTCGCGTTGCAGTTTTCAGGATATGGCGGGAACAATTCGCGAGTGAGAGAATAGTATGTATCCTAAATGGAATCTCTGAAGATTGCTCTCGCCTGCATCGGTGCGGCCGTGCTCTACGGCATCGTCCACGACCAATTTACGGCGCGCATCTGCGTTGAATACTTCACAGTTTTTCACCCTCCCGTTTTCGCAACTCAATCGCCGACCTTGTTGGGTGTTGGATGGGGAATCATCGCAACCTGGTGGGTCGGAGCATTTCTCGGCGTCCTGCTCGCGATCGCGGCCCGTGCGGGGTCGCGTCCTAAACTAGGCGTAGCGGCTCTGCGTGCACCAGTCGGGAAATTGCTTCTTGTGATGGCCGCGTGCGCAGTTTTGTCTGGTCTGACGGGGTTCGTATTGGCGCGGCGCGGGTTGATTGCTCCACCCGTGTGGGTGGCGGCCAGCCTCGTGCCTTCCGCCTACGCACGCTTTATGGCTGATTGGTGGGCGCACAATGCTTCATATGCCAGCGGGTTCATTGGCGGAATCGTGGTGTGTTTGATGACCTACAGGAAACGGAGTCGACTAAAAAGCGAATTCGCGTGAACTCGGCAAGGTGCGTGAAAGAACTTTCGGTAGCTGAAGCGATGGCGGAGAGGGGGGAGACTCATCCATGGCGTGGCGGTGAGAATCAGAGAAAGACCGTGAGGGACCGTATCGAATGCTAATCGTTAGATTTAGCCGCTTTTGATTTCCCGCAATCTCTTGATCCATTGAGCCTTGAAACCACCCCTAATCGCGCCTTTCTATTAGCATGTATTAGCATGGAGCCCGAGCGCGGCGACCCAGTCATTTGATTTCGCCTTTGTTCGCGATATGATCCCTCGGGTCACGCCCCGAAAACGGTGGCCGACTTCCTGAACCTCTGGAATTCGAAATCCTAAATCCCACTTTTTCGTTGGAGAAATCAAATGGTCATTGGCGATAGATTGAAGTCGCTTCGAGAATCAAAGAATTTCTCACAGGGTGAGATCGAAAAGCGCACAGGTCTGCTCCGCTGCTATATTTCGCGCGTCGAGAATGGGCACACAGTCCCAGCGATTGACACCCTTGAAAAGTTGGCACGGGCGTTGGAGGTGCCGATGTACCAACTCTTCTACGACGGAGAAAAACCCGCCAGGATGCCCAACCTCCCGAAGCGGGGGTCCGACGAAGATACCGAATGGGGAAGTTCGGGCAAGGATGGAAAGATGCTTCACCAGTTTCGTACGCTCTTGAGCCGAACTGATGAAAAGGATCAAAAAATTCTCCTGTTCATGGCTCAGAAAATGGCAGCGTCAAATCGATCCTGACCGAGCGGTATCGGATAGCTGTTATGGGAAGATACGACCTCGCTCCAAAAGAAAAGGAATCCATCAGGGATGCTGTCAGGTCGGGAGACATTCCCCACGCTGTCGAACAGGCAAACCGCCTGATTTGGGATTTGTCCAACCTAGACCCGAACGGGAATCGCGTGGACTGGATGCCAAGGGCATCTGAAAAGCGCGTGCGGGAAATCCTCGCGGCTCGCCCGAAGATACTCAAAACGCTCCCCAGCGGCGTCCGTGCAACCCTCAATTTCGCCGCCGTCATGGCAGAACTTCTGGGAGCTGCATACCACGAATCGGAGTGGCTCCCCCAAATCCTGGACCTTGGACTGGCGATGAAACAATCAGCCGCCGTGAACATGTTTCATTTTTGCGCGCGGCACTATGAACAAATCGGCATGTTCGCCCAGGCTAACCTCAGCCGACTCACGATCAGCGTTTGCCACAACGTCGATGGCAGTTTTCCTGCGTGCGGGGTCTGCGAGACGTTAACTGGAACCACTTGGACGGCGGAAACAATACCCGAACTCCCCTACGAGAAATGCATCAACAGTTTCGGGTGCCGCTGCACGGCCTTGCCCGACGTGTAGAGCAAGTAGGTCGCGCCGCTTCACAGAACTGTTTCCCATTCATCACGGCAATGCTGCTGCTCCACATACGAATACCAAGCAGAGAGGCAGCAGAATTGAGGCTACGGCTCTTGCAGGTCGAGGCAATAGCTCCGAGATTACAAAATACGCGAGTGAAAGCAAGCAGACAGCGGAAAGGGTCTCGAATCCTGGCCCGTTGAAACAATCGTGCTGGAAATCCCAAACCGCGTCGGCGATTGGGGTGCGAAGATCGCAATTGAGAATGTACAGGACGAAACCGCAGCCTGCGATGCCAACTACGGAACCCATGAAACCGACGAAGGTCTTCTTCATGGCACCCTCCGAACCTAGATTGTAAAATGGATTCCGCTCGCGAAGGTAGGGCAGTTCATCTTCCGAGGTTGCCGCTGCTACACTTAGTGTATGAGAAACCTCAACCTTACTGCAGCTGACCGAGTTGTTTTGGTCCGCGCGAAAGTCGAGCGCGCCAAACAACACTTGCATAGCTTGGAGGAACAACTGCTGCCGTATCGCAATAAAACGACGGTAGTGGCCTACCGTGGCGGCGGAACGGCGAATGTTCCCGTCCTTTCCTTCAACATTCTCACGACCGCTGGCGACGTGGTCCACAACCTTCGAACCGCGCTCGACCATTTGGCACATCAACTCGTTCTGGTCGGAAGTCCTGAAGGAACACCGCCGAGACAGATAGAGTTTCCGATCCTAGATAGCAAAGAGGACTACGAAAAACGAAAAGCATCGAAGACGCGCGGGATGCGTGCTGATGCTGTACAGGCAATCGATGAGCTGAAACCGTACAAAGACGGCAATCCCGTACTCTGGCGACTTCGCGAACTGGACAATATCGACAAGCACCGAAGGATCATCGCTGTTGGCGAGGAGTGCCTGCTGGAGGGCGATTGGGTGGGTTGGTCTCCGTACCTGCTCAAAGCGGACGAGCCGCACTTTGCCAGCGTGCAAGATTCTCCTGAGACTGATTTGAGAAGCAGCGAGTTGCTCGGAGACCCCGAAATAATTGAGCGAAAGACATTGCAGCCGACGCTTCGCGAGATGGTGACTTACGTCGAGTACATCGTAGAGAAGTTTCGCCCTCAACTGGAAGCGACGCAAGTCCTATCAAAGTCCGTCGCGAGTTGATTCGATCCAGCATCACGGCTTCACACAATCAACGAGTTTGAGGTCGAACGTTGAATCGGAGAGATGTACGCGCGCAACACGCACTTCAGTTTCGTAATCGGCAAGCGCGTCGAAGACTTCCTTCGCCCTGGTACTGCTGGCAGCGCCAATAAACACGTCTTTCAAGACTAAATTCATTCCGAATTTGATGAAGTACAGTTCTCTGTCCGCGCCCTCGATCCGAGTGCTTTCTTTCAGTGTCGTGAACACTCGCCACTCGCGCTCGCAATCCCAGGCTGAAAACTTGGTACTGAGCGAACTCCACACGAAGTCTAAGTCTGGTTTGGAAGGGCACGGGTCTTTCGCTTTCACGTATCGCATTTGCCCGAACTTCGACCGCGCACCCGCGACATCAAATCCGAGGCAAATTCCCCGATGGCGGTCAGCGTAATGCGCCCACTGAAGAATGTCATCCCAAGTGTCTGTAAAGCAGACGACGCCCCAGAGCGTGGAGGCTTGATCCCTCCATCCCTCATAGGCTTCTCGCGCCTGTGGGTCCGATGTGTCCATGCACCGTAGTTCAAAAGGGTCGTTCAGGTCGCTGATTTGGGCGATTTTCAATTGAGTGCGGCGGATGTCGTCGAGCGCGAAATGCGCTGCGGTGAAGTGGTAGAGCCTCTGGTGTTGAGTATCTGCAAGGTCGGGCATATGCCGAATTTTAGCCGTGGTAGAATCCAGCGCAAAGGAAAACCGCCGTGCGAATCGTCGCGCTAGTTCTCGTGCTCGCCTGTACCTCAACCGCGTTTGCCAAAGACCGCGAGCGGCAAGTTGCCAAGGTGACCAAAATTTCTTCAAGCGTCCAAGATGACGGTGCCGTCGTAGCGACCGTTGGAACAACCGCTGTTGGTGGACGAATTCAAACGACAACGATGTATTACTGGCTTGAGACCGACGAGATCACTTACGTCGTTGCGATCACTTACAATCCGATGCGGTCGCGGCTTGCGCAACCGAACGGCGGCCATCCGCTCAACGTAACGCTGAACGGAAAGACGAAAATCGCTATTGATGGAGCCAATCTCCACGTTCTCGACGACGCAGGCAAGGATGTTAAACTTCCAATCGCTTTGAAGGTCGCGCGCACGGACCACGCCGCCGCTGACGACGCAAGCAAGCAGAAGCCGCAAAACCCATAGCGAGAAACACGATGCCTGCAAATCATCCGTCCCGAAACCGCCCTCTGTCGGTCGAGCAAATGGAGATCGTCGGCCAGTTCAGCGACTACGCATTCGACTAGCTCTCGATCCGAGCGCCGTGGTGTGCTCGAACATGAATTCCTCGAACAGTCTGTAAGCACTTTCACGGGTATCAGTGCGTTGATCATATCCAGGTGTTCTTATGCCGCGTTTCTCGCGTTCGCTGATTGGCATAGTGATGTCGCAGTAGCCAAGGTTTTTTTCCCGTGCAAGGACACGGCCCAAACACTGTCGGTCAGGATGGGCTTCCTCGGCAATCGAAGCAATTTCATTTTGAGCGACTATCTGCTCTAGCGTGGTCCGCAAACCATACTTCTGTCGCTGTTCGTCAGTTTTTCCAGCCGAAGTCCAGCACCTTGGCTCGATCCATTGATGAAAGTGGTTAAGGCCAAAAATGTGAATCTGGCTCATCGTTTGGCTGCACTGAGACGGTTTCCGCTATCCGCGTTGCGCGATTAGAAGGAGACGACGATATGCTGCTCGGTTTTCAGAACACTCGCTCGCCGTGCTTTTCGTCAAGATCGAACTCCCAAATCTCCACTCCGTGCCCGATCAGATGTCCCTGAGTCTTAATGTAGTGCGCGGCTAGGGTCAGGTCTCTTCGGAGGTGCTTCAAGACAAACAGAATTTTTCGATAGTCACTCGGAGCCACGCTGAATAACAGCATGACTTCGTTCAGACCCCTTATTTTCGCGCTTGGCGAATTCCCGCCACTGGTCCAAGTGTAAGACTTACATTCAACTAATATGGGCGGATTGTCACTACCAAGATCGAATTTATGTGGCTTCTTGACGCGGACACCGACAGGCGCTGTGAACCCAGCCTGAAGTGAGATGCCAGTTTCGGCAAAGAATAGCCGCGCGGCTTCCTCAAATTCTCTTCCGACATGAGTGTTGCTGATGGAGCCGATACGCTGAAAATTGTTTTCCATGGGCGCTCCAGTTTGAGAGCATCGTCAGAACTCAGAACCTCGCGCTTCTCGTATGTTATTATGGGCGATAAGGAGAAAGTTAGTATGCCGTGGGTCCTCAGGCAACTACCAAGTGGTCTGCAGCCGCTCAAGCCGCTTCAACCTCTGAAACCGCTTGCGCCCCTTAAGCCGCTCGAATCACTTCGACCTCTCAAGCCTCTTGCCCCGCTCGGGTACGAATACGTGTGGGTTGACGACTAGCAGGTCAACTGCAAGGGATATGGTAAGTTTCGCGCTATCTTCTCGCAATTCTCGTCAACACTTCGACCTGCTCAGGAGTATCAGTGAACGGAAGCATTCGTGAAAGTTCAAGTAACTTCTCAATTTTATCGTTCGCCTTAGACAGTTTGAATTCTCGGATCACGCACAAAAGCGATTCCTTGTAAGCCTTCGCAGCTAGATTGAACGCGTAAGCGCACAAGTGGATAAACACTATCGCGGGCACGTTCATGACCCCCGTAAGGCCTGGATGGGCGTACCAGCTGATTCTCGCGTAATCCTCTGCGTACATTTGATCGAAGGGAGCACCCACCATCTTGGCGCGCTCTTCGAGGTTGAGTCCCGACCAGTGCCGAAGGACGCCCTTTCCTGGCCACAACGACTTCTTCAATCCATCAACGCGCACTGAATTGTGCGTTATGAAGTCCTGATAGATTTCAGTACTCACATCGACGGCTGGGTTCTCTGTCTTGAAGCGAACGATCCTTTCCGCGAGTCGCAGTTTGTCAAGGTCGACGAACGCGAGCATTTTTCCCCAACCGTCTGGGATTACTTCCAGGAGTTTGATCTCCACGGCAAGTTCATATAGCGCGCGGGACAGCATGGCAATCGCCTGGAAATCCTTTGATTTATCCATGCGAAGAAGCGTCTCGACATTCCCAATGATTCGGTAATAGGTGCCGATAAAGCAATTCTCTCGCGGAGTCGGAGACAGTTGAGTGTCAATCACACCCTTTATTTCGGTCTTATCAAACTCGTTCATGCTTTTTATCACGGTATAGAATCTGTCCGTGTTTGAGGCCGCTTGGGCGAATGCAGGATTGTCGGTCAAGGTATCAAGCTTTCTCGCCCGCGCTTCGAGGAGGTCACGACCCGAATCAGGTCGCGCTCGCCACGCTCGTCAGAACTTGTCGGGCAATGGTTTTTCCGATTATCCAGAGCAGCACCGCATCGGGAGTTGTTAGCGACACTTGTTTGGAAAGTTCCTTGTGCGGATGGATGTAGTTGCGGTAATCGCGGAGTACGTCTCCAACATCCTTGGTGGTAACGGTTATCCACTTCAACTCATGAGCGACATCGATGTAGTTTTGGAGAGTCCAATCGCTTAGCACACGGGTCCTGCCCTCTTTGTCCCGTGGGGCTGCCGCTGCCGTGAAAACGGGTGCTTTATTTTTCTCCCGATTCACACGACCGAGCAATAAGCCCTCCAGAAATCCCCCAACCATTACAATGGTCGCTAGCGGAGCACCCGCAGCGACGCAAAGATTGCATTCCGTCCAACGCTTTTCTAAGAGAGCCTTCATCTGTGGATCGTTCACTAGAGGAGCAAAATCAGGAGGCACGTCTTGTAAGGCGGATTCAGGGGCGCGTGCAGGAGCGGTACTGATCCTGATCACCTCTGCTGCCCGAAGCTGTGCCAGGATCGTACAGATCGACTTCAGTGCGGAAAGATACTTGGATCGTACTGAGTCTTTGTGGGCCGCGAGCAGCACCACCTGATACACTCCGTCGATTTCAGCCAGGTCCGCCGCTGGCAATAGAGTCACCAACACTTTGCGATGGTTATTGAACCAGGCCAGTGCCGTCGCTCTGATAATGTCTTTTTCTGGGCCTTTGACCTGAACAGAATCCTTCTTCTTTATCCTATCTCTCAGCGTACGCGCTTCGTTTATCGCGGAGTGAATGGCTTCATCGGCGTAATTCATGTTCGCGTCACTTCACCGCTCTAGCCTTCTTGGCCTTGCGTTTCTTCTTCGCTTTATGTCTTTTTCTAACTTTGGCTTTATCGGACGCGCCGCTCGGGAGCGTCATCGCCACTAGATTTTCGCCAACCGAATTGATTGCGAAGAATCCCTCCTGGCTACCCTTATCAAGCAACCCCAAGTTGTGAGCATTCCGAAGCGTCTGACCTGGGTGTTTGAATCTTTCCCTGGGCGCTAATCTGGTTGCGTCCTGCAATTCATCAGCATTTATTTCCGTCTTCCTTTTGTCCGAGGGAGCCTCAAAACGATGGAAATAAGCCACAGTCGCCGCGAACTGCACATCATTCCTCGGGTTTTTCTCTTGCACAAACGTGCTCAGGTTCTTGGTTCCGACCGATTGTGAAGTGGCTCCTACGGGTAGTACCGTCTGCGTGGTGCTTTGCGGGATTGATTGCGGTGTCGCAGCAGGTGACGCCGTCGACAAACCAAGTTTTTCACGCGCCCAGCGAAGGATTCGTTCCTGCTCGGTGGATTCAAATCCTTCGAGAGCGGCTGCCACCTTACGTACAGCCTCTAGATCATCTGCCGCCTTTGTCATTCGTCGCTCCGTGACGTACCCTATTCTCTGGCCGTGCTCTATCGGCGCATCTTATCAAATAAGATACGTAACACACACTGCTAGCATTACGGACGAGAGCGATCATTTTCTGAGGCCGTTGCACGATGACCCCCGAACACAAGTTTCAGCTATTCATCGCGCTTCTCGCGGTGGTGCCCGCGACGCTGCTTTCGTGGTGGGCATTGGTCAGTCACAGGCATCGGACTACACCGAGACTGCAAGTGCTACCAAGCCCGATCATGATGAGCGATGTCACGGGCAAGCAGGTCTTCGTGAACGAATGGCCTGGTATCGTCGTGCGGAATCTCAGTCCCTTCCCACAGAAGGTTTGCAATGTCGGTTACCGCATTGGCGACAAGTTCTTCACGTTCGGCAGACCCTTGTCGAATGTGGAGTCAACGTTGGTCAGCAAAGCGCCGTGGCCCAGGGAGATCGAACCTCGCTCGCGAGCAGCGTTCTACCTGGATCTAAATAGAGAAGGGCGGGATTTTGTCGCCGCGATCACTCCAGTCCTGAAGGGACAATCAGTTTTGGAAATCGGTCGTGCATACGCATTCACTGAATCTGGCGAAAAATTCTATTCCAAGCGCCTTTCGCGCAAATCTCGTCGAGAATTTCAGAAGGTGCGACCGAACGCTTGATCACCTGCTGACGCTAGTCGGGCATTTAGTTGGGCCAGCGATTCGACGCATTTATACGCCTGCTCGCATTGGCATTTGCTATCATCCTCGACAATGCCGACCATTCCAAAGACGGTTTATCAAACGCCTAATCCCGAGCGGAATGTCTCCGAGTGCTACACCATCTTCGCTGACGTTCTTCCGAACGCGACAGACCCACAGAAATGCTGGGTGGTGAAAGAAAAACACGGTTATTGGGACGAGCAGGAAACGGTGGGAGACAAATTCAAGAATAAAGTGGTAACACTCAGTCCGAACGACCCAGTTCACTGTGTCACCATGAATGAAGCCTTTGCGTGGATTGATAGGCAAGTGACAAGGCGAGCGAACGAGGGATTCAAATATCTCTTTGTTCTCGACCCTTCTGGTCCACCGTGGCACACGCGCTACGAAATTCAGCCCGATGGAACTCCCGTGCAATTCTAAACCGACCTCTCCCATCGCTCAGTAACCCTCGTAGCCTTTCGCATGAGGTTGGATAAAACAGTACTTCTGAGATGGAGACATTGTGAGTTGGTTCAAGCGCCAACCGACTAGAGCACAGCTGGTTGACCAACTTGCCGAGGAGTTGGTGACCGCTAGCATTAAGTCACCAGTGCCTGAATGGCTGACTGATCATGCAGAGCAACCGCTAGAAAATGTCCAAGCGGAATGGGTCGCCTTTGAACGATGGACCCTTGATTACATAATTCAGAAAACGCTGGGCTCTTACGACAAGGTGCGTCCGCTTTGGGAAGCCGTCGAGATGAAAACCAGGGCGCATCTTGGGAGGCAACTGTGTTATCGACATTTTGGGAGTATCGCGGATGCGCGATCAAGGGAGTACGGAGAGTGGTTCAATTTTGGATTGTCGCAGTGTAAATCAGCGGAGCCGTTCTTAAGTTTCGCTTCATTTGTCGCGACGCGCATTTTAAAGCCCGAGCAGCGTCTGAAGGTCGGACTTAACAGCTTTGAACAAGCGTTGGAAGGCGCGAATATGTATGAGGACCTGGCCACCCTCGTTGCACTCAGTTCTTATATCACCGACACCATGAAAACGACTGGCGAGTTCCTGAAAAAGATGGAAAAGGACATTCCGCGTCTATTCGCTGGACCGATGCAGTGAAGTCCCTACGTCAGTACTTTCGTACTGTTGTCCAATATCCCCAACTGAATTTCGAGCAAGTAGCAAAGAAGGTCCTCGGGGCGTCCTTTCCAAACACGACCAGCGGCAGAACGTTCAAGCGCGAGGCGAAAGCGGTCTTCGATCAAGAGCGTCACGGCTAGGCTGTGAGCCGTGACCGACACAATATTCTGATTAATCGCGCTCCTGTGCTCACGTTGTGGGCGACCGTGGTCGCCGAGAGAATGGGATTTGATGCCGACGAAGCACTAACGCTCGGCAAGGCGGTGGCCGGCCTGACCGCCCAATCCAAGGGTCGGCGACTGGGAATATACAAAACCCCGTCGCAAGAGGCTAAACAGGCGCACGCACGGAAACGTGGCGAAGAATTCTTTATCGAGATTTGCGGACGACAAGTGCCTGCAATCAACACCGGGGATGGTGTGCGAGCGGTGATTAAGGACAAGCCCATCGAACCGAAGAGCGTGGAGCGGTACCTTGAGGGCAAGTTCGGCCTTTCGCTTGATCCTATACGTGTGGCGATGCGTGATCTCGCGAAAGCCTTCCGCGCGGAGCAGCTAACGAAAAACGCGTTCACACTGTATGAGAAGTTCCGACCCCGGATTCCTGAAGGTGTAAGAGGGTGGGGCGCGAAAGGAAAGTTGGATATTGAACGTATCCGGTCGTTGGCTCCAGAGAAGTAAGGGGCGTGGTGGCGCGGGCTAAACATCATGGACGGCCCATTTAAAGGCGTTGCGCTTGACGGGCGATTCAACGTTGAAGATTATCGCCGGAAGATCGGCGCGATGTCAGACGCGGAATTACAGAAGGAGGGAAGTACGTTGGTCTTTCTGTGCCAGCCCCAGAGGAGTCCGTATATGCAGCCCAACGAACAGTGGATAGTCCAATTAGCGGAATGTCGCGTTGTCTGGCGGCAGAGACATCCGAAAGAGTAATTCAGTCTGCTTTACTGCCGCGCTCTTGATCGAAGATCGCTTTGGCTTCCTGACGGAATTTCCGACCAACCGCAGTATTCGGAAATGGTTTGCCCAAGACCCTTTTAGCGACTTGATCGAACGACAGGTCGGAATAGTCGAAGGCATAATCTGCAAACTGCGCAGCCGTCTCGATCTGAGCAACGGAGAGCCTAACGGCACGGGACGGCTTCTTCATGAGGGAATCATAGTACAGAAACTTGGGCGCGCTATCGAGAACTCAGCGGGGGTTCAGTTGGGGGTTCACTCGCATCACTCCATTGTTATCGCAACCATCTTTCAGCAGGACTGGCTTCGCTTCGAAACTGTAAATTTTGCACGTCGGGACGTAGAAGCCCGGATGCGTCGGCAACTCCGCAAACGACATATCTTCCCGCACCTGTCTTGTGGGTGAGCGCAGAATCATCTGGTAGCTTCGATGGGGTGCAGCCTGAATCCTATAGCCCGTCAGAGTCGCACCAGTGGGCAATGGCTGGATTCTCGTCAAGTTGAGACCCGGCATAAAAAACTCTCTAATTGAATCCTCGGGCTTGTCGCCGGGCTCGGCATTTTCAACTATTCGAACGTCACAACTCGGGAGCATCACTTTGCCCGACGTTGCAACGGCCAGTTCGAACGTTCCCGACATGTCAATCTGAGTCGGAACAAGGAAACAGTACGCGCCGCCCCCGGTTATCTGTTCCAGTGAATTATTGGTCGCGGTCGAGACTGCTGTTTCGAGAGCAATCACGCTCCTAACGCCGGACATTGTGTCGTCAAAGTGTCGATCGCTCGTTGCGATTGACCGTGTGATGCCGTCAGCAATGCTCTGAAAATGGTCGGCCTGTTCTTTCGCAGCCCGGGCCTGTTCGGCATCGTGAATAGCTCGGTCATTTCGAATTGCCCGGACTTCGACGACGGCGAAAGCGGTGAGCATGAAAGCCCACAGCCATTTTTCGCTACCCGACATATCGGGTCGCAGTGCCATCAAACCGGCAGCAACAGCCATCACGATGATCGAGTAGTTCGGCTGGGGCGTTCTGAAAACCCAAAAGATGACGAGCACCGTTCCGATTCCAAGCAAAATCTTACCGAGTCGCGGGTGCCGCCACGCTTCACGAGCAGCGTAGTACCGAGAGTGAAGTTTGCCCATCTGCGGCGTTAACACCATTCTAAGTTCCCTTATCGTGTCGGTGCAGTCAGAATCTCAGTCAGACTGAATGAATCTCGTCCACCCGTCACCGGAGATGTCTTATCCAGCGTCACGATTTCGAGTTCGACCGCACGGCCATTCGGAAAAGCGAACGAAAGGAACTCGGATTCTCCATTGGTCGCTCGGTTATGTCGTGTAGAGACGAAGACAACTGCGGGCGAGCCGTCAGTTGCTGGCGAAAGACTTCGATCAAGTGTTCGCGCCAACGCAATCGCGTCGCTGCTGGCCGAGTTGAGCTGGTCGTCCAACGGATGAGAAATGAGCACGACCTTTCCGCTGCTAAAGCCGATAGTGCCAAGTATCCGTTGAGGTGAGTCGTCATTTGAGAAAATGAAGCGTTCGAGGATCAGGTTTTTCTCCGCGGCTGACCGCTCAGCCTCGGCGGTAGGTTGGGGCGATAGCTTACAGCACTGGGAAAGCAGCTCCACGGCCTCGATCTCAGACATGCCGACAAACAGCCGATGGCCTCCGAAGTAGAGCGCGGGAGGATTTTGGTCGGCACCTAGAGGCAAAGAAACACAAAGCCCCAGTACGACTACCAAGATTCGCTTTCGCATTCCTAGTCTCCTTTGCGTCCACCGTCCGCGAGCACGATAGCATTAGCGCGCCACGATGCAAATTGGTACTCTTCCGCCGTCACACGGAAGGATGCGCCAGCTGTAGGAGACGCGAATGCGAATTCTCAGCACTTTGACCCTTCTCATTTTGTCGTCTACCACGCTGTTACCCGCACAGGAGAATACGAAGAGAATCTTGCTCTCTCCCAAGTCGAACATCACGACATCCGAAATTGCAGAAGGCTTTGCCAAGTACTGCCCAAACGTGGTGTTAACGGAAAACGAGAAGAAAGCAGACTATGTGTTGGAGGCAGCCGAGACAGTAAATGCGAACGAGGGCACGACACACCGACAGTGGCATTTCACGTTGATGAATTCGGATGGCGATGTGCTTATGACCACGCATCCAGAAATTCATTTCGGCAACAAGACGAAACATCACTTCGAGGAAGTCTGCAAGTTCATCAACAACACTAAGTAGGTAGGCACAGCTAGATGACGAGACGAGGAAGCGCGCAGGAGCGTATATGAGGATCAATTGGAAACTGAAACTGGGTGTAATTACGTTTCTGGCCCTCGCTGGGGATGCGGGGGCGCAAGTGAGCTGTTCGCCGAATGTGGACCGGACAATGTGCTCCGATGTCGCGGAATTTCTTAACCCGATTGTAGACCACGGAACGCCGTACCACGGCATCGGCATTCCCGTCGAGATCGTCACTCCGGCGGAGTATGCGAAGCGTCTTGCCGACACGAAAGAACAAGAGAAGCGAGAATTGGATTATGCCGGTGGTATGGACAAGGCAGCACAATCGCCCGACAAATTTTCGCCCTTTTTCCGGCACACGCTGGCCAACAGTTGGTCCGAGGACATTACGTTTTTTCGGAGCCGACCATCGTCCAGTTCGGTAAGTGCTGTTTTGATTTCATCGGTTGCATTTGAAGGCTTCACACTCGGGCCGGTAGACCCGAAAACGAATGTCGTCAAAACTATCCCTACCGGAAAATATGACCCTAGCCTTCTGGCAAACACCGTGAGTTTTATTTCCGGGTATCTCGCAGGAACAATGGCTAGGGTCTGGGATGGGACCATCACATTTTCCGACATGAACTAACTCGACTGGGGCTTCGCCGTCGCGTGGAGGCCAAATCGCCCAGCAGGAGATGCGAATGAAACGAATCTTTCTCGTAATCGCCTTTGCAGTTGGCCTCTGCGCGGCTGCGCAATCCAGCAAGATCACAGCCCGTGAAGCCAAAGATCATGTCGGGGAGACTCAAACGGTTTGCGGAAAGGCTGTGAGCACTCGATACGCCGCGCGAAGCAAGGGCCAGCCGACCTTCCTAAACCTCGACGAGCCATATCCGAACGAAGTCTTCACAATTTTGATTTGGGGTGAGAACCGCCCCAAGTTTGGTACGCCCGAATCAGATTATCGCGACAAGAATGTCTGCGTGACGGGCAAGATCACGAGCTATCGCGGGACGCCGGAGGTTGTTGCCGCAGAACCCAGTCAGATTGTTGCGCAGAAGTAAGTGGAGGCGATATGAGGCAGGCAATGTTATGCGTCGCTGCGGTTATCTTGATTGGGTTTGCAGTTGCTCCCATTCAGGCACAAGACTCCGAAATAACGAGAAAGAGTCTTCGCGATATTAGTGGCATGAGCGTGAACGTAGAAAGCCTTTCTGATGAAGCTAAGGAACTAGGTTTAAGCGTGGAAACCATTCGGACTGATGTCGAATTGAAGCTGCGGCTTGCCGGAATCCGTGTCGTGACAGACGATGAGGACTTAAACCTTCCCGGGATGCCTACCTTGTACGTCAACATAACGGTGCCGAACGGTACGAGAGCGGTGTCGATGAGCGTTCAGCTGCAACAGAATGCACTTCTCGAACGGAACAACCAGCGGGCGGTCGATGTCACAACATGGGATGTGGGTGCGGTAGGTGTGAATCTGACCGCACAAGATATCCGAGACAAAATTAAAGACATGGTCGATAGGTTTTTGAACGCTTGGCTCTCGGTCAATCCCAAGAAGTGATCGGAGGCACAGTTGGCGGAAGAACGATTCTCGTTACGCTACGGGTACGAACTGAAACCGGAGCACCCGATTTTCGACGAAGCTCCGAAGCCGCTCCGATTCCTCCTTGTCAAAACTATCCAGCAGCATCTCGATACGCACCGAGCGATGCTGATAGTAGGCGAAGTGCTGTGTCGTCCAGACCTAATGCTAACAGTCACTGTTCCCGTTCAATTGTGGAGTGTGTTGTTTCCGCATCTCGAAAAGTGCTTTGGCTGGGAAGTCTACAATCTTATCGAACCACTGTACGCAGAACTGAAAACCTTCGGTGGGCACAATTACCACGGAGAATTTGAGCGCGACCTAAATCAGTTGTTCGGTCATGAGAGCATCGGCTGGAAATTGGTAGACGGCAAACTGGAACGCACACTCCCGGCTGCTGCCCGTCAACAAGTGGACGAGGTATTCAAAGAACTGGGGAACTCTCGGTTCGCCCGCGCGCTCGACCACATGATCGCGGCGTACAAAGCCTACAACGCACGTCCCCGTGGTGATTTCGACGTATGCTCGAACGCCTTCGATGCGTGCGAATCCGTCGCAAAGGAAGTATTCGCTATGCCGACCGCCACATTCGGGGATGTGCTGAAAGCAGCTCGGAACAAGGACAGTTTTGCTCCTGAAACAATCGGCACTCTCGAAAAGCTCGGTGCACTTGCCAGCGGTCATTTCCGACACGGCATGACGGAACCATTCGACCTTGGGCCTTCGGAGGTGGACTTCGTATATCTGTCCTGTCTGGCGGGCATCTTGTTATTCGTCCGGCTGCGCTAGCTTTAGAGACTTGCCAGCAAGGCTTGATGAAACCTCCAAGAGTGACCAAGTGATTGAAGCATTCGGTTTGAAAATCGCAGCCACGGACGTGACGAGATGGGGTGCACTGCTTTTGTTGGCAACGCAATTTTATTTCTGGCTTCACGTCCACGAACTTACTAAACGCATCCAACCTGCCGATCCGGGCTGGAATGTCGCATGGATCGGAATCTATCAACCGTTGCTCGCGTTCGTAACGGTGGTTATCTCCGCGTGCGTTCTGCCGTTAGCAGCGGCCTCACTCGCGGGACAACGTCTTCACTTTGAGAGCCACCCTTATTGGCAACACTCGACCGCGGCTGCGTCGATTTGCGTAAGTGCGTATCTCGCGATGTCGACCGCGTTCAAGCTGTACAAGCTACGCAGAGGGACAAGAGTGCCAGCGGTAAAGAGCAAGTAATCCTATTGGGGACGCGGCGATAGGCATCTCGTTCAAGGAAGGCAGCTGATCGCGCTGATGGCTGGGCGATCGGGGCGGTAAGAGATATCGACGCTGGTAATCAAATGAACCTCGGATCGCTAATCGAATCGTAACCCGTAGCTGCGTACTATTGGTTTGAAGTCTCAACATTGGTAATCTAGCAGCGTATCGAGAGCGGGCGTTCAGTTCGCGCCCCTGCAACCGAGCCAGAGAGAAGGCCACGGTGCTAGCCTCCAGACCTTGGAGGGATACGGCCTAGTGCAGGGGCAAAAACCACCTTGCAGCCTTTCCCCCGAGATGTAATTCCTCTGGCGGCTTTCTCTGATATGCGGAGACAGCAAATGCCGAGTCACACCAGAATCTCGAAATCATCAAGTATTGAAGTCGATTTCAAGCTTGAAAACCACGGTTCGCTGTTCTTAATTCGTCCGCTGAATTCAACCGCGAAAGGCTGGATGGACGACCACTTGCCGATGGACAGCCCGGAAACTCAATTCTGGGGTGACGCCGTCGTCATCGAGCCTCGTTATGTCGCTCCGATAGTGGACGGAATCATCGGGGATGGTCTGGTGCTCCGGTGACGACAGAAGCTAACAGCAACAATGAACAGCGAATTCGTGACGACAAGCACTTCGCCACTCTGTTGCGCAGAAGACTTGAAAGTCGGAGCGGGAATGGCGCGTTACGTCAGAGGCTCGCTCGGATGTGCGATTCCGAATTGATCGAAACGTATCTTCCGAACGAACGACTAGGCCGCGAGCACGCCGCAAAACGGCTGGCGGAGAAAGGAGCATCCGAATGAGCACGACGTTCTCGGAATCCCCGACCGCTGGTGACTGTGGCGAACCAGACTTCACAACGAAAGGCGGCATTCCCATTTGCTCCCGGTGCGGAAAATCAACGCGCAATCGGAACAAACTTGTGTGCGCTCCGTGCCGGAGCCGGACTCGTCTGCAACTGACCGACGAAGATAAGAAGTTGCTGCGGGAAATTGGAATCGCCCGATGAATTCACAGACACGTTGCCGCCGATCTAACGGAACACTGCGAGCGTGGTTTGCTACCAAAGCAGAGGCTATTGCTTTTGCCGAAAATCCGGTCAACATGGCGTACCACGGTGACATCCCGGTGCTGTGCGTGAAGCCGGGATGTGACGGCTGGCATCTCTCACAACCGCACTGGCCGGATGCGGTGGCAGCAGCGAGCGCGTGGGTCAATTGAAAGGATCGCTGAAGGAACTAGGAAATCAACTGGCACAGTCATTTCAACAACTGAACCCGCGACAGACGGAGCAAACGCGTAAAGCGATGTACAAGTCGGTGACGGGGAAACTAAATCGAGCGCGAGCGATTGCTCTCACTGCACAGTCGAGCCAGCAAGATAAAGAGGGCTCGACAGACATTTAAACCTTTCGAGAAACCAGCGCGACCGCTCAAACTCCGTCATATTTTCGTAGGTCCGCAGCCAGCCTTTCGGCATGGTTGAAAGATCGAACGACTCACGATAGTTCTTCAACGCCTGTTCGTTTACGTCCACGAAGACAATCGAGGGATTCATTGCGCCGCTCCTGTGCGTAGTGCCTCCATTCGTGCTTCGAATGGCAGTCGGTAAAACGCTTCCTCTTCAGCGACTGTTCTGCCTCTGCGCGTCACGTATCGGTCCACAACTTCTATGGAAAGTCCGAGTTCAATGATTCGCAGGAGCACAACATCGCGAAGCATTGAAAGCGGAATTCCCAAGGCTCCCTTGGTGTTGAACCATTCGCCTTTTCGTCTGTCGTAGTGACCGCCCGAGTTCAGCCATTCACCGCTCAGAAGGTCGGGTAGTTCAAGCAAACGCGCTTCCGCCATGAGGGCGTCCCAATAGAATTCAGCCGTCCCCTCGCCCGCGAAATCGACGCCGTAGCCGCGACCGCCGATTAACTCAGCGTTTTGTTGACGTTTTCGTGCAAGCGCATCGCGCGTCGCGGGAGAATCAACGAACTGCGAATCGGCGCACGCAGTTGAGACGAACGGAATTACTTTGGCATTCCCAAATTTCATAGCGGCTCTCCGTCCGTTGGATTGCCGTTCGCATCAACAGCGGTGACCGTGAATGTCTTGCCGTCAACCAATACGATGTCACCTACGCGTGCCTTTGGTGACGCTGAAAGTTCGCCGACCGATGAGGCGTCGAGACCCGTGACCTTCGCATACAGGCGTCGTGCCTCGATCCGAGCAATCCCAGTCGAATTCCGGATGTCGTTTTCGAGGTCGCGGAGGAATTTCTCACGCGGCGTGCGGGCATAGAAGAGGTCGAGCGCGGCAATGATGCGCGGTGATGTCTCGATCTTGCGCGTCAGCATGGCAACGTAAGCATCGTCAGACGCGCCGTAAGCCTCGCGAGTCGCACGGTGCGCGTCTGAAGTTTCGATGAAAATATTTGCCCACTTACGCTGACCAGAGGTCAGGCTTAAAAATTCTCTGGAAGCGTTGAATGTTTCCTTCGACATCACGTTTGGTGCCGCTGCTGTTGCCATTTAATTTTTCCTTTCACTTCTTCCTATCGGACAGGACGAACGTCGAGAAGGCTGCGATGGAAGGTGAACATCACTGTGAGGAGATGGGCTTCCCAAGGCGGCCTATAGACGACTCGGAGTCCACTCGCTACGGGCTACACTATGGATTGAAAAGTCTAAAACCTACACGACCGATACACGAGATAGGGGCTGGGGCGTCTCGAAACGAGGTCAGGCATACCCGTTATCAAGCCCCGCCGCTGGTGCAAAGTACCTTGGGGGCTTTTCAAGCCAGCCAAGAATCCTACGGGACCCCTGCCCGCGTGCCCGGCTGCGCCGAGCGAAGCCAGCGTGAGCGCATCGTGCACGACGAAGCCTACCATTCGCATGGGGGGGCTTATTTGATGCGAGGGGTGTGTGCGGGAGCGAATTTCGATATGCGAGTACTATTGCAGAAACCCAACGGATGGCTTATAGTCGGAATATGAACAAGAAGACGCTCTCGGAAGTCATGCGCTATCTAGGCAGTCGAACTTCCGCAGCCAAAGCGAAAGCCGCTCGCAAGAACGGCCGACTGGGCGGGCGTCCGCGAAAGGCAAAGCCGTGAAAGTCGCCCTCTATCTTCGCGTCTCAACCGACAAGCAAGAAACTGAAAATCAGGCGGTGCAACTGCGCGAGTTCGCCGCGAAGCAGGGCTGGCAAATCGCGGGCGAGTACTGCGATTACGAATCGGGCTCCAAAAGCGACCGCGTGGAGTTTCAGCGCATGTTTGTCGACGCGTCCAAGCGACGGTTTGATTTGGTGCTGTTCTGGGCTCTCGACCGCTTGAGCCGCGAAGGCGTGCTCCAAACCTTGCAGCATCTCAATCGGCTCGAATCCCACGGCGTCGGCTTCCGTTCGTTCACTGAACCTTACTTCGACTCGTGCGGCGTCTTCAAGGACGCGGTTATTGCCATTATTGCGACTCTGGCGAAGCAAGAGCGGGTAAAGCGGTCAGAGCGCACCAAAGCGGGTCTGGCCCGGGTCAAAGCCGCTGGTAAGGCTCTCGGGCGTCCGCGACTATCTGTCAGGGCGTCAGAAGTTGCCCGCCTTCGCAATACCGGGCTATCAGGGCGCGCCATCGCTCGCCAACTCGGCATATCTGAGGGAACGGTACGGCGGCTGGCTTCCGTGGCTGCGTAAAAAACGTATTCCGAACATCCCTGCTAAATCGTTTAGATTGGCACGGTTTTCTTGTATCCCGCCCCGCGTCACAAAGGTTCGATTTTGACGCACCCAAACCTCAATCCAAGTGAGCACTTTTTTTCACTAACCCATCGGTTGGGTTCATAGCCTCGCCCTAATTCACGGCTCCACAACCTCCAAAATACTCGCCAGACATGCCCGCAATCGAGCGGAAAGGGCATTAGCAGCGACTCCGCGGACGCGGGTAGCTTCTTCCCTGCTCGCCGTTTTGACGGCGCGGGGACCGCAATCGTCGGAGTCTCTGCCGCACCTCTACCCTGTGCTGACCAATACACGGTGAGATACCCGATCTTTTCGGTGTTTCCCGATGCCGCAAACGCCATCAAATCGATGGAATCCGCGTCTAAACTCCCCTTTGACGGCGATTTTTGTCGAAATCAAAGTCGAAAACATGAAACTTTGATCGGAAGTCAGACTGCACGTTCTTTCCCCGGCTCGAAAAGTGATAGCGCGCACCAGCCCGCGCAATGGAAGAGCCCACACTGGTCCCAGTATCCACTTCTCCGGTAATCCGACTAATCAGGTGAGACACCGTTTTATCTGGGCAGGACAGTATCGAACTAATTAGTAAAACAACGGTGGACCGCAGGTATGTTACTGTCCCCGCAGGAGCCCAGCCATGAAACTGCGATTCACGCTTCCAACCCTCGTTTTGTGCCTCATTAGTGCCGCTATCAGTGCAGTTGCGGAGACTCAGCAGTCAGTTCCGCCGCCCATCTCCTCTGGTACTCCCGCAATGGCGCAGTCGGCCGCACTTTCTACGACTATAACCAACGCTCGGGTCGTTGAAATGACAAATCTCGGGCTGGACGATGACGTAATCATCGCTCGGATTAAACACGGTGTTTGTGATTTTGCGCTCTCGGATTCTGACCTTGTCGAATTAAAAAAGGATGGGGTTTCTTCGAAGGTAGTAGCGGCCATGTTGGACACGGTCCCCGTAGCCGCTGCTGCGGCCGTTCAGCAACCTAGCGACGGCAAAGTCAGAGTATTCGTTACGGATAGTCAATCTTGGGAGACGCGAGGCGGCGGGGCCGCTGGTGGGAATAAGAATGGCTGGGGAGCGAGCAGCTCGTTCTCTGGTGGCGCTCGTCCTCAGACTGCGGAGATTATAAAGACTCTCAACCAGAGATGCTCAGAATTGACGGTAACCGATAATCTCGGAAGAGCTGATTTTGTGATTGTTCTGGACCACGAAGGCGGAAAAGGACCACTGGCACACCGTAACAAGATCGCGGTGTTTGCCCGTGATGGTGACGACATCTTTAGCGACTCAACCCGTGAGCTGGGCAACGCCGTCAAAGATGCCTGTGATGCGATGTTGAAATCAGGGCGAAAGTAAAGTGCCCGAGGGGGAACCTTCCAACCTCTCGTCCCGAGACGAATACTTGATTGCATAACAACGTCGGCTCGCCTCGACTCGGGCGGCTTTAGCCGGTACTCCGACTAGAGGTCCGGGTGAAGATAACTAGTCCCGTCAGGACTTACCAAACGCAGCGTCGCGAACAACTCATCGCGGCACTGCCGGGAGCACACTTGCGGTATGTGCTTACCGCGGTTGCGCGTCTACCGGATTGGGCAAGTGCACCGTTCCCTGCATCGCCTCACTAATATTCACACTCTGGCCATGTTGGACATATCCCGCGAGCACGCCCGGTTGTAACCATTCAAAACCCCACGCATCCTGCACCGCGAAGATGGTGTAAGAACCGGGAATCACACCCTTCAAAAGGAATGTCCCGTCAAAGTCGCTTTGGTCCCGCCGGAACAATTCCGTGTGCCCCTCCGGGTCCTTCGGCACGAGCGCGACCATAATGCCGGCGATCGGCTTGCCGCTCTTCTGCACAACTCCTTCGATGCTGACTACCCCAGCGGAAAGGTAAGCGGTCATATCAAGCGCTGATCCAGGCGTCACGTTCACTTCATGGCCGATGGAATCGCCCCCCTGTGTGGACGTTCGCAGGACAGAACAGGGTTTGGTCGGAGAGGCAATGAGAATGGTATATTCCCCCGGCCCCAGGTCTTCAAAGGTGACCTGCCCCGAAGGATCTCCTTGCTTGGCCGCCACGATTCGCCGCTTCGAATCCTGCAAGGCGACTGTGTATTGCTTTGGAAGTGTTTCTTCGCCGCTCATTTTGAGAGACAGACTGAGACTGCCAAGCGGTTCGCCGTGAGAATCGTTCAGCTCCTGCCCATCACGTACAAGATCCACCTCACTGGATTGCTCGAGTTCGCCCGAATTGGGGTTGTTTGATCGCATCGTGTAGCGACCGGGTGGTATGCCGGTCAGTTCGTACACTCCCTGTGCGACTGGGTGCATGCCATCTGGTTGAACGGGCTCCACGGAATCGAAAACACGCTTTTGTAAATCCGCTGTCATCCTGAAGCCGTTCTGCCCGTCTGGCGGGACCTGAGGCATTCGAAGAATCAGGTGCAACGCGGGCACTGGGTTGAGGTGCAGATCGATCTGCACGCGATCGCCGCCTTTCACTTCGATCGGCGTGGCAGAGTCCGCGTCGGTAGCGCCGTTGTAGTAGGTCGTCGGATAAGCGACGTCGAGCGAGGCAGGGACTTGGTTTGCGCGAGTAACCCCGTTGGGGGACGTGGTCGCCGGGTGAACCGCATACCAGGGCTTTGCGGTTACGGAAACGTAGTACTTGCCGGGACGGAGCAGGGAGAAATCGTAATATCCGCGATCGTCGGTGGTCGCAGAACCCGTGCTGTTGATTCGGACCATCCCCCCTCCGTGATCCTCCAGGTAGAGCCCGAGGCGCGCGCTTCTGATTGGAGCTCCGGCCTCATCAAACACATGGCCCGTAATAATTGCCATCGGCGTAAGGCGAAGCACCAGGTTTTCGGTTGCGAATTCCGGCCCGGTCACGATGGCCGTGGAGAACCCTTCATGTTCATCGTAGGCCGAGGAGATGAATCCCTGCTTCGCTCCGCGCAGCGAATACTTTCCAGCCTTCAACTCGGAAAACTCAAAGTGACCGTTCTCTGACGTGATCATCGAGGTCGTTTTTGTGGCTTCTTTTGTCTCCACGATGAAGATTCGAGCCTGGGAGAGCGGCGCACCCGTCATCGAACTTACGACCGTTCCCGCAATCCTGAACGATTGGCCCGCTTGGGAACCGTCATGCACGGAGGGAGCCTGATCTTGCGCCGCGCCTGGGGCGCCGGACTGCAAGAAAACCCATCCAAACGCGACAAGAATCACTCGGCGTAGGCACCCGTTGAAATTCATCGCGACTCGTCTCCCGAAATAACCTTGATGCTCAGGCTTTCTTTCTGGCCTGGGGCAACTTCGATCAGTTGTTCCTTGGACTCGAATTTGCGAATTGCCTCTTCGCTCGCACCCGCCAGATTCTCCTGTTCGCGATCAAACGCAAGCACATGGTAGGTGCCCGGCGGCAATTGCTCCTGTCTGAACGACCCGTCGGGACCGCCAAACGTCTCGCGAAATTGCCCGGCGCTCCCTGTGACGGGCAGGAAATACACATAGCAAGGGGGCTGAGCGTCTTCATCTTGTTCCGGACCGCGATCGGTTTTTGTTGCGCCTTCGAACGTCCCATCCACCTCGGCTCCGTCATCGCGGAGCGTAACCTCAATGGTAAAGTTCGAGCCACCCAACCCCACGACGAGCGGCTGGCGCAACAGGTCCGTTTCGCCTGCGACGAGCTCAGCTGCATACCCGTTGCCGGTCTGGACGTTAACGCGGTAGCGCCCGGGACTAACATTTCGGATGATAAGTGTATGTTGCTGGGAGTCGTCCACTGGCTGGGACCAGGCGCCTTGTTCCCCTGCGAATTCCTCGATGGGCGTCAGCAACACATGGACATTTCCTCGCCACATCCGTGGAGTCTGACCTTCACCAGTTTCTTCGGCATTTTCTTGGAAGTTACTTTCGCTGGACTTAAATTCCTCCCTCAGATTCACGGTGATGGCGCTGTTGGGAATAAGGTTGAGGGAAGATGCTTCGAATGGCGCGCCATGCACGGAAAAATTGAAAATCCCTGTCGAACCGGGCTCGCCTGAGGCTTGTACTTGCAGCGTGTAGTTGCCGTCCGGCAGCATGCCCTGAATCAACTGCAAGCCAGGATTGTACGCGAGGGTATAGCCCGGCCCAGGGCTGCCCAGTGGATAGACACGAATACCCATCGTCTGGCCGGCAACCGCATTCACCACTGGAATCTTCACGGAATAATATGCGCGGCGAGTTACGGACAGGTCCGCCTGAAATGTTGCGCCCGCGACAAGTTGAATGGGAGTCGCCCCTGACAAATCGGAGGCGCCGGAATAAAACGTCGGAGGAAAACCAAAGATTTGCTCGCCCGGAATAGCCCTGCCCGGATTGCGATCGATTTGCTCGTCGGTTACAAGTTTGTATGTGCCGGGTTTGAGGTTGAAGAAGCGAAACTCGCCATTGGCCCACGCTCTGAATGAGCCGACCCGGAGCCATTGCTCCTGTCCTTCAATCGTCTGGTGACGGAAAAGCTCCAGGCGGACTCGCAAGTCACCTTCCGAGTCCGGAAAGCTGACGCGCCCGTTGATCAAAGACTCCGGATATAGATAGATTGTGATTCCCGATTGATTCGCCGCCGCGTAGCTTCTTGCCTGATTGTTCGGACTCTGCAGAAACCCAGGCTTGCGGGCCAGGAAAGCCGTCGGCGGGTAGCTTCCCAGTGCCTGAACCAGGCGGGCTTCTGGCCTTGACGTCTGATTCTGCTCTGCGTTCTGTTCCGGTTTTCGCGGCGGAAACTTAAACTCAAAATGACCGAGATCGTCGGTCAGCGCCGCGTACTGTTGGTCAAACGAATAGACAACGGCCCCGCTGATTGGTTCGTGGGTAATTTCATTCAGGACCATCCCATGGACGGATGAGACGTCGGCGGTATTTCCGACATCTCCCTGCGTGGACTGCGCATTCGCGAAACCAGCATGCGTGAGCGAGGAGAGAACGACTATCCAAGCGATCACGCGAAACCACAAGAGCGGCCGCAGCTGCAAAAATGCGACAAAACGCTCGACGGCGGCAACCATGACCGGGGATTCTAACATTGCCAAGTACTGCATTACAAAACGGGTTCACATCGAAAGGGAGCTTACTGCGTCTGCCAATTGCGGCGAGTTTCGCGGGAATTGGCGGGGTATAAGTTCTAGGTCCTGATTAACGCTACCGGTTCAGACGGTCGACGCAACACCCTCTGATCAGTGCTTCCGCTCGCACTTTTCAGAAAAGACTGACCTTCTGGGCGACGCTCAATTAGACCTAATCAGGACGGGGTTTTCTCTGAATCGACACCCGCGAACGGATTTGGCCTCTTAAACTCGGCCAAATGAGCTTCGAGCTAGTGTTGCATCGACCCATTGAGTTCACCCGACTAATCAGGAGTTGACTCGGAAATTCTGTCGTAATAACCACCGGCCATCTTCTGAAAATCAAAGAAGCGAATCTTGCTCCGTTCAAACGAGACGACGACGGCCTTGCTCAAGTCAAATCCATCAGGGATATCTTCTGACGAACAGACTTTGCCGTTGTAAACAATTGCGACTTCGGCCTCGGTCGCGCTTTTACCTTTCCATCTCTTCTCCGTCTCCTCCGTCGGTTTCACAATCAGTTCATTTCTGCCATTCGTGGTTGATTTCACGACGATATAGAGATTCTTGTTGACTATCCCGATGCCGCCTTTCGACCAGTAACGCCTCGTGGCAAACGAATCCCGGTCCGCTGCATCCTGCTTCTTGATGTCTTGACTCGCCAGTTGCGCACTGAATAGAGTGGCCGCGAGCAACGCCAAAACAGCGATAGCAGTCATCCTCATATTTCTTCCCCTCAATAGACCGCGCATGGTGCTCATTATACGCAGCCGAACGTGCCAAGAGACTCAACTCCTGATTAACGCTGCCAGTTCAGACGGTCGATGCAACACCCTCTAATCGGTGCTCCCGATGGTACTTTTCAGAAAAGACTGACCTTCCGGGCGACGCTCAATTAGACCTATTCAGGACGGGGTTTTCTCTGAATCGACGCCCGCGGTCACTTTTGCCCTTTAAACTCCGCCAGATAGCTTTCGAGCTGGATGTTGCGTCGACCCATTGACACCACCCGACTAATCAGGCACCAACGGCAACCGTGATCGATTCGGTCCCGAGACGGACGGCGGACAAATGTATGAGCATCCCGTATATGAGTCTCCATTCTAAGAATCAATCGGAAACCAACTCGGATCGAACCTATACTGTGCTCAGGATGTCTTAAGAGCGAGCTAATGCGTAAAGCATTCGTCGGTATCGGTTTGTTTTTAGTATCCCTATCATTGTTGGTCGTGGTTTTGTACTTGGCGGCTGTGCGGTGGGCGCCGATGGACGTTTTAACAATGACTCTGCCTCAGGCTGTCCGAAACACCGTTAGTCAGGCTCTTGTGGCTAAAGCAAATTTTGATGCGCAGGGTTTGGGGGCGGCAAGACGCGCCGTGAGACTCGATCCCGCCAACGAAGACGCATGGACCATGTCTTGCGCAACTGGAGTGAGGGACGGGAAAGATATGGACCGAGCCCTTCAAGCTTGCTCCCGAGCAGCGTCGATGACCGAGAATCTGTTTCATGCTCAGGTCATCGCTGAAGCTTATGAGGAAGCGCATCGGCCGTGCGATGGCTTACCCGTTCTGAAGAAGACTATGGGAAAAGAGAATGTAAGTAACATCAGCCCGATTTTTAGCGTCGGCCGCTTGGAAGTGACATGCGGGCAGATGGAAGCCGCAGAGAACCATCTTCGTGCGATCGTAAGACTCCGTGAGGAAGATCTTCGCTCCAACAATTGGGAAGACAGGCCGCCGGGGGCCGACGGAACCCCTGATACTTACGAGAAGGCCTTTCGGCTCTATCTTTCGGAAGCGAGGCAGAATCTTTCTTCACTGCTGACCTTGCGCCACAAGGATGCCGAGGCATTTCGAGTATGCCGTTCCGCTCTAGGAGTTGAACTGACGCGATGTAGCTGCCAATTCAAGCCAAGGGGAGGCGTTGCTTGCGATACTTCGGCTGACCGGACGAGTGGGTACTACAACCCAGATGTCCGGTTATCCGGGTGGTGTCAATGGGTCGACGCAACACCCAGCTCGAAGGCTATCTGGCGGAGTTTAAAGGGCAAAATTGACTGCGGGCGTCGATTCGAAGAAAACCCTGTCCTGGTTAGGTCTAATTTGAGCGCAGCCTAATAGATCGGTCTTCTCTGAAACGTACTAACGGAACTACTGTTTAGAGGGTGTTGCGTCGACCGATTGAACTGGCACGACTAATCAGGCATTAACGGCAATCGTGGTAAATTCGAGTCGGAAATCCACCTGGAACCGATGCCATGATCGACCGACAGGCGCGCGACACCGCTGCAAATGTTCTGCAGGCTTTCATGGACGGCACAATTTCCAATTACAAGTACGAGGATGGCTTTCCCAGAAGCAAGGGTGACCCAGCCCTCCATGCGATTCACGTTGAATTGTGGTTCTACTATTCAGACATACGTCAGCATAAGCTAATTGGAAAGAACGCTCTCTCCCCGGAAGCCCGTGCGCTTTATGAACGTTCCGTCTTATTCTTGAAGAGCGACCTCGAATTTCAGTGGCCTCCGTCTCAGCTCAAACTGCGCTACGGCTTATTGCGGCTTCTAGGACTGGGACGATCCATGAAGCGACGTGAAGAACGGAAAGCAGGCGTCGGCGAGAAACAGTATTGGCCGTTCTTGAAAAAGGACGACTACGAAGAGTGGCTGGCAAGATACCAGTACCCACTTGTCCGGTAATCCGACTAATCAGGAGTTAAGCCGATCCGCGATTTCTCGCACCGAACAACGTATATTAGCGACGCAAAACGATCTGGACCGAAGGAGCGTCGAAGTGCCGGCCGACGAGTGGATCCAAACTCTTGAAGACGGCAGGAAGGTGAAATTCACCTACCAGGAACTGCCGCAAGACGGAGCGTTCATCACTGCGCAGATTGCAGGGAATAAGGTCGTATATTCGATCATATTGACCAGCGCGCTAAACCCTCTTGGTCGCGGCGAGGTAGAAAGCCATTTCAAGGGTGAGCTTTCGAAGAAGTAACACCACTCACCGAGACCGCGTGCGAGTTAGCGTCCGTCGCCATTCGGCCAGCGCCTAAGAACGGATTTTGGGAGACTCCGTGAACTCATTCGAACTGGCCCGCCAAGAGTTCGATATGGTCATCGAAAAGCTCAAGGTGTGTAAGGAGCCGGCCGATAGGCGCGATCTTCCGATCACGCTACGCCAAATACTGGTCGAGTTGGATCGCCTCACAAGGAACAATCTACCTACCCGCCTGCGTATTTATCTTCGACTCTTGATGATCGCAGACCTGATTCGAGACCCCTGCGCCCGTCTCTTGAGGCTTGCCCGGTAAGCGAGATTGACGGCGTCGACTACTTCCCTGGCTTGCCGTTCGAACTCCCGCCCGATCCGCGTCTCGGGAAATGGACGCGAGCCCATGGCCTTCCGTGCCACTTCATCGAAAGTCAGAAGGGGGTAGTCGAAAGCGTAGTCGGCGAACATCGTCACGATTCGGATTTGCTCTACCGTAAGCTTAAGCGCCTTCGGCGGCAGACGCTTTTTCATTGGCATCTGGTGACTGTAGCATCGCTCGACCGCGCGTGGCTTCCGTCTGCAGGGATACGAGGTGGGCGAGATGGGAATAGGTCTTTCTTTTCACACGTACGCCGTGCTGACGGCCGAGCGGCTCGAAGCAACAGGCCGACACCCTCCGAAGCAAGCATGGTCCTAAAACATTCTGGAATCGATCGTGCATTGCCACGGTCTCTAACCGAGCGTCTTGGCGTGAAAGCTTTCGAGGTCGTCATCCTCAACGTTGAAGCTGATTTCAATTGGTTTGCAGCACACTTCGCAGTCTTCGACGTAGGTTTGGCGACCTACGGACAAGTCTAGGACCATCGAAATCTCGTCACCGCAATATGGACAACTAAATTGGTGTTCCATTCGATGTGTGGTCCTGTGTTCTTTTTTTCCTCGGTCAAAGCCTACCTTACGTATCGTTACTTTGGTTATCCAGCCGTTTCAGCCATATTTTTTGTATGGCCCCCCGAGAATTCTCAGGTCATCCAGTGCAATCTCGATTTGTTCACGCTCTGAAGACCGTTTTGGGAAAATCTCCAAGAGGCGCCCCATGCAGAGGGTCATTGCAACCGAGACTTGGAGTTGTCGGAACGAACTGTCACCATGTCCGCGAAGTGCGGCGGCATAGAAATCCCGCCACTGCTTTGGCTGTATCTTGGGGGATCCCGGCATAAACTGGCCTCTCACAAAGATCATGGGGCCTGCCAGAGAGTTCGAAGTCGCCGGTACTCTCTTCCTTCTTCCAAGGCAAATTCGTTCAATGCGCATGGCTTGCCATCCTGGGGCTAAGCCCCAGCCTGTAGTTGAAGCAAGATAAGGTTGTATAATTATCCGCAACAAAGCGCCGCCGAAGAACATTGCAAATAAGCAAACATTTACTAGGAATCTTGGGGCTAGCAGTCTGTCCCACCACTTAGCGATCTTCTTTTCAGATTCAGAACCAAACGCCATTTTTGTGCCAGCGTCGGTATCGGCGGTTTGTTCGAGAGGATTGCTCATTTCAGTCTCCGTCTTTGTTGAATCGGTCTTAAGTTTTTTGCGACCTGATTGATGGAAGAACTTCAGCGCCGTTATTTGAAGACCTCGTCCAACCAGTCGAATTCGATCTGGTGTTTGAGGCTCGGATTATTGATTTGGCAGTGTGCCTCACCGCCTTCCGCTGAAGTCACCACGCGTTCCGTCTTCGGGCAGGTCAGCTTTTCGAAGAACTCGTGGGCCATGGCGTTCGCGGATAGTCCTTCGCCTTCACCGCCGATGGATAAGAGCGGGCAAGTGATCTTCCCCTCAAGCCCGGCCAGAGTGTAATGGCTGAGATTGTCCAGGAAGGCGGCGAGTGACTTCCCAGCCATACCGCAACGTTCCTGAACGTCGGTCACAAGAAATTTCTTCATTGGATCGGAGAAGTCGACCTTGCTTTCGAGGTCCTCGCCGGACGCGTCTTTGAGGCCGAGAAGCGCCAGCATGCAGGGCGCAAACAGCGGCAGCAGCGAATTTGCAATCACAGCGGCGATGCGCTTCTCGAATGCCACGGCACGCGGGGCGAAGTATCCTCCCATGCTGTTCCCGGCGAGTGCCAACCGCATCGGATCAACGTCTGTGCGGGATAGAACATAATCGACGGCATAGCGGGTGGGGACTTCGTAGTCCGGGCGATAGGTAAGAGTCCTGTCCGCGGCGAATGCGCCGACCTGTCCCGGGCCTTCCCACAACAATGCGTTGTAGCCTCGGCGAACCGCTGCGGCACCACCACCAAAGTCATACATTTCCTCGCAGGTAGAGTCACCTCCTCCAAGAATCATCACGGTCGGACGCGGAAGACCGTCTGCAGCCGCTCGCATGAAATATGCCGGCAGTGTCTTACCATTTTCGTAGGGAATGCTGACGGGTTCGATCTGCGGATCGAATAGCTTTGCTGCCTGCCTGAAGCATGAGCGGTGGCGCTGGTACATTTCGAACTGGCGTGCGTCTTTGGTCTCGAGGTAGAAAAAGCCTGTTCTCCAGTACACAGATGCACGCAGGAACGCCTCGCGGGCACTCACGATATGACCGCCGCTAAGGCATGTACTGGCTATGCCCTCTATCCTCTCTGCGGTGGTGGTCCACGCAACGGTCCAACTTTCTATGTCTTTGTCCTGAATCCGTCGCGCCGTAGAGAATGACTCACCGACTGCGCCGCCATCTCCATAGGCGCCGGCTAACATACCTCTTGCCAGTTGGTAATCGAAGTTTGACTGGAAGAGTTGGGGCAGACCCGGTGTGGCGCTGAAAACCGTTCCAGCTCTCGTCGTCGAAATTGCCGATGCTATCGCAGCAGCTGCTCCACCGGCCGCGCTTCTTGATTCGGGAGCCGGATTCGGATTCGTTTTCACTTCGGTCACGGGATTCATTTCAGGGTTCTCCTCTGCCTTCCAGGACGTGCGCTCCCCGCGGGTTGTACAAGTGAGGCGGGCTACCCTGGCGCTATGCGCCGAACTATGCCACGGCGCTAACTAGTAAACTGTCCCCAATCGGACAGCGAAGTCGAAGGACCGTCAGCCGGGCGCGCGGAATTCAAATCGAAGCCTCCCACTCAAGGAATCGAGGCTAACTCCTGATTAACGCGCTGACCGGAGAAGTGGGTTCTCGTGCCCAAGTAACAGGTTATCCGACTAATCAGGACCTAGAGTCGTTTTATGGGGATTCCCTTATAATCACCGCGACGAATTTCTCGTGGAGTCAGTCTTTCTGCGCTGGTATAGCGCCCCGGCTGCTGGGCCTGAGTGGGTTGCCGTAACTTACATTGGAAATTCTAGATTCCAAGTCCGGGAATTCGTCGCCCTTTTGTCGTTTCGATCGTGTGTAGTGCACCCTACAAAGAAAAATTGAGGTTTGGTGTAGAGTGACTTCCTTCTCGGCTCGCGATTCTGAGGTTTATCATAACTCATCAACCGGAGGCGCTATGGGCGAGAAGAAACGGATTGTATTTTACTATGATGGCGAAATTCGAGACGAGGACACCGTCGTTGATCCAGGCGGAGAAACGCCCACACCGGAAAAAGGAGAGATCATCAAAAAGCACGGACAAATGTGGAGAGTAACCTTCGTAATGCTGCAGAGCGGCGCCGGAACGGACGAGTATCCGGTCCACAAAGTTTACCTGGCCCGCGCGTAGTCCTTTTGCGCTTCTATCAATGTGCAGCACGAATTCTCAACCGACGTTTATACAGGGAAAACTGACTGGCTTAGTCGCAAGGCGGAGGTAAATTTAGGTTCTATGCAGATTCATTGCCCCCAGTGCGGATCAATCATACATCTGGAAGATGCTGAGAGCGCACCGCAGGTGGTTAAGTGTTGGATGTGCTACTCAATTATCGAAAACGTCCCGTCTGACCCTGGTCCGCCTACCGTCAGAGTGCCTTCATCATTGCCGCGAGAGAGGCCTAGCCCAATCGGGTTGACGGAATCCCCGTTTCCGGAAACTGCAAATCCCAAGCTTTCGGCTGGGGAGCGCAGAAAACTTTGCGTCGTGACCGGCCCATCGCAGGGAAGCGAATTTGAGATAACGCGATCAATGACAATGATAGGACGGATGGGCGGGGGTGCGGATATTGAAATCGATGATCCTGAAGTTTCTCGTTCACATTGCGCCATTGAAGTCAGGCGCGATGGGATTCTGCTCTACGATCTCAGTTCCACGAACGGGACTTTTCAGGGGAATTCTCGAGTTTCGGTAGTGCGGTTGGAGCCGATGTCGATTTTCCGGATCGGTACGTCCCAGCTGCAACTGAAGGCTATTTAACGATATGTGATTTGATGCCCTGCTCGGTCAATCGTTCTTGAGCGTGTTCGATCTGGTCCGATGTCGAATAAGGACCGACCTGAACGTGATAGGACTGCATCCACAAAACGGACTTGTGGACACAGATGGCGTGAAATCCCTCTTGAGAGAGTCGTTCAACCGCATCGTCCGCCCATTTTGTATCCTTGAACGCCCCTACTTCAAGATAACTCTCGGCGACCGAGTCTGTATTGTCTGCACTGGGTTTCGTTGAGTCGGCACTTGCCGCGGCGGCTGCCGCTGGTTGTGCCGCCGCTTCGCTGGTGCGCATTATGGCCGCGTCAGCGATGACGGGTGTTTGATCCGCCGGAGGCGGGTGAGGCGATCCTTCGAGAACACTGGGATTGATGTTCGCGGCATTCGGTTTGATCTGCCAGGGTGACGGGGCCGAAACCGGTCCCGGCTTCATCCGCTTCTTCATGTGCTCCGCAATTGGCGTGTCGGACGGCGGGATGCTGTCGGCCGACGGTACGGCGGATGAAGCAGCATCGGTCGAAGGATCGTGCGATCCTTGGTCGATAATGGAATTGAGCTCGGTATTCTGCTGGCTTGCGTCTTCCGTCGGTTCGCCCGGGGTGATCAACGCGGCCGGCACCGACGGCAACTGTACAGAAACGGCTGGCTCGGCATTCTGAAGAGATGACGAGATCATCGCCTCGGACGTCGTGGCTTTGCCATCGGTATGCTTGCTGGCGATCAGAGCGAACAGCGCCATGGCTAAAAACGTGCCAGTCACAATGGCTGCTATTCGAACCCGACGATTTTTCCTTGCGTCCGGAGCATCTCGACTAACCATCCAAAGAGCAAGTATCCGGAATTCATCACGCACGATCTGACTGCAGCGCTGTGTTGCGAGGCGAAGCTCGAGCCCGATATGAGTTAACCGGGGCAGAAGGACCTGCCATTTGACGGATGCGTATTCCGCAACGACATCTATTCCGAGCCGGGCGACAATCGGGCTGCGTGCAGTGTTCGAGGCCGCCTTACACAGGGCCGAATCGAGCTGGTCGATCGACTGAAAACGGCTATCACAATTCTTGCGCAGACATTTCAGAACGACCGCCTCCAACCTGGCCGAAAGCGTCGAAACGACCTCGGATGGACGTTTAGGCGATTCTCGAATCTGTTTAAGAGCGACGGCTATGGCGGAATCGCCTCTAAATGCCTGCGAACCGGTGATCATTTCGTAGAGCAATAGACCCAGGGAATAGATATCGGTCCGCGGTCCGATGGCTTTAAGTTCTATCTGTTCCGGAGCCATGTACTCAGGTGTTCCAACCAGCGTCCTTGTCAGCTGGCCATCTTCGTGGGAGAGGCGAGCGATTCCGAAGTCCATGATCTTCACCACGCCAGCCGGATCGATCATGATGTTTGCAGGCTTCAAGTCCTGATGCACAATTCCATGAGCATGGGCCTCGCGCAATCCCGCACATATTTGGCGCGTGATTTCGATCGAATCGCGGGCCGGGAAAGCTCCCAGACGACGTACTCTGGACAACAGGGTCTCGCCCCCAACGAACTCCATTGAGATACACGAGGCGGCTTCTGAGCGATAGAATTCGTGAATCCGACAGACGTTCTTGTGCGTGACCTTCCTTGCGAGGCAGACTTCCTTTCGGAGTTCCTCGCGCATCCGCGGATCTGAGGCAATTTCCGGCTTCAACAGCTTCAACGCGACGATTTCGCCTGTCTCAAGGTCGCGAACCTTGTAAACGACACCCATGCCCCCGTTTCCGATTTGCGACAAGATCTGGAAACGTCCCGGAATGCCTAGAAATTCTGCGCCGCGCTCGGACATGGCAGGACGGTGCTGGTCCGTAGCGATGTCAACTGCCGCTGCGTCGGAGGCGCCGGGCTCACTTCGGCGTGTCAATGAACCATCAACAATCGTCATTGGGTTAAACCCATGGTTTCTGGGAGCTTCCAAGGTAAATCCAGTGTTGGCCGGCACCAATGGCCCGTTCGTAGCCTAGCCTTAGTACTGGCGTTTCCGGTCCCGTACTAAGGGGATAGATCGCCGGTGCCATAGGTCAAGCCGTCTTTGACCGCAATAATTCCTCACGGTGAAAAAGTGAAACCAATCAGCGGAATTTCGGGATTGGCATCGCTCTCAAATGAGCTTGGCAACGCGACGGATCGCAGCGAGCATGAAACATTCCAAGAGAGCATTGCGGAATTGGACCAGATTGTAAGGGTCAGTTTCCTTACTACTATCGTCCAAATCGCAGCAGTGCTGGCTGCAATATCGGCGCTTCTTTTTATAGGTGACTTCGCTTCAGGCGATCATCCCGGAATCGTGTTTGTCGTGAATGGGATATTTCTGCTGATGCTCACGCTACTGGCGTTTGATCTGGCCACGCACCGCCGTACGAAGTCGGTCCGCGATCGCCTCGCGAAACAGCTGAAAGTCGCAGTCAAGCAGCGCATACGAGCAGATAAGTTGTACGATCTTTCAATACTTGACCCACTGACTGGCCTCCACAATCGCCGCTTCGGCGAACAACGCCTTGCAGAGGAAATTGCCCGATCTGAGCGTAACGGCGATTCCCTAGCCGTGCTTCTATTCGACCTCGATTATTTTAAGGAAATTAACGATCAGTTTGGGCACGCCGCCGGCGACGCGGCACTGAAACAATTTTCTCGACAATTGAAGAGAGCAATTCGTGCCTGCGACATTCCCGTCCGAATCGGCGGGGACGAGTTCCTGATCATTCTTCCAGAGTGCCCCAGGGAAAAAATTGACGTGATCTTGGACCGTATCGGAGCTTCTGAAGTTCGGTTCAATCATCGAGTTATTTCGGTTCGATATTCGGTGGGTAGGGCTCACCACCAGATGAGTGACACCAGCCAAACTATGCTGCAAAGAGCGGATCAAGTTTTGTACGCGGCAAAAGCTTTGCGGCGGCAACATGGCGGGACCGGTGATAAGAAATCTGATTTCACTCCAGATCAAACACTCGCCTACCAAAGGCCGCCGTCATTTCGAGCCTAACTGATTCCCAGATCCCATTCGAACTTTGTACCCGAAGGCCAACACAGCCGTATCGGTTCCGCAACACAGGGCGTCCGTGCTAACTGCTAATTATCGCGATCGCAGCTTCACCAACGACGACAGCGGAATTTGGTTGCTAATGAGTTAGGTCAGCTACGTCTGTCCGATCACTTCACGGCGTCAACTCCTGATTAACGCGGTGATGTCAATGGGTCGACGCAACACCCAGCTCGAAAGCTATCTGGCGGAGTTTAAAGGGCAAAAGTGACCGCGGGCGTCGATTCAAAGAAAACCCTGTCCTGGTTAGGTCTAATTTGAGTGCAGCCTAATAGATCGGTCTTCTCTGAAGCGTACTAACGGAACTACTGTTTAGAGGGTGTTGCATCGACCGGTTGAACCGGCAGCATTAACCGGAAAAGTGCGTTCCAGTACGGGCTTCTCCACAATTTGAAAGGCTAGTCGTCACGACTCGTGCGTTGGACTCTTGCTTGCCGTCGTAAGCGACGCCCGACTTGAACTTCCCTACGCGCCTTGACGTACCATAGGGCTACACCCCAATTCTTGACGATAGTTCGCATCGCGGGGAGGATTCTAATGCGATTAGAAATCGAAAACGCCGAAGCGGCGAAAACCCAACGACGATACGCTCGACTTGCGGGATTCTTGTTCCTGGGGGTGATCATCATAGCTCTGGGCGGCGGGCTCATCCTCTCCCACATCGCTGGAAGTGGAACCTTCGCTGAAACAGCGAAGAGAATAGCAGCATCGGAACGCGTGTATCGACTGGGGCTCTCCACTGTAGTAATTGCGACTCTGAGTAGCGCTCTGCTGGCCTTCGCACTGTATGCAACGCTGAGACCTGTCAACAGTTTGTTGGCCCAACTCGCGATGATCTTCAGTTTGGGAGATTCATTCCTGGCCCTGGTGGTACGGATGTCCGGCTTCGCCAGGGTGCAGTTTTATAGCCCCGCACAAACCGTCGAGGCAGGGACGGTGGCCCCGCAAGCGTCGGTGGACCTGTTGCACAGTATTGCGGCTGCCACGGAGAACCTCGGCGGTATTTTGTTCGGAATAGGCTCGCTTCTATTCTTCTGTCTGTTTCTCAAATCGAGGTACATCCCTCGGATCCTGGCAGCGCTGGGAGTATTCGCCTCCGTGATCTGGATAATCCTGTACTTCGCCAACTTGATATTTCCGGAACATCACCAACTGTTCCAGGAAATTTGTTTCCCGCCGATGCTTCTGGCTGATGTCATCACCGGTTTCTACCTGACACTGTTTGCGCTACCCGAAGTAGCCAAATCCTGATTAACGCCCTATCTCTAACGACGCCGGCCATTGCAAGAGCTTTTTCTGTTGTTTATCACTCCATTTGAGCACACCCGTGCGTCGGCGCACGAACCGCGTCTATTTCTGCCGCTGCCGTTCATCTTCGTCACCCTAACTTGCTCGGCCCGTCTGTCTTCATCCACTCGGTGTTGCCCACCAACCATCTCTTCGATCACTCTCGACCATGATGAGTTATGCGAACTCCCCGTAGGGAGGCAGGTAGCCTAATCAACCGGCCGGTGACTGGTCGCACCATAGCGCGTTTCAGGCATCCCTGCACAGGCGGCACCGCTCGTCTGCTGCTTCTGTCCACGACGACAGAACTCGTTGTAGTCAATCTCGTTCCGCAACATGATCCATAGCCGAATCCCGAGTTTGCGAGCCACAGCCATTCTCGCTTTCCCCAGGCCTTTCTGAACCAATTTGCGACGATAGAATCGCTGCAACTCCGGATCTCGGCGTGCGGCGTGGGCTCCTGCCTCCCCCCAGAGAAACCGCAGCAGCGGGTTGCCTTGTTTACTCAGCCCGCCGAACTTCTGTCGACCTCCACTGGAGTATTCTCTGGGAATGATCCCCACGTAACTGGCCAGAGCCTTACCGTCAGCGAACCGCTTCGGATCACCCAGGAATACTTCGGTCGCCAACGCCGTGACCGGCCCCACTCCGGGATGGGTCATCAGCAGTTTCGCCCCCGGACGCTCGCCGGCTTGCTCCTCGACTTGTTTGTTTAGTTTCTCGATGTCCAATTCGAACTTCTCGTACATTGCCTGCAGTTCGTTTCTTCGATAGGCCGTATGGGGAGCCAGCGGCAGCGACGCGATCGTGTGTTGTCCGTCGCGGCTCCAAAGTGAAGGGCCTCGTCGCATGCCATTCGCCAGGGCGATCGCCTGCAGCGCATTTTGTACGCGCGTCCGCATCCGCACCCACTGATGACGGTGCCGCAACAGGGCCCGCAGATCCTGCAGTTCCCTGGACGGCAGCCAGATCGCTGGAAAGCGGTTCTCTGCCAGCAGTGTCAGAATCAAGTCGGCATCTCGCCGATCATGCTTCTGCTTCCGCGGCTCGGCCGCCCGAATCTTTGCCGGATTACCGACCTGGCATTCGATTCCCAACTCTTCCATCAGGTTCACGAACCACTGCATCGATCCCGTGGCTTCGATCCCCACGCACGCCGGCCGGGGAAGCGCGGAATAAAAGTCCCGCACGTTGTCTCCTTCGTGCCTCAGAGTCTTCTTCACCACTTCTCCCGTTTCGGTGTCCAGCATCGCCAACGTTTGCTGGCGAGTGTGCAAATCACATCCTATAATTCGCATCTCGGCCTCCTTCGGTCCGAGCACTGTTGGGGTGAACACCGAACAGTTTACTCAGACCGGAGCGAGGCCGACGTCGTTATGACATCAACCGGAGAAGTGGGTTCTGGTACGAACTTGTCCCGTTAACAATCTTTTGATTTGGTGAGCTTAGCTCTCGCATCTCGAAGGTGTGCCAGATGGACGACGCCCCAGGCCCACAACTCTTCGAACACAGGGCCAAGAGTGCGGCCGTGCGGCGTCAACTGATAGGGCACTCTTAGCGTCGGTCTCGGCTCTACCGCCCGTGTTACGACGCCTTCAGCTTCGAGTTGCCGCAAGTGTTGCCGGAGCACCTTGATTGTCACTCCTGGCATGGTGCGCCGAAGCTCTCCAAATCCGAGAGCGCCATCGCCGAGGCGGCGAACAATCATTGGCTTCCAGCGACCCTCAATTACCCGGATCGCCGTGTAAACGGGACACTGGTCCCGCTCGACATAGATTGCACCGTGTTTGCTCATGTTTAGCACCCAGCCAAGAGGGTACTTTAAAGTGCCGACTTGTGAAAGTTGCGCGAACGAGCCTAGACTCGAGAAATATGGCATCCGTCCGCTTGTTCCGCGTGATCCTCCCGGTCTCAAGTATCGAAGACGCCGCAGTTTTTTACTCTGCTGTGTTGGGGCAACCAGGGGTTCGAATCTCTCCCGGGCGCCATTACTTCGGGTGTGGCAGTACCATCCTCGCATGCTTCGATCCGCGAGCTGATGGCGACCCCTGGGACCCGAGGCCGAATCCAGATCATATTTACTTCGCTGTCGACAATCTCGATGAGTACTATCGGCGCGTGAGCGAACGACCGAACGGCTCCATCCTCCGGCCAATAGAAACACAACCCTGGGGTGAACGTAGTTTTTATTGTATGGACCCGTTCGGCAACAAACTTTGTTTCGTCGCCGAGAGTACGATGTTCACCGGCGGTTTGCTATGACTCATATTACTGGAGAGCGCTTTTCAATAAAGCGAAGCAAGGGTCCGAAGCGATTCCAATCGTCAACATCTTTGAGGCACTCACAATGGCAACGCAAGACCGCGCGCCCAGCCTTTGGATGAAGTTGCCCATCTCGCTTCGCGCGATCTTATCCGGCATTCTTATTGCTCTCGTCGCTGCCAACGTTTGGCCGCTACTGATTCTACGTCTTGGTGTGCCGCTCGCTACGATCGCCGAAACAATAGTCCTCGCGCTTTATCTTTGGTGGGCGGGCGGTGTCGGTCCGCCACGCAGAACGCAAGCCGCCCGGGCTTGGGCGTTCCGAAGCGGCAGGCTGTCATCCGCGCAATGGTTTTGGGGCGTTACGGCCGCGATATTCTTCGCCGTGACGATTCATGCGTCCATCGTTCTGCTTTTCCGCTTCGTGCCTTTTCCGACGGCGGCGTTCCGGCGCGGTTACGATTTTTCTTTTATTCCCTCACTGCGTTTGGAGTGGCTCGCGGTGGTGGTATCCGCAACATCTGCGGGGATCTGTGAAGAGACTGGCTTTCGCGGCTATATGCAACGCCCGCTCGAACAGCGGCTCGGCGCACCGGTTGCAATCTTGATTTCCTCGTTTTTCTTCATGGCGTTGCATCTCACGAAAGACTGGGCGACGCTGGGGATGGTCCCGATTATATTTGGAGCAGGGGTGTTGCTGGGGCTTCTAGCCTGGTCCTCTGGATCGCTGGTCCCCGGGATACTCGGCCACATACTGATGGACATCGGGCTGTTCGCCTATTGGTGGACCGGCATTGCCGGCGATTTCACGGCGCAGCCGATCGCCGAAACGGGCGTTGACCAGCCGTTCCTCGTCGCGTGCGCCGTGTTTTCAATCTCGCTCTTTATGCTGCTTGCTGCGATATCGAAACTCAGGGGACGACTTTCGGCAAGTCCTAATCACGAGTGAACGGTTACTCTACGACGCGCCCAACTCCTGATTAGTCGGATACCCAAGTTACCGGTTATCCGGCTAATTAGGACTTAACGGGGCCGACACTGGCTTCCGCAAACGACCAGTGACTATACCAACCTCAACTCAGGAGGCCTGCGATGAGACTGTCAGTTTTTTGTGGGGTGAGCGTAGATGGCTTTCTTGCTCGTCCGGATGACGCTCTCGATTTCCTAGAGACAGGTGAGCAGGTGCCGCATGGGTTCACAGAATTCTTGGCCAGCGTCGATGTAGTCGTGATCGGCCGCAGGACCTTCGAGGTCGTGATGAAGCTTGGACACTTGGCACTCTACGGAAAGAAGCCAGTGGTTGTCCTTAGTAGCCGTGCGCTCGATTTGTCCTCGGTCTCAGGCGAGAATGTCGAACAATCGTCCGAGGCACCGTACGAAATCAAGAAGCAGCTCAAGGCCCGCGGATTCAAACATGTCTATGTGGACGGCGGCAGCACGGTTCAGCGATTCCTCGCAGCGGGGTGCATCGACCGACTGGTGCTCACGCGCGTGCCGGTGCTGATCGGGGCCGGCATCGCTCTGTTCGGTCCGGTGCCGCGCGACATCCGGCTTCGTCATGTCGAAACACGTTCCTATAACGGCGGCCTGGTTCAGAGTGAATACGAAATTGATGCTGGAGAACGTCTTTAATGGGAGGACGAAAAACCCGACTAGTCGACAACTCGGAAGTTGGCCATAAACGCAGAGGTTGGATCAGTACCCACTTGATTGCATAACAATGTCGGCCCCGCTCGACTCGGGCGGCTTTAGCTGGTAGGTTCGGGTGGACGGAGCCTGTATTCGGTTCGCACGCGGGACAGCTCGGTACCGGACATGGCGCGTGCACTAATGCGCCGTCCACTTGAATGGGCATCCCGCTCCCTCGCGAGAGGGAGTTCGAAGAACTAATCATGGTCTGAAGTTTACGATCGAAGAGATGTATGGGTCGGACTGAAAGCCGACCGCTAGATTACGAGCGAGCCGAAGTCGTCAAGGCCGAGAAGAAAAACAACTCAGGAAGCGAAAGACAAAAACTCTTTTAAGTGAGAGGAGAAGTCTGCCCAAAAAGTGTTTGACAGGGCCGACATTGTTAGAGATGTCCGATAATCCGATTAATCAGGAGTTGGCGGCATCGCCTTGAGGCAGATCGGGGCCAACAATTGATTCCGAGCGGCCGACGACTCGCCAGGAACGAATCTTTTCTTATCCTAATGCCGTACTGGACAAGGTACATGTGCAGCTTTCGGCCGATGCGTACACTGGGGGAATGATAGGATGACGAAATGTCTAGCGTTTTCGTTCTGTTGATGCTCGTTACGGCTAACGGTCCCTCTCAGGCGACAGCTAGCGACGTTTCGGGCGTCGCGGAAGCAGAGACGTCCTTCTACCACGGCACGATCAATCAGACACTCGAAGTCGAGCTCACGTTGACGCGTAAGGGCGATTCCATCACGGGGACCTATGAGTACGCTGCTAACCAGCAGCCGATCCATCTGCAAGGAACTTTGCTTCCAGATGGATCAATGAAGATTTCCGAGTCTGCGGGCGGAGGAGCCAGTGGCGGCGAGTTCTTGTTGAACAACTTGCTTGGCCAAGGCCATCTCGATGGTACGTGGAACCGCGCTGATGGGAAACGCTCCTATCCGGTCCACCTCGGAAGGCTGGACGAGGCCCAACATCGCCAACTGCGGCAAATGTGGGGCGACAGGGAGCCGATACAATCAATCGTTATTAGTGATTTTTACGGCTGCGCCCTGCGGAAAAGCGGTGCCTGGTGCTGGGGCAATGTCCTGTTCATGCCTAGTCTAGCCACTGCTGGTCCAGGATTGATTGCGCGGCGTGCGCTGCCAAACTTGTTGATTCCGGCAGGAACCTCGACGTTGTCGATCTCGGGAAGCCAGAGTTGCCTGCTCCACGACGGAGCAATGAAATGCTGGCAACGCAGCTCGAACATCGACTGGTTTCTCTTCAAGCCCACAGTTGTGAAAGGATTTGAGTCAGATGTGAGTGCGATTGGCGCTGGGGAAGGTTTTGTATGCGGAATTGCGCGGAACCGGCTCACATGCTGGGACGGCACATCAATGAATCCCAAGAACTTCGTCACATTGGCGAACGACGTGGTGGGTGTGTCATCGGGTTCTCCGCGATGTGCGCTTGTCCGTGAAGGATTCAGGTGCTGGACGATCAAAGTAGGTTACGCCCCGCCCACCTTCGGTTTTACGGAGAAACAGAATGTGTCGGACAAAGTGGAGCATCTCGCTGCAACAGCTGACGATGGCTACGGGAACAGCCTGGTGTGCTGGACGCAGGCTGGCAGCTTGAAGTGCGCCGCTGACAAATTCCGCACAGAAACAGATAAGCGTGTCGCTTCGGGAAACCAGTTCACTGCGGGTGTGACAGACGTCGCGGTGACCGGGGACCACAGTTGCATCATTTGGAGAGACGACGTTTATTGCTGGGGCGCGAATGATTATGGTCAGCTTGGTAGCGGAACCAGGCAACTAGCGTCTGCAACCGGCGATCCTGTGAAGGTGGTTCTCCATGGAACTCCGCGGCAGGTTGCCGTGGCCAATGGAGTCTCCTGTGCGTTGACCGCGACAAGTGAGGTGTACTGCTGGGGGAATAACGGTTTCGGCCAGACCGGGGCTCCTAGCCATGATTCCTGCGACATGCCCAACGGACACTTTGATAAAATCTCCGATCCCTGCAACCTAAAACCCGTGCGCGTGCTCGATCTACCATAGTGGCTGCAACAAGTCCCCATCCCGTGAAGCAATACAGCTGCTGACGCCAACGGCCCGCCGATCGAACTTGCGCATCGAAGTCTCCCGTCCGGATCAGCAGGGAGCGCCCGTTACGGCGCCAACTCCTGATTAACGCCCTAACCGGACAAGTCCTATATAAGGGAATGTCAAGAGAAAGACCTCCCCTTAGGGTTGGTGCCGATCCTGTTTTTGTCTCGGCATTCAGCCCAACTGGATGAACGTGCGCTCTCAATCTGAGAGTGGTTTCCCTCAGGCCTGAGGTCCGGTTTCGTCTCCGCGTGTGAGGCGGAGCAACGCTTCCTCTTCTCTGTGGTTCCATTTCCTTGTTACGGCGGCGCCATCCGTTTTCTGAAACATCAAGCCTGACGGTCATCCACTCGATGAGTGGCAACGCATGGTCCTATTGGAGACACGGGGCCTATGGCTTTCTTCGGTTGTCCGAGAGGGCATAGGGTGGGTACGGAGACTCGCGTCCTTCCAGCACGGGCCTGACTTTTCCGGTTGATACTTCCTCTCGAAACCGAGCGTCTCAAGAACCCAACGGTCACCGCCCGGAATAGTTCCCAGGGATGGAACGGACTCTTTGCCAGAGACGCTCAAGCTGCTTGTGGTTTCAAATAGTTGGCGTCGAAACGCACCTCCTTCTTCCAGACGGTCAACGTGATCGCGGCAATCTTCCTCGCCAAGGTCAGGCGCGCCATCGAGGGCTTCCTCCCCTTGGCCAACAGAGCCTGGTAAAAATCGCCTAGCGGTCCAGCAGCATTGCTGGCTCTCATGGCCGCACCCTTGAAAATATCTTTCAGGTCATGGTTGTGGTCCTTATTCAGGCCACGCAGCGTCGCGGGCTTCTTGGAACGTTCCAGCTGTCCTTCCACGACGCGGTATTGCGCACTGTCATGCGTTTCTAATCCCAGACCGCTATAGGTCCACAGCTGCCGCTTGGTGCGGAACCGGTGAGGCGTCTGCATCAGTGCGATCAACAGAGCCGCTCGGATCGGACCGATCCCTGGGACCCGGCGGAGCAGTTTCCACGCCTTGTGCTTCTTGCTTTCCACCAACAGATCCCGCCGCACCTCCTGGCGCAGGGACCGCAAGGCATCGAGCTGTTGGTAGTAGTGTTCGGCGCGGCGCCGGACGCCGGCTTCGCTGATCTTGCTGAGCCATTCCGAACGGTGACCGGGTGCATAGACCTGGTTGTCGGCACACGGAATGCCCCAACTGCGATACAACGCTTTGAGCCGATTCATGACCCGCGTGAGATCCTTGGTGATGGTCAGATAACTGCGCGCCAGCTCCTTCAACGTTCGCAAGCCGTGCTCTCCGTGATAGACCGGCTTGAGTTTGTTCAGGTACAACAGTTCGGCCAGCTTGCGCGCATCGATCCGGTCACTCTTGCTGCCTTCTTTCAGTAGGGCATTCTTCCGCGGGTTACACACCACGACCTGCGTGACGTGCGGTTTCAGCAGGTCGTACAACCAGGCCGCCCAGGTTCCTTCTTCCAACGTGACCTGCAACTCTCCGCGCAGCCCGTGGATGAACTGCAGAATGGTGCTCGCCTTGGTCTCGATGATGCATTCCATCACGATCTTTCCGCCAGCATTCATGACTGCGATCGAAATACTTTCCTTGTGGATGTCCATGCCGATATATTTGGTGCTTGTCATAAAGGGTGCTCCTTTCTGGAGGGGTTCGAGCCGACACTCCAAAACCTACTCCAAAGGGGCGCCCTTTTATAATGTGTGGGTACTAGGCCGTTCGTCCGATTTATCCGAATCGAGTCGTCGAACCATTCTGCCCTATCGTCGTGAATAGGGCGCGCAACCCGTACTCGACCGAGCAATCGCCGCAGCTGCGCTTCTCGCCCCGCGTCAGCTGGTCCGAACGCAGCACGACTTCGCGGCCGCATCCGCATCGAGCCGGCCACAGGCTCTGTCTTCGCTCGTTGAAGCCAGCGTGAGAGACGACCACCAACCGCCCGAACTGACTGCCCAGTAAATTCCTGCGCTGCGCTGGCACCTACGAATCCCTTGGAGGTATTCCGTCGAGAACGCAATACGGTCTCTCCCCTAATTCAAATGCGATTCGACGCTCTACGATTTGTTCGAGGCGGGCGAGGTAGCATTCGTCTTTGCAGTCGCACGCCGCCGTGTGTCGGTCGAACAGGCGCTGAATGCGATTTTCTTCGCGCTCCGCGAGAGCGTCTCGCACTTTCAATCTGCTCGTTGACTAGTGCAAGGCGCTCATTGTCGTCCCTCTTCAATTCGCGGAGTAGTAATCGCCGTCTGCTCTGGCGCACACGATGGGCGCGAAGCCCTCCGCCTTTAGCGTCGCAACGATTTCGTGAAACCAAGGACTTCGTCGTATGTGCATATTCTTCCCTCACAGCACGATCTGAATTGGGGGCGGCGGTCGTGGGGTCGTACAGCTGTTTGCGTGAAGCCGAACTTAACATCGGCTCGGGTCGTAGATTCTGCACCTTCTTGAAATTCATCTTCTTCTTTCTTCTTTCTTTCTTATAACTTAACTTCCACGGGCCATGTCTACGACCCGACGACCCAAGACTGTTTGCAATGCCTGTTTTCCGTCACATGAACCTCGAAAACGCGCAAAATTTACGACCCGTCATTTTAGTGACCAACCGTACGATATTGCGGCACGCCATCGACATCTTTCACCGTGATTTTCTCCCTCGATTTCAGGAGGTCCAAGTCGGCCTGAATCAAATCGGCCTTCCGATTACCGCGGAAGCAATCGTGTATGATGTTGTTCTTGGTCGCGGCTCCGTGGACTCGCAGGAATTCCATGATCTTCATGTGCTCGGGACTTAGCAGGTCTCCGAAGATCGTCTGCACAGAATCTTCGCAATATTGCCAAAGCGCGGCCGCTGCTTCGAGATGCTCAATTCGGATGTGATCGGATTTGTCGAGCAATGCGTACAGCAGCGCCAACCGCATGGTGTGCGCTGATGCCCGAGCCGTGAGGGCTCCGACCAACCCGGGAATCTCGCGCTCCAATTTCGGGTATAAAGTGCGGCACCAGAAATCATGAGCGGGTTTGTCCATGAAAACGCGCCCAACTTGCCGTCCGAATTCCATGGCATCTCGGAGTCGTTGCGCTTCCGCCGTCCAATCGATTGTCTCGCCGCCCTCGGGCAGCAATTGTGTGCGATAGACATACACCCACAGAAATCGGTTAGCGAATCCATTGTTGCGCTCCGCTTGACTGAGACTGACACTCAACTCAGTACGGGTCGTGTCGGCTAATAGAGACAGCAGACCCTCAGCACACGATGCGGGATTGTTCTTTACTAGATTGTGCAGCGGCAAGCCATCCCAGCCATCCCGCATAACGACCGACAGCAGGTTATCGGGTCGGTGACACACCGATAGAATCCCTTGAAATTCGCCCAGATTCACGCAGAGGCGTTTGTCTTCGACTCCTGCATCTGTCATCACCTGACTGCCGTTGCCTTTCTTTTTGTCGAAAACCCATTCATTATGAGGATCACGGACAAGATGGATGATGACTTCTCCGCTTCCGATTCCAGACACGCTGCGAGTTTTGAGCCAATCAGGGTCGACTTGCCTCATGATCGCGCGGATACGATCCTTACCAGTGCCTTTTCGGGCACGAGAACTTTCACCGACTTTCACCATGAATTCATTCGTGTAATGGCGAGTATCCTCCACCTGAATGTATGCGCATCGACCAAGCGCACTGCCGAAAGAAATCATTAGTTCTACTAACAGCCCTGCAGGATGTGCCTCGGTCTGCGGCTGCATCTTTTTCACAATCGCACCAGCCAGTCCGTAGTAGGCGGTTTCGCTAAGAGTTGGGCGTACGACTGCAGTAACGGGCGCAGGGGTTTCACCGGTTTTCGGGTAATCGGGTTCGCGCGCTGGAAGCGCTGAAAATGCTAATTTGTGCCCTGCACGATTTTCCAAATACTCTCGAAACTGGTCCCATTTCTTATCCGCACAGTGAGCGTGCAGGCATTTGAATCCATAAGCGCCGCTTGGTTGAACGATTGCCATAGCATCGGACTCTCCCCCACTCGTGTGGTCTCCACGCCAAGGGCAAAGCGCCAAGAGAAATTTCCAAGCTCCGTTTGAGCCGTCCCATGGCTTGCGTTCACAACTAACCGATGCTGCATCCATGGCGGCTTCCAAAAATTCAATGCTCTGCTGGACAGCAGCATCCGAGGCGGGCGGATAAACTGTCCTATCCGGTTGAACCGCAAGGGGTATGGCAAAATCGGCGAGCGTGATTGGCACAGGCGACTCGTTATGTTCCACGATTTGGACCATGGGTTTTGAATCGCCGTACTTTTTCTTGATGTTGCGGAATCCCGGAATTCGGAGGACTCGCGCCGGGTCAACGGATTGCGGATCGGTATTGAATTTTTGCTGGAGTGTTTTATTCAGCGCAACTTGTGTCGGAATGTCAAAGTCGGAAACGTTCCATATAAACTGGAATTTGTGCGGCGAAGACTGCAGAATATAAGTTGGAGCTGGAATCTCCCCTGCGGCTACAGAAACTCGCACGGCTGCGAGTGTTTCATCACCGTGCTCATCCACTTCGATAAAAACATGTCGTGCCTCAGCGATATTGGGTCGGGTGCGATTTTTCGAGCCGGGTTTGAACGGAGCCATCGACACATAAACATGCTCGAATTTGTTGCGCGCAGTCAGCTGTCGAATGCCTGCATCTGTGATGACTTCCGATAGCGGACAAAAAACATTTTTGACGACGGGGTCGTTGGTGCCGGGATAGGTTTTCGTGCTGTGTATGAAAGTTAAGCAGACCGTAGCGTCTTTATCGAAAAGCGCAGTTAGATACTCAATCGCCGGATGCAAAGACGGCTCGGACATCGGCGGAATCGGAGACGCATCGCCCGCGAGCTTTCGCCTAGGTGTGGACGATGTTTGCTCCGAAGACGGTTCTTCAGGCAACCCAAAAATCTGTGCGGCAGTGCTTGGACTTCTGGGCGGCGCGCTCATAGTAACACCCCCGGAGGAATCGCATGAGCCGCGACTCATCGGACCGTCCGCGACACCGCCGCGTCGCCAACCTGCCTAGCAATCGTGCGACCTACGACTTGGACGTTAATGGCTTTGGTGCGGCCGCCGAACTTGCCAATATCGAAAGAAACGCGCGCGTTTGTCAGGAGCGGCTGTTGATCAGGGGTGTCAGAGATGTGAATAAATATCTCGACAGGCATGTCTGCTACGGGGACATCGGGACGGATGAATCCATATCCGCGATGATCGAACCAAGATACAATGGTGCCTAACATAGTCGTACTCCTTCGTCGTTGAAACCGTCGTCCCGCCAAAAATGCGCTGCGGCACGCCTGTTACCGCTCGAAATGTGATGATCGCGGCTACTTCGCCCCTGCTGCGGTTGGGCGAGTCAGATACTCGTTGAGAGCTTCACGAACGACCGCTCCGGCCGAAATGCCGCGCTTCTTCGCAAGTCTCTTCGCAACGGCCCACTGACCGGGTTCGAAGAACAGCGCAGTTATTTGCAGCGGCTTCGGTGTCGTACTCATTCGCATTTTTCCCTCTATATATGGGAAGCCAAGTCCATTTCCCCGGGCTCCACAGCGGGAATTGCGGCGGGCGGCGATTGACTCAGGCCGCACGATCTTTCTCAGCCTGTTCGATAAATCGCTCGATGGCGTGCGTCGAAATCAGCCATCGGTGACCGATGCGAACGTGCTTCAGCCTTCCCGACCGACACAATTCGCGGACTGCCCACGTAGTCGTGGACATCAGCTCGGCTGCGGTCGGGATGTCATGCAAAAAACGGGAAGGCGGCGGTGCGACCAATGGCACGGACTGGGCCAGCGCTTTTCTGACAGACATGGGAACGGCGACTCCGTTTGTAACTGCCTGCGTTACAGAATTGACAGGAGTCGCCCGTGGACTCAGGGCGGGACGCCGATTACTTTCTCAGCGTAGGGACGGGGAGCCACTGCGCTCAACCCGAACTTAACACTAGGATAACATATGTTTATCGAAAAGTCAAGGTATCTCGTTCAAAGCGCTGCCCTTGAATCACTTACAGGACAATTCGAGCCGAATAGTGGCGGCTAATACCTCAGCCACGTCTTGCCAAACCAAAAGAAAGGCGAAGACCAATCAATCGCTGAAGGCAGAATCGAACTTCGCCGACATCGCCTCTAGGTTCCCAACGCCCAGATACTTCTGGGTTGTCTCCAGACTCTTGTGGCCCAGCAGGTATTGAATAGTGCGAATCGGAACGCCGTGCTGTTCCCATCGCGTCGCGCAAGTCTTGCGCAGTCGGTGCAGGTAGAAATTCTTGCAAACCGGGTCAGTTGCGCATGTCACCTTGACCTCGCGCTTGTTTTCGTATTTTCCCTTCATCACGGTGGTTTCGCAGTGACCGCAGTTAAGACCCGCGCGGTGCGCGATGCGTTTCAGCTTGCGCAGGAAGTGGTTGTCCGGCTGGCCGATTTCGTTCACGAAAATCCATCGCGAATGCGGCGCGTTCTTCTTCCGCGCCCTCAGAAGCTCAACGAGTTCGGAAGGCAATTTCACTGCCCGCGTTTCGTGGTTCTTGATGGTGAAGCCCACGTCCTTTTTCGGTCGGACATGGTAGACGCCCTTGTTGAAATCAATGTCGCTCCAACTGGCGAACGTTACTTCCTTGTCGCGACACGCGGTGCCGAGGAAAAACTTGTAGCGAATCTTTTCTTCGGGTGCCATTGCAGCGAAGAGCTTTTTCAGTTCGTCAGACGAATACGGAATCGCGGGCTCCTCGTCCACGCTCGGCAAATCATCGGCGAGCTTGAACTCGGTTCTGACTCCGTTCTTTTTCAGGAAAGAAAGAATCGTCACGATTCGGTTGTGGAGAGTTTTCTCGGAAAACCCGCTCTTCTGAAGAGAATCGCGGAAGTCTCGAAGCGTGTCCGCGTCCACGTCTTCAACGAACCGGACTCTGGGATTCGCTTCGACGAATTGGTTCAAGTGCAGCGTATACGCTGAAAGTGTTTTCGGTCCCTTGCTCTTCGCGGTGTTGGACAGGAATTTTTCGACCGCGAACTTCAGCGGTTTGCGGTTGACCGTCTCACCGCCCTCGACCGCTAGCCCCTTGGATTCTGCCTCGACGATGTTGGAGTAGTTTTCGGCGGACTGTTTCGCGTCTTTGAAAGTCTCGTCGTCGAGCCTGTGCCAGCGTTGGGCGGGCTTTCCGTTCGCCTTGGTGCCCTCAAAAATATGAAGAAAAAATGGTCCGGGGAGGTGGCTTGTCTGATGTCCGCGCCCTTCTTCGACCCTTTTGTACCGCCAGCCCTTCTGGGTCTTCAGGCGTTGATACAGCGTCTGTGCTCGTTCATTAGTGGACATGGTTTGCTCCGGTTTGGTAGCTAAATGCTCTATCTATATAAGCACACTATGAGCACGGTGTCAAGAAATGCGTTTTTGCTGTGTGTCTTGAATATGGCGGAGAGGGGGGGATTCGAACCCCCGACACCCTTTTGAGGTGTAACTGCTTAGCAGGCAGCCCTGTTCGGCCACTCCAGCACCTCTCCGCGGCGAATACGAGTGGGTAAAAAACGCGGCCTGCCCGGTTAGTATAGCGGAAACTGCCGGCGCTGAGATACAACCCCGGCACCCCAATCCGCTATCATCCATTGCATGACTTCCCGGCCCGCCCAGCCGATCGCAGCGCCAAAAACAGAACCTGTTTCAGCGCCAGTCGGAAACACTAGGCCTGCCGCGGCCGGCGCTCCGAAATTTCCCGCGTCGCTCGCGACTGTCATCGAGCGCTGCTGGCGCAAAGCCGCCGCGCCCGCGGATTGGAATCTCACGCGCGAGCAATTTCAAGCCGCGCTCGAACGCAGCGCCGCGAAGCGATTTCCGGATCACGCGCGCGACACACGAAAGATCGAAGCGCATCTTGACGCGCTGCAAGCGGCCGATCTCGCGCTTGCGTGCGCATGCAGCCTCGGCAGTCCCGCAGCGTGGGATTTCTTCGTCGCGCAATTTCGCCCCGAGCTGTACCGCGCCGCGCGAGCCATCGCCGGGCACGGCGACGGGCAGGACGGCAACGCGCGAGAGCTGGCCGATTCGCTCTATGCCGATTTGTACGGCCTGCGCGAATCCGAAGGCCGCAGAAAATCGCTGTTCGATTATTTTCACGGGCGCAGCAAGCTCGGCACGTGGCTTCACGCCGTGCTCGCGCAGCGGCACGTGGACGAAATTCGCCGCGCGCGCAGGACGGAGCCGCTCGAAAATGAAGAGGGCGACGAAAATATCCATATCGCGGCGCTGCGAGCACCAAGTCCAGAACACGATCCGCAACAAGATCCCGAGCGCGTGGAAAATCTCGCCATCCTGCAGGCTGCGCTCACGGTGGCGCTCGGCGGCCTCGATCCGCGCGACCGCCTGCGCCTCGCGTATTATTACGCCGACGATCGCACCCTCGCCGAAATCGGCCGCCTGCTCGACGAACACGAGGCCACCGTGTCGCGCAAACTCGAGCGCACCCGCCGCGACGTTCGCGCGCGCGTCGAATCGTCGCTGCGCGACCGCAACAAAATGAGCGACGCGCAGGTGCGCCTGTGCCTGGAATGCGCCAGCGGCGAGTGGCCGTTTGATTTGACGGTTCACCTGAGCTCGAAGGGAGCCGCGCGCAAGATTTGAAGTTTTGAGCGTTCCAAGGGATGGAGGAGAATAGTTTCATGGCGTCGCAGAACAAAGACCGGGTTCAGGAGAAACAAGCGGCCGATCTGCTGCGGCGGAGCCTTGCCTCTCCGTCCGGCGCGCCCGGTTCAGAGATTGGCGCCTGCCCCGATCCTGAAATCCTCGCCGCGTATTCGGAGCGTACGCTCGACCCGGAAGAAGCCGCGCGCTGGAACACTCACTTCGCTCAGTGCGCGCGCTGCCGCGAGCAGCTGGTGGTGCTGGTTCGCGCCCGCGACAGCGCCGGCACAACCGAAAAAAAGCGCCCGCAAGCGTCAGGCTTGGTTTGGGATTGGCGTTGGCTCGCCCCCGCGGCCGCCGCAATTATTTTCGTAATCATCGTGCAGGTGTTTCGCCCGTCTCATCGTGCAGGCGAGCAGGCGCTCGTCGCGTCGAATCAGCCAGCCGCGCCACCGGCAAGTTCTGCAACGCCAGAATCTGCGGCGCCGGAATCTTCGCGCTCGGTACGGGAAACTCCGCCTGCAAGAGTTGCGGTTCCATTAGGCGAACCGCTCGCGCGTTCCGCAGCTGGATCGGTTCAGCGCATCGCGCCGTCGGATTCCACGTCCATGACTCAGCGGATGAAACAAGAGCCAGAAAACTTGCTGTCCGAGAACGACAAGAAGCTGCAGCAGTCGCAACAGTCTACAGAATTGCCCCTGGGGTCGTGTTACACGCCATTGGACGGATCGCCGGTTCCTCCGGCATGGGCCGAATGCAACGCAGCAAAGATGGCTACCGCACCCGCAGCGCCGAAAACGCAGAGCCTGGCGCAAAACGAAAACGCGTACAGTACGAGCGAGCCTAGGAAGCCGCCCACTGCGCAGCCGTCCACGCCCGAAAGTGCCAGTGCGGTTTCGGGCGGAAACGCGATTGCACAGCCTACCGCAGTGGCAAAACCGGCGCGGAGCGAACACCTGTCCGCGGCCGTCGCGACGAATCGCTCGCTCGCGCAGACCGAAACGGTTGAGGTGCAAGCAGGCGACGAAACATCCGCGCGCACGCTCGTTCGCTCGCCCGATCCACAAGTGCTATGGCGATTTTCCAGCGGCCGATATGTCGAGCGGTCCAGCGACGCGGGCACAACCTGGCGGGTGCAGTGGACCAGCCCGAATGCTCACCTGGTCGCGGGCGCCGCTCCGACCGCGGACACCTGCTGGCTCGTGGGCCGCGACGCAATGATCCTGGTAATCACCGATGGAAAGAAATGGAGGACGATCGCTCCGCCCGCGGACACGGATTTCGTTGACGTCACGGCGACGGATGCTTCCTCCGCGACAGTCACGTCCACGGACGGCCGCAAATTCACAACGAGCGACAGCGGCAGGCATTGGACTCCCGCGCCATAGCGCGCTCGCCGGTGTCTAATTCACCTGCAAGAAAACCGGCCAGCAGCGTTCTAACCTGTGCAGTGACGTTCACGCGAAGGAGACAGCCCATGCAATCACGCAACGCACAAATTTCCAGCACGGCCGCCCTAGCGGCGATTCTCTTGCTCGTTCCTCTGGCCGGAATCTTGAAGACAGCCCGCGCAGCCGGAGCCGGCGACGAAAAACAAACGAAGGCCGCGCCGGCCGCGACCGCCGAGCCTCTGACTACGACAGAGAAAGACCAGACCGATCTTTCCGTCACGGTCTATAACTCGAATCTCGCACTCGTCCGCGACGTCCGCCAGATTCACCTGCAATCGGGCGCTTTCCCGCTCCACTTTGAGGATGTGGCCGCTTCGATCATGCCCGCGACCGTGCATTTTCGCTCGCTCACCGATCCCGCGAAGCTGAGCGTGATCGAGCAGAACTACGAATACGACCTGCTCGACCCGCAAAAGCTGCTGCAGAAATACGTGGGCCGCGAGGTGACGCTGGTGCGTCCGGAAACTGACGCCGGTTCAACGAAGTGGGTGGAAACGAAAGCGCTGCTGCTTTCCGACAACAACGGACCGGTGTGGAAGATTGGCGATGAAATCGTCACTGGCATGAGCGCCGATTCCTACCGCTTCCCGGATTTGCCCGGCAATCTCTACAGCCGGCCAACGCTTGTGTGGACGCTCGAGAATCGCGGCGCGGACGCGCAGCGTGTGGAGGCTTCCTATCTCACCGGAAACATGAATTGGAACGCGGACTACGTGCTCACCGTCGGCCGCGATGAGAAGACCGCGGATCTCGACGGCTGGGTCACGCTGGTGAACAACAGCGGCGCAGCGTACGACAACGCCAAACTGCAACTCGTTGCTGGCGAAGTCCATCGCGCCGAATCTGCGGTCGCCGGTGGCGTACTCATGCGAATGGACGCTGCGGCGCCGGCCGCGAAGGTTGCGCAATTCGCGCAGGAAGCGTTCTCGGAATACCACCTCTACACGCTCGAGCGCCGCACCTCGATTCAGAATAATGAATCGAAACAGATCAGCTTGCTGACTGGAACGAACATTCCGGTCGAGAAATATCTCTCCATCGAAGGCCAGCAATACTACTACCGCAACCCGCAGGGAATCGGGAACGCCATTCCGCAGCCGGTGAAAGTGTATTACCGGTTCAAGAACGACGAAAAATCCAGCCTCGGAATGCCGCTGCCCGCGGGAACCATTCGCGTGTATCAGGCCGATTCCAAGGGCGGCACGCAATTCGCCGGCGAAGACACCATCACTCACACGCCGAAAGACGAGACGCTGCGAGTTTATGTGGGCAACGCTTTCGACGTGGTGTGCGAGCGCAAGCAGATGGACTACAAGAAGCTCGCGAACGATCTGCACGAAATGGAATATCAGATCACGCTGCGAAACCACAAGGATGGCCCGGTGACGGTCGAGGTGCGCGAGCCTGTCGGCGGCGATTGGGAAGTGGTGAACTCGAATTACAAATGGACGAAACTCGACGCGACGACGATTGGGTTTTCGATTCTTGTCGAGAAAGATGAAACGGCAACGCTTGACTATCGCGTCCGCGTCAAGTGGTAGGCGCCGTCACAACGCGCGCCTACTTCAGGTTGCATGAAGGTTGGTGGTCCTAAAGATTGTTCAAGAAGAAATCGGTAATTCCTTTGAAAAGCTGGATGCGCGCCGGGGCGTCGCTCATGCCGTGGCCGCGGCCGGGAAAGATCATCAAGGTCGTGGGATATTTTCCGGCCGATACCAGCGCGTTGATCACCAGCGACGTGTTTGCGAAATGGACGTTATCGTCGCCAGTCGCGTGCGCAATCATCAGCTTACCCTTCAAATTAGCGGCCTGGTTTACGGGCGAGTGGTCGCGATAGCCGTCCGGATTGTCCTGCGGGCGGCCCATGTAGCGCTCGGTGTAGGCGGTGTCGTAAAGACGCCAGTCGCTGACAGGCGCAACTGAAGCGCCCGCCTTGAAAACCTCGGGAGCGTTGAACATGGCATTCAGGGTCATGGTGCCGCCGTAACTCCATCCCCAAATTCCGATGCGTGATGCGTCCACGTACGCGAGCGACTTCAGGTATTTCACGCCCGCGAGCTGGTCCTGGAGTTCGACTTTACCGAGCTGATGGTAGATCGGAGTTTCAAACGCATGGCCGCGGTAGTACGAACCCCGATTGTCGAGCGTGAAGATGATGTAGCCCTTCGAGGCCATCATCTCGAGCCACAAGAAATCGGCCCCTTCCCAGTCGTTGCGCACGTTTTGGACGCCCGGACCACCGTACACGTTGACCAGCACGGGATATTTCCGCGACGCGTCGAAATCCGGCGGCCGGATGATCGAGGCGCACAGCTTCGTCCCGTCATCGGCCACAATATCCGGGAATTCGACCGGCGAAAAATGATATTCGCCCAGTTCAGAGACTTTATTTTCGTTGATCACCGCGGCGCGCTTGCCGTCTATGTGATAAAGGTCCTGGCGCGCCGGGGTCATGGCGTTGGAGTAGGTGTCCACATAGGCGGATGCGTCAGGCGAGATAACGATGCCGTGCTCGCCATCTTCACGCGTGATCCGCGTGATCGTTTTGTCCGCAAGCGAAAGCCGGTAGAGCTGCGTGCCACGCAATTCGTCCTTGTTGGAAAAGAAATAAACGAAGCCGCGCCCCTCGTCAACCGTCGGGTGGCTTTCCGCGCCGGGTCCGAATCCGCCATTGCCGGTGATTCCCCAATCGCCGCTGGTTAATTGGTCGAGCTGCTTTCCGGAAATATCGTAGAGGTAATAGTGGCGAAAACCGGTGCGCTCGCTCGTCCAAAGGAATCGTTTGTTGTCTGCGAAAAAGTAGAGATCGTCGCCGAGATTGATCCAGTATTTGTCGGTATCGGTGAGAACCGTCCGCGTAGCACCGTTCGCAGCGTCCGAGAAGAGCAAATCCAGCTGGGTCTGCGCGCGATTGAGGCGCTCGATGGCAACACGGCTGCTATCCGGCAGCCACACGACGCGCGGAAGATAGACGTCCGTGTCCGAGCCTGTGTCCATCCATTTTGTGTCGCCGCCACGAGCGGACACGACGCCCACGCGCACGATCGGATTCGCTTCGCCCGCCTGTGGAAAGCGTGTGTAAACCGTCTCTCCGAGCGGCGAACTCATATCCAGGATGGGATAGCGCGTCACCGGCCGCTCGTCCATCTGGTAATAAGCGATCTTCGAAGAATCCGGCGACCACCAATACGCGGTCTGGCAGTCGAGCTCTTCGGGATAGAGCCAGTCGAGCTGGCCCTTCAGAATTTCTTCGCTGCCGCCCGTGGTCAGTTCTTTTGCTTCGCCGGTGGCGACGCTCGCGACCCACAAATTGTAATCGCGCACGAAGCTCACCCATTTACCGTCGGGCGAAAATTTCGGGTCTGCAACATCCTGCGGAGCATTGTCGGCCACAACCGCAAGCGGCTTCGACGCCATCGTTTTCAAATCGAGAAGCATCAGATTGCTGCTGCCGATAAAAAGCAGCGCGTCGCCGGTCGGGGACCAAATATAGTTTTCGGCCTGGACGCGGCCCAGTCCCGTGGACTGGATCGCGCTGGCTTTTCTCGGTTGCATTACCTCCTCGAGCACGCCGGCCTTTACGAGCAATTTGCGCTCGCCCTTTGCCGGGTCCATGGTCCACATTTCAACGCTCGATCCATCGCGCTGGAGATACGAGATGAATTTGCCGTCGGGACTCCACTCGATTCCCGGGGTGAGATGTCCGCTGAGGCTTGGCCCGCTGTAGATGCGCTCGACGGTGAGCGATTTGGACGGGCGCGGCTTGGCAGAGGCTGGCGCCGCGATCAGCGTCGAGGCGAGCAAAAGCAGCAAAAGAGCGGGGACAAATCCGGCTCGAAAGAGCCGATTCGCGTGCGCCGGAACACCCCTCATTCTGTGTCGAGTAGCGGGTGGCGCGGTCGTTTGTTTTGTTGGAGTTACGGGCAATTCTACTCGGCACGCTGTGTCGAGTAGAGAGCGGGTATTTTTCGGCGAAGGTGCGAGAATTTTCGCCTCCCGCATCTGACTTGCGTCCAGCGTTCGTGTTCGGCAGCTCATCGTGTCTCCATAATTACCACGCTAGCATGATGCACAAGCGGCGAGGCATTTCAAGGAGGTTTGTCCTGTGGACTTTGCCGCGAGAATCTCGCAGCGAGAGATCGTGCCACCCCTGCTAGGGAAGCAACGCAAGGCGCCGCACGTCGAGCGCGATTCCCGAATCGCACTATAATTCCGATGCGCTGTGGCCCGAGAGGCGGGTCAGCCACCATGCAGCAAGTCATCGAAAAATTCATTCAGTATTTGCGCTACGAGCGCAACGTGTCGCCTGACACGATCCGCGAATACCGGCGCGACCTGGAACAGTTCGAGGCCTTTCTGACGCCACCCGGCGAAAAAGAGCCGCCGCTCGGGGAGATTGATCACCGCGTGGTGCGCGAATATGTCGCTTCGATGTACGACCGGAAACTCGAGCGGGCGTCGGTGGCGCGGAGGCTGGCTTCGCTGCGGACGTTCTTCAAATTCTGCGTGCGCGAAAAACTAACCACGCTGAACCCCGCGCGACTGGTGGCCACGCCGAAACTGCCGAAGCGCGTGCCTCGCGTGCTGACGGCGGAAGAATTGAACGGATTTCTCGACAACCTCGGGAGCAGCGCGGCGAAGGATAAATCCAAGCGAGTACGCAAGCCGACCGCTCGATCCGAAGAAGAAGCGAAGATAATTCTGAAGCGGGATCGCGCAATTCTGGAATTGTTGTACGCCTCCGGGCTGCGCGTGGCCGAGCTTGTGGGTCTCGATCTGGGAGAAGTTGATCGCCGCGGGCAAATGCTGCGCGTTCTCGGCAAGGGACGCAAAGAGCGCGTGGTGCCCTACGGCACAAAGGCGCAGGCGGCGCTCGAAGCATACTGGCCGGTGCGCGAAGAAATCCTGGCGCATCCCCGGACGAAAGCCGCGCCGGAGGCAGTGTTCCTGAATCACCTGGGCGGAAGGCTGACCGACCGCTCGGTGCACCTGCTGGTGAGAAAATATTCGCGGCTGGCGAATGTGAATTGGGATATGCATCCGCACTCGCTGCGGCACGCATTTGCCACACACCTGCTGGCCGACGGCGCGGACCTCCGCGCGATTCAGGAGCTTTTGGGACACGTGTCGCTTTCCACCACGCAGCGCTACACGCAGGCCAGCATTCGGCAGCTGATGGAAGTCTATGACAAGGCGCATCCGCATGCGTGAGGCTCCAATCGCGGTTCCAGGGCTAAAGCCCTAATTTCTTTCGCCGATTATCGTGGGGCTGAAGCCCCACGTTTTTACCTGTACAACAGGGCGCACTCGCACGCGTGATGGGTTGAGCGGAGCTTCAGCGGCTAAAGCCGATTCGATTTTGCGCAGTTTATGTCGTGGCTTAAGCCACGACCCACAAGGATTCGCGAGCCCTTACTCGGTTGCGGCACGCCCGGGCGCCTCGAGTTCTCTAAGTGCAAGTAAGTTCCGCCACGCCACATAAGGACTCTCTGGTCCTCAGCCTGTTAGGGCCGCTTCGACTACCTCGTTCGCTCTAGATTCCCCCGCACATCCGCAACTTCCACAGGAACCAACGAACAGGGGTCCTTTTCTGGCCGTCCGTACAGCTTGTTTGGCGCGTTTCGCGACATTAGCCTAATCGTCACTCATCCCCCGGCTAACCGAGGAGAATTCTGCAATGACACGCTCGACATGGGCGAGCTGCCTGCTGGCTGCGATCGCTGCACCTGCGTTGCTTTTCATGGCGGCGTGCGCTGGAACAGTGACCGGCGGCGGCTCGGGCGGCGGGGGCGGCGCTGCGACGACAGTCCCTCCCGTGCCGGCGGGATTAGCGGCGACGGCGGGAAATGCGCAGGTGAGCCTCGTCTGGAATGCGAGCACGGGTGCGACGAGCTATACCGTGAAGCGCTCGACGACCAGCGGCGGTCCGTACGCCGCGATTTCTTCGCCGATGGCTGCGAGTTTCACTGACACGACGGTGACGAACGGGACTAAATATTTTTACGTTGTGTCGGCGATAAATTCGGCGGGCGAAAGCGGGAATTCGGCGGAAGTGAACGCGACACCGGTGGCGCCTGTTCAGCCGCCTCTCACACCAGCAGGATTAGCGGCGACGGCAGGAAACGCGCAGGTGAACCTCGCGTGGAGCGCGAGCACGGGCGCAACAAGCTACAACGTGAAGCGCGCGACGACCACCGGCGGACCGTACACCACGATTTCTTCGCCGATGGTGACGAGCTTCACGGACACGACTGTCACGAACGGAACGAAATATTTCTACGTTGTGTCGGCTGTCAATTCAGCAGGCGAGAGCGCGAATTCTGCGGAGGTCAATGCGACACCGGTGGCGCCTGCGCAACCGCCTCCCACACCTACAGGTTTGGCGGCAACACCGGGCAATGCGCAGATGAACCTTATCTGGAACGCGAGCACAGGCGCGACGAACTACAACGTCAAACGCGCGACAACCACCGGCGGACCGTACACCACCATTGCTTCGCCGACGACCGCGAGCTTCACCGACTCGACGGTCACGAACGGCACAACCTATTTCTACGTGGTATCCGCCGTGAACGGCGGCGGCGAAAGCGCGAATTCGAGCCAGGTGAGCGCAACTCCAGCCGGCGGGGCGCCCGCGGCGATTCAGGTGACCGTGGATGCGCTTACCAATCGGCACGCGATCAGCCCGTATGTGTATGGCGTGAATTTCCCGGCGAACACCGGATACATCACCGACAGCGGCGCAACCATGATTCGCTGGGGCGGCAATGCGGCCACGAACTACAACTGGGTGAATTTCGACACCAACGCGGCGAATGATTTCTATTACGTGAATCGCCCGATGGGTAGCGCCCCTCTCTACGCCGATTCCACGCAATTCGTGAACAACATTGCGGCCGCCGGCGGCTATCCCATCGTGACGATCGGAATGCTGCCATGGGCCGCGAAGGACACGACCAGCTACAGCTTCTCGGTGATCAAATACGGAGCGCAATGCGCAACCGATCCTTACCTGGCCGACGCCGGCAACGGCGTGAAGTCGGATTGCGCGACGGACGTCACCGGCAACAATCCGCACGACGCGTACATCGCAATGCTCGACGGCCCTCCGGCGAGCGGCGATCCCGCAGGAAGCGTCTATCGCAATCAGTGGATCGCGGCGCTGGCCACGGAGTTCGTCAACGGGCGGCCGCATTTCTACGACATGGATAACGAGATTGATATATGGGGCAGCACGCATCGCGACGTGCATCCGAATCCTTCGGGCTACAACGAAATGCGCGACACGTTCATCGGCGAAGCGCGCGCCGTGAAGAGCTGGGACGCCCAGGCGGTGCGCTTCGGGTCGGTGAGCTGCTGCTGGTGGTTTTACTGGAACGGCGCGAACGGCAACGACAAGAACGCGCACGGCGGAGTTGATTTTCTGCCGTGGTGGCTGAATGAGGTGCTGTGGTCGGACGAGATCGCCGGGACGCGATCGGTTGACGTTCTCGACATCCACGCGTACCCGGATGGGCCGGACAATCTAAGCAGCGACACACTCGCGGAACAGCAAGCCGCCGCGTTGCGCGTCTTCCGCGATTACTGGGATCCGACGTACGTGAGCGAATCGAGCGGAATCAATCAGCCGTGGGCGACGATGATTCAACCGCTCAAGACGATTCCTTTCCGCCTGCCGCGGCTGCGCGCGATGCTCAACATGATTTATCCGGGCACGCCGCTGAGCATCACGGAATGGAACGCGGCGTTCGCGGGCGAGACGGATTTCTCAACGGCGCTGGCGGATGCCGATGCCTTCGGAATACTGGGGCGCGAGCGCGTGACGTATGCTTCGCGGTGGGTTGCCGCGGCTTCTCCGGCTCCCGCTTACCAGACGCTGAAACTTTACCGGAACTATGACGGCAACGGCGACACGTTTGGCAGCACGTCCATTTCTGCGACACACAACGCCGATCCGGACTTCTTCAGCGTGTACGCGGCGCTTTCGCCCACGGGCACTTCGATGACGCTGCTGGTCGTCAACAAGGATCCTGCGAACGTGGCGCAGGTGGGATTCACGCTCAACAATTTCACGGCCACGAACTTCACGGCGTACACGCTCTCGCAGACTTCGCCGACGTCTATCGTCGCATCGGCGAGCCAAGGCTGGAGCGCGACGCAATCGTTCGCGCCATATTCCGCTACGCTACTGGTGATCAGCGGAACACTTACGACGACACCCGCAGCCGAATGGGATTTGAACCCGGACACCATTCAGGCGGCCGCGAACAGTACCATCGCGCTTGCACCCGGGATCGTTTCCGCGGCGGGGAACGCGAGCGTGACGCTGGAATCCGCGCAGTTCGACGCCGGCTCGATCAGCGGCGGCACGATTTCGATCACGACGGCGCTTGTGACATCCGCGGCAAATGGAGCGATAACGATCGCGACTGGCAGCACTCCCGGCTTTTATCACTTCACGGTTACGGGGCGAGACAGTTCCGGCGCGACGCAGACGCAGGGCGGATGGGTGCTCGTCGGAAATCCCGCGGCGACTTTTTCGGAAACCGGGAACAACCAGACGGGCGCGGCTAGCACAAATCTGACGCTCAGCGTGACGCTGAATGCGGGAACGTCCGGGGGGACGAATACGGGAGCCAGCGTGCTGTTTACGACGGATGCTGGAAATTTCGGGGGTGCGACGCAGCAAATCGTGACCACGAACGGGTCGGGCGTCGCGAGCGTGACGTTGACGCTGCCGGCGAGCGCGGGGACTGTACATGTGACGGCTGAGGGACCGTACGGACTGGGGCATCCGGTGGCTACGTTTACTGAGACGGCGAACTAACGAAAGCTCACCCTGATCTCGTTCTCTGCGGGACAAGCTCGGATCGCGCGCCCGTCGCACACCATTGCAGCACGCACGGGCAAGCCCGTGCGGCAAACAGCGGCGGCAAGCCGCCGCACTCCACAGAAGCTGTGCTGAATGGGCAAACGGAAGCCAAATAAGTTTGCCGGGCACGGCATGCCGTGCCCCTACGAAGACAAATCAAAAGCAAATGGCGAGGCGTTGCCAAGCATGTTTGCCGGGCGTAGCGGTGCTACGCCCCTACGAGGAAACGGCAAAGGCGCACAGACAGGAGTGTCGGTGCCACCAAAATCGAAGCGCTAGGCGGTGAGCGAGCTGGCGGGGATGAAGCCGCCGGAGGGACGCGGCGGTGCGGACGGAGGCAGCGGCATCGTCGAGCGATCCACGCGATTGTAAAGCGTGTCACGCTCGACCTGGACGCGGCCGGCGGCGCGAATCAGGCGCTCGAGGTCGGCGCGCGTGAGGCCTTCGGGAGTGGTGGCGCCGGCATCGTGATAAATATTCTCCTCGACGACAGTGCCGTCGAGATCGTCCGCGCCGAAGCCGAGAGCGATTTGCGCGATGCGCTCCGTGAGCATGATCCAGTAGGCCTTGATGTGGTCGAAATTGTCGAGCATCAGGCGCGAGACGGCGATGGTTTTTAACGCGTCCATGCCGGTGGGCTTGGGTACGTGCGCGAGGCCGGTATTTCCGGGATGAAATTCCAGCGGGATGAAGGTCTGGAAGCCGTGCGTTTTGTCCTGCGTTTCGCGCAGGCGGACGAGGTGGTCCACGCGCTCTTCGAGCGTCTCCACGTGGCCGAAGAGCATGGTGGCGTTGGAGCGCAGGCCGATTTCATGGGCGGTGCGCGCGATGGATAGCCACATCGTTCCCGACACTTTGTGATCGCAGATGATTTTGCGCACGCGCGGATGGAAAATTTCGGCGCCTCCGCCGGGGAGCGAATCCACGCCCGCGTCTTTCATTTTCAGCAGCGTGTCCTTGACCGAAAGCTTCGAAAGGCGCGCGTAATAGTGCACCTCGACCATGGTGAACGCTTTCAAGTGCACCTGCGGGAAGCGCTGCTTCAGGCCGCGGATCATGTCGAGGTAGAAATCGAACGAGAGATCGGGATGCAGGCCGCCGACGATGTGGAATTCCGTGGCGCCTTCGGCGACGCCTTGCGCGCCGCGGGCGTAAATTTCCTCGAGGCTCATGGTGTACGCGCCGGTCACGTCCGGGGAGCGTCCAAAGGCGCAGAGCTTGCAGTGCGCGACGCAGACGTTGGTCGGATTGATGTGCCGGTTGACGTTGTAATAGACGATGTTGCCGTGGCGCTGCTCGCGGACATGGTTGGCGAGCCAGCCGACGGCCAGCAGGTCGTGCGATTGGAAGAGCGCGAGGCCGTCTTCGGAGCTGAGGCGCTCGCCGGAGAGAACCCGTTGAGCGATGGGCTCGAGACGCGTGTCCGTGATTTGGAGTTGTGCGTTCACGATCCTGTTCTCACTGCTCCTTTTTCTGCGGGCCAGCGCCCGACAGAACCAGATGCGTTGCCGATTCCACACAAACCATCTGCATTGCGCCCGGCTTTTCCTTGGTTAGCGGGCAAACGACAAAATCCGCAAACACGGCCTGGTTAAGAATGTCGGTCTTCTCAAGCACATCCGGCAGCGAAACTATTTCGGGGTCGCCGTCCTCATCGCCATAGGGGACGCCCAGCATCCGGTTCGTTCCTATTTTCCAGATTCGAATCATGGGCGTGCCATTTCCGGCCTGAATCCGCCCATGGACCTGATAACAGTTGCCCACTAGTTTCGGGCTACCCTTACATTTCGGCGGATCGGGCGACGCAAACGAGCAGTTCGCACCTAGAGCTGAACTCAGAGTTACCGCCAGAACCTTGCGCCACATCTTCATTCTTTCAAGGACGCATGACCACCGCTGCAGCGCCCCAGAACAGCAGGAACAACAAGCTAATATAGCCATTCACGGCGAAAAACGCAGCATTCATTTTGCTCAAGTCGTTTGGTTTCACGAGCGAATGTTCGTAGCCGAGCAGCAAAGCGACGACCGCGATGCCGACCCACGCGGGCCACGCGAGGTGGAAAGTCATGGCGAGCCAGATGAGCAGCGCGACCATCGCCAGATGCATCACGCGGGCGATTTGAAGGGCGCCGGCGATGCCGAATTTCTTCGGAATCGAATGCAGGCCCTCGGCGCGGTCGAAGTCCACGTCCTGGCAGGCGTACAGGACGTCGAAGCCGCCGACCCAGAGCGTGACTGCGGCGCAGAGAATCAGCATGCGCCAGTCGAGCGAGCCGCGAATCGCTATCCATGCCGCTGCGGGCGAAATGCCGAGGCAAAAACCAAGAACGAAGTGCGACAACGCCGTGAATCGCTTCGTATAGGAGTAAAGGAACAGGACGGCGAGCGCGACGGGCGAGAGTTTCAGGGCCAGGGGATTCAGCTGCCATGCGGCGACGACCAGCACCACCGAAGCAAGGATCGTGAACGCCCAGGCAAAGCCGACGGAAAGCGTTCCGGCCGGAAGCGCGCGATTGGCCGTGCGCGGGTTGCGGCGGTCGAATTCGATATCGGCGATGCGGTTCATGGTCATGGCTGCGGAGCGCGCGCCGACCATGGCTACGACGATCCACAGAATCTGGCGCCACGCCGGCAGGCCACCGCTCGCGCGCGCGGCCAGCAATGCGCCGACAAGCGCAAACGGCAGCGCGAATACGGAATGCTCGAACTTGATCATCTCGAGCACGGTGCGGATGCGGGACGTTGTCACTTTTTCTTTTGCGACCTTATCTCAGCACGGACGACGTCGGCTAGACTCTGCTTTCCAAGCCAAGTTTCTTCTATCTCGGCCCACGCCACCTTCGACACCGGACCAAGACACTGGATAAACGGCTCACGGCCGAACGCCCGCCAGGATGAAATATTTCGGACGTCCTCGAGAAATCCAGTCGAGGCGGCCGCGCGCACTTCGTCGTCTCCATTGACCAGGAATTCCTCAATGAGGGCAAAGGCAGCGAAAACCGGTTGCGTTTCACCGCGCGCATACGCATCGACGATGAAGGTCGCGAACTCAGCAACGTCGTTATAAATTCCAGATTCGTCGTGACCCCAAGACTTTCGGTACTTTTCCCACGAGATGGAAAAGGCTGGGCATCTTTCCAGGATCATCGGCATCATCTGGGTTTTTGAAATCACTTGACGCCCTTCCAACGATACTGCTTTTCCTGCGGCAGGCCGAGCTGCGCGAGAACGCGATAGCAGAACTGCTCGACCATGGCGGCAATCGTCGCCGGCTCGTAGTAGAACGCGGGCATTGCGGGCATCACCGTGGCGCCGGCGTCGTGCACGCGGAGCATGTTTTCGAGGTGAATGCGATTCAGCGGCGTCTCGCGCAGGCAAAGGAGGAGCGGGCGGCGCTCCTTAAGGCAAACGTCCGCGGCTCGGGTAAGCAGGTCGCCGGACGTGCCCGCGGCGATCGAGCCGAGCGCGCCTGCCGAACAGGGAATCACAGCCATGGCGTCCACGACGGCGCTGCCCGAGGCGATGCTCGCGCCGATGTCCTTATTCGGGAGGTACTCGATTTTTTTCGCTGGCGTGCCGGTGAGAAGCGACGGGAGTTTTTTACCGTCGGCCGCGACCACACCCAGCTCAGTTGAGAGCAGGCGCAGGCCAGCCTCGGTGGCCACGAGGAAAACGCGGGCGACGCGCCGGTCCGTGTCGAGCAGCCGTAGGAGCGATTGTGCGTAGACCGCGCCGCTCGCGCCGGTGACTCCGACCGTGATGATGCGGCCTTCTGTGTTCTTTTCTGGCATGGTTCGAATCTTCGAGTCTATGCAGCCGATTTCGGCAAAGTCAAGGCGGTGCGGTGTACCAACGAACGGCAATGGGGCCGGATTCCGGCAGGCGCGTTACCTGCGCCCGGCTGGGACGTGGTCGGGCTTTCCCTTTGCGACAAGCCCGCGCACGCCTGTGTTGACGTCCATGCCAGCGCACCGTACGCTCGAAATTGCCGTCCTACAAACCGCCATGCCCACAGTTGACGAAGATCTGAACCAATTCGAGCGAGACGTTCGCACGCTGAAGATCGAGTACGAGCAGTACTTCGGCGGCGGCAGACCGCGCCCTCCTGCGGACACGCAGTGGCGCGTGGATACGATGGTTCGCCGCTACAACGAGCGCACGGCGGAGCTGAGTTTCGGCCAGCGATTCCGATTCAACAATATCGCGCAGACCTACGCGAAATATCAGGAAATGTGGCGGAAGAAGATCATGCAAAAGGAGGCGGGAACGCAGCAGCACCATTTCGGCGCTGCGGCCAAAGCTGTCGAAGCCGAGCGCGCCCGCAAGGCTGCGGTTCAGCAGGCGGCCGCGGAACCCGCCAAGGTTGTGGCGCCGCCACCGCTGGACTTTCGCGCCGCCGAAGCCACTGCGCGCGCAGAAGCCGTGCAAGAAACGGCCGCGGCGTTTGCGATGTCCTTTTCCAATCCGGAGCACGAGAAGGAAAAGGTGTACACGCTGTATGAGAAGCTGATCGAAGCGCGCACCGAAACCGGCGAACGATCGAGCACGCCCAGCCTGCAGGATTTCGAGCGGTTCGTTCAGCAGAAGACGAAAGACCTGCGAGACAAAGGCGGCCGCGAAATCGAATACACCGTCAGCGTCGAGGGCGGCCGCGTGAAATTGAAGGCGCGCGTTTCGAGCTAACCTCCGTCCGGCGATCCCTTCCTGCAGCGCTTCTTCCTGCCCGACCCCTTCCGAAATTCTCCGCAAACGCTTACACTGGCCGGCTACTTTCCTTCGAACCGACTGGGAGGCACGGCTGTGGCGATCGAGCGGGCGCTCATCAGCGTCTATGACAAAACTGGCGTCGCAGAATTCGCGCGAGAGCTTGCGTCGCTGGGAATCGAGATTGTGTCCACCGGCGGCACCGCGAAGCTACTGCGCGACGCGGGCATTCCCGTGCGGGATGTGGCCGAGCTGACCGGCTGGCCGGAAATGCTCGGCGGGCGCGTGAAAACGTTGCATCCGAAAGTGCACGGCGGGATTCTTTTTCAGCGCGGCAAGGCTGAGGATCGCAAGCAGACAGCTGAACATTCGATCGTCCCGATTGACCTGGTGGTCGTGAACCTTTATCCATTTTCCGCGACCGCGGCCAGGCCCGGCGTCGCGGCGGAAGAATTGATCGAGAATATTGATATCGGCGGGCCGGCCATGGTGCGCTCGGCGGCGAAGAATTTTCAAAGCGTCGGAGTAATCACCGATCCGGCGGATTATCCGGCGATCGCCGCCGAGCTGCGCGGCGCGCGCGAGCTGAGCCTGGCGACGCGTCTCGGGCTCGCGCGGAAAGCCTATGCGCGCACGGCGCGCTACGACGGCGAGATCGCGACGGAGCTCGAACGCCTGGTCGTAAATGGCGGTGTCCGGCTCGCGCCGCCTGAAAAATTGCCGGAGCGAATTCATGTGGCGCTCGAACGCCGCCAGGCCATGCGCTACGGTGAAAACCCGCACCAGGCTGCGGCGCTCTACATTCCCGCGGGGCGGCCGGCGGAGGGCCTTGCAGGCGCGAAACAACGGCAAGGCAAGGAGCTTTCCTACAACAATCTCGTGGACCTCGATGCGGCGTGGGCGCTCGTCAGCGAGTTTCGACGACCGGCGGTCGCGATCATCAAGCACAACAATCCGTGCGGAGCGGCCGAGCAAGATTCGTTGCGCGATGCGTACGAGAAAGCGCTCGCGTGCGATCCGGTTTCCGCGTACGGCGGCGTGCTCGCGTTCAACGTCGCTTTGGACGCGGCGACGGCCGAGGAAGTGGCGAAGCTTTTCGTTGAATGCATCGTGGCGCCGGGCTACGAACCTGCGGCGCTGGAAAAATTCGCGTCGAAGAAAAATCTGCGGCTGCTGGAAATGCCGCGGGAGGCCGGGCGACAGGAACTCGAGCTGAAGCGAATTTCGGGCGGCGTGCTGGTGCAGCAACCGGACCATCACGAGCTCGCCGAAGCCGAGCTGAAGGTGGCGACCGAGCGGGCGCCGACCGCTGCCGAACTGCGCGCGCTGCTCTTCGCGTGGAAGGTATCGAAGCACGTGAAATCGAATGCGATTCTTTTTGCGCGCGAAGGGCAAACGGTCGGCGTGGGCGCCGGGCAGATGAGCCGGGTGGACTCGGTGAAAATCGCGGTGATCAAGGCGGCGACGGCGAAGCTTTCTCTCGCGGGCAGCGTGGTCGCGTCAGATGCGTTTTTCCCGTTCGCCGACGGCGTGGAAGAATCCGGAAGAGCCGGAGCCACGGCGGTGATCCAGCCTGGCGGATCGGTGCACGATCAGGATGTGATTGACGCCGCCAATAAACTTGGGATGGCGATGGTGTTCACCGGCGTGAGGCATTTCCGGCATTAGAAGCGACAGAGAACTCCAGCGGCTGAAACCGTTCTTTTTTCGGTGGGATTATGTCGTGGGAAAACCCACGACCGACAAAGATTCTCGGATTGCACACTTGCTCATGTGGCCGCGATAGTGGAAGAGAGAACCAAATCGGGACTGGCAGGGCTGCGCGTGCTGTCGCTCGAAAGTCGGCGCGCGCCGGAGATGGCCAAGCTTATCGAAAATTACGGCGGCCGCGCGATTGTGGCGCCGTCCATGCGCGAAGTACCCCTGGAATCCAACACCGAAGCGCTGGCATTCGCACGCACGCTTGCCGCAAACGGATTCGATATGGTGATTTTTCTCACGGGCGTGGGCACACGCGCGCTTGCGCGGGTGGTCGAGACAATTTACCCGCTGGAGCGATTTGCTGAAGCGTTGCGGCGAGTCAACGTGGTGGCGCGCGGACCGAAGCCCGTGGCGGCGCTCAAGGAATTGGGAGTGCCGGTGACGATTGCCGTGCCGGAGCCGAACACGTGGCGGGATTTGTTGCGCGCTCTCGACGAAAAGGTTGGCACGACTGCGCAGAAGGGCAAACGCGTGGCCGTGCAGGAATATGGCGCGTCGAATGCCGAACTTCTTGCGGGGCTTGCGGAACGCGGCGCGCAGGTGACACGCGTGCCTGTCTACCAGTGGGCGCTTCCGGAAGATACTAAACCGCTGCGAGCGGCGGTGGAAGCGATCGCGCACGGGGAAATTGATGTGGCGCTGTTCACGACCTCGATTCAGGTCGCGCATCTGCTGCGAATCGCGCGAGAAATGAATCTGGAGCAGGCGCTTCGCGGCGCATTCAAGCGAATCCTGATCGGCTCGATCGGGCCCATGACTTCGGAAGAATTGCGCGAGCAGGGCTTTTCAGCGGATTTCGAGCCAGCACATCCCAAGATGGGAATTCTGGTGAATGAAGCGGCACAGCGCGGAGAGGGATTGCTGGAACAGAAGCGGGGGAAAGCTGCGGGGTGATCTTCTGAGGGCTTTCGGCGACCGGCCGGGTCACGGAAGGTTTGGGTGGGGGGGAATGCCGGGACCCGGCCGCATCGGCGAATGCAGAGACACTATCAGACGTTTTGCTTCTCGCGTTCGTCGAATATTGGATTGGACGTATTCGTCTTCCAAATTTGGCCCCAACTTCCTGATTTAATTCGCTTTCCAGCGTAAAGAAAGTGTAAAGGCCCTTCGCGCGAGGCTCATTTTTTCCTTGCGTTGCGGTGTTGCAGAAACTTTTCGAACGAAATTTCGCTTGCCAAGCTGTGCAACAGAGCTTTGCGTCGTGCAGGTGAAAGCGATTTCGCAAAAAGGCGTTTGCGCGCGGCGCCGAGTGTCTTCAGCCAGTGTTCGTACTCGGCGCCGATTTCTTTTTCGAGTTTTTTTCGCAGCCGCTGCGCGAGCGCCGGGCTGTGCCCACCAGTTGAAATGGCAATTTGCAATTCGCCGCGCCGGACGACGGCCCCGTAGTAAAAATCGCAGTGAGCGGGATCGTCCACTGCGTTGCACAGAAGAGCGCGGCGCCGGGCTTGCCGGAAAATCCTTGCGTGCAGCGCAGGTGAGGACGTTGCGGCGACCACCAGGAACACTCCCTTGAGATCAGCTGGGCGGAACTTACGCGGGTGCCACCGAATCTTTTTCGCGCGAGCCCAGGCGCGGACGGATTCTGTTGCATCCGGCGCGACCACACGCACACTCGCCCCCGCGCGGAGAAGACTTTCAATTTTTTCCTGCGCGATTGGGCCGGCGCCGACGACGAGGCAACGGCGGCCGGTCAATTTCAGGAAAGCGGGAAACAGAGGCATAGGCTATACCGATTCGCCGCGAACGAGGTCGTCGTATTTTTCGCGGCGGCGCGCGACGCGGAAGCGCGGGCCTTCGACGAGGACTTCGACGGGACGGCGGCGCCCATTGTAATTCGAGGACTGCGCAAAGCTGTAGGCGCCCGCCGTCCACACGACCAAGAGGTCGCCGGATTTCACTGGCTCAAGCGGCCAATCGCGGGCGAGAAAATCTCCGGATTCGCATACAGGACCGACCACGTCCACGCGCGTTTTCTTGACGGCAGCGCCGGCAGCGCGAACGGCGGGCGTGATCGGATGCGTGGCGCCATAGAGCACCGGGCGAATCAGATCGTTCATGGCCGCGTCCACCACGACGAAAGTCTTCCGGTGATTTCCCTTCACGTAGAGGACACGCGTGAGCAGCACGCCAGCCGGGCCAACGAGAGTGCGTCCCGGCTCGATCAGCAGGCGGCATCCGAGCGGACGGACGATTTCGGCGAGCGCCTTCGCGTACGCAGCGGGAGGAAGCGCGGCTTCGTCCGTATAGCGAATGCCAAGTCCGCCGCCGATGTCGAGGTACTCGATGCGAATTCCATTTTTCGCCAGATCGCGCACAAAGGACGCGAGCCGCGTGAGAGCGCGGCGATAAGGCGCGACGCTGAAAATCTGGGAGCCGAGATGCGCCGTGATTCCGCGCCACGCAACCCATGGGGAATCCTTGTGCGCGAGATACAGCCGCCGCGCTTCCTGCCAATCCACGCCGAATTTATGCTGATGAGCGCCGGTGGCGATATGAGGGTGGCCGCCCGCGAGTACGTCGGGATTTACGCGAATGGCGGCAGAGGGGCGAGCGCCGCCCGCCGCGACGTGCCGCGCTGCTTCACTCAGCAACACTTCGAGCTCCGCGCCGGACTCAACATTGAAGAGCAAGATTCCGCTGCTGCCGCTGCGCGAACTCTTCTTGCCATAGCGAAGCGCGGCGCGAATCTCCTCGCGCGTTTTTCCCACGCCCGAGAACACGATGCGATTGCCGGGAACTCCGACGCGGCGCAGGCGGTCAAGCTCTCCGCCGGAAACGATGTCGAAGCTGCTGCCCATCCGCGCGAGCACGCGCAGCACGGACAGATTCGAGTTCGCTTTCATAGCGTAGCAAATCGTGTGCGGAAGCGAGCCAAACGCGCGATCGAGCCGGCGATAGGCTGCTTCGATGCTGGCGCGGCTATAGACATACGCAGGCGTGCCGACTTCGTCCGCGATGCGGGCGAGAGAAACACCTTCGCAGTAGAGAGCGCGCGTTCCGCGTGCCGCGGACTCGTACGCGTAGGACGGCGTGTAGTCCATCGGATCTGCGCTGCGCGGCGATTTGCGGCGTCGAGAAATCATGACGCACCATCATACAAACTCTGCTGCGAAAAGCCACGGCCCCCGTCCGGTGGCAGGGAAGATGCAGGTTGTGGATGCGGTTCTGCTTCCGAATTAGTTTCCTCCAACTCCCCCTCCGAGAGCCGGGCGGCTCTCTCTTTGCAAGCCGCACGCTTCCGGATTTTCTACTCGACACGACGGCAAATCGAATAAACTGCACCTCTCGACGACGAATCCAAGTACCGAGACGGAGCAATGCACAACAATTTGCTCGTTCTGCAATGGAGTTGCTCGGTCATTTGCGGGGCTGCGCTGTTCGTCTGGGCTAGGGCGCTTTCGGTTCGCTACAACGATTGGACGACAAGAATTCGAGAACGCCATCCGCGATTCAATCCCCCTCCGACGCCGGAATGGCGGCAAAAGAATACGGAAATAATGACGTGGTTGTTCCGCATTGTCGGAGCCATATTTTCAATCGTCTCGATTCTGGCGCTCGTCAGCATCTGGAATCTTAGCTGACAACTACCGTTTTCGATTGCTTGACTCACTCGAACCGCACCGCTAAACTTCAAATGTTCTTGGTAGAGGTGCGGAGGCCATGAGTAGCCGGGCCGAAACTTCCGGGCAGCTTCGGAAGGCCGGGCGAAAGGGGTTGTAGGCAGGATGCTCCGCCGAAATCGTCGCGATAGCTGAGTCACGGCGATTGGGGAATACGCCGAAAGGCGGATTCACTGTCATCCGTTGCAAGACGGGTGGAGCGCTACCGAGGAGTGAAGACACGAGCGGCGCCTCTCGCGTATCCTTCCTTCTCGTTTCGTTCCATTCCCAAAAGCAGGTAACCGATGAATGCGTACGAGCTGACTCGAGCGCTGGTGGATATCGAGTCCATTACGGAAAATGAGGGCCCGGTCGCGGCGTACCTCCACGATCATCTGGCGGAGCTCGCCTCGCGCACGGGCGGACGCGCCGAGCGGATGGAAGTCGAGCCAGGCCGCTTCAACGTGCTGGCTACGTGGGGCCAGCCCGCGGTGACGCTCTCGACGCATCTCGACACCGTGCCCCCGTTTTATCCCTCGCGCGAGGATGCGGAATTCATCTGGGGTCGCGGCGCGTGCGACGCAAAGGGAATCATCGCGGCGATGGTTGCGGCGGCGGAGAAGCTGCTCGCCGAAGGCGTGAAGAATTTCGCGCTCCTCTTCGTGGTGGGCGAGGAGCGCAACAGCGCGGGAGCGGCCGTTGCGGCGCGCGCCTCCCGCGGGTCGAAGTATCTGGTGAACGGCGAGCCTACCGAGAATAAGCTGGTGCTCGCGTCCAAAGGAATCCTGCGCTATGAGCTTATCGCTCGCGGGAAGATGGCGCATTCCGCCTATCCCGAGCTGGGCGAATCTGCGATTGAAAAGCTGCTCGACGCGCTCGACGCGATTCGCAAGGTTCCGCTGCCGACGGATCCGCTGCTGGGGCGCTGCACGATGAATATCGGCACGATTTCTGGTGGCCGCGCGCCCAACGTGATTGCGGACGCGGCCAAAGCGGAGATCATGGTGCGGCTGGTGGGCGATCCGGCACCGATTCGCGAGGCTTTCACTCGCGCCGTTGGCGAGCGTGCGGAGTTGGTCGAGATTCTTTGCCTTCCGCCGATACATTTCGCGAGCGTGGATGGGATGCCCACGACGGTTGTATCGTTCACCACCGATGTCCCCGTGTTCGGCAAAACCTGGGGCGAGCCGCTGCTGCTGGGGCCGGGAAGCATCCATGTGGCGCACACGTCCGAGGAGCGCATCTCGAAACGCGAGCTTTCGGAAGCGGTCGAAATGTATGCGAACGTGGTAAAGAAGCTGATGGCGAAGGCCTAGGAAAGGCGCGAATGAATCTCGCGATTGTCGGATACGGAAAAATGGGGCGCCTGATCGAGCGGCTCGCTCCGGAATACGGATTCGACGTGAAGCTGCGTCTCGACGTGGACAACAATGCGAAATTCGAGGGCTTTACGCAGGCGAATTTCCGCGGCGTGAATGCGGCGGTGGAATTTTCGACGCCGTCGGCGGCGCCGGAAAATATCGAGCGCCTCGCGCGGCTGGGAGTGAACTCCGTGATTGGGACGACGGGATGGTTTGGCGAAATCGAGCGTGCGCGGGCGGCGGTTGAGCGCGCCGGGACGGGCCTGGTCTGGAGTCCGAATTTCTCGGTGGGAGTGAGCGTGTTCAATCAGATTGTGGCGGAGGCGGCGCGGCTGCTGGCGCGCCAGCCGGAATACGGCGCATGGGCCTGGGAAATTCATCACGCGACGAAAAAAGATGCGCCTTCGGGAACGCTGCTGGCGCTGGTCGAGCGTATGAAAAAAGAGGGCTACACGAAACCGATTGATACCAGCAGCAGCCGCGCCGGGGCAAACCCCGGAACGCACGAGATTGGCTTCGATTCCGCGGGCGATACGATTACGATTCGCCACACGGCGCGCAGCCGCGAAGGATTTGCGCGCGGGGCGCTGCGTGCGGCGCGATGGGTGGCCGGCAAGAAAGGCTTCTTTGATTTTCGGGAGATTGTGAGCGAGCTGGAGTAAGGTGGACGGTAAGGAGGGAAAAATGTTTACAGGATGCGGAACTGCGCTAGTCACACCATTTCGGCAGGATCTTTCACTCGATGAAACCGCGATGCGACAGCTGGTACAGCGCCAGATCGCGGCCGGGATCAATTTCCTGGTGCCCTGCGGAACCACCGGCGAAAGCCCCACGCTGAGCGCCGCGGAACAGAGGCGAGTGGTGGAAATCACGATCGAAGAGGCACGCCGCACCAAGACTCCCGTGGTCGCCGGCGCCGGCGGTAACAATACTGCGCACGTAATCGAGATGGCGCGCGAGTTTGAAAAGCTGGGCGCGAGCGGAATTCTTTCCGTGGCGCCGTACTACAACAAACCGACGCAGGAGGGTCTTTACCAGCATTACAAAGCCATCGCTGCGGCGATCTCGCTGCCGATCATTCTTTACAACATTCCCGGACGCACGGGCGTCAATATCGAGCCGGCCACCATCGCAAGGCTCGCGGAAATCGAGAATATCGTCGGCGTGAAGGAAGCGTCGGGAAATATCGGGCAGATGGCCGTAGTGCTGTCGGTCGTCCCCAAGCGATTCGCTGTGCTTTCGGGCGACGATGGAATCACGATTCCGCTGATGGCTCTCGGCGGACGCGGCCTGATTTCGGTGGTATCGAACGAAATTCCCGCGGAGATGACGCGCATCGTTCAGCTTTGCCTCGAGAATGATTTCGCCGGCGCGCGCGAAATTCACGACCGCTATTTCCGGTTGATGGAAGCGAACTTTGTGGAGACGAATCCCGGTCCGGCCAAGGCCGCGATGGCGTTGATGGGACTGCTCGAGCCGGTGTTCCGGCTGCCGATCGTCGCGCCGAAACCGGAAAACCTCGCAAAAATCCGCAGCGCGCTCGAAGGCGTCGGGCTGGTTCAGCAGGTCTATGCTGCCCGCTGAAATCAGCTCCGAAATCGAACGCCTGTTCGACGAAAATCCGGGGCGCTACACCGACGCGCACCTGCGCCTGTTCCAGCAATTCAAGGACGCGCTGAACGCGGGCGAAATTCGCGCGGCCGAGCCGGATTCCGCGCGGGCCAGCGGATGGCGCGTGAATCCGTGGGTGAAGAAGGGCATTCTGCTGGGCTTCCGCATGGGCAAGATTGTGGATATGTCCATTGACGCCGCGCGCCAGCCGTTTTTCGACAAATCCACTTACCCCGTGAAAAATATGTCCGCGGAGTCTGGCGTGCGGATCGTGCCGGGCGGCTCGAGCATTCGCGACGGCTGCTACGTGGGCAAGGGCGTCACCTGCATGCCGCCGATGTACGTCAACGCAGGCGCGTATGTGGACGAAGGAACGATGATTGATTCGCACGCGCTCGTAGGAAGTTGCGCGCAGATTGGACGGAAGTGCCATATTTCCGCTGCGGCGCAAATCGGCGGCGTGCTCGAGCCGGTCGGGGCGCTGCCGGTGATCATCGAAGATGAAGTGCTCGTCGGCGGGAACTGCGGCGTCTATGAAGGCACGGTGGTGAAGCGGCGCGCGGTGCTCGGCACTGGAACCGTCCTCAACCGCTCGACTCCAGTGTACGACGTTGTCACAGGCGCCGTGCACAGCGCGAGCGCGGACGAGCCGCTGGTGATTCCCGAGAATGCCGTCGTGGTCGCCGGGTCGCGTGCTATCGCGCAGGGACGCGGCAAAGACTGGAATCTTTCGCTCTACACGCCGGTGATCGTGAAATACCGCGACGCAAAAACGGACGTGAAGGTGCAACTCGAAGATTTGCTGCGGTGAGGGTTTGAGTAATGAAGCCTCGTTCGCTAATCCTGCAGCTCGGACCCTTCGCGATTCTGCTGGCCGTCGCCTGCTATCTCCAGGCCCGTTGGAGCGAAATCCCGGATCGGTTTCCGGTTCACTGGGGCGTTGATGGCATGCCCAACGGATGGTCCACGCGGACCCCGCAAGGTGTGTACGGGCCATTGCTTTTCGGCGCGGCTATCGTGATCGGCATTGCCCTGCTCTCGTACGCGATATCGCATTCCGCGAGGGGACTGCCATCCGCTTCAGGCGGGCCGGCCGATGGAGTTTTTGCGCATCGCCTCAGCATCGTGCTGCTGGGCGTTGAATTTTTTGTTGCAGCGGTCTTGTCCATGGTGGCGCTGCTGCCATTGACGGGGAACCCGCCTGTCGCGACGCTCGTGATTCTGCCCGTGGTTATTCTCGCTTCCGCGCTTTTTCTGCGCGGATGGCTCAGGCAAGAACGCGTGCCGTCGCCGAACATTCCCGGAGGTCGCTCGCCCGACGCGTGCTGGAAGTACGGACTCTTCTATTTCAATCCGGATGACCCGGCGCTGTTTGTCGAGAAGCGCGTCGGCATCGGTTACACCGTCAATTTCGCGCACGCTTCGGCGTGGATCATCATGACGCTCACGCTGCTGCTACCGCTGGGACTGGCAGCGCTGGCGATTCTGCACCGCTAGCCACTAGAGAACCCCATTCCACGTTGCCAGATGAATACACCTGAACCATTGGCCAGTATTGCCGCGAGGAAATAATCACCAACATAAGGGTGTGGGAACCGTGGCGACGCGCCGGCGCAAACTTGTTAGTTGGGGGATCGCGGTCGTTGTGTGCGTGATCTATGGCTGGTTGTTTGGAGTTCAAACGTTGTTCGCGATCGAAGCTCGCTATATCGCCCACAAGGAGCCGGTCGTTTGGAAAGTCCCGGTAGAACTTCAGGATCTGTCCGTTTCTCAGACGCCGGGGAGAAAGCTTTCCTATTTCGGATATGAATTTGAGGTGCCTTGGGACGACGTGGACGACGCAAAGAGTCGAATCACCGGTGGGAACAAAGCGCTCATCGCGTTCCGAGCGGGAAACGTGCTGTCTGTCTGGAATTCCTCGCCGCGCGACTTCGTAAATGAAATCATATCGAGCACGAAGACTGATCGCGATTCGTTTCGAAACGTATATGGCGACGAAGCGCTTGAGTCAGACTACGCGTTTCAACGAATGATGCTGGAGGCTAGCCCGGGCAAGGTTAGTCCGTTTGTTACCAGGAAACAGGCCGTTGCCCAATCAATGCTGTTGTTAATGAAGTCATTCGCAATTTCACAGGATGGTTCAACCGGAATCTTCGAGATCGCAGCCGGCGATTTTAGGGGATTCCAGCTCGGGCGACCGGAGAATGCCAGGATGGTAAGCGTTGAACTCCACTCGGACACGAGCGGCCTGGACTTCCTTTTCTTCCAGAATCCAAAAACTTCACGGGCCGTATCTCAGGCGGATGTGAATCGTGTCTTGCGAACTCTGCATGAGGCGCCGGCTGAGCCCGTAGCGAAGTTGGAAACGTCAAAGTAATTAGAAGATCCTCATCTCTAATCTCTCGGCGGCAGCGTCAACGAATCGCTCACTACGAGTTCTCCGACACGAAGCTTCGCGACCTTCAACTCGTCAATCTCCAGACATTTCATTCTGGCGCGTCCGATTGCCAGCTTCCCGATCACCAACCTGCCGATAGCCAGCGCTCCGATTGCAAAAGCGCCGACCGCTAGCGCGGCTAGAGCGCCGGCTGGAAATGAAATGCTGCGGTTCGCCTTGGTATGCGTCAGGCTTATCACGAGTCCCCTCTCAATCCGCCGCCGCTGGCAGAAACCGAGCAGCCGCGCGACACTTTTTGCATTCAATCATGCCCGCGCGGAATCGGCAATCGGCAGCAAGTCCACAGGACTCCACGCTTGACATGCGCCGCCGCTTATCATAATTTTAGTGACGCAATGAAACTGCTGCGGACACATCATAGCCAACACCATCACGTGAACCCGTGCCCGCGGCGGTGTGGCTAGCTGGATCGAAATTAGCTGCACTTATCAGCCCGCTGGCGCGGCAAGCGCCGGCGGGCTTTTTGTTTTTACGAGACAATTTTCCCAGGAGCTAAGATGGAACTCGATTTCGAAAAGGAAAATGGGCTGATTCCTGCCATCGTGCAGGACGCCGTGAACGGCGAAGTGTTGATGCTAGGATTCATGAACCGCGAGGCGCTGGCCAAGACGCAGGAAACCGGCTTCGTCACGTTCTATAGCCGCTCGCGCAAAAAACTATGGATGAAGGGCGAGAGCAGCGGCCAAAAACTGCTGCTGCGCGAGATGCGCGTGGATTGCGACCAGGACGCGCTGCTGGTGCGCGCAGAACTCGACGGCGGCGCCGTGTGCCACGAGGGCTATCGCAGCTGCTTCTTCCGCCAGATCGATCGCGCAGGCGATGCAAAGGTGATTGCCGAGCGCGTTCTTTCACCCGAGGAACTTTACGGGAAAGGGAAAAAATAATGAGCCGCCTGAAACTCGGCATCCCGAAGGGAAGCCTGCAGGACTCCACCGTCGAGCTATTTGCGAAGGCCGGCTGGCGAATTTCGGTCAGCTCGCGCAGCTACTATCCAACCATTGATGACCCGGACATCGAATGCATGATGGTCCGCGCGCAGGAAATGGCGCGGTACGTCGAAAGCGGCGCGCTCGATGCCGGCCTCACGGGCAAGGATTGGATTCTGGAAACGGGCGCGGACGTGGAGGAAGTGATCGAGCTGGTCTATTCGAAGACGAGCTTCGGGCGCGTGCGCTGGGTGCTGGCCGTGGCCGAGGATTCGCCGATGCAGAGCGTGCGCGACCTGGAAGGAAAGGTGATCGCGACCGAAGCCGTGAAGATGACCGAGCGGTATCTCGCCAAGCACGGCGTGAAGGCGCGCGTGGAATTTTCCTGGGGCGCGACGGAAGTGAAGGTTCCGCAGCTGGCCGACGCCATTGTGGAGGTGACGGAAACAGGCTCGTCGCTGCGCGCCAATCATCTGCGCGTGGTGGATACGCTGCTGGAATCCGCGACCTGGCTGATCGCCAACCGCGCGGCCCGGAAGGACGCGTGGAAGCACGAAAAAATCGCGCACATGGCCATGCTGCTTGAGGGCGCGATCAAAGCCTACAGCCGCGTGGGATTGATGCTCAACGTGCGGCGCGACGACCTCGACAAAGTGCTGGCCGCGCTGCCCGCGCTGCGCAATCCCACCGTCGCGCAGCTGAGCGATCCCGGATGGGTCGCGATCAATACGATCGTCGAGGAGAAAACCGTGCGCGAGCTGATCCCCAAGTTGAAAGCGGCCCGCGCGGAAGGAATTGTCGAGTACCCGCTCAATAAGGTCGTGTATTGATGCGCATTCTTCCGCTGACTAGCGCAAACGAAAGGAAAATGCTGGCCTCGCGCCGCGCAAGCAGCCGTGATGCGGAGCGCGTTGCCGCACGCATCGTTGCGGACGTGCGGCGCCGCGGGGATGCGGCGCTCTTTTCCTGGACGAAGCGGCTCGACCGGATGGTGCTCGGCCCGCGGAATGTGTGGGTATCGCGCGCGGAAATGCGCGCGGCGCGCAAGAGCGTATCGCGCGAGTTTCTAGCCGCGATTGACCATGCCGCGCGCAATATTCGCGCCGTCGCGCGGCGGCAGATGCCGCAGGAATGGACGATCGAAGTCGAGCCGGGAGTGCGGGCCGGGCAGCGCGTGCGTCCGATCGAATCCGTCGGATGCTATCTGCCGGGCGGCCGATTTTCATTGGTTTCCACTTTGTTGATGACTGTAATTCCGGCGCAGGAGGCTGGCGTGCGGAAGATTGTAGTCGCCAGCCCGCAGCCGGGACCGGCGCTGCTCGCTGCCGCCGAAAAGCTCGGCGTGCGGCGGGTGGCGCGCGTGGGCGGCGCGCAAGCTATTGCTGCGCTGGCATATGGAACGCGCTCGATTCCGCGCGTGGACAAAATTTGTGGGCCCGGCAATCGCTTCGTCACGGCCGCGAAAAAACTTGTGAGCAACGATTGCGCCATAGACATGCTCGCCGGTCCCACGGAGGCGTTGGTCTTTGCGCAGCGCGGCAACGCGCGATTCATAGCGGCAGATTTGATCGCGCAGGCGGAGCACGATCCCGACGCGATTTCGGTTCTGGTCACCACTTCGGCGCGCCTGGCGCGCGCCGTCGCTGCTGAGATCGAACGGCAGTTGGCGGATCTGCCGAAAACGAATCTCGCGCGGAGATCGCTCGCGAAAAATGGCGCGGTACTCGTGGCGAAAAATCTGTCAGAGGCAGCAGGATTCGTGAACCGCTTCGCGCCAGAACATTTGAGTCTGCCCGGCGGCGCAGACGGCCTGCTGAAACGGATCGAATCCGCAGGGAGCATTTTCCTCGGCGACTGGAGCGCGCAGTCTTTTGGCGACTATGCGAGTGGCACCAACCACGTCCTGCCGACGGGTGGGGTGGCGCGCACGCGCGGCGGCCTCTCCGTTTCCGATTTCGTGAAATGCATCAGCGTGCAGGAAGTGTCGCGCGCGGGCGTGCGGCGCCTCGCGCCTGTGGTTGCAGAATTTGCGCGCGCGGAAGGACTGGCTGCGCACGCGCGATCCGTCGAGGTGCGGAAATGAAGCCGGCGATTCGAGTCAGGCGCGCCGTCGCGCGGATGCGTGCCTATAATCCGCCGCTCGAGGGTCGCACCGACAAGCTGCGCCTGGATTTCAACGAGAATCCCATCGGATGCTCGCCGGCGGTTCGCCGGGCGCTCGCGAAGCTCAGCGCCGCTTCCATTTCCGCATACCCGGAACAGGAGACTGTACGCCGGAAAGTCGCAAAGTGTTTCGGCGTCGAGCCTTCGGAACTTCTGCTGACGAACGGCACGGACGAAGCGCTGAGCCTGGTGGTGAATACGTTCGTCGAGGCGCGAGACACCGTGCTGCTGGTCGAGCCGACCTATGCGATGTACCGCTTTTACTCGGAGCTGGCCGGAGCGCGAATCTTGGCGCCGCGGTATGACGCTGCCATGTCTTTCCCGTGGAACAATGTGCTGGCGGCGCTGCGGTCCGGACCGCGTGTCTTCTTTCTGCCGAACCCGAACAGCCCGACTGGCAACCTGCTGTCCACGCGAGAGTTGCAGCGAATTCTGAAAGCTACGCCACGGACGATGGTGGTGATTGATGAGGCGTATTTTGAGTTCTCCGGCGTCACCGTAATTCCCTGGATCCGGCGGCACAGGAATCTCATCGTCACGCGAACGTTTTCGAAGACCGCGGGGCTTGCCGGGCTGCGCCTCGGCTGCATCTTCGTGAATCGCGAATTGGCCGCGACGATGAGAAAGGCTCAGTCACCTTATCCGGTGAATGCCGCCGCGCTGGTGGCTGCGGAAGCCGCCATGCAGGATCGGGGCTTCATCGCTCGGACCGTTCGCGAAGTGCGCCGCAGCCGCGTGGAATTCGCGCGCGGCATGAGGCGGTTCGGCGTGCGATGCTTTCCGAGCGCGGGCAACTTTGTGCTGGTGCATTTCGGCGAGCGAACCGAGCAAATCGTTGCCGCGCTCGCGCGCAAAGGAATTCTGGTCCGCGACCGCTCGAGCGATTTCGGCGGCGAAGGTTACGTCCGCATCACGCTGGGAACTTTCGCGCAGACGCGGCGGCTGCTGCGCGAGTTGAAAGAGATCCTATGAGAAAAGCAGCGTTGCACAGAACCACGAAGGAAACCGACATCCGTCTGCGGCTGAATCTCGACGGACGCGGGAAGTCGCATATCGCCACGGGAATTCGATTCTTCGATCACATGCTTGAGCAAATCGCGCGCCACGGCGGCCTCGATCTCGATCTCATCGCGCGCGGCGATCTGGATGTGGACCAACATCATACGGTCGAGGACGTGGGCATCGCGCTGGGCGAAGCGATAAAGAAGGCGCTGGGATCAAAGCGCGGAATCCTGCGTGCCGGATATTTCCTGATGCCGATGGACGATTGCCTGGCGGCTGCGGCGCTCGATTTTTCCGGCCGCGCATATTGCGTCTGCAATTTCAAGATTTCGGCGGCGCGCGTGGGTGATTTCCAGACCGAGCTGATGGAGGATTTCTTTCGTGCGTTTGCGCAGGCAGCCGCGGCCAACGTGCACTTGAAGCTGATATACGGCCGGTCGTCGCATCATCAGGTCGAGTCCATTTTCAAGGCGTTTGCGAAGGCGCTGCGGTTCGCGGTCACGCGCGATAAGCAGCTCCGTCGCGTGCTGCCTACCACCAAGGGGCTGCTGTGAAGATCGCGATCGTGGATTATGGCGCAGGGAATTTACCGTCGGTCGAGCGCGCGCTGCGCGGGCTGGGAGCGGAAACGGAACGCGCAGTCGAGCCCGGCCAGCTTCGCGCCGCGAAAGCGATCGTGCTGCCCGGCGTGGGCCACTTCGCCGCATTCGTCGCCGGATTGCGCGAGAGAAATCTCACCGAGCCCCTCCGCCACGCTTACGAGGCGGGCGTGCCGATTCTCGGAATCTGCCTGGGACTTCAGGCGATGTTCGCGTCCAGCGAAGAAGCTCCGGGCGACAAAGGACTCGGCATTTTCCCGGAGGTAGTTCGCGCGCTGCCGACGAACGTGAAATCTCCGCACATCGGCTGGAACCAGGTGCGGCGCACGCAGCCGAGCGTGCTGCTTCGCGGCATTCCCGACGACGCCTATTTTTATTTCGCGCATTCCTTCGCAGCGCCTGCGACGGCCGAGCCAACGGTGGCGGCTTGCGATCACGGTTTCCCGTTTTCGGCGGTACTTGAGCGCGGCAGCCTGCGCGGCGTGCAATTCCATCCGGAGAAATCCGGCGAGACCGGCGCGCTGGTCCTGCGCAACTTCCTGGAATCCGTCCAATGACGCTTGCTCGCAGAATCATTCCGTGCCTCGACGTGGACGCGGGCCGTGTGGTGAAGGGAATCGAGTTCGAGGGACTGCGCGACATGGGCGATCCCGCCGAACTCGGGGCGCGCTACAACCGCGAAGGCGCGGACGAGCTGGTGGTGCTCGATATCAGCGCGTCCGTGCAGGGGCGCGCGACGTTTCTGGAAACAATTCGCCGCGTGGCGGAGCAGCTGAATATTCCGCTGACGGCCGGAGGCGGAATTCGAAAGATGGAGGACGGCCGAGCGGTGCTGCGCGCGGGCGCGGACAAAGTGACGGTGAACACGGCGGCGGTCGAGCGGCCGGAATTGATTTCGGAGCTCTCGCAGCAATTCGGCGCGCAGGCCGTGGTGCTCTCGCTCGACGTGAAGCGCAAAGGCGATTCGTGGGAAGCGTACACGCGCGGAGGGCGCGACGCGACGGGGCTCGACGCGGCCAAGTGGGCCGCCGAAGCGGTGTCGCGGGGAGCCGGAGAAATCCTGCTCACCTCAATTGACCGCGACGGCACATGCAGCGGGTTCGATTGCGAGCTGACCGCGAAGATCGCGGCTACGGTGCCGGTGCCCGTGATCGCATCGGGCGGCGCCAGCACGTTTGACGATTTTCTCGCTGTCTACACGGACGGCAGAGCGGACGCTGCGCTGGCCGCTTCGATTTTCCATCAGGAGACGCGTTCGATTGCTGCGCTGAAGAAATTCCTGGCCGAACGCGGCGTGCCCATTCGCCTAAGCCGGTAGGCGGACGAAGAATGAACCGATGACGCGATGATCATTCCCTGCATTGATCTCCAAGGCGGAAAGGCCGTGCAGCTGGTGCGCGGCCGCAAACGCGCCCTCGCCGTAGACGACGTCCTCGGCTTGCTCGACCGGTTCCGCGATTATCCGATTCTGCATGTCATTGATCTCGACGCGGCGATGCGAAAAGGTTCGAACGCGCGATGGATCAAGCTGCTGTGCCAGCGAGGAAATCGGAAAGTGCGCGTCGGCGGCGGAATCCGCACCGTGGCCCGTGCCGAGAGAATTCTTTCGTGGGGCGCGGAAAAAATCATCGTCGGCAGCGCGGCTTTTCAGGATGGGAAGGTCGCGCGCGACTTTCTGGGCGAGCTTGCCGCGTGCGTCGGGCGCAAGCACGTGATCGTGGCTCTGGATACGGAAGGCGGCCGGATCGTGGTGCGCGGATGGCGCGAACGATTAAGACTTCGCCCGGCGGAAGTGATTCCGGAGCTCGAGCCATTCTGCTCGGGGTTCCTTTCCACGTTCGTGGACAACGAAGGCACGATGAAGGGAACGGACCTGTCGTGGTTCCGGCAGCTTCAGCGTGTCACCAAACTTCCCATCACCGCCGCGGGCGGAATCCGTAACATGCGCGAGGTATGCGCCCTCGAAAAAGCCGGGATGGACGCAGCCGTGGGGATGGCGATTTACACCGGAAAACTCGCTGCCGACAAAACCGGCCTCCGCCGGACATAAGGCTCTGGAACTACCTTTCGCCATCTTCGCTAACGGTATACTACTGATATTACAATGGTTATGGTTCTCTCCCGTCCCGAAGTACAGGTCTGCGACCTGAACCTTCGTACCACCTGTTTGAGAAACCTGGCCTATAGGGCATCTCCCGTTTCGGACGCTATGCTCATCCTCGTTGGAAGAAGCGAGTCATCGGGTCCCGACCGCAAGGGGCCTTCCAGATGGGGGAAATCGAAATGCGTACTGAGGGAATCCGCAAATCCGCACTCAGTTTTGTGGTTCTGTCCGGCGCGCTGCTGTTCAGCCAACCGCTTCACGCGCAACACGTGATCACGAATCTGCCGCGCCTTACCGAAGGCGGCGAAAACCCTGTGAGCTTCATGCGCCCGCACTACTCAATTTATACTCCGGACAATTCTTCGGCAGCGAGCGCGCCGTCTGGGCCTCCGACTTCCGCGTTTTCCCCCGCGCAGGTTCGCCACGCCTACGGATTTGACCAGATAACGAATCAGGGCGCCGGGCAGACGATCGGAATCGTGGACGCGTACGATGACGCCAACGCGGAATCGGACCTTGGCGTATTCAGCGCGCAATTCAGTTTGCCGGCCTGCACCAGCGGCAACGGCTGCTTCCGCAAAGTCTATTCGAATGGAAAACAGCCCGTGGCGAACGCCAACTGGGCCGTGGAAATTTCGCTGGATGTGCAATGGGCGCATGCGATCGCGCCGAAGGCCACGATCGTTCTGGTTGAAACGCCGAGCAACAGCTTGAGCGATCTGGTCAACGGTGTGACCACCGCGGTGAAAAATGGCGCTTCGGCCGTATCCATGAGTTGGACCGCCGGTGAGTTTTCCGGGGAAACGAGCATGGACAAGAATTTCGTCTCGAACGGCGTGACCTATCTTGCCGCGTCGGGCGACGTGGGAACGGGCGCAGTTTATCCGGCAGCGTCTCCGGATGTGATCGGTGTCGGCGGAACGTCGCTGTATCTGAACGCCAACGGAAGCTACCAGAGCGAAACGGCGTGGAGCGGCAGCGGCGGCGGATTGAGCGCTTACGAGCGCGAGCCTTCGTTTCAGGCGCAGTTCGGTATACCGGATGATTCGCACGGCTACCGCGGCAGCCCCGACGTTTCGTACGATGGAAATCCCGGCACCGGCTACCCTGTTTACGATTCCATCGGAATCAGTGGCTATGCCGGATGGTTTCAGATCGGTGGGACGAGCGCCGGTACGCCGCAATGGGCCGCGCTAATTGCCATCACTAACTCGATGCGAACCGCTGCGCGCAAATCGAACCTCTCTAGCACCAACACCACGCTTTACGCGCTCGCGAAGACCGGGCTCAACACCGACTTCCGGGCGGTTACGCAGGGCACCAACGGAACGTGCGGCATCATCTGCACCGCCTCCGCCGGTTATGACTACGTCACCGGGCTGGGCACACCGCAGGCCAGCGCCTTGATCACCGCACTCGTCGCCCAGCATTAATTGCGACCGGCCCACTGCTCCGCCCGGCTTTCGCCACGCAGAATCGGGAGGGGCTGGAGCAGCGGGACCGGCGCAATCAAACTCCCGCTCCGTACGTTTTTCCCGTGTGTTTTCCGCGACATTCAAGCGCATCAGGCGTCGCGCCGTTTTGCCCGCATAGTGTATAGTTTTTGAAGGCGCGGCCATCGTAAACGCCAGGTTGTTTTCGCATCGGGCCACTTCGAATTGCTTTGCGCCGGGTCCTCCTACGACATGAAAAAGTCATTGCGGGTGATGAAATTCGGCGGGACGTCTGTGGGCGATGCTTCGTGCATCGCGCGCGTCACGCAGATCGTGAAGGCGGCGGCGGCGGAAGGCCCGATTATCGCGGTCGTTTCGGCGATGAGCGGCGTGACCAATCGCCTGATTGACGCTGCGAACCTTTCGGCATTGGCCGAGGGCAAGCAGGTGGACGTGATTTTTGCCTCGCTGCGCCTGCAGCACGAGACCGCGCTCGCTTCGCTCATTCACGATGAAGGCAGACGCAAGCGAGTTGCGATGTGCCTCGCGAAAATTTTCGACGAAGGCGAACGCCTCTGCCGGGGCACGGCGTTACTGCACGAACTGACCCCGCGTTCGCTCGACGCGATTTCCAGCCTGGGAGAACGGCTTTCGGCACCCATGGTCGCCGGAGCGCTCTCGGAATTGGGAACGCCCAGCGAACCCGTGGAAGCCACTGAACTGATTGTGACGGACTCGAGTCATGGCGGCGCCGATCCGCGGATGGATCGCACGCGCGAGCGTTCCGAGGCGCGCCTGCAACCGCTGCTGGCGGAGAGCGTGGTCCCGGTCGTTACCGGATTCATCGGCGCGACGCAAGACGGCGTGTTGACCACGCTGGGCCGCGGCGGATCAGATTACTCGGCCACAATTTTAGGCGCGGCGATGGGCGCCGGCGAAGTGATCATCTGGACCGATGTGGACGGCGTGATGACGGCGGACCCGCGGCTGGTTCCCGACGCGCGCACGATTCCTGAAATCTCCTACCGCGAAGCGACCGAGCTCGCTTATTTCGGAGCCAAGGTGCTGCATCCGAAAACGCTGCATGCCGTTTCGCAAGCGGGCATTCCCGTATGGATTCGCAACAGTTTTACGCCGGAGCGCACCGGAACGAAAATCACTCCCAAGGGACGCACCAACGGCGGAGGCGTGAAGGCGCTGACCGCAATTCGCGACGTCGCGCTGATTACCGTCGGCGGCCCGGGAATCGTGGGCTTGACCGACGTGGTGGGCCGCACATTCTCGACCACGGCGGAGGTGCGCGCAAGCATCCTGCTGATTTCGCAGTCTTCGTCGCAAAACGACATCTGCTTCATCGTCGCCGCGGCCGATGCCAAGCGCACCGTCGAGGCTTTGCGCAAGGAGTTCGCGCAGGATGTGGCGCACGAGAAGGTCGAGCACATTACCATGGACGCTACCATCGCGATCGTGGCCGTGGTCGGCGAAAATATGCGCGGCACGCCGGGCGTCGCCGGACGGACGTTTAACGCAGTCGGGCGCGAGAACGTGAATATCATCGCCATCGCGCAGGGATCGTCGGAGACGAACATTTCGTTCGTCGTATTCGAGAAAGAAATCAAAGCGGCGCTGGCGGCGACGCATCGGGAGTTCGGTCTGGCGGGAACGAAGGCCAAAGGTTCCTGAAATGATGGAAAAGACTGCGCGGGCGGCGGACAAGGTGGCCGAGAAGGCCGTGCAGCGATGCATTGATTCCGCATGCGGCGCTACCTACGGACTTCGCGAGCGCATCTACGTGTGCCCACGATGCGGCGGGACGCTCGAAATTGATTGCCACCTCGATGCTCCCCGCGACCCCGCCGCGCTGCGCAAGCGCTGGGCGGATCGCGCTGCTTCGCGCGATCCGCGCGACGTGAGCGGCGTGTGGCGCTATCGAGAAATGCTTCCGTTCGATGAACCTATCCCGTTCGTGACGCTATTCGAAGGAAATACTCCTCTCTATCACGGACCCCGCTCCGCGCAGTATTGCGGTCTGGACGATTTGCGGCTGAAGCATCAAGGATGCAATCCGACCGGGTCGTTCAAAGACACCGGCATGACGGCTGCCATCACGCAGGCCGTGGTGCTCGGCGCGCGCACAGCGGTCTGCGCGAGCACGGGGAACACCTCTGCGAGTCTCGCGGCGTACGCCGGGCGGGCGGGATTGCAATCCGCCGTGCTGTTGCCGCGCGGACAGATTTCGTCGGGAAAGCTGGCCCAGACCCTGGACTACGGCGCGCTGGTCTGCGAAATTGACGGGAACTTCGACGATTGCATGCGGCTGATTCAGGAACTCGGCGACGATCCTTCGATCTACGTCGCGAATTCGATCAACCCGTTCCGGATCGAAGGACAGAAAACGGTTGCGTTCGAGATGATGGAGCAGTGCCTGTGGCAGGTCCCAGACCACGTGGTGGTGCCAGGCGGAAACATGGGGAACAGCACCGCGCTCGGCAAGGGATTTCAGGAGCTGCTTGATCTCGGCATGATCGAGCGCCTGCCGAAACTGAGCGTGATTCAGGCGGAAGGTGCGGCGCCGGTCGCGCGGTTGTTTGCAACGCTCGACCTGAAAAAGACGGACGGCGGCGCGAATCTGCCGGAGACCATGGCTCCGGTGGAAAATCCGCGCACGCTGGCGACGGCGATTAAGATCGGAGCGCCCGTATCCTGGAAGAAAGCGCTGCGCGCGGTTCTGCGCTCGGGCGGAAAAGTTATTTCCGTAAGCGAGCAGGAAATTGCGGACGCGAAGGCCATGATCGGACGCGACGGAATCGGTTGCGAGCCGGGGTCCGCCACCACGGTCGCGGGAATCAAGAAACTCGTGGCCGCCGGGCACATCCGAGCTGATGAAGACGTGATCGCCGTGCTTACCGGCCACATGCTCAAGGATCCGGACTACGTTAGCGCATATCATCGCGGGACGCTGGCTCTTGATTCAGGCGCGAAGGATGGTTCCGCGGCGCCGCAGCCGATTCATGGCTCGTTTCAGAACTCGCCGGAGCGCGTGGCCGCAAACAAAGCCGCGATTCTGGCGACTCTCGAGCGACGACGATAGCTTTGGCGATGTTCAACCCAATCCAATGACCGCCCCACGGCAAAGCTCGTTTGAAGTGCGCGTCCCCGCTTCCACGGCGAATATGGGCGCGGGTTTCGACTGCCTGGGCCTCGCACTGGAAATGTACCTGAGCGTGCGGGCCACGCTGCTCGCGAAATCGGAAGGTCGAGCATTGGCGCGAAGCCGAGGCGTGCGCGGCACCTCAGAACTTCCCAGCGATCTCGATCAAAATTTGATTTTCCGCGCGATGCGCCATACGGCCGAACGCGAGGGCTTTGTATTGCCGCGCGTGCGGCTGGCCGTGCAAAACGAAATACCCGTAGCGGGTGGACTTGGCAGCAGCGCCGCTGCCACTGTGGCAGGGATTGCTCTGGGATTTGCAGTCACCGGCCGCGCCATCGCGAAGGAAGCGACGCTGCGTTACGCAACCGAGATGGAGGGCCACCCGGACAATGTGGCCGCCGCTCTGCTGGGCGGGTTGGTGGTCACATTCAGCCGCCCCGATGGGACCGTTGCCGCCGTGCGGAAACACTGGCCGAAAGTGATTCGCCTGATCGTGGTCACGCCGAACGTAAAGCTCGAGACAAAGAAATCGCGTGCGGCACTGCCCGCCAGCGTCCCGCGAGCCGACGCAGTGTTTAATTTGCAGCGCTCGGCGCTATTTGTTGCCGCGCTCGAAGACCGCCGCTACGAACTCCTGTGGGACGCGATGCAAGACCGGCTGCATCAGACGGCGCGTCAATCGCTCATCCCGGGTCTGGCCGAAGTGCTTGCATTGCCGCGCATGCCCGGATTGCTTGGAATCGCGCTGAGTGGCGCAGGGCCGAGTGCGGTCGCCCTGGCCACCGGCCGATACGACGAGATCGGGAAAGCGATCGCGCAGTGCTTTGAAAAACACAATCTGGCGCCAACTGTCCGACAACTGGAAGCCGCACAGGAAGGGCTCACTTCAACGCAGAAATACATCTCGCAGAAATAATTTCACTTCAAAAAATCAGGCTTTCTGCTTTTTCTGAAACCAGGGTAGCAGTCCGCCTGCCAGCAAGATCACTAGTCCGATGGCCAGCAAGACTGAGGTACGCGGCTCTGGCACTTTGACGGGCGGCGGAATAGGAGTATTCGAATGCGGAGGCCCTCCACCCACAATCGGGAAGATCGGCGGCGGAATAATGCCTCCTCCAGGCGGACCGCTGGGAGGAACAGAGCCCGGAGGAGGAGGCGGCAACGGCGGAGCCAGCGGAAATCCAGGTGGCGGCTGGTTGACGGCAAACAGAGTGGGCGGCAGCGGCGTAGCCATGGCGGTTGGGGGCGGCTGCGCTGGAGATACCGGCCCGAGCGGAGTATCGGACAGGCGGTTTCCGCAGCGAGTCCGCGCTTCATGGACTCCATCGGAAATAAGCGTCTCGCCCTTGAAGAGCCTTAGCGTCTTTTTTGTCCAGTAGACGTGGTCGCCGAGCCGGTAGGAAACGTACATGGCCCGGTCCCGATCCAGACGAACGACGTGAGCCTTCGAGAGATCGAAATCCGCGTAGTGACCGGCGACAACGGGATCGTGAAAGACTGCATACGTCAGCTCAGCCCGACTCTCGATTCCGCCCGGAATTACAGAGTAGGGATATACCGGACGCGCAACGGATGCCGATGGACCCGAGTTCGCGAGGTACGATTGCCCGTGGGGTGACCTCAGTTGGTTCGAATCAGCGGCGGGTCCTCGCGGTCTGCTTATTCGTCCGCTGAAGCTCCAGAGCGTGACGGTGGCCGCGCACACCAGTGCGAAAATATGGACCCAACCTAATACACTAATTTTGCTGCGCAATTCTCCTCCAGAGGATTGCCCCACAACCATCCGCCCCCGGGCGAGGCGGCCCCCCACTTGACTTCTGCTCCAACAGCAACTCCACTTCCAGCTGTGGGTTTGTTGATCCTGCTAGGTAGACGCGGGAGTATCACCCACGGTCCTCGCCTCGCGAGGTGTTACGTTACTCCAATTGCGCAAATAATTCTCGGTATAAACGTCAATCTGGGAAAAACTTTACCGCCATCTCCCATCGGGATGGTGCGGCTGGAAACCGGCCAGATCCTCGACTTCTCAATCCTTGCGAGTCTGTAAGTGATTACGCTTACCTGATTTGCGTTGATCTCGACATACGCAAGCGGGCGGTTTCCTTCAATTCCTTGCTCCAGTGCCAGAACATCACGCCCAAAGCTGTCACTGGACCAAAAATGCACAGGATCGCAGCCAAAACCAGGAGAATCAGGAGGACAATATTGACCGCTGTCATCGCCATCAGAATTTCCCTCCGACAGGCGTCAGTACACTCCAGCAAGCATTTTGGGGGCCACCGTTTGATTCGTCAATAGCTTGCTTGCGCCGCACGGGCAGCAGGCGGCGGTCCGCGAGCCTCAATGATCGGACGCTGAGCGTGCGATAATGGATTCAACCGAAATATGGGGGAATCCTGACGGTAGATTTGCACGTCTCATAAAAGGACCTTTGGAGCGCTGAAAAGATGTGGATTGTTCGACTCGCGTTACGCCGCCCTTATACTTTTATCGTCACCTCAATTCTGATCCTGATCCTGGGCGTGGTCTCGATCGTCCGCACGCCCGTGGACATTTTCCCGAACATAGACATCCCGGTCATCACCGTCGTTTGGCAATATACGGGACTCTCCCCGGAAGAGATGTCCACTCGGATCATATTCAATTTCGAGCGGTCCCTGACGACGACCGTCAACAACATCGCTCACATGGAATCGCAGTCGTTGAACGGTGTCGGGCTCATCAAGGTTTTCTTTCAACCGCATACCGACATGGGCTTCGCGATTGCTCAAGTGACGGCGATCAGCCAGAGCACCGTAAGGAACCTGCCCCCCGGCATCACGCCGCCTTTCATCGTTGAGTACAGCGCCTCGTCCGTGCCGATCCTTCAGCTGGGTCTTTCGGCTCCCGGACTCAACGAACAGCAGTTGGCAGATATGGGCCAGAATTTTATCCGCACAGGCCTGATAACGATTCCTGGCATTGAGATCCCTTATCCGTACGGCGGCAAGCAGCGCACAGTCATGGTGGACCTCAATACGGCGGCATTACAGGCCAAGGGGCTGTCCCCACTCGACATCGTGAATACGATCAATGCCCAGAACCTCATCCTTCCCGCGGGAACGGCAAAGATCGGCACGTTCGAGTATCAGGTGGATATGAACGGCTCGCCACAAACCGTGAATGAAATGAACGATCTGCCGATTAAGACGGTGAACGGCTCGACGGTTTACATTCGCGACGTTGGATATGTGCGGGATGGCTTTACGCCACAGACCAATATTGTCCGTGTAAACGGCCAGCGCTCCGCACTGATGTCTATCCTCAAGCTGGGTGACGCTTCCACGCTGGATGTCATCGCCGGCGTCTACAAAATGCTGCCTAGGGTCGAAGCTTCGCTGCCCTTGCATGTGGATATGCACCCCCTCTCTGACCAGTCGCTTTTTGTGAAAGCCTCCATCAACGGAGTCGTGCGGGAGGGGGCGATCGCCGCGTGCCTAACCGGATTGATGATCCTGGTGTTCCTGGGTAGCTGGCGCAGCACGCTGATCATCGTCGTCTCGATTCCGCTTTCGGTGTTGAGTTCGCTGATCGTCCTAAGCGCCATCGGCGAGACGATTAATATCATGACGCTCGGCGGGCTGGCCCTTGCGGTGGGCATCCTGGTGGACGATGCCACCGTGGAAGTGGAAAACATCAACCGCAACCTCGACCAGGGAAAGGAAATCATCCAGGCGATTCTGGATGGCGCGTCCCAGATCGCGGTGCCCGCTCTCGTTTCCACGCTTTCTATTTGCATCGTTTTCGTCCCGATGTTTCTGCTCTCCGGCGTGGCGCGCTACCTGTTCGTGCCTCTGGCAGAAGCCGTGGTTTTCGCCATGCTCGCGTCGTATCTGCTCTCCCGCACGCTTGTCCCCACGATGGCCCGGTATCTGCTGGTCGAACAGACCGAAGAGGAGCGCCGCGAGCGAATCGAGCGCTCGCGAAATGCCCTGGTGCGCATGCAGGCAAAATTCGAGACCGGCTTCGACCGTTTCAGGGATCGCTACCATCGCGTGCTTGAAGGGGCGGTCCGCCACAGAAGGGTCTTTGTCGTCTGCTTTCTTGCCTGCTGCGTGCTTTCGTTTGCGCTGATTCCGTTCGTGGGAGAGGATTTCTTCCCAAGCGTTGACAGCGGCGAATTCATTTTCCATCTTCGCGCGCCCACGGGAACCAGAATCGAGGACACAGCTGCTTTGTGCGACCGCGTCGAGACCGAAATCCGGAGGGAGATTCCTGCCGATGAGCTCGGCACGATTCTCGACAATATCGGCCTACCCTATAGCAACTTGAACTTGTCCTACAGCACCTCCGCTCCGATCGGCCCCGGGGATGCCGACATTCAGGTCGTGTTGAAGCGCGACCACCGCCCGACCGAGCAGTACGTCCGCGCCCTCCGCAAGAATTTGGGACGCGATTTCCCCGGCGTGATTTTCTACGAATTGCCGGTGGACATCGTGACTCAAATTTTGAATTTCGGTCTCCCGGCTCCGATTAACGTCAAGATTGTCGGCCGCAACCTCGATGCCAACCGCTATTTCGCTGAAAACCTGATGAACCGCCTGAAATTCATCCCCGGCATGGTTGACCTGCGAATCCAGCAGCCATTTAATTATCCCAAGCTGCACCTGGATGTGGACCGCACCAGGGCCGGAGAGGTCGGATTTACGCAGCGCGATGTGGCGCAAAATCTCCTGATCGCGCTCAGCGGTAGTTTCCAGACGGCTCCCGCGTTCTGGCTCGATCCGCGCACCGGCGTCAGCTACAGCATCGCGACGCAAACGCCCCAATATCAGGTGGGCTCGCTGCAGGATCTTCAAAACATACCGGTCGCCAACGCAGCCGGCAGCAATGCCACGCCTCAAATTCTGGGAAACATGGCATCGTTCAGTCGAGGCGCTGAGATGGGAGTCGCAACGCACTACGACATCCAGTCCGCCATTGACATTTTCGGCGCGGTGGACGGGCGCGATCTCGGCGGAGTCTCCAACGACATGGACTCCATCATCGCGCAGAGCAAGAAGGATTTGCCCGCAGGATCGCAGATTCTGGTCCGCGGCCAGATCGAGACGATGCACTCGTCTTTCGTCGGCCTGCTGACCGGACTCGGATTTTCGATCATTCTCGTCTATTTGTTGATCGTCGTGAATTTTCAGTCCTGGCTCGACCCGTTTATCATTCTGATGGCCTTGCCTGCAGCGCTCGCTGGAATCGTCTGGTTCCTCTTTATCACTGGAACCACCATCAGCGTCCCGGCGCTGACAGGCGCGATCATGTGCATGGGCGTGGCCACGGCGAACAGCATCCTTTTGATCAGCTTTGCAAAGGAAAAATTGCAAGCCGGGAAGACGCCCGCCGAAGCGGCCCTCGAAGCGGGGTTCACGCGCTTCCGTCCCGTCCTGATGACCGCACTCGCGATGATCATCGGCATGCTTCCGATGTCGCTCGGCCTCGGTGAGGGCGGCGAACAAAACGCGCCGCTCGGCCGCGCCGTGATCGGCGGCCTATTGTTCGCGACCGGGGCGACTCTCTTTTTCGTCCCGGTGGTATTCGCCATCGTGCATGGCTGGCATCGGAAGGAATCGTCCGCCGGGGCTCCCGCGTGAAACGAATGCTGACCGAAAATCGTCTATCATTAAACCGGCCCATATGAAGAGGAATGCGTGAGTGACGGGAAGCAAGCAGGGACTTCGGAGCAGCCGCGTGCCAAACATGGCACGCTGTGGCTGATTCTCGCGCTGTTGATCGTGGCGGCCGTCGTGATTGCAGGGATTGTCCCGCGGCGGAGAGCCCGGGCGGAACTCAAGGACCGTACGAACGACCTGGCCACGCCTTCGGTCTCCGTCGTTCACCCGAAGCTAGGCGCGCCGCTGGCCGAGATCACTCTTCCGGGCAACATCCAGGCCTTTACGGATTCGCCGATCTACGCCCGCACAAATGGATATCTGAAGAAGTGGTACGTGGACATCGGGGCGCGCGTGAAGGCGGGTCAATTGCTCGCGGACATTGAGACACCGGAAGTGGATCAGGAGCTTGATCAGGCGCGCGCCGACTTGAATACGGCCCAGGCCAACTACAATTTGTCCGAAATCACGTCCGCACGTTATCAGGATTTGCTGAAGACTGATTCGGTGTCGAAGCAGGACGTGGACAACGCGACTGGCGATTTCGCCGCAAAGAAAGCCATGGTCGCGTCGGCCCAATACAATGTGAAACGCCTCGAGGAGTTGCAATCGTTCGAGAAAATCTACGCGCCTTTCGACGGCGTGATCACCGCGCGCAATACCGACGTCGGCCACCTGATCAATTCAGGCAATGGCGGGCCGGCCACCGCACTATTTAACATCGCCGCGGTTCGAACCATGCGCGTATATATCAACGTTCCGCAGCAGTATTCGCAGGCTGCCAAGCCTGGCATCACCGCGACACTGACGCTGCAGGAATTCCCCGGCCGCGAATTTCAGGGGAAACTCGTTCGGACAGCCGATGCAATTGACGTTGCCTCGCGCACCCTGCTTGTGGAAGTGGACGTGGACAATCCGCTGGGCGAGATACTTCCCGGCGCGTACACCGAAGTCCATCTGAAGGTGCCGTCAGGCGTCCCGGCATTGATTCTGCCCGTCAGCGCGCTGATTTTTCGATCTGATGGCCTGCAGGTTGGCACCGTGCAGGATGGCAATCGAGCCGCGCTTACAAAAATCACCCTCGGCCGCGATATGGGCAGCGAGGTCGAGGTCGTATCCGGTATCACGGCCAGCGACTTGGTAATTGCGAATCCGCCCGACTCGCTGATTTCGGGAGAAACAGTTCGCGTGGTAACGGCGGGGTCCAATGCCGACGGAGATAACGGTTCTGGCACCGCTCAGTGACCGTCTGCTTCGATTAAGATATAGAATCGTCGAGAAAATGGCAGGTCTCAGGAGGAATCAGAATGAAGCATTTCCATCGAAGCGCGGCCATCGTTCTCGGCCTCGTGCTGTTGCTTTTCGTCGTTGCGCGAAAGGAATACGCAGGCGCGCAAGGCTTCACACCACCACCAAGCCATGCGGTGGACCCGAATGCCAAACCCGGCACTCCGGGCGTGTTTACGGATTTTAAGGGCGAAGCGCCCGGCAACGTGCACCACATCACCGCTGCTGATTTGCCCGATCCCTACGCGACGAAATCCTCTGCCGTTTTCTCGCGCCCCGTGCCGCGCGGGGATATGTGGCCCCAGGCTCCCGCCGGATTCAAGGTCGAGCTCTACGCCGAAAGCCTGAAAGGCGATGACGGCAAAGCGATCAGCCCTCGCACGATCATCACTGCTCCCAATGGCGATTTCTTTGTCGCCGCACAAAATCAAGGCATGGTGCTGGCGTTCCACACCGGTCCCGACGGCAAAATGGGTCAGATGCAAGTGTTCGCGTCGAAGCTCAATCTTCCCTTCGGTCTCGCGTTCTATCCTCCCGGCCCCAATCCGAAATATCTCTACGTCGGCGATACCGACAAGGTTATCCGCTTCCCCTACGCAGCGGGCGATTTGAAAGCGACCGCCGAGCCTGAAACAGTTGTGGGCGATTTGCCGGCTGGCCCGAACCACTTCTCGAAGGGCGTCGCCTTTTCACTCGACGGCAAGAGAATGTTCATCTCCGTCGGCTCGCATACCAACGTCACCGATATAGACACCGACACCAGCGAATTTCATCGCGCCAACATTTTGGTCGCCGACGCCAACACCTTGAATCAGGACGGTAAGACCATCGCCGTTTACGCCAGCGGCATCCGCAACGGCTCCGGCCTGATGACGAACCCCAAAACCGGCGAACTCTGGACCTCGACGAACGAGCGCGACGAAATCGGCGACAACCTGCCGCCTGATTACATCACCTCCGTGAAGGAGGGCGGTTTCTACGGCTGGCCGTGGTATTACACCGGCGGCCATCCCGATCCGCGCTTTCCCGGAAAACATCCCGAGCTCAAAGACAAAGCGATCGTGCCCGACGTGCTGATGGAACCGCACAACGCCTCGCTGAACATCGCGTTCTACGAAGCGAAGCAATTTCCTAAACAATACCAGGGCGACCTTTTCGGCGCCGAGCACGGCTCGTGGAACCGCTCGGTGCGCACCGGCTATGAAGTGGTTCTCGTTCCGCTGAAAAACGGCCACGCCACTGGCGAATACCAGGATTTTCTCACCGGATTTGTGACGCCGGCGGGCGAATGCTGGGGCCGCCCCGTGGGAGTAACGGTTGCAAACGACGGCTCGTTGATGGTTACGGATGATGGCACGAACTCAATTTGGAAAGTCACCTACGCAAAGAAATAGGCCCATCGCGTTTCGCCGGTTTTGGCTGGTTTCGAAACACTGGCGCAGTCGCCGGGCGGAAGTTTTAGGCATTGGCGTACTTCTGCTCGGCGGCTGCACGGTCGGACCAAATTACGTCCGGCCGCCTGCAGATACTCCCACTGCTTATAAGGAAGCGGGCGACTGGAAAGCCGCGCAGCCGAGCGACTCGATCGCCAAGGGAAAGTGGTGGGAAGTTTACGGCGACCCGCAGCTCAATGCTCTCGAAGAGCAGGTTACCGTTTCGAACGAATCGTTGAAGGCGGCTCAGGCGCAATTCGTCGAAGCACGCGCCGCGATCCGCACCGTTCGCGCGGCGTATTTTCCCACCGTCACGGCGAACGCTTCTGCCACCGGCGCGCGCCAATCACAGAACAGGGCGCTTTTTGGTACCACTTCTCCGATAACTTACGCGGATTATCAGCTGCCGCCCATTGACGCCTCCTGGGAACCGGACGTCTGGGGCCGCGTGCGCCGCACCGTCGAGGCCACTCGTTCCGAAGCGCAAGCGACCGCCGCAGATCTGGCGAACGTGGACTTGAGCCTCCACGCGGAACTGGCGCTCGATTATTTCCAATTGCGCGGGCTCGATTCGCAGCAACAACTCCTGAATTCGACCGTGGATTCGTACGAGCAAGCGCTGCAATTGACCGACAGCCGCTATAAGGGCGGCGTCGCATCCGGCGTGGACGTGGCCCAGGCGCAAACGCAGCTCGAAACCACCCGCGCAGAGGCCGTGGACGTAGCCGTGGATCGCACCGCGTTCGAGCACGCCATCGCCGTCTTGATCGGCAAGCCGCCCGCTCAGTTTAGCCAGCAGCCTTTGCCGCTGACGACTCCGCCGCCCGCGATTCCGCCGGGCCTGCCTTCCGAGCTGCTGGAGCGGCGGCCGGACATTGCCGCAGCCGAGCGCCGCGTCCAAGAAGAGAACGCACAGATCGGTGTCGCCCGCGCCGCCTATTTTCCGATCTTCGCGCTTACTGGCGGCGGAGGATTCGACAGCTCGAAAATTACCAATCTTCTTGATGGCCCGAGCGGATTCTGGTCCCTTGCTGGATCGGCTGCGGAAACGATTTTCGATGGCGGCCTGCGCCGCGGCGTCACCGAGGAAGCGCGCGCCAACTACGATAAATCCGTGGACACCTACCGGCAGACGACGCTGACCGCATTTCAAGAGGTCGAGGACAATCTGTCGGCGCTGCGTATCCTCGAGAACGAAGCGAAGATACAGGATGCCGCCGTGGCCGCCGCGCAGCACTCGCTCGACCTTTCAAATAGCCGCTACAAAGGCGGCGTCGCGAGCTATCTTGAAGTGACCACGGCGCAGAGTGCCGCGCTCGGCGACGAACGCTCAGCCGTGGACGTCCTCACGCGCCGCATGGCCGCGAGCGTTCTGCTGGTCAAAGCGCTTGGCGGCGGCTGGAGCGTCTCGCAGATTCCCCCTCTATAGCCCTTCGATGTACGATGCTCGTGCGCCGAATTATTTCGGTGCGCGATGACCTCTCCGCCGAAATTCGCCGCGTCACTTTTTGTAGGGCTCGCTTTACCCCTGCTGACTTTCGCACAGTCGCCCGACGCCGCGAACGCGCGTATTGACCTTCGCGACGGCTGGATGCTCCAGTCGTCATGCAAGGTCGCTGCAAAGGGCGCTCAGATTTCGGTCGCGGGCTTCCGCACCGACGGCTGGCACGCGACGACCGTGCCTTCGACCGTGGTCGCTGCGCTCGTCGCAGACAAGACTTTTCCCGATCCCTACTTCGGTGACAACCTGCGCTCGATTCCCGGGACAACGTATCCCGTCGGCAAAATGTTTTCCGTGCTGTCCATGCCGAAGGACAGCCCGTTCCGCTGCTCCTGGTGGTATCGCACCGAATTCCGCGCGCCGGTTTCTTCCGACGGGCAGCATGTCTGGCTGAATTTCGACGGGATTAACAATCGCGCCAACATCTGGCTCAACGGACGGCGGATTGCCGAATCGCGCGACGTCGCAGGCGCCTATCGCGCGTACGAATTCGACATCACGCCGCTGCTCGTGCGGGATCAGCCGAACGTGCTGGCCGTCGAAACCATCGCCCAAACGGAAAAGGACTTGGGAATCAACTGGGTGGATTGGAATCCCACGCCGCCCGATAAGAACATGGGCCTGTGGCGCGAAATCTCCGTACGCGCGACCGGCCCTGTGGAGATTCGCTATCCGGCGGTCGCGACTCATTTCCCTACCGCGTCGCTCGATGAGGCTGACCTGACCGTTCAGGCCGAGCTGCGCAATGCCAGCACCGCGCCAGTGATCGGCACGCTCCAGGCTGAACTCGAAGGTCACCAGATTCGGCAGGATGTGACACTCAACGCCGGCGAAGTCCGCGCGATTCGCTTTGCTCCGGATGCTTTCTCCGAGCTTCGGATTCAGAAGCCCGAATTGTGGTGGCCTCATCAGATGGGTGCGTCGGCGCTTCATCCGTTGTCGGTGCGGTTCTTGCTCGGCGACAAAGTGTCGGATTCGGCCTCGATCCGTTACGGTATTCGCGAAATCACGTCCGAAGTTGACCCGCAAGGCCATCGCCTCTTCCATGTCAACGGAAAACGCATCCTCATCCGCGGCGGTGGGTGGGCGCCGGACATGCTTCTGCGCGAATCGCCTGAGCGCCTGAAAACGCAGTTCGAATATCTGCGCGACCTGAACCTCAACGCGATTCGCCTGGAAGGCCCCACAGAGTCGGACGCGTTCTTCGACCTCGCCGACGAACAGGGAATTCTGGTCATGGCCGGATGGACCTGCTGCGATTACTGGCAAAAATGGTCGGACTGGAAGCAGAGCGACATTGATATCGCCACCGCTTCCGAGCGCTCGCAGATCGCGCGCCTGCGAGCGCATCCGAGCATGCTCGCATGGCTCAATGGCAGCGATCAGCCGCCGCCCGCGGCGGTCGAGCGCCCATTCCTCGCCGCGCTCAAAGATCTCGACTGGCCGAATCCGGTTCTTTCGTCCGCGTCGGAAAACATCACACCCATCACCGGGCGCTCGGGCGTGAAGATGCGCGGTCCCTACGACTACACGCCGCCGGATTACTGGCTCGCGGATACATCGAAATTCGGCGGAGCCTACGGCTTCGCCACCGAAATCGGCACCGGCGCGGCGATCCCGCCATTGAGCAGCTTGCAGAAAATGCTGCCGATGGATCACATCGTTCCCGGCGACGCCATGTGGAACTATCACGCTGGCTCCGAGCGATTCAGCAATCTCCAGCATTTCGACGACACGATGAAAGCCATCTATGGGCCGCCGGCCGATTTCGCGGACTACGAGCGCAAGGCGCAGGCCATGGCTTACGACTCCGAGCGCGCCATGTTCGAAGCCTACTCGCGCAACAAGTACGGCTCGACGGGCGTGATCCAGTGGATGCTCAACAACGCTTGGCCCTCGCTGATCTGGCACCTCTGGGATTATTATCTGCAGCCTGCGGGCGGGTACTACGGCGTGAAAAAGGCCTGCGAGCCGCTGCACGTGCAATATTCCTACGACGATCGCAGCGTCGCCGTGGTCAACAGCACCTATCAAGCCGAATCGGGACTCAGCGTGACGGCTAGACTTTTCGACTCGACGCTGCACGAACGATTCTCGGTGACTGTTCCGGTGGATGTCGCTGCGGATGGCGTCACAAAAGCCGGGGCGTTTCCCGAGCGAGCGTTCGAGCCCGCGTCGCCCATCTATTTTGTGGATCTTGCGCTCAAAGATAATCTTGGCAAAGTGCTGAGCACGAATTTCTACTGGCTCTCCGCCAAAAAGAACGTCTACGACTGGTCCGCCGCGGACAATGATGCCTTCACGCCCGTGAAATCCTACGAGGATTTCACCGCGCTTAAACCTCTGCCGAGCGCCGGCAAGATCAAGGTCGCGACTGCGATTGAAAAAAGCGCCGACGGCCCGGTCGTCCGGGTGAAGCTGCAAAATGCGAGCGACCAGCTCGCGTTCCAAGTGCGCCTCAGAGTTGACCATGAGGGCCCAAACAAGGAAGAAGGCGCCGAACTCCTTCCCGTCGTGTGGAGCGACAATTACATTTCGCTCTTGCCCGGCGAATCGCGCGAAGTCACCGCGCAGTTTTTCTCCTACGATGCGCTTTACGGCGATTTCAATGTTCGGGTGACAGGCTGGAATATCGAGCCGGCCTCGATCCCGCTCACTCGCCTGCAAGGGGTCTTCGGCGATTCGGGCGAATCGCACTGATGGCCGCAACCCCCCAGCAGCCCGCGGCCGATTCATCGCCCGCGCACCTCAAACGCGCACTCACCCTGTGGAATCTGATCATCATCGGCATCGTGATTATCCAGCCGATTGCGCCCATGGGCATCTATGGCGCGATCAACAACGAAGCGCGCGGCCACGTGGTCACTACGATCCTGATCGCCATGGTCGCCATGCTTTTCACGGCGATAAGCTACGGAAAGATGGCTCGCGCCTATCCGAGTGCAGGGTCGGCCTACACCTACGTGGGCCGCGAAATCCATCCCGCGCTCGGCTACGTGACCGGCTGGGCCATGGTGATGGACTACATTCTGAACCCGCTGATCTGCATCGTGATTTGCAGCGAGCTCACGCGAAATATTCTGCCCGGCGTGCCCTATTGGGCGCTGACCATCGCTTTCGCCGGAATGTTCACCGCGCTGAACCTGCGCGCCATTCAGACCTCGGCGCGAATCAACGAAGCGCTCGCGGCGGGAATGATCATCGTGGTCGTGATTTTCTTCGCGTTCGTGATTCGCTCGCTGTGGGGACTGCACGAATACGGCGCTGGATTTTTTACTCAGCCGTTCTACGATCCGCAGACGTTCGATTTCGGCCGCGTCTTTCGCGGCACGTCGCTCGCCGTGCTCACGTACATCGGCTTCGACGGCATCTCGGCTTTTTCCGAGGAGGCCGAAAACCCGCGGCGAAATATTCTGCTGGCCACGGTGCTGGTTTGCGTGATCACCGGCGCGCTCTCCGCGCTCGAGGTCTACGGCGCGCAGTTGGTTTGGGGCGATAAACCGTTTCCCAAGGACATGGTCGAATCGGCGTACGCGCTCGTGGCCAGGCAGGTCGGCGGATTTTTTCTGTTCCATCTGATGAATTTCACGATTCTGATCGCGAACGTGGGATCGGGGATGGGCGCCCAACTGGCCGCAGCGCGGCTGCTTTATGGCATGGGACGCAGCGACGCGCTGCCGCGCGTATTTTTCGGAGCAATCGAGGCGAAGCGGCGAATTCCAATGAACAACGTTCTGCTGATCGGAGCCATCGCGCTCACGGGTGCATTTTTCATCAACTACGAGCGCGGAGTGGAGCTGCTCAACTTCGGCGCCTTCATCGCGTTCATGGGCGTCAACGCCGCGGCGTTCGTGCGGTATTTCTTGCGCGCGCCCGAAAAGCGCTGGACGAACCTCCTGTTTCCGCTCCTCGGATTTTCCATTTGCTTCTTCATCTGTCTGCACCTGAGCCGGGCCGCGCAAATCGTAGGCGGCGCATGGATACTCGTAGGCATCGTTTACGGCGCCGTGAGGACGCGCGGATTCCAGGCCAGCCTCGTGCGCTTCGATATGCCCGCCGATGAGTAGCAGGAAGTGGCTAGTGACTAGTGGCGAGTGGCTAGACGGGGCGAATCGTGACGTGCGGGGCGCAAAACAGCGTGCTGCCGCACGCTCAATTGTGTGTCGAGTAATTGAGGTGCCAATCCTTTGTTTTCTATAAGTTACGCATGAAATTACTCGGCATGGTGTGTCGAGTAATTTGGCGGCGAAGCCGGGGAGACCAGCGCAATCGCGGCGAGCAAGCGCCCGTACCACCACAGCTGAACTGAAATGGGCGGACACACCACTCCCCGCTCTTGCGAGAGCTGCCGACCGCGCCCCGAGAACCCGTCCGGGACGCGAACAGCGCGCCATGACTTCGGTCTTGTGGACCATGCGTCCATGTTTCTAGAGCGGAGGTCGGGCGTCAATTGCGTGCGCCTGTGGACTTTTCTCCGGTGCGGTGACGGGCCCGACGCTCGCGAATTGGGCATGGAGTGATAGTTGCGTCAAGCCCGGGCGGATGGGTAGCTGATTGCCAAGAAAGGTTGCCGGGCACGGCATGCCGTGCCCCTACGAAGAAGATTCGCATCCCGAGCCGGCGAGACGCTGGCGGTGCGAAGAGCACAGACAAGAGTGTCTGTGCCACCAAAGCAAAAGCTGGTCGTTAATCGGGTTCCTGGGTGACGATGTGGACGTCCACGGCGGGGGCGTCGCGCAGGAAGCGGCTGATGGCGTTCATATAGAGGAGCTTCTGCCAGCCCTCGGTGGCGGTGCGGCCGAAGATCATCTGCGTGACGTGCTTTTCGCGCACGAACTGCGCGGCGGCGTCGGGGACGCTGGTGCCTTTCAGGCGCACGGCCTTCGCGCCGAGGCTCTCCGCGAATTGCAGGTTGGCGGCGAGCGATTTTTCGTCGCGCGCGTCCATGCCCTTACCGAGTTCCACGTGGAGGGCGTAGAGCTCCGCATCCATGCGCCGGGCCATGCGGGCCGCACGCGCCAGCAGATATTGCGCGCGCGGATTCGCGCTGATGCACACGGCGATGCGTTCGCGGACCGCCCAATTTTCCTGGATTTCCTTTTCGTCCATGTAGGACGAAAGGCTGCGGTCCACCTGCTCGGCCACCTGGCGCAGCGCCAGCTCGCGCAACGCGATCAGGTTCCCACGCCGGAAGAAATTCTTCAGCGATTGCTCGACTTTGTTCTGGTTGTAGACATCACCGCGCTTCATCCGGTTGTGGAGCGCTTCGGGCGTTAAGTCCACCATCACCGTTTCGTCGGAAAGCTGCAGCACCCAATCGGGCACGGTTTCGCGGACGACGATGCCGGTGATCGCGTTCACCGTGGGCGCGATGCTTTCGATGTGCTGGATGTTGACGGTCGAGAGAACGTCAATATTCGAGTTCAGCAGCTCGAGGACGTCTTCATAACGCTTGCGGTGTTTGCTGCCGGGAATATTGGTGTGCGCGAGCTCATCCACCAGCGCGACCGCCGGGCGCCGCGCGATAATCGCGTCCACGTCCATTTCCTCGAACAGCGTGCCTTTGTATTCGATTTTCTTGCGCGGGACGGCTTCGAGCTGCGGGACGAGTTCGGCAATGCCCTTGCGCCCGTGAGTCTCGACCACGCCGATGACGACATCTTCGCCACGGCTGTGGCGGCGGATCGCCTCGGTGAGCATGCTGTACGTCTTGCCGACGCCCGGCGCATATCCGAGGAACAGCTTCAGCACACCCTTCGTTTTTGCAGGGGGCGTAGTGACTGCCAGCCACTCGTCAGGAGTCTTCGGCACGGGTTTATTCTCTTTTAGCTGCGCTCGGAAAGCTACGATAGAATGCCGCAGTGCGCGTACGCATTCTGATTCGTATCCTGCAATTTCCGGCTGCGTTGGGCATCGTCCTCGGGATCGCACTTTTGTACCACAAAGTGCTTCCCGTCAATGCCACGACGGTCGCGCTCACATTTCTCCTCGCCATTTTAGCCGTTGCGACGTTCTGGGGCATGGCGGTCGCCGTGGTGATGTCGCTCGCGGCCATGCTGGCGTTCAATTATTATTTCCTGCCGCCGACGGGAACATTCCGCGTCGCCAATGCGGAAGACTGGGTGGCGCTGCTCGCCTTTCTGGCTGTCGCGGTGATCTCGAGCCACCTTTCCACGCGCGCACGGCAGAAGGCCGCGGACGCATCCGCTCGGCAGCGGGACGTGGAAAAATTGTATTCGTTCAGCCAGGGCTTGCTCGAATCGCGCAACGTGATGGAGCTGGTGAACCGCATTCCCGGCCAGATCGTACGAGCCTTCGAGGTTGGCGCGACCGCGCTGTTTCTGGCCGACAAGCAAAAAGTCTATCGCTCGGGTCCCGAGGTGCCGCAACTTGATACCGAAACCCTGAAAGCGATTCTGGCGCGCGACGAGCCCGTGATTGACACGGCCAACAGCGTCTGCTTTCTGCCCGTGCGCATGGGAGTGCACCCGGTTGGCAGCCTCGGAATTTCCGGCACCGTGCTTTCGCGGCAGACGCTGGAAGCCATCGCCACGCTGATCGCCGTCGCCATGGAGCACGCCCGCGCCGTCGAGCAAGTGGGGCAGACGGAAGCTGCGCGCGAGGCGGAAAAGCTTCGCACCGCGCTGCTCGACGCGGTGACGCACGCGCTGCGCACGCCGCTCACTTCCATCAAAGCCTCGGTGACGAATTTGATCTCGAATCCGAACCTGGCCGCCGGGCAGAGGCAAGAGCTGCTGACGATCATCAATGAGGAAAGCGATCGCCTGAACCGGCTGGTCGGCGAAGCGGCGGAGATGGCACGCCTGGACGCAGGCGAAGTGGAATTGAACGTCGAACCCCACCCGATTGAGGACGTGATCGCGGCGGCTCTCGACCGTTGCGGGCCGTCGCTGGGCAATCGAGTGGTTCGCGTGAATGTGGCGGAGGGGCTGCCGCGTGCCCGCGTGGACGTGGCGCGCGCGCGCGAGGTGCTGGTGCATCTGATCGAGAACGCCAATCAATATTCGCCGCCGGATCAGCCGATCACGATCACGGCCGAAGCCAGCGGGGATTTTGTGGTTACCAGCGTCGCCGATCGCGGCAGCGGAATTGACGATCCCGAGCGCGCGCTTGTCTTCGAAAAATTCTATCGCGGCAAAGATCAGCGCTATAGTGTCGAGGGCACGGGGATGGGCCTGCCCATTGCCAAAGCGATCGTGGAAGCGCACGGCGGTACGATCAGCCTGACCAGCCAGCGCGGCCACGGATCGGTCTTCTCGTTCACGTTGCCCATTGATCGCAGCCGGCCCGCACCGGCGGCCGCGGCACTGCACACATGACCTCCGCCAAAATTCTTATTGTTGACGATGAGCCGCAGATTCGCCGGGTTCTGCGCACGACTCTGACCTCGCAGGGCTACACTGTAGCGGAAGCACGCACGGGCGACGAAGCGCTCGAGCAAATCCGCAACGAGCGGCCCGATCTGATTCTGCTCGACGTCAACATGCCGGGAATTTCCGGGCTGGAGACCTGCCGCGAGATTCGGGCGTCGAGCGACATTCCCATCATCATGCTCACGGTGCGCGGCACCGAAAAAGACAAAGTGCAGGCGCTCGATGCCGGCGCCGACGATTACGTGACGAAACCATTCGGCTCCGAAGAGCTGATGGCGCGCATCCGGGCTGGACTGCGCCGTGCGGCGCCGGCGGAGTCCATGCCGGCGTTCGTGTCGAGCGAATTGAAAATAGACTTCGAGAAGCGCGCTGTTTCGCTGAAGGGGCAGGCGGTCCGCCTGACGCCCAAGGAATTCGAGCTGCTGCGCCACCTGGTTGCGAATCAAGGAAAAGCGCAGGGACACCGGCGGCTCCTGCAAGCCGTATGGGGGCCGGACTACGGCGAGGAAACCGAATACTTGCGCGTGTTCATCAACCAGCTGCGGAAGAAAATCGAGCCTGACCCGAAAAATCCCCGTTATATTCACACCGAGCCCTGGGTGGGATACCGCTTCGATCCGCCGGTTGAGAAAGCGCGCCCGGCCCGCTCGGAGAAATAGCCGCAGCGACGGCCGGCACACGGAAAGGTCAAATCCATGGCGCCGCCGATTATCAAGCCTCCGTTTACGTTTGAGACCGCGAAAGCGAAGGTGCAGGCGGCCGAGGACGCGTGGAATTCGCGCGATCCCGAGCGCGTGGCGCTCGCTTACACGGAGGACTCCGACTGGCGCAACCGCGACGAGTTCATTCGAGGCCGCGAGGAGATCAAGACGTTTCTGCGAAGGAAATGGGCGAGGGAACTGGACTATCGCCTGCGCAAGGAGCTTTGGTGCTGGACCGAGAACCGCATCGCCGTCACATTCCAATACGAAAGCCACAATGCGGCGGGCCAGTGGTTCCGGTCGTACGGAAACGAGCTGTGGGAATTTGACGAGCAGGGCCTGATGCGCCGGCGGATCGCGAGCATCAACGATCTTCCGATCGCCGAGAACGAGCGGAAGATTCTCTAGCTAGTCGGGAGCCGGGACACCGAGATCGCGGCAGATCTTCCGCGCGAGAAACTCGTGAACCTCGCGATGACGTGGAACCGTAGAAGTCGTTCCTTTCGAGGGATTTCAGAATACCGAGTGCCGGCTGCCTTCGCGGAGTAGTTCACAACCGTGATTAGTGAGGTGACCGACCAAGTCGCGACGTTTCATCGCGGTGCGCTCAGATGCGGACGGAAATCAATTCGCGCTTGGCTTGAGAGGTGTGTTCCTTCGCAGCAAGAGAGCGATTCGTCTCAAGAATCAATGTGACCGCTTCCTTCAGATTCTTGCGGACCTCCGCAAGTGTGCGGCCCTGCGTATTGACGCCGGGAATCTCTTCCACTGTGCCGACGTACCAACGCCCCTTTTTCTCGATTACGGCCGTGAATTCGCGCTGCATTAAGGCCCTCTTAGGCCTAGTTTAGCACAGAGAAGGTTAGTGCATCGGATGGGTGGCGTCGAGATCGAGATTGAGATCGAGTACGTTGACGCGCGCCTCGCCGAGGAAACCGAACTGGCGGCCCTTCGTATGCCGCGCCACGGCTGCCTGCACGTCCTGCTCGCTCATGCCGCGTTCTTTCGCCACGCGCGGAATTTGAAATGCGGCGGACGCGGGAGAAATATCCGGATCTAGGCCCGAGCCGGAGGTGGTCACGAGGTCCGCCGGAATGGGCGCGCCCGGATTGGTCGGCTGAAGCTGCTGGACGCTAGCGGTGACGCGGTCCTGCAACGCCTTGTTCGTGGGACCGAGATTCGATCCACCAGATGCGGTGGGATCGTAGCCAGCGTTGCCCGCCGCTGAGGGCCGCGACCAGAAATATCCCGGCGCCGTAAACGGCTGGCCGATCAGATGCGAGCCAACCAGTTTGTCGCCTGACTTGATGAGCTCACCGTTTGCCTGCTTCGGGAATACCACCTGCGCGATTCCGGTGACCACGAGCGGATAGATGATTCCGAGCAACACCGTCGTAGCCAGCGTGAACCAGATTGAAATTAATAGATTCTTTTTCATGTTCGCCTCGTTCTACTGCACCGTGCTAGATGCCCGGCGTCTGCGGCTGCTTGATGGCCGCCCACCAACGCCGGAATGCAATTACCGACCAAATGATTTCGACCACACCGAAGGGCCACGCCCCCTGCAAGAATCCGTAGACGGATGCCAAAAGGCACGAGGCCGCGAACGCCAGGATGAAGGTGGAATGGCGGCTCTCCATGGCGTAGCACAGCACCATTACGGAGACCGCGAACAGTCCGAACAAGCTGAGGGCCGTCATGCTGTGTCCTTTGAATGCTCATCTCGATCCGTCCCTTGCACCTCATGCCAGGCCGACGTGCGTAATGATCAAATCAATGATTTTGATTCCGATAAAGGGCGCGATGATGCCGCCCACGCCGTAAACGAGCAGGTTCCAGCGCAGCAGAGCCGAAGCGCCCAGCGGACGATAGCGCACGCCGCGCAGAGCCAGCGGCACGAGCGCGATGATGATCAGCGCGTTGAAGATGACCGCGGACAAAATCGCCGACTGCGGAGTTTTCAGTCCCATGATATTCAGAACGTTTAACACCGGAAAGGCGCCGGCAAACATCGCAGGAATGATGGCGAAATATTTCGCCACGTCGTTCGCCACCGAAAATGTGGTCAGCGCGCCGCGGGTGATCAGCAACTGTTTCCCGATCTCGACCACCTCAATCAGCTTTGTCGGATTGGAATCGAGGTCCACCATGTTGCCGGCTTCCTTCGCGGCTTGCGTGCCTGCGTTCATGGCCAGGCCGACATCGGCCTGCGCGAGCGCGGGCGCGTCGTTCGTGCCGTCACCGGTCATGGCGACGAGTTTTCCCTTGGCCTGCTCCTTGCGGATCAGGGCGAGTTTGTCTTCCGGCTTCGCCTGCGCTAGAAAATCGTCGAGTCCTGCCTCGCGCGCGATCGCGGCCGCCGTCAGCGGGTTATCGCCGGTGATCATCACGGTGCGGATGCCCATGGCTCGCAACTGGTCGAAGCGCTCGCGCATGCCGCCCTTGATGATGTCCTTCAGGTGGATTGTGCCGAGGATGCGGCAATCTTCGGCGACGAGCAGGGGCGTCCCACCGGCGTTTGAGATTGTTTTGACAGCCTCTTCGACCTGCGGCGGGACCGGGTTGCCTTTCCGCGCGCAGTGCTGGACGATTGCGTCGAATGCGCCTTTGCGGATTTCGCGGCCGTCGAGGTCCACGCCGGACATCCGCGTCACTGCGGTGAAGGGAATGAAAGTCGCCGCGTAGGCCGAAAGTTCGCGCCCGCGCAGGTTGTACTTTTCCTTCGCCAGCACGACGATCGAGCGCCCTTCCGGCGTTTCATCCGAGAGCGACGAAAGCTGCGCGGCATCGGCGAGATCAGCTTCCGTCACGCCCGGGGCGGGAATGAACTCGGTCGCGCGACGATTGCCCAGCGTGATCGTTCCGGTTTTGTCCAGCAACAGCGTATCCACGTCGCCTGCTGCTTCCACCGCGCGACCGGACATTGCCAGGACGTTGCGCTGCACCACGCGGTCCATCCCGGCGATACCGATGGCGGACAGCAGGCCTCCGATCGTCGTGGGAATCAGGCAAACCAGCAACGAAATTAGAACGAATACGGACTGGGGCGAACCCGAGTAGATGGCCATGGGCTGAAGCGTGACCACCGCCAACAGGAAAATGATGGTAAGGCCCGAGAGCAAGATATTCAGCGCGATTTCGTTCGGCGTCTTCTGGCGTTCCGCTCCCTCGACCAGCTTGATCATGCGGTCGAGAAACGTCTCGCCCGGATTCGACGTGATCTTCACGATGATTTCATCGGAAAGCACGCGCGTGCCGCCGGTTACTGCGGAGCGGTCTCCGCCGGACTCGCGGATCACCGGCGCGGATTCACCCGTGATGGCGGATTCGTCCACGGACGCGACGCCTTCGACCACTTCGCCGTCTCCGGGAATGAATTCGCCCGCGACAACTTTCACGCGGTCGCCGGCGCGCAGCTTTGAACCAGAAATTTCCTCGATCGAGCCGTCCGTCAACAAGCGCCTGGCGATGGTCTCCGCGCGAGCCTTGCGCAGCGTGTCCGCCTGTGCTTTGCCGCGGCCTTCGGCCATTGCCTCGGCAAAATTCGCGAAAAGAACCGTGAACCACAGCCAGAGCGTGATCTGAAGCTCAAACCCGAATCCGGTGAGATGCAATATCCGGTCGCGCACCAGATCGAAGGTGGTGATCACCGAACCGATTTCAACCACGAACATCACGGGATTCTTCATCAGCGTGCGCGGGTTCAGCTTGATGAACGAATCCCTCAGCGCGCCGGCGATGATTCCGCCGGTCCAGAGCGATTTCCTTTTGCGCTCCCTGGAAACGACATTCGGGGTGGGGTCCGGAATGTTCGCCGGGGATATGAATTCAGACTCGTGAGCCGTTTGTGGGGTCATGGCAGCCTCAGAAAACCTTTCCGGCGTGCATCAGCAGGTGCTCCAGGATCGGGCCCAGGCTGAGCGCCGGGAAAAATGTAAGTGCGCTGACGATCAAGATCACGGAAATGAGCAGAAACGTGAAAAGCGGCGTGGTCACCGGGAACGTACCGGACGATTCCGGAACGATTTTCTTTCGCGCCAGGTTTCCGGCCATCGCCAGCACCGGAATCACCATGAAGAAGCGCCCCAGCAACATCTCGAAACCGCCGCTGAGGTTGTACCAGTTCGTGTTTCCGTTAAGCCCGGCGAACGCCGAGCCGTTGTTGCCGGCCATGGAGGTGTAGGCGTAGAGGATCTGCGACAGACCGTGCGGACCGGCATTCGAAATGGACGACGTGCCAAACGGGAAGACGATCGCAACGCCAGTGAGTCCGAGAACGACGAGACAGAAAACGAGCACCGTAATCATCGCCATCTTCACGTCGTACGCCTCGATCTTTTTGCCGAGATATTCCGGCGTCCGGCCCACCATCAAGCCGGCGATGAAAACCGAGAGGACAATGAAAACCACGATGCCGTAGAGTCCCGCGCCCACTCCTCCGAAGATGACCTCGCCGATCATGATGTTGACCAGCGGAATCATGCCGCCAAGCGGAGTGAATGAGTCGTGCATGCCGTTGACGGCGCCGCAGCTGGCGTCTGTCGTCGTGGTCGCAAAGAGCGCGGTGTTCGCGATTCCGAAGCGAACTTCCTTGCCTTCCATATTTCCGCCCGGCTGCATCGAGCTCGTATGCTGGTCAATCCCATGGAGCAATGGATTGCCGTGGGCTTCCATCGCATAGATCACCGCAACGCCCGCCAGGCACAGAAGCGCCATCGCAGCCCAAACGGCCCATCCGTGACGCTGCGAGCCCGTCATTCGCCCAAGTGTGTACGTGAGACCCGCCCCGAGCGAGAGCATCATCACGATCTGCATGAAGTCGGTCAGCGGATTGGGGTTTTCGAATGGGTGCGAGCTATTGGCGTTGGCAAAACCGCCGCCGTTAGTGCCGAAAATCTTGATCGCTTCCTGAGAAGCGATGGGGCCCTGCATGATCACCTGGTCGGTGACGGTTTGGGATGTGGTCTTGCCGTCGGCGCCGGTGATTTGAACGGTTTGCGGGTTCAGGAACTTCGCCGTGTCGTAGGGCCTGAGATTCTGAATCATGCCCTGCGACACGAAGACGAGCGCAATCACCACGCAGGCCGGCGCCAGGATCCACAGCATGGCCCGCGTAACGTCCACCCAGAAATTGCCGATCGTCTTCGATTCGCGGCGAGCAATCCCGCGGATGACAGCAATGGCGAGCGCGATGCCGACGGCTGCGGAGGCAAAGTTGTGATACGCGAGCCCGGCCATCTGCGTGAAGTAGCTCATCGTGGATTCGCCGCCGTAGTTCTGCCAGTTCGTGTTGGTGGTGAACGACGCCGCGGTGTTAAAGGCCAACGCGGCCGGAACGGCGGGAAAATGTTGCGGGTTCCAGGGCAGCCATTGCTGCACGCGCTCAATGCCGTAGAGCAGCGCCATGCTGACGCCGCTGAAAAGCAGCATCGCGACCGTATATTCCTTCCAGTCCATCTCGGCTTTCTCGTCCACACCGCATAGCCGATAGAGCAGCCGCTCCAGCGGGCGAAGCACAGGATCGAGAAATGTCTTCTCACCTGCGAAGACGCGCGTCATGAAGACGCCGAGCGGCTTCGTTACGGCAAGTAGCACGACGAAAAACAATCCGATTTGCAGCCAACCGTTCGCAGTCATGGTTAGAACCTCTCCGGCCAAAGTAATGCGGCCAGCAAGTACACGCCCGTGAGAAAACAAATTCCCAGGAGCACAATGTTACCGATCATCGAAGTCGCTCCTCACTTTAGGCGGTCGCATGCCCACACATACGCGATCGCCAAAACGAAAAAACCAGCCGTGCAAACCAAGAAAATAATGTCGAGCATCAGAATTACCCCTTCGCGACGCGTTTCTCGAGTTGCGTTGCGACCACTTCTTCCTGCGCGGGCCCGTCGCCTTCAGGCGTTCCACCCGCCCAACGTGGTGCGGGTTTGTCCTGGATAGCACCGAAAGGATCGGTTGCAGTAACGACGGTCACCGGCAGCCTCCTCGGATCGGCATGCCGGAAGCGCCTTGCCTCGCGCCAAAACTGAGAGAAGGCAAACAGCATGAATCCGAGTCCGGGACCCATCACAATCGCTAGAAAGATAAGCATTGCCGTACTCCCTTTCGAACTCCACCGAGTGCCTCAGTTGCGCGCTCGTGGCCGGAGCCGAATGCAGGCTACTCCGGGGGCGTTAGGAAGGAATAAGAGAGCTGTAAGGATTTTGTAAGCAATGGAAACGTTTCAAAAGGGGCTGGTTAGCCTGGTCCGCGAGCCATCAGGAGTGCGATCGAGATGTGGGTCGCGGCGGATTGCGGTACGATAATGTCGTTGATCGCGGATGGTGAGGCATGGCCGACCAGCATCGAGTGGTGATTGTCGGCGGTGGATTCGGCGGCCTGAGCGCTGCGCTTAGACTCAAGCATGCCCCAGTCGAAGTGACCCTCATTGACCGCTGCAACTACCACCTGTTTCAGCCATTGCTCTACCAGGTTGCGACCGGAACACTCTCGCCCGCGAACATCGCTTCGCCGCTTCGCAATATCCTGAGGCGCCACAAAAACACGCGCGTGCTTCTCGCCGAGGCGACTCGAATTGACGCCGCGAACCGCCGCGTGATTTTGAGCGACGGCTCGATCGAATACGACACGCTGGTTGTCTCCACCGGCTCGAGCCATCAATATTTCGGCCATCCTGAGTGGGAGGAATTCGCGCCCGGGCTAAAAACCGTCGAAGACGCCACGGACATGCGCCGCCGGATTCTACTGGCCTTCGAAACCGCCGAGCGCGAACCGGACCCTGAAAAGTTGACTGCGTGGATGACGTTCGTAATCGTCGGCGGCGGTCCCACAGGCGCAGAACTCGCGGGAGCTCTCGGTGAGATTGCCAACGACACGCTGCGGCGCGACTTCCGCAGAATTAATCCGTCCGAGGCCCGCATCATTCTGGTGGAAGGCACCGACCGAGTGCTCCCCGCTTACCCGCCGCAGCTTTCCGCGGCTGCCCAAAAGATGATCGAACGCCTGGGCGTAACCGTGCGCACGGGGGCGATGGTTACGGACGTCCGGAAGGATTCGGTGACGGTTCGCGAAGGCGACAAGACTGAAACGATTCCGACGCGCACGATTTTGTGGGCGGCGGGGGTGCTGGGTTCACCGCTGGGGCGGATGGTGGCAGCGGAATGCGGCGCGCAATGCGACAAGGCGGGGCGGGTTGTCGTAGAGCCGGACCTCAGCGTAGCGGGCCATCCGGAAATTTTCGTGGTCGGTGATCTCGCGAATTTCGCGCATCAAACGGGAGAGCCTCTGCCGGGAGTGGCGCAGCCCGCGATTCAGGAGGGGCGCTACGTTGCGGGCGTGATCGAGCGCCGCCTGCGCGGTGAAAAATCCAAGCTGTTTCATTACCTCGACAAAGGAAATCTCGCCACGATCGGCCGGGGCGCGGCGGTTGCCGATCTGAATGGGCTGCGCCTTTCCGGATTGCCCGCCTGGCTGCTGTGGATTTTCGTCCACTTGCTCTACATCGTCGAGTTTCAGAACCGGCTGCTGGTATTCGTTCAGTGGGCATGGTTTTATTTCACGTGGGATCGTTCGGCGCGGCTGATCACAGGAAAAAATCCGCTGCCGCTCGATCTCTGAGGCGGTAATCGAAAAATCACGCCGGCAAGCCCAACCGCGCCTGGATTTTTCCCGCGCGAATGGCTTTGACGAGCAGCGCGTGGTCTCGCTCGGCTTGATCCGCATAGGCCACGGCAAAACTCCCGATCGCCCGGTCCATTGCCGCGTTCTTGCCGAGATAACCGGCGATTCGCGCCGGATCTCCGGTTCGGGCGTGTGCGCGCGCCAGCGTCCATCCGCAAATCTCGACATACTCGAGCCAGTCCTGGCGGGTCATTTGCGTGAAATCAATCTTCATGCGCATGTCCCGAAGCTGGCGGAAGTAGTAGTCGAGACCCTCATCGTCGCGCGCCCAGCCGAGAAATATGTCGCTTACCGACTGCAACATGCGCTGCCCGGTGACGACCCGCTCTCCTTGATTCTCATACCGGCCCTTGCCCGCGTAGGGGGCGAGCACGGATGCGTTGGCCTGCTTGAACTGGAGAAACAGCGGATCTTTGGCTCCCGCCATTAGTAACGCGATGGCGCACCGCGTGCCCACGCTGCCGATACCCACGACTTTTCGCGCGATATCCACGATGTGGTAGCGGTCGAGAATCACTCGCCGCTCCTCAGGGAGAGAACGGCGGTACCGTTCGAACATATCGCGCACTCGTTTGCCGATCCTCACGATTCCGGCAGGGTGGTAGACGAGCGGCGGAAGATCCAAAATCTTCAGCTTGCCATTTTTTACCGCGGTAATTTTGGGGAATACATGTTCGGCGGTTTGTATCGCAGCGTTTCTCTCGACTTGCTCCCAGCGCTTTCGGGCGGCAACCGATTTCGCGTCGGCGACGAAAATCTCAACGTCCAGATGCGAATACCAAACGTCCAGCGCGCGCATCTCGGCGTATTCGCGCATGTGCTCGCGGTAGGAGCGCGCCGCGGTGCGCGCCGCGTCCATGCAGTGGTGCTCGCCAAAACCGAAATCTCGGCACGCCAGGACGATGCTCGCCGCGAGCCGCTTCAAATCCCATTCCCACGGCGCAGGAAGCGTTTCGTCGAAATCATTGATGTCGAATACAAGCCGGCGTTCCGGGCTTCCGAAGCCGCCGAAATTCGCGACGTGGCAATCGCCGCACGCCTGGACTCGAACTCGCGTGGAGGGCGTCCCGGCAAGATCGCAGGCCATTAGCGCCGCGGAGCCGCGGAAAAATGCGAAGGGAGACTGCCGCATGCGGCCGTAGCGGATCGGCAAAAGTTCCTGTACGCGTCCGCGGTCGCCACGCTGCAGCAGCTCAATCGGATCGGGGCGACCGGGCGGAGCCTTCCACTCTGCCTGCGAAGCTCTGGGAACGCGCTCGCGCAGCGCTTTTCCCTCGGCCATGCGCTCCTTGGCGCTCGGGCCAACCTCATCAGCTTCTCGGCGGTTCAAACCTTGGCGAGGTTTCGACATAGAATTTCACCAGCCAGCAGGACCAGCGGAGCAGATTGTCCGCTTGCCCTAGTGCAGGCGTCAAGCCCGCGGCCCGCCCGGAGTCCTTCCCGCGCGTTTGGTGTGGTCCGGCGCGCTCGATTTTTCCTCTGCCGGGCCGATAGGCATATTAGAATCGGTGTACCCCCAGCCGACGCATATGAAAACTTACGAAAAGACAATTTGGGCGTGCTTGCTCGCGCTGCTCGCACTCGCATTGACCGCCGTGATTCTCACGCGCGGCTGGTCGGACTACCGCGAGCGCCTGCGCGCAATGCGGCTGGCTTCCAAGAGCGCCTCGAACCTCGTTGACATGCGCCCGCTCGACACCGCGCAGCAGCTCGCTCCGCTCGCCGTGACGCACATCGAAGAGGATTACGCCAGCCAGGCGCTGCGATTGGCCGACCATTCGGTGGACCTGGCATTTTCAGCGGCGATGCACGACGCGGCTGAGAATCCCGCTCCGCTTACCCCGCAGACGCGCGAACTCGCCGCGCGAGTGCAGGCCGGGACCGCGGCGGTCGCTGCTGATCAGGCCCGGATCACTGTGTACACCGCGGCGATGGTCAATGCGAAAGGCAGCGCGAAGGACGATCTTCAGAATTTGATCGGCATCGCGCAAGCCCAGCTGGCCCTCGATCAGGACGATCTCGAGGACGCGCAGCAGGACCTGATCCGCTCCGGCGGCGACAAGCAAGCGACGATCCAGCGATTGCTCGATCAGCGCAAAGCCGCAGGCACGCAAAACGCAGCCTTCCAGGCCGGTCCTCCCACCGGATCGGCGCCCTCGATCGAGATTACGCAATCCAAGAGCATCGCAGCGGAGACTCGCGCGTGGATGTCGCTGCGCTCGAAAGAGAAACTGCTGCTGCAAGCGCAATCGGATGCGCTCGGGCGCGCGGCAACTCTTGCGGCTACTCACGAAACGCTCGAAAAAGGAATGCAGGCAGGAAAGCCGCCAGCCCCGAACGCCGCGAATGCCGCGCCGGAAACAGATACGCCGCTCTCGCGTCTGCGCCAGCAAACAGAGGACAAGCAGAATCTCGCCGACTTCGACAAGCGCATCACCACCGAACAACAGCTCGCCGCCGTTTATTCCGGCTGGGCCGATCTGGTCAACGCGCGCGCCAAGGGATTTCTGCACCAGATCTTCGTGTCTGTGTTCTGGGTTTTTCTGATCGGCGTGCTCGTACTCGGCGCGAATGACCTGATCCAGCGTCTATTTGCGGGCGTGGCCCTGGAACGCCGCGAGATGCATACGATGCGCGCGCTGATTCTGTTCGCGCTGCAGGCGCTGGGCTTGCTGTCCATACTCCTGGTAATTTTCGGGATGCCCACGAATCTGGCGACAGTCATCGCGCTCGCGGGCGCGGGCCTCACCGTGGCCATGAAGGATTTCATCGTCGGTTTCTTTGGGTGGTTCGTGCTGATGGGTAAGAACGGAATTCGCGCGGGCGATTGGGTGGAGATCAATGGCGTCGGGGGCGAGGTGCTGAAAGTCGGGCTACTTCACACCCTGCTGCTTGAAACGGGAAATTGGATAGACGCGGGGCATCCAACGGGCCGGCAAGTGTCTTTTGTGAATAGCTTCGCCATCGAAGGGCACTACTTCAATTTTTCGACGTCGGGACAATGGCTCTGGGACGAAATCGAAGCCCAGGTCCCCGCAGACGCCGATCCCTACGCCACCGGAGAGGCGCTCCAGAAGATCGCCGCGGAAGAAACAGCGGCAAATGCAAAACTCGCCGAGACAGAATGGAATAGCGTCAGCCCTTCGATTGAGAAACGCGCCTTCGCGGCAACTCCGTCGCTCAGTGTCCGGCCGACCGCGTCCGGAGTGAATATCGTACTGCGCTACCTGACGCGTGCAAGCGAGCGTTATGAAGTTCGTGCGCGCCTCTACCACGCCGCCGTGGACTTGCTGCGCAAGAAACAGATTGCCGAAACGGCTCCCCCGGCAACTGTTGTTGGCAAACCCGCCGCGGGCCGTCCATAAATCCGGCTCTAAGTTTTAGATTATCGCGAAAATGTGGAAGCTGATGATGCCCAGCGCGACTCCGATGGCCGATCCCGCGAGCACGTCGCTCAAGAAGTGCATTCCGAGGATGATGCGCGAGGCCGCGATCAGTAGAGCCACGGCCAAGAGCGCCGTTAGCAGGTATGGGTAGGAGAGTCCCAATGACATAGCCACCGCGAACGCCGTGATGGAATGTCCCGAGGGAAACGAATATTTGTCCGGAGGCAGAATCGAAGCCCAGCAATGCGGCTCAATTTCGCAGGGTCTTTTGCGCTGGCTGCTGTGCTTGAGCGCGCGGAACAAGAAGATCCCCGCCGCGGCGCTGGAAGCGGCCGCCCCGATGGCGGCGAAGCGCTGCTCTCCGCCGTATAGCACCAGGATCAGACCGAGTGCGTACCAGAGCCATCCGTCGCCTCCCCGTGTGGCCACAATCATGAGAATGCGGAACCACCGCGGGGCGCGCCAGCGATGCACGCGGCGCATCAGACGGTGATCGTTCGATTGAATCTGATCCCAGACTGCTTTGGCGACGGTCATACCCACTCCTCCACCGCGCGCTGCGGTACGGTGACCCATCGAGTGCGTTTGCGTGATTCAGGACGATGCAGAATTTCCGTCGCCCAGCGGCGGCTGAAAGAACGCTCATCTCGGTAATTCAGATACGTGATCGCCGGGACCAGCACGCCCAGCGGCGTAATCAGGGCGGTCCAGGATTTCTCGCGCATCATTTCGACGCCGATCAGAAACACGTCGCGCGTCAATTTCGAAAACGAGCCGGATTCGCCCGCCACGCGGCCCATGCCGCTCTTCAAACCTGCGAAGAATTCCTCTTTGTCGCGCGCGCCGGGCACCTCGGTATAGGCGGTTCCAACAGACGCGAGCGCGTGTGCGTCGCTTCCGCCGATGCCAATCTTTTCCCATCGCTCGGCGAGGCTCGCTGCGTAGCCGTTCGTCTCTTCGAGCATGTGGCTGTTGCGCGTCTCGATCGCCGGAAAATACTCCTGGAACCACGCGAAGTCTTCGCTGTCGCGGCGGCCGGTCATGCCCGAAAACACATGGTTGACGCTGAAGAAAATCCTGCGCTCCGTTAGATACATGAGCAACGAGACCAGATCGTTGCGCCTCTGCAGGAGCTGCGCGTGCTGGCGCTCATGGAAGTCGTAAACTCCAATATGGACTTCCGTACCGCTGGGCATCCGGCACGTCAGCTCCTCGCTGAGGAAGAAATTCGGCTCGCGCCGCAGTTTCTCGGCGCCCTCAATCGAGTCGTGGTCGGTTAGAGTGAAGAGGTCCATTCCCCGTCGCTTCAGCCGGGCGTGAACCTCGAGCGGATCGCTATAACTTTCCCGGGCAAATGCGCGCACAAACGGCGTGGTGCATGCGCCGGAAAAGTACGAGTGGACATGCATATCGCATTTCACGATTTCCACAATAAATTCACAGGGTTACACACAGATGACATTGCCGCTAAGATTCTGAAAACATAGGTAGTTAACTGATTCGAAACACCTTCGGACCTTTTAACATAACTGTAGTAATTGATGGCCCCACTGGTGCCAGAATGCGTCACTCATGGAGCGACTTTAGGTGGTGCGAATCGAGTGTGGGTTTTTTGACGCGGGTGGCGGACACCGCGCCGCCGCCACTGCCCTCCAGATGGTTTGCGAAACGCAGAAGCGTCCCTGGGAAGTTCGACTCACGAATCTGCAGGAGTTAATGGATCCCCTTGACATCGTCAAGAAGTATGCCGGCATTCGCATTCAGGACGTCTACAACACGATGCTGCGTAGGGGTTGGACGCTCGGAAGTCCTCAACTTCTAAAGGTGCTGCAGTTCACGATTCGCATGTATCACCGGCCGACGGTTCGATTGCTCGAAGCGCATTGGAGAGAAACCGAACCCGACATGGTCATTTCGTTCGTGCCGCATTTCAATCGCGCGATGGGAGAAAGTCTTGGAAGTGTCTTCCCAGGACGCCCGTTCGTAACGGTACTCACGGACATCGCGGACTACCCACCGCATTTCTGGATCGAGCGCCAGCAGCAATATTTCATCTGCGGCTCGGACCGCGCGGTCGGGCAGGCGCGTTCGATGGGAAATTCCAGCGACAGGATTTTTCGCGCTTCGGGAATGATTTTACATCCGCGGTTCTACGACGCGCCCGTCGCAGATCGCGTCGCCGCACGGGAGCGCCTGGGGCTGCGGCCCGATCTCCCCACCGGGCTCATCCTTTTCGGCGGCCACGGCTCCAACGTGATGCTCGAAATCGCCGAGCGCCTGGACAAGTCGCCGCTCGATCTTCAGCTGATCTTCGTTTGCGGAAAAAATGAGAAACTTGCGAACGCGCTTCGCACCAGAAAATCCCGCGTGCCTTTTTTCGTCGAGGGATTCACGACTCGCGTGAACGAGTATATGCAGCTCGCCGATTTCTTCATCGGAAAGCCCGGGCCCGGCAGCGTGAGCGAAGCGCTGGCGATGCAGCTTCCGGTGATTGTGGAATGCAATGCGTGGACTCTGCCGCAGGAGCGTTACAACGCCGAGTGGATCGTCGAAAAAGAGGTTGGATTGGTGCTGCACAGTTTTCGCAAGATTGATGCGGCCGTCGCGCAATTGATCGAGCCCGCGGCGCTCGCCCGCTATCGCGCCAACGCCGCTGCGCTCCACAACCGCGCTGTTTTCGAAATCCCCGACATCCTCGAACAGATCCTCGAACGATCGCGCAGCGTCGCCCCCGCGAACGGCAGGGCGGAGCTGGCGGCAAAATTCGCCTGATTAAGCTGCGTTTTCGGCATCGCGCAAAATGCATGCAACTGAATCTTCTTCAGCCACGTCCCTCGATTGACAGGGTTTTAACGGGCAGTTACCACATTTATAGATAGCTAAACTCAAGGCCGAATCCCAATGAATATCCAGTCTGATCTTATATTATGGGTCGGCCCGAAGACTGAAGTCGTTTCATGATTCTCAAACAGACTGGGAAACGACGAGGATCTTTCATGGTAATGCCTGGCTCGAAGACTGGCCATGATGCCGCTCGCCGCCGATTCTGGTTGGCGATGTCGGGGTTTGCCATCGCGCTTGCGCTGGTGCCCTTTTCCTACAAAGTTGAAAGTCGGCTGGAGACAGCCGTTCACATCAAGGGCGGAGAATCCGAAGAAGTTGACCGGGAGTTGGCGCAGCGTTTCCAGTCTCCGTATGCCCACCGCCTGATTCTGGTCATCTCCGGTATTCCCGATCCCGATTCAGCAGAGAGCGCAGACGCATTGACCTTCCTAACCAGTTCTCTGCGAAGTGTGCCCGGAGTGTCGGGTGCCGTCTCGAGTCTGGATTGGCCGGATCCTCTATTCACTGGGAACAATGGCGAGGCCTTGATCATCGTCGGATTGGACCCGCACGATGCAGCTTTCGAGGCGCTGGTCCCCGTACTGAGGGCAAAGGCAGACTGGATGGAAGGTCAGCTTAGGTCGCAATACCCCAATATCAAACTGGAGATCACGGGCGAAACGCCACTGACCTTCGATCTTCGCAAGGTCAGCGCAGATGACGTCAGACATGCCGAGGAACGAGCGATGCCGGTAACGCTCTTGCTGCTGTTGGTGGCCTTCGGCAGTCTTGTAGCCGCGCTATTGCCGCTGGGGATTGGATTGCTCTCCATCTCGATGGCGATGGGCGCGGCTGCGCTACTCGCGCATTATCTGCATCTCTCGATTCTGGTCCAGAATCTGGCGACGATGCTCGGCCTTGGCTTGGGCATTGACTATGCGTTGCTGATGGTCAGTCGGTTTCGCGAAGCATTGGCCGAGGGATATGACCCCGGCGAAGCTGCGGATATTGCCGCCGGACAAGCGGGCCGGACGCTAATCATCTCGGCCACGACAGTTGCAATCGGATTTTCAGCGCTGCTGCCTGTGCCCATCAGCGAACTGCGCTCCATCGGGATAGCTGGCCTGCTGGTAACCATTTTGAGCGTCATGCTCTGTACATTCATTCTGCCCTGGGTGCTTGGTCTGCTGGGGCATCGCATCAATGCCGCCAGAGTGCCTCTTCCCGGCAGACGATTCCAAACGCCGGAGAGCCTGTGCGCGCTAAGCGAGCGGTGGGTTCGGTGGGGCAGCATCATAACCCGCCGGCCCTGGGCAGCTCTGCTCGTCGCCGGGGTTCCTCTGCTGATCCTTGGATTCCAGGCACGGAGAATCTCTCCCGGGATTCCTGACCGTGACTCGCTCCCGGCCGAAGCCGAGTCGGTGCGAGCACTGCACACGCTTCAAGGCATGGGGCGGTCGGGTATCGTGCAGTCCCTCCGAGTGATCCTCGAGTTGCCGCCGCAGTCTCCGCCGCTCTCACCGGCTGGCTGGCTTGCCGTCAGTCGGTTAACGAAAAGCTTCCAGAGCGACCCTCGAGCGCAAGAGGTCTTATCTCTCCCGACCCTTACGGGAATGTCTGATGTCGCCGATGATGTCAACAATGTGCCCGAGCCAATCCGCAAGAGCTTTATTCGCACCGATGGCCAGGCTACGTTGATTGAGTTGCTGCCCATTGCAACTCTTTCGCCCAACGAAACGATACGATGGGTACGAGAGGTGCGATCCTCCGATGTCGCCGCGATAACCGGCGTGCCCGGCGCCGTGCTGCGCGTTGGCGGCGTATCCGCACTCGACGCAGATTATGATTCGGTAGTCAAAGTGTGGTTGCCGAGGGTGATTCTGAGCGTCGTGTTGGGGAGCTTGCTGGCGCTGCTGATCGGGTTACGTTCCTTGTTTGCGGCGGTCAAAGCAATTCTGCTGAATCTACTGTCCGTCGGCGCTTCATTCGGTGCGTTAGTTCTCGTTTTTCAGGAAGGCCACGGTAGCAAACTTTTTGGCGTCGCCGGAGGGACCGGCACCGTATACCCGATCGTGCCGATTCTTTCTTTTGCCATCGTCTTCGGATTGAGCATGGACTATGAGGTTTTCCTGGTCGCCCGAGTCCTCGAAGAACGGCGGCGCGGTCTATCCGAAAAATCAGCGGTGATCGAGGGCCTGGCGCGGACGGCTGGGCTGATCACCAGCGCCGCGGCAATTATGATCGCGGTGTTCACCGCATTTACCCTGGGAAGTTTTCTGGTCGTCCAGATGCTGGGCTTTACGCTCGCGGTGGCCGTGTTCATTGATGCCACGGTGGTGCGGATGATTGTCGGGCCGGCACTATTGCAACTTGCCGGCGACTGGAATTGGTGGCCCTTTGGCTTAAGCGGGGCCGCAGTGACGTCCGAAAAAGAGCTAACGCAATAGCGCGAAAACCGAGGATGCTTCAGTGAAAGCCAAGGCCTTGCAACAGCCTGATCAGCCGATTCGATTTATTCTACTTTCCCTCATTTAGCGCTGAACTGGCTGACATCGAAATCCTTGGCTCCAAGATTTGCCTTTCCCGAGCCCGCTTCGATTACAAGTATCGTGGAGCCGGGCTTGCCCTGCTGCTTCGCCTCCACTTGCGACGCGGACCAGGCGCCGCCCTCCTGGCGAAGCCCATAGTAAATGAATTCCTTCTGCTGTCCCGTCCCGCGAAGCGTCTTCACCACATGCACAGGGAACAAGATGCTGCGGTCAATCCACGATGTTACCGAATCATAGTAAGTCTTATCCTGGGGGTCGGACTTGCTCTTGAGGACAAAGCAATCTCGTGTGCCGTATTTCTCCGCCGGCAGGAGTTCCTGACTTTTCCAGAAGAACTGATTCTCCACCATGTCTTCAAAGGAGAAGTCTGTACCCACGAGTGGGTCGTTCCAATGCTCGAATGGCAATACGCTGGCGGCCTTCTCGCCCGGAAGTTCCGCCTCGATGGTCACGTGCCCGCTCACGGTCATATGCACAAGAAGGCTCGTCTTCTCTGAGCCGGGCCCCGAGATCTCGCATAGCAGACGCAGACCATCGGGAAACCAGTGAGCTTTGCCGACAAATTTGTAGGTCGTGCGCTTGCCATTGCCGTCCACCCGTGTGAGGTGCCCGGTCGTGCGGTAGTCCAATTTCTCGATACGCTGGCGCGAGCCAGTCAGCACAGTCTCCAGGTCAGAAGTCGCAGCGAAGGCCCGCGATGAATGCACCAGCGACAACAGCACTAGTAAAACGATGGACGCGTGAACCGTGGCAGAGGCACAATTCGCCGATCTGACTTTTAGATACGTGTCTAACTTGGCGTTGCGAGAGAGCATTACGACGTGGCGTAAGAAGGTCATATGTAATTTATACAGCCAAAGTCTTTATAACGCCATCGAGGGCGACGGGTGCTGTTTCTCGAGGGTGTCAACAGGCGCGTGCGCCAAGCGGGGGGTGAGACACCGTGAAATCAAAAATCCTCGGCCGCGGCGTGCGAAAGTTAAAAGGACTGCGTTTCAAAGGACGACAACGACTCGACCGCGACGGGCAGGATGATCCACCAATTCGTGCGCACGTGCGATTTCCACGAGCGGGAGCCGTTCGCCGATTTCGAAGCCGGCCCATCCTGCTTCAAGCGCGGAGTTAATATCCCTCGCGGCCTGCATCTTCGTTTCTCGGGGAAAATCGTCACTGCCAAGAAAGTACACGCGAATATTCTTGAAGACCATTTGCCAGAAGGGAATCTTCGGAGTCGCGATGTCGGTGGCGTAGGTAGCGATCGAGCCATCGCTTTTCAGCAACTCTACATCAGCATCAACATTGGCGCCAAATGCGACTTCGACGATGTGATCGACGCCGTCCGGCGCCAGCGCCTTCACGCGCGAAACCAGATCGCTGCCACTGACGATCACGTCGTGTGCGCCAGCATTACGCGCCGTGGGCAAATCCGCATCGGATCGAACTGAACCGATCACGCGCGCTCCGGCATGGCGCGCGAGAGCAACGGCACAGATACCAACGGAGCCAGCCGCGCCCTGAACCAAAACCGTGCGCCCGCGAACGTCGCCGCCGACGTGCACGGCGCGATGCCCGGTGATTCCGGGAATGCCGAGGCAGGCGCCCTGCTCCATCGAAACCTTCCCCGGCAGCAGCGAAACGTGGTCAGCCGGAACGACTGTAAATTCCGCAGCCGTACCGAAGGCGCGATACGATTGCGCTCCATAGCACCACACATTTCGGCCGATCCATTCCGCGCTGACGCCCGGGCCGATCTGGTCGATTCGGCCCGCGCCGTCGCTGTGAGGAATCACGCGCGGATAGGCCATGCCGACTCCGAATGCGTCTCCACGCTTCTTGGTGTCGCCGGGATTGATGCCCGAGGCAGAGATGCGAACGCGAACTTCGCCGGCCGAGGGCGTCGGGTCGGGCATTTCGCCGACTTGCAAGACCTCGCGAGCGGGGCCCTGCTTTTCGTACCATGCTGCTTTCATCGAGGTTCCGCGAAAAACGTTAGCACGTCCGGAGGCTTCACACGTACAAGTCCAAGGGACCTGCGGTCATGGTCGTTTGTCCGACCTCTATGAGATACCCGTCCGGGTCGCGCATGTAACATCGCAACTCCGTCGCGTGGACTTTCGGCTCGGTGATGAATTTCGCGCCGCGCGCACGCCAAAGGTCGTAGCAGCGCCTGATGTCTGCCACACGAAGGTTCAGAAATATGTTCAGAACGTTTGGATCGCGCGGCGGCGAAGCGAAGACTTCCGGTTTGTCGTCGGTCGGGCCGCCACCCCCATTGATCGTGAGCCAGACATTGCCAAGCCGAAGAAATGTCGGCTGGCCCTCGCGCAGCACCGTAGCACCGAGCACGTCGCGATAGAACGCAACCGATCGCCCTATGTCCCCAACGATAAGCGTATATGTCACCACAAACTTCAATTCGCCGCTCGGATCCGGTCGAATCGACATATTGGCACCGTTCCATCCCCCGTTTTAGTACTTGTCGTCCCAGCGCACGTAGAGTATTGCCGTGCGTACGTGGCTCTCCATCCAGACGTCGACGCCCGTCAGGCGATTGATCCAGCGCGGCTGTAATTCCTTGACTGAATCGCTTGCGACGCGGTCCAGGACAACCTTGAATAGCAAGAATCTGTTGTCGTACCCGACGATTCTTGCGGCTTCGGCTGCCACGGCGTTTTGGTCGAGGCTGCTGTGGACTCTCTTCACGGTCTGATAGACGTCCATCGTGAACTCTTTGGTGATTTCCACGTCTTTCTTGGATCCGGTGGCCGTGAGATGGCCGCCGGTGAAAGTGTCAAAGTCGTAGGCCATCAACTCGTCGAAAACTTTCATGTACTCTCCGAAATTCGCCGTGATGTCGAACCCCTGGAACGGCGCGTAGCCCGGAGTGACGCAGTCGACGGCCATCATGAATTTCGCCGATGGCACGTAAATGAACAGATCGCCTTCGACGGAGTGATAGAAGTGCCGTATAAGCTCGACGGTTTTTCCGCCGAGGGTGATCGTTTTCTTGTCGCCGAAGACGACATTCGGAATCAGACGGTTCGGATCGTTTTGTTCTCTCAAGAGTGCCGCCACGCCCTCAACAGCGACGATTTTCAGGTCCTTGATATCTTTGAACGTTGCCGAGCCGCCGATGTGGTCCTTGTGCGCGTGGGAGTAGACGAGATATTTGATCGGCCTGTCGGTGACTTTCGCGATCGCTGTCGGGATGTCTTTTCCGAAGCTTTCCGGCGCATCGAATACGATGACTCCGTCGTCCGTTACAAAGAAAGCCGATTGCCACATGTTGTCGGAGATGACGTACACTCCGCCGCCCATGCTCTTGACGGCGTAGCCCAGTTTGGGATCGACGTCGAAAAACTGCGCTTTCACCGACGGCAGAATCGGAACGTATCTCGTCAGGCCCTCATCGGAGGATTGCGCCACTGCCGGAAGGCACAGAGCGAACAAAACAGCCAGAATCAGAATGGTCTTTTTCATGTCCCTTCCCCAGGGATTTCGCCGCTTACTCGGCCGACCGCGACCTCCGCATCAAGCGAAATATAGTCCTCAGCGATTTACCCGAATAGAAGGAGAATCGAGAAGCTGTTTCCCATTTATGGGATAGTTGGCAGATTAAAATTAGTTCCGACGGGCAAATGTGGGGCCAATAAATAGCAAGAGGAAACAAGTGGGTGGATCGTGGCGGACCTGAACTCCCTGATGATTTTTGCTCGCGTGGTGGAGGCGGGCAGCTTTTCCGAAGCGGCGCGCCGCCTCAAGATGCCCACGTCGACCGTCAGTCGCCGCGTCGCCGAGTTGGAAGACGAATTGGGCGTGCGCTTGCTCGAACGCACGACGCGCAGACTGCGTGTGACGGCCGCGGGCGCCGAAATGCTGGAGCACGCACGGCGCAGCGCGGAACTTAGCGACGCAATTGACAATATAGCTTCGAATCATCTGACGAAGGTTTCGGGAACGCTGCGCCTTTCTGCCCCGCCGAGCATTTCGGATTCGCTTATCACTCCGCTGGTTTGCGCCTTTCAAGCAGAGTATCCCAACGTGCGCGTTCAGATCTTAATCACGGAGAGGATCGTCGATCACGTCGAGGAAGGTGTCGACCTGCTGTTCCGAATCGGCGCGCTGAGGGATTCCACTCTGCTCGCACGGCGAATCCTAAGTTACCGCCATCAAGTGCTGGCGAGCCCCGCGTATCTGAAAGCGCGCAAGCGTCCGGCGGCGCCGCAGGATCTGCTCGATCACCGCCTGCTCGCCTTTTCGCGCTGGCAGCCGGAGAACCGCTGGACTTTTTTCCACGTGAACGGTAGCGACATTACAACACTACGCTTTCAGCCACATCTCTCGATCAACGACTACGCCGGGATCGTTCCTCCGCTGCTCGCGGGCGTCGGCATCGGAGAGCTTCCGCCGCTCGTTCGTCCTGAGCTGCTGCAAAAAGGACAGCTCGTGGAGGTGATGCCAAAATGGCGGCTGCGAACATTTGATCTTTGGCTGCTGCATGCGGGAAACAGGCACCCGTCGCGCGCCGTGCGCGTGTTCACCGAATTTGCCGCGCGATCCGCGCTGAAATTGTTTCCGAAGCTTCCCGTCTGATCCATGACGGCCCTGGTTAACTGCTGGTTGGTCGGATGACCGGAAACTGAACCACTGCTGCAATTTCCTGCGACCAAATGCCCGCTGGCCCGTCTAATGCTGGTGTAGGCGGTTCCCCTCGCGGTTCCGTGAATCATATCGTTTTCGAGCAGTAATGGCCGGCGTTAGCTCGCGAACTCGACCCGGCGGCTTCCTTATGGCAACATGCAGTACCTCTCGTTGGCTGAAAAGAAGGGGGTTCCAAACCATGGCTAAGGCGACTTTTGCAGCGGGCTGTTTCTGGGGCGTGGAAGACGCGTTCCGGCAGGTAAAAGGCGTGACCTCGACGACGGTTGGGTATATCGGCGGCCACACCAAGAACCCGAGTTACAAGGAAGTTTGCACGGACAAGACCGGTCACGCCGAGGCAGTCGAGGTTGAATTCAATCCGAACGAGGTTTCCTATCGCGAGTTGCTCGCGGTCTTTTTTCAAAGTCACGACCCGACCCAATTCAACCGCCAGGGCCCCGATTACGGATCACAGTACCGCTCCGCGATTTTCTTTCACGACGCCGAACAGGAAGCGGAGGCGCGCGAATCGGTGGCGGCCCTGGACAAATCGGGAGTCTTCAAGCGCCCCATTGTGACGCAGATTGTTCCGGCACCGGAATTCTTCCGCGCCGAGGAGTACCACCAAAAATACTTCGAGAAACAAGGCATTCGGGCGTGCCATTTGCCCTAGCCCTAGGCCGCGGCGCGTGGCGCGACGCCGATCCGGCCGTAGCTGGCCACAACCTGAATGGGCTGTTTCATTTAAGGCAATTCGTTGACGTTCGGCTGGCCCGTAAGATAGTATTGTAGGGTTTTGTAGGAAACGGGTGGCACCCGCGTTGCATCTAATCTAGTTGTATCCGTATCGCACGGGGCACGTTGGGCGCAAGTGACAAAGTTCGGCAGCAGGTTCAGGGGATCGCCTTATCTATCCGTCCATACGCAGGTAAATCGAGAATGCGCCGGGGTGTCTCACCCGGCCTTTAGTGCTTGGGAATTCATATCCGTGGGCCGATTAGCATTATTGGAGAGAACGCGTGACGCTGGCTCTTGAGGAAAAATACGATCAGGTAAGGCAACTCATCGCCATGGGCAAGGAGCGGGGCTACCTGCTCTACGATGAGGTGAACGATATCCTGCCGGCCGAGGTTCATTCCTCGGAAGAAATTGACGATCTGCTCTCGACGTTTGAGCGGTACGGGATTGATGTGTACGAGGATCTTTCGACGGCCAAGGCTGCACTCGCAGCCGCCGATGCCGATGGTGGCGCGGAACCGGCGAAGGATGATTCTCCGGTCGCAGTAGCCTCCGAAGATGGCGAACTCGATCTCACTCCCGGAACTTTGGAAAAAACGAACGATCCCGTTCGCATGTACCTCCGCGAAATGGGCACCGTTCCGCTGCTGACGCGCGAAGGCGAAGTGGCCATTGCCAAGCGCATCGAGCGCGGGCAGCTGCTCGTTCTCAAAACTATCACGCGCGCTCCACTGATCCTGAAGGAACTCCTGCAGGTCGGCGAAGATTTGCGCAACGGTTCCCGTTCGATCAAGGAAATCGTCCAGTTTGACGACGAAGAGCTGACCGAAGAAAAGATCGAAGCGAAAACCAAGGAAACCCTCAAGCAGATTGACAAGATCGCCAAGCTTTACCTGCTGGCGATGAAGCTAGCGGCGAAGCTCGATCGTGTGCCGCGCGCGAAGAAGCGTTCGTACCTGCACGCGAAGTATGCCGTGGCCAGGACGCGCATTGAGATGTCCGGCCTGATGCGCGAGCTCGAATTCAACCCGCTCGAAAAAAAGCGCTTGATTGACAAGATTCACCAGACGGTCGAGCGCGTCCACTTCCTCGAACGCGAAACCGTAAAGCTCGAGCGGCGCGTGGAAGCGTCGAAGGCCGACGTGCAGGCCGAAGCGCGCAAGGATCTGCGCGCGCGCAGGCAGGAGCTCAGCGAAATCGAGCTGGCAAGCGAAGTCAGCCCCGCCGAGCTGAAGCGCGCGATCGGGGTGATTCTTCGAGGCGAAGCCGAAGCGGCGCAGGCGAAAGACGAGCTGATCGAAGCGAACCTCCGGCTGGTCGTTTCCATAGCAAAAAAATATACCAACCGCGGATTGCAGTTTCTCGACCTGATTCAGGAAGGCAATATCGGCCTGATGAAGGCCGTGGACAAATTCGAATGGCGCCGCGGATATAAGTTTTCAACCTACGCGACCTGGTGGATTCGCCAGGCCATCACGCGCGCCATCGCCGATCAGGCCCGCACAATCCGCATTCCCGTGCACATGATCGAGACGATCAACAAGCTCGTGCGCACGCAGCGCCAGCTGGTGCAGGAACTCGGCCGCGAGCCGACCTCCGAAGAAATCGCCAAGCGCATGGATATTCCTGTCGCCAAGGTGCGCAAGATTCTGAAAATCGCGCAGGAGCCGATTTCACTCGAGACTCCCATCGGCGAAGAGGAAGATTCGCATCTCGGGGACTTCATCGAGGACAAGGCCGTCGTCTCGCCTTCGGACGCGGTGATCAACCTGAGCCTCAAGGAACAGACGTCCTCGGTGCTGAAAACCCTCACGCCGCGTGAGGAAAAAGTCATCAAGATGCGCTTCGGTCTCGACGACGGCAGCGAGCATACGCTCGAGGAAGTCGGGCAGTCGTTCGCCGTCACGCGCGAACGCATCCGCCAGATCGAAGCCAAGGCGCTGCGCAAGCTGCGCCATCCTTCGCGCTCGCGCAAACTGCGCGCGTTCCTCGAAGGCTCCGCCAACGATTACTAAAGTTTTCCTTCTTGATGCGGAGGCGGGGCCAAACCCGCTTCCGCATTGAGCCTACGCTTCGAGAATTCCCTGTAGGCGATTCAACGCAGCAAACCAGTACGATTTCATCTTCGCGGATTCCCTGGAACTCGCTAGCTTGCCGTGATCCACGGCGACCTGCGTCTTTACCGCGCCTCTGCCATAGAATCCGACGCTCAGCCGCGACGTGCCCCATTTCCCGCGCACATATTTTCCTGGCGTCGCCGTGGTGATTTCCAGTTTCCCGTCCGGCAGCCATCGCTTGCGCAGCTTTTCGTCCGTCCACGCGGCGAACGCCTTCGCCATCGGCACCGCCATCGTGCGGCTTCCGCCCGCGCTGAACTCGCCATCGCACTTTTGAAATTTCTGGCGGATTCCGCGCTCGTGCTCGTATCCCACCGCGACCATCTGGCACCACCAGGACTGCACTTTCTGTTTCTCCTTTAGATAAGCCGCAATATCCTTGTGCGGCCATTTCCTGGCGCCGGCCTTATCGAGAATCTTGAACCACTCCGCCCAGACCTTCCCGGTTTTGGCCTTCACCGCCTCGTCGCTCGACCGCTTCGTTTCCCTCGGTTTCTTCATGCCTCGATCCTTGCGCACCTCAATTGGGCTACTCGCAGAAACGTAATATAATCCGGCTCTTTCGGCAAGGAGCGCCTGCCGTGCCTCACAAGAAAACCAGCAAGCCTCGCGAACCCGAGCGCGATTATTCGCACCGCTCGCTGCTCGATAAGCTCGGCGTCAAGCCGGGCCAGCGCATCGGCGTGCTCGGCATTGAAGATGTGGTATTTCTGAACGACCTCGCGGACCGCGTTCCGCATTTCTCGCGTGGGCAATCTCCGAGCAAGGCAGACATGATCCTTCTCGGCGCTGACAACCTGAAGGCGCTCGCGAAGGTCGAATCGCTCGTCGCCACGATTCAAAAAGCCGGCGCGATCTGGATCGTCTATCCCAAGGGCCAGTCGCACATTCGCGAAGCGGACGTCAGGGCGGCCGGAATCTCCGCCGGCCTCACCGACAACAAAGTCTGCCGCTTCTCCGAAACGCACACGGCCCTGCGTTTCGTCATCCCTCTCGCACGCCGCTGACCGCTGCACGCACGAAATCGCCCCCGCAAAAGTTCGGCGCAGCCGTTCCCGCCGGACATATGATGTTCCCATGGCGACACGCCTCGAAGCTCGCGGCCTGACGGTCGAGCTGCCGACCCGCGCCGGCTGGGTTCGCCCCGTGAACGACGTTTCGTTCTCGCTCGCCGACGGCGAGACGCTCGGCATCGTCGGCGAATCCGGCTCCGGCAAGACGATGCTGGCGCTCGCGCTGATGGGACTCGAACCGCCGGGCGCGCGGCTGACGGGCGAAGCGTGGCTCAGCCCGCGCGGCGTCAACGGAAACGGAAGTGGAAATGCCGCATCGCCGGCTGCGGCGGAAAATCTCCTCACCGCCTCGCGCAAAGTAATGTGGGGACTGCGCGGCGGCGAAGTCGCCATGGTGTTTCAGGAGCCGATGACGGCGCTCAATCCCGTCGTCCGCATCGGCGCGCAGATCGAAGAAGCAATTCGCGCCCACGAACCGAACCTCGACGGCAGCGAAGTCCGCCGCCGCGCCCTGCGATCACTCGAACGTGCCGCCGTTCCCGAGCCCACGCACCGCGCTCGCCAGTATCCGCATCAACTTTCCGGTGGACTGCGCCAGCGCGCCATGATCGCCATGGCCCTCGCCGCCGGACCGCGCGTGCTGATCGCGGACGAGCCCACCACGGCGCTCGATGTCACCGTGCAGAAGCAGATTCTCGAGCTGCTCGCATCGCTGCGCCGCGAGCTTCAGCTTTCGCTGCTTTTCATCACCCACGATTTCGGCGTTGTCGCGCAAATCGCCGACCGCGTCGCCGTGATGTACGCCGGCCGCGTGGTCGAGGAAGGCCCGGCTTCCGAAGTTTTGCGCCATCCGCGTCATCCCTATACCGAGGGTTTGCTGCGCGCGGCGCCGCGCCTGGCGCGCGAAAAGCTGGTCGCCATTCCGGGGACGGTTCCTGCGCTCGATGCGCTGCCCGCTGGTTGCTCCTTTGGCCCGCGCTGCGCGCGCCACGTTGCAGAATGTGACGCAGCGATGCCGGTGCTCATTCACGCCGCAGGCGCCAGCGAAAGCCATCGCGCTCGTTGTATTCTTGTGAGGTGACGAGTCTAGCCAAAATGGAAAGCCATCAGCAGCAGAAAAATCTCGTGCGCGAACAGTTCACGCGCACCGCGCAGATTTTCGGCGATTATGCCGTAGCCAGCCGCGTCGCCGAGGCGGAGCGCCTCGCGCGCATGGTAGGCGCGAGCGAAAGCGATTGTGCGGTGGACCTCGCCTGCGGTCCGGGCACGCTCGCGCTGCGATTCGCGCGGCACGTCCGCTGGATTTGCGGACTCGATCTCACGCCCGCGATCCTCGAGCGCGCGCGGCGCTCCGCGGCAGCCGACGGGCTCTCCAATCTCGATTTCGCCATCGGCGACGCGCAATCTCTGCCGTTCGCCGATGGTTCGCTCGACATCGCCGTCACCAGTTACAGCCTGCACCATTTCCCCGACGCGGCGCGCACGATTGGTGAGATGGCGCGCGTGGTCAAGCGCGGCGGGCGTGTGGGCATTCTCGACATCTTCGTGCCCGATGATCCCGCAGTTTCCGAACTCAACAATCGCATCGAAATCCTGCGCGACGCGTCGCACACGCGCACGATCACCCGCGAGGAATTTGATTCGCACTTCGCCGCGCACGGCCTCCGCATCCTCGAAACCAGCGTTGAGGAAAATTCCCGCGCCTTCGATCACTGGATGCTCGTAGCCGGGTCGAAGCCCGGCGACCGTGCATATATCGAAGCGCGCCGCCTGATGGAGGGCTCAATCGCGGACGACGCGGCGTGGTTCCATCCCCGGTTCGAGCCCGCCGAAGATGGCAGCGGTGCGCGCGAGCTGATCTTTACGAACACGTCGCTCTTTATCGCCGGCGAGAAAATCTGACATGCCCGCCGACGCGCTTCTCGAAGTGCACGACCTCCGGAAATCCTATGCAGTTGCGGCCCGCGCGATTCATCAAGCGGAAGGCGATCCGCCAGCCGCAGTCACCGGATTTGTTGGCGTAGATGGAGTGACCTTTTCGCTCGCGCCGGGCGAAACGCTAGGCATCGTTGGCGAATCGGGTTGCGGCAAGACCACGCTCGCGCGCATGCTGCTGCGGTTGATCGAGCCGGATTCCGGCGAAATGCGTTTCCGCGGACAGGATTGGCGAGGCGCGAGTGGCGCCGATCTGCGCGCTCTCCGCCGCCGCATCCAAATGGTGTTTCAGGACCCCATCGCCTCGCTGAACGCGCGCATGCGCGTGGGTGCGATTGTAGGCGAGCCGCTGGCGATCCACGAGCCCGGACTTTCGCGCGCCGAACGTAACGCGCGCACCGCGAAAATGCTGGAAGCCGTCGGCCTCGGTGCCGAAGCGCTCGACCGCTACCCGCACGAATTTTCCGGCGGCCAGCGCCAGCGCATCGGCATCGCCCGCGCGCTCATTTTGCGGCCAGAGCTTGTCGTCGCGGACGAGCCCGTTTCCGCGCTCGATGTCTCGGTCGGCGCGCAGATTATCGAGCTGCTCGACCGTTTGCGCCGCGAACTTTCGCTCACGCTGATTCTGATTTCGCACAGCCTCCCGGTTGTCGCGCAACTCGCCACGCGCGTCTCCGTGATGCAGGCCGGCCGCTTTGTCGAATCCGGCACGGCGGAACAGGTGCTGCAGTCCCCGCAGCATCCGTACACGCAAGCCCTTATCGCCGCCGTCCCTGAGATTCCAGCTTGAGGATAACGACGCTGCCGCTAACCGGAATCGCTTATGCACTGTGCGCCGTTGGTTGCGGTGTGTGGGCTGTCTCGAAGAAGAACGACAAACTGCTTTGGCCGCTTGGTGGTCTTATTCTTTCCATCGGCGCGCTGAATGCTTGCGCTGAGAAATGGACAACGATTAAGCGTCTCCCGTTCGAGTGGACGGCCGCGATTTTAGTATTGATCTTCGTGCTTCCATATCGCTCTGTGTGTTTGCGCCTTATCGAACGAACGGGGCTCAAGGCCAGTTTGGTGAAGGAGCAATACGCATTCCTTCCCTTCGTCTACGTTGGCCTTGTGGCAATCTTCTTCGTGGTTTTACATTCTGCGCAGGGCGAGAATCCACCTCTTGCCCTATTCGCGTTCGTCACTTTCATCTGCGCGGTACACGTTCCGACGTTTGCTTACGGGACCCACCGTGTAAGGGAGTTCGCGGTCCGATCAGGTATAGTCGCGCCGCAACCGCGCGTAAACATCTCGTGGCGCTTCATTGCGATCATCACCGGCATACTTGGAATGCCGGTCATTTTGGCGATACTCCTCAAAGCGATCCCTTTTGATGACTACCGATTGGCTTCTGTCGACGCCGTAATGGCGGCTGTAATAGTTTTACTTCTCGTCGTCTCGAGGTAGAAGCAGTAGCGTCGGCGTTAGATTCGCCGTTCGATATTCGGAAAATCCAGCCACACCTTCACGCCGCAGAAGTGCGAGCCTTCCGTGCAAATCGGTGTCGAAATCCCCGCGCGCAAATGGCACGGCGGGCCAATATATCGCCCCAGCTCCGGAAACGCCGCGCGAACCTGCTCGACCTCTTCAATCGAGGCCTGATAAATCTCTTCCTGCGCGTTGAAGCACGTCCGCATCGTCCATTTATGTAGCAGGTGCAGTAGCGAGCCTGATTCGACCAGCCGGATCGCCTTCGCATTGGGCAGTAGGTAGAGAGCGAATTCGCGCGCCACACCGCGGTCGAGCAATTCGTTCTTCGCGGCCCACGACTCTTCCATCGCCTGCTGATAGATTTCGAGCGCCCGCGGATTTTCGCGGATCAGCATCGGCGTGATGTAGTCGGGCGAACGCGTGTCGGCCAAGGTGAGCAGCGGCCGCGAGCCGGGCACCATGCGATGCCGCTGGTCCTGGCTGTCCGCCGTGTGGCTGATTTTTTTTGCGAACGTGAAATGCGCGTGATCGAGCGGGCGCATGATTGGCGCGTGCACGCCCACGTTGAGCGTCTCGCGGCGATAGGGATTGCGCGCCGGATTGAGCATCCGGTCGAGCGCTTCCGCATCGGGACATTCCGCCGCGGTCAAGCCCATCACCGCGCGATACGCTTCGGCCATTGCTTCGATTGCCCTGGACGAGAAATCCGTCAGCCGCGAAGTCAGCCCTGCGAGGCGCGCATCAAATTCGTGCGCAAACTCTTCGCCGTCGCGCGGCGGCTGCTGCCATTCGGGCAAGTCCTCCATCGCGCCGTTGTCGAAGCGGTCGAAAAACTCCGGATCCACTTCGCGGACTCGTGCGACCATTTCGCTCAATATGTGCCGCGCCTCGGTGGGCGTATCGTTTGCCGCCTGCATTCGCCACAACCTATAGAGCACAATCCCGGAAATCGTGTGCACCATGGTGGTGAACGCCGCGACCGGCAGGACATATCGCGCCACCTCAATTGCCCGCTTTTCCGATTGCCGCTCGACCTTCTGCACGCGCCGCGCGTGCGACATCGGGCCAACGTGCCAAATGTCGCTCAAGATCGCGCGCGCCGTAGGCTCGAGCACGCGCGTCAGCTCGCGGTAATGCTCCCACGCTCGCGCGGCCGCTTTTTCGTAGATGGCGCGCTCGGCTGCGCCGAATTCCGCGCTCGATGCGGGAATGTAGGCCTGCGCGCGGTCCAGCCGCACGTAGCGCTGGCTCTGCTGCTCGGAATTGTAAAAAGGATGCGCGTGGAGAAACGACCAGACGAATTGTCGGCTTACATTTTCGAGCCCGAATTCGAAGTGCGCGTGCTGGTAAACGGTGTGATGCCCGCCGAAATAAGTTCCCGCGCCGATCGTCACGCGCTGCTTCTCGGTGACTTCTTCGGGAACCACCAGACGGGGTGAATAACAGGTGCGCGCTGCCGCAATCGCGGAATCGAACGGCCGCGCAAAGGCGTTGCGCAACGTCACGCGCGGCGCCGCCGTTTCCACTTGCGATCCGATGGGTGCGTCGGGAATGGGAGACAAATGCGTGGCCATCTTCACGGCATTGTACACCGCAGATGCTTGTTCAAACCACGGAGCTGACAGCCATGACGAGAAACCAAGTGAGTACGAGACACAACGAAGCGGCCAGTGCGAACCACCTAGAGACAGATTTTCGGAAGCAGAAAACGACTGCTGCTGCCGCAGCTAGTAGGTTGAAGACAGTCAAGCCATAGCGCAGGTTGCTGTAGTCGGGTCCTAGTAGGCCGTGGAACGCGATTGAAAGCCAAAAGTAGACTTCACTTGCAGTAACAACTATGAGCGGCGACCAAGACACGCGGGTAACCTTATCCGCGCGCCTGCCTCGAGCCACCTGCACCCAAGCGAACATCAGCAGTAGGGAGGGCGCTACAAAGATCGCGTCTATGAAGAAATCTACCAGACTAGCCTCGAGGAAACCCGACCGTCGGGATGCCGAAGTTACTTCTTGGCCATCGAAGCAGCCTTGTCGGCATACTTCTTCGTAAAGCGCTCCACGCGGCCGGCGGTGTCAATCAGCTTCTGTTTGCCGGTGAAGAAGGGATGGCAACTTGAGCAGATTTCCGTGCGGATCGCATTGCCCTTGATCGTCGAGCGAGTCTCAAACGTGCTGCCGCAGGCGCAGTGCACCGTCACGACATGGTAGTCCGGATGAATTCCTTCTTTCATGAAAATCTCCTGTCTGCCGGCCGGTCTGCGCGAAGAAAAGCTCGTTGATACGTTCGCGTCGCTAGGCCCGCGGGGAAGTGTTAATTATACCCGAAAATCGCATTCGCGCAATTGCGCGCGATGCCCGTTAGATGGAGGTAGCTCCATGATTCAATTAGACGTTTTCGGGGTCTCGGTCCCAATGAATCGGATTTTCTAGAATGTACCTTCGAGCTTGGTCGTACTCTCGAGCGGACCGAATGATGCGTTCGTAATAGTTCCGCTGCCACACCGCATGTCCGGAGCGGCCCAGCACACTATTCACCTGGATCGCGGAAAGCGATTTGAACGCGCGGATCAACTTGCCGAGTACCGGGTATGCAAACGCAGCCTTTCCGGCCGTAGGGGCGCTGCTTGCTGCGCCCCTTGCGACTGCGCGGATTGGATGCGTCAATCCCAAGATCGCGTGCACGTGTTTCGGCATCACCACCAATTCTCGCGGTTCTATCGAAGGAAATCGCTGAGGCAAATCGAACCACGCGGTCCGTACGGCTTCACCCGCAGGACTCAAGACCACCTTGTGGTCGTGGACGGTTCCGAGAATGCGCTTCCTTTCTGAGGTGCAGATTGTGATGAAGTAGTTTCCCGCCTGAGAATAGTCAAAGCCGCGGAGACGGATCGAGCGGCGTCTCTTTGGGACTTGGTCGTCCATTTCTACCGCTGCGTCAAACCGGGGCGCAGCAAGCAGCGCCCCTACGCTGAAAAGGCTATGGCTGCAGCGCTCGGGGGCGTTCCCGTCGATTTAAGAGCCTCCGAAGAGAAGAGGCGCGCCGAGCTTCGAGCCATAATTGGGCCGATAGCGATCGGTATTGTATAGCGAGGCGATATCCACCTTGCGCGCGCCGGCCGAGGAATCCGGCAGCGGAACGTGTCCGTAATGCCCGCTCTGAATTCCCACCATCCGCCCGGAAACCCCATCGCGAATCAGCTCGACCGCGATGTTCGCGAACGTGATGGCCACCAGCTGATCAATCGCGTCCGGCTCGCCGCTGCGCAGGTCGTAGGTCAGATCGCTGACCATCGTCTCTTGCCCAGTGCGCGTGTGCACTTCCTCCGCGAGCGCGTGGCCGATGTCGGCTTTCTTGCGATGGCCGTACGCATCCGCCTCGCCGTATTCCTTTACCTGCGCGTCCTTCCAGATGGCGCCTTCAGAGATCACAACGAGAGAATAATGGCTGGGATTATTCGCCTTGTCCTCCATCAATAGGCCGCAAACGCGATCGAGATCGAACGGATGCTCGGGAATCAGGCAGCGCGTGGACGTTACATACGCCGTGTAAAGCGCCGTGAAACCTGCGTCGCGGCCAAATATTCGAAAAATCCCGATGCGTTCGTGCGAGCCCACGGTGGTGCGCTGCCGCGTGATGGATTGCTTCGCGCGCGTGACCGCCGTCGAAAAGCCGACGCAGTATTCGGTGCCCTGAACGTCGTTGTCCATCGTCTTCGGAATCGCCACCACGGGAAATCCCGCCTTGCATAGCACGGACGCGAAACTCAGCGTGTCGTCTCCGCCGATGGCGACCAGGCAGCCGATCTCCAGCCGCTCCAGATTCGCGAGCACGATCGAGGTCAAATCGTACGTCTTGCCGTCGAACGGTAGTTTTTTCAGTTGCTCCTTGGGAAGATGTTTAGGAAGCTTGGATTCGGGAACGCGGCGGGGATTGGTCCGCGAGGTGTGCAGCACAGTACCGCCGGTGCGGTCAATCGTGCGAGTGTTGTCGCGCGTGAGGTCGCGAATGTATTCGGGATCTTCGGCGCTGGTCATGTAGGTGAGGCCGGCCCAACCCTTGCGAATGCCGACCACCGGCCTGCGAATCTCGCTTCCGCCATACACCACGGACTTGATCACCGGATTCAAGCCGGGCACATCTCCTCCGCCGGTCAGGATTCCAATTTTCTCGTGTCCACTCACCGTTTTATGCTCCCGCTCAGCTGTTTCGCGCGTCTCGAGTTGCCGCGCCAAAGCACGGGTATCATAAAGGGAAAGCCCTCGGCATGGCGAGCAACTGTTCCAATGACATGCATCACTAAGTCCGATGGGTTAATACGAGGTTAACGCGGGTTCCGGTACAATTGCAGGCGCCGGGAGCGATAGCTTTCCTTGGCCGGTATGACTGGAGCATCGTATGCGCCGCGCTGCCCTGATTCCTGCTTTCTTACTTGGCCTCTGCTTCTGCCTTGCGCCCGTCACCGGCGCTCCGAAGCCGCTGCAGATATATTTCATTGATGTCGAGGGCGGCCAATCCACTCTGATCGTGGATCCGCAGGGCGAATCGCTGCTGATTGACACAGGCTGGGACGATTTCAACGGCCGCGACGCGGACCGCATCATGATCGCGGCGAAATCCGCGGGCATAGATCACATTGATGACGTGATCATCACGCACTACCACACCGACCACGCTGGCGGAGTCCCACAACTCGCGAGCCGGATCAAGATCGGCACATTCTTCGATCACGGCCCCAACACCGAAATGACCGCGGAAACGCGCGCCAACTACGCCGCCTACGAAAAGGTGGCGGCGGAAGCAAAGCGCGTGGTCGTGAAACCAGGCGATGAAATTCCGTTCAAGGGGATGCGCGTGCAGGTCTTGACTTCCGCAGGCGCTGAGATCACCGCTCCTCTGCCAGGAGCGGGACAGCCGAACCCGGTGTGCGCGTCGGAGCCCGCGGTGGGTGCCGATCCCAGCGAGAACTCGCGCTCGGTCGGCGTGCTGATCACGCTCGGCCAATTCAAGTTCATTGATCTGGGCGATCTGACCAACCAGAAGGAACTGGCGCTCGCGTGCCCGAACAATTTGATCGGAACCGTGGACCTTTACCTGACCACGCATCACGGGACCGCGCATCCGGGCAGCGGCGACTCGTCGAACGCGCGCGCGATCGTCGAGGCGCTGCATCCGCGCGTGGCGGTGATGAACAATGGCGCGATCAAGGGCGGCCATCCGGTCGCGTGGCAGATCGTCCATGATTCTCCGGGGCTCGAGGATTTGTGGCAACTGCACCTCTCATTTCAAGGAGGCAAGGACCACAATGTCCCCGAGCAATTCATCGCCAACGTCGGCGGCGACGATCAGGGCAACTACATCAAAGTCGCGGCAGAACCGAACGCCACTTTCACCGTGTTGAATTCGCGCAACAATTTTCAGAAAACCTACAAGAAATAGCGCGGCCCCTACGGAGATCAGACGCGGAGATCAGGCTTGAGCGCAGCCAACACCTCGGCGAATTCGACGTGCAGGCCGCTGGGGAGAACTTCCAGGTTTACGATTCGCTCAAGGAGTTCGAGATTGTCGCGCGGATTCTCGTAGGCGGTGTTGATATCCGCAATGCTGATCCGGCGTTCGTCTTCGTGAATTCGCTCGAAGGTGTCACCGACGTCCACCAAACCCTCTTCGACGACCGAAAAATAGATTCCCGAACGCTTGCTGGCCCAAAATCGCTTCACCATATCCGCGCGATCGAAGCGTATGCCGAGCTTGAAGCAGGGGAAGCGCGGCTGGGCGACTTTGACCACGGCTCCGCCGAGTCGGAATTGATCTGCAATGCAGGCGTTTTCTTCCAAGAGTCCCTCGGTAGTGAAATTCTCGCCGAAATTTCCCCAGGTAAATTCCACATCCGGCAGTTGCTTGCGCCAGTATTCGTAATGCTCGGAGGGATAGGCATAGACCGCCTTGTTTTTGCCGCCGTGAACCGTCAGGTCGGACTGAAGGTCGCCATCGAGGTTCATGCGGCGGAGCAGGCGCGGGCCGCGCACGGGCGATTTGAAGATGCTGGTGAGCACGTCCTGGCCTCGCGCATCGCGTACGGTGCGCGGCAGGCCAACCTGCATTGAAATGATTTTCATGGCCTGCAATCCAGGACGGCAGCGCCGTTGATGCGGTCGCTTTTCAAATCGTTGAGCGCGCGATTGGCGTCGCGCAGCGGGAAAAGCGTGATCTGCGAGTGAATCGGGATTTCAGCGGCGACGCGCAGGAAGTCCTCACCGTCCTTGCGCGTGTTGTTGGCCACGCTGCGAATCACGCGCTCCTGATAGAGCAGATTGTAGTCGAACGACGGAATCGGGCTCATGTGAATGCCACCAAGAACAAGCACTCCGCCTTTCTTGAGAGCAGCGAGCGCCGGAGGGACAAGTTCTCCGGCAGGCGCGAAGATGATCGCGGCGTCGAGTTCTTCGGGAGGTTCGGCCGAGGCCTCGCCCGCCCACACCGCGCCAAGCTGCAATGCAAGCTGCTGATGTTTCACGCCGCGCGTGGCGGCGTAAACTTCCACGCCCCAATGTCGCGCCACCTGAATCGCGACGTGCGCCGCCGATCCGAAGCCATAAAACGCGAGGCGGCCGCCGGGCTTGATTCCCGAAAGACGCAGCGAACGAAACCCGATGATTCCCGCGCACAAGAGCGGCGCGGCGTGCTCGTCCGCAAACGCCTCGGGGATCGCATACACGAAATCCTCGGGCGCGACGGTGAGTTCCGCGTAGCCGCCGTCCACTGTGTAGCCGGTAAACGTGGGATGGTCGCAGAGGTTTTCCATGCCCGCGCGGCAGAATTCGCAAGTCTGGTCCGTGCTGTGCAACCAGGGAATGCCGACGCGGTCGCCGATCTTAAATCGGCCGCCCTTACCGGGCTCGAATCGGCGCGAACCATCGCCGAGACCTTCGACCACTCCCACGATTTGATGTCCGGGAATCACCGGAGATTTTTTCGGCGGCAATTCTCCCTCGACCACGTGCAGGTCGGTGCGGCAAACGCCGCACATTTTCACGCGCACGAGGACTTCGCCTTTGCCGGGCCGCGGATCGGGTACGTCGCCAAATTCGAGCGGATTGCGCTCGACCGGCGCCGGGGAGTGGAGCAAACAGGCTTTCATCGGCACCCTCGTTTTTGTGTCGAGTAACTAACGTTGCGATCTTTTGTTTTCAATGAGTTACGCCGAATTCTACTCGGCACGCTCTGTCGAGTAACCTGGCGCTGGGAAGCCGGCGATTGGAGAGTTTCGCGCGCCGGGGCTTCCTGATTGTTCGTACGGTCAATCCAATCCGCAGCTGCATGGGGAAAGGCCTGAGCGCGGACACCCGTCTCCGCTCCCGGGAGAGCCGTCAACTGCGCGCCGAGTCTGGTTGTCGCGTACACGAGGGTAATGATAGCGCGCGAAAATCGAAGTCAAGCAAGAAATACCTGTGGACTTTTTTTCGGCGCGAATGACGCGGTCTTAGCCGAGTGGCGAACGAGGTGTCAACCAGCGGAAAAGAAGAGTTGCGGCGAGCGCGCCTGCGATTTGCGCTAGAAGAAAGAAGGGAACATCGAGCGGGCGAATTCCTGAAAAAGTGTCGCTCAGCGAGCGGGCGATGGTGACGGCAGGATTTGCAAACGACGTGGATGCCGTGAACCAGTATGCCGCCGTGATATAGGCGCCCACGGCGAAGGCGACAACTTTCAGGCCGAGCTGCGAGCTGCCGCGAATCACGGCGAGCAGTCCGATCGTGGCGATGAATTCGCTGAAGACGATTGCGGGGCCGCTGCGCGCGTGCCGCGACATCGAAACGACCGTCAATCCAAACATGAGATGAGCGGCGACTGCTCCGGCGACTCCGCCGAGAATTTGAACCGCGATGTAGGGCAGCGTTTCCTGCCAGGGAAGGCCACCTTCGAGCGCGTCGGCTAATGAGACCGCAGGATTCAGGTGCGCTCCGGAGATCGGGCCGAACGCGAGAATCAACGCTACCAGGGCCGCGCCCGTGGCGATGGTATTCGCAAGGAGGGCCACAGCGACGTTGCCTCCGGCAAGGCGCTCGCCCATGATTCCCGAGCCGACGACGGCTGCGACGAGAAACGCGGTGCCCAGGAATTCGGCGGCCAATCGCCGGGAGAGTGAAGTTTTCATTGCCGGCCGATGCGGTCTATTTCTTTCTTAATGGCGAGCTCGTCGAGACTCGCGAGGGGGAGGCAGAGGAACAAGTTGATTCTGCGATCGAGAATCATGAAGGCTTCGCGGAACGCTTTTTCGATTTCTTCGGATGTGCCAGCGACCGCTGCAGGGTCGGGTACGCCCCAATGCGCGGTCATCGGTTGGCCCGGCCAGATCGGGCAGATCTCTTTTGCTGCGTTGTCGCAAACGGTGAAGACAAATTGCATCTGCGGCGCGCCAGGCTTGGCGAACTCATCCCATCTCTTGCTTCTCACCCCTTCGGTGGACAAGTGCGCCAGCGCAAGTTGCTGAAGCGCCTCGGGCCGCACGGCTCCGGCCGGATGGCTGCCCGCGCTGTAGGCTGTGAAAATAGGCCGACCTTTACGATTCAGGATGGCCTCGGCCATGATGGAGCGCGCGGAATTTCCAGTGCAGAGAAAGAGAACATTGTAGCGGGCGTCCACGTCCGTCACGCTTTTGTGACTTCGGCGGGTTTCCGGGCGCGGATGAATGCGCTCGCGAACCTGCCTTCGACCGCGGGCGCGATAGCATCCACGTCAATTCCCTGGGCCGCAAGGAACTGGCGCGCGTCTTCGACGCCGTACACGCGCGTAGGCTCGATTTCGATTTGAGCGAATCCGGCTGCCGCTAGCTTCGCGCGATAGTCGGATTCGTCCATCGCTCCGGCAACGCAGCCGACCCACAGCTCGATACTTTTGCGGATCGCGGGAGGAACCGGGCCGCGCACAACCACGTCGGAGACGGCAAACCGCCCGCCGGGCTTGAGCACGCGAAACGCCTCGCGCAGAACTCGGTCTTTATCGGCCGAAAGGTTGATGACGCAATTCGAAATTACGACGTCAACGAAATCCTGAGGCAGGGGAATGTTCTCGATTTCGCCGCGGAGAAACTCGACGTTCTCGACTCCCGACTTGCGCTGATTTTCGCGCGCGAGCGTCAGCATTTCGTCCGTCATATCGAGGCCGTAGGCCTTGCCGCCGGGAGCGACGCGGCGCGCGGAAAGTAGTACGTCAATGCCGCCGCCGGAGCCGAGATCGAGGACGATTTCTCCCGGCCGAAGCTCCGCGAGGGCCGTCGGATTGCCGCAGCCCAGCGATGCAGCCACAGCTTCGGCGGGAAGTGCTGATTTCTGCGACTCGTCATAGAGATTGCTGGTGATGGGATCGCAAAGGCTGAGATCGCCGCCTCCTCCGCAACAGGCCGTGCCGCCGGCGGCGACCTGCCGGGCTACTTCTCCGTACTTCGTTTGCACTGCTGTTTTGATGTCGTTGTCGGCCATGAGGTACTCCCCATTACATATCTGCACTTGCGAATATGTTGCCAGCCTAGCTCGACACAACGTATATGTCAAGACGCATATGATGTATACTGCAAGCATGGCAAAGGCTCAGGCGGGCTTCTCGCTCGACGTTTTATTTCGCGCGCTGGCGGACACCACGCGGCTGCGATTGCTGAACTTGATCGCGGACAGGGAGATTTGCGTCTGCTACTTTGTGGAGATTTTGAAGATGAGCCAACCGAAAATCTCGCGGCATCTGGCATATCTGCGCAAGGCAGGGATTGTGGCTTCGCGGCGCGAGGGGAAATGGATGCATTACCGGCTCACGATTCCACAGGACGAAGTGGCCGCCAGGATCCTGCGCGAGACGCTAAAGCACCTGCGGGAAAGACCGGAGATGAAACGCGACGTGGCGCGGCTTAGTTCCGCATGCTGCGCGCCGCAGAAATACGTGCTTCTTCAGAGCGCACCGCAGCCAGCGATTTTGCGCGCGCCCATTTAGCGACTGGATTGGATGTTCTTCCCCGGCGTGCATCGTAGGCAAGGAATACATGCTGCGAGAGAAACGGCGCACAGGAAGGCGCTTCGCGCCGATCTGTCAGGTCAGGGCTGAAGCTCTGACCCACAAAACGGAGTCCGCGCGGTGCTGGATGGGCGGCATCTTGCCAAGCATTTGCGCCGGGCGCAGCATGCTGCGCCCCTACGAAGAAGCGACAACACCGAAAACAGCGACGAAAGGGCAGCGCGGCGCCAAGAAACTTTGCCGGGCACGGCATGCCGTGCCCCTACGAAGAAAAACCAGAGGCGGGTCAACGCGACGATTCCGCTTACGCCCAGCTATAGCCTTGATTCGCTAGGGGCAGCGAGCGGATGCGCTTGCCGGTTACGGCGAAGATGGCGTTGGTTACAGCCGGAATCATCGGCGGCAGAGCGGGCTCGCCGAGGCCGGTCGGGGGATTGTCGCTCTTCAGGAAATAGACGTCTATTTCGCGCGGAGCCTGGGTGAGGCGCAGCGGCGGATACTGATGGAAATTGCTCTGCGCGGCGCGGCCCTTTTCGATGGTGATTTCGTAGCCCATCACGTGGCTCATGCCTTCGATCACCGCGCCCTGCGAAATATTCTCGGCGGCGGTGGGATTGATGGCGCCCACGCTGCCGATGTCGCCGACGACCCAGACCTTGTGAACCTTGAGCTGGGTTTCCTTGATCACCTGCACCTGGGCGACTTCGGCGAAATATCCGCGATGGCTGAAGTGGAAGGCGACGCCCATGGCAGTGTCCTTGGGCAGCTTCGTTTTGCCCCAACCGGAGCGCTCGGCGACAGTGGTTAGGACGCCGCGCATACGGACGGCGTCAAAGGCGACAGGCGCGAACGCAACCGGGGTTCCCGGCGGCGGAGCGGCCGACGGCAGAGGCTCGTTTGCGAGCATGTCGAGCCGGAACTGCACGGGATCTTTTCCGGCGGCGTGCGCAAGCTCGTCAATGAAGGATTGCATGACGAATGCGATGGCGTTGCTACCGGGAGCGCGCATCGCGCCCATGGGAACGCCGCTGGGCATCATCGAGCTGAGCTGCGAAAAATTCGGAACGAAGCGGGACGGAAATTCCTCGCCGGAAAGACCGGCGCTCTGCGCGAAGCGGCCCTTTTCACCGAAGGTAACGAAATGGTTGCGCCAGGCGACGAGCTTGCCGTTGGAGTCAACCGCGCCCTTCAAATTGTGGTAACCGGCGGGACGGTAGAAGTCGTGCGCCATATCCTGTTCCCGCGTCCAGAGCAGCTTGATGGGCACGCCGACTTGCTTGGCGATGTAGGCGGCCTCCACCACGTAGTCGTTGGTGAGGCGCCGGCCGAAGCCGCCGCCGATGCGCGTGAGGTGCAGGGTGATGTCCTTCTGGTCTATGCCCAACGCCGCGGCCGACTGCGCAACGCCGCCGGCCGGAATCTGGCTGGGAGCCCAGAGCTCGAGCTTGCCGTCCTTGAACGACGCGGAGCAGTTTTGCGGCTCAAGCGGAACGTGCGAAAGGAACGGATAGGAGTAGGAGGCTTCGACGACTTTTACTCCGGCAGCGGCGAACGCAGCATCCACGTCGCCATCTTTGCGCAGAACCTGGCCGGGATCTTTCTTGGCGAGATCTTCGGCGGTGGCATTGTAGGTGTCGGTGCCCTGGTTGGCGGTCGGGCCATCGTCCCACACCACTTTTAGAACGTTATCGCGCGCATGGCGCGCCTGATACCAGCTATCGGCCACGATGGCGACCCCGCCCGCCAGCGCGCTGGGATCGGGCCCCGGCGCGACGATGAACGCGTGGCGAATTCCGGGCTGCGCCTTTACTTCGTCGAGATTCGCGCTAATGGCTTTGCCGCCAAACACCGGACACTTTTCGAAGTTGGCGTAGAGCATGTCCGGAGTGGTGAAATCAATTCCGAAGATCGGCTTGCCGGTGACGATTTTCTTGATGTCGGGATTCGCGGCATTCTTGCCGATGATCCGGTAGTCTTTCGGATCTTTCATCTTCAGCGTCTTCGCATCGGGCACCGGCATGGCGGCGGCTGCGGACGCGAGTTCGCCGTAGCTTGCGGAACGCTTGCTTGCTTCGTGATGCACTCGGCTGGGAGTGGTGGTGCATTCGGATGCCGGCACATTCCATTTCTGCGCGGCAGCGCCGAGCAGCATTTGCCGACACTGCGCACCGAGCTGCCGCATGGGATCCCAGTTGATCGGCGTGGCGGTGCTGCCGCCGGCGATTTGAATGCCGTACTTCGCCGAGTCCAGGTCGGCCTGCTCGATTTTCACGTCCTTCCAATCAGCGTCGAGCTCCTCGGCAATCAGCATGGGCAGCATGACTTTCACGCCCTGGCCGATTTCGGGATTCTTGGCGATGATGGTGATGGAGCCATTGGACGCAATGGTGATGAAGGAAGCGGGCAGGAGCGTGACCGGCGGTCCGAACTGCGCGGCAAGAACTTTCTCCAGCGGCTCCACGTAGTAGGCGAGCATCATGCCGCCACCGGCTATGACCGAAGCGCGGAGAAAAGAGCGGCGGCTAACAAGCGTCGTTTCCATAAGACCTCCTGCGTGCGAATTCGTATAGCCCGGCGCGTTACGAATGAACGGCGGCCGCGGGCTCTTTCGCCGGTTGCTTGGCAGCGATCTCCGCTGCCTTGTGAATGGCTTTGCGGATGCGCAGATAAGTGCCGCAGCGGCAGATGTTGCCGTCCATGGCCGCGTCAATATCCGCGTCCGTGGGATGCGGGTTCTTCGCGAGCAGCGCGGAAGCGGACATGATCTGGCCAGCCTGGCAGTAACCGCATTGCGGCACGTCAATTTCCTCCCACGCGATCTGGACGGGGTGCGTTCCGTTTTCAGATAGACCCTCGAGCGTGGTGATGTGCTTTCCAGCGGCGTTCTGGATGGCGGTGGTGCAGGAGCGAACGGCCTCGCCATTCAAATGCACGGTGCAGCAGCCGCACAGGGCCATTCCACAGCCATACTTCGTGCCGTGCAGGCCGAGGACGTCGCGGACCACCCACAGCAGAGGTGTGCCTTCGGGGACGTCTACGGTCGCGGGCTTGCCATTTACGGTTAGTTTGTACGCCATGGAGTCACCTCCGAAAACCTGAGGACTGGGCTGACGGCGAAAAAGGTAGCACCGGGCTGCGAGCGGTGTCAATTGACCCCGAGCGGCCGCTCGGGGCGGATTCGTCGTATTGGGCACCTACGAATTTGCGTGTTTTGAATCACATACACCATTCGTACCATTGCGCGCCTCGGTTGGCCGCTCCAAGCTGGATGGAGGATAGGGCTTCCGGACGCGATACGATGATGCCAACGTGGACGCAGAAAACCCTGCTCGCTCTGGCGGTGGGTGCGCTAGGTCTGGCGCTTTCGAGCGGCGCCGCCGCGCAGGATGCGTCGAAAACCCCCGACCCAGGACCCGCGCAACAGACGGCCGCTCAAACGGATGGCCTCGTCTCAGCTCAGCCGGAACAGCCGATGTCGCTGGGAGACCTGGCGCGGCTTGCTCGAGCCAAGAAGCAGAGCGACGCCAAAGTCGCGGCGGTGATTGACAACGACAATCTCCCGCATACGGGAGGGGGAATCAGCGTGGTCGGCAGCGGCGCCGGCGACTCATCGGGTTCGCACGCGGCGAAAGTGGTCCTGCTGGATTTCTGGGCGTCGTGGTGCGGGCCGTGCCGGCAGTCGGTGCCCGATCTGAAGCAGCTGCAGAAAGCATACGGCAGCGACCAGCTCGAAGTGATCAGCGTCAACGAGGACAAAGACGAAAGCGCGGGGCGAAATTTTGTGTCGCAGAACCAGATGAACTGGGAACAGCAATTCGACTCAAAAGGGGAAATGTCGCAACAATACGGAGTGCACGCTTTTCCGACCTTCATACTTACCGACGAGCGCGGCAAGGTCCTGCAACGATTCGAGGGCGAGGACCCAAGCCAGACTCTGGCGAGCCGCATCGGTCCCTACCTGGACAAAACTTCGAAGGGAAGTATTTAGGCGAGACCGGAATCTCTCAGATCGTGCCCTTGGACATTTGATCGGCGATATATTCGGATTGGCGCAGAGCCAGGGCGACGATCGTGAGCGTAGGATTCTCGCCGCCGCTTGAAGTGAACTGGCTTCCGTCCGAGACGAACAAATTCTTGACGTCGTGCGATTGGCCGAAGCGGTTGACGACGCCGTCCTGCGGCTTTTCGGACATGCGATTGGTGCCCATATTGTGCGTGGATGGAAACGGCATATGGTGGACGGTGCGCTTCGCGCCGATGGATTTGTAGAGCGTGTCGGCCTGCTGAAAGCCGTGCTGTTGCATGGCGAGATCGTTGGGATGGTCGTCCACGTGGACGTTGGGAATCGGCATGCCGTACTTGTCCTTGCGATCCGGATGCAGCGTGATGCGATTGGTGTCGCGCGGCATATCCTCGCCGATGATCCACACACCGGCGAGATTCACGTAGTTATCAATCACCGAGGCGCGGTCGCGACCCCATTCGCCCGGCAACAGATTCGTCGCAAAGCTGGGCAGGCCCTGCGGGAGCAGCTCCAGGTTGTAGCCCCCGACGAAACCGCGTTTCGTGTCGAGGCGCGCTTCGTCCATCACGATTCCGGATTGCGCGGTTCCGCGGTACATGTGCACGGGCTTGTCGAAAACTCCGAACACGGTTGAGGTGACGTGGCGCATGTAATTTCGCCCGACCTGCCCGGATGAATTCGCCAAACCCTGCGGAAATTGGCTTGACGCAGAATTGAGCAGCAGGCGCGGGCTTTCAATCGAATTCCCGGCGACGGCGACGATGCGCGCCTTCTGGCGCTGCGTATTCCCGGCGCGATCGGCGTATACAACGCCTGTCACTTTGCCCGAAGCGTCATGCTCGATGCGCAGAACCTGCGATTCTGCGCGGACTTCGGCTTTTCCGGTGGCTTCGGCTTGCGGAATATCAATGTAGAGCGTGGACCATTTCGCGCCGAACGTGCAGCCCTGCACGCAGAAGCCGGTTTGCTGGCATGAAGCGCGGCCATCGCGTGGCACGGAATTGATGGCCATGTTCGTGGTCATGTACTGCGTGTAGCCGAGCTTTTTCGCGCCGGCGAAAAGCACTTTTCCGTGACTGCTCGCGGGCAGCCGCGGAATCCCGTGCGTTCCGGTGACGCCCATTCTCAGTTCGGCGCGGTCGTAGTAGGGCGCGAGCTCGTTGAGGTCAATGGGCCAGTCGAGCAGATTGGCGCCGGGGATCGCGCCGTAGCGCGTGCGAGTCTTGAATTCGTGTTCCTGAAATCGCAGCGCGCACGCGCCCCAGTGAACGGTGGTGCCGCCGACAAGTTTGCAGGTCCACGCGGGTAGATCGGGAGACGATTTCGCGACGTACCACGAGCCGGAGGAAGTGCGCGGATCAAACCAGGTGAACGCGCCGAACATTCCGATTTCGTCGTTCTGGAAATCGGTCATCTCCATGCGCTTTCCGGCTTCGAGGACGACGACGGAGATTCCTTTTTTCGTCAGCTCGTTCGCCAGCGTTCCGCCGCCTGCGCCGGAGCCGATGATCACCACGACCGAGGAATCGTTCAGATCAAACTTTGCGGGCATTTGTCCTCACAGCCAGTCCTTATTTCGGCAACCAATCTATATCGCTGAAACCGCGGTTGATGTAGCCGCCCAATGCGGATGACGGACCTTCGTAGCCGAACTTCGGCCAAAGCTCAGGCTGGTTGTAGAGCGGCGTCATCGTGCCGTTGTAAACCTTCGCGAAAAATGCGCCGGTCTCGATCTGTTTAATCGCGGCGACGCGAACATTTTCATCGGATACATCGGCGAACGGCTTGCCTGCGGAAGCCATCGTAGCGGCGTTGAGTTGCGCGACGCCTCCGGCGAGCAGCTGTCGAGCGGTGGCATCCTTCGCGGCCTCGTCCTGAAGCGGCGCGATGGCCTTCGCGTAGAAAGAATCGTCGAGGCGATCGTGCGGAAATAAATCGCGCGTGAATTTCAGCAGCGCGCGCGAATCTTCGGCGTTGAGTCCCGCGGTTTCGGCGCCGCTGGCGAGCAAGGTCGGGCCGCTGACTGCGACAGCAGCAACCGTGGCCGCACTGCCGCGCAGGAATCCGCGGCGCGAGAATTTCGTCACCCACTCGCGAAGCAACATGTGTCTCATGTATGGCGTTCCCCCGACAGCTTTTGCGGAGACATCGTAATCTGTCGCGCCCGAAATCGCCAGCTCGGCAGCAGGCGAAATTCGCACCGGAGTTCGCTCCACGGAAACTCTTGAACTGGTCGGACTTTTCTACGGTCGATCGATTCTTTTGACCGAGTGCACCCAGGAAGCGCAATATCGTGTCTGCAGACTCTATTCCGGGATTAGGCCGGACCTACGAAGGCGAGAAGCGATGGCAATTCTTAGGGCATATGCAGATGAAAGCGAGAGCGACGACGTATACGTTGTCGCTGGATATGTGAGCCTTATTGACGTCTGGGACACAGTTTCCGCCGAATGGAGTCAAGTTCTCGGGCAAGAGCCTGCAATAGATTACTACCGAACAAACGAAGCACTCGGACTTAAGAAGCAGTTCCAAGGAATGGACGACGCAATCAGAAATATGAAGATGGCAAAATTGGCAAGCTGTCTGCCTACCGAGAACTTTTGGTCAATCGCCTCGCATCTCAGAAAACGGGACTTCGAAGAATTTTTCACTCCTAACTTCGATTCCTATTGGGACAACCCCTACTATATTTGTGCCTTTGACCTCGCATTGAGAACTGCTTATCGGTTCTATGGGCAGGGGGTTTCTTGAATCGATTTCGTTTTCGATCAGCAAGGAAAAATTGGAAACCGACTTAACAAGGCCTTTTATGTTCACACGAAGATTTTCGCACCGCGATTTCCAGAAAGCCTGCAATTGAAAACGGCGCCTCGTTTATTCGACATCATCGGCAATTGCTATCACGAGGACGACAAACTCTCCCCTGCGCTTCAGGCCGCAGATATGAATGCAGCTTGGGTTCGACGGCGTTCGTCTGTTATCCAGCAATGGACCGACGCCGATCCTTACCTTAAGCGTGTCAGAGGGTTTGATTTCGAGGTCAGCCGCGAATTTCTTCGAGGCCTTCCAGAGAAACAAAAAGAGATGTCAGAGGAGCTTCGAGCGTTTTCTGAGAGCATAGATCCAATAGGCCGGCCCGCAAGCTAAAAGGTCTCGCTGGACCTATTGACCGCCACGCCGGACCAGCACGGGACCGCGGTCCGACCTGTACTTTTTCTGTACTTTCAACCTGTAGACACCCAGGCGAAATTGCCGTAGCGTGAAAGCGTGCCCTTCCTCTGTACAAGGGCACGATCTTACTCCCGGTGCAGTTCAACCGGGACGAAGACGCCGGTCCCTCGAACGCATCGGGACACAAGCGGCGTCCAACGAGAACAACATGAAACGTTTGGTACCGCCTGCCGGTAGGCAGGTGTGGCGAATTTCTATTCGCGAAAAACGCCGAGCCATATCTGCGCCCATGCGATGGCGGAAGCCGCGTCCCCTCGGATCCTCTGCCTCCTTCGCGTCCTCCGCCTCGCCGAAATGGCGCCAAATTAAGTGTCACACCATGCAAAGTAATTTCACGCCTATCTCATTGAAAACAAAGGAAAGCGACCCCAACAAAGTGTCACACTATTTTGAGCGCCGCGGGAGCTGGGGAAAAACCTGGGAACTACAGTTCCGCGCTGGTCGCGCGGCTCGTGACCGTGACTCCGGCCTCGACTGTGGGGCGGGGGGCACGACGCATGGTATCAATGAACACGCGAACAATGACGGGGTCGAACTGGTTCGCGGCGCAGCGCTCGAGTTCGGCGAATGCGTCTTCCGGCGTGCGCGCTTTTTTGTAAGTGCGCTCCGACGTGATTGTGTCGTAGGCGTCCGCGATGGCGATCACGCGCGCGCCGTAGGGAATTTGCTCGCCTTCCAGGCGCAGCGGGTAGCCCGTGCCGTCATAGAACTCGTGGTGGTGGCGGACCATCTCCCGGATGCGACCCATGGGCTTGAGTGGCTCCAGAATCCGCGCGCCCAGATCCGTGTGCGTCTTCATCGTTTCCCATTCGGCGGCATCGAGCGGGCCGGACTTGTTCAGAATGGCCTCGGGAATTCCTACCTTGCCGATATCGTGAAGCAGGCCCGCCAATCGAATCTCCTCAAGCTCCGCGGGGGTCAGTCCAAGCGCCTGAGCGATCATCACGGAATAAGCGGAAACTTTCTGCGAGTGGCCTTGCGTATAGTGATCCTTGGCGTCAATCGCGAACGCGAGCGAAGTAACCGTTTCGACCACGGCCGCCGGCAGCGCGTCGCCGGCACCATCGCCGCCCTGTTCGCTCAGCGAGCGGGTGAACTGTTCGAGGCGGCGATAAATCTCCTCGAACGCCTCGGGGCCGGTAGAGAACAGACGCTTGAGCGTGACGCCGAGATACGCTTCGAGCACATCTTTCTTCCAGCGTTTGCGGTCGTTCGGATCGCCCTGTTCGGCGCTCGAAACCAGGTTGCCTCCCTGATGCTTCGACAGATACATCGAAGAATCCGCCACCTGAATGAGTTCCTGCGGCGTGGAGCCGTGAACGGGAAATGCGGCGATGCCGAAGCTCGCGGTAATGTTCTTATCGCGCAGCAGCGGATCGGAGGCAATCCAGCCGCGCAATTTATTCGCGAGCTGGCGAGCCTGCTCGATGGCCGTTTCGGGCATGAGAATCACGAATTCGTCGCCGCCGTAACGCGCGACAACATCCGAACGGCGGCAATTCTGTTCGAGAATGTGGCCGACGCGCTGCAAAACGACGTCGCCCTCGAGGTGGCCGTAGAAATCATTGACGAACTTAAAGCGATCGAGATCCATCAGGACGAGCGCGAGAGGCCGGTTGGCGCGCGTGGAACGCTTCCATTCGGCGGAGAGCGCCTCCATCAGGAAACGGTGCGTCTTCACACCCGTCAAGCCATCAGTAATCGCCTGCTCCTGCGCCTTCTGGAACGTGAGGGCGTTGTGCAGCGCGCCGGCAAATAGGTCGGCGAGCGTGCGCAGCAGCAAAACATCCTGCTCCGGAAATTCGCAAGGCTCGGAGGATTCGACGTAGAGAACGCCAAGAAATTGCTCGCCGTACGTGACCGGAAGAGCCACGGAGGCAACCGATGCCGGCAACACCAGGCGGGGCGCGGAGGCATTGACCTCGCGGACGATTGTGGTCTGGCCGCTGCGCGCGACCTGCCCGACCAGGCCTTCACCGAGTAAAATGCGTCGCCCCACCGCTTCGCGCCGCGCGCCTGCTTCGGCCTGGACGACCAGCTCTTTCGCGGAGTAGTCGAGGATGGCGATTCCAATGTGATCGTAGGCCAGATGCTTTTCCATCTCCCCGGCGATCTTCGCGAGCATTTCGTCGGGATCGAGCGTGGTAATCGCGTGGCTTGATACGTTGTTGATCAGGGTCAGCTGGCGCGATTTTTTCTGCTCCGCCGCAAACAGCCGGGCGTTCTCCATGGCGATTCCCGCTTCGCTCGCCAGAACGCGCAAGAACTCGACGTGGCCTTCGTCAAACACCTGTTCCTTCTGGCTGTGCACGGCCATCACGCCCACGGCGCGATCGTAGAGAATCAAAGGCACAGCACAGATGGACCCCAGCGGCACCAAGGGTTCGAAGCCGAGACGCTGCGCCTCGCCCCGATACTGCTCGCGCACCAGAAGCGGTTGCGCCGTGCGCACGACGTATTCCACCAGATGATTTCCGGATTCGCGCGAGCGTTTCGCAAGCCGTTCGCCATCGGTGACTTCAATCTCGAAACGAACTTCACGAGTCTTCGGGTGATGGAAAGCGATGAAGAAACTGCTCGCATCGAGAACTCGGCGCATTTCTGAATAAATGCGCACCAAGAGCGTATCCAGATCGAGAGTCGAGCTGAGGGCCCGGCCAATGTCGTTGAGGATGTGCAGCTCCTCGCTGCGGCGCGCCGTCTGTTGGATCAAATAACTGTTTTCGACCGCCATGCCGATCTGTTGGCCGAGAGCCAGCAGCAGGCGCCGCTCCGCCGGGGTGAAATTGCGGTTATCGGGGGTGCCGAGCAGCAATACTCCGAAGACGCGCTCTTTCGCCTGAAGGCAGATGCCGACGACCGTGCGCAGGCCCTGTGCGAGGAGCAGCTGGCGCACCTGGCGGAAAGATTCTTCCTTCTCGAGCGCTTCCCAGTTCGCATCGCGCGTGAGATCTCGAAACACCACAAGCCCGCCCAGCCGGGCCACGAGGTTGATGAAGTATTGGTGGAGACCGTTCTCCTGCATGGAAGAGCTGAAGGAATCGCTCATCCCCGTCACGATCACCGAGGACGGACCGCTTGCCTCGCCATGCTGCAAGCACAAAGCCCCGGCCGGGATGCGGACCACGCCCAGAACCCGCTCCAGCGCCTGCCCAAGCATGGATTGAATTTCGCCGCCGACAAAGCCGGAAGTGGCGAGATTCAAATTCGAGAGCGCGAGCATGTTGCGTTCAACGCGCCGCCGCTCTTCCTCATAAACGGACATCACCATCAGCACACAGGTGAAAAGTTGCGGCAGGACCATCAGGGGTAGCAGACCGTCGCGTTGCATGAACGGCAGGAAGGCCCGGAAAGCCGCCGCCAGGTAGAGCAAGCCCCACCCGACGAAGGCAATAGAGAGAAGCACGTCCGCCCTTGCTTCCTGCTTACGCCCTTCCTGCAAGAACGTGTATCCGACCAGCAGGAAGATAAACCCCACTGCCAGCACGGTTGGCGGGATATTCAAGATTTGATGCACGCGAAGAACCGGCCACGCCGCGAACAGGGCGGACACGACCACGAGTGTGCGGACGGGAACCTTCAGACCGGCATACGAGCGTGCAGCGGAATAAAAAGCGAGAGCCGAAAAGGCTATCAGGAATTCGCTCAACTCGAGGAGCCGGCGGTCCCACGGATCCTTGTTAATCCATGCGCTCAGGCCACCCGTCGCAAAGTGAAACGCCAGGATCAACCAGGCAGCCGACCAGGCGAGAAGGTATTCCTGGCGCTTCAGCCGGTACATGAAATAGAAAAACGCGGCAAGCAGAAGCGTGCTTACCAGCAGCACTTGTCCAGTAATGGTGAGATAGCTTGGCAACGTCACACCCGCGCCTATTCTTCAGGCACTCGTCGGACGAGAATAGCAGAAAATCAGCAGCCTTCCTCGCCGCGTGTCCATCCTAGTTTCGTGGAGGTCAACGTTGGAATGCGCCTCGCGGAACCACGTGTAGGAGACTCTCAATATCCCCGGCAGGCTCGCCCGAGTCAACAGTACCCGAGTACCAACCTGCGCCGCTTCATTGACTTGCGCCTCCACCCGGCTCGATTTTGGCGGTTCGTTCCGCTAAGATGAATCGTTCCGAAACCAGCAGAGAAAGAGCCAGGAATGTCTCCCTCAGAGAAACCACGGGTTCGATTTGCGCCGTCACCGACCGGCTACCTGCACGTCGGAGGAGCCCGGACGGCGCTATTTAATTGGCTCTTCGCGCGGCATGAAGGCGGCACGCTTTTGCTGCGAATTGAAGATACCGATATAGAGCGCAACCGGCCCGAGCTGGTGGACGGCATTCTGGAGGGGCTGAAGTGGCTGGGAATCGAATGGGATGAAGGTCCCATATTTCAATCGCAGAGGCTTGAACTGTACCGAGCCGCGGCGGAACGCCTGCTTGCGAGCGGCGCTGCCTTCGGCTGCTACTGCAAGGCAGCCGCGTATTCCGGCGGTGACGCCGCACCCGCCGATCCCGAAGCGGCGGAGGGTGAAGGCGACGAAGAAGGCCCCAAACTTCAGAAGAACGTCGCATGCCCCTGCCGCGATCTCACGGACGCGGAGCGCTCGGCCAAGGAAGCATCCGGCATACCGCGCGCGATCCGGTTTCGCGTGCCCCGCACGGGCGTCACGCAATTCGAGGACGCCGTCTTCGGTCCGCGCGAGGTGCAGAACGCGGAGGTCGAGGACTTCGTCTTGCTGCGCTCGAATGGCCTGCCCACCTATCAGCTCAGCGTGGTGGTGGACGATATAGACATGCGCATCACGCACATTATTCGCGGCGCCGATCATCTTTCGAACACGCCCAAACAAGCGCTGCTTTACCGCGCGCTCGGCGCTGCGCCGCCGATTTTCGCGCACGTGCCGCTGATATTGGGGCCGGACCGCACGAGGCTTTCCAAGCGCCACGGCGCTACAAGCGTGGGTTCGTATGCCGACGAAGGATTTTTGCCCGAGGCGTTCCGGAATTTTCTCGCGCTGCTGGGATGGTCGCCGGGCGAAGACGCGGAGTTCCTCCGAACCACCGAACTGATTGAAAGGTTCGCGCTCTCAGGCGTTAGCCGGACGAATGCCGTGTTCGATCGCCCGAAGCTGGAATGGTTCAACACGCAGTATCTGCAGAAGCCGCCCGTCGAATACGTGCTGCCCTATGTGGAAGCGGAACTGAAGCGCGCCGGCTTGTGGGAGGGATCACAGGCGAGCCGCGATCACGCATGGTTCGCAACCACGGTGGAACTCACCCGTTCACGTACGCGTCTGCTTGGAGACTTCACCACCTGGGCGCGCGCATTTTTCACCGATGATTTCGACTACGACACCGAAGCGCGGGAAAAATTCTGGAAGGATGAGCGCCTGCCGGGCATGCTCGAAAAACTCGCCAATGCACTCGACGCGCTGGCCGATTGGAACCACGACGCGTGCGACGCCGCATCGCGTGCCGTGGCGACCGGGGAGGGCGTGAAGGCAGGCCTGCTGATCAATGCCACGCGCGTTGCCATCGTGGGCCGCGCGGTGGCTCCGCCGCTGTTCGAGACGATGGTTGTCCTCGGTAAAGAACGCGTGGTCACGCGGCTGCGCCGCGCCCTGCCGTTCGTTTCTTCCAAGTGATTCTGCGACAGCTCGCGACTAACTCGAGGGCTTCGTTGAGAATATCTCGGGATGCGTTGCGTGACTGCTCGCGCCCGCGGCAACGACCTGCAGCTGCAAGCTTACCGGAACCTTCACGGGAGGCAAACACGCGGACAGGTTACACGCCTGAAAGCGGAGCGTGACCGGAATCGTCGCGGCTCCCAATGCGGCCGTATCCTCCGCGGTCAGCCGGAGGCGGAGTGTGACGCTGCCGGAGTAAACATTCAGCGGCTTATCTGGGGAGAATGGGAATTTCTCGTCGCGGCCAGCCGGATAGACCGCCTCCTCCAGCTTGAAACCGTCCGGTAGCTGAGGTGTGAGCGTCGTCGGGATCAGGTAACTGTCCGACGGCTTGTGCGAGTTCATGTGGTAACCGGTTGCGATCTTCACTACGACCGCCGCCTGAAATTCCTTGCCGCGCGGCACAGGGTCAAGCGAGACATAGGAGTGGGTGGTCACGATCTCGGACGGATTCTTGGGGGCCGAGGCGTCCTGGGCCGGCGCCGTGGCCGCGCCTGAAATCAGGATCAAGGCTGAGAGAGCGAAAATGTTTGCGAATCGCATGGCGAGTATCATAGCTGGCTCTCGATGTCCGTTTCCAGTTGCGCCCTGTTTTGATCGAGGCTTCCGATGTAGCGTTTGGCGATCTTGCCGTCTCGCGTGATCAAATAAGTGGTCGGCATGCCAAGAATCCCGCCGAATTTCGTCACGTTATCGTCACTATTCATCACCACGGGGTAGTTCATCTTCAATTCCTGGCCGCCGACGCTGAACTCCGAGGTGTGGATGAACTTGTCGACTGCGGCGTTTTCGTCGTCGGTCGCCGCACCAAGCAAGGTGAATCCCTTCGACGAGTATTTGTTCTGAAGGCTGATCAGAAGGGGAATTTCGTGCTGGCAGGGCTCGCACCAGGTGCCCCAGAAATTCAGCAGCACCACCTTGCCCTTGTAGCCGGAAAGCGCGACATCGCTGCCCTCCAAGTTCTTGAAAGTGACATCCGGTGCCGGCGAGAGATTCGCCGCGGCGAGGTTGCTGGAATTCTGGCTGGCATGGAGCCAGTGGTTAACGCTGTCGGGCATCCAGCCCTCAACGACCGTCTCAAAGCTATATCCGCTAATGTGAGAGGAGATCAAGGTGAGAGCATTCGTGAAGATCAGACCGCCGATAAAAAGCAGCAGCACTCCGCTGCAGACTTCGACGGTGTGCAGGTGCTTGCGAAATTTCTGATAGAACTTCATGAAGCGGCCCACGGCGATGGCCGTGACCAAGAACGGAATTGCCAGGCCCGCCGAATAAAGCGTAAGAAGGATGACGCCGTCCCGCACGCTGCCCCGCGAAGCCGCAATCGCCAACACAGTGGTGAGGATCGGGCCGATGCAAGGAGTCCAGCCCAATGCGAAGGCAAAACCAAGCAGAAAACCGCTGACGATTCCCGGGTTCTTGCCGCCGACGTCGCGCATGTGCACGTCGCGGTTGAGCCACCGGCTCATGGGAGGGCCGAGGATAAGAATCAGAGACGCGGCATAGAAGTGGATCGGCTTGACGATCGCGCCCTGGGCCGCGCGAAGCTGGAAAGCCAGGCCGACGGCGATGAAGACGAATCCCGCGATCAGACCGGTGCGCACCGGCAACTTGATCAGCCAGCCAATGAGGTGCAAACCAAAAAGAATGATCAGCGCGCCGGCGACGGGCGCGAGCAGGTCGCGATGCTTTAGCAGAAACTGTCCGACGGCGCTCGCCGTGGCTCCCATGGTGATGAACACAACGGACAGTCCAATGACGAATGCCAACGCCGAGCTAAACAGCTTGCTCGATTCCCCTTCGCCCTCCCGAAGCTTGTCCACACCCACGCCCGACAGCATCGAAAGGTATCCGGGAACCAGCGGCAAGACGCACGGCGACAAAAACGAACCCAAACCAGCTGCAAACACAAAGAGTCCAGCAAGTACGGCTACAGCCATAGAATTTCCTCACTCCCCCAGGTGAACAGGCCCCAATCGTGGGCGAAGGTCCGAATGCGCGCTAATTTGATCATATCAATTAGACGTGCGCTACCGGTATTTGGTTTTGGCGGGATGCGGGCCGCATGGAAATTCCACCATGTGAAACGCAAAGCCGCCAGGGCGCGCGGCGAATATTTCGTCGCGCGCTTGCTAACTAGCTGACCTGTCAGCGCCACGCGGCAAAGGGAATTTGGCAACGCAGATGCTTTTGTTGACGCTGCGGGCCCTGCCGCTGGAACCGCAAACGGCGCGACGATTCGCCGGTTGCGGTGGCGGGCTCGTAAAATTTCTTGGCGGAAGGGCGCGGAATGACACCCAACCGAGTGACCGCGGCGCGAGTTGCCGCCGCGTTCGCGGCCGTGGCGCTGTTTAATTTTGGCACGGACGCGCTGTCGGCCGATCTCGCGGCGGTGCTGCTGACCGTGGCCGCGATCGCGCTCGATGGCCTCGATGGGTATCTCGCCCGCAAACGCGGCCTGGCGACGCCACTCGGCGCGCAGATTGATATCCTCGGCGACCGCGTGGTGGAGAATCTCTTCTTCACGTTCTTCGCCGTCAGCGGCCTGATCTCGCTCTGGGTACCGGTGCTTTTCTTCGCGCGCGGCACGGTCACTGATTTCTTTCGCGGTCTGGCAGCGCGCTCCGGACGCAATTCGATGCTCGACACATGGTGGGGGCGAACTCTGGTGGCTTCGCGGGCGAGCCGCGCGGCGTACGCCGTGTTGAAATGTGTCTGCTTCTGCTGTCTGGGAATCCTGCTGCCGCTGCGCCATCTGCCCCTCGCTCAGTTCAATACGTGGCTGCTGAGCGCCGGGCAGATGCTCACCGGCATTACCGCGGCTTTTTGCGTGGTGCGCGCGATTCCCGTTATCTGGGAAGGGCGGCGATATTTCGCGGCGGCTAGAAAAGCCCCGCGGGCAGTGGCGGCCGGAGTGATCCGGTGAATTCGCCCGGAAAAGTAGGCGCGTTTTTCGATCTCGATGGCACGCTGATTGCGCCGCCTTCGCTCGAATGGCAATTCGTCGGCTACCTGCTTGGGCGCGATGCAATCGGCGGCGCAGAGATTGGCCGCTGGCTCGGCCAGTGCGCGAGAAATTTATCCCGCGATTGGCACGCCGCGACCATGGGCAACAAAATGCATCTTGCCAGCTTGCGCGAGTCGCTTGTGGCTGATTGGGCGGATTCGGTGGCGCACGATTCTCTGCGGCTTTTTCCGGCAGGAGTCGAACGCGTTGCCTGGCATTTCGCGCAAGGGCATCGCGTCTTTCTGATCAGCGGAACTCTGAGGCCACTCGCGGAGGTTTTGGCGCGGCGGCTTCCCGGCCCGGTCGAAATCTGTGCGACCAATCTCGAGGCGCGCGGCGGCCGCTGGACCGGGCGGCTTTCCGGCGAGCACATGAGTGGCGATGCAAAGGCCCGCGCCATTCGCACGCTTGCGGCGCGATTTGATCTCGCGCTGTGGGACAGCCACGCGTACGGCAATTCCATTACGGACCTGCCGATGCTCGATTCGGTGGGGCATCGCGTGGCCGTGAATCCGTCCGGCAGGCTGCGCCACATCGCGCGACGAGAAGGTTGGCAAAGCTGCGATTGGGCGGAGCCGGTTGCGCGGAGCGCCGAGGCACCGGCGCGAAGGTTTTCGCGGAAGGCAGCGCGATGAGACTTTTTCGCCCCGCGCCGTGGGCCGAGCGATCGCGCGACAGGACAATTTTCTGGGACGACGCTGCGCTCCCTTTCGCGGATTCACCATCGCTTTCGCGCTGGCTCGACGAGATTCGCCACGCGTGCGGCGCGTTTGAGTGGGTTACGTTCGCCTATCTCGCGTGGCTCGGCTTCATCCTGATCCATTTCCATCGCACAATTCCGCACGCTGCGGCGCTTTTGGCCGTTCACGCCTCGATTGCAGCGGGAATCGCGGAACTCGCGTGGTTCGCCGCGCGCTCGCGAAGATCAATTGTGCGATTCGCGCGCTACTGGTATCCGCTGCCGCTCTATATCTTTTTCTTCGAGGAGCTGGGCGGGCTGGTCCACGCGATATTCCCGGGTTGGTTCGACCGCTGGCTGATCATGTTCGATTACAATTTCGCGGGCGTGCATCCCTCGATCTGGCTCTCGCGCTTCGCTTCACCGGCGCTGAACGACGCCATGCAGTTCGCCTACATGACCTATTTTCTCTACCTCGTCATCCTGCCCGCGATTCTCTACGTACAACGGGACCAGCTGGCGTTCTGGACGGTGATGACCTCAACCGCCGTTGCGCACTATTCGGTTTACCTGATCGCGGTGCTGCTCCCGGTCGAGAGTCCCTACTATTCGCTGGCCGCGCTGCAGACAAAAACGCTGAGCGGCAGTTATTGCACCGCGCTCATTGAATTCATCGAACGCTTCGGGCGAGTCCACGGTGCGGCCTTCCCATCGGCGCACGTGGCAGGCTCGATGGTGGCGATTTTGGCGTCGTGGCGGTACCGGCGATGGCTCTTCTGGGTATGCCTGCCATTTTTCGTGGGCATGTGCGTCTCCACCGTGTACGGCCGCTACCACTATATGGCGGACGTGCTCGGCGGCATCGTCGTCGGCACGATGGGCTTTTCGGCGGGGACTTGGCTCATGCGACGAAGGGGAACGGTGCCGGGAACTGAAGCGAGCGCTGAAGAATAATCCGCGCGGGCGCTAGCTAAGTTTGGGATGCCGCTTGTGCCACTCCGTGGCTTCTTCGTAGGCGAGCGCGATCGAGAGTAGCCGCGCCTCTCCCCAGCGCGGCCCCATCAGCTGCAATCCCACGGGCAAGCCCTCGCGCGTGAATCCGCAGGGAATCGAGATGGCGGGGAATCCAGTTTGATTCGCAGGCCGCGTGAAGCGCAAGAGCTCGGCGCGCACAATGCTTTCGCTTTGCCCCTGGGCGTGCACGATGGGTTCACCCACGCACGGCGCGGGAATCGGCGAAGTGGGCGCCAAAATGACGTCAACCTCTTCAAAGGCAGCCTGAAAGTCCTCGACGATTTCGCGTCGCTTTGGAAGCGCACGAAGGTAATCCACGGCGAGCAGCTTGTGGCCCCGTTCCAGGTGTCCGCGGACATCGTCTCCATACTCCGCGGCGCGCGCCGGAAAATAGCCCTGCGATTCGTGATATTCGTTTATCTCACCGACGACCAGTTGGCTGGCCAGGTCAATCGCGCCCGTCAAACGCGGCAGTGAGACCTGCACGACGCGCGCGCCCAATGATTCGAACTTTTTGGCGGCTGCTTCCACCAGGCGCCGCACTTCGCCGTCCAGCCGCTCAAGAAAGAAATCCTTCGGTACGCCAATACGAAACCGCCGTGGGCGATTCCTGCGCAGCTTGCGGTGATCCGGGCGCGCCTGACCGCTTGGATATTTCCCGGCAATTGCTTCGAGCAGGATGCATGCATCCGTCACGCTGCGCGCGATGGGCCCCACATGATCGAAGCTAATTCCCAGCGTCACCACGCCTGCCGTGCTCACGAGGCCGTACGTCGGCTTCAATCCCACGATCCCGCAGAGCGCGGATGGAATGCGGATCGAGCCTCCCGTATCGGTGCCCACCGAAGCAAAGCCCATTCCCGTGCTGACGGCCGCAGCCGAGCCTCCGCTTGAACCGCCGGAAATGCGATCGCGCGCCCACGGGTTGCGCGAGCTACCGTAATGAGGATTCTCGCCGGTGATGCCGTAGGCGAATTCGTGCATGTTCGTCTTGCCGAGCAGGATTGCGCCGGATCGCGCGATCTCTCTGGCGACGTCGCTATCCGCGTCCGGCACAAAATCCGCGAGAATCTTCGAACCGGCCGTGGTGCGAATGCCGCGCGTCCAGAAATTGTCCTTCAGCGAAATGGGAATGCCATGGAGCGGACCGCGCGCCCGGCCTCGGAGAATCTCGCGCTCGGCCGTCTTTGCCTGGCGTCGAGCATCTTCGGCGAGGACCGTCAGGAACGCGTAGAGGGAGGCATTCAACCGCTTAATCCTCGCGAGTGACGCTTCCAACAGATCGAGGGGCGAAATTTCCCTTCGCCGCAGCAGCCGCGCCGCCTGCTCGATCGAAAGAAACGCCAGCTCGGATTCGGAATGTACCGACATTCGGTTCAGCTAGAAGATTTTCTCCTGCCGCCGCAAATTCCCGGCCGAGCCGAGATTCGCGATGCGGAATACGACGCTATACTGATTCTCATTGCGAATCGTGCCGAACGAAAAGCGGCGGTATTCAAAGCCAATGCCGCAGCACGAACCGTTGTAGGCGACCTCCACGATCTGGTTTTGAAAGGCCTGTTGAACGAAATCGTAGCTGGCCCCGAACATCACGTTCCAGCCATGGCGGTTCGGATCTCCGTAACCCGTCAGCGCCCGTATCTGATTCGAGTGCTGCTCGAAATTCGGTGGCGGCGGCATAGGATTCTGGGGAAGATTGAGCGTGGAAAAGTACGCGAGTGTGAGGAACGATTCCCTGTACGGCTTGTACTTCAGCAAAGTCCCGATGGCGGTCAGCCGGTTGCGCTGCGGATCGTAGTTGACGATGAACTGCGTGTCGAAGCGTTTGCCTGAGTCAACGGTAAGGTCGCTGATGATCGGCGAAAAATTGCGCGCGATGCCCGCGAACGCAAACGGCGTGAGTGCGTCGAGCGTCTGAAACACATTGGTCTGACCGGGGACGAGCGCACCATTAAACGTGGGGTCGAAGAAATATTTTTGCGTCAGCCGCCAGGTGATGAACTCCTCGGTATCACCCGAACTCGTGCGGCGGTAGAGGCGCTGCGTGACTCCGTACTCGAGTTCGTTGGTGTCCGTCAGCGTATCGTCCTCATCGAAGCGCAGGAATCGCCCGAAATCGTTCACGCCATTCACGAAACGATAGACCACGTAGGGCTCAATTACGTGTTTCCACTTCGTATCACCGTGATCATATACGCGCTCGAATACCGGGAGGCGAATGTCCACAGACAGCTCTTCGGTGTCGCGGAACAGCCCCTCTCCGAGGTACGCTCCGTTTCTCAGTTGCCCGCCGTAGTAGGTCGAGCGAAATGTGAAGCTCGGGGTCACGCTCAGCCATTCGCCGAAATGCAGGGGGACCGTCACCGTCGGCGCAAGTTCGCTGCGCTCAACGAAAGGTGGCGTTTGAAATGGCGTCACGTTTTCGCTACGGCTCGCCGCGCCAGTGAATGCATCGAAGGAAAAATAGAATGGGAGGCGGCGGAAAAACGCCTGGTCCACCGAGCTGAATCGCGCCTCCGGAGCGGTGCGCAGCGTGATCGAAGTCTCCGGCGTGGCCGTCAGATAGTTCTGGTAGCTTAGCGCTGCGAAATTCATGCTGAAGCCATCGAAATTGTTCGTCAGAAACGCCGTATTGCGCACCTCGGAATTTACCGCTTCCTTGAACGTCTCCGACCACGCCAGGCGAAACGTGAGCGACGTGAGCTGATCGAGATCGGCCACCGCACGCCATCCGCCCGGCAGCATCGAAGTGAACAGGAGCTTCCATTCGTGGCCACCCTGCTTGACTGGGGGCTCATCGTCCGTCACCAGGCCTCGATCAATCACGCCGTAATAACTGGCGTTGAACTGAGCGCCCTCCCACGGACGCATTCGAAAGTCGCCCTTCTGGCTCCAGCCGCGTTTTGTGTAATCCGCCGCCCCGAGCGTCAGGTCCAACCAGTCCAGCGGCGCCCAGTAAACCGAATCGCCCATAACGTAGCCTTTTTGTGTTGTGTCCCCCAATTCCGGAATTAGAAATCCGGAATCGCGGCGCTGTTCGGCGGGAACCGTGGCGAACGGTAAATATAGAACCGGAATCGAATAAAGGCGGAAGTTGCCATTCTCGATGCGCACGGACTGCTTCAGCCGCACCGTCGCGGAAGGCGCATAAAACTTCCAGGTCGGGTGGCCTGGTTTGCAGACCGTCAGCCACGCCTTGTGAATGCGATAGGTGTCGTCGTCGAGCCGGTCCGCTTCTTCCGCTTCGAAATAAAGAGGATTCGGGCTGATGAGCAGCGTCGGCGTAGGGTGCCGCTGCATGGCGAACGTCCCGCGGACGTGGTGAAAGGTGCCGCGACCGGTGCGGAGTTCGTAGCGGGCGTCGTCGGCTTCCACGTGTTGGGTGGCGTAATCCAGCACCACATTGCCGCGCGCAACCACGACCTGGGCCTCATTGTCGTACTCGATGTGATCGGCGCGCAGCCGCGCATCCTGGTAATGCACGTCCGCATGGCCGTCCGCGTAGAAGATTTTGCCGACCTGGCGCTGCTGGTCTGCTTCCAGCGTGGCCTCGCCTCCGGCCTTAAGTCCCACAAGCGGCTTCTGCGGCGGAGCCTGGCACCACAGCGCCCGAGGCATCAGCGCAAGAAGCGCGAGCAGCGCCAGGAAAAGCGCCAGCTTGCGGACAGAATTCGAGAGAGTCGGGTTGAGCATCGCCAAATAAATGCGAAAAAAGAAAGCTGAGCCTAACATGCGCCTCCCGCGCTCGCAATCGGCGGCGCGAGCGGCACAGCTGCACACAGTTCAGAGTCTCGCGGCGCGGCCGGTGTTGCCTGATCGGCCACACGAGTGAAGAACCGGGCGGTATGGACCGCGTATCCCTCGTGTATGATTCGTTCGTTCCACTGGACTTCCGCAGCGCAAAACGGACCAGTGATTCGTATCTGCTCGAAGTGTGGCGCCCTCTTGCTCGACGACACTGAAAGTTGCTCTTTCTGTGATGTTCCCGCTGTCGAAAAAGGCGAAATTCCAGAGCCTGTAACCGTTGGAGCCAACTCGCCCGGCGAGACTCCTGAGCCCGAATGGCGCGTGGAGGTCTCCCGGCGCCTGGAACTGTACCGCGCGCGCCGAGGTCACCTGCACCCGGACGACTCCCAGTCCGGACTGCCTTTCCAGCAGATAGCCTCGGCCCCCGACATCGAAGATGAAGTCCCCGAGCGCCCGCGCCCCCGGTCGTCGCAGCGCCAGCGTTCGACCGAGCGACTCGATATCTGCATTCAGCCCGAGCTCGATTTTTCGAGTTCGGCGGACGACCGCGCGCGGCCGCAAACGGCACTGGTGCCGGTCGCGACCCTGGCCGAACGCCGCTGGGCGGGCATTCTCGATGCGCTGTTTTTGGGACTCACCTGCGCTGGTTTCATCAGCATGTTCCGTTCGCTTGGCGGCCAGCTGACGCTGGAGAAAACAGACGCGATTGTATATCTCGCCGTGGCCTACCTTTTTTACGCTCTCTACTTTTTCCTTTTCACGGTGATGGCCGGCGCGACTCCCGGAATGCAGCTGCGCCGCTTGACGGTCGTGCGTCTCGACGGCAGCCTTCCGGACACGCGGCAGCTTTTGTGGCGCAACTTCGGATATTTGCTCTCCGGAGCCACGCTGCTGTTGGGTTTCGTCTGGGCGATCTGGGACGAGGATCATTTCACATGGCAGGACCGCATGTCGCAGACCTACATCACCGCCGCGGCGCCGCTTTCCAATCTCGACTCGCTCGACATCCCCGCGAGCCGCCACCACTTCGCGCACAAGTAGCCTGCGGCGCGTTCGCAGGAATTCGACAACGCATCGTCGGCCCTCGCCTGCTTGACTGTATTTAGCTCTTGCCGGAAAATTGCCCATAGGAAACAGACGTGGCGAAAAGTTCTCCAAAGACCCAGCGATTCAACCTTCACACTTTCTTGACTACAGGTGGACTGGGCAAGAAGGTCGTGCAGTACCGCAACAAGCAGGTTGTGTTTTCACAGGGTGATGAAGCCTCGAAAATCTTTTACATCCAAAAGGGACGCGTCAAGCTCACGGTGCTCTCCAAGAGCGCCAAGGAAGCTGTCGTCGCGATCCTGACCGACGGTGATTTTATCGGAGAGGGATGCCTGGCCGGGCAGCCGCTTCGAATGGCTACCGCGACCGCCATTGGACCGAGTTCCATCCTTGAAATCCGCAAAAGCGCCATGATGCGCGTGCTTCGCGACGAACACGCTTTTTCGGAACGATTCATCGCTCATATTCTGGCGCGCAATATTCGATTCGAAGCCGATCTTGTGGACCAGCTTTTCAATTCCAGCGAAAGGCGCCTCGCGCGCACGCTGCTCCTGCTCGCGCAATATGGCAAGGAAGGCAAGCCCGAGACCATCGTTCCCAAAATTAGCCAGGAAGTCCTCGCCGAGATGGTGGGAACCACTCGATCGCGTGTCAGTTATTTCATGAACAAATTTAGAAAGCTCGGTTTCATCGAGTACAACGGTGGGCTATCCGTGCATAGCTCGCTCCTCAACGTGGTTCTGATTGACTGACACAGGCTCCGTCGCGCTGCCCGCCAGTTCGGCCACGATCTCGGGTTGCCCCAGCACCTCGACCTGACCCGCACGCGCTGCCGCAACCTCAAAATCAGCGAATCTCTCTGGCCGATGTTATAATGGGCGTTCCCCCAGGCGCGGGGCGCGCGGCCGGGAAAAGGAACCAGAGATGACATCCGTCACAAAGAAGATCGTCGTTGTGCTCTCCGTGATTGTTTTCGGCTTCGTCGCCGTGGGCTACGTCCGCGGGCGTTCCTCGGACGACAAAGCCTTCCGCGCGCTTACCGTCTATGGCGAAGTGCTCGACAAGATCCAGCAGGATTATGTGGACGAGCCCAACCTGCATCAGGTGACCAGCGGCGCTCTTCACGGCCTGTTCGATACGCTCGATCCGCAATCGAGCTACCTCAGCCCGCTCGAGTACACCGACTACAAGGAAAAGAGCGCCGCCAGCCCCAAGGCTGAGGCCGGCCTCGCGCTGACCAAGCGCTTCGGATATATCAGCGTCATTTCCGCCCTGCCGGATAGCCCCGGCCAGAAAGCAGGCCTCCAACTGGGCGACGTCCTCGAAAAGATCGCCGGCTTTACCACCGGACAAATGGCCATCGAACAGGCGCAGCTTCTGCTCAGCGGCGATCCGGGTACGGTCGTGAAGCTTTCCGTGATTCGTCGCGGCAAAGCCGAGCCTCAGGAGATGGAAATCACGCTCGCGAAGCTGACCGCGCCGAAGCTCGTCGAGGACAAACTCGAAGGCGACATCGCCTATATTCGCGTTCCTGAATTTCAATCGGGCGCCACGAAACAAATTCATGACGAACTCGTTCAGCTCGAACATCAGGGTGCGCACAAGCTGATCCTCGATCTGCGCGATTGCGCTCTCGGGGACGATCAGGAAGGCATTTCGACCGCGCAGCTCTTCCTTTCCTCGGGCACCATCACTTCGCTCAAGGGGCAGACGATGTCGCCGGTGGTTTCCTCCGCCGACCCCTCGAAAGTCGTGTGGACCCAGCCCCTCACCGTGCTGATTGATACCGGCACCGCCGGCGCGGCCGAAATTCTTGCCGGCGCAATCGCGGACAATCACCGCGGCGAGACCGTCGGACTGCGCACCTACGGCACCGCCTCCGAACAGAAACTGATCCAGCTTGAGGACGGCTCGGCGCTGATCCTGACGCTCGCGAATTATTACACGCCGGCCGGTAAGGAAATCCCCGTGGATGGCGTTACGCCCACGCGAGAAGTCCGCCCGCCGCTCGAGGACGTGACCGCGGTAGACGTGTATCCGCCCGCTCCGTCGAGTTCGCCGACCGATCCCGACGTCAAAAAGGCTATCGAAATCCTGCAGGACGCGGGCGCTGCGCGGAAAGCCGCCTAGCCAATCGTGGCGGATTCGCGCGGGACGCTGGCCGCGCCCTCGACTCACTCCAACATTCGTTTCCAACCGACGAAGCAAAAGTTCCGCGCTGTCATCCCGAAGGCATTCATGCCTGAAGGATCTCTGACGATCCGACAGGATCGTCATCCTGAGCGGAGTGGGCCGACGGTTTTTCCTCCCGTTTTAGGCGGGTCGGGCCACGCAGTCGAAGGATCTCTCTTAAATCGCCCGGGTGGCGCCGCCGCGGCCTTCGTAGCATTTCTGGCCGTCGCGATCATCTTTCTCGCCGGCTGCGAAAAAAAATCCTTCTCGAAAACAGAGCTTCGCGCCGTCACGGACGAAATCGTCAGCGCCGCCCAGCGCGTTGCCGGACGCAAATCCGAGATCACGATTCGCCCGGAAGTTCAGCCGTCCCGCTCAGGCGCACCCCCCTCGCTCGCGGCGGACAACATCTATATATCGCTCACCGACTCTTCGCAGGGCGGCGCGTTGAGGCAGGCCCTCGCGGAAATCGCGCGGCGACATAAACTCTCGATCGCCGAATCCTCCGTCGGCGGCATTACTCGCTACGATCTTTCGCGCGATGGCGTTCGCACGCACGCGATCCACGTGGTCACGCCGCTGGCCGTCCGCTCCCGCCCGGTCGCCCCGCGTCTGCGAGGAAATCCGCAGCTCGCCATCATCCTCGACGACATGGGCCACGACCGCGCCGCCGCCGATTCTCTGCTCGCGTTGCCATTTCCACTCACGATTTCCATACTTCCGCACCTACCGCTTTCCGCGGAAGTCGCCGAAGAGGCCTATCGCCGCGGCGATCAGATCCTGCTGCATCTCCCCATGGAGCCGTTGGCCGAAGGCGGGAACTCGGAGGGCGTTACGCCCGAGGAAATTGAGCTGCGCGTGGGCATGAATGCGGATCAGGTGAAATCCGCTCTCGAAGGCATGCTCGAAACCGTTCCGCACGCCGCGGGCGTGAATAATCATCAGGGGTCGCGCGCCACCGCCGACCTGCCGCTGATGCAGGCGTTGATGCCGGCGCTGCGCGACCGCAATCTCTTCTTCATTGATAGCCGCACTACCGCCGCGACCGTGGCTTATGACGCTGCCGAGCGCGCCGGAGTCCCGGCTGCGTCGCGCAAAGTGTTCCTCGACGACGCGCCATCGAAAGAAGCGATCCTCGCGCAGCTTCAACTCGCCGCACGGGATGCCTCCCGCGACGGCTCCGCCATCGCCATCGGCCATCCCCGCCCGGCGACGATCGCCGCACTCGCCCAGGGCGTCCCCGAACTCGAGGCCCGCGGCATCCATCTGGTCTTCGTTTCTGAACTTGCACGGTAGCGGTCTGGAGGTGATGATATGAGTCTTTTGCGGTGCATCATTCTTCTGCCGATCGCGACAGCATTGGCTCTTGGTCAGCCTGCTCAACAGAGTCAACCAGCTGACCTACCCAGGACACCCGAGGCGCTGGTCCAGAGCCTCTATCGGCAGGTGTTGGCTCGTCACCCGGTCGGCATCCTCTATGACGGAGATAAGAGGATTTTTGCGCCATATCTCAGCAAGTCGCTGCTCCGCACAATTGATTTGGCCAGCGCCTGTTCACGCGACTGGGTTCGGCAGAATCAGGGACGCATCTTGAAGGCACCATTCGGCTGGTCGGAGTCCGGCCTCTTCTCGGGTGCCAACGAGCGAACCGATCCGCTGACTTTCCAAATCGAGAGAACGGAAACAGAGAAGGACGGTTCCGTTCAGGTGCATGTGAAGCTCAGTGGGGGGCACACCCCCGAGAAACCGTGGATTTGGCAAGTTGCGGCGCTCGTGGTGCGCGAAGACGGGCACTTTGTGATTGACGACGTGATTTATCTGAAAGACAAAGAGCTCCCTGTTGAATCGCGGCTGCGCGATGTTTTGGCGAAAGGATGCGACGGCCCTCGCTGGGTAGGATATGACGACCGGAAAGCCGACACGAAACAATAAAAGTAAAAGGCCGATCCGCAGAATTCATAAGGTGTCCCTACTAAGACTCGGCCCGCGGCATCCATCTCGTCTTTGCTTCCGACCTTGTGCGCTAGTGCCGCTGGCCCTGGCTTTAGAGTTTTCGGGTGCCCCATCTGTCGCGACAGCGACAGGTGGGGACTTTCATCCGAACTTCTTATTCGCCGAAGTAACAAGCGCGTTTCACTTCGGCGGGTGGCCCAGCCCTAGGAATTCTTGCACGCCCTTAATTCCGTCCGTGCATGCGCGGACAACACCCGAGTTCACCCCGACCTGAAGCGACAATTGATCGGGTGCCGCATCCCTTCGTCGTCCCGAAGGGTGCGCGAGAAAACGCCGCCCACCGCCTCATTCGATCCACAGTCCACTCGGACCTCGGATTTGTACCTTAATTACGTAGCGGCCCCACGTCGTCTGTGCGGTCACGTGCCCGCAAGCCCGGCACCCGTGGCACGGTTTTCTCGCGCACCCTTTCTAAGCCGAAGCGCTGCGCCACCCGCGAAAATCTTCTCACCAAATCGTCCGAACGACTTTCGAGTTGCGGATGTGCTCGTCCGCCGTTATCAAGGCGAGACCCTCGGTGAGCGCCGTCGCGACGATCACACGGTCGGCGGGGTCCTTGGAGAAGGTTGCGGGCAGGGCCACGGCCCTGGCGCACACGCGGCTGTTCATCGGCAGGACCACAAATTTCGATTCAATCTCCTGCAGGAATGAATCGAGACTCACGTCCAACTGAATCCGCCGTCTGCTCGCAACCATGGCCACCTCGAAAAGAGTCACGTCCGAGATCGCCGTTCCCTCCGCATCCCTCCGCGCGCTCTCAATGGCTGCAGCCGCTTTGTTTGAAATTTTCTCCGGCGCAAACGAGAGCCACAGAACCACATCCGTATCGGCGAGAATCACTTCAGGTCGCCCCATTCCTCCAGTGAGAGGGCTGGGGACAGCACATCACCCACAATGCGGCCTTTCCCCACGAAAAACCCAAATATGTCGTCGTTTCCCCGCTCGACCGGAACGAGCTTGGCCACGGGCTTGCCGCGCTTGGTGATGATCACCGTCTCGCGCTTGGACTGGACCTCATCCATCACCGCCAGGCACTTTGCCTTGAACGCACCCGCTGCCATCTTCTTTACGCGCTTCATGGTTTCCTCCTGCCGATTATGGTCATCGTATCATGGTCATAACAGAATTTGCAGCCTTCGTGCTTTGGCCGCGCATTCGCCTGTCACTTCGTACAGGTCAAAGTACTGGAACCAAATCTGGTCCGGCGCTCTATTTTCAATCGCGAGCTTGCGCGTTAACTTTCGCTTACCGGCCCCGCTAGTGAAAGTCGCCTGCAGGGCTAAGGAAGGAGCCTATGTCCCACTGGATCGGAACAACTTCTCCGGCTGACGCCGGTATGTCGGATTTCAAGGAATGCCTCAAGCAGCTGCGTGACGGGCATTCGAGCGAGGCCCTGCAACACGCCCGGCGCGCACTTGGGATCGCTCCGAAAAACCCATTTTATCTCTCCTACACTGGCTTGCTGGCTGCCGTGGCCGAGAAGCGCTATGGCGACGGCGAAGCTCTCTGCCAGGAAGCTCTGGGCATGAGACACAACCACGCCCAGCTGTACCTGAATCTGGCCGAGGTCTATCAGCAGTCCGGCCGGACGCAGGAGGCGATTGCAACTCTGGAAAAGGGACTGGTGTCCGCGGGACGCGATTTCCGCATTCGCCGGGCCCTGCAGAAGATTGGCTCGCGGCGCGATCCGATCGTGACGTTCCTGCACCGCAGCCATCCGGTGAATCGAACGCTGGGAAGATTGCGCCACCGATTGACCGGGCCGTCGCAAGCAGCTTAAGCGGCGCGCGGTTGGGCGAAGAAAAGTTTACCCCTGAAGTGATCCGGGGCGGGCCCCCGCAGTTCGCGACGCTTGTTCTGGGCGTCGCGAATGTGTCCGCTCCGGATTCCCCTCACCCAAGCGCTTCCGAGAAAAAATCAAACTAACTTTGGCCGAGCGGAAGGAAATATTGCGTGCCTTTCACGGGCTGGCGCAGACGCCGCAGAAGCTCCTGCAAATCGTGGTTGCGTTCGACGAAGTCAATTTCCGTAGTGTCCACCACCAGCAGGTTCGACGCGGAATAGCGGAAGAAGAAGTGTCCGTAGGCGCTGGCGACTGCTTCGAGGTATTCGGGTGAAATCTGCTTTTCGGCAGGATCGCCCTTTTTCGAGACGCGCTTTAACAGGACCTCGGGCTTGGCATGAAGATAGATCACCAGGTCGGGCGCGGGCACTGAGGGCGCAAGCATGTCGAAGTATTTCTCGTAGAGCTTCAGCTCTTCGTTGTCGAGATTGACGTACGCGAAGATTTTGTCTTTTTCGAACAGGAAGTCGCTGACGATCGGAGCCGCGGCGTCCTCGGGCCGGGTCTCGGCGAGGCGGCGATGGCGCTCGTGGAGAAAATACATTTGGGCGCGAAAGGCCGCGCCGGGTTTTTCATTGTAGAAATCGGCGAGAAACGGATTGTCCTCGACGTCGAAAATGCGCCGCGCGTGCAGCTGCTCGGCCAGCGCCCTGGCCAAAGTGGATTTGCCGACGCGGATGGGCCCTTCGACGACGATGTGCCGCGGCGCTTTGAATACCGGCTCGGTCATAGCTTTACCAACTCCTCGCGATCACGGCGATGATGCGCGCGAGCGCGTCCACGTCGCGCGTGTCAATCACTTCGGCGGGCGAATGCGAGTAGCGCAGCGGCCAGCCGAGCGCGATATCCACGGCACCGTAGGGGACAAACGTGGAGCCGTCGTTGCCGCCTCCGGTAACGCCGAGCTGATAGGGAATTTGATTTGCGCGCGCGAGTTTTTCGACTTTCGCGACGAGATCGCGCGGCGCGATATTGGAGTTGTCCACCGCGCGGATGGCGAAACCCTTGCCGATTTCGGCGTCGGCGAAGCGTTTTGATTCGAGCGGCGAATCCGAACTCACGAGCGTATCCACGGCGAAGACGTAATCCGGGCTGTGGCCTTCGGCGGCAAGGCGCTTGGCAAGCGCACCCGCGCCGACGAGACCAAGTTCTTCTCCCGTGGACCAGACGAACGTGACGTCGCGATCCTTGAGGGGGAAGGCCAGCGCCCAAACGGCGGAGATCAGCGCCGTATCGCCGACGCGGTCGTCAAAGCTGCGGCCGTTTGCGCGGGTGCCGAGCAGCGGGCGATATTGCTTGGGAATGGTGATGGAATCGCCGACTTTGATTCCCAGCTTCGCGACTTCTTCCGGATTGCGCGCGCCAACGTCCACGCGAATCGTCTGATCTGATTCAGCGGGCCACTTGAAATTGGCCTCGTCCCAGCCGTTCGGCAGTTCCATAATCGCATCGCGATCGCCTGTGGCCGTGTGGACCAGCATCGGATGGCCCTCGTAGAAACTCAGTTCCATGCCGCCGAGCGTTTCCACTTCGAGGCGGCCGTCTTTCGAGATGGATTTCACCTCGAATCCAATTTCGTCCATATGCGCGACGACCAGAATTTTCGGAGTCTTCGTTCCGGCGGGCGCTGTTCCGACATGCAGGATCAAATTCCCCGCGTCGTCCGTTTCCGGCTTCGCCCACGGAGGAAGAAGCTCACTTACCTGTTCTCGGAGCGGGATCTCGTGTCCGCTTGCAGCATAGGTTTCGACCAACTCACTCAGGATTTCGTGGGACTGCGGCTGTGCGCCCAGTTTTGGGAACCTCTTAACTTCCTCGGGTGTGATCAGAGGGTCATGGATTGCGTTATCGGGTGGCGTTGGTGTCGGAGCAGACAGCGACAAGTAGAGACGTAGGACGTGTGTCAGAGCTTCCTCGTCGGAACCCTTGATGGATTCCGCCGGAGTGTCGGGCCATGCCGTGGCGATGCCGATGTGCGTCCAGGTGGCTGGAGATGTGGGAGGCGGGAGATAGCCCGCAGGAGTGATATCGGCGGAATAGTCGGTTGCGAACGGAATCTTGTTCGCGTCGGCAAGCTGCTTTAAGTCCCCAGCGATACCAGAAAGCTCGCCACTCGATTTATCCAGACCGACGAGAACGCCGCCGCCGGGTTCGCGGCGCGGCGCGCGATGAACGCCTTCCATCCCGGGGACTTTTCCCCCGGCAATAACCGGCCGACGTAGATCATTTCGTCCGCCTGCGTGGTTCTGAGCATGCGGTCCAGGCCGCGGCCGCCGACTCGCTGCTGAGCCACGAACCCGACTGTGAGAGTGCCCTCGATCTGGTCGGAATTGATGCCGCGCAAGAGATCGACTAGTGCAGCCGCGCCAAATTTGTCCCCGACGGACGCTCCGGCGAATTCATTGTTGTCCGAGGTCATAAGTTGGCGATTGATGGCGACGGGGCTGAGGATGTCCACGCCGGCTTTGCGGGCTTCGGCGGCGGAACTTGCACCGATATCCACGTACATGTTTTCGATGTCGCTGGCGCTTGGCGTCGTTTCGTCCGCGCGATGGAGGTGGACAGAAATTCCGGCGACGACGCCGTCAATCCATTTGCCGCTTGCGGTGCGGACTTTCACGGGCTGGGCGGAATAGAGCGCGTTGAAAATCGGAGGCAGGCCCGATTGCGGCAGCCGCTGGAGTCGCAGGTAGCCATCGTCTGTGATTCCGCTGACTACGAAGCCCGGCTCGTCTATGGGCGTGACGATCAGGCGATGCGGCGCGCCGCTGCCGATGGTGACGATCACATCGCCGAGGTTGTCCACGACCGGATGGAACGCCGCGAGCTTCGCGCGAATCTTTTCCGCGAGCTCCTGCTCGTAGCCTGAAACCGAGGGAGTTTCGACGAATTCTTTCAGGTCGCTGGCGAGATCGCCGGGAACTTTCGTGGGTGCGCTCGGCGTTTGCGCTGCCGAGGGAAAGCAGAAAATGGAAAATAGAAAAATGAAAATGGCCAGGGCGCGAGCGTTGCTTGTGATACTTGATTCGTAACTCGCGCCGTGGTGGATGGCACGACCAAGCCAAGGTCGGTTGCCGGGCATGGCCCGCCAGAGGTCGGCGCGGCAAGCATGCCATGCCCCTACGGGAGAAAAAGCAAGGGCCTCGAGGCCGTGTCGGAGCGAAAGCTTGCGCCTCAATTTGTGTGTCACTTCTTTAGGGTGCTCTGCGTTTGTTTTCAATGAGTTAGCGTGCAAATTACTTTGCATGGTGTGTCGAGTCTTTTCGCGCAAATTCATCCCGCGGCGGGGGCGTCCGGCTGCCGGGCATAGCGATGGCGAGCCGTTCCGTGTACCGCTTCTTGCGTCGAACTCAATCATGCTTTTCACGCGACCATATTAGTACACGGAAGCGGGCGTGCAAGTGCGGATACCTGTGGACTTTTTCTGCACGGGCGGGGGATGGCCGGGCGTGGCGCGGACACGGGCGCGCGGTGGTATACTCCCGCGGCACGGCGACAGAAGGAGACGAATCCAATGACCGAAGCGATGGCAGCAAAGAGCAATCCGCTTGATCCGAGACTGTTCCGGCCTGAAGCGATTCCGGCGGAAGTTACCGCCGCGAACGAGACGTTTCGAAAAGTGATATCGGCGGGACCGGACTGGTGGGACGTGGGCGCAGCGGCGTTTCGCGCCGCGGCCGCGAGCGGGCGCGGGCCATTTCCGCTGCCGGAAAAATCTCCGCGCGGGCGCACAGTTGAAATCGAAGGCAAGGGCGGGCACAAAGTGGCGCTGCGCATCGTGGCGCCGGAGAATGCGAAGGGAATTTACCTGCACATTCACGGCGGCGGGCTGGTGCTCGGGTCGGCGATGGGACAGGACATGATGCTCGAGCGCATTGCCGGGAGCGCGGGCCTGGCATGCGCGAGCGTGGAATACCGGCTGGCGCCGGAAAATCCGTATCCGGCGGCGTGGGACGATTGCGAGTCCGCGGCGCTGTGGCTGATCAAGAACGGTAAATCGGAATTCGGCACCGATGTGATGACGATCGGCGGTGAATCGGCGGGCGCGACGCTTTCCGCCGCGACGCTGCTGCGCATGCGCGACCGGCACGGATATACCGGCTTTCGCGGCGCGAATCTGGCGTACGGAAATTACGATTCGTCCATGACGCCGAGCCAGATGCGGTCGCCGGACAAGGGAATTCTGGTGGGAAAGCTCAGCATCAAGAAGTTCTGCGAGGCGTACCTGCCGAAGAATGTGGATCCGCGCGATCCGGATGTATCGGCGCTGTACGCGGACCTGAAAAACATGCCGCCGGCGATATTCACCGTTGGGACAATTGACCCGCTGCTGGACGACACTCTATTCATGTACTCGCGATGGATCGCGGCGGGAAACGAAGCGGAGCTGGCGGTCTATCCGGGCGCGGCGCATGCGTTCAATATTTTCCCGATGCCGCAGGGACCAGCCGCCAACGCGCGGATTGATGGATTTCTGAAGCGGGCGGTTTCCTGAGACAGTTATTTCCCCGATTTGGCCTACGCGCCGCTCGCTGGCGTGGAGAGGCTGACCGCGGCCGCGCCTAAGATATGAAGGCTCCGGCGCGTCTGAAGAAATACGACCGCGCGCAAATTCTCGCGCTTCCAATTTTTCCCAAGCTTCAGTTCCGGGTCCGCGGTAAACGATCCGTCTGATTTCACCTGCCCGAGGACTTTCATTTCGCGCACCACGGCGCGATGGCTCAATAGCGAACCCTTGTTCTCGCCTCGCGTGACGCTGGAAGACAAACCATTCTCCGTGATCGCCAAGATCACATCGGCGCCTTCGTGTGCGTCCCAATTTGTAAGAGGTGGTTCGAGGCGAACGCTCAACGCCGCGGTTTCCGCGCCAGCCTTGGAATCCTGCCGCTGTGCGAGCAGCACCGTTGCCTTTGCAGTTTGTGAGTATTTCGCGATGGCCGCTAGAGCCGCCTTTCCGTTGCTGCCGACGAATTCCGTCGCGCCGTCCACAACCATTTCCGGCGTGTACGAGGTGCTGGCATGGAGCACCCGAACGTAGTCGGCCTGTCTCTCTGTGAAAAATGGCGAAGAAAACGGATCGGTCCAGCCCTGATCGTTCCAGTAATCCACGTGCTGCTCGAGAGCGATGATTTGTACGCCGGCGACCGGCTGGTTTTGCTCGAGGGCCGCGAGCAGGCGGTCCGCCGGAGGGCAGGTCGAGCAGCCCTCGGATGTGAAAAGCTCTACGATTACGGGAGTGGCGGCCTGACCGGCGCGAGCTTCCGCTTGCGCGCCTTCGCGTGACGCGCTGAGCGCGCCGCCGGTGGCCGCCCGGCTGTACGACATCCACGGGCAAACGATTCCCAGCGCCGCGAACGTTGCAAATCCGGCGATGAGTGAAGTTTTCATTCGAGCCCTCCTGTTCGTACGCGAGACCGTGCGTTCTGGATGTGATGCCTGACCGCGCTCTGATAGCCGCCCGTAGGGTAGAGCGGATTACTTCCGTGCAGAAACCTCCGGGGGCTTAGCGTCTGTCGCCGCGATTTCGGCCCGGAACTTCGCCGCCTGTTCGGGTTGTTTCAGCGCTTCATATTCTTCCACCAGGTCCTTGCGCGCGTTCACGAGCCAGTTCACTTTGGGGTCCATCTGGGTGATCAGAATGTCGTACCCTGCGCGCGTTTCGGTTTCAGCCTCCGCGTAGCGGTGCTGGTGCAAAAGAGCTCTGCCCAATTTGATTCGGGCGGTGCCGACGTTCACGTCGGTCGCGGAAAGCGCCTGCGTGTAGATTGAAATCGCCTGCCGGTAGAGGGGTTCCGCGCGGCTCCACTGATGCTGCGCCGAGTACACGCTGCCCAGATTGGAAAGTGCGGTTCCGAACAGGTAGTGGTGTTCGCCGTAAACAGCCCTATAGATGTCCGCCATGCGCTTGAAATCCTGCTCGGCAACGTCGTATTTGTTTTCCTGGAGCGCCAATGATCCCAGTTCGTTGAGTGTGGATGCGACGCTGGGATGGACTTTTCCGAATGCGCGTTCCTTGATTGCCAACGATTGCTGCAACAGGTCGGTGGCTTCTTTGAAGCGATTCTGATGAATCAGCGCGCGGGCGAGAATCGTCAGGTCCGTCGCGGTCTCGGGATTGTCCTTGCCGTACCATGCCTGAACGATGTCGAGCGCCTGGCGGTCGTATCGTTCGGCATCGGCGTAATGCCCCAGATCGAACCGGATGGCGCCAAGATTGATTAAGATGGCGGCCACGCGCGGGTGGTGGTCGCCATAAATTTGGCGGTACATGCCCAGCACACGCTCGTTGATCGCTTCGGAAGTTTCGTAATGGCCGGCATAAAAATTGGCGCTCGCCAATTCGTAAAGAGTGTCCGCGAGGTCGGTGGGCGAGGAGCCCGGCGCCGAATAGAGTTGTGCCGTCTGCTCAAGCATCGCGATGGATTGATCGTACTTGCCGCGATCTTCGAGCACGGCTCCCAGGGCGAGCATCGCCTTGGCGACCGCGGGATCGTTTCGCGGCAAATGGCGCTTATCCATCTCCAGCGCCTTTCGAATCAGGCGCTCGGCCTCTTCGTATTGGGCTTGATCGTCCCGCAGCGACCCGAGCGCCAGCAGGCTTTTTGCGGTTTCGGCGCTGTCCTGCCCGAATACGGAATTGCGCTCCGCGAGCGCCGATTGCAGCAAGGAGTTCGCCTGGTCGTACTTGCCGAGTTTCTGGTAAATGCCGCCGAGCGTTTCGTAAAGCTCCGCCTGCACGGCGGGCTCGGCATCCAGCCCGCGCGCTTGCTGCACACCGCGGTCGAGTAGCGTCACGACGCGCAAATTATCCGCCGGGCCCGCGGCCGGATCACCGCCCTGAAACAGATTCAGCATGAAACGCTGAATGCGCTGCGTCCGCTCGGCCTGCGCTACGGCAGCGTTGCGCGCGATGGTCAATCGCACGGTGTAGAAGATCACCAGGCCAACGACGATCGCAACCACCACGGCGGCTGCGGAAACCGCCTGCCAATTCCGGCGAACAAATTTTCCCAGCGTGTAACGCAAACTATCGGGCCGGGCTTCCAGCGGTTGCCCCTGCAGATAATGATCCAGGTCGCGGATAAGCGCTTCGACAGACTGATATCTGCGCTTGGGGTCCTGGTGCATGGCGGTAAGACACAGCACGTCGAGATCGGGCCACGCGGTCTTCGCGCTCGCCGCGCTTGCGGAGTTCTTCGCTGCAGCGGCCGAGGGTTTTTCCGGCTCGACCGTCGTGATAATGGTCGCCGCTTGGCCGGCCGTCTTGTGCGAAAGATCGAAGGGCAGGCGCCCGGCCAGCAGTTCGTAGAGAATTACGCCGAGCGCGTAGACATCCGCCTGGATGCCGACGCGTTCGCCGCGAACTTGCTCTGGCGCGGCATATGCGGGCGTCATCAGACGCAACGCGGTCCGCGTCTGGTCCACGGGCGCGTCGAGGTCTTCGATTTGCTTGGCGATGCCGAAATCGAGGAGGCGGACGCTGCCGTCGCGCTTCACGAGAATGTTCGAGGGTTTCAGATCGCGATGAATCAGCGCGTGCTGATGCGCGTATTGCACGGCTTCGCAGACAAGGCGCAGAAGTTTCAGGCACTCGCTGATCGAGCACTCATTTTTGCGGCAATATTCGGTGAGCGGAACGCCATCCACATACTCCATGACGAACCATGGAGTTCCGTCCTCGAGCGTGTTCGCGTCGTAGAGCCGCGCAATCGAGGGGTGATTGAGCTGCGCCAGCATGCGCTGCTCGCTGGCAAAACGTTCGCGGCGCGCGGGAGAAAGCCATGCATCGCGCAGGACCTTGATGGCCACGAGGTTGCCGAGATCTTCGCGCTCGGCCAGGTAGACCGCGCCCATTCCGCCTTCGCCGAGCAAGTCCTTGATGTGATAGGGGCCAAACTGGCCCGGACGGATCGAAGGATGAGCCGCGTCACCCACCATTTCATAAGCGACGTGCGCCACATCACGATCGAGCAACGATGCGCCGCGCGAGTCTTCCTCGAGCAGCGCGAGCACTTCGACTAGCAGGGTCGAGTCGCCGCCGCACGCGGATTCCAGGAAAGCGCGCTGCTCCGGCGCGGGACGCTCGGTCGCGTGATGGAAGAGAGTTTGAATTTGTTCCCAGCGCTCGCTGTCCATATTCGGCCTTATTCAATTACGCCGGCAGCCCAGTGCTCGCGGCTGCCCGACGCTTCAGCGTGAATCGTGCGCCGCGGCGCTGCGGCGCAGTTCGCGCGCGAGCCACGCCTTCGCCGCGCGCCAATCGCGCAGAATCGTGGCTTCCGAGACGCCCAGCATCTCCGCCGCTTCGGCCGCGTCGAGTCCGCCGAAAAACCGGCTCTCCACCATTAACGCCTGGCGCGGATTGGCGCGCGCCAGCTCGGACAAAGCAGTATCGAGCGCGAGCAGTTCCGCTCCCGTCGAGGCCGACTCCTGCAACGGATCGTCGAATGTCACGGTCCAGCTGTCGCCTCCCCCGCGCTTGCGCGCGTTGCGGCGTCGCGCGGCCTCGATCAGAAGTTGGCGCATCGCGCGCGCGGCGATTCGTTTGAAATGGAGCCGGGAAGTGGCGGCGAAGCGTGGGGAGGCTGCGAGCTTGATCCATGCCTCGTTGACCAGGGCTGTGGGGCTGAGGGTCGCGCTCGGGTCACCGCGGCGCACGGTCGAGGCTAAGCGCCGCAACTCCTCGTAGGTAACGCTGAAGAGGTAGTCGAGTTCCCGCCGCTCTTCCGGGGTCCTTTCCATCGTTCATTTCTCAAATCCCGCGCTGCCCACTCGTCGTGATGCAAGTGACGGTTTTCGGTCCTCGATTGCGCATTGTTTAGTGAATGCAGCAAGCGCAAGACCCGGCAACGGGCCGAGGACCGCTCGTGCGCACTCCCAAAGCCGAAACTCTATCACCCGGCAACGCGCGGCGACAACGGTCGAACTGGTCTCGGCCGGCCGCTGCGGGACATCTCAGCGTGGTTTTGCTGATGGTCACACTCGCATGGCTCGCGTGGGGCGCCGGCTTTCGCTCGGGTGTGGAAGGTAGATATTCGAATGAGGCGGGGGGCCTCGTTCTGGAACTCAAGCCCGGCGGCATCGCCACATTCACTTCCAGTCTGGGCGATACGCACGCCTGCACCTACGCGCTAAACCATAGCGAGCTATTGCTCGCCTGCAAAAATGACGAGGTGGATTTTGCGATCAATCGAGACGGTTCGCTGAGCGCCCCATTTTTCGGCACGGTGCGAAAGGCGAGGAAGTAAGCCGCGAGGGGATGACGATTTTTCCGGCCCGTTTGCGCAATGTGTAGTGAAGAGAAGCCAGGCCAGAGGCAAGGTCAGAGGCACGATCGAAACGCTGAAAAAGGAGAACGAATCATGGACCTGAATTGTCCGAAGTGCAGCAGTCCGGACACGCAAAAACTCACTCTGGTGATGAACAAAGGTGGCATGGCGGAGAAGGGCGCGCGCTTTGGCGCGGCGTACGTCGCGAACATCTGGATACCGGTCGCCACCGTATTCTTCGCCATCATATTCGGCATCGTCTTCGCGATGGTCAACGGATACGTTGGCTTCCTCGCGTTTGTCGGTGTGCTTTACGCCGGCTATGCGGGGCGGAAGCTGTTTAAGGCGAAGACAAAATCCAAGTTTGCGGATTTGCCCAAGCAAGTGAAGGAAAACGGCTTTCAGTGCAATCGCTGCGAGCACGTGTTTCTTCCGGCCGCTTAAACCTTCCGCTGATTTTGCGGGAGGTGCTTGCGTCAACGTGACGCGCAGATAACGTTTGGGGGAGCCGGCGCCTCTGGTGAATATTGCACCGGGGTGTGAACCACAGGCGCCGGTTAACTTCAAGGAATAGGAAGCTCTTTCTTAGCGGCGGCGAATTGCTCGATCGCAAATTCCAAATCCTGGCGGGTGTGTGCCGCCGAAATTTGCACGCGGATACGAGCTTTGCCCTTAGGCACCACGGGGAAGGAGAAGCCGATTACGTAAACTCCCTTCTCCAGTAAGCACCCGGCCATTCGTGCGGCCACAGACGCATCACCCAACATAACGGGCACGATGGGATGTTCGCCCGGCTGTATGTTGAAGCCCATCCCTGACATTTTCTCGCGGAAAAATGCCGTATTCGAAAAGAGGCGCGCTCGGAGATCTTTCGTTCGCGTCACCAGATCGAGCACTTTCAACGACGCGCCCACGATGGCCGGCGCGACGGTGTTCGAGAACAGATAGGGACGCGACCGCTGGCGCAACAAGTCCACGATCTCTCTGCGCGCGCTGATGTAACCCCCGCTGGCTCCGCCCAAGGCCTTGCCAAGAGTCCCAGTCAGGATGTCCACGCGTCCCATCACGTTGTGATGCTCATGCGTTCCGCGTCCGTTTTCGCCCATGAAACCCACCGCATGAGAATCGTCAACCATGACCATCGCTTTGTACTTCTCAGCCAGATCGCAGATCTCCGGAAGCTTGGCGATGAACCCATCCATCGAGAAAACGCCGTCCGTGGCAATCAGAATTCGACGCGCATGCGAGGCTTCTTTAAGATTTTTCTCAAGATCGCCCATGTCTCCATTGCGGTAGCGGAACCGCTGTGCTTTCGACAATCGGATGCCATCAATGATGCTGGCGTGGTTCAGCTCATCGGACACGATGGCATCTTCAGCGTCCATAAGAGTTTCGAAAAGGCCTCCGTTCGCGTCGAAGCAGGAGCCATAGAGAATTGTGTCTTCCATGCCAAGGAATTCGCTTAGGCGGCTTTCGAGCTGTTTGTGAATCTCCTGAGTGCCGCAGATGAAACGAACAGACGACAGGCCATAGCCCCAGCGGTCGAGCGCCTCATGCGCCGCAGCCACGACTTCCGGATGATCGGAAAGACCAAGATAATTATTGGCGCAGAGATTCAAGACGGACTTCTTATCGAGGAGATCCACGCGCGGATTCTGGGGGCTGGCCAGAATGCGCTCGGACTTGTACAGCCCCGCCTCGCGAATCTCGCGGACCTGGCCCTCATATTGTGCTCGTGCGACATCAATCATTTGTGTGAGCTCCTGCCTGTCAGCGCGCCCCGCGCCAATCCAGAATGACCTTGCCGGAATCACCCGACCTCATGGCCGCGAAACCTTTCTCGTACTCGTACCACGGAAACCGATGCGTAATTACCGGCTTGATGTTCAGCCCCGATTCCAGCATTACTGTCATTTTGTACCAGGTTTCGTACATCTCCCGGCCATAGATGCCCTTGATGGTCAGCATATTGAAGATGACGTGCTTCCAATCAATGGCTACGTCCGTCGAGGGAATTCCGAGGACGGCAATTTTCGCGCCATGGCTCATGTTCGCGATCATTTCGCGAAACGCGGCGGCGTTCCCCGACATTTCGAGCCCCACGTCAAAGCCTTCGTGCATTCCGAGCTTTTTCTGAACGTCGGACAGTGGCGTTTCACTCGTATTCACGGCCAACGTGACGCCGATCTTCTCCGCAAGCTTCAGGCGTTTCGCGTTCACGTCGGTGATGACCACGTGACGCGCGCCGGCGTGACGCACCACTGCGGCAGCCATGATTCCGATGGGTCCGGCGCCGGTGATCAGCACGTCCTCCCCCAAAATCGGGAACGACAGCGCCGTGTGCACCGCGTTTCCGAAAGGATCGAAGATAGTCGCGACTTCAAGGTCTACTTTTGAGTTGTGCTTCCAGATGTTGCTCATCGGCAGCACGATGTATTCGGCGAAGGCGCCTGCGCGATTGACGCCGACACCTAAAGTGTTAGCGCATAGATGGCGTCGTCCTGCCAGACAGTTGCGACAGCGACCACAAACGACGTGGCCCTCGCCGCTGACGATGTCTCCAGGCTGAAAATCAACGACGTTCGATCCGACCTCGGTCACTTCGCCGACGAATTCGTGTCCTATCACGAGAGGAACGGGAATTGTGGACCGCGCCCAATCGTCCCACTCGTAAATATGCAGATCTGTTCCGCAAATGCCGGTCATGAGCACGCGAATCTTTACGTCGTTGATGCCGACCAGAGGTTCGGGCACGTCTTCGAGCCATAGACCGCGTTCAGCGCGACTCTTGATCAGGACTTTCATATGAACTTACAGTCCTCCTACATTCGCTCGCAGCTACGTTGGTTCCTGATCTGTCGCGACGAATCGGGCCAACGCGTGATCTTTCTTGACGCGATCCACTGGGAACCGCTGGCCATGCATCACAACATAGATTCCGGACGCGAGGATGCGAACCGCAAACAAACTCTCCGTCAAGTTTTGCAAACCGTCGCTACCTTCGAAGCCGAGAGGCGTCATGGCTCCTGTCAATGCAATTGGAGTCTTCAACCCGGGCAGAGCGTGTTGCAGGTACAAACCTGTCTGAACCATCGTGTCTGTTCCGTGAGTGATCACGATGGGCGCTTGCTCAGGCAGGAGAACCTTTACCGTGCTCAAAATCTCAACGCGCCCGGAATCGGTCATCTCCAGGCTATCAATATTCATCAGCGGAACAATGCGCACGTCGGAATCGGGAAGCCGCAAGAGTCGAAGGTAGCGATCAATCTTGCTGTTGAGATTCGCTACGGTGCCGCTCTGCTCGGAGTAGGCCTTTTCGATCGTGCCACCGGTCGTAACAACATAGATCACCCTCATTTTGTCATCTCTCTTGTAGCAGCAAAACGGGCCGCGGGCCTCTTCCGTATTCGATCATAAAAGGTGCCAGTCCACCCAGCGAAGTCTGTTCAAAACACGGGTGCGGACGTCGGCCCGAGCTCAGCAACCGCCAGGGGACCCTGGGGGTGCGCACGAGAACTTCAACGCGCCAAGGCATTTCCAGGCGATGGCACGAATCCGAGCGAGCGAATTCAGGTGTATAATCGCCCGCATTCGCTTCCCGCGAGAGGACTCATGGCTGCGGATAATGCTTCCACGATGTGGGTTCCCGTATGTTGCGGGCGCGTGATGCGCTGCAACATGTTCAGACAAGTGGGTGGCGGGGCTTTCGCTGCGTTGGTTTGTTCAGTATGCAACAAGAACATCACTCTTGAACAAGAGCGTTCGGCGGCTGCGAACAACTTCGGGGAAGGCTCGACTGTTCTGAATCTGATCGGGTCGCCGAAACCGCCAAAGACGGAAAGACGAAAACCTGTACCAGAATCCGGCCCCGACGATCCAACGCAGTAGTCTGAATTACCGCTGATCCAAAACCGTTCCCGGCAATGATCGGTCAAACCATTTCGCATTACCGCATCCTGGAGCAAATCGGCGCCGGCGGGATGGGTGTGGTATACAAGGCCCACGATAGCCGCCTTGACCGCGCGTTAGCTCTGAAATTCCTGCCTGATGAACTGGCACAGCAACCGAAGGCGCTGGAGCGATTCCGGCGCGAAGCGCGAGCCGCATCCGCTCTAAACCATCCCGGTATTTGCACGATCTACGACATCGGCGAGCAAGACGGACGGGCGTTCATCGCGATGGAGTTTATTGACGGCGAAACTCTGCGCAGTCACATCCATGGGCAGGCGCTTCCTCTAGAGGAAATACTGAAGCTTGGCATCGAGATAGCGGAAGCCCTGGATGCCGCGCATTCCGGAGGAATCATTCACCGCGATATCAAACCCGCGAATATCTTCGTGACCAAGCGCGGACAAGCGAAAGTGCTCGATTTCGGCCTTGCAAAGCCTGTCCCCAAACTGCTCGCGAGTGCGGACGCGGGTCTCGGCGACGAGACGTCGGATTTCAATTCAATCGTTGGTGTCATTAGCGGTACTCCGTCCTACATGTCACCCGAGCAGGTACGCGGAGACGAGTTGGATCCGCGCTCGGACATCTTTTCGCTTGGTCTCGTACTGTATGAAATGGCGACGGGGCGCCAGGCGTTTGGAGGCGGCACGGGCGGCGCGATCATCGAGGCGGTTCTGACGCGGATGCCTGTTTCCGCGCGAAGTATCAATCCCGATATCCCGCCAAGACTTGAGGCGATCATTGACAAGGCACTCCACAAGGATAGGAGCCAGCGTTACCAGCATGCGGCCGAGATGCTGGCTGACCTGCAACGACTAAAGCGAGATACCGATTCGGGCCACAGCGATCAGGAAGCAGGGGCAGAATCAGCACTCATATCAAGCAGCGGACCCTTATCCTCGGCCAGCACGTCGAGGTCACGGACTTCAGCGCAACAATCTGGCTCCTTCCGCGCACCGCGAGTCTCAAAGATCATTGGCTCAGTTGCGGTTTTGCCCTTCGAAAACGTGAGTCGCGACCCGGACAACGAATACCTCAGTGACGGGATCGCCGGGAGCCTTATCAATAACCTGGCGACGGTGCCAAAACTGCGCGTCATCGCGCAGAGCACAGTATTTCGGTACAAGGGCCGGGAGATTGACCCTCAAGCCGTTGGTCACGAGCTCAATGTGCGTGCCGTGCTCACGGGAAGAATCATGCAAAGTGGCGGCTCTCTGCGCATCGGGGCCGAATTAGTTGACGTAGCGACGGGATCTCGATTATGGGGCGCGCAATTCGATCGCAAGCCTGGTGACATCTTTGTGATCCAGGACGAAATTTCCCACGAGATATCGGAAAAACTGCGGCTGCAGCTTACGAAGGCCGAAAAAAAGCGACTCATCAGACGCCACACGGAGGATGCCGAAGCTTACCGGCTCTACCTGCAAGGCCGCCATCATTGGAATAGATGGACTGAAGAAGGCTTCTACAAGGCGATCGGCTACTTTCAACAAGCGATCGAAAAGGACCCGAGTTACTCCCTCGCTTACACCGGCATCGCCGAATCGTACGTGCTGCTGGGCTGGAACAGCTATCTGCCCCCGAAGGACGCTTTCCCGAAAGGCAAAGCGGCCGCGATGACCGCACTGCGTCTCGACCCTGATCTCGGCGAAGCTCACACACCTTTGGCGGCAGCTCTCTGGCTTCACGATTGGCAGTGGCAGGAAGCTCAGACAGAATTCAAACGCAGCCTTGAACTAAGTCCCACCTATCCCACCGCCAATCATTATTACGCCGAGTGCCTGATGACCATGGGCCGCCACGAAGAAGCTATCGCCCGTATCAAGAACAGCCAAGAGCTGGATCCGTTGTCCCTCATTATCAACGTCGCGATCGGGTGGACATTCTATATGGGCCGTCAATATGACAAAGCCATCGAGCATCTCCTGCGAACAGTCGAACTGGATCCGAATTACCCCATGACGTTCTGGATTCTCGGCCTGCTATACCGGACGACCGGGCGCTACGATTTGGCGATTAGCGCGGGCGAGAAGTCGGTGACCATGTCAGGCGGTAGTCCTCTGATGCGCGCTGCGCTTGCACATACCTACGGAAAATCCGGCAGGACGAAGGAAGCGCTCCAGGTGCTCGATGATCTTACGGAGCTGGCAGAGAACAAATATGTCGCACCCCACTTCTTCGCTGGAGTTCATGTCGGCTTGGGAGAAAACGATCGTGCGATCGAATCGTTGGAGAAATCGTGGGAGGAGCACTGCCATTGGCTCATCTATCTGCATCTGGATCCGAGCATGGACGATTTGCGGAGTGACCTCCGTTTCCAGGACCTGATGAGACGCGTCGGCCTTCCCGTACGGTCCGCCGCGACCCCAGCCTGAAAGAAATCAAGTCGATATACATGAGGAAGGGCACGTTGTCCGAGCAGGATTGGCGGAGGGGGTGGGATTCGAACCCACGAGACCCTTTCGGGCCTAACGGTTTTCAAGACCGCCGCCTTCAACCGCTCGGCCACCCCTCCAACCTGACTCCTTGCAGAATTGTAGCCGAAAACGCGCGCGTATCAGAGGTTGATGAGACCAACCGTGTCTGCCGCCAAATTTCTTGATCCAATTTTGCAAATCTGGCAGCGGCCACCCGCTTTTATAAAAGCAACTGCACCGATGCGCGGACGATGACCGCAACTCAAACGTTCTATTACGGCTACGACCAAGCGGCTGACGGGGATACGCCGGCGTGCGCCACCTCGCCGCTGGCTCAATCTACGGATAAGGCGGAGTCGAACCGTGCGTTGATAATTTATGCAATATTATGCATACACAAGGCTTGCGGCACGCCCAGCCTATACGTAAGTATATGTTTTGAAAGCCAATTAAATTACCAATATACATACAAACTTTGGCTCTGAAAATGCACGCAGCGGTCGTTTGTGCTGGAAGGTTAGTGTGTGCCGGGGGGCGTGCATCATGCGAGTGAGGGGCCCGGGCCATCTTTTGCTTCGATTGAAGCTGAGCAACGGAAAACGGGCCGCTATCTTTGCGCCCGTTTTGCTGACCTTCGGTTTTCTACTCTCCTTTGGCGCCCGCCCCGCAAACGCGCAGTGCGCGCTGACCGGTCCGCCGACGATCTGGCAGGACGGCAACAGCGATTGGAGCACCAGTGGGAACTGGAGCCTAGGCCTTCCCGACAGCGGCACAAACGCGTGCATCACGGACGGGACGAGTACCGTCACTCTAGATACTGGCGAAGACGTTGCCAGCCTGCAGCTCGCCGTCGGTAACGCTCTCATCATTAGTTCAGGCCAAACTCTCAATATTGACGGTTCTCAGCTTACGAATGCAGGAGCCATCACAATCAGCGATGGCGGCACCATTAACGAAACTACCGGGACTCTCCTCAATACGGGATCGATCACGATTGATGCCGTAAGCAACCACACTGTTCTCAATATTGATCAAAGTGCGAGTGTGACCCTTAGCGGTGGCGGCACGGTGGTGCTTTCGTCCAGTTTGACCAATGGGAATGGTGTTGCCTACATCGCGGGGTATCAGGGCTCGCTCACGAACGTGAACAATACGATCGAGGGCAACGGAAATATCGGTAACGGGCAGCTGACTCTCGTCAATCAAGGGACGATCAACGCGAACGTCTCGACCGGCACACTGATTCTAAGCACGGCGAGCAACACGAACTCGGGAACACTGCAAGCGACGAACGGCGGCACGCTCGCTATCGAATCGTCGGTCCAGAACAACGGCGGCACCATCTCGAGCAGTCCCGGATCCACCGTCGTTCTTGGAAACCAAGTAACGATTTTTGGCGGTACGTTGAACTCCAACGGCGGGACGTTGGAGACTGGGGGAACGGTCACGCTCGATGGAGGCGCCTCCAACGGCTCGCTGACGATTAAAGGAAATTTGATCATCAACGACGGCAACACGGTCGGCCTCAACAGCGGGACAATCATCAATCAGGGCACAATTGCGATTGACGCCGTAAGCAACCACACCATTCTCAACGCAAATCAGAATGACAGCGTGACCCTGACGGGTGGCGGCACGGTGGTGCTTTCGTCCAGTTTGACCAATGGAAATGGTGTTGCCTACATTGCGGGGTATCAGGGCACGCTCACGAATGTGAACAATACGATCGAGGGCGACGGGAATGTCGGTAACGGGCAACTGACCCTTATCAACCAGGCAACGATTGACGCCAACGTTTCGACTGGCACGCTCACTTTAAGTACGGCGGGCACCACGAACACAGGAACGCTGGAAGCGACGAACGGCGGAATTCTCGGTATCCAATCGTCGGTCCAGAACAACGGCGGCACCATCTCAAGCGGCCCCGGATCCACCGTTGCGCTGGAAAACGGGTCAGCCGTTTATGGCGGGACGTTGAACTCCAATGGCGGGACGCTCGAAACCACGGGATCCGTCACCCTCGATGGGAGCGAAACCGACAACCCGCTGACGCTCAAGGGAACCTTTACCATCAACGACAACACCTCGGCTAGCGTCATCGGGTCAATCGTCAATTCAGGCACGATCAATGTCATTGACACGGGAGATGGTGCGAGTTTTCAACTTACTGGCGACACGACCCTGACCGGCCACGGCACGATTACGCTTTCCTCCAGCGCTACGAACTCGGCCTTTATCCAGCTTGCTCCATTCGCAGCTAGCGCTACCCTAACCAACGTGGACAACACGATTCAGGGCGCAGGAAGTCTCGGAGGAAATTTCAATATCGGCGTGGTCAATGAGGGGACGATTGACGCCAATACGGCAGGCGGCACGCTGAGTATCACTACCAACGCGTTTACAAACACGGGAACGCTGCAAGCGACCAACGGCGGCATTCTTAGTATCCAATCTACGATCAACAACGTCGGCGGCACCATTTCGAGCGGCCCCGGATCCACGGTGGATTTGCTGAATCTGGGCGCAGGAACAATCATCTATGGCGGGACGTTGAACTCCAACGGCGGGAGCTTGGTAGCGGCAAACGTCACCCTCGATGGGGGCACCTTCGGCGCTATCACGATTCAAGGAACCCTCACTCTCGGCGACACCTCTAGTGTTGCCCTCAACGCTGGGAATATCATCAACCAGGGAACGATCTTCATTGACGCCCTGACCGGCAATACCGATCTCTATGTCAATTCCGGTGACACGGCGACCCTGACGGGCGGCGGCACGGTGGAGCTTTCATCCACCGGGTCAGCTACGGCATACCTCGAGGGATATCAGGGCACGCTCATTAACACGAACAATACGATCGAGGGTAACGGATATATCGGGACGAGTAACGGGCATCTGACATTCATCAACGAGGGGACGGTGGATGCCAACGTCACATCCAAGGTGCTGTATGTGAGCACCAGCAGCACCGCATTGAACCCGACCACGAACACGGGGACATTTGAAGCGACCAACGGCGGAATCCTCGGGATTCAAACGATCGTGGACAACCAGAACGGCACGATCCTGTCCACCGGCATCGGATCCCAGGTTTTGCTGACCTCAAACGGAACCACCATCCAGGGCGGCACGCTGAATACGACCCTTGGCGGGACGATGGGAAGCGCTGGAGGCACTAGTGACACGCTTGATGGAAGTACCTATGGCGCGATAACGAATTTGGGAACCTTCACCGTCAATGACAGCAGTAACGTTAACATCGTCGGGACAATCGTCAACCAGGGCACGATCAGCATCGCCTCCGTGAACAACGGAGCCGTACTCAATGTCCCTGTCGGTGACACCGCGACCCTCACCGGCGGCGGCACGGTGGTGCTCTCGACCACTGGAACGAATGTGGCCAACCTCAATGGGTACCAAGGCACCCTCATTAACGTCAACAATACGATCGAGGGCGAGGGGATCATCGGGAGCTCCAACAACCATCTGACATTTATCAATCAGGGAATCGTGAACGCCAACGTCACCGGTGGCGTGCTGTATGTCAGCACGAGCAGCACCGCATTGGCCCCGACCACGAACACCGGGACATTTGAGGCGACCAACGGCGGAGTCCTCGGGATTCAAACGATCGTGGACAACCAAAATGGCATGATCCTGTCCAGCGGCGCCGGGTCCCAGGTGCTGCTGACTTCAAACGGAACCACCATCCAGGGTGGGACGTTGAACACGACCGGCGGCGGGACGATGGGAACCGTGGGAGGCGTCAGCGTCACGCTCGATGGGAGCAGCTTCGGCGCGCTGACGAATTTGGGAACCTTCACTGTCGCCGACAACAGCGATGTTTACGTCACCGGCTCAATCATCAACAAGGGCACAATCAATGTAGTTGACATGGGTAATGGCCCCTCTCTTTTGCTCGAAGGCAATACGACGCTGTCGGGCGGCGGCACGGTGGTGCTCACATCCAGCGCTTCGAATACGGCGAACATCGGCAGTTGTCCCGTGTATTGCCCCGGCTCCTATACTCTGACCAACGCGGACAACACAATCGAGGGCGCCGGGCTGATCGGACAGTATGGTCTGTCCGCACTGGTCAATGGGGGAACGATCAACGCCAATGTGGCGGGTGGGACCCTCTCGATAACAACCGGAACAATCACCAACACAGGTCTCATGCAGGCGACCGGGACCGGAACGCTCAGCATTCAAAACGACGTCGCCAACACCGGCGGCACGATCGAATCGAGAGATACCGGCTCAACAGTCCAATTCACGAACTCGCTGACGAACATCAACGGCGGCTTCATTGACGGCAACGGCACAATCAACACGAGCGGCGGTAGCTTCGCGCTCAACAGCGGCACCATTACCCCAGGCCTTCTGGCTTCGAACACTCCGGGCACACTCACAGTGCAAGGGAATTTCACGCAATCAGGCGGCTCTTTCAACGAATTGATCGGCAGCACATCGAACTACGGCATCCTGAACGTAGTCGGCAACGCCGCTCTCTCCTCGGGTTCAGGTACGGCGCTGGACATTACCCTTGCTACCGGATTTATGCCGGTGACTGGCGACAAATTCACGATCCTGGACGCCACCAGCCTCAGCGGAACATTCTCGAATGGGAGCAGTTTTGTCGAGGATGGCTACAACTGGACACTGCAGTATCAGACCGTTGGGAAGACCGAGGACGCAATCCTCACGCTCGGCGCGGCCGTCGCTCCGACCGCAGTGACGGCGACGTGGAACACAGCTTCCGGGAATTGGACGACCAACAGCGGTTCGCCAAGCTTCACTACCAACTGGACGTGTTCCACGTCTGTTACGGGCGGCTGCGTACCGAATAACAGCTCCTCATTCAACTACACGGCCGTGCTTAATTCCGCCGGCAACGTGATGACGCTGGACGCAACGGATTCGCCCAAGAGCGTCACCATCAGCAACCTCAACATCCAGGCGGGCGAATTGGATGTGAACGCCGGCGCATCGCTCACCGTAACCGGCTCTACCACAGTGGGCGCCTCGGTCGACGATGTAATCAGGGCCGATGGCAGCACGGTCAACGTCGGCACCTTGACGAATCTTGCGGGCGGCGTGCTGACCGGCGGTGGTTATCAGGCTGCTGACGGGGGCGTCCTTAATATCAATGGAAATGTAACCACCATTTCCGGCTCAACGACCGCGATTATTCTCGATGGAGCCGGTTCGAAGCTGGCGAATGGCGCAGGGGATGCGCTGGCTGGCCTCGCCAATAACAACGGCGGTTTCCTGGACATTTATGATGGCGCGAGTGAGACGATCTCGCCCGGCGGCGGCACTTTCTCAAGTAACGGCGGCACGATTACTTCAGCCTTCGGAGGCAGCTCGCTGGCCGTGAACGGAGCGTTTTCCAACACGAACGGTGGCACGGTACTTGTGAACGGCACTGGCGGCGGTGCCACCGTCAGCGTAGCCGGGAATTTTACGAACGACAGCACCACGGGCACGACGACGGTCCTCATCCAAAATGGCGGCGCGTTGAATATAACCGGAGCTGGAAACGGCTTTACGAACCAGAACAGCGCCCAGTTGGTAGTCGAATCCGGTGGGACGCTCGGGGTTGCGGGAGGATTTACCAACCAGGCGTCGGGCTCCGTGCAAGTGAACGGCGGCGCTGTGACTGTGGGTGGCGGCCTGACAAACCAGACACTGGCGGGAATCGTGGTCGAGAACGGCGGTTCGCTTTCCGCGAACAGCGTGACCAATTCCTCGAACATCACTGTCGGATTAGCGTCTGCCGAGACCGCGAACAGCAGCCTGGCCGTGACCAATGCGTTCACGAATTCGGGCATGTTCACGCTGGCGGCGACCGTTGGCACGACCACGACCCAGGCGACAGTTGGCTCGTTTAGCAACACAGGAAACGTTCAGATTCTGAGTGGCACGACGCTCTCTTCCTCCGGCGCGTACACGCAAGCCGCAGGGGGAATAACGACCGTGGAGGGCACACTAACCGGCACGGGCGGCGTGAACATCAATGGCGGCACACTGAATGGCACGGCCATTGCTTTGATCGCTGGCAGCGGAAATATTAACGGCGCAACCGCCATCGGCGTCGGAGGCACTCTCTTGCCGGGCCTCAGCAACACTCAGTCTGGCACGCTGATTTTCGGCAACTCGCTCAACATAAACGGCACGCTTACCGAAGTGCTCGGAGCAGGAACGTCCGGCACCGGCTTCAGTGCTCTGAACATCACAGGATCCCTCTCGTTGGGAGTCGCCAGCACTTTGAACCTCCAGCAGCTGGATTCCTATGATCCCGGTATCGGCACTGCCTTGACCATCGCCACGACAACTTCTTCGACCGCAGGCCTGGCTTTTGGCAGCATCCTGAACGACACCTTCAACGGCGGCACGGAGAAGTGGGTGGTGATTGACAGCGGCGACAATGTCGAGCTGGAGGCAGAAAGCAACGCGTCAGTGGTTACCGCCACCTGGGGTCCAGTTGCGCCGTCGGCGAATTCGACAGGTCATTGGACGCAAGGCTCTGGCGCGGAGTTTAGCTGCAACTCCGGCGGCCCCGCCACCAACTGCGTGCCCAACAACGGCACACCCGCCGACACGACCTACAACGTCGTGCTCGACTCCAACCTCCACACCCTCACACTCGATGGCACGGATACACCCTCCGCAGTCACCGTCAGCAGCTTGAATATGGAGCTCGGCACCCTAAATCTTGGCAGCGGCGGGTCGCTAGCAGTGACGGGCGCAACGACCGTCGGCCTCATCAGCACCCTGCAGCTTTCGGGCGGAACTCTCACCCAATCGGGGGCGCTGACCAACAACGGCACGATCGACGGGTTCGGCACAATCAACGGCGGGGGTTCGGTGACCAACAACAGTTACCTTGGCGCCGCGGGCGGCACGCTTGACTTGAGCGGCGTCAACCTGACCAATCTTTCGGCAGGCATCCTGTCCGGCAGCCCCGGCGAACAGTTCACGGCCATCAACGGCACTCTGAAGCTCCCGGGTAATATCGTAATCATAGATGGAGTGTCCGTTACGATCGAAGGAGTCGGCTCGGGGATCACCAACGCAAGCAATGGCAACGCGCTCACCGGTTTGACCACCATCAGCCAGGGCATCCTAGGGGTGTTTAACGGCGCGACACTGACGACGACCGGCGCGCTCACGATGACCGAAGGGACCGCTGAGGCGCAGGACTCCGGCGTCCTGACGATCGGCGGCAATTTGACGAACCAGACCAGCGGCGATGTTTTTGCCAGCGGCGGCACGATCAACATCAACGGTGCGCTGTCGAACGACGCCACCTCGACGGTGTTTGTTGATAACGGCGGGAGCCTGACCGCGGCATCGCTGACGAACGCGGGGACCGTGAGTGTTGGCATCAGTCCGACGGCCTTGCTCACCACCACCGGCAACTACACGCAGACCGGCGGAACAACAGAGGTTTACTCCGGCGGCACGATCACGGTTCAGGGCGCCGGCGGCTTCTCAAATAACGGCGGGACCACCACCGTGGACAACGGCGGCTTGCTTTCCGTCACCAACGCCTATACGAACGGTGCGGCCACGGTCGTGAACGGCACCCTCGATGCCGGCAGCTTTTCCAACCTCAGCGGCGTAGGCGTAACCACCACCGTGGGCATCGGCGGAGTTCTTTCTGTCACCAACACATTTAGCAATTCAGGGAGCATGAGTGTATCGGGTGCCCTCAGCGCCGGAGAATTCTCGAACGCGAGCTCCGGCTCAGTCACCGTACAGGGCGGCTCATTGACCGTCACGAGCGCCGGATTCACTAACTTTGGCGGCGGCGTGCTGACCATGAGCGGTACGGGCGGCACGGTGATGGTCACCGGAGGACTCACCAACGCCGGCACCGTGAGCCTGACCGGAAGCGGCGACACTCTGAACGCGGACAACTTCATCAACAGTGGTAGTGTCACGGTCGGCCTCGGCGAAACCCTCACCACCGGCGTGGGAGGCTACGAGCAACAAAGTGGTTCGACGGACATTTACGGGGACTTCGGCACCGCTGGCGCCCCCCTCCCGTTTACGCAAATCGGTGGCACCACGACGATTGAAAAGAGCGGCGTGGTCTACATGGGCAGTTGGAACCAAAGTGGCGGAACGGTCAATGTGCTGGGAACTATGGATCCGGCCACGGTCTCTATCAGCGGCACAGGCCTCTTCGAAGGCACAGGCACGGTCGTGGGCAACGTAATCATGACCGGCGGCACGATCCTGCCCGGTGTGACCGGCACCCCTGGCACGCTCAATATCACCGGAAGCTACTCCCAGAACGGCGGCACGTTCAGCGAACTGATCAGCAACTCGGCGAATGGTGTCATCAACCTGATCGGGAATGTGACCCTTGCACCCAGCAGCGCCCTGACCGTCAACCTGCTCGGCGCGGGCTTCAATCCCACTGTGGGAACCACCTATTCGATCCTGGACTACACCGGCACGCTTACAGGCCAGAACTTCTCGATCACCGATCCAACCTTCAATGGCGGCACCGAACAGTGGGTCCTCAGCTACGGCAACACAGGCGGCGTCTGCCCGGTTGGCGATAGTTGCGTGGAGCTCGAAGCGGAAAGCGTAACGCCGCCTGCGAACCTGTACGCAGCCACCTGGAACAGCGCGTCAGGCAATTGGACCGCCGTCACATGGAGCTGCAGTCCAACTCTTACCCCCTGCACTCCCAATAACGGCTCTCCTTCCGGTGACACCTACACCGCCACGCTGGACTCCGCGCCCGGCAATGTCGTTACCATTTCCAGCCCCACAACCATCACCATCAACGGTCTCACCATGACTTCCGGCACTCTGGACATCGCCAGCGGCGCAACACTGAACCTGGTGAATCAACCCGGCGGCATCACCGACATCAATGCGAACTCCGGGTTGATCCTGGGCGGCACATTTGAAGTGAACGGCACGACCAGCGCGCTGGCCGAGTTGACCAGTGTAGAGGGCACGCTGACGCTGGCGAACGGACAGACGACGACCGCAACACCTTCGGGGGGCACGTTCACGGCGAGCGGGATCGTGAATGTGAATCAGGGAAGCACGCTGACGGTGGCGGGCAATTTGAGCAACTCGGGTGCAATCACCACGGGCAGCGACGCCAGCGGCGGCAACTCGATCGGTGTCGCAGGCACGCTGACCAACAGCGGCACCATCAGCCTCAATGGCGCTGGCGATACATTGAGTGCTACCGGAGATTTCAACAACAACTCGGGCGGGCAGTTGAACTTCAACGCCGCAAATATTGGTGTCGCAACTTCGACCGTCTCCGGAAATTTCAACAACAATACCGGCGCGTCAGTGACCTTTGGCGCCAGCAGCACCAATAGCGGACTGACGGTCTCCGGTCAATTGAACAACAACGGTGGGACCGTGAACATGAACGGCAGCGGCGACACGCTGACCGCCGGCGCGTTTACGAATTCGGGAATGATTACCCTGACTGGCCTGCCTCTCGGGCCCAATCACGAGACCCTGACCGACTTGGGCGCCTTCACCAACAATTCCGGTGGGTCGCTCAACTTCGCTGCGGCCAGCGTCTTCAACCAGGCGTCGGTGGCCAGTGCATTCACGAACAACACTGGCGCGACCGTGAATATGTTGGGTGATGAGGACACGCTGAGCGTCGGCTCGTTTGCGAACTCCGGGACAATCACCATGACGGGCGTTCTCGAAACCGTGACTGACTTGGGTACGTTCAACAACAGTTCCGGCGGTTTGCTTGTGCAAGGCGAAGGCGACGATGTCAATGTGACGGGTTCATTCACGAATAATGGAACGGTAAATCTAAATGGTGGGACGGCAACGACCGCGGGTAGCAACGTCTTCGCTGCCTCGTTTGCGAACTCCGGTGCGATCAATTTGAACGGTTTCGTCGACCTCGTAGGTTCAGATACCGCGGGCGTCGGGGCCTTCAATAACAATTCCGGCGGTTCGGTCACGTTCAGTTCGACGAGCAACGGCAGCGAGGTGTACGGGTTCAGCGTATTCACCAACGCCAGCGGCGCGAACGTGTACATGAACGGTACGAATGACTTTCTATCCGCCAACGATTTTGAAAACTCGGGCGGGATCACCCTGAATGGTATTCAGGAATTGGTGTACGACTACGGTAATTTCAACAACAATTCCGGCGGCGTGCTCACGTTTAGCTCCACCAGCGTGGGCGGTCCGGCAGCTGGAGTCTATGTGGTCGGCACATTCGCAAACAACGACGGAACAGTAAACATGAACGGCAACAGCGACGAGGTGGTGGCCGCCGCGTTTACGAATTCCGGCGCGATCAATATCAACGGCACCAACGAACAATTCCAAAACAACACCCCTACGGCTACCTTCAGCAACAATTCCGGTGGCTCGATCACCTTTGGTTCGACAAGCAGCGGCAGCTTCATAATTATGCCAGGCGCTTTCGCGAACAACGGCGGGACCATCACGATGAATGGTAACAACGACGTACTGGGTGGCTCGTCGTTTACAAACTCCGGCATGATTACCGTAGCGGGCACCAACGAGAATCTGGGTACGACCGGCAGCGGCGACTTCACCAACACCGGTTCGATCAAGCTGCAAGGTAACGGCAGCATGGTCTCAGTTGGCGGCGCGTTCAACAACAACGGCGGCTCAGTAACACTGAGTGGCAGCGGCGATGTCCTGAGTGCGAATTCCGTCAGTAACAGCGGAACGGTCGCGATTGGCAACAGCGAAAGCGTCATGGCCACCGAAAGCTACACGCAGAGCGCCGGCACGACCACGGTGAACGGAGCGCTGACGGGCACGGGCGGCGTAAACATTACCGGCGGCACTCTGAATGGCACCGCCACGACTTCCATACCGGGAAGTGGCACGATCAGCGGCGCAGCCATGATCGGCATCGGCGGCACACTGCTCCCCGGCCTCAGCAACACACAATCCGGCACGCTGAATTTCAGCAATTCGCTCAACATTTCCGGCACGCTTGTTGAAGTCATCAATTCGAGCACGCCCGGCGCCGGCTTCGGCGTTCTGAATATCACCGGAACCCTCTCCTTGGCTGCCAGCAGCACTTTGAACGTCCAACAGCTGGACAGTTATGATCCTCCTGTGGATACGATCTTGACGATTGCCACGACGGGTTCTTCGACGGCAGGCCTGACATTTGGCTCCATCCTGAACGACACTTTCAACGACGGCACGGAGAAGTGGGTGGTGATTGATAGTGGCGATAACGTCGAGCTGGAGGCGGAGACCGTTACCGCGCCTCCGGGCCTGTACGCGGCGACTTGGAACAGCGCGTCAGGCAATTGGACCGCCGTCACATGGAGCTGCAGTCCAACTCTTACCCCCTGCACTCCCAATAACGGCTCTCCTTCCGGTGACACCTACACCGCCACGCTGGACTCCGCGCCCGGCAATGTCGTTACCATTTCCAGCCCCACAACCATCACCATCAACGGTCTCACTATGACTTCCGGCACTCTGGACATCGCCAGCGGCGCAACACTGAACCTGGTGAATCAACCCGGCGGCATCACCGACATCAATGCGAACTCCGGATTGATCCTGGGCGGCACATTTGAAGTGAACGGCACGACCAGCGCGCTGGCCGGGTTGACCAGCGTAGAGGGCACGCTGACGCTGGCGAACGGACAGACGACGACCGCAACACCTTCCGGAGGCACGTTCACGGCGAGCGGTATCGTGAATGTGAATCAGGGAAGCACGCTGACGGTGGCCGGCAATTTGAGCAACTCGGGTGCAATCACCACGGGCAGCGACGCCAGCGGCGGCAACAGCATCGGTGTCGCAGGCGCGCTGACCAACAGCGGCACCATCAGCCTGAATGGCGCCGGCGACGCGCTGACGGCCGGCGGATTGTTCACCAACTCCGGAAGCGTAGCGGTGGGTGCCACGGCAACGCTCGCTGCGAATGGTGGTTACACGAATACGGGAACGACCGACGTGACTGGAAATCTCAGCACGACGACGTTCCAGCACGCTGGCGGGACGACCACGATCGAAACCGGCGGCGCCATTTCCGCGACGAGCTTCAATCAGACTGGCGGTTTGGTTCAGGGCAATGGAACGATCAACGGAGCGTACACGATGACCGGAGGAGCGATCACGCCCGGCTCATCCATTCTGCCCTCGATCGGCAGCCTCGCGATTAATGGCAGCTATACACAGTCTGGGGGCACCTTCGATGAGTTGATCGGAGCGACAAGTAATGGCTCGTTGAGCGTAACCGGTCCGGTGGTATTGGACGATTCGGCAACGTTGGCCGTCGCACTGCTGGGCGACGCGACACTGACGGATGACGAAGCGTTTGACCTCATGAACTACACGGGCACCGAGAGTGGTGCGTTCGCCAATGCGCCGTCGTCGGAGGAGTTCGCCCTGGACGGCTGGTATTGGGACATCAACTACGGCTTCGATGGAGATGAAGTGGTTCTGACGGCGGTGGCGCCTGAACCCATTTCAACGCCGGAGCCGAGCGCGCTCCTGTTATTGGCGGCCGGGCTGCTCGCGCTGGGCGCGTTCCACCGAAGGAAGATCTTTCGGGTAGGGCGATAGAAAACTGGAAAGCAGGAATGCAAGACGGCGAGCCAGATGCTGGTTCGCCGCTTTCGCGTTCGTGGACTTATTCCAGGGCACGCTGGAGCCGTCCCAAGTCTGCGAATTAGGATAACAATTGCGGGAGAAAAGCCGGAGTGGTAGGCTCGCTCCGCTTGCAGTAGGAAAATCGCCTCAAAGACGGTCTGCACTGGAGAGGAAGGTTTTCGAGATGAGCAATCAGCGAGGGATGGGTTTGGTGCAGGTTATATGGGTCGTAGCGGGCCTGCTAGTCATCGTTGCGGTTGGATGGCATCTCGTGAGCCACATGAGAGGCTCGTCGGTACAGTTCACTACGCCATACCAGGCGGTGCTCTTGACGAACGGCTCGGTGTACTTCGGACACCTGCAGGGATACGGGGAACACAATCCGGTACTGACGGACGTTTACTACGTCGTAACCCAGACGAATCCAGAGACAAAGCAGACAAACAATGTGCTCGTCAAGCGAGGGAAGGAATTGCACGAGCCGGACCGGATGTATTTGAATCCGAATCAACTTCTTTTTGTTGAGCCCGTTGGCCCTAATTCAAAAGTAGCTCAACTCATCGCCCAGGCTTCGCACTAGCCGTCTGGGTGAGTGTATGACGTTCGCGTGCGCGAGAGGTTGAATCCTTCGACTCTCGCGGAACTGTCAGTAATACCACTGCAAACCCCGGAAAACCGAGGGGGGCCGCGTCCTCCCAACAATCGCGGACGCAGACCACGCGCTTGACACAACAAACGAACCTGTTAACACTAGCTCGTTTCCCCGCAAACCGGAGGCGCGCGCGATGGCGAGCAAACTCAAAATCCGTGTGAACGAGCGCGTGACCGAAATCGGCTCGGCGCCGGATACGCCTTTGTTGTACGTTCTCTCGGACGAGTTGCAGCTGCAAGGCCCGCGCTTCGGCTGCGGACTCGCGCAATGCGGCTCGTGCTCGGTGCTGCTGAATGGCGAGGAAATCCGCTCGTGCGTGACGCCAGTGTCGGCGGTCGCGGGGAAATCCGTAACAACGCTCGAAGGTCTTCCACGGTGGTACGCGAAACAAAAAAAGCTCGGCCAGGTTCCCGCGCTGCATCCCGTGCAGCAAGCCTTCATTGACGAGCAGGCCGTCCAATGCGGCTACTGCTTCAACGGCATGATCATTCAGGCTGCCGAACTCCTCTCGAAAACGCCGCAGCCCACCGAAGCCGAAATTCGCACCGCGATGAACGGGCATCTTTGCCGCTGCGGGAGCTACCCGCGCGTCATTAAAGCGATCCAGCGCGCAGCGGAGGCAGCGCGATGAGCGCCGCGAAACAAATTGCTTCTTCATTGTTTCCGCGACGCGAGTTTCTGAGAGCGGGCGGCGCGCTGGTCATCGGATTCAGCATGAGGGGCTTCCTCGCCGGCGACGCGCTCGGCACGCAGGGAGTCGCGGTCGCTGGCGTGACTGCGAGAGGGGGCGCGGCCGGCCCTCCCGATCCGAAACAAATTGACACGTGGCTCGCCATCCACGCCGACAACACGGCGACCGTCTACATCGGCTACGTCGAGCTTGGACAAGGCTCGACGACCTCGCTTCTGCAAATCTCGGCCGAAGAGCTCGACCTCGACATGAGTCAGGTCAGCACGATTCGCCTCGACACGAACATCACACCGAACCAAGGCGGCACGTACTCAAGTTCGTCCATTGCCCGTGGAAGTCCGGCGATTCGCACTGCGGCCGCCGAGGCGCGTCAGGCGTTGATGCAGCTCGCGTCGAAAAAACTCGATGCGCCCATCGGGCGCCTGACTGTATCTCGCGGAATCGTCACTGTGATGGGCAGCGCGCGCTCCGTCACCTACGGCGAGCTTGTCGGCGACAGGTTGTTCAGCCTCGCATTCACGGGTTCTGCGCCGCTGAAGTCTGTCGCGGATTACAAGCTGGTCGGCAAAAGTCCCACGCGAAACGACATTCCCGACAAAGTGAGCGGCAAATACGTTTACCTGCAGCACGTGCGCCTGCCGGGAATGGTGCACGGACGCGTGGTTCGCCCGCGCGGACAGGGCGTGTACGGAGCCGGCGCGAAAGTTGCCAGCCTCGACGAAGCTTCGATCGCCGCAATTCCCGGCGCGCGTGTCCTCCGCAAGGGCGATTTCGTCGGCGTGGTCGCCGAGCGCGAATGGGACGCTGTCCGCGCCGCGCAACAATTGAAAATAACCTGGGACATGCCCGCCACGCTGCCCGGCAGCGACGGTGTGTATGACGCGATGCGCGCCGAAAAAACCACGGACCGGGTTGTGCTTGAGCGAGGCGGCGTAAACGGTGCGTTCGGCCAAGCCGCGCATGTTGCCTCAGGAAACTATCACGCTCCCTATCAGGCCCATGCGGGCTTCGGGCCCAATGGCGCGCTCGCGGACGTGAAATCCGATTCCGCGCTCGTCATTTGCTCAACCCAGGATGTGTACGCCACGCGCAATACTCTGGCGGGCGTGCTCGGATTGCCCGCGCAAAAAGTTCGCGTGCAGTATTACGAAGGATCGGGCACCTATGGCCACAGCTGCTATGACGATGTGGCGCAGGCGGCCGCGATTCTCTCGCAGCTTGCCGGCAAGCCCGTTCGGCTGCAGTTCATGCGTTGGGACGAGCACGGCTGGGACAACTACGGCCCCGCGCATGTCGGCGAGATTCGCGCCGCGGCCGACGCCAACGGACAAATTATCGCGTATCAATATGACGGCTGGCACCACAACTGGAGCGCCATCGAAACGTCCGCGCAACTCGCGCTCGGCACTCCGGCGGCGGAGTGGAGACTCGGCGCGGCGCAGCAGGTGAATCCCACCGATTGCGGTGGCATGTACGATATCCCCAACGTGCGACTGGTGAATCATCAGGTGCCAGGACTGAAATATCTGAAGGGCGCGTGGCTGCGCTCGCCGCTTGATCTTTCGTTTTCGTTTGCGTCGGAACAAACGATTGACGAACTCGCGCGTCTTTCAGGAATAGACGCGTACGAATTCCGCAAACGAAATATCACCAACGAACGTTGGATGGGTGTTCTCGACGCGGTCGCGAAGGCCTCGAAGTGGGAGCCGCGTCCGCCCGCTTCGAAACTTTCCGACGCGAAAGTCGCCTCCGGTCGCGGGATCGGACTCGGCACGCATCTCACGTCGTTCGGCGGCGCCGTAGCCGAGCTCGATGTGAATAAAGAAACTGGCAAGGTCACGGTGAAGCACATGTACGGTGCGATTGACGCAGGCCTAGCCGTGAATCCGGCATTCATCGAAAACCAGATCAGCGGGCAGCTGGTGCAAACCGTCAGCCGCATGTTGCACGAGGAAGTGACGTTCAATAAAACGAACGTCACCAGCCTCGATTGGAACAGTTATCCGATCCTGCGCTTTGAAGAATGCCCCGAGGTCACGCCCATCGTCGTGCAGCGCCTGGACCAGAAATCCACGGGCGCGGGCGAAGAGGTAATGGCCGCGGCCGCCGGTGCGATCGCGAACGCTTTCTTTGACGCGACAGGCGTCCACATGCACGAGTTTCCGTTGACGCCGGCACGCGTTCTGGCCGCGCTACGCCGAAGCTAGCGCGCAATTTCAGAATTTCCAGGGGGATTGTTGATGCAAGCAACCAGCATTTCGATTTTCTGCGCCGTGCTTTCGCTTATGGTGTTAGTGCCGTCTAGCTCCGGGCCGGCGAAACCCGCCGCGAACGCGTCGGCCGATTCGGGTTCGGCGAAATTTGCCGAGCTTAGCGACCGATTCATGAAGGATTCGCTCGCGCTTTCGCCCGTGAATGCTTCGCAAGCCGGATATCACATTCACGTTGATCCGAAAACGGGCGACAAGATCGAGCTCGACGCGCAGCTCGACGACCTGAGCCTGAAAGCCATGGACGCGCAGCGGGAATTTTACTCCGGCTGGCGCGCGCGATTTCGCACCGAGACGCCGCTCGCGACGCTCGGTCCGCAGGACGCCGCCGATTGGCGGCTCATTGACGATCAGATCGGCCTGAACCTGCTCGAATTCGACAGGATTCAAAATTATCGCCACAATCCCACTGTGCCGGTCGAGCTGATCGGCAACGCGCTGTTTCTTCCGTTGACCCAGAGCTACGCGCCGCTCGACGTGCGCCTCGGCCATGTGCTTTCGCGGGTCCGCCAGATCCCGCGGCTGCTCGATCAGGTGAAGGCATATCTCAGTGACGCCGATCCGATTTTCATCAGCACGGCCATCGCAGAAAACGACGGCAATATTGATCTCATCCAGAACGATATCGCCAACGAAATGCCCGCGAAATCGGCGCTAAAAGCCGAATACGATCAGGTCACGCCACCCGCCATCGCCGCACTGAAGGATTTCAACGCATGGCTGAAGGACGATCTCGGCAAGCGGCCCTCGCGGCGCACCTGGCGACTGGGCAAGGAATTCTACGATCAGAAATTCCGGCTGGTAATGGAAACCGACGTCACGCCGGATGCGCTGCTCTCCGATGCAGAGGGCGAATTGAAGGACGTGCGCGCTGAGATGCTCGGGCTCGCCCTGCCCATGCACGCGCAAATGTTTCCCTCGCATGGCGACCATTCCGATCTGACCGGCCGCGACCGCGAGAACCAGATCATCGGTGAAGTGCTGCAGAAAATCTCGGACGACCATCCGCGCCCCGACCAGTTGCAGCAGACGATAGAATCCGACCTCACGGGCATTATCGCGTTCATCCGCGAGAAGAAAATCGTGACGCTTAGCTCGCGCGACAATTTGAAAGTAATTCCCACACCATTATTCATGCGCGGAATCTATTCCGTCGCGGGATTCCACAGCGCGCCTCCGCTGGAGCCGCACGCCGAAGCCGAATACTGGGTGACGCCGATTGATCCCAAGGCACCCCCGGCCTCGACCGAATCCCGGCTGCGCGAGTACAACAATTTCACCTTGCAGTGGCTATCGCTCCACGAGGCATTGCCGGGACACTATGTGCAGGCCGAACACGCGAACAACATCCAGCCCGAATCGCGCCGCTTGCTGCGGGCGATTTTCGGGAACGGCGCCTACGTGGAAGGCTGGGCCGAATACGGCGCGCAGGTGATGATGGACGAAGGCTTTCTCAACAACGACCCGCGTTTCCGCATGATGATGCGCAAAATTCGCCTTCGCTTGCTCGCCAACACCATCCTTGATGTCAAAATGCAGACCATGGGGATGACCGACGAGCAGGCCATGGACCTGATGACGAAGGATGCGTTTCAAACGCAGGCCGAAGCCGAAGGAAAACTCCTGCGCGCCAAACTCAGCTCCACGCAGCTACCCACGTATTACGTCGGCCTCCGCGAATGGTTGGCCCTGCGCAAACAATATCAGGACAAGGCCGGTGCAAAATTCGACATGCTTAAGTACCACGACCTCGTCCTCGATCAGGGCGCATTGCCCGTCCCTGTCGTCGGAAGACTCGTGATGCCCACGGCCGGGCAGTGAACTTCTCCGCGCTCAACACGGAAAAATCATGAGAGTGCACGCCGCGGTTGCATACGAAGGTAAGCCGTCGTTCTCGATCGAAGAACTCGAGATGAGCGATCCCGGGCCGGAACATATTCTGATTCGCATGGCCGGCTGCGGGCTTTGCCATACCGACGTGAAAGCGCGCGAGGGAACGATGGGCGTTCCCATGCCCGTCGTGCTCGGCCATGAAGGCGCCGGAGTTGTCGAACTAGTCGGCGAGCGCGTCACCAAAGTGAAACCCGGCGATCATGTCGTCCTCACCGGCGATTCTTGCGGCGCGTGCGCCACGTGCCTCGCGGGCAGTCCGGCGTATTGCGACTTCATGTCGCAGCTGAATTTCACGGACGGGCGATCGGCCGAGCCTGGCTCGTTCACGAAGGGAAACACCGCGATTCACGGCCACTTCTTCGGCCAATCGTCGTTTTCAAATTTTGCCGTCACGCGAGAGCGCAATACGATTCCGGTGCGCAGGGACGCGCCGCTCGAAATTCTCGGCGTGCTCGGCTGCGGCGTGCAGACCGGCGCTGGCGCGATCATGAATTCTTTGCATCCGCCCGCCGGCAGCACAGTCGCAATTTTCGGGGCAGGCCCCGTGGGACTCAGCGCCGTGATGGGCTCGGTGGTATGCGGCTGCTCCGCGATCATCGCCGTTGATGTGCTGGAGTCGCGACTGGCAGTGGCGCGGCAACTCGGCGCCACGCACACCGTTTTCGCTGGACCGAGCGTAAATCTCACCGATGAGATTCGAAAGATTGTCCCCTGCGGCGTCGGCTACGCGTTCGACACCACCGGCCGCATGGATAGCAACGAGCAAGCTATCGAATCGCTCGCCGCGAAGGGCTCCTTCGGATTCTGTGCCATTCCTGCGGAGGCTCCGAAAATGTCTCGAGTGATGCTCCGTGGCCTTTCGATTCGCGGCATCGTGCAGGGCGATAGTGTGCCGGATACTTTCATTCCGCACCTCGTCGAACTCCACATGAACGGCCGCTTCCCGTTCGACAAGCTCGTCACGAAGTATCCATTCGAGAAAATCAACCAGGCGATCGAGGACCAGGCGGCGGGCAAAGTCGTAAAACCGGTTTTCACATTTCCATCGTGAAGCGTTCTGGCGCCTATTTCAGGTAGGTGCGGACGATTTCGATCACGTCGTCCGCAGCCTCGGTGGAGGATTTCGAATTCTGGGGCATGTGATTGCGGATGTGGTCCTCAAGCAATTCCCCCATCAGGCTGTTGATCGCTCCCCGCGCTGCCGCGAGGCGCTGCAGCACGTCCGCGCACTGTTCATCGTCGTTCAAACCCCGCAATACGCTTTCGAGCTGCCCGATGACTTTCTTCGTGCGCGTCACCAAATCGAGTTTTTCTTTAGATAAATGCGACATTTTTCGTTGACTACCCTAGGGGGGTATGGTATCAAACCTTCAGGCCTTATGTCCAGCGCCCCGGAGGCCGATTAAGTATATGGAAATCGTCGCTCCGCATCCGCCGATTTCTCGTCCGAGTCGCTTTTAACCGTCTGTTAACGCAGGGTGCTCGCCCGTATGTGATTTGATGTTCAAACGAGGGCGGCTCGCATGGAACGCCCTGCTCGCGAAAACTATGTCCTATCCGGCCCAATTCGCGCGACTGATTCTCTGCGCCCTCGTTGTGTGCGTGGCCGCACCGCGCATCGCCGTCGCACAGGCCCCAGCCCAAGCGCCCCCGCAAAGTATTCAAACGGAACAGACCACCACGCCTGCATCATCCGATTCGAGCGCGAGTCCAAATACTCCCACCCCAAATGATTCGAATGACTCGGAGGAGTCTGACAAAGTCACGCTTCTCCCGCACTCCGATACGGAAGGGTACTGGATTTCCGCTCAAGCGAACGTCGTCTTCCAGTGGCACCCGTCGTTTCCGGCAAAATATACCGGAACAAATAGCATGACTCCCGAGGGTCAGAGCGCGACCACGCACGTGATAACTCTTTACACGGGCTGGACGGTGACGCCGACGACGGAACTCTTCGCCGATTTCGAGTACGCGACTGGAGGCGGCGTCGGGCGGGCTTTCGGCCTCGCTGGCTACGTGAATCTCGATTCCGTGCGGACGGTTTCCGGCGCACAACTTTCCACGACTCCCTACCTCGCTCGCCTGATGTTGCGGCAGATTATTCCGCTGACCGACGAAAAGATCGAGGCCGAGCGCGACGAACTTCATCTGGCTACTTCGCTGCCCGTGCGTCGCATCGAATTTCGAATCGGCAAATTCGATCTTGTCGACTTTTTCGACCTCAACACATGGGGCCAGGACAGCCATCTTCAATTCCTGAACTGGACGGTGGACAACAACGGCGCCTACGACTACGCCGCCAACACGCGCGGCTATACCGACGGCGCGCTCCTGGAATATGACGACCACTGGTTCGCCGCCCGCTTCGCCGTAGCGATGGAGCCGAAGGTCGCGAACGGCATCAATCTCGATGCCGATATCGCCCGCGCGCGCGCCGAAAATCTCGAGCTGCAAGCCAGCGGGAAACTTATCGCGCATCGCTCCGGCACGGTGCGTCTGCTGAGCTACCTCAACCAAGCCGACATGGGAAGTTACAAGCTGGCGATCGCCGAATTCCTCGATCACGATGCGCCGACGCCGAACATCATAGACACGCGCCGCCAGGGCCGTCACCGGTACGGCTTCGGCCTGAATTTCGAGCAGTCCTTAACGGACGATGTCGGCGTTTTCGGGCGGCTCGGCTGGAGCGATGGTCACAACGAATCCTGGGCCTACACCGAAGACGACCGCGAGCTGGAGCTCGGAGCATTCTCGATGGGCACGCCATGGCACCGGCGCAACGATCGAGCCGGCCTCGCCTTCGTGGCCAACGGAATCGTGCAGGCGCATCAGCAATATCTTGCTCTTGGCGGGCTGGGCTTCCTGCTCGGCGACGGTGGCCTGACTTACGGCCCGGAGAAAATCGTTGAGAGCTTCTATACCGCGCATCTCTGGCGCGGCTTCTTCGCTTCTTTCGACATCCAGCACATCAACAATCCCGGCTACAACCAGGACCGCGGTCCCATCACCGTCCCCGGCCTGCGCCTCCACGTTGATTTTTGATCGCGCCGGTTTTGTAGGGGCACGATATATCGTGCCCGGCGCAATTTCTTGGCGTGGTGCCAACCGTCCCTCGCCGAGCGACCCACGAGACGAATTCTTAGGGGCGCAGCATGCTGCGCCCGGCGACGTTGCGTGAGAATCCGTCACCCATTCAGAGACGTCGTTCCAGGTGCCGTGCTGCAACGGAATAAACGACGCAGCGATAACAGCAGCTAACCGCCTGATTAATATAGCCTTATGGCTTGGGCTTGATCGGCACCGATCCATCCACCGGATTCGCAGCCCCCGCACTAATAAGGATCACCGGCGGCGCAGGTTTCAGCGCCTCCAGCACCTCAGGCGGCAGCTTGTCCGCTCGCGCGACCAGCGCCGTGACCTGCCACATCTGCGGATCCGTGAGCGACGCCTGAAACCCCGGCATTCCCGTGAGCCGTATGCCGTTTTTCACTTTCCAGTAGGTAACGCCGGCCGGATCGTCACTCACGCGCCCGTCCTCTGTGAAAAGCTGCGGAGGTTTTGGAAATTCCCCCTGCGCCACGGGAGGCGCCGCCTGCCCGGGCAGTCCGTGGCAGAACGCGCAGTTTTTCTGGTAAACGTCCGCACCGCTCACAAGTTCCGCCGTCGCCACAGTGGAAACATCGCGCGTCGGCGCCTCGCGCTTAATCCGAGCATAAAGCCCCGCGCCGGCGAGAGCGGCCTCAAACGGCATCGGAGAATCCGCCGTCGCCACCGGCATGCGCCCGGTCGCCACGTACACCCCGAAAGCCAGCGGCAGGATCAGCAGCCCCACGACCAGACCGATCACAAATGACTTCATGTCCGCCCTCCGTTTCATCTCCGGCGCGTCCGGCGTGCGCCAGCGAACTTCAAGGAATTGTACCTTGCGGAGCGGGCCGCGATGCGCGAACAATACCGCACGAATCCCGGGAGGTTTTCAACCATGTTTCAAACCGACTTGCTGAAGGGTCGCACGATTCTGATCACGGGCGGTGGCACGGGCCTCGGTCGCGCTATGGCGCTTCGATTTGCCGAACTCGGCGCCACTCTATTTCTCATCGGCCGCCGCGAAGATCCGCTTAAGGAAACTGCCCGCGACATTGTCGCCAAAGGAGCGCGCGCGTCGTGGTTCTCGGCGGACATCCGCGACTTCGCCGCCGTCGAGCAGTCGCTGGCCGCTGCGGAAAAAGAATTCGGCCGCCCGTTCGGCGGAATAGACACGCTGGTGAACAACGCGGCGGGAAATTTCATCGCGCGCACCGAGAAGCTTTCGCCGAACGCGTTCAACGCCGTCGTCGGCATCGTCCTTCATGGAGCATTCCACTGCACGCTCGCGCTCGGCCGTCGGTGGATCGCCGCGAAGCAGCCGGGCACCGTCCTCAATATCGTCACCACTTACGCGGACGCCAACTGCGGCTCGGGCTTCGTCGTTCCCTCAGCGTGCGCCAAGTCCGGGGTCCTTGCGATGACGCGTTCGCTCGCCGTCGAATGGGCGCGGCATCACATCCGTCTCAACGCCATCGCCCCCGGACCATTCCCGACCGAAGGCGCATTCTCGCGCCTGGTGCCGTCGCACGAACTCGAAGAGCGCGCCAGAAATCATCATCCAATGAAACGCTTCGGACGACCCGAGGAACTCGCCAACCTCGCGGCCTATCTCATCAGCGAGCAGGCCGGGTATGTAAACGGCGAGTGCGTCGTAATTGACGGCGGCGAATGGATCAACGGCGCCGGCGAATTCAATCATTTCTCCGAAATGTCCGACGCAGACTGGGACGCGATGGAAGGGGCGCGCAAGAAATAAATTCCCGCGAATTCCTCTCGCGGCGAAGTGCATTTGCGAAGTTTTTCGCGCGCATTCGTGATGTCGACCCGCCGACAGCTCAACAATTTTCGTGCGCATTCGTGAAAAATCTCGCACGCATTGAGCGATTCTACTTTTCGGAATCTCGCCGTTAAGCCTCATGCTTTGTGTTCGATGCTGAAGAGCTCGCCGGCCACGGTATTACGCTGAGCCTATCGATAGCCATATTGACATACGATCTGCCAATCGATACCATGCCCGGGGGTTCTGAGAAATGGAGAAAGCAAAGGTTCGCGTCTCTCCCAAGTTTCAAGTTGTGATCCCCAAAGCTCTCCGCGAAGAGCTCAAGATCGAGCCGGGACAGGAACTCCTGATGTACGCGCTCGACGGGTCGCTGCACCTCGTGCCCCGCCGGTCCATCAAGGAGCTCCGCGGCATCGCCAAAGGCCTCAGATGGAAAGACGAATATCGTGACCACACGGAGCGGTTCTGATCTCTACCTCGTTGACTCCACCGGCTGGCTCGAATACCTGACCGAAGACTCGAAGGCGGCCGCCTTTGGCCATTACCTCGAAGGCGAAGCCTCGGTCCTCGTCCCGTCGGTGGTCATTTTCGAAGTCTATCGGCACCTCGCGAAGCATCGCGGCAGGCCGCTCGCGGACCGGTTCGCTTCGCAGGCGCTCCTTCGCAAAGTCATCCCTCTCGACGAGACCGTCGCCCTTGCCGCGGCGAACGTAAGCCTCGACCATCGCCTCAATGGCACCGACGCCATCGTCTACGCCACCGCGCGCGTCTGCCAGGCCCAGCTCGTCACCGCGAACACCCACTTTCGCGGCCTCCCCGGCGTCATCATTCCCTGACCCTTGAAACTCATCCGCTTCTGGTTTTGTAGGGGCACGGCATGCCGTGCCCGGCGAACATGCTTGGCGCGATGCCGCCCATCCGCTTCTCATCCCCCCGCTAGTCGCTCCTCCCGCTTTTTGATAAACTCCCTCCAACAGTGAGTAAGTAAGGACAATTTTAGGGTGGGGGGCCAGGACGGTGGTATGGCCACGCCCCAAAGTGCGCTTGAGCTCGATTTAGTCCAGTACCTTCATCTGAAGCTCGCTGCCCTCGGCCAGCCCGCCGCCAGGAATTCCGCTGACGCTCGTTTCCTGCAGATCGCCCGGCCGCTCCTGCGCAATCACTACGAAAAAGAACGCCTCCTTGGGAAATATTTGTGCCCTGCGGATACCCGCGTTCAGTCGTTTCTCGACGCGTACCTCGCGGATTGCTGTCCGGACGGCGCGCCGCGCTTGCCCGCGAGCACCTTTATTCTCGACCGCGCTGGCCTCGCCCGAGCCATGTCGCTGCCGCCCGATTCCAACAGCTTTTCATCGCCTTACGTGCGCTCGTTCCGCATTCCGCAGGGCGTGCTGCACAATCCGTCCAGCGACCGCCGCACCACGCGCGGCGTCTTTCACATTGCCGAGGGCGGATTCCCGATTCCCGCCGACAAGCAAGCCGTACCCAAGCAGACTTTTGCCGCTCTGCTCGCCGCCGCGCTCCGCCCGCCGCGCGACGTTCTCGCGCTGCCTTTCACCGCCGGCCAGGAAGACGCGGCTCATCTCTTCGTATCCTTATTACTCCGCCCGCTGGTTTGCCCCGCCACCGGAACCGACGCGCCGCGAAGTATGGAAACGCGCTTCTTTGCTCCCGGCAGCCTGGTGAGCAATCTCGATTTCGTCGAAGGGATCTTCGGCAATGGCGGCGATCCGCATCTGCCCGAAAACGACGCGGCCCTGGACGTGGCCCACTGGACCGGCCACACCGGCTGCGTGATCCTCGCGCCCCATCTCGTCGGCATGAAGAAATCCGCGCTCGGCCTGCCGCATGTGAATGACGCGACAGATCGCCAGCGCCGCGACGGCATGTGCTGGACCAGTCCGGACGAGCTGTACAACGAAGGCGCCGCCTTCAAAATCTGCGCTCGCGATCGTCGTGGCGTGATGGTCACCATCCTCGCGGACAATTACTACGGCTACTGCAAGAAAGAGGTGAAGACGCAGATCAGCTACGCCGCGAATCTTTTCGGGCTCGCCGAGGAGGAGCACGCCGGCGGCGCCATCGCCTTTGCCACTTATGTCCTCGGCACGGAGTTCTTCGCGGGCCGCACCGTCAGCCTCAAGAAGGCTACGTTCGAACAGGGTATGGCCCTGCTCGGCGAGCTTGTCGAACGCCAGCCAGAGGGGTACGCGATTGACCGCCGCTTTCCGGACGTCTTCTACATCCCGGAAGACTCCGTGTTCACCCTGCGCGACGGGTTCGTCCGTTGGCAGCACGACGGCCGCACGCAGCAATTGACGCTGCACCCCTCGGCCGTCTACGTCCTGCCCTCTGGCTTCCGCGTGCACCTGGAAAAGCAGCTTTCGGGCACGGCCTGGAGGCTGATCGGCTCGCGCCCCCGCGGCACGCTTTGCCACAAGCCGTGCACCGTTTCCGGCGGAGGCAAGTCCGAAATTTCGAAATCCATCGCCCACGCCTTGCTGAAAGGGCCGGTGTACGTCCGCGACTACCGCGAGGACATGGCCAAGGTCGCCGAAATCTTCGAGCGCGATTTCTCGTCCGTCTACAAATCGCGCCCACCCGACGCCCGCTCCCGCCGGTCCATCCTCAGCGCGGACCGCACCATGGGCTCGGTGATTCGCTTGTTCACCACGTCGCCCGAATACACCGACGAGCACAACGAATGGCTGCGCCGTCTCCCGCAGACCACGCGGCAGCTGCTGTTCACCGTCAAGCGCTACTACCGCCCCGAGTGGGGAGGAAATTGGCGCGAGCACTTCACCGTGGACCGCATCAACGGCTTCCTCGGACACGAGCTCAAATTCGACAACGAGCCGCTCGTCAGCAATTACTTGCGCGTGGGCCACGACCGCGACGGCGCCTGGCGCATTTACAAGCTGCGCCCCGATTTCTGCCCCGCGGAAAAAGTTCAGGTGGAGGACGACATCACTGCGTCCGTCGTTCTCCCGCGCTCGAGCCTCAACGACCTCGACCGCGAGTTCAAAAGCGAAAGCGTCAAGCTCGTCGCCAACTGCGAGACGCTTCTGTTCCAGCGTCCCGACGAAGCCATCAATCCCGGTGTGGACCATCAGGCCGAAGCCGACATCTCCAGTCCCGGCACATTTCTATCGAATTACGAGCCGCTGACCGGCGCGCAGGTTCGCGCGCTGGTTGATCACGTGGTCGAATTCGACCGCTATACCGATCCCATGAAGCGCCTGCTCGAAGACTTCGCTTCGAACGGAACCGCGAACAACGACGGCGCCTACGTGGTTTCTTCATCGCATCCGCGCATGGTCAATGGCAAGCCGTCTCTAAATCCGCGCTACCTCCAGAAGCGGCCGGACCTGGTCGCTCCGCGCGCAACCTATCTGGCGCAGATCGCCGCGCGCCTCGAACGCGATATTCCTTCAACAAGGCCCGTACACTTTCCGGTCACCGCCGTCCTTGCCGGACGCAAGAACAGTCCGCCGGACGTAGCCGCCGGCCTGCCTCCGCTTGCCGTGTACGGTCCGATTCACTATCAGGAGCTGCCCGAACTTTTTATGGAGTGCATTTCGAGCCTTACCGGAAAATCTCCGGCGACCACGGGATTCGGCAGCGAGGGCGCACTCACGAAAGGCCCTTTCAACGCGCTCTGGCCCATCGTTGACCTGAATAACGCGCTCGTCTCCGCGATCCTTACCGGAGATAACGGCTTCACTACGTCTGCGGGACACATCGGCCCGCATTTTCGCGTGGATCACGACGTCAGCATGTTGGTCCCGGAAATATGGTGCCGCATGAGGACGGCCGAGCGCGATCCGCGCTTCCTGATGGACAACGGCCATCTCGAAAGGATCGAGGATTTCACTTTCGAGGGGCGCACTGTGCTCGCCAGTCGCCTTGGTTATCGGATCACCATGGCGTTCGTTGACCATTTTCTCGGCCGCATTTTCGAGACGCCCGATTCGGTTTTTCCGGTGGAGATGCTGCGGCCGGAATTGCAGGACTTGGAAGTGTTTTCGGCCGGCGTGGATGCCATCGTCGAATCGCAGCGGAGAGTCGCGATGAATTATTTCGAGGACGGCAGCTTCGAGGCCGCGTGCCCGCCTCTGCGCGCCCTGCTTGAGATCATGGCGCACGGTTCCTACTACGGCATGGGAGTGGACCATCCGGAGGTGCGAGGCATGTTCACGCGCGAAGCGCTGCTCGCAAGCGACTGGTACAACGAGCGCCTGCGCGTGAAGCAGCAGCGCGATATCGCGCTATGGAGCCGCCACGTCCATGCCCTCGAACAGTTCCGCGCCACCGAGCAGGAATATCCGCCGCAGGACGGCATTGATTTCGCCAGCCGTTTCGCGCTAGCCAACGCACAATTGGCCCGAGTCAGCTCGCCCGCGTACCTCGACGAATTGCGCAACACCATCGGCGCCGACCCGTTTCACGGGCAAATCTCGTAGCGCCGACCCTCGAAATAGTGTGTCGCTTTGTGTGTATGCCCTTCCTTTGTTTTCAATGAGTTAGGTCGCAAATTACTTTGCACGGTGTGTCACTTAATTTCGCGAATTGTGGGTCGCGACGGCATGCAAAGTCCCATGGCTGAAGCCATGATTCCTGGCTGGTGCGTTTCGCGGGCGTGGCAGGCCCACGCTTTTACCGGGACCGATCTCTCTAGCGCCAGTGGCCGTGGCCTGGGAGCCTTGTTCTGTTTTCAATTGTCAAAGAGCGTGCGCCCTTATCGCTATGAAGAGCCCAGCGAAGGCCCGCTTCGCTGGTTGCGTTCAAATCCATTTCGAACTACCGAAGCAGGCTAGCACGCTATGGTTTCGATGCGCTGCTGGTCGAGAGTCTAGAAAAAGTACAGATTGCGAAAAACCTGTACTTTTGGTGAAGTTAAAGTCCGCACGAATGAGTTCACCGATTCCGCGACTGACAAGTAGCGTCGGGAGACGCGTGATTCAGGCCGATTTTATTGCGGCGGTGCTGACGCGCGATGCATCCACTCCATCACATGTCGCATCTCCGTTATCTAGTAAAATGCTTAAGATGCAAATAGTCGCGAGCGTCGCCATTTTCCTCGCTCTCTCTGCCGCCCCACAAGCGCAGGAGAAGAAGGCGGGCGACGCAGATTTGCCCGACAGCTTCGAGATTGGCCGGCACACGTTTTTCGATTTCGGGCCGCCGAACGACTACTACGAGATTTTCATCATCCGTCCGTCGTTGAACGGAACTTCAACCGTAGCGAGGGTTCTTCTCACACCGCGAGCGTCCTGCCTGGCACCTGCCAAGACGGAATTTACAACGGCGCGGCTGGACGTGCCAGTGGCAGAGCTTCTGAAGCGGGAGAATCCCTGCACGATTCCGGAGAAGGATCTGCAGCGGGAAGCGAAACGATGCAAACATTGCCTGGTATTCAGCGGCGCAAACGTTGCAATGCAAGTACCCTGCGGTAGCCGCACTCGGATCATCAACGCTAAAGTCCTTGAGCAGGATTGGTTCGAAAAGACCCCCAACACGCCGCCAAATACGCGTTGGACGATGGATCTGCTAGACCGCTTGGACAAGGCAACAGGGCCGGGCGTGATGGACAAGCCCATGCTCCAGATGGAGGCGGGTGCCGGGCCGTCCGCGACAATCCCTGACGACGAGATTTCGAACGATTTGAGTTCCGGCAAGTATGACGGACTATTCGCCGACGCGCCCGACAAAGCCTCGACTCTCTATCTCGCTTCGCAGCAACGACCCGCCGATCCGGTCGTTCAAGTGGTGACGGTCGAACCAGTTGCTCCTGTTACGGTCGTTCAACCCCGCTATCCACCGATCGCAAGGCTGGCACATGTAGAAGGGCTTGTATCGGTCAGCTTCGATGTGAATTCGTCGGGGGCGCCCGAAAATCTGTCCTTCGAGGGGCCTGGGCTGCTCCATGGTTCGGTCGCAACGGCAGTACAGGCGTGGAGGTTCCCCGTGACGTCGGCGGGACAGCGAATTCACGCGACACTTCAATTCGACGCCAACTGTCCGTTGCCAGCTCGGTGAACTCTGGCAGCGCTAGCTCAGCGCTTTTTGCAGCTTCTTCGTGGTCTTCATCAACTGCTTCTTCAGAGCTTCCACCTGCTTCGAGATATCCTTCAGCTCGCTCTTGGCCAGGACTCCGGCCTTCGCTACTTTGTGAGCGGTGCGATCCGCTTTGCCCATCGCTGCGCCAATCTTTTTTGCCGCATTCGTAAGCTTGCTCTTTGCCATTTTTCGTTTTCTCCCTTCGCCTGCACCCGAAGTATCGCATGCCAGTGCATTGTTCGCCGCTGACTTTTTTCATCGTCGCGAATTCCCTTAGCGACTTGTGTATCCGGACTTCTTTACGCCAACAACCGGATGAATTCGCTAGCGGATCGTGCTACGGTAATTGGCGCTTATGATCACGATAAAAGATAGAGAATGCGATGGCGGGGTGGAGCGGGATGTGACTCTCGCCCGCGAAGTCGCGCTTGTTCCGCGCAATTCTACCTGTCACCGCGTGCCGAGTAGAAATGTCTGTAAGCCATTGAAAACAATTGCTCGACGCTCATTTTACCCGTCACTGGAACGAGGGGGCGGAGCGACCCTGCGTAGGCGCGCGGCCTAGCCAAAATCAAGATGGAAAACATTCAAATCACGCTGCCGGATGGCTCGACACGCGACGTGCCCAGCGGCACCACCGCCGCGCAGGTCGCGGGCCAGATCGGGCCGCGCCTCGCCAAGGACGCGCTGGTGGCGCGCGTGGACGGCGAGCTGGTGGATCTTGCAAAACCGCTCGACCGCAGCGCCAAGCTTTCGATCCTTACCGCGAAAGATCCCGACGCGGTGCAAGTGTTTCGCCACTCCGCGGCGCATTTGCTGGCCGCCGCGGTGCTCGAGCTTTATCCCAACGTGAAACTCGGCGTCGGGCCGCCGATTGAAAACGGTTTTTTCTACGAATTCGTGCGCGAGCAGCCGTTCACTCCCGAGGACCTCGAAAAAATCGAGGCGAAAATGCGCGAGCTGGCCGCGAAAGACATTCCCAACGAGCGCAAGATGATTCCCAAGCCCGAAGCGCTCGAACTCTATCGCAAGTCGAACCAGGAATTTAAATGCGAGCTCGTGGAAGAAAAAGCCGTTGAGCCAATGGTTTCGTTCTACACCACCGGAAAATTCATAGACTTCTGCCGCGGCCCGCACATTCCCTCGACCGGCCGCATCAAGGCGTTCAAGCTGATGAGCGTCGCGGGCGCCTACTGGAAAGGCGACGAGAAAAATCCGCAGATGCAGCGCATCTACGGTCTCTGCTTTGTCGAGCAGAAGGAACTCGACGAGCATCTTCACAAGCTCGAGGAAGCCAAGCGCCGCGACCATCGCAAGCTCGGCGCTGAGCTCGATCTTTTCAGCATTCAGGACGAAGCCGGCCCGGGCCTGATCTTCTGGCACCCGAAGGGCGGCATCATTCGCGGCATCATGGAGAACTGGCTGCGCACCGAACTCACTCGCCGCGGCTACGATCTGGTCTATACGCCGCACATCATGCGGCTTGACCTGTGGAAGACGAGCGGCCACGCGAATTTCTACCGCGAGAACATGTTCGGCGCGGTCGAAGTCGAAAAGGCCGATTACCAGCTGAAGCCCATGAATTGCCCGGGGCACGTCCTGATCTTCAAGTCGCGGCTGCGCAGCTATCGCGAGCTGCCGATCCGCCTCGCGGAACTGGGCACCGTTTATCGCTACGAGCGTTCGGGCGTGCTGCACGGCCTGCTGCGCGTCCGGGGCTTCACGCAGGACGACGCGCACATCTTCTGCATGCCGGATCAGATCGAAAAAGAGGTGCAGGACTGCGTCGAATTCGCCTGGGAAGTGCTGCGCGTATTCGGCTTCAGCGATTACGTGGTCGAGCTTTCCGGAGGAGACACCGCGCATCCCGAAATCTACGCCGGCTCTCCCGAAGACTGGAAACGCGCGGAGGACGCGCTGACCAACACGCTGAAGCGCATGAATGTTCCCTACAAATATATTCCCGGCGAGGCCGCATTTTACGGCCCGAAGATTGACGTGAAGCTGGTGGACGCGATCGGCCGCCCGTGGCAGCTTTCGACCATTCAGTTCGATTTCAATTTGCCCGGACGCTTCGAACTGGAATATGTCGGCGAGGATGGCAGCCGCCACCGGCCTTTGATGGTTCATCGCGCGCTGTGGGGCTCAGTCGAGCGATTTTTCGGCGTGCTGATCGAGCATTACGCAGGCGCGTTTCCGGCGTGGCTCGCTCCCGTGCAGGTTTCCGTGCTGCCGCTCAGCGAGAAGACCGCGGAGTACGCCAACAAGATCACCAAGCAGCTGAAAGAGGCCGGCTTCCGCGTTCATCTGGACGACCGCAACGAAAAGCTGCAGGCAAAAATCCGCGACGCGCAGCTGCAAAAAATTCCCTACATGCTGGTCCTCGGAGGAAGAGAGGCCGAAGCGGGCACGGTCGGCGTGCGCCATCGGACCAAGGGCGATCTTGGCCCGCGCCCGGTGGAACAGTTCATTGCAGACCTGCATGCCGAGGTTGATACTCGCGCCATTCTGTAACGCGCGAGCGCCGCTGATAAAATGAAGATCTCGATACTGAAAGCTAGCGCCGTAGTTGTTGGGTTCGCGCTAGCCGGCTGGGCCGCCCGTCCGCAAACGCAGGACGATCGCAACTGGACGGACGAGCATTTCATGGCGGCGTTCGATGAACTATTTCCGGTCGAGCACGCGGAGGGCGATTTCATCGCGGTTCGCGCGCACCGCGACGGCGTGAACGATGTCGCCGAATTCTCAGTCGTGCTGGAAAATACGCAAACTGCTCGCACGATTCGCGGAATTCTTCGCGAAGCGCAGGGCGCGCCGCTCTACCAGCAGCTTCTGGCGCTTCACACCAAGGATCCCTCGCGTCCTTACGAGCAGCTGAAGCAGGATTTGAAAATCCAAGAGTGGAAATTCACGCCGGAGCAGTGCCCCGCCGTTGCGGCGCAGTACAAGGCATTCGAAAACATCACGTTCGTTCGTCCGCGCGACGATGACGCCGAAGACGAGCATCCGATTCTCTACCAATTCCACGAATCGGTCGGCGGAGGCGATTCCGAGGTCCTGGAATCGCTCGAGTCTCGCTCGTTCCCCAAATGGGCGAATGAAACGCGCAAGGCGCTCGATGCCTGCGCAGCTTCTGCGCCGAAGCTTTAAACACTCAGCTACGTGCCTCCGTCAGGCATGGCACCTTGCTGCAATCCACAGTGACGGCAGTTTCGCCAGTTTTTCTGCCGCTCGACGGCGCCCTTCCACTCCATCCGCCAATAGTAGAACTTGCCGCATCGAGGGCATCGGAAACGATTGAGCCAGACGCCAGCGACCATATAAGCGACGAGCCATGCGCCGACCGCCGAAAGGAAGCGATGATCGAACTTGTGATCCGCGCGCTGATCATTCGGAGCAAGAAAGGCTGCAGCCAAGACGATCGCGAGGAACGAGACTTGAACGGTTTTAAACACGACCATTCTTCGCCTGCGATCTCGCCAAGCTGCGGCGTAGCTCAACGCATCAGTCATGGCGATAACTTAGCACAGGGCCACCGAGCACTGTTCCGGCCTAAGGTCACTTGCAGGGGGGCCGATAAGCCGTGCTATACTTTCTGGCCTGTCGCTCCCCGCGAGTGTTTTGTGAGCGGGACGGCGGGCAAGCGGGCATCGAAAACCAATTTCGAGCCCGGGAGGTGGGTTTATCGCAGAACGTGGTGGTCCTCCGGGCCTTCGGGTCAACGAGCGGATTCGCGCTCGGGAAGTTCGTGTGGTGGATGAAGCGGGGAATCAGCTCGGCGTGATGACCCTGTTCGACGCAATGAAGGCGGCGCGCGATGCCGGTCTGGATGTCGTCGAAATATCGCCGAGCGCCGTGCCGCCAGTCTGCAAGCTTGTGGACTACGGCAAGTTTCAGTACGAGCTGAGCAAGAAAGCCCACGAAGCCAAGAAGCATCAAAAAAGCTCGCACATCAAAGAAGTGAAGTTCCGGCCGTCCACCGCCGAGCACGATTTCCAGGTGCGCAAGAACCAGATCATCCGGTTCCTTGGCGAAGGGCACAAAGTGAAGGCCATGATTTTCCATCGCGGCCGCGAGATGGCCCATCAGGATGTGGGCCGCGCGAAGATGGAGCGGCTGCTCAAAGAAGTTACGGACCACGCGCTGGTGGAATTCGGTCCGAGGATGGAAGCCAACATTCTGCTTGCGCTGCTCGCTCCGAAAAAGGGCGGGGCGGCGCCGCCTCCGACACGGCCTGCGCAGCCTGCTGCCGGCGGCCAGGCTTCTTAGCGACATTTTGAGGAAGAGGGAATTGTGAAGAAGAACAAGAAAATGAAGTTGAAGACGCACCGAGGCGCAGCGAAGCGCTTCAAGATCACGTCCACCGGGAAAATCATGCGGTGGCATTCGGGCAAGCGCCACCTGCTGGGCACGAAAAAGCCGCGACGCATGCGGAAGCTGCTCAATAAGGTTGAAGTGAACAAGGCGGACGTGCGTAATATCCGTCTCGCGCTTCCTTACGGACTTTAGTTTTCGATTTTGTAGATTTTCGGCCGCGTTCGGCAGTGCGTAACGGGTGCCTGCCAACCGGTTGTCCCGAATTTTTCGGGGCGCAATGCAGTTCAATGAGACAAACCCGTCCTGCTTCCCGCGCATTCGTACGGGCGGCTGGGCCGCGTTTGTCTCCCCGTTGATTCATTCCTTGAATTGAATTTGAGATTCGCCATTCATTGAGAGCGCCCGCGAGGCGCGCACGAGGAGACCAGAAACATGCCACGAGTTAAACGAGGTACCAAGCGGCGCGCGCGCCGCAAAAAGCTGCTGAAACACGCGAAGGGATTTTTCCTCACAAAGGGAAAACTCTTCCGTTCCGCCAAGGAAGCGGTGAACCGCTCGCTGCGGTACACCTATCGCGACCGCCGGACGCGCAAGCGCGATTACCGCACGCTGTGGATCCAGCGCATCGGCGCCGCCGCGCGCGCGAACGGCACCACCTACAGCCAATTGATCCACGGTCTAAAGGCTGGCGGGATCGATCTCGACCGGAAGATTCTGGCGGACATGGCCGTGCGCGACGCCGAAGGCTTTTCGGCGCTGGTCGCGTCGGCGAAGCAGCACATGACCGCGCCGCCGAAAGCCTCCACCAAGCCCGCGGCCTAAAACGCGTGTATATTGGGCCGCGTGATGTAGCTCGCCCACGATCGGACATCACGTCACCATGACGACGACCGATTCCACGAAGCAGACGCTCGCGCAGCTCGGCGTTGATTCTCCGGCTAAAGTTGCGTCCGTATTCGATGACCTGCGTTCGGCGTTCGATCGCGATGCCACTCAGGAAATAAGCTCGCTTGATTTGGAAGCCGCGCGCGTGAAGTGGCTCGGCCGAAAAGCGGGCATTCTGGCTGAGATTGGCGAGAATTGGCTGAAGCCGGCGTCGAAAGAGATTAAGCCGGCCGTCGGCCAAAACCTCAACGCGCTGAAAGCTCATATCGAAGGTCAATTTGCCGCGCTCGCACTCGCCAAAGACGCGGCGCGCGAGCAATCGGCCGCCGCGCGCGACCAAATTGATCTTTCTCTCCCCGGCGTCGAGCGCGCGATCGGCACGCGGCACCTCATCCGCCAGACATACGAAGAGCTCGAACGCATTTTCCTCTCCATCGGCTTCCGCGTGGTAGAAGGGCCGGAAATCGAGACGCCCTACTACAATTTCGAGGCGCTCAATATTCCCGAGCACCATCCCGCGCGCGACAACATGGACACTTTCTATATCGAAGGTGCGCGCGGCGGACACTTGCTGCGGACGCATACCTCGCCGATGCAGATTCGCACCATGGAGAAAGAAAAGCCGCCGGTGCGCATTATCGTGCCGGGAAAAGTCTATCGTCGCGACAATCCGGATTCGACGCACGGCTATATGTTCCACCAGATCGAAGGGCTGGCGGTGGACACGGACATTACGTTCTGCGATTTCAAGGGCACGGTGGAATATTTCGTGCGGGAATTCCTGGGACCGAAGGCGAAGACGCGCCTGCGGCCGAGCTATTTTCCCTTCACCGAGCCTTCGGCGGAAGTGGACGCGACCTGCCACGTCTGCGGCGGGAACGGATGTCGCGTCTGCAAATTTTCCGGATGGATTGAGCTATTCGGCGCGGGGATGGTGAATCCCGCCGTGTACGGCTTCGTGAATTACGATCCGGAAAAACTTTCCGGATTCGCTTTTGGCATGGGCGTGGATCGCCTGGCGATGATGAAGTACGGCGTCGGCGAATTGCCCGTGCTCACGCAGAACGACGTGCGTTTTCTGCGGCAATTTCCATGATGGCGCCGGCTACGGATTCCAAACAGCGCTTCTCGAATCGCGTGGGGGACTACGTCCGCTACCGGCCGGGATATCCGCGCGCGGTTCTGGATTTGCTGCGCGATGAATGCGGCCTGACGCCGGAATCCGTCGTCGCTGATATCGGCTCCGGCTCGGGAATTTTGACGCAGATGCTGCTGGAAAACGGCAACGTTGTGTACGGCGTCGAGCCGAATGCGGAAATGCGCGCGGCGGGCGAGGAATTTCTCGCCGCCTACCCGAAATTTCGCAGCGTAGCTGCCTCGGCCGAAGCGACCGCGCTTCCGGACGCGAGCGTTGATTTCATCGTGGCCGCTCAGGCGTTTCACTGGTTCGATCCGGCGGCGACGCGCGCGGAGTTTCGCCGGATTTTGCGTCCGCGGGGCTGGGTGGTGGTGGTTGCGAACCATCGAAAGAAGGATGCGACACCGTTTCTGCGCGCCTACGAGGCTTTTCTGCGCAAATTCGGAACGGACTACGGCAAAGTGGCGGAAACGTATCCCAGCGCCGCGCGAATGACCGATTTTTTCGGCGCGGGAAAATTCCGCGAGCATTCGGCGCCGAACCGGCAGATTTTCGATTTCGACGGGCTCAGCGGACGCCTTCGGAGCTCGTCGTATGCGCCACCGCCCGAGCATCCGAATCACAAACCAATGCTCGCGGCGCTCAGGGAACTTTTCGATGCGCATTCCGATGAAGGCAGCGTGTCGTTTGATTACGTGACTTACATTTATTATGGACGGATGGAGGCGGGGATTGGCGAGTGAGGCGATGCGCGAGCGCCTGAACTACTTGCTGCGAAAAGACCAGCGCATAGGAACGCGCTTCGCGCGATCGTTTTATGTCGGAGCTGAAGCTCCGACCCCCTAAGGGAGAAACTCGAAGAGCCGGCTGGATGCCGGCCCTACGGACGGACGGGCAACGGCAAGGTCAGAACTTCAGCGGCTAAAGCCGTCCGGATCTTGCAAAGCCTATGTCGTGACTGAGGCCACGACCCACAAAGACTACGAATGAAGATAGTCTACAACTGGCTGAAGGAGTATGTGGATGCAACGGCGCCTGCGGCGGAGCTGCGTTCGCGGCTTTCACTTGCGGGCATCTCGGTTGATTCCGTCGAGGAATCGGCGGCGGGGCCGGTGCTAGACGCGGAAATCACCGCGAATCGTCCCGACTGCCTGGGCCACTACGGCATGGCGCGCGAAGTGGCGGCGATTTACCGGCTGCCCGTGAAGGCACTGCAACCGAAATTGAAGGAAGCGGCGATAAAGGCGTCGGACGCCACGCGCGTCGAAATTGAAACGCCGGAACTCTGCGGGCGCTACACGGCGCGGGTCATGCGCGGCGTGAAAATTCAGCCGTCGCCCGATTGGTTGCGCCAGCGCCTCGAGGCCATCGGCCAGAAATCAATCAACAACGTGGTGGACGTAACGAACTACGTGATGTTCGAGCTGGGCCAGCCGATGCATGCGTTCGATCTCGACAAGCTCAGCGAACGCCGGATCGTGGTCCGTCGCGCGCGTGCGGGCGAAAAGATTCGCACGCTGGACGGCGCGGAGCGCGCGCTCACAAAGGACATGTGCGTGATTGCCGATGCGTCGCGCGCCGTGGCGATCGCCGGCGTGATGGGCGGCTCGGAGAGCGAAATCGGATTTGCCAGCCGCAACATTCTGCTCGAATCCGCATGGTTCGATCCGATCACCGTGCGCCGCACGTCGAAGGCGCTCGGGCTGCGGACCGAGGCATCGTACCGCTTCGAGCGGGGCGCCGATCCGGAAATGGCCGAGCTGGCCTCGCGGCGCGCCGCCGAGCTGATTCAGCAATTGGGCGGGGGCGAGATTTTGTCGGGCGTTGTGGATGTGTATCCGGGGCGCGCGGCGGCGCCGACGATTCAGCTTTCGCGCAAGGAATTGCTGCGAGTGATGGGCGCGGACGTCCCGGACCGCGACATCGAGGAAATTCTCGCCGCGCTTGGATTTCAGCCAGTCCGCGCGGGCGATGGTCTGCTCGCGACGTGGAAATGCACGCAGCCTTCGTGGCGGCGAGATGCTTCGCGCGGGATTGACTTAATCGAAGAAGTCGCGCGGCATTACGGATACGACAAATTCCCGCCGCGGCTGCCGCCCGCCAAGCAGCCCGCGCATCGCCTGCCGCACGCCGAGGCGCAAGACCTGCTGCGCGAGCGGGTGGTCGCACTCGGTTATCAGGAAATTGTGGCAATCCCGCTGGTGGATTCGCGGCGAGATGAAATTTTCCGCGCGGAGGGCGTAGCGCCCGCGGTGATCGGCAACCCGCTCGCGGAAGATGCTTCGGTGATGCGCTCGACGGGGATCGTGAGCATGATCGGGGCGCTGGAATGGAATTTGAATCACGGCCAGCGGAATCTGCGCCTTTTCGAAATCGGCAGGACGTACGAGCTACGGAATGGCGAGCCGGTTGAGACACCTGTCCTCACGCTCGGCGCGACCGGCCTGGCGCGCGAGAAAACGATTCACGAAGTGGCGCGCGAATTCGGCTTCGCGGACTTGAAGGGCGACCTCGACGGCGTCGGCGCGCTGGCCGGTGGATTCAACTGGCAGTCAGGGGGACCGGGCTGGCTCGCGGGCGGATGCGCGGCGCGTCTTTCGATGGGGCGGCACGGGGAACCGCACGACGGCTCGACGCTGGTTGAACAGGGCATCGTCGGCCAGCTTGCACGGCGGATCGCCGATCAGCTTAAGCTGCGCCAGGAAATTTTCGTCGCGGAACTGAAGCTGGAGCCGTTGCTTGAGGGCATCGAAGCGGCGCGGGCGACTCAGAAATTCGCCCCGATTCCGCGCTTCCCGGCGGTCGAGCGCGATTTCTCGCTGGTGCTCGCCGACGGCGTGAAGTTCTTGCAAGTGGCCGAAGCGATTCGCGCGCTCGCGATACCGGAGCTTCGCAGCATCGAACCCGCGGACCTGTTCCGCGGCGGGAAAATGCCAGCCAGAAAATTCTCGCTGATGATCCGCGTAACATTTCAGAGCGGTGAGGCCACGCTCACCGACGCGCGAATCGCCGAATGCTCCTCGCAAATCGTCGCCGCGCTGGAAACCAAGCTGGGCGCAACCCTACGAGCGATCTGAGGCGGAGCAAGCAGGCGCGGCAAGCAGCGCCCCTACCAGTCAAACCAACCGTTGCGCCGCCGCGTGCAATGGCCGACAATGGCGGCAGTCCAGCGATCCGATCAACCGGGAGCGCGAACGTGAAAATCGAAATCTACGATCAGTCGTACAACGTCAACGCAGATCAGAACGAAGAACACCTCCAGGAACTCGCGGCTTACGTTGACGCCAAAATGCGCGAGATCGCTTCGGCCACGCGAATGGTTGACTCGCTGAAGGTCGCAGTGCTCGCGTCACTGAATATCGCTGACGAGCTGTTCATGCTTCGCGACCGCCAGCAAGAAATTGACGGCCCGTTGCGCAAGCGCGTCGAAAAGTGCGTCGCGCTGGTGGAAAAAGCCCTCGAACAATCCAATTAAGCAGCCAAGCTGCCGAACCTTTCAAGCAGCCCCTCACACCTGCCTTTCCAGCACCTTCGCGGGCGCAACCCATTGGATGGCGCGGACATCTGCTATATGATTGGCATTGAGGTATCGAGTAACCGCTGCGGGCCATGCTGAAGCGACGTCCAACACGGTATTTGGTGGTTCCGGTAGCGCTACTCGCGCTGTTGCTGGTGGCGATGACGTTCGGAAGCGTCGTCCTGCATCATCATAGCGACGGCACGGCCGAATCCAGTTGCCCGATCTGCCACCTGAGTCACCAACCGATTGACCGGCCGATTGCCGCGAATCACGCTCTGACCTTTGCACTGGTAGCACCCACGCCGGAACCCCGCGACACCGGCCTGGCGCTGAGCCCCACGATTCGGCGAGTCCCCGCACGAGCTCCACCCACCGTTTAAAACCCGGCTTATCCCGTGCCGTTCGCGGCACACCAATCCAAGTCCGTTCCTTTTACTGAGGTTTGAACGTTTATGCGCACACGAACTATGTATTTTGCGGTTTCGATTCTTGCTGCGTCGCTTGCCGGTTGGACTGCGCCCGCGCGCGCGCAGACGCCGTCATCCACGCAGGGACCCGTGAAAATCACGCTCGACGATGCGATCCAGATGGCGCTCACGCACAACCACACGCTGCTGGCTGAGCGCACCACGATCCAGCAGAACGAAGCTCAGGAGACCACCGCAAACTTGCGCCCCAATCCGGTGCTGCTGGGCGATGCGCAATTCCTGCCGGTCTTCAACTGGGACCAGTTCGATTCCAACTACGTGGACAATTTGGCGCAGTTCGATATAGGGGTCAGCTACCTCTTCGAGCGCGGCAAGAAGCGCCAGCATCGGCTGGCGGCGGCGAAAGACGCGACCGCGGTGACGCGCTCGACCGTGGCCGACAACGAGCGCACCCTCACATTTCAAGTGGCGACGCTTTTCACCAACGCGCAGCTAGCTGAATCAACTCTTGACCTGGCGCAGCAGGACCTGAAGAGCTTTCAGAATTCGGTGGACATCAGCAAGGAGCGCTACCGCGCGGGCGACATCAGCGAGGATGACTACCTGAAGATCAAGCTACAGCTTCTGCAGTTCCAGAGCGACGCCTCGCAGGCTCAGTTGCAGCGCTTGCAGGCGCTTTCGGACTTGCGGCAGCTGCTGGGCCGCGAATCCGTGCCGCTCGATTACGACGTAGCGGGCCCGTTCGACTACCAGCCGCTCAACGCGAAAGTGGAAGACCTAGAAGTTAAGGCACTGGCTACACGACCCGATCTGCGCGCGGCGCAACAGGGCGTGACGGCCGCGAACAGCCAGTACGAACTCGCGAAGGCAAACGGCAAGCGCGACGTGACCGGGCAGATCAATTACACGCACATCGCCGATTTGAGCACCATTTCGCTTTTCGGCCAAATCCAGATTCCGATATTCGACCGCAATCAGGGAGAAATCGCGCGCACGAAATTCGTCATCACCCAGGCGCAGGAGACGGAAAAGGCCGCCAGCGACCAGGTAATCACGGACGTGGAAGACGCCTACGACGGACTGCAATCGAACAATCAGATTGTTCAGCTTTACCGCTCCGGCTATCTCGACGACGCGCAGCAGGACCGCGATATCAGCGAGTACGCCTACAAGCGCGGCGCGGCGAGCCTGCTCGATTATCTGGACGCCGAACGGAGCTATCGCGCGATCCAACTTGCATACCGGCAATCGCTCGCGGCGTATCTGCTGGCTCTCGAGCAGCTCCGCGAAGCCGTGGGAACGAGGAACCTGCCATGATCAGTCGCCAATTCAAGTACGCTCTCCGCCTGCTTGGAATCACCGCTGCATTTGCGCTGGCAGTCGCGCTGGCCTGCGCTCTCGCGGGATGCAGCTCGGACCGCAGCGCCAGCGAAATGACGTCCTATTCCTCGCAAGCGTCGAAATCGGCTACGCCGCAGCTATTCAACATTCCGCAGGACCAGGTTTCGCACGTGCAGGTCATCACGATCGAGCCCACGAAGCTCACGCGCACTCTGCGGCTGACGGGCGCGGTGGCCTACAACGCGTTCAAGACCACGCCGGTAATCACGCAGGTGGGCGGGCCGGTGAGCCGCATTCTGGTGGTGCCGGGTGACCATGTGCGCGAAGGTCAGCCGATGCTCGAAGTATCCAGCCCCGATTATTCGCTGCTGCTGGCCACATATCTGAAGGCCAACGACACTTTCCGCGTGGCGGACAAAAATTACGATCGCGCGAAGGATCTCTACGAGCACAACGCCATTGCCGAGCGCGATCTGCTGCAGGCCGAATCGGATCGCAATCAGGCGCAGGCGGATCTGAACGCGTCGCAACAGGGCATGAAGATTCTGGGAATCAAGGATCCGGAGAATCTGGCCAAGTCGGCCGCCTCCGCCCAGATTCCCGTGATCGCGCCGATGAGCGGCCAGGTGGTTGAGCGGCTTGTGTCGCCGGGCCAGGTGATGCAGGCAGGCCAGACGCAGGCGTTCACGATTTCCGACATGAGCACGGTGTGGGTGCTTGCCAACGTCTATCAGGGCGATCTGGCGTTTGTGAAGTCGGGCGACGACGTGGTGGTGCAGACGGACGCGTATCCGGACACCTTCCACGGGAAAATTTCGTACGTCTCGGCTGCGCTAGACCCCAATACCCGCACGCTGCAGGCCAGGATCGTCGTTGATAACCCCGGCGAAAAACTGAAGCGCGACATGTATTGCACAGTCACGGTGACCGCAGGTGTGATTCAAAACGCGATCAGCGTGCCGGACGCCTCCGTCCTGCGCGACGACGAAAATCAGCCGTTCGTTTACGTGGCGGCGTCATCGAATCAATTCGGACGGCGCGCGGTGGACATCGGCGACAGCCAGGGCGGCCAAACGCAAATTCTGAAAGGGCTTTCCGTGGGAGACAGGGTGGTGGGCAACGGCAGCTTGTTCCTGCAGTTCGCGAATTCGTTTCAACAATAGGGACGGAACCTAAGAAAAATGATTCATCGCGTCGTCCAATTCGCGCTGCGCCAGCGGTTTCTGATTCTGATCCTCACGGCATTCATCGCCGTTGGCGGCGGAGTTTCGTTCCAGCACATGCCAGTGGACGCCTACCCGGATCTTTCGCCGCCAATGGTGGAAATCATCACCCAGTGGCCGGGCCACGCAGCGGAGGAAATCGAGCGGCTTGTAACGCTTCCGACTGAGATCGAAATGAACGGCGTGCCGAAGCTGGACGTGCAGCGCTCGATTTCGCTCTACGGCCTGTCGGACATCATTCTCACGTTCAACGAAGATACGGATAACTATTTTGCGCGGCAGCTCGTTTTCCAGCGGTTGAGCGAAGTGACGTATCCATCTGGAGTTACTCCGACGCTTGCGCCGCTGTCAAGCCCCTCGGGCCTCGTCTATCGCTACGTGCTGCAAAGCCCGGACCGCTCTCCGCAGGAACTCAAGACATTTGAAGACTGGGTCATCGAGCGCGAATACAAGCAGGTTCCCGGCGTAGCGGACGATTCCGGCTTCGGCGGCACGGTGATGCAGTACCAGGTGCTGCTCGATCCGGCGCGGCTCTACGGCTATCACATTCCACTCCCGCAAGTGATCCAGCAGCTTTCGGTCAATAACGCGAACACCGGCGGAGGATTTTATTCGCAGGGCGGGCAGTTCTATTACGTGCGCGGTCTCGGCTTGCTGCGAGACGAGAAGGACATCGGCAATGTGATCGTCGGATCGCAGAACGGCGTGCCTGTGCGCATTCGCGATATCGGCGACGTGACCATCGGCAACGCGCCGCGCCTGGGCGAATTCGGGTTCAACAAGACGGACGACGCAGTCGAAGGCGTCATCCTGCTGCTCACCGGCGAGCAGGCGCAGAACGTCTTGAAGGGCGTCGAGGCAAAAACCAAGGAACTCAACGAAAGCATTCTGCCGCCGGATGTGAAAGTGGTTCCGTATTACGACCGCAGCGACCTGGTGCGCGTGACCACGGATACCGTGGAAGCCAACCTGGTGCGCGGAATGATTCTGGTCCTGATCGTGCTGATTTTCTTCCTGGTCAGTGGCCGCGCTGCGGTGATCGTTGCGCTCACGATTCCGGTCGCGCTGCTTTTCTCGTTCATTTTCCTGCACGCGCGCGGCGTGGCCGCCAATCTGCTTTCGATCGGCGCCATAGACTTCGGAATCATCATTGATGGCACGCTGGTAATGGTCGAAAACATTTTCCGCGAGCTGGGCCTGCGCGAAGGCACGGAATACAATCTGAACGAAGTGATCCTGGCGGCCGCCAAGGACGTGGACCGGCCGATCTTTTATTCCGTCGCCGTGATCATCGCGGGATATATCCCTATTTACGCGCTGACCGGGCCTTCGGGGAAGCTGTTCCATCCGATGGCGGACACCATGTCCATCGCGCTGGTGGGGGCGCTGCTGTTGACTCTCACGTTCGTGCCCGTCATGTGCTCCTACTGGTTCCGCAAAGGCGTTCACGAGGTGGCGAACCGGCCCTACGAGTGGTTCCGCGGGAAATTCGTAGTGCAGCTCGACCGCTGCCTCGATCGTCCAAAGACCACCATCGTGGTGGCGCTCGCGATTTTCGGCGCGACGCTGCTATTGATCCCGTTTATCGGCGGCGAGTTCATGCCGCACCTCGATGAAGGCGCGATTTGGGTCCGCGCCACGATGCCGTACACGATTTCCTATGAAGAAGCCGCGAAGTTCAGCCCGCAGGTGCGCAATATTTTGATGAAGTATCCGATGGTCACCGACGTCGGCTCCGAACTCGGACGCCCCGATGACGGCACGGACTCCACCGGCTTCTTCAATGACGAGTTTTATGTGGGCTTGAAGCCCTACGGCGATTCGACATGGAAGCAAGGGCCGATCCACAACAAAGCCGAATTGACGGCAGACCTTCAGAAAAAGCTCGCTGCTTTTCCCGGTGTGATTTTTAATTTCACGCAGCCCGCCGAGGATGCCGTAGACGAAGCGCTCACCGGCCTGAAAAGCTCGCTGGCCGTGAAAATTTATGGGCCCGATCTCAACGTCCTGCAGGACAAGGCGCTGGAGATCAAGCGGCGGCTCTCGCAGGTCCCCGGTTTCACCGAACTCACGGTGGTGCGCGAACTCGGACAGCCAAGCCTGCTGATTGATACGGACCGTGACAAAATCGCGCGCTACGGGATCAACGTGGCCGACGTAGAAGCCGTGGTGCAGGCAGCTGTGGGCGGGCAGGCAGCGACGCAGGTGATTCAAGGCGAGAAATTGTTTGACCTCGTGGTACGAATGAAGCCGGAGTTCCGCGAGAACGCGCAGCAGATCGGCAACCTGCTGGTGGGCACACCCGCAGGCCAGCAGATTCCGCTGCGCGAACTCGCCGACATTCGCGAAGCAAGCGGCGCTTCGTTCATCTACCGGGAAAACAACTCGCGCTACATCGGCGTGCAGTACAGCGTCGAAGGACGCGACCTGCAGGGCGCCGTTAACGACGGCCAGCGCGCCATAGCGGACGTTCAAAAATCGCTGCCCGCCGGCTACCGGCTAACGTGGGGCGGCGAGTACAGCGAATTCCTGGAAGCGAAGCACCAGATGGAAATCATCGGCCCGTTGGCGCTGCTGCTGATTTTCATGATCTTGTTTGCGCTCTATGGCAATTTCAAGTTCCCGATTACGATCGCGCTCGGTGTGGTCATGACCGAACCAGTCGGCGCGCTGATTGCGCTGAAGCTGACCGGCACACCGTTCAGCGTGTCGTCCGTGCTGGGCTTGCTTGCGCTGATGGGAGTCTCGGTGCAGACGGCCGTGATTCTCGTTTCGTTCATCAACAAGCTGCGACAGGAGGGCAAGGATATCCGCACGGCGACGCGCGAGGCCTCGCTCCTGCGCCTTAGGCCCATCATGATGACCGCGCTTGTCGCCTGCCTGGGCTTGCTGCCCGCAGCGCTTTCCACCGGCATCGGCTCGGACACGCAGAAGCCCTTCGCCATCGTGATTGTGGCAGGATTGATTTCCCGGCTGCTTCTGGGCGTTTTTGTGAACCCTGTGCTCTATGAAATGGTCGCTCGCGATGGCGACGTATTGCAGGTCTGATTTGAGTTGAACATTGCGGGTGGTCGCGGGGAATCACATCCAAACACACTATTGCAGCATTGGCAAAACAGAAATCCTCAATTGCTCTAGTTTGCTTTGATATTGTGCGTGAACTTCCGCAGGAGAAACTCCTGCACCAGCCCGTTGACCATGCGACCGCCGGTGGTGATAAGAGCGTTGCCGAACACCAGGCTGACGCCACGATTGCTCGCCGGATAGTAGAGATTCGCGATTGCGCCCGACGCGAGGTCGCCACCGACGCTTGAATAGTTCGGCTGCCAGCGTCCGTTGTCACCCTTGCAGATGAAGGGCGCGGAGAGCGCGTGGAGAATGCGCGATTTCGTTGTGCCCGTGCCCTGGTAGAAGTAGCGCGGGTCCTGATGCAGGAGTGATGGCAGGACGGCGCCACCGATCATAATGTCGGTAAAACCATCCGCATACGCGGCGCCGAAACGCTCGCCATATCCCTTCGCACCCTGAACGTAGTTGGGGGTGTCAGCCGCCTGATTAATGCCGGCGAGTACGCCGACGCCGAAGAAGGTAACGGGATCAACGGAAGTCCTAAGAGCGAGCTGGAACTTCAGCTTCGAGGTGAGCGGCACTGCGTTGCGATCGTATACGACGTAGAAGTTGGGGATGACGCCAAGGATGCGCTGCGTCTCCTCCATCTTGACCTGTTCTACGGCGACCGTCTCGGAACTCACCGCAACCACCGTAGTTACCACGGTTGCTATGTCGAGGTTGACAGCCGCCAAGTCCTGGACCTGGCCTGGCTTGAGGATGATTTCGGGCGAAGTCCAGTCCGCGAATCCGTTGGCTGTGACGACGATGTGATAGGGTATTCCCGGATTGAGATTCTTGAGTTGGAAGTATCCGGTGTCGTTCGCCACGGCCGTGGGGTGATCGCCGACTGAAGAGCCCTCAAGGACGATGGTGGCGCCAGGAACGGCGTCGCCGTTTACATCGAGCACGGTGCCGGTGACGGTTCCTGTCTGCGGATCGGGCGCGGAAGTCTGCGGAGCATTGCTAGCCACGGGCACCAGAAGCTCGGCTCGCCGAGGCGGCGCAGCAAGAGAATCTGCGGCGGCCATCGCAGGCAGGCCCGCCACTCCACACATCACCGCCAGAGTCGCGGTTCGCAGCCATAATTGCAACATCAGACTTCCCCCAATGCGAGTGTTGGCACTATCGCTAGAATACTCTAACGAACGGGACCTATTATGTCGATGCCGCAACAGGACGAATGGTTTGAAAGAGGTACCTGTCCGAAGGGGTTAGCTGGTCCCATCGAGGGCCCCCGCAAGCTCGTCCCAGGAGCCATACGGCCGGTTATCCGGCTAATTAGGAGTCAGGCACGGGCAATCCTATAATTGCCCGTTACCAAGAGATAAGGGTAGAATGAGTTCGACGTGCACCACGAGTCAAGCATGACGAAACGAATTGCCAAACGACTGCTGGCCGTCGCGGCTATACTGGCGCTGGCTGCGCTCTCGACGCATGCGGTCAGCCACTGGCACGACCACGCCTACGACGAGGATCATTGCCAGGTCTGCCACGTTGGACACGCCGCGATTCCACAGGCGGCGGCGCAAGTGGCCGTGCAGGCGGCCGCTCCGATTGCGAGACTGGCGTTCACCGAAGAAATTGCGCCCAACCTTGAATTTGTTTACACCCTCAGTATTCCGCGAGCCCCTCCGGCTTAAGAGCGTTCTCCCAAGATAAATAATCGTCTCCCAGCACGCGGCGCCTGTCGCGCGGCGCGTGCGGATTTCCACATTCATTCTTAGCCACAGCGCCGGGATGCGCTGCGGCCGCATTTATACAGGGAGAAAATCATGAGATTCGTAAGCGCTTCACTTGGAGTCTTACTCGTCGTTTTATGCTTACTCACAGCCGGACCGGCAGCGCAGGCCCAGAACGGTAACTCAACGAACGTAACGGGAACCGTGACGGATCCGTCGGGCGCCTTAATTCCGGGCGCGACGGTCACAATTCATAACCCGGTCAGCCAGTACGAGCGCTCGACCACCACGGATGCGTCCGGCAATTTCGCGATTGCCAATGTGCCGTTCAACCCCTACCACATGACCGTCAGCGCCACGGGCTTTGCTGGTTACGTGCAGGATGTTGACGTGCGGTCGTCGGTGCCGATCAGCCTGAAAATTAGCCTCCAGCTCGCCGGAAGCAACAGCACGGTAGTGGTGGAAGCCGCGGGCGATCTGCTCGAGACGGATTCGACGTCCCACACGGATGTCGACCGCGCACTGTTCAACGAGGTCCCGCTCGAAAGCGCGTCGTCCTCCGTCAGTGCGCTAGTCACGCAGACGTCGCCTGGAGTCGCCGCGGATTCCAACGGGCTTTTCCACGGGCTTGGCGACCACGCGGAGAATTCGTTCTCGGTAGATGGCCAGCCGATCACGGACCAGCAGAGCAAAGTTTTCTCGAACCAGATTCCGGTGGATTCGATTCAATCACTCGAGGTGATTGACGGCGCGCCGCCCGCCGAGTACGGCGACAAGACCAGCCTGGTCATTGACGTCACCACGCGCTCCGGACAGGGCATGACCACGCCTCACGGAGCCATCACAACCTCCTATGGCGCGTTCGGCACGTCGAGTCTCGGCTTCAACCTCGGCTACGGAGGCCAGAACTGGGGAAACTTTATCTCTGCCAGCGGTCTGAACAGCGGACGATTCCTCGATCCGCCCGAGTTCATCGTGATGCACGATAACGGCAACGAAGAGAACTTTTTCGACCGTCTCGATTACCAGCTCTCGATGGCGGACTCTCTTCACCTCAATCTTGGATTCTCGCGTTCGTGGTTTCAGACCCCCAATTCGTTCGACAACCTGAACACGGGCATCACCGAGGGCGATCTGCTCGGCACGGCAGATCCCACGCTCATCGGTCCGGCGGATCAGCGATCTCAGATTCGAACATTCAATGTCGCGCCCACATGGAACAGGCTGCTCGGTCCGAATGCCGTCCTCACCGTGGGCGCATTCGTGCGCCATGACCAGTACAACTACTATCCCAGCGACAACCCTCTGGCTGACGCCGGCCCGGTCAATCTTCAAAGAGAATCCGTTTCCCAGCTCCGCTTTCTCACCAATGCCGGTGCTCGGGCGAGCGTGTCTTACGTGAAGGGCGTCCACAACATCAAGGCCGGCGTCGTCTACGAACAAACGTTTCTCACCGAGAACGACCACCTTGGAATCGTGGATCCCACGCTGAATGCGCCGTGCCTCGCTCCAGCAGCCGGTCCCAGCGCGTTCGCTTTCGTCCCTGTCGCTGGGTTCACCGACCCCTCCGAATGTCCAGCGGGCGACGAACCGAATACGGCCGCGAACCTTTCGTCTCCCGCGCAGCTCGGCTCCGTGTTTTTTCCAAACTTCAATCCAATTCTGCTGCCTTACGACCTGACTCGCGGCGGTGGACTCTTCATGTTCCGCGGACATACCGACGTAAAGGAGCTCGCTCTCTACGTGCAGGACACAATCACCAAGGGAAGCTGGTCCTTCAATCTGGGGATTCGCGGCGACATCTATAACGGACTAACCGCGGCCAGCCAGGCTGAACCCCGGCTCGGCATCGCCTACAACGTGAAGCAGAGCAACACCGTCCTTCGCGTTTCCTATGCGCGAACGCTCGAAACGCCATTCAACGAAAACCTGGTGCTATCAAGCATCGGATGCGCGTCTCCCGTCCTGAATCCGCTGCTGCTTTGCTCTTCCGATTCGTTGTCTCCGCTAACGCCGGGTTTCCGCAATGAATTCCATGCGGGGCTGCAGCAGGCATTTGGAAAGCATGTCGTTTTCGATGGCGAGTACATCTGGAAATACACCCACAACGGCTACGATTTCAGCGTGCTCGGCAACACACCAATCACGTTTCCCATCGAGTGGCACAACTCCAAAATCCCCGGCTTCACAGCCCGGGTCAACCTCACCAACGTCCACGGATTAACGGCGTACGTGGTCATGTCCAGCGTGGCTGCGCGATTCTTCACGCCTCAAATCGGCGGTGCCGGTTCCGTTCCCGTTGTGTCCGTACCCGGGGAATTTGTGCCGTTCAGGATTGATCACGACGAGAAATTCAATCAGACCACGCACCTGCAATATCAACCCTGGAAACGCGGGCCGTGGGTCGGCTTCAACTGGCGCTATGACAGCGGTCTGGTGGCCGGCGCTACGCCGTGCTACGGAGTGAGCGAAGAGAACACTTGCCCGCAATCGTTCACCGGTCCAGGCGGCGCTCCGTTTGTAGATCCGCAGTGCCTCACGCTCCAGGCGGTGGGAAACGGCTGCATTCCGCTGACGGCGGACCAGGAATTTCAGGCGGGCTTCTTTTGCGGGAGCGTACGCGCTACGCCAACTCAATCCATCCCCGATCCATGCGCTGCGAACGAATTCGGGTCGAATCTGATCAGGGTTCCGGCCCCGGGCACAGAGCAGGACGACAAAAATCCACCGCGCATCGCTCCCCGAAATCTCTTTGATATCGCCATTGGGGACGACAACCTGTTCCACGCTGACCGCTATAAATGGAGCGCCAAGCTCACCGTGATCAATCTCGCGAACGAGTACGCGCTCTATAACTTCCTCTCAACATTCAGCGGCACGCACTACGTAACGCCGCGCACGGTCACTGGAGAAATCGGCTTCCACTTCTAGAGCATAGCAATCGCGGAGGAGATGCAGCCGCGCGGACCGCATTTTCCTCCCGTTCACGCTGAATTCTAGTTGATAATCATTCACAAATAGGTCTTGACAACCATTTTCAACTGGAATAATCTCTGCCCCTCAGTTGACAATGATTTACAACTAAGAAAAGGTGCGATTCCAGTTCGCAAATCTTGGGAACACAAGGACCGAACTTGCTCCCGGCCAAATCGTTCTTCCTGAAAATTTTCGCAGCCGCATCACTTATTCTTCTTCCTTGCCTCGCGCTGGTCACGTGGGCCGGCGTCGGCGGCAGCATTTCCGGCAGCGTGAAGGATTCCAGCGGGGCCGCGATCCCTGGAGCGGCTGTAACCGCGACGAACACTGGCACGGGAGTCCAGCAGGCGACGACCACCGACGATCGGGGCAGCTACTCGTTTCTCAGCCTGCCCGTGGGCCACTACGACGTCGAAGTGACGCACGCGGGATTCAAGCCCTATCGGCGTGCGGATGTGGTAATTGACGTCAACAGCGCCCTTCTCGTGGACGCGGCACTCGAAATCGGCGAGAAGACCGAAACCGTCACCGTAAACGAGTCCGCCGTCCATGTGGAGACGGTCAACTCCCAGATGGGCGAGGTGGTGACCGGCACGCAGATGACCGCGGTTCCTTTGAATGGGCGCAGCTTCACCGATCTGCTGTCGCTTCAGCCGGGCGTGGTTCCCACCACTTCCATCACATCGAGCACCGTGCAGGATGTCGGCGCTTCCGCGCTTTCTCCCTCCGGCGATTTGAATCCCGGGACCATTTCGATCAATGGCCAGCGCGAATTTGCGAACGCGTTCCTGGTGAACGGAAGCGACGTGGAAGAAGACGTCAACATGGGTGCGGCAGTCATTCCGAACCTCGATTCCATCGCGGAATTCAGGATTCTCACGAATAACTTCGACGCGGAATACGGCGAGTTCAGCGGCGGCCAGATCAACGTGGTGACGAAATCCGGCACGAATTCATTTCATGGGAATGCCTTCGAATTCCTGCGCAACACAGACTTCAACGCGCGCAATTTCTTTTCCCCCACGCGCGGGGAATTCGACCAGAACCAGTTTGGCGGGACATTCGGCGGGCCGATCAAGAAGAATAAGATTTTCTTTTTCGCGGATTACCAGGGAACTCGTTCAACTCAGGGAGTTGATACGGGCCAGATTCCCGTTCCCTCGGTGCAGGACCAGATGGGCAATCTGTCAGATCTGGCGAGCTCGTTTGTAACCACGGACGCCGAAGGAAACAAGGTTCCCACGACTGTGACCGGAACTTCCTGGGCAGGCGTGCTGTCGGACCGGCTGGGATACACGGTCACTGCCGGCGAGCCTTACTACACCCCCGGATGCACCGCTTCAACCTGCGTTTTTCCCGGAGCGGTGATCCCCATGAAGGCATGGTCCGCGCCCGCGACCAACCTGCTGAAATACATTCCCACACCCAACAATGCCAACGGGACATTTTCGACTTCCGCATTCAATGAAACTTTGCGCGACGACAAGGGCGCCTACCGTCTGGACGCCAATACACACTGGGGACTGTTGACGGCCTACTACTTCCTCGATGATTGGTCGCAGGACAATCCCTACCCCGTCGCTCAGGGCGGCGCGAAAGTTCCCGGTTTCAACGCTCTCTACCGGGGGCGCTCGCAATTGATTGATCTTGGCGACACAAAAACGCTGAGCGCGACCGCGTTGAACGAATTCCATTTCAGCTATCTGCGCGATTCCAACGACCTCGGCAAGCCGGTGGGAGGAGTGGGCGTCAGCCTGGCATCGCAGGGATTCGAAGTCGGCCCGGACACTCTTGGAATTGTGCCGCTGTCGCCAAAAACCGAGGGTGTGGAAAGCGTCGCCTTCAATAGCTTCACGATCGGCACCAACACGAATGAGATGAAGCAGGTCGGCAACACATTTCAAGTGCTGGACAATTTTTCAAAAGTGATCGGGAACCACACCATCAAAGTGGGTGGCGAATTCCATTACGACCAGATCAATGTCAACGCAATCGCGCAATTCAACGGCAGCTTTCTTTTCTTCGGCACGGAGACGGGTTCTGATTTCGCGGATTTCCTTCTGGGAATTCCCAGCCAGTACAACCAGAGCCAGTTGCAGCCGTTTTACGGCCGCAACAAATACGTCGGGCTCTACGCGCAAGACAGTTGGCGCGTAACGCACAATCTGACGCTCAACTACGGTTTGCGGTGGGATCGAATCGAGCCCTGGTACGAGAAGTACAACCAGATCGCCACGTTCATACCGAACGAGCAGTCGGTCGTCTTCCCGGGCGCGCCCGCGGGAATTCTCTATCCCACAGATCCGGGAGTGCCGCGAACGTTGGCGCCTCCGGGGAATCGCGATTTCGCGCCCCGCATCGGCCTGGCCTATTCGCCCGATGTTTCCGGCGATGGCGTCCTCTCCAAATTATTGGGCGGCCCGGGCAGGACCAGCATTCGCGCGAGCTTCGGAATGTTTTACACCGCGATCGAAGCTCTCACGATTGGCGTGATGGCCGCCAACGCGCCCTACGGGACCACTTACACAAGCCCAGCTCCGCCGCTATTCGCTACTCCTTTCGTTACCGCATCGAGCGGCCAGCCCGTCCCGGGGGGCCAGGTGTTCCCGGTGACGCTTGCGCCATTGAACTCCACCGCGAAGCATCCGGACGACAACATCAACTGGTTGCAGTTTGAACCCATCACCGGGCTGCCGAACTACCTGACCACAAATCGCATTCCTTACACCGAGGAATACATGCTGTCGCTCGAGCGCGGTCTGGGAGCGAATACCGTGCTCAGCGTCAATTACGTGGGCACGCAGGCGCACCGTCTTCTCGTAATCGAGGAGGCAAACCCCGGCGACCCTAATTTGTGTTTGTTCCTGAGCAATCCCGCCAATCTGGCGCCCGATCAAACCCCGTGCGGTCCCTTCGGCGAGGACACCACGTACGTGACGAAGGCGGGCGTAACCTACAACGGTAAGGAGGGTCCATTTATCGGCACGCGAGGGCCGCTCGGATCGAATTTCGGCAGCAATGCCAATCAAGCCACCATCGGCAATTCCAATTACAACGCCTTGCAGGTCACCTTGCGGCACACGGGCAAACGTCTGAATGTGCTGGCCGGATATACCTTCAGCAAGTCTCAGGATCAATCGTCCAACCTTGGAGAGGCCGTCAATCCGATCGACCCCTCGCTGAGCAAGGCGCTCTCCTCATTCGACGTGAAACACAATTTCGTCGTGAGCTACGCCTACCAGATTCCGTTCGAACGCCTCTTCGGAGTTTCAAACGGCTGGACGCGCGGCTGGGAGCTTTCGGGAATCACGCGCTTCAGCAGCGGCCTGCCGGTGACGCTCATCAACTACGGTGACAACTCGCTCCTTGGATCGGAACCGAACGGCATCAACAACTTTGGCGTGGACGAGCCGGACTATACCGGGGGCCCTCTCGATCTGAATCAGAACCCGCGCAATGGACAGCCCTATTTCAACGCGGCCGAATTCCCCGAGAACGCTCTGGGCACGCCGGGTAATGCCAAGCGGCGCTTCTTCTACGGCCCCGGCCTGGACAATTACGACGTGGCCCTCACGAAGAACGTGAACCTGACCGAATCGAAAACGCTGCAGTTCCGCATCGAAGCCTTCAATATTTTCAACCACGCTCAATTCTTCGGGCCGCAATCCGTTGACGGAAATATTGACAGCTCGACCTTCGGTGACGTTGTAAGCTCGCAGCCGCCGAGGCTCCTCCAACTCGCCGCAAAATTCAACTTCTAGTCGAGGTCATGTGAAACCGCCGATCCTTCCTCAAGGCCAGATGGCAGTCGGACGAACCGGAGGGCGTGCACTATTCCTTGCAGGAGTGCTTCTATTGGCTGGATGCGCCAGTTCGCCGCCACCGCCCGCCGCGGCAGATTTCGATCCTCCGGAGCAGACCATCGGCGAGCGGCTTTTTCTCGAGACGCGCTTCGCCGAATATTTCGCCGTCAACATGACGGATGTGAACGCGCCCCTCGCCGTCGGCGATCCCGTTGTGAATCAGGTGCAGAACGTTTACGGCGGACCAATGCCCGGACCGTTCGCGGGACAGTCAATCAACTGCCGCACCTGCCACTTTGTGGACGAATTTCAGGGCGTGCCAAACGCGGGAAATCGCACTTACGCTGACTTCACCGACCACAGCCCGATTCCGCGCCAGCTCACCGGGTTTCTCAGCACTCCGCGCAACGCGATGCAGATGGTCGGCTCGCTGCAAACCCATACCGGCCCTACGTTCCTGCATTTCGACGGTGAGTTTGCGACGCCGGAAGATCTGGTTAGCGCGACGCTTACGGGCCGCAACTTCGGATGGGCCCCCGATCAGAGTTTGCAAGCCATGGGTCATATCGCGCAGGTAATCCGAGAGGACAACGGCCAGGGCAGTATTGCGGCGTCGTACGGAAATCTTCCCTACGCAGTCTTGTTTCTCGGCACCGACAAGAGCATCCCGGCGGAATACCTCCTTCCCGCGCAATATCGGCTCGACGTTTCGTCTGCCAGCGACCAGCAGATTTTGGACGCCGTCGCGGAGCTGATTGCCCAGTACATGCAAAGCCTGCTTTTCCAGCAGGACGCGAAGGGCCGCTACATCGGCTCGCCCTACGACGTCTTCCTGCGCATCAACCATTTGCCGAGACAGCCTGACTCGGGCGAGACGGACGCACACTACGCTCAGCGGCTCTCTCAGGCGATAGGAGTGCTTCCCAATCCCAGGTTCGTTGACGGGACGCTGGGCAGCTTCAAATTTCACTCACAGCCATTTGTATTCGGCGCAACCGAACTCGCGGGTTTGAAAATCTTTCTCACCGCCGCGACTGGAACGACCGACGGCTCGCAACACGCCGGAAACTGCATCGCCTGCCATGTGGCTCCCAACTTCACGGATTTCCGATTTCACAATACGGGCGTCTCGCAGGAGGAGTACGACGCGGCCAACGGAACAGGCGCCTTCGCATTGCTCGCCATTCCGTCGCTCGCCGCGCGCACCGCGGCTTACGATTCCTACCTGCCCGCATCGGCGAATCATCCGAACGCCAGCGAGAGCTTCCGCCATCCTGCCGTTGCCGGAAGCCCGCAGTTCGCCGACCTCGGACTCTGGAACGTTTATCTGAATCCCGATATGCCGAATCCGCAAACGAATCTTGCGTCCATCGTCTGCGCGAACAGCCAGAATTGCGCGACCGATCAGGGTCTGGCCACGACGGTAGCGCAGTTCAAGACGCCCACGCTGCGCAATCTCGAGGACTCGGCGCCGTATTTTCACAATGGCAGCAAGCTGAAGTTCTCCGATGTCATAGAGTTTTACATTGCGAGCTCGCAGCTTGCCCGGCTGGGGCAGCTTCGCAATCCGCCCCTGGAGTTCGGTGGGATGTCCATCAACCAAAACGACGTCGCGGCGCTCTCGGCGTTTCTCGCGTCCCTGACCGAGGACTATCACTAGGTCCCCGCACCACCCCAAGGCCCCTCGGTACACCCCCCCGAGGGGCCGCCCCATTCCACAAGCGATTCAGCGTGACCTCTCCTCTCGCGTAGCTCTCCGCCGCGTCAAATTGTGACGCGGAAGTTTCCTGCTACAATATTCTGCGGAGATGGCCTGCGAAGCAGGTGACGTTGCGAAAGCCTTTTGAACCAATGCTGGATCCCAGGGAGTCTGCGTCGTCCTGCCCTTGTGCATCCCGGGTAAAACCGGGAAGCCTTAAAGCAGGCGCCGGGCACCCACCTATTCAAGGGGTTCAGGGCCTAGCAGCGCACGGCCGAGTGGACCGCTCCTACGATGCGACCAGCGTCGTAATCCCGAGCGAGTCTGCCGCGGCGGACAAGCCGAGGGGCGGGACCACGGGCTCATGACGCAATTCTAGAGATGCACTTTTTCCCGGAAAGGTTCTGATCTGAAAATCCTATTCGTTGGCGATATCGTGGGCTCGCCCGGCCGCAAGATTGTTCACGACCGGCTCGCGGACATCCTGGCGCAGCGCGAAATAGATCTGTGCATCATCAATTGTGAAAACTCCGCGTCCGGGTTCGGCGTGACGCCAAGAATCGCGGAGGATTTTTTCGCCACGGGCGCGGATGTCCTGACTAGCGGAAACCACATCTGGAAACGGCGCGAAATCATTGACTACTTTCCGACGCAGCCGCGCCTGCTGCGCCCGGCGAATTTTCCCAGCGTCTCGCCCGGCAGCGGCCTCTACGTCGGCAGCGCGAAGAACGGCGTGGGCTATGCGGTCCTGAATCTGCAGGGACGCACGTTCATGACCCCTATTGACGATCCCTTTCTGGTGGCCACGCGCGAGCTCGCCAAAATTCCGCAGGACGTCAAAGTGATCGTGGTGGACATGCACGCCGAGGCCACATCGGAAAAAATCGCCATGGGCTGGCACCTGGACGGAAGAGTTTCCGCGGTGCTCGGTACGCACACGCACATACCCACGGCTGATTTTCACGTTCTGCCCGGAGGCACGGCGTACATCACGGATGTTGGCATGACCGGACCTCACGATTCCGTGATCGGCATGGAAAAGCAGGGCATCCTGGAACACTTTTTCGACAACACGATGCCGTCGCGTTTCGTGGTCGCCGAAGGCGATATCCAAATGAACTCCGTTCTTATTGACGTGGACGAATCCACCGGCCACGCGCGCTCGATTGATCGCCTCAACTTCCGGCTCGACTAGTGAAAAGATGGGTGCGTCGTACCGCTTCGAAGGTCTTCGACTTGCCTTTGCAGATCCTTTATTTCACCTCCTAGTTGACGTACACGATAGAACTGAAGTCCTAGGCCTACGAGCAGGAGAGCCACGACCACAACTTGAACGACGCGTCCGAAACCACCTCCCTCCGACTTGGATTTTAACCAAGCCGACGCCGACAAGAAGATTGCGAGTACCGAGATCAGGAACAGACTCGGATTCCACGACGGCGAAGTATCGGGTCGAGTAACAAAAATGGCAAGCGCTGCAAAAAGTACGGCCAAGACGCCGAGCGTTAGCGAGACAAAGTTGTCGACGCGACCTTGAACTGATTGTATTGACGATTCGAAACGGTCGATTTTGCTCTTTGCCTGCGTCACGAGGCCACTGACCAAGTTCTGCGGCTCATAGTCCTCGAAGAGCATCCGGTCGGGGAGTCCCGGATATTTCTGCGACCTACCTTCTTGAAAATGTGAAGTCTTCACGAAATCGATAACGGCAATCGACTCTCCGTAAGTTAATGTGACGGGCTTATCTGACAAGTTATAAATGGGACAGAAAAGGTGCCCAACGTATCCTGCGTCGACTTGGGGGCCACCTACCCAGAGGAGCCCTTTATAAGCTAACTGCACGCGGATGTTCCAGCGTGCGATGAGAAACTGCGGCATGTTGATCGTTTCGAGCGTCTTGATAACAGCAACTTCAAACGGCTCGATCACTATCTGATTCTCGCCGGACTTGTCCGACAGTGGCTTAATCTGCCCCCTAAGGGCGTACTCGTCACCGACTCTCAGTTTGTAGTTGGCGGGTTTGAGGTTCGTGGCTGAAAACGGCCGAATTAGGTCAAATCCGTCGACACATTGCCTGATGGCATCGTCCAGCAACACACCCGTGAAGTCATACTCCTTGTCGTCGGCTGGGCGCTTGGCGATGAGTCTGCGGAGACGCTCGCTCTCTTCTTCTCGCCTGGTCTTCACGGTGGTTGTCCTCACATGCGCAAAATCGATTGCGTCTCGTTCGGCGCTGGTTCACCCGGTATCGAACATTGTGGCTCATCGCGAGACGACTGCGAGATAAGACCGGCGAGCGAGGGCCCAACGCCAAGATAGTGCGCAGGCGTCCCGAGACGCAGCTCCAACTCCGACAGAAAGTTTGCGGTTTGGTTCGAGAGGTGATTCCTTCGAGAAACTCCGAGGTTGCCGTAGTCAAGATGGTCCAGACAGTTGACAGCTAGTTTGGTCGGTCGGTTTGTTACAACTGCCTTTGCCGCAAGTTCCCAGTCAAATCGTGCTACACGGCGAATCTTTTGTGTAACGGTTGTTCGCTCCTCGATCGGGTGTGGATATCCACTTTCTGTCCGCAGCTGATCCCAAGTGATTTCATCCTTCAAGGGTCCTGCTTGTCGGCCAGCCACCCTGATTGGGAATGTCCGAAAGACGACCACGATCTCCGTGACTAGTCTCGGGCTAACTCCGACTTCGCTCAGAAAACCAGCGGCCGTTGTATCGCGGGAGGTCGCGCGCGGATAGTGGTCAGAATGGTAGACAGACAGTCCAAAACCTTGCGTACCCTCGATCAGGACTTTGCGTCCCTGGTCGACGCCTTCATTTACCTCGTCGCTTACATGCGTCAGGTACCTACCAATCCAAGGGTGTTCGCTAACCAGGTCCTTCGCGAGCCGCGCATCACCGCCGCGAAGAACCCTTCTGGAGAGCGCGGCACCCACGCCACAAAGAGTGGAGCTGAGTCTTTCACGCATGCCCAGAGCCCGCTCCTCCTCGCGGTCCCTCTCCTCGATGATGAAACAATTCCGGTCGATTCCGATCCTCGCAGGAGGCAGCGACAGATAATCAATCTCTCGCTTAAGGACGACGGGATCGATCAGTCCGCCCGCTGGAATGAGCAGACGCGCTCCTGGATTAACGAAGCCCGTGGGAAGCTGCCGAAGCAGTACCGTCCTTCCGTTTTCGTCGACGAAGGAGTGCCCTGAGTTTGGTCCGCCGCAGCGAACGCAAATGTCGATATTTTCTTGCTTGGCGATGAAGGCAGAAACCTTGCCCTTACCTTCAGAGCCATACTGCCCGCCGACAACCACCCAAAGACTCATTTTTCGTCCTTCCTGAGAACTAAGATCTCGTTGTCCACGGCAGCGTAGAGCTCCTGCAACGAGCCTTGGTTCTCGATGACCAAATCCGCACTGCCTCGGAGTAAATCGATCTGTTGCTCCACGGCGTGCGCGTCCGCTGCCTCGAATGCCACACGGCTTGCGTACCTGCCTCGACCGTTTAGACGCAGCCAACGCTGTTGCACAGGGCTATCTATATACAGCAGGTGGAAGGAAGAGGAGAAGGAGCGCCTGTGGACTTCGTAGTCGATCGGATGCCGCAGACCATCGATCGCGACGTCCCGGTCCGGCAGGATTTGCGCGGATAAACGGCGATTCAGTTCGATTTGCATGCCCCCTGCCATAACCTTCCAACCTACTTCCTGGAGGTGGGCCTTGCTCTCAGAATCTTTCGCCAACCACTCCGAGAGCACCTGACTATACCGGAGATACTGGAAACCATACTTGGAACTCAAATACTGGCCAACTGTCGTCTTGCCCGAGCCGATGCGTCCTGTAATTCCTATGACGAGTCGCTCAGCTCGCGGCCGCTGAGAGTGGCTGGACATGAACGAGGGATTCTACCTCAAGGCCGACGTTGTCGGGAACCTGGTCAAGCCCGCTTGCTGCCACGATCTGGGCCAACTTGGAGTAGTTGAATTTTACTGATCGGGGAACAATGAGATAGTCTTCCGACGGCGTGCCAAGAGCGATGAAGTCATCGGCGAGATAAAACAACCCCACCAGGGCCGACGTGATGGCGTCGACCTCGTCATGGGTGATGTTTGAGGTCAGAAAGTCACCTGTGATGCCAGCCCGCGAGAGGCCCCACTTCAGCTCCTGCAAACTGGCTTTCTTTCGAGGTATTCCCAGAATATCTTGGGCGGCCCCTGGATAGCTCTCAATCACCTTGACCCCTGCTTGGCGAAATTCATGCGCGAGCCTGATGCCACGCCGGGTGAGCATCTGCATGCTCGGTAACAGACACCAGAACACCGAGATTCCCATCCTCTTCAGCGCGAGCTCGCATTTGCGATATATGGGGACGCCTGGCTTGCCGTAGCCCTCTGGTATCGACAGTGGCGAATCAATTGAAACAATATCTGCCTTTGCTGCCAGCGTCTCGTTTATCAGTTCGTCGTCTGTTCGAATGCTTTTGGTCGTTGCGTAGGCACCGTCCATCAATGCCCATCCGGTCGCTCGTTTCTCACTGCCAGTCAAATCGATCCCGACGATCCTAGGCGGTCTTCCTGTATTTGGACATTTACTTAGGAGTGCCCGAACCAAATCGGTGGAATCAGGCTGCGTTGAAATGCGACTGAGCACCGCACGCTTGTTTGACCGGGGCGACTGCCCGACGCCGGTGAAGAGTGGAGAGAGAGTGTTTTTCAACGCGGCGGTTGAAAGCTTGCGGAGCCTGTCGTAAGTCATCTCCATGATGGCTTTCAGGTGAACCACGTCATCGGTGTTGTATTGGATCAGCTGTTCAAGGGCGTTCTTTTCGCCGCGGAGATGCCTTGCCCAAAGAACGGTTGCATCAAAGCCTGTGAGATTTTCGGTCGACGCCGATCGTTTCAGCCCCAGCTTAGCCTCGACCGACTTCAATCCGCCCGCCATTCCCAATTTGCGCGTGCTCCATCGCAAATCGATATGTATCGGCGGAAGCACAATGTTCGGAAATGCCAACTTCAGAAACCGAAGGTCAAAACCCGCCCCGTTGTACGTAACAACGATCGAGTAATTGCGCAGGTGGGACGGGAGCTCCTGCAGGTTATCGCCCTCAACAAACACTCTGTACTGACGTCCGTCGTAAAGGCCGACCATCGTTACCGTATCAAAGACCGACGACAGCCCGGTAGTTTCGATGTCTAGGTAGACACAGTCATCGGCGAAAGCAGGGAAGATGCGCCACGCCTCTCCAAGGCTGGAAAGCCGCTCGAAGAACGCCGCGTCTTTTCGGCGAATGGCCTCGCGCGAGCGCGGGATGTATTCATCGAGCTTTTGCTGCAGGCGTGCGCCGACTGCGCCGAATCGCTTCTCAAAACGGTCCGCGTCGTCCCAGCTGCGAATCCCGCGTTCCCACAGCTCAAGTTCGGTTTGCTTGCCTATGCCCGGTATGTGAATAAACGTCTGTTGCAGCATAGGTCCCCCAAGGCGTGAATTCTATTCTAATAGAATGTCTACTTAAATAGAATTTCTATTTAGGTAGAATGACATCCGAGCTGGTCGTCGCTGAACAGGAGTAGCCGATGAAACCAAAGGGCTCCAAACATACATTTGCCGAAAAGCAGCTAATGGCCCAGGTCGCGTCGGAGTTTGAGAAGCAAAAACAACGGCTTGGGGGAGCGAAAGAGGCCGCCGGACAACTCGGGGTCAGTGTCCCGTCCTTCTACAACTACCTCGCTGGAACAGATTTGCCACGCATCGAAGTGTTGAGGAAAGCCCACAAGAAATGGGGCATTAAGTGGAAACTCATTGACTCGTCACAATTCGTCCTCAGCATGAAGCTTGAGTCTCCGGAGCAGTACGCGCTGCCGTTCCTCGATGCAGTGCACGAAAAAGATGTGAAGGTTGCAAAGATTGAGCGCGAGGGTAAGGACGTACTTCGCGTCTCATTCAAGATTCGGTTCTCGGCCTGACCCGGATAACCGTCGCAACACGTAATCCGTGCTCCTCAGTTTCGCGCATGCACACCTGAGCGTTTGGACAGGTGCCGCGCAAGCAACGCTCCCGCACACGCTGGCATCCTTCCCACCTGTAGCGGATAAAATTACCCAGTCCATGATTCGCCGCTTACAAGTCGGTATTTGTGTCCTCATTCCGGTCGCCATTGCCGCCGGATGGAATCTTTCGCGCGCGTCCGCGCCCGTTGCAGATCAAGATCAGGAATTCTCCCGCGAACTTCTGGCGCGCGCGCGTGTGTTTCCCGAAATCGGGCCCGGCGTCGTAGCGATCAAAAGCGATTCCGCCGGGCGCTACTACGTGCTCGCCGATCCCGCGAATACGATTGCGATTTATCAATCCGACGGCAAGCGCATCGGCCAGATTCCGGACGCGAATTCGCGCGGCGCGAAAATCGTCTACGCGCAGGATATTGACGTGGACTCCAAGGGTCGTCTCTTTGTCGCGGACCGTGGCGCGAGCGCGGTGAAAATTTTCGAGTCCGATGGTTCGCTCGATGCCACGATTCCTGTCGCTGGTGCGATGTCGGTCGTCGCTCTTCCGGGAGGCGAGTTTGCCGTCGCAGGATTGCGCAGCGCACAATTGGTCAGCGTTTTCGACGCGCATGGGAAATTGGCCCGCAGTTTCGGCGAGATTCCCGGCGCAGCGGCCGGCGCCGATAAAGAACAGGCGCTGAGTCCGGGCCGGATTTATGGCGACTCAATGGGACATATCTATTTTGTCTTCAGTGATTTACCTGACCTCACGCTCCGGCGATACGATCAATTCGGTTACGTCTCATACGAGGTTTCTCTGCCTGTGTCGGACTTCACACCGCAAGCGGAGGCCAAGCGCTGGACCACCATTACTATCGAGCGGGGCGCCACGCCCAGCTCCACAAAACCCGCGATCCGCGCACTCGGCGCCGATCCAATCATGCAGGAACTTTGGATCGCCATCGGCGACGAGCTTGTGCATTTCGATAAGGATGGCAATCGCCGCGCCGCCTATCGAACTTCCACAAAAGATGGTGTGCGCATCGAGCCCAGCTCGATTCTTGTGGAGCACGATCGCATCTTGATCGCGTCGGATCCCCAGGGAATTTTCGATTTCGCCCTCCCCGAAAGACAGTCGCCGGCATCCCACAATAGCGACTGAGGCGGCGCTTGTTGAAATGGCGCCTGTGGAAAATCGTGTGGAATTTTTTCTGCAGAACTCCATCGTAAGGCCCATTCGATGCGCTGCGAACGTGCTTTTCTTGAGAATCCTCAGTTGAGTTTGCGCTGTGGAAAAACTGTGAATTGTATGTGGAGCGAGCATCACTCGTTCGTGAAATTTTCTCTTGCTCATCGCGTTGCGTTTAGGCAGAATCCCCGCTCGCCTAACTGAGACATTTTGCAATCGTACTCCAGCACGTAAGCAATGCCGCAGGAACGTGGCGCGAACTTGCAGCATTGAGCCTGAAAGGCTAGACCACCAAGTCCCTCTCTCAAGGGGAGAGAGGGTTTCCACAGCATTTCCACATCGGTGGAAAATGCGCGGGGGCTGATTTTCTTAATGAATCTCTGGGACAAAATACTGCAGCATGCGGAGCGTCGCGTAAATCCACATAGTTACGCCACTTGGTTTCGTCCCACACGGCAGGAGCGGTCTGACGAAAACGTTTTGGTGATCCGCGTCCCCACGCGCCTGTTCTGCAAGCGCCTTACGGAGACTTACGGCGAGCTGCTGCAAGCTGTGTTGGTCGAGATCGGCCGGCCGGGGCTGGCGCTCGAGTTCGTCTGCGTGGAAGCGGAACCCGCCGCGGCGAATCCGGTAGTGTCCCCGCAGGCGAAGCTTGATTTCGACTCCTCAAGCAACCAGCTCAACCCGCGCTACACGTTCGACAAGTTCATCGTGGGCTCGTCGAACCAATTCGCGCACGCCGCGGCCGTCGCCGTGGCCGAGCAGCCTTCGAAATCGTACAACCCACTCTTCCTTTACGGCGGTGTGGGGCTGGGCAAAACGCACCTGATGCAGGCCATCGGCCACACGCTGAAGCGCCGCAATCCGGCGCTGCGGCTCACCTACATCAGCGCGGAGAAGTTTACGAATGAAGTGATCGCCTCGATCCGCTTCGAGCGCATGCCCGCCTTCCGCGACCGATTTCGCAACATGGACGTCCTGATGGTGGACGATATCCAGTTCATCGCGCGCGCCGAGCGAACGCAGGAGGAATTTTTTCACACCTTCAACGCGCTCTACGATCAGCAGAAACAGATCGTGATTTCTTCCGATTGCCCGCCCAAGGAAATCTCGGCGATCGAGGAACGCTTGCGCTCGCGCTTTGAGTGGGGATTGATCGCCGATATCCAGATGCCCGATCTCGAAACGAAGATCGCCATTCTTCAGAAGCAGGCCGACAACGAGCGCGTGCACATTCCGGACGACGTCGCCGAATTCATCGCCCGCGCCATCAAGTCCAACATCCGCGAGCTGGAGGGCGCGTTGATCCGCCTGATGGCCTACGCCTCGCTCACTGGCGCGGAGATCAATCTGGCGACGGCGCAGCAGGTACTGAAGGCCATCATCGAGACGCAGGAAAAGAAGGTCACCATCGAACAGATCCAGAAGGCGGTCGGCGAAGTCTTCGGCCTGCGCGCCCAGGACCTGAAAATCCGCAGCAACTCCAAGGTGATTGCGTATCCGCGCCAGGTTGCCATGTTCCTCGTCAAGCAGCTCACGTCGGCGTCGCTTCCGGAAATCGGAAAACAGTTCGGCGGCAAGCATCACACCACAGTGCTGCACTCGATCAACAAAATCGAGACCTTGCGGCAGGTGGACAAAGATTTAAACAAAACGATCAACAGGTTACTGGACTCATTCGGTTAGAGTTTGCATTCGAAAGCGGGCAGCGCGTGGTCTCTGGCTGTGAATCAATTGTGCAATACGTCCTCCGGCTCGGATCGCGCCCGCTCCTACGGCTCTTTTGCACCGCGGCACCTGGATTTGCACAGTACCACTAGTACGTTAAGCGCAGCGTGGAACGCAGGTTAGATCGCTTTTGGGGAAATCCACAGATGCGGCGACGGCGACGGTTTTCTTATCTTTATAGAATTTAAGAAAAGAAGTACAGTAGCCGTACTCGACGATGAGCCCAGAAACCAGCGCAAGGACTGCCCAAGAGATGGAATTCAGCGTAAAGAAGTTTGATTTGCTGGAAGAGCTTTTGTTGACGCAGGGCGTTGTCGAACGCAAGACGACGATTCCGATTTTGTCCAATCTTCTCTGCGAGGCCAAGGGCAACCAGCTAACCATCACCGCCACCGATCTTGAGTTGAGCATTCGCACATCGTGCGAGGCCAAGGTCAAGAAGGAGGGCGCAGGCACGATCCCGGCCAAAAAACTTCTTGAGCTGGTCAGGTTGCTCCCGGACGAAGAGATTCGTTTCAAGCTGCTCGAAAATCATTACGTCCACATCACCTGTGATCGCCGGAACTACAAATTTGTCGGCATGTCGAAGGATAATTTCCCGGCGCTACCCGAATTTCCGCATGCGCTCGTAAAGATTCCCGCAAAGCTGCTCGCCAGCGTGATCGCCAAGACCACGTTCGCCATCTCGCTCGAAGAATCGCGCTACACGCTGAATGGCGCGCTGCTCGTCGTGAAGCCGGGTTCGCTCACGATGGTCGCGACCGATGGCCACCGCCTCGCCATGGTCGAGACGGACCACAAATTTGAAGGACTTCCCACCGAGACGCGCGTGCTCGTTCCCAAGAAAGCGATGAATGAAGTGCAGCGCCTCGCCGCGGAGTCGAGCGACGACGCCGTCGTTGAGTTCGGGCAGGACGAGAGCCATCTTTTCTTCCAGTTTGGCCGCCGCTTGCTCACCTGCCGCAAACTTACCGGGCAATTCCCGAATTACGAGGCAGTCCTGCCGCGTGATGTCACTAAAACGGTCACTATTGAGCGCAGCGAGCTCCAGGACGCGCTCCGCCGCGTTTCGCAGCTTGCGGACCAGCGCTCGCACGCCGTGAAGTTCATGCTCTCCAAGGAAGGTTTGGAAATTTCCGCGTCGAGCCCAGAATATGGAGAGGCAAAAGAAGTCATCGAGAAAGAATTCAAGGGCGAGACCATCGCCATCGGTTTCAACGCGCAATACCTGCTCGATTTTCTCGCCGCCGCCGCGGATGGCCCGATCAGTTTCGAGCTGAAGGACGAACAATCCGCCGGCCAGCTCCGCCCTCTCGGCGATGAATCCAGCCGCTACCGCTACGTCGTGATGCCCATGCGCATCTGACCGCCGCGCCCGCGAAAAAACTTCAATATTGCCCCATTTCCAGGCGTTCACGTCCGCCCGTCGGCGCTCTTGCGCGCGCCAAATGACCTCCCTCAAATTCCCCTTCTGAGCGCCTTACAACCAGCCATAAACTATTGAATATAAGCGTGATAAATCGCCTACTCAATCTGAGAATCGCCTTGTGAATTCCGGCTACATCCGGTAAAATTTAATTGTTCGAGGTTCCTCCCGAACGGCATTTTGTTCGCACCAAACTTGCGTCGCGCCAAGCCCGCCAGCGCCAGAACTGGCGGCTGAAAACGGCGAGTCGCAAGTGATCGGCTCCCTCTTCCGCGGGGAGAAAAAGGCTTCGCCGCGTCCGCCCGAAATTTTCGGAACGAGACGGGATGGAGCCCTGAAAAACCCTTCGAGTCCCAGCTCGGCAGCAATTTTTCGAGGGAATGGGACCAATGGGAAAGGTTAACCCGCCAGAAGTTTAGCGGGCAGTGTCGGGCACATTCCGCGCGACCGCCTTCCCTGGCACCAATCGAGAATCACAGTTTCGCTAAGCATCGCTCGCCATCTGAGGGGAGACGTACGATTCATGGCTGAAAAAGAAACTCCGGCCGCCAAGGTCGCCGGGCACAAGTACGACGCGACCTCAATCAAAGTTCTCGGCGGCATCGAAGCCGTCCGCAAACGCCCCGCGATGTACATCGGCTCAACCGGTGAAATGGGTTTGCACCATCTCGTCTGGGAAGTTGCCGACAACTCGGTTGACGAGGCGATGGCCGGCTATTGCGACGAGATCAACGTAGTCGTGCACGACGACAACAGCGTCACCGTCACGGACAACGGTCGCGGCATTCCCGTGGACATGCATGCCACGGAAAAAAAGCCCGCCGCCGAAGTCGTGATGACCGTGCTGCATGCGGGCGGAAAATTTGATAGCGACACCTACAAAGTTTCCGGCGGCCTGCACGGCGTCGGCGTTTCGGTCGTCAACGCACTCTCCGACTGGCTCGACCTCGAGATCTGGCGCGAAGGTGAAGTCTGGGAACAGTCCTACGAAAAGGGCGTCCCCACCTCGAAGCTGAAAGCTTCCGGCAAAACGAAAAAAACCGGCACGAAGATCACCTTTCACGCCGATCCTTCGATTTTCAACACCGTCACCTACAGCTACGACACACTGTCGCAGCGTCTGCGCGAGCTGGCCTTCCTGAACAAGGGCCTGAAAATCACGCTCGAAGATGAGCGCTCGAATAAAAAGACCGAGTTTCGATTCACCGGCGGCATCGCCGAATTCGTCAAGCACCTGAATCGCGGCAAAGGCGTCCTGCACGATTCGCCCATTTACATGGAGGGCAAGCGCGAGCAGGTGGACATCGAAATCGCGATTCAATACAACGACAGCTATGCCGAGAATATTTTTGCTTTTGCCAACACGATCAACACCGTGGACGGCGGCACGCACCTTTCCGGCTTCCGCTCCGCGCTCACGCGCACGATCAACTACTACGCGAACTCCTTCGGCATGCTCAAGGAGCAGAAGGACGAAGTCACGATCAATGGCGACGACGTGCGCGAGGGTCTTGTCGCCGTCGTCTCGGTAAAACTTCCGCAGCCGCAGTTCGAAGGCCAGACCAAGGGCAAGCTCAATAGCGATATCAAAGGTCTCGTCGAATCGCTCGTCAACGAAAAGCTCGGCGAATATTTCGACAAGCACTCGTCAATCGCGCGGAAGATTATAGGCAAGTGCATTGACGCGGCCCGCGCGCGCGAAGCCGCCCGCAAGGCCCGCGAGCTGACGCGCCGCAAATCCGCGCTCGATTCCAGCGGCCTCCCGGGAAAGCTCGCGGACTGCCAGGAACGCGATCCAGCGCGCTGCGAGATTTTCATTGTCGAGGGCGAATCCGCCGGCGGCTCGGCCAAGGGCGGGCGCGACCGCCGTTACCAGGCCATCCTGCCGCTCAAAGGCAAAATCCTCAACGTCGAAAAGGCCCGCTACGACAAGATGCTGGGCCACGAAGAAATCCGCTGCATCATCACCGCGCTCGGCACCGGCATTGGCAAGGATGATTTCGACGCCAGCAAGCTGCGCTATCACAAAGTGATCCTGATGACCGACGCGGATGTGGACGGCAGCCACATTCGCACCCTCCTGCTCACGTTTTTCTTCCGCCACATGCGCGAGCTCATCGAGAAAGAACATATCTACATCGCCCAGCCGCCGCTCTATCGCGTGAAACGCGGCAAGATGGACCGCTACATCCGCGACGAGCGCGAATTTTCGCGCGAGCTGATGAAGCGCGCCACCGAAGAGCACATGGTCAAGGGCAAGACCGGGAAACCGCTCGAAGGCGGCGACCTCACGCAATTCCTGTTGAACATTCAGGAGCTTGAGCAGATTTCCGCGAAGCTCGGGCGTCGCCTGCGCGATCCGAAGCTGGTCGAGCTGCTGGCCGAAAGCGACCTCGACAAGAAAGCCGATTTCGCCGACAAGAAAAAGCTGCAGGAGCTGGTGAAGGCCATCGAAAAGGCCAAGCTGAATCTCGAGGTCAAGCTCGCTTACGACGAAGAGCACAGCCTGCACGAGCTGGTGCTCACCAACGGCGGCGAGCGCCGCATCAATTGGGCGCTGGCAGCCACGCCCGATTACAAACGCCTCCGGGTTCTGCGTCAGGCCATAGACGAAAGCGATAAGCCGCCGTTCACCATCACGCACAATGGCGACAAAGTGACGAAGGAAGATTCGCTCGGCGTCCTGAATTATGTGTTGGAAGATGCCAAGAAGGATTTCACCATCACGCGTTTCAAAGGCCTCGGCGAAATGAATCCCGAGCAGCTCTGGGCCACCACCATGAACGCCGAAACGCGCACGCTCCTGAAGGTGCGCCTGGAAGACGCCGTCGCCGCCGAAACCATTTTTTCGACGCTCATGGGCGAAAACGTCGAGGAACGCCGCAAATTCATCGAGCAAAACGCCCTCGAAGTCGTGAACCTCGATATTTGATCCGGGGCTTGGAGTCGCGTTGCACCTTCTTCGTCAGGGCACGGCTTCAGCCGTGCCAAAAAGGTGCGCAAAGGAGAGCGGCTTCAGCCGCTGAGGGGAAATGGCTACGCCGAAACGACATGCGAGTTCCCCGGGAACATATTTCGTGACCTCTCGCACGTGGCAAAGCCGGGCGATTTTTAGCGTTTCGCCGCCCTGCGAGATCTTTATCGAGTCGCTTTTGCATTACCGTGACGAGGGAGCTTATTTGCTGCACGAATTCGTACTTATGCCGGATCACTTTCATGCACTGCTTACGCCCGGCCGAAGCACGACTCTCGAGCGCGCCGTTCAGTTCATAAAGGGCGGCTCGGCGAAGGCCATTCGCGAGAAACTGATGTTTCGATTTCCTGTGTGGCAGCGCGGATTCAGCGACCACCGAATTCGCGACGTTGCGGACTACAGATTGCACGTCGGCTACCTCGCGCGCAATCCGGTGAAGAAACATTTTGCTGCGTCGCCAGCCGAGTATCCATGGTCGTCGGCCTCGGCGCATTTTCGCTGCGATGATATCCCTCAGGGGTTAAAACCCCTGAGCGCTGTCGCAACGTTCGGCACCGCTAAAGCCGTGCCCTGACGGAGAGAGTTATGGCCAATCAGCTCGCGCACTTCGCGATTTACGCCGATGATCTCGAGCGCGCGCGGAAATTTTACGGCGGCGTTTTCGGCTGGACGTTCCAGGGCTACGGCGGCGCGATGACCGACTTCTGTCAGATCAAGGACGCAGCCGGCAACATGCTCGCTCCGCTCGGCGCCATTCAATCGCGCAAATTCAATTCCGCGCCGCAGCCTGTGATCGGCTTTGAATGTTCGATCGTTGTGGACGACGTGGACGCAGCCGCCCACGCCGTGGAAGCGAATGGCGGCAAGATCGTGATGCCCAAAGCCGCGATTCGCGGCGTCGCCTGGATCGTGAAGTTTCTCGACACGGAAGGGAACCTGGCCTGCGCCGTGAAATATGATCCTGCCGCGAAGTAGCTGGAGATGCCGAGCGGTGAATTTGCTCTTAGGCCAGGTGAAAGCGCGGGACTTAAGTCCCGCGAAAAATGGCTCTCAAGATTCACGGCTTCAGCCGTGGGGGCTTCGGCCAGCAGGAATTGTGGAACCGAAAAAAGTCCACAGGCGCACATTCTTTTTTCTGGGCCTGGAGTTGGTAGTCTGGACGCGATGAGCACTTTGACTGAATACGAACGGACCGATTGGCGCCGGGCGGCGGGCGCAACGAACCGCGCGGAGAGCGCCGATTTGCGCGAAACAAAGTGTCACACCATGCAAAGTAATTTCACTCATAAGTCATTGAAAACAAACGATGGGCGCCCTAAAGAAGTGACACACAATTGCGAGGGTCGGCGGCGCACCAGGAATGCTTTTCACCAATCACAAATCACTACTTACGAATCACTAAGGGGCCGCAATGGCTGACGATCCGAATCCGAACCAGATACTGACTCCGGTTGATATCGAATCGGAAATGAAGAAGTCGTACCTCGATTACGCCATGAGCGTAATCATCGGGCGCGCTCTGCCCGACGTGCGCGACGGACTCAAGCCCGTCCACCGCCGCATCCTCTTCGGCATGTACGAGCTGGGCCTCACCTCGACCAAGTCCTACCGCAAGTGCGCGAAAATCGTCGGCGAAGTCCTCGGCAAATTCCATCCGCACGGCGATTCGCCCGTGTACGACGCGCTGGTGCGCATGGCCCAGGATTTCAACATGCGCTATCCGCTGGTGGATGGGCAGGGAAACTTCGGCTCGGTTGACGGCGATCCGCCGGCTGCGATGCGTTACACCGAAGCGCGCCTTTCGAAAATCGCCGAGGAAATGCTCGCGGACATCGAAAAGGAAACCGTTGATTTCATTCCCAACTTCGATGAGAGCGAACACGAGCCGGTCGTTCTCCCCACGCGGATCCCCAACCTGCTGGTCAATGGTTCGACCGGAATCGCTGTCGGAATGGCAACGAACATCCCGCCGCACAATTTGAAGGAAACCGTGGAAGCGGCAATCCTGCTGATCGAAGAGCCGGACGCAAATCTGAAAAAAGTGATGAAGATCGTGCCCGGCCCGGATTTCCCCACCGGCGGCTTCATCTATGGCCGGGAAGGAATCGAGCAGGCGTACAAGACGGGCCGCGGATCGTTTCAGGTCCGCGCCAAGGCTGCCATCGAGCAGCGAGGCAAGGACCGCCAGGACATCGTCGTCACCGAGCTGCCCTATCAGGTCAATAAAGCCCGGCTGATCGAGCACATCGCCGAGCTGATCCAGAACAAGAAAATTGAAGGCATTGCAGACATCCGCGACGAAAGCGATCGCGACGGCATGCGCATCGTGATCGAAATCAAGCGCGACGAAGAACCGCAGATTATTCTCGCGCACCTTTTCAAGCAGACGCAGATGCAGGAATCGTTCGGCATGATCCTGCTCGCGATCGTCGCCGGACAGCCGCGCGAGCTGGGCTTGCTCGAATTATTGCGCCTGTTCATCGAGCACCGCGTGGACGTGGTGCGCCGCCGCACGCAGTACGAGCTCCGCAAAGCGCAGGAGCGCGAGCACATCCTGCTCGGCTACCACATCGCTCTCGACAACATTGACGACGTCATCAAAATTATTCGCGGGTCGTCGAGCCGCGCGAATGCCCGCGAGAATTTGCACGAATTCTTCGAGAACAAATCCGTCCGCGTGATGGTCGGCAGCCGCGAAACCACGATCAAGGGCATCAAGCTCGACGCCAAAAAGTACGGCATCACGGCCATCAGCTCCGGCGCCGGTCTCGACCTCAGCTACATCCAGATTGACGCCATTCTCGAACTGCAATTACACCGCCTGACGCAGCTGTCCGTGGACGAAATCCTCAAGGAACTCGCCCAGATCCGCGAGCGCATCGCCGAACTGCAGTCCATCCTCGCGAGCGAAAAGAAGCTGAAGAGCGTCATCGTCGCGGAGCTGCGGGAAGTGCTGAAATCTTACGGTGACGAGCGTCGCACGCAGATCGTGGACCGCGTCGAGGAAATCAAGCTCGAGGACCTGATCAAAGACGAGGAGATGGCCATTACCGTCAGCCATGCGGGCTATGTCAAACGCACCTCGGTTGACACCTATCGCCATCAATCGCGCGGCGGCAAGGGCCGCATCGGCGCGAAAACCCGCGATGACGATTTCGTCGAGCACTTCTTCACCGCGTCCGCGCACAGCTACATTTTGCTGTTTACCTCCAAGGGCCGCGTTTACTGGCTGAAGGTTTACGAAATCCCCGAAGCCGCCGCGGCCACGCGCGGAAAAGCGCTCGCCAACCTGGTTCGGTTTCAGGACGGCGAAACCCTCCGGGCCGTTGTCCCCACGCGCAATCTGGAAGAGGCCGGCCGCTACGTTCTGCTCGCCACCAAGGACGGCACGGTGAAAAAGACGGAGCTTGCCGAATTCTCCAATCCGCGGCCCTCCGGAATCATCGCCATCAATCTCGAGTCGAATAACGAGCTGATCGGCGCCAAGCTCACCGACGGCAAGCAGATGGTTTTCCTCGCGAGCCACGATGGCCAGGCCATCCTGTTCCGCGAGACGGAGGTGCGTCCCATGGGCCGCGCCGCCGGCGGCGTCAACGGCATGGATCTCGCCAAGGGCGATTTCGTGGTTTCCATGGACGCCGTGCAGGTGGATTTCGGGATCATTCAGAAGGAATACAAGAAGGAGACGCAGGACCTCGACGAGCTCGAAAGCGACGAGATCCGCGAATCGCTCACCTCGCTAATGCTCACCGTGGCTGAAAAGGGCTACGGCAAGCGTACGCCTCTCGCCGAATACCGCGTCACCTCGCGCGGCGGCAAGGGCGTCATCAATCTAAAATCAACCGACCGAAATGGCCCGGTTGTCGCCGCTCTCCAGGTCCGCGAGGATTCCGACACCATGATCATCACCGGCCACGGCAAAGTGATTCGCGTGCACTCCGGCGAAATCCGCGAGGCCGGCCGCTCGACGCAGGGCGTTCGCCTTCTGCGCCTGGATGAGGGCGACCGCATCGCCGCAGCCGCCGCCATCCTCGAGGAAGAGCCCGCCGCCGAACCGGAGAAGAAGTAAGTGAGTCATCGAGAACAGCTGGCGAATCTACTCCGCGCGAAATCGATTAAGCGCGGCGATTTCACGCTGGCCTCCGGCAAGAAAAGCAACTATTACCTCGACTGCCGGCTCACGACGCTCGATCCCGAGGGCGCGCGGCTTACGGGCTATTGCGTTTTGCAGCTGCTCGACGAAATGGGCGTGAAGCCGGACGCCATCGGCGGCCTCAGCATGGGAGCGGATCCCGTAGTGTCCGCGGCAATCGTGGTGAGTGCGATCGAGAAGCGGCCCGTGCAGGGGTTCTTAGTTCGTAAAGCCGCCAAGGACCATGGCCGCAAGAAGCAAATCGAAGGAATGGAAGAAACGGGCGGCAAGCGCGTCGCAATTGTTGATGACGTCTGCACCACGGGCGGCTCCACGCAGGAAGCGATCGAAGCCGCCGAGCGCGAGGGTTGCGAAGTCGTCGCCGTCATCAGCCTGGTGGATCGCGAAGAGGGCGGCTCCGAAATGCTGCGCGCAAAATACAACTACCGCTCGATTTTTACCGCCCGCGAACTTCTCGGGGAAGATCCCAGGCCGGCCGGAACCGCCCGCAGCGCTTCGTAGAATTTCCGGAAGCTGTCCTCAGGGACAGTCCTATACCTCTCCTCCGGGTCCTAGACTTTTTGCTGATCTTCTCCTGTACTTTCCGACTGCACTATTCCCGCGGGTGAATCCCATTCACGCAAGCGGCAAGCAGACCGTTACACGATCGGACGCTGGCGCGCGATCAGGGCGCATTGCCGGCGGACGACGGGCTAGAATGCTTCCTGCACAACTTGCGAGGGGGAATCATGAAGCGCTTTGGGCATTTGCCGATGTCGAAACTGGCCTACGAGGACCCGGAATTCATGGAGAGTCTTCCGGCCAGGCCGCTGCGGATCCTGGCGGAATATATTGATCCGATCAACCGCATTCGGAAGGCGAACGTGGCGGACACAATCGTGATGTTCGGTTCAGCGCGCATTCAGCCGCGCGATCGAGCAATCGCTCAGCTGCAGAAACTGCGCCGCGCCGCGCGAGGGCGCCGCACAGGTACATGGCGCACGAAATTGATTGCCGCGAAATCCATCGTGGGTATGTCGCGCTATTACGAAGAGGCGCGCGAGCTTTCGCGCCGGATTACGTCGTGGTCGATGACGTTGGGGAACCAGCCGAAGCGCTTCGTGATCTGCTCGGGCGGCGGCCCGGGAATCATGGAAGCCGCGAACCGAGGCGCGGCCGAGGCCGGCGGAACGTCCATGGGATTAAGTATTCAACTGCCGCACGAGCAGCGGCCGAATCCGTTCATCAGTCCGGAACTGAATTTCTGTTTCCATTATTTTTTCATGCGCAAACTATGGTTCGCGCAAATGGCCAAGGCTTTGATTGTGTTTCCCGGCGGATTCGGCACGATGGACGAGCTGTGGGAAGTGCTTACGCTGATGCAGACGAAGAAAATGTCGTCGCACCATTTGATTCTCATCTACGGGCGAAAATACTGGCACAAGGTAATTGACTGGAAGCACATGGTGCGGACCGGCACCGTCAACGAGCGCGAGTACAAAATGCTGCAGTTCGCCGACACGGTGGACGAAGCGTTCAATCACGTTCGCAGCGAGATGGAGAAATTCCATCTCGCGCCCGATGTCGTTTAGGTTCGCCGACCGTTCTTCGAAGGAACGCTTTCAGCGGGGCGCAGACACACCGCCAGCGACGATGCCTAAGGTCGGAATCTTAGCCCCGTGGGCTTAGTTCTTGGAGATTTCCGCGTCCGCCAGGAAGACGGCGTTGAACCGCCGCTGTTCATCCCGGTCATGCAGCAGGACCACGGGAGAAACACGCAGCGACCGCTTGCAGCCCGCGCAGCGGCTCATCTCACCCTGCAGGTCCTGTACGAACCCGTCGGTGAAATGATACTCGGACCGCGGCCGGCGGGCGGCCTTGGCTCCCCGCGTCCCGCAATGCGGGCACGTGAATTCAACTGTGTCCTCGAGAGGGTCGCGGTTCAGCGCGGCCCAAGCCGTGAAGCGAACACCCACTGTTTCTGCAGAAGAACGATTCATATGTATAACCCCTCTATGATTTATGAGCCCCGATAGGGGCGCCTACATCACCTTAGACGCACGCACGCCGCGAAGTGATGCACCTTTCTCATGAAACAAGCCAAACGTCCTTTTTACAATATGTTACAAGGTGTTTGGCGCCCTAAACGGGCACTCCGGGAACCGCTTGGCAGCATCGGTGTCTATGCAATGTAATGTAGAGGTCGCGCGAACTTCGACGTCCGGCCACCGTTGCCTAGCTCGACCGATCTGGGCAGCGCGCCTCAAGAGAAATTTCGAGCGTGTCCGAGAGAACGCTGGAGGTGTGCCCATGAGCGATCTAGGAAACCTGTCTCAGTGCATGGTGGATAGCGACGCGGCGTCAAACAAACGTGCCAGGAGTTTGCGGGGGAAGGCGCTGGTGGCGTCCCTCTCCTTGGAGGCCGTGGTGATTGCCGGCGTGCTGCTGTGGCCCCTGGTAACGCTCGGGGTGCTGTCTCCGCAACTCACTTTGACACCCCTGCCGCCATACCACGGCGAGCACAATTCCCGCTCAGCGCCGCCTCACCGGAGCGAGCATCATCCGCTCGCTCCGCGCAATGCGACGGAACGGCCGCTATTTCAACCACCCGTCATTCCTCCACATGTCGTGGACGACGCAGAACCGGAGCCGCCGGGCGCTGACAGGTATGGAAATTTAACCTTGCAGCCGGGTCCGTCGGCTGAGATCCCGGGCGGGAGTGAAGCCGGCCCCGTAATCCAAATCGCGCGGCCCGCACCGGCGGGCAAGCCACGCATGGTCAGCCTCGGCGTGATGGATGCTTCGCTGATTCATCGCGTGCAGCCTGATTACCCGCCGATCGCAAAGCTCATGCGCCTCTCCGGCACCGTGGTGCTTCGCGCAGTGATCGGCACCGATGGCGAGGTGCGCCAGATAGAGGTCCTCAGCGGAAATCCCATCCTTGCGGAGGCCGCGCGAGCGGCGGTGCGGCAGTGGCGCTACCGTCCAACGCTGCTGGATGGGCAGGCGGTTGAGGTCGAGACACAGGTCACCGTGAACTTTGTTTTGGATTGAGATCACGGATTGATGTTCAGGAGCGGATCGCCGATTACGCTTGGGAGGCGACCCGCTCCCTTATCGCCAAATTGGATTCGGGTTTAGAACCGGACCACGATACCCGTCGAGAGTCTTGCATTATTCTCCCGGGAATTGCCGAAGAACGTGGGAAGGTAATCGCCCTGAAAGATCCGCCAGTAGATTCCGTGGATCAGCCGGGTATCAATTCCACCGCCAACTGCCATCGCAAACGAGGTGTCCGAGAAGCTGCCCGAGCTGACGTGGGCGCCGCCGAAAAGCACGTGTGCGAAGGGAGAAACACGGGCCGGCCAGGAAACCTCCGGTCCGAACAGGAACGTATGCAGTGAGGTGCTAAAGCCGTTCGGCGACCCATAGTGTCCGTCGAAGTCGCCGACGCCGCCTAGCCAATCCGTCACTTTGTACTGGCCGGCGAGTTCCCACCCGTTCAAATTGAACGATGGAGAGGCCGTGCGCATGTAGGAATAGCCGCCAAATAATTCAACTTTGTCGCCGAGACCCTGCGCGTGCGCCGCCAGCGATGTCAGCGAGGCAAGTCCAACCAATAAAGACAGTTTACGCAGCATGAAAAGTTCCTCCTTGGGAGTAATTGGGTTTTGGAAGCTCGTGCCAACTGGCGACTTCTGTGTCCCGTGCAGTGACGAGACACGAGTCGAGCTTCCGAGAGCGTTTCAGGCGCAGCTATGGGCTGGAGAGAGGTTTGATGCCGGCCTCCTACTCGGAGTTACCCGGGCGGTTCTGGCCCGAACTCAATCCGACTCGTACCACGAGATTGCGGACGGAAATTACGCAAGTCGGCATTCGCGACGCCATCCCCGCGCGGCGTTCTTCGAGCCAAATTCTCTCTGTGACAGGACCACGCCAGACAGCTCGGAGATCATGAAAGCGCCAACACGGATAGGTTCCAATTTGCGTATATGTATAACTGTATTCGACGACCCATGCAGTTTTGCATATCTTCTTATCCTATTGATTATGTGGCCTTTATTTATGGCGATCAATGGATATCAACTTGCCATACGAACTTCATCCTTAAGTGTCTTTGTGCAATGGGGTGAGTTTTTCCGGCCGGCAAGATGGGGTCCGGCGCATACGAATCAAAGGAGGCGGGCGATGAAGTACACAGTTTTGGTTATTCTGGCTCTGGTAGCGGCGGTGATGTTCAGCGTGCAGCCGGCCTGGTCACAAACGGAAGCCGGAACGATGTCCGGAACTGTTACGGACCCGACAGGGGCCGTAATCCCTGGAGCCAACGTGACGGCGAAGAGCGTCGCGACTGGGGCGGAGAGGAGCACGAAATCCAACTCCACGGGCCAATACCAGATCCCTGGACTTCAGCCGGGTCTCTACGACGTTACCGTAACCACGAGCAACTTCTCGGCATTCAAGATTCGCGCCGAGGTGACGGTGGGCGGCAAGGTTACCGTGGATGCGCAGCTCAGCGTGGGCGGCCAGACGACGGTAGTGGAGGTAGTGGGCGAAGGCGGAACGTCGGTCAACACGACGACGCAGGAGCTTTCGCAGACCGTCAATTCTCAGGAATTGGCCGACCTGCCCAGTCTTACGCGAAACCCCTACGACTTCGTGGCGATCTCGGGGAATGTTAGCAGCGGCGACGCAACCACCTCGAACGCGATGGCGAGTTCCCAAAGTATCAGCGGCCAGGGCGTAGGCTACTCCCTGAACGGGCAACGGGAGGCGGGTACGGAAATCCTGCTGGATGGAGTCGAAAACATAGCGGTATTCGGGGCCACGGTGGGTGAGCAAGTTCCCATAGACTCGGTGCAGGAATACAGCATTATCACAAACAACTTCTCGCCCGAGTATGGCCGAGCTTCGGGAGGGGTGGTGAACGTGTCCTCGAAATCGGGGACGAACGAAATTCACGGGTCTGCCTGGGAATATAACCGGCTCTCCGCGTACACCTCGAACACATACGAGAACAACGTAAACGACATCCCGAGGGGCAATTACACGCGGAATCAATTTGGCTTTGCGGCCGGCGGACCGATCATCAAGGATAAGCTGTTCATCTTTGAGAGCACGGAGTGGACGCGGGTTCGGAGCGAGGCGAGCGTTACGGCGGAGGTGTTCGATCCAAGCTTTACGGCCCTGTTGCCGACCAACGCCGCGTCGTATTTCACCGCCTTCGCAGGCGCGACCGCGGCTCCGTCCAGCACCGTAACCGCAGGGGATTTGGCCGCGAACGGTCTGGTAATCAATCCGATCAACGGCGTAACTCCGGTTTCACCTACGCAGCCGATCTTTGACGTCATCAATTTTAAGGCGCCATTCGATGCCGGCGGCGATGTTCCGCAGAACACCTACAGACTGCTGGGTCGCATTGACTACAACGTGAGCGATAAGACCACGTTGTTTCTCCGCGTGGGCCGCGAAGACGAAGATGAATTTAACGGCTCGACTTCCTACTCGGCGTATCCCGAGTACAACGTCGGCAGCCTAAACGTGAACCAGTCGTACCTCGTTACGATGAACCACACCTTCAGCGCAAATGTTCTGAATAGCGCGAAGTTCAGTTTCACGCGGTTCAACGACGCGGATTCCTTCGATACAGCGTTGACCAACACACCGAACCTGTTTATCAATTCGGGCTCACCCGCAGACCCTGCCACCGGCAACGTAATTGATTTGCCGGGGCTGGAGAACGTAGCCCCCGGCCTCGGTGGGCTTCCCTTCGGCGGTCCTCAGAACACGGTTCAGGCGGAGGACGACCTGTCCTGGACCAAGGGGAAGCACTCGCTGAAGTTCGGCGGGCAATTTACCTACATACAACTGAACGTGGCGTATGGCGCATACGTTCAAGCAGTGGAACAGCTCGGCGGCACGGGCACGCTGCAGGCAGGAATGGATGCCCTGGTCAACACGTTCGGGAACCCCAATGGCAGCTCACTGATCAACTTTGCAGGGAGAGTGAATCCCCAAGGTGCACTCCCCTGCGTCGCAACGCCAGGGTATTGGAATACAGGCAGCCCCACCGATCTGATCACGACTCCTGGCTGCGAGGTGACCCCGCCGCTGACCAGCGCCGATGCGTCGCGGAGCTATCGCTACAAAGACTGGGCGGTCTACGCGCAAGACAGCTTCCGCGCAACTCGCCGGCTCACTCTCAACTACGGTTTGCGATGGGAACATTTTGGCGTGCAGCACAACAATCACCAGGACCTCGATTCGAACTTCTATTTCGGTCCGGGCGCAGGCCTATACGAGCAAGTCGCAAGCGGCGGGGTCTCTCTTACACAGCAGAGTTCGGTCGGCCAATTCTGGGCTCCGGACTGGGGGACGCCGGCGCCACGAGTTGGTTTTGCCTACGACATCTTTGGAGACGGCAAGACCAGTTTGAGGGGCGGCTACGGCATCAGCTACGAGCGCAACTTCGGCAACGTGACCTACAACGCGAGTTTCAATCCGCCGGCTAGCGCCGTGGTGTCCGCCACGTGTCCGCCCGCATCCGTGACGTGCACGGTGGTTATTACCAACAACAGTCTTGGACCTCTTGGTGAACCTGGCCCGGCGAGTCCGCTTCCTCCTTCGGAATTGCGCATGCCGGACCCGCGAATCAAGACGGCCTCGACGCAGTTCTGGAGCCTCGGCGTTCAGCGGGAACTGGCCAGGAACACGGTGTTTGAGGTTTCTTACAGCGGAACGCACGGGGTTCATCTGTACGACATCGAGAACATCAACCTACTGGGCGCGGGCAATTTCTACCTGGGTGATAATCCTTCCAGCGGTGAGTGCGCGGGAGAGGGAACGCCGAATGATCCCGACACGGATGAACCTATTTGCCTCGTGCGGCCGAACAATCAGTATTCCAACATCAACATGCGCGGCAGCCTGGGTTCAAGCAGCTACAACGCTCTAAATTTGAAGTTTCAAACGCAAAATATTCACAACACAGGCCTGAGTCTGGTTGCCAATTACACTTGGTCGCACTCGCTGGATGACATCAGCTCAACTTTCTCGGAAGACCTCCAGGGCGGCTCGGGATATATCGGCAGTCTTGGATACACCAACGTGCTCGATCCGAAACTGGATTGGGGAAGCTCGGACTACGACATTCGGAACCGCGTCGTGGTTTCTCCGATTTGGGAGACGCCCTGGTTCAAGAGCGGACGTGGCTTGGAGCGGCAAGCGCTGGGCGGCTGGATATTCTCGAGCATCATCACGGCACGCACGGGGATTCCGTTCTCCGTGTACGACTACACCAACGACTTTAACTTTTATACGGTACCGCGATTGACACCAGCTACTCCCATCACGCAGTTCCACACCGGCGCACCTGTGCCCAGTGGAACGCCGGGTGTATTCAATGTCTTGACGGTGCCCCTACCAGCTAGTTTCGCTCCTCTCGATCCAGCGCTGGGTATTTCGGACTTCGGGCCCTATCCGGCCAATATGACTCGCAGAAACCAGTTCCGCGGGCCGGGCGCCTGGAACAGCGATCTCGCGATCGCCAAGTCTTTCAAACTCACCGAACGGTTCGACTTGCAGTTCCGGGCCGAACTCTTCGACATGTTCAACCACGCCAATCTTTACGTATTCGGAGGCAATCTCGATTATGACGGTCCGCAGTCAGCGCCGCTGCAGGTTACTGCATATAAGGGCGGTCTTGGCTCTCTTGCTCTTGGCGGCAATCATGACGAGCGCCGGTTCGGGCAGTTCTCACTCCAACTCAGATTCTGACCTCTTTACCAGGTCTGAGCTGACATTTGTGATGGGGAGCCGCGAGGCTCCCCATTTTTTTTGTCGCGACTTGCTGATATTGCCGCCCGCGGTCGGAATCCATCGGCTTTACCCCGGCACTCGCATCTGTCTGCCCGCCGGGTGCAACTTCGGGCGCTCCCTGCGCGTATAATAGACGAGCAACCGAGCGCGTAGCGCGTCCCGAAGACACCCATGGCTCCTAGAATCCCCATCTCCGGCAAGACTTCCATGACACTAGGCGAGGCCGTACGGATCGCCACGGCGAGCTTGTGGGCGCACAAGATGCGCAGCGTGCTCACGCTGCTGGGGGTTGTCATCGGGGTGACGTCGGTTATCGCCGTGGTCAGCCTGGTGAGCGGGCTGAACCGCTATGTGGCGGAAAAGGTTGTGGGCCTGGGAGCGGACGTCTTTATGATCAATCGCTCGCCCTCGATCATCACGAACGTGGATCAATGGGCGGCAGCGCAGAAACGCCGGAAATTTCACTACGACGACTACGTGGCCCTGCGAGACGCCTGCCACAGCTGCGAAGCCGTTGCCGGGAACATGCAAAAGCGAGGGCAGGTGAAGTACGGCACGAACTACCTGTCCGATACGAACATCGTGGGATTTACGCATGAAATGCCGGAGGTGCTGAGCCGCGAGCTTGCGGAGGGGCGCTATTTTACCCAGCTGGACGACGAGCGCGGCGCGCCTGTGTGCGATGTGGGATTTGACATCGTGGACAAGCTGCTGCCCGGGTCGAACCCCCTCGGCAAAGAAATCAAGGTGGACACGGGTACTTGCGAAGTGATCGGCGTGGCGAAAAAGCGCGGATCGGTGATGGGACAGTCGCAGGACAACTGGGTGATCATGCCGCTGAGCACCTACCAGGAAATGTATGCCAGGGACGATTCAGTTCGATTGTGGGTGAAAGCGGACGGCACCAAGGCGCTCGATCCAACGATGGACGAAGTGCGGATGATTTTGCGCGGACGCCGACATTTGAAGTATGCGGACGCGGACGATTTCGCGATGGAAACGAACGCCTCGTTCCTTTCGATCTGGAGCAGCATCAGCGGCACGTTTTTCGGGGTGACGATCGGGATCGCGTCCATCTCGCTGATTGTTGGTGGGATCGTGATCATGAACATCATGCTCGTTTCCGTGACGGAGCGAACGAGGGAAATCGGACTGCGAAAATCGCTTGGCGCGCGGCAGAGTGATATCCGCATGCAATTCCTGATCGAATCCTCGACGATCGCTTTAGTCGGCGGAGTTTGCGGAGTGGCCCTCGGCATCCTGCTGGCAAAGATTGTGACTCTAACGACGTCGCTGCCAAGTTCCGTCCAGATTTGGTCGGTGCTGATGGGATTGATCGTGGCCACGAGCGTGGGGCTATTTTTCGGGGTGTATCCAGCGGCGAAGGCCGCGCGGCTCGATCCGGTGGTTGCGTTGCGAGCTGACTAGTCGGGAGAGACAGTGGCGATACGCAAGACAGGCAAATTCAGCGAATTCAAAGAAGCGATCGCGCTCGCGCTCGACGTGCTGTGGCGCAATCCGCTTCGCTCGTTTCTGACGGTCTTGGGAATCGTTATCGGCGTAACCACGATCATCGTGATCGGCGCCGTCATCAACGGACTGAATTCCAACGTGCTCGGCAACATATCGTCGCTAGGTTCAACCACAATTATCGTTTCCAAGATCTCGTGGGCCACGTTCGGACGTCAGCCCATGGAAGTGCTGCAGCGCAAGGACATCAAAGCGGAATGGGTTGACGGCGTGGCGCTACTTCCGCACATTGTGGCTGCCAGTCCGGCCGGGCAGATAGCAAACTACGAGGTCGGCGCGGGATCGAGCGAAGTGCGGCGCGGAAATCTTCGAGCGAAGAATGTGATTTTGGAAGGGGACGGTCCCTCCATCTCGCAGATCAGCAACTTCAATTTAACGAGTGGCCGGTTTTTCAACCAAACCGACAACGACTACCATTCTGCGGTCGTGGTTCTGGGCTCTACAACTGTCAAGAATCTCTTCCCCAACGGCGAGGATCCGATAGGGCAAGAAGTGCTCCTGGAGGGGCATGTATTCACGGTCATCGGCGTCTTGGAGGAACAGAAGCAGGCGCTCGGAACGGGCGACAATCCTCAGGACAACATCGCCTGCGTCCCGTTTTCGGTGATCATGAAGCTGCATCCGGAATTCAAGGACGTGATTATTCTGGCCAAGGCAGACAGTACGGAAGATCTGCCTCTAGCGGTTGACGAAGTCCGTGGGTATATGCGGCGGATGCGAAAGCTCCCGTCCGATAAGAAAGATGATTTTGAAATCATGACCACGGACACATTTGTTCAAACATGGAATGAGATTTCGAGCGGAATTTTTATCGTGATGCTGGCGGTGGGTTCCGTGGCACTCCTGGTGGGTGGCATAGGAGTGATGAACATCATGCTCGTCAGCGTGACGGAGCGCACGCGCGAGATCGGGGTGCGCAAAGCGATCGGCGCGCGCCAGTCGAACATCCTTGCACAATTTCTGCTCGAAGCTGTGACGCTCGCCGGGCTTGGAGGTACCGTCGGCGTGCTGCTTGGCTGCATCATCGTCCTTGCGATCCGGCTCGCGTTCTCATCGTTTCCAGCCTCCGTGTCGTTCACCCTGGTGGCAATCGGCGTGACGGTCGCCAGCATGATTGGCATATTCTTCGGCGTGTATCCGGCGTGGAAAGCGGCGCGGTTGAATCCGGTGGAAGCCCTAAGGTATGAGTGAGGTGTTGGTTGTAGGCCTTACAGAACCTAAGCGCTTCCCATCATACTCTGCAACGATTCCTCGAATGGTGCGCGGGCTACGCCTCGCTCGGTGATGATGGCGGCGATGAACCGCGCGGGCGTGACGTCAAAGGCAGGATGTGCCGCGTGGACGTCGGGCGCGATGCGCACGCCGGCGAGATGCGTGACTTCTTCTTCCGAGCGTTCTTCGATGGGAATCTGATCTCCTGAGGCGATCGAAAGATCGAGCGTCGAAATCGGCGCAGCCACATAAAACGGGACTTTATTCTCCCGCGCGAGAACCGCAATTCCGTACGTTCCGATTTTGTTTGCCGTGTCACCGTTGCGCGCAATGCGATCGGCGCCGACCACGACGGCCGAGACGCCCCCTGTCTTCAGGAAATGTCCGACCATGTTGTCGGTGATGAGCGTCAGCGGAATGTGGTCCTGATGAAGCTCCCAGGCGGTCAAGCGCGCGCCTTGCAGATACGGGCGCGTCTCCGGCACCAGCACCTCGATGCGGTAACCGCCCTCGACCGCCATGCGAATCACGCCGAGCGCCGTGCCGATTCCGCCGGTGGCGAGCGCGCCCGCATTGCACTGGGTCATCACGCGGCCGCTTTTCGGCAGCAGCTCCGCTCCGAATCGGCCGATGCGTTCGTCGGCTTCGCGGCGCTCCTGATGGAGATTTTGCGCTTCCTCGACGAGCGAGACCCTGATGCGCGCGAGGCCGGCTTCGCCGTCGTTTGTGGCTGCCAGCGCGAGCACGTCAAATCGTTTCTTGAATCGGTCAATGGCCCAGAAGAGGTCTACTGCCGTGGGGCGTGTGCGCGCGAGCGTGTCGCAAATGGTTGCGAATTCGGCGCGCAATTCGTCGAGTGTCTTGGCCTTCGAGCGTTCAACACCGAGCGCAATGCCCATGGCTGCCGCCACGCCGATGGCCGGCGCGCCGCGGATGACCATATCCTTGATGGCTTGCGCGAGTTCGCGGTAATCGGTGTAGGTGTGGTGGACGACCTCGCCGGGCAGCCTGCGCTGGTCGAGCAATATCACGCCTTCGGGCGTCCACCGGATTGGTTCAACGCTTCGCAATATTTTTCTCCGTTTCCGCCGCGCGGCGCACAATTCCCAGCCGCTTCACCTTCGCCATCGAACATTCATTCTAACTGATTCCGCTAAATGCCAAACCTTAATGGCCGGGTGAGACGAGTCGCAGCCAGTGAGAACCAAGCAGGAACGCGAAAGAAACGAAGAAATTGTAGCTAACGTGAAGAACATAGCTGGCTAGGACGGTTCGCACGACCGCGCGCACGAACGTGAAAACAATGCCGACAATTACGAGAAGAGCAATCTGCACCCAGCCGCCCCACAGCTGCGGCGCGTGAAGCAGTCCGAAAAGAATTCCGGTAGCGAGCACTCCCGTCACCGTGCCCCAGCTACGCGCGACAACGGGATAAATGTAGCCGCGAAAGATGGTTTCCTCGACTACCGGAGCGACGAATACGGCCATCAGCAGGAGAAGGATCGCCGTGCGACGATCCTGGAATAGGGCCTGCATCGGCACCTTTGCCTTGCTGGCGAACGCGATGGATGCCAGCTGTACCAGCGCAGCGATCAGGAATCCGCCCGCCACGAAGCCGAAATATCGCAGAATGCGAGGCACCTGACCCGGCACCAAAGTATGCCAGCCGATCGTGCGCCAGAACGGCGCTCCAAAGCCCCCGCGAATTTGCGCGGTCAGATAGCCAAGCAAAAAAAGAAACAGCAGCAACTGATGCACGATGGTGAAAAGGCCAGTCTCACTCGGAGATGTGCGAAGCTCGGCGGCCTTTACGCCGAACGCGGCGAACACCCAGGCGAGTAAGAGGCGCAGCAGGACGCTTCCGGCCAGCGCGAGAACGGCCAGCAGCAGCAGATCGAGCCAGTCCCACGGCACGCGGAGATCGGGAGGGAGCGAGAGGCTTGTAGCATTGGTGAATCCCCGCGCTGTAGGTGTGGACTCAGGCGTCTCTGGCGGTTCGGGAGGGAGCGAGAGGTCGTCGTTGAAGCTCATCGTCGTGGGGGCGTTAATTATGGAGCGCGCGAGCGAGAATCTGGCCCGTGTAGGATTTCTTGACGCGCGCGACTTGCTCGGGCGTGCCTTCCGCGACGACGCGGCCGCCGGCCTCGCCGCCTTCGGGGCCGAGGTCAATGATCCAGTCCGCCTGTTTGATGACGTCGAGATTGTGCTCGATGATTAGCACGGTGTTGCCAAGCGAGACGAGGCGATTCAACACGTCGAGCAGCTTTTTGACGTCGTCGAAATGCAGGCCGGTCGTCGGCTCGTCCAGGATATAGAGCGTACGGCCCGTCTGCCGTTTTGAAAGCTCACGCGCAAGTTTCGTGCGCTGCGCCTCGCCGCCGGATAGCGTGGTCGCCGATTGCCCGAGCTGGACGTAGCCCAAGCCGACATCCACCAGCGTTTGAAGCTTCAGTTGGATGGCGGGAATATTTTCGAGGACTTTGAGAGCCTCTTCGATCGGCAAATCGAGCAGATCGGAAATCGAGCAGCCCTTGTAGCGTACGGCGAGCGTCTCGGCGTTGTAACGTTTCCCGCGGCAGACTTCGCAGGTGACGTAGACATCGGGCAGGAAATTCATTTCGATGCGGCGCTGGCCGTCGCCTTGGCACGCCTCGCAGCGGCCGCCCTTTACGTTGAAGCTGAACCGGCCCGGCTTGTAGCCGCGCTCGCGGGATTCGGGCAACATCGCATATACTTCACGGATGGGAGCAAATACTCCCGTATAGGTGGCGGGATTGGAACGCGGCGTGCGCCCGATCGGGGCCTGGTCAATCTGGACGACTTTATCAATGTGCTCGGCGCCGGCGAGGGCGCGATGAGCGGCTGGTTTCTCCATCGAGCGATACAGTTTCGCGGCGAGCGCGCGGTACAGAATATCATTCACGAGGGTGGATTTGCCGGAGCCGGAAACGCCGGTAACAACGGACAAAAGTCCGAGCGGAATCGTGACATCAATATTTTTCAGATTGTTGCCGTACGCGCCGAGAATCGCGAGCGACTTGCCGTTCGGGCTACGTCGTTCCGTCGGCACAGCGATTTTCATCTGTCCCGAAAGGTATTGTCCGGTGAGCGACGCCGGATTCGCAGCGATTTCCTCTGGCACGCCCGACGCCACCACGTAACCGCCGGTTTTTCCGGCGCCCGGGCCCAGATCCACGACGTAATTGGCGCGCCGAATCGTTTCCTCGTCGTGCTCGACCACGAGAACCGTGTTGCCCAAGTCGCGCAAGGTTTCGAGCGTAGAGAGCAGTCGGCCATTGTCGCGGGCGTGCAGGCCGATCGAAGGCTCGTCGAGAACGTACAGCACGCCGCGCAGGCGGGAGCCGATCTGCGTGGCCAGCCGGATCCGCTGGGCTTCGCCGCCGGACAGAGTTGCCGCGGAACGGTCGAGCGTCAGATAGCCCAGGCCCACGTTGAGCAGGAAATCAATCCGTTCGGCAATTTCGGTAAGCGGGCGTCCGGCAATTTTCTGCTGGCGCAGCGTGAGCCGGCTGCGAATCTTGTCCACGGCCGGGCGGGCCCGCGTCAGCGCGAGCGCCGTGAAATCCGCAATGGAAAGCCCGGCAATTTTCACCGCGAGGCTTTCGGGCCTCAGGCGGCGCTCGCCGCAAGCGGCGCAGGGCGCCGGCGACATATACTGCGTGAGCCACTCGCGATAGTTATCGGAATTGGAATCCCCGAGGCTGCTTTCCAGGTGCCCCAGGACTCCCTGAAAATTCAAACTCTTGCTCGAGGCGCCATTCGAAGGATTCCCCTGCAGAATCAGGTTCTGTACCTTGCGCGGCAGCTTATCAAACGGCGCTTCCAGATCGAATCCGTGAGCCGCCGCTGCGATTCGGAGCGTGCGCTGCAGATAGCTCGAACCAGATCCCGGACCAAGCCCGCCTTCGAATAGCGGCTTGGTCCAATCCACAATTATCTTCGCCGGGTCGAAATCATATTTCGAGCCGAGGCCATTGCATTCCGTGCACGCGCCATAGGGCGAGTTGAAGCTGAACGAGCGCGGCTCGAGCTGCGGGACGGAGATGCCGCAATCCGGGCACGCGAGTTTGTCGGAGTACACATGTTCCTCGCCGCCGACCACGGCGATGGTGACGAGGCCGCCCGTGAGTTTCAGCGCGGTTTCAACGGATTGCTCGAGGCGCTGCGCGATCCCGCTTTTCAGCAGCAGGCGGTCAACGACGATTTCGATGGTGTGATTCTTGCGACGGTCGAGCGCGACGGGCTCGTCAATATTCACGAGGTCGCCATCCACGCGCGCCCGGACGAAGCCTTGTTTCGCGTACTTTTCCAGGTCTTTCCTGTACTCGCCCTTGCGCCCGCGGACGACCGGCGCTAGCACCATGATTCGATCTTCGGGCTTGAGCGCCGTCACGGCCTGCACGATCTGTTCGGTGGATTGCCGCGCGATGGCCTTGCCGCATTTCGGGCAGTGCGGCGTGCCGATGGCGCTATAAACCACCCGCAGGTAGTCGTAGATTTCCGTGATCGTGCCGACGGTAGATCGAGGCGAGCGCGTGGTGGTTTTCTGCTCGATGGCAATTGAGGGTGAGAGCCCCTCGACCGAATCCACATCGGGGCGTTCCATCTGGTCGAGGAATTGCCGCGCGTAGGCTGAGAGCGATTCCACGTAGCGGCGCTGGCCCTCGGCGTAGAGCGTGTCGAAAGCGAGCGAGGATTTGCCGGAACCTGACAGCCCGGTGATCACCGTCAGGGTGTTGCGTGGGATTTCCAGGCTGATGTTCTTGAGATTGTGCTGCCGGGCGCCCCGGATGACGATTTTCTTCAGACCCATGGATGAAGTGTCCCGTACAGATGAGTCCACTGCACACTGGGTAGAATGCGCCCAGTGTAATTTATCAACTTAGCAAGGGTGGCGGGACGCGGTCAAGTTGGCTTGTGGGAAGGTGCGAGCAGTCGGTACAAAACGTGCCGGCGGAGCGGATGGCCGTCCGCCAGTTGCGGATGATCGAAGTCATCGGCAGGATCGTGGGTCATGCCGATTTTTCCCATTACGCGACGCGATCGAATGTTGGCGGGAACGGTGAAGGAAACGAGCGCGTCCAGCGCCAATGATTCGAACGCGTGGCGCACCACCGCGCCAGCTGCTTCCGTGGCAAGGCCTCGTCCCCAATGCTCCGCTGACAACCTCCATCCGATTTCCACACACGGCGTAAAATGCGCCTGGAAGGCGGGAATCGAGAGCCCCGCAAATCCGATAAATAGGCGCTCCTGACGCAGTTCAAGTGCGTACAGGCCAAATCCATGTTTGCGGAAATGATTCTCGATGCGATCAACCAAGAGATCGCTTTCGGCGGGCGACAAACGGGCGGGCATGAATTCCATCACCCGAGCGTCGGAATTCAAGCGCGCGAATGGCTCGCGGTCTCGTGCCTCCCAATTTCTCAGCAACAGACGCTCGGTTTCGATGGACTTAGTACCTTTCGCCTTTCGCCCCGCTTGCCAAATGGTACTGCGGAAGTTTTTGCTGGTTACAAGGACTTTTTACCCGGGACTCGCTCAACACGGCGTTTAATTTCAGCAGCTTAGCTTTGGTTTTTGGCGTGCCTTACATATCAGCGTCAGGGGGAGGAAAGCCGAGGATCCCTATAGGGGATTGAGGGCTGGGCCGGCTTCCTTCCCCCGGCCACTACCGTCGTCCGTTAGTTTCGCCTACCCCTTCCAATGAGCGGCGGGCTGTGCAGGCTTATTCCACTTCACTTCTTCTTCTCCCCGACGACGCCAACGGGAATTCTTCCGATGCGCATTCACGCCAGCGCGAGTTTCGTGTAAATTTAGATTGAATCACTCACTACAGAGTTGGGGCGTGGTCCAATCGGTAGGGCACCTCACTGTTAATGAGGACGGTGTTGGTTCGAGTCCAACCGCCCCAGCCAACTCTCTCCGCTAATCCTTGATGATGGGAAAACTGGCCTCGGTCCAGCCGCGCCAGCCGCCGTCCATGGAAATCACGTTGCGGTAACCCATCTTCTGAAGATTGTCGGCAGCCAGCGCGGAGCGAAATCCGCCGCCGCAATACAGGACGATCGTAGCTTCCTTGTCCGGAACCGTCTTTTCGATATCGCGCTCGATGATGCCTTTGCCGAGGTGAATCGCGCCGGGGATATGGCCGCGCGCCCATTCGGAATCTTCGCGCGTGTCCACGACGATGATTTTTTCGCCGGCGTCGAGCCGCTTTTTCGTTTCGCGATAATTCTCTTCCTTGATGCGCGACTTCGCGGCTTGCACGAGCTTCAGAAATCCTTCGGGATGATCCGGAGCCATCGCTTCACTTCGCCCTTTTCATTTGAAGAAAAAACTCTACCACAGAGGACACTGAGGAGGCACAGAGTTCGCAGAGGAAAATGAAAGCGCTGCGGGCAGCCCGCGAGACGTGCATATCTCATTTTCCAATTTCACGTTTCCATTTTCCCGCTTCATTTCATATCGCGCCAGTTGGGACCGGACTTTGTATCCACAACCAGCGGGACACGCAGTTTGTGCACGCCCTCCATCACTTCCTTCACGAGTTTCGTGAGGCGCGGCAATTCCTTTTCGTACGCCTCGAACAGCAATTCGTCGTGAACCTGCAGGATCATGCGGGACTTAAATTCATCGGCGAGGCGGCGGTCGAGCTCGATCATCGCGAGTTTAATGAGATCGGCGGCGGCGCCTTGCATGGGCGTGTTCATCGCGGTGCGCTCCGCAAAACTGCGCAAATTGGGCTGTGGCGAATTGATTTCGGGGATTTGCCGCATGCGCCCGAACAGTGAACGCGTAAAACCGTTCTTGCGCGTTTCGGCGATCTGCGCGTCGAGATACTTTTTCACGCCGCTATAGCGTTCAAAATACGCGGTGATGAATTTCGCCGCTTCCTTAGTGTCAATTCCAAGCTGTTGCGCGAGACCGAATGCGGACAGGCCGTAGATCACGCCAAAATTGATCACCTTCGCGACGCGGCGATGATCCGGCGTTTGCGCCATGGGCCCCACTCCAAATACTTCCTGCGCCGTGCGCGAGTGGATGTCTTCTCCGTGGCGGAAGGCCTCGGTGAGCACCGCGTCCTCGGAAAGATGCGCCAGAATGCGCAGTTCGATCTGCGAATAGTCCGCGGAGAGAAGCACGCGTCCCCGGGGCGCGACGAACGCGGCGCGGATTTCACGGCCCAGGGCGGTGCGTACTGGAATATTCTGCAAGTTCGGGTTCGACGAGCTCAGCCGGCCGGTCGCTGTGCCGGTCTGGCTGAGGCGCGTGTGGAGGCGTCCGGTCGCTGGACGGATTAGCTTCGGCAGAGCGTCGGCGTAAGTGGATTTCACCTTTGCCAGCTCGCGATGCTCGAGGATTTTCTTCGGCAGCTCGTGGACCAGCGCCAGCTCCTCCAAGACTTCCGCGGCCGTGGAACGCGCCTTGGCGCGGCTGCGGCGCGGCGGCTGCAGGTTCAATTTGTCGAAGAGGACTTCCGCAAGCTGCTGCGTGGACTTGACGTTGAATTCGAATCCCGCGAGACCGAAGATGCTCTTTTCGACCGCTTCGATTTCTTCCTGTGCCTTTACCGAGATTTTCCCCAACTCCTGCGAGTCCACTCCGATGCCCGCGACCTCCATGCGAGCCAGCACCGGCGCAAGCGGCAGGTCAATTTTTTCGTAGAGGTCGGCGAGGTCCTGCTTTTCCACCTCCGCTCGTAACACCGGCGCTAGCCGCAGCAGAAAATCCGCTCGCTCGCCGGGAGCGCCCGAAAGCGTGCGATTCATATTGCGGAGCACGACCTCGGCGAAGGCGTGATTGGCCGTGGTGGGCCGTAGTAGATAAGAATACAGAATTGTGGCGTGGCGGATTCCGGCGACAGAACTCGCGCCATCAGCGGACTCGGGCGCGGCCAATAGGTGGAACAGCTTCGGATCGTGCACGACTTTGGCGCGCTTCGGGTCGGCGAGCCAATCTTTCATCGCCGCGAGAGTTTTGTTTTCCGGGTCGTTTGCGGAGGTTCGTGCTGAGTCCGGCTTCGAAGAAACTTCGAGGCCGGTAACGCGCGTTCCGAAGCCCTCGTCGTCCGGGTCCTGCGAATCGAGACCCAGCCAGACGGCGGTTTCTTGGCCGCGCGGAACCGCGTCGAGAAACTTTCGCAGCGCGGCAGGTGAATCAAGCGCGGCGTAGTCGGTGGTGCGGTCGTCCGCGGGAGGCGCGGGCGCAATTTCCTTCAGCAGAGACGTGAAGCCGAGCTCGGCATACAGCGCGCGCAGCGCAGCGGTATCAGGCTCCTGTATCCGCAGCGTATCGAGGGACAGCGGGACCGGGGCGTCAGTGGGGATCGTAGCGAGCTGCTTGCTGAGACGCACGAACTCGCCGTTCTTTTCGAGCGCCTCGCGATAGCTCGCCGGCTTCACTTCGGCGGCGTGCGCCAGAGCCCTTTCGGCGCTGCCGTACTGTTGAATCAGCTTTCGCGCGCCAACTTCACCGATGCCGGGTTTCCGCCGCTCGCCCGGAGCGGGCTTTTCGTTGGGATTGCGTGCCCCGGGAATATTGTCAATCGAGTCGCCCATCAGAGCCATCACGTCCGCCACCTTCGAGGGCGGAACGCCCATGATCTCCTCCACCTTTTTCTCGTCAATGATCAAGTCGCTTTTCGCCGGATTAAGGACGCGCACGCGCCCGCCGACCAGCTGCATCAGGTCCTTGTCGCTCGTGACGATCAGGACGTCGAGATCCTCTTTTGTGGCCTGCCTGGCGAGCGCGCCGATCACGTCGTCGGCTTCGTAACCTGGATATTCGAGGATGGATAGGCGCATCGCCTCGCAATATCGGCGCACGAACGGGATCTGAATCGCGAGGTCGTCGGGCATGGGAGGGCGCTGGGCTTTGTATTCTGCAAAGAGCTTGTCGCGAAATGTGGGGGCGGCAACGTCAAAGACGACTGCCAAATAATCCGGGCGGAGGTCCTTGCTTTGCATCAGCCGCCGCATCATGGTGGCAAAGAGGTAGGGAACCTTGGTTGGGATGCCCGTGGAGGTCTGCAGACGGTCCATGGGCGCGAAGAAAGCACGGAAAATATAGCCCATGGCGTCAACCAGGAACAGGCGCTTTGTGGTCTTGGGGGTCATGCAAAAAATAGGGCTGCCGCCTCCGCCTGCCTTCAACAAACAATTCGCGGAAGGTCGGCGGGGAGGCGAGTATATCAGAGGGAAGGGCTGCTTCCGGCTAAAGGCCCCGCCCGAGGCGCGCGAGAATTGCGCCGCAGACAAGTGCGTTGATATGTGATAGTTGTGAAATATTCTGCTGCGGCCCTGCGTATTAATCCATGGACAGACAGAAGACGACCGGGACGATGAGCGACACGGATTTGGCGGAGGTGCTGTCCCAAGTCCGGGCGGGCGATACCGACGCCTGGGGCGAGCTCTATCGCCAATTCGCTCCGGCCATTTTCAGGTTTTGCCGCAGGCTGCTGCCGGCCCGTGAGGACGCCGAAGACGCGACGACGGAAATTTTCATGAAAGTGCGCCAGAAACTCGGGACGTATGATTCCTCGCGGCCGTTTACCGCGTGGCTGTATAAGGTCGCGAGCAATCACTGCTGGGACACGCTGCGCCGCCGGCGCATCCGCCAGGATCTCGAGACCGGCGACCTGGACACACTTCCACTGGAGCATCCCGATCCCAGCCAGCTCGAGCGCCTGCAGGCCGAGCACACCAGCAAGGAGGTCCGCACCGGTCTAGCGCGGCTACCCGATCGCGCGCGGATGGCGCTGGTGCTGCGCTACTACGCGGACATGAGTTACGAAGAAATTGCCGACACTTTGGGCGTGCGCCGCGCATTCGTGGGAGTTCTGCTGCTGCGTGCGCGGCACCAATTGCGCGATGCGTTAAGCGAAAGCGGCGATGTAAACGCTCTGAAAGCTTCTGCAGGGGGTACGCCATGAACCAATCAGATGGTCATTTCGATGAGATGACCGCTCTGCTTTATCTCGAAGGCCAGCTCGACCCTGGCCGTGCGAGCGAAGTCTCCGCGCACCTCGGCTCGTGCGCCGCGTGCAGCGAAATCGTGCACGCGCTTGAAGCGGAGGGCATCTGGCTGCGGGAAGCTCTCGCCGTGGAAGATGAATCCATTCCCGCCAGCGTGATCGCCGCCCCGGAGCGCGGCACGACGCACTGGGGTTGGCTCGCCGCGTTCGGGCTCGGCACCGGCGGCGCCTACACGCTCTGGAGTGGTTTCGTGGAACCGTGGTACGCACAAGCCTCGCAGGCGGGTTTCACGCAGGGAAATCTTATGACCATGCTCTTTTTTACCGGCGCTTTCTGGAAAGGATGGGACGCGATGCGAAGCTTGACGGAATTCATGGCTGTGGCCACGCTCGGGACGGTTGCAATCTGGCTGCTGCGGAAGCAATGGCAGCGCTTCACTGCGATTGCATTCGTGGTGGGCGCATTGGCCGTCGCGCTGACTCTGCCTCAACCGGTGGCGGCCGCGGATGTAGAGCACGGCAAACCCAGCTACACGCTACCGGCCGGCCAAGAGGTTAAGACCGATCTCATCGTGACCGCGGACCGCACGCGAATTGATGGAGACGTGGACGGCGATCTGATCGCCTTTTCCAGCAGTTTGACCGTGAACGGTCACGTGAAGGGAGACATCATCGCTTTCGGGGCGGAAGTTCGTGTGAACGGCCCGGTGGACGGCAACGTGCGCGTCTGGGGCCAGTCTTTCAATCTCGGTTCGGCTGTTGCGAAAAACGTGATGGCCTGGACGGGCCAGGCGGAATTCGACGAGAAATCCACGGTGGGCGGAACCCTGATGATGTTTTCAGGCGCCACCGAGCTAAATGGAAGGATCGCGGGAGACCTCCTTGCTTACGTGGGAGATCTGACCATCGGCGGTTCGCTGGGCCACGACGTGACTGTCCGGGGAGGGAAGATCAACATTGGCCCCAGCGCCGTAGTTGTGGGTCAGACGAAATTCACTGGCGATCACGAGCCGGAGGTTTCTCCCACCGCGAAGCTGGGAAGTCCGATTCAGTTCACCCTGCTCAAACACGGCCCGAACTACAGCCGACCCCGCTATTATTGGCACCAGGTAATGTACTGGGGCGCGAGCTTTGTGCTGGGCCTCACGATACTCTTGATCGCGCCGGGATTTTTCTTCGACACCGAACAGATGTGCAAGAAGATAGCTCCGGCAATCGGTTTCGGCGCGCTGTTCCTGTTTGCGACGCCTATCGCGGCGCTCATCGTCTGCGCCACAATCGTGGGCTTGAGCGTTGGCATACCCGTGCTGCTTTTCTACGGGGTCGCCCTTTATGCTGCAAAGATTTTTGTGGGCGCGTGGCTGGGGGAGAAATTGCTGGGCGCGGGAGTGGGAATTGGACCTGCGCTCGGGAGACTGGCGATTGGCCTCGCGATCCTGCGCATCCTTCACATGCTGCCTTATGCCGGGTTTTGGTTCGGACTGCTTACCGTGATGTGGGGGATTGGCGCCATGGTGCTCGCGCTTCACAGGAGAATGAGTCCCGCGGTTGCAGCCGCAGCCTGAGCGCCGCTTAATTCACCATGCGGCGGAGATTCTCGACGGCTTGCCGGGCGAGCGTGTAGCGCGGCTCGATTCGCAGTGCGTCCTGAAAGCACCGGCGGGCGCGATTGAACTGGCCCTTGGCGTAATAGACGCGTCCGAGATTGAAATGAGGAAAATGCCGCGGATCGTAGCGCGGCGCCTTGATGGCCTGCTCGAGCCAGGAGATGGCTTCGTCGTGGCGCCCGAGCGAAATTAAATACGCGCCGATGTCGTTGTAGGGATTGCCGAAGTCAGGGTCCACCTCTATTGCGCGCTTGCACTCCGCAATCGCCTCTTCCACTTTCCCCTGATAGTGATACGTCCAACCCAGGAATGTATGCGCCTCGGCTGTCGGGAAAATCTCGATGGAAGTTCGGTAAAGCTCGGCGGCACAATCGAGTTCGCCATTCATCTGCGCCTGGTAGGCCTGCTGGAAAATTTCCCAGGCGAGTTTGCGTTTGTCGGTTGGCATTTTATGTTTATCGTCGCAAGGGAGCGGTAGTCTCGCGACCGTTCAATCCAGCGAGCGCTTCATCTGTCGAGATCAGGCGCGCTCCGAGGGCCTGCAATTCTTTCAGCGCGTTCCGACCGGCCTCCGCGTCGAGGGCTTCGATCGCGTCTTTCACGATGGCGACCTTCCGGTGGCGCTCGAGCAGTCCCTTGGCGGCGCACATCACGCAATACTCGGTGACCACGCCAAAGATCATGTAGTCCGCATCGGCCGGCAAGCATTCGACCAGCGCGCCCGCATGGGGATTATCGAAGACGTCGAGCGTCTGCTTTTCGAGAATGACCTGCGGAAAACTCAAAACGTGATTCGGCATGGCCCGGGATGAGTCATTCGGAATCGTGCAGAAGTTCGCGGCCAATCCTTCGGGAACTATTCGCGCTCCGGAAGTTCCGCGAAGGCAGTGCGGCGGGAACCGTTCGAATTCGATGTCACCTTCCTGGTGGGAATCGCCGCTGGACACGAGAAGCGCACCTGCGTCGATCGCTCCGGAGACCAGACGCTCAATATTGGGAATAATCTTCTCAGCTCCGGGAACGTATAGCTTTCCCCCCGCCAGCATGAAATCGGCTTGCGCGTCCACTCCCCAGAAAACGATTTTCTGTCGCGCCATCGGTTCGGCCCCCCGGCTTGGAAACCTATTTTACCGCAAAGCTGCGGATGCGCTGCCGGACCTTTTCAAGCGAGCCTTGAAGCGCGTTGCTGTAGCGGACTGGATACTTGGCCGCGCGGTTGATCTGGCGATAGCGTTGCGGGAGGCGGGCAAGTCCCGCGATGCAGCGGTCGCGCATAGCGTTGACGGGTTCGGCGGGCGAGATGCGGCGACCGTTGCGCATCACTTCGACCAGCAGCGGCTCGCCGCCATTGGGCGGTTCGCTTTCGAGCGTAATGCGGTCGCTCTTGAATTCGCCATTCGCGGAATAGTGGCGATATACCTGCTTGCGGCCGGGATACGTGGCTTTCGATTTAGTCAATTTCGCGGCTTCGCGGATTTTTCCGTCGCGTTCCACCTCGACGAGCTTGTAAATCAGATTGAGATGCGGAGCGTCGCCGGGAGTGGCGAGCGCGGTGCCCACGCCGAACGCGTCAATCGCGGCGCCATTGGCGAGCAGCGCCGCGATCCTGGTTTCGTCCAGATCACCCGAGGCGAAAACCTTCACGTCCTTCCATCCAGCGCGGTCGAGTTCGCGGCGCACCCAACGGCTGTCCCTGGCCAGATCGCCGCTATCGAGCCTGACGCCACCAGGCTTGCGTCCCATCTCGATGATCTTGGCGAGCGCGCGCTGCACATCGTATGTATCCAGCAACAGAACGGCGTCCTCGGGAAACGCGTCGAGGAAATTGCGAAACGCTTCCGCCTCGCCCTCGTGAGCCATCACCCAGGAATGCGCCTGCGTGCCGTACGTGTTCATTCCAAACTGCTGGCCGGCTAAAACGTTGGAAGTGCCCTCGCAGCCGCCGATCGCCGCGGCCCGCGCGGCCAATAGACTGGCCTGGCTGCCGTGCGCGCGGCGCGCTCCGAAGTCCACAATCTGGCGGCCCTGCGCCGCGGTGACCACGCGCGCCGCTTTGCTCGCGACCATGGTCTGGTAGCTGAGCGTGGCGAGAAGATACGTCTCCATAATCTGGCCTTCGATGATGGGGGCCGTCACACGCACCATCGGCTCGCCGGGAAATACGAGAGTGCCTTCAGGCATCGCCCAGACGCTGCCAGTGAAGCGGAATTTCGCGAGGTAGGTGAAAAAATCCTCTCGGACGTGGCGGAACACCCGATGCCGCCGCAGATAGTCAATCTCGGCCGGCGTGAAGTGGACGTTTTCGAGAAAGTCGAGTGTTTGCTCGAGGCCCGCAGCCACCAGATAGTTCCGCCGACGCGGAAGGTGACGAACAAAGAGTTCAAACGTGGCCCGCCCATCGAAGCGGGTTTGCAGATACCCCGCCGCCATGGTCAGTTCGTAGAGATCGGTCAGCAGGCCGGAATATTCAGTCATCCGATTGGCTTTAGCGATACGCGATGAGGGCAAAAGACAAAACCCCCAAGCGTCCCATCTGCCTTGTAGGGCAGGAAGGACGTGGGGGTTTCGCCGCGAAACCTTTGGCCCAATTCGCGCCGAGCCGAACTACTTCAATACGGCGTCCTTGAACGCCTTCGCCGCGCGCAGGCGGACCACAGTCTTGGCCTTGATCTTAATCGCTTCGCCCGTGGCGGGGTTGCGGCCCATGCGCGCCTTGCGATGCGCCTTTACCGCTCGACCGATGCCGGGAATGACGAACTTGCCAGCGCTCTTTGCTTCCTTCACCGCAAGCTTGAACAGCTCGTCGAAAAAGGACGCCGCCTGCTTTTTCGAGATCGGCTTCTCGGGGGTGCTGACCTTGTCAGCGATGTGGGCGATAATCTTAGACTTGCTCAACGGGGTGGCCATCGAATTCACTTTCCTCCTCAGGTGTAATTGCTGATCGGCCCCCGCTTCCGGGATGCCGCCGCGAACTATATCCGTCCTTCCAGGGGAACGCAAGTACAAACGTTTAAAAAAGGCCGCAAAATCGGCGTTTTTGAGCAGGGTGAGGCCCGACGCGCCGCTCTCTACAAGGTCGCGAGCTGTTCGTAGAACAGAGCGATCGCCTTGATGCCGCCGAAATAATTTTCGAGCGCGATATGCTCGTCCGGCGCGTGGGCGTTTTCATCCGGCAATCCGAACCCGAGCAGCACGCACGGAACCTTGAAGGTGTCATGCATTTGCGTAACGAAGGGAATCGAGCCGCCTTCGCGGATGAAGGCCGCTCGCTTACCGAATCCCATCTCGAGCGAATGAATCGCTTTCTGAAAGATCGGATGCGTGTACGGAGCAACCCACGGCTTGCCGGTGCTGAGAACATCGAATTTGCAATGGACTGATTTCGGTAGCAGCTTGCGAATCTGCCGCTCGACCATCCGGGCAATTTTCGCGGGATCCTGATTGGGCACCAGACGCGTGGATATCTTCGCGTGAACCTTCGACGGGATCACCGTCTTCGCGCCCTCCCCGAGATATCCGCCCCAGATTCCGTTCAGCTCCAGCGTCGGCCGCACCCAGAGTTGCTCGCGGATCGTAAAGCCTGTCTCGCCGTTCAGTGCCGGCGCGCCTACCGTTCTGCGAAATTCCTTTTCCTTCCATGGCAGGGAATTCAGTGCCTTGCGTTCCTTCCGCGACACGGTGGCGACATCTTCGTAGAACCCCGGGATTGCTATCCGGAAATTCCGATCGTGCAGCTTCGCGATCGTCTCTGCCAAAATCGTGATCGGATTCGGAACCGCTCCGCCAAACACTCCGGAGTGCAGGTCCTGCGCCGGACCCGTAAGTTCGATCTGGTAATAATTCAGGCCGCGCAGCCCGTATGTGATCGAAGGCACGCCCTTGGCGAGCATCGCCGTGTCGGAAACGATCAGCGCATCCGCCTTCAGCCGCTCTCGGTGGGTCTTGACGAATTCCCAAAGATTCACGCTGCCTACTTCCTCTTCGCCCTCGACCATCACCTTTACGTTGATCGGCAGCTTTCCGGCTGTCTTGCGCAGCGCATCAAGCGCTTTGATGTGGATATGCACCTGCCCCTTGTCGTCGGCAGTGCCGCGGCCGTAAAGGTTGCCATCGCGCACCGTGGGCTCGAATGCCGGGGTGGTCCAAAGATCGAGAGGTTCGGCAGGCTGCACATCATAGTGGCCGTAAAAAAGCACGGTTGGCTTCCCGGGCGCGTGCAGCGATTCGCCGTACACCAGCGGATGCATCTTGGTGGGCGTGATTTCGACGTTGTCCAGGCCCGCGGCGCGAAGTTTTTCCGCCACCCAGTGAGCCGCCCTCTCGATATCGGGCCTATGTTCGCTCTTGGTGCTGACGCTCGGTATTCGCAGAAGCTCTTTTAGTTCATTCAGGTGTTCTTCGCGCTTCGACTCGATGTAACCGATCAGGTCCATTCAGCGCTCCTGGGCCCCGGGGAATGGAATTGCGAGCGCCGCCCGGCCGGCCCGCCGTGGAAAGTGTGCTTACGTCCCCCCAAAGCAGTCTTGTCATACTACCCAAGCGCGCGTATTTTCAACACACTTTTGCGAACTGCTTCTTTGGGCACGTTCCTAAGCCGCACGATTGACTCGGAATCATTCACGCTGCACGATGTATAGGACGATGCCAGAAACGCAGACCAGCAGCGAGCGACGCAGTTCCCGGGTCTTCACACGGATTCCTGTCCAGGCCAAGGGCAAGAATGTGCTCGGCCAGAAATTCCGCGCGAAAAGCCAGACGATCGTGATCAACGCCCACGGCGGCTTGCTCTATCTGAATGAGGAACTGCAACTTGGGGCGGATATCGTGCTCATCAATCCCGCGACTGAGGAAGAGCAGGAGTGCCGCATCGTCTATTTGGGAGACACTTCCGAGAAGGGCACGCGCGTTGGGGTTGAATTCCTGTGCCCCAGCCCGCATTTCTGGGGCGTCGAGTTCGCTCAACAAGACTGGACTTCGCATTCTCCTTCCAATCCCTCGAATTAGTAGAATCGGTGGAGCTGTCCTGTTCCCCTCTCGCTTCGCGTATTGAATCTTCCGTTGCATCAACCATTTAATTCAGGCATAACTCTCGAGTTTCGAGATCGCGGGGCCTTGTCCAGCGGGGGAATGCTCATGACACGCCTAAAGAAGACTGCAATGCTTGGGATTTTGGCTTCATTCGCCATGGGAGTTGCGTCGTCAGTGTACGCGCAGGCATCCGGCGCCGCGGCGAATGGAGTCGCTCCCGTGCAAAAGTGTGCGGACCTCGTGAATCTGAAAATTCCGTCGTCAACGATGGTGATCGCCAAAGCCGAAGAGGTTCCCACAGCGCCGGCTGGAACGGTGAGGGCCTCAGGTCTATCACCCGACACAATTCCCGTCGCGATTCCGTCGTACTGCCGCGCCGACGGAACGATTGACCCGCGCACAGGCGTTGACGGCAAGTCATATGCGATCAGCTTCTCCATCGCATTGCCGGATAATTGGAATGGGCGATTTCTGTTTCAGGGCGGCGGCGGATTGAACGGCTCGGTGAACCCTCCTCTTGGGGGGCAGGCTGCGGGAGACTCTCCGGCGCTGGCGCGGGGATTTGCGGTTATCTCCACAGACACCGGACATAAGGGTGCTGTGTTCGACGCGGCGTTCATGAAGGACCAACTGGCGAGCTTAAATTTCGCCTACATCGCCGTCGGCAGGGTCACAGTGCTCGCCAAGCAGATCATCGCACAGTATTACGGCCAGCCCGCGAACCATTCGTACTATGACGGCTGCTCGACCGGTGGGCGCGAAGGCATGCTGATGTCGCAGCGTTACCCCACCTATTTCGACGGGATCATTTCGGGCGATCCGGCCATGCGCACGGGCTATTCAAATATCGCGCTTACGTGGGCAAGAGTCGCTTTTGCGCAGATCGCACCCAAAGACGCTGCCGGCAAACCCGATCCCACGAAGGATTTTTCCGACGGCGACAAGAAACTGCTCGCCGATGCAATCATGAAGACCTGCGACGAAAAGGACGGCCTGAAAGACGGGATGATATTTAATCCGGAAGCCTGCCATTTCGATCCGAATGTTCTCAAGTGCAAGGGCGCGAAGATGGATTCGTGCCTCACGGCGCAGCAGACCGGCGCGCTCGAGAAAGCGTTCAGCGGCCCGAAGGATTCCCGCGGGAACCAGGTCTATTCGGCGTTTCCATGGGATACGGGATATCTATCAGGCGTGGGCGGGCCATTCGGCAGTTTTCTGCCGAGCGGCGGCCCCAACATTTTGGCTTCCGTGCTCCCGCCGGCCGACATGGATATCGACAAGCTCGTGGCCGGTGTTCAGGCCAACGAAAGTCAAACCATGACGGATACCACCTGGACGAATCTCAGCACGTTCTTCGGCCATGGCGGCAAGCTTGTCTTCTATCACGGCACGAGCGATCCGGTTTTCTCGCCGTTCGACACGTTGGCCTACTACGAAAAAATGACCGAAGCCAATGGCGGCGCGGATTCGGTGATGAATTCCAGCCGTTTCTATTTCGTTCCGGGGATGAACCACTGCCAGGGTGGGCCCGCCGCTCTCGACAAATTTGATCTGCTTGGCGCGGTGGTCAGTTGGGTCGAGGACGGAACTGCTCCCGATTCCGTGGTCGCGACCGGCAAAGCTTTTCCTGGACGCAGCCGCCCGCTCTGCGCGTATCCAAAGCACGCACAGTACAAGGGCCAGGGCAATCCCGAGGACGCTGGCAGTTTTGAATGCGTGAAGTAGCGCCAGAAATGCCGTTCGTCCGCCAGGTCCAGATCATCGGACCAATTCGTTAGGAGGATCCACGTTCATGAAAAATAATCGCCTCGACGAGCGTATACCCCGCAGCGTGTCGGGCAGGCAGACTGACAGGGCTATTGGCCGGCGCTCGCTGCTGAAGGGTTCGGTGCTGGGCGGCAGCGCCGTGCTCGCTGAAAGCCTTTTTGGACTTCTTCCCGATCCGGCTTTGGCCTCGACGCAGGATGGAGCGACGGCTGTCGCCGCGGCTGCGCCTCAGACTCCGCCAAAATCTCTCGGCGAAGTCCCACCGATCAAGCTCGAATACGTGTTTCAGATTCGGATAGACTTCAGCGAGCGGGTTTCGTTCGACACGCCGAATGGCCACCGCGCCTACGTGCCGGCGGTTTCGGGCGTGATTGAAGGCCCGCGCCTGCAGGGAAAAGTGGTGCCGCACAGCGGCGCGGACTATGGAGGAAACGGGCGCCTCGACGCGCACTACATGCTGCAAGCCTCCGACGGTACCATGATTTACATCAACAACATGGGATACCTCTACCCGCTTGACCGCAAGCCGCTCGACCGCAGCGATCCCAGCTGGGGCGGTGACCGCGAATTTTATTTCCGCACCACTCCGTATTTCGATACGCCCGTCGGCCCGCACGACTGGCTCACTCGCACGATAATCGTCGGTACGGCCAAGCGCCACGCGAACCCCGACTACACGATCTTCACCTACTACGCGGTGCTCTGATTTTGGGTGCAGCGCGACAAAAGGTCGTCGTTGGAGTGCGCCGCTTCAACACCGGTACGCGTTCAACAAGTTCACAGGCGCCGAAAATTCTGCTCCGAATCCCGCGCGCTAGCATGGGCACATGGACGCAACGTCCACCATTAGCGCGCGATCCGGGGGCTCCTTCCCGGTTGTTCATCCGGGCCCCGCAAACGGGGCCCCCGAGCGCGCCATATCTCGATCTCCTAGCGTGAGCCACTGCCCCGGGGGGCCGGGCCCTGGGTTAGGGCAGGCATCCCGATTGCCCGTTGGGACCATCTCTAGTAGTCTCTACGATTACGCTTAGCCGCTGGATTCGACCTGCGGACTCAGGAGTGAGAAACTTGCGGGGCATAGCTCGTCTCTTTTTCGGTTCACTGGTATGCATCCTGGCCGTAGTGCTTTCCTGTTGCCAGCAGCAGATCAACGCTCCGAAGCCAAGCATTTCCAAACTCGTTCCGCCGGACATGCCGGCGGGCCAGCCGGCCTTCACCTTGGAGGTAGATGGCAACAATTTTACGCCGGCTTCGGTTGTGCTGTGGAATGGGCTGCGGCGAACCACACTGTTTGGTACCACGTCCGAGCTGACCGCTCAGATCTTCGCGAGCGACATTCAGAATGCCGGGACGGCAACGGTCGCCGTCGAGACGCCTGCGCCTGGTGGCGGAACGACCCAGACCCTCACGTTTACGATTGACGCTGTCAACAGCGCCGTGCCCCAGATCACTTCGCTATCGCCCAAGTCAGCCTCGACGGGTAGTGCTTCGTTCACACTATTCGTGACGGGGAACAACTTTGTCTCGCAGTCCACAGTTACGGTGAACGGCAACATTCGATCAAGCAGTTTCCAAGGCTCAACGCTGCTGGCGGCGACTGTTCTCGCAACCGACGTGTCGAACGCGGGCACATTGGAAATTGCAGTTGTGAATCCTTCGCCTGGCGGAGGAAGCTCCCCCTTCTTTCCGCTGCCAGTCAGGAATCCAGTTCCGCTGATCTCGTCGGTGTCGCCTACGGCTATCCTGGCCGGGAGCGCGGGCACGACGCTCACGGTGACTGGGGCGAGCTTCGTACCCGATTCGGTGATCACCCTGAACGGGGCTCCGCGCCAGACAACTTTTTCGGCGGGAACAACAATTCAGGCTTCGCTGAACGCCGGGGACTTCGCCAATGCGGGAGTCGTGCAGATAGCTGTCGTCAACCCTCCTGACGGCGGTAGCGGCGGTGGCACCTCGAATACGACCACGTTCGCCGTGAACGGAACGGAGTTGGGCGGACTGCCCCAGATTGTAGATCTCGCGCCGGATGGCACGCAGGCAAACTCCGGCATCTGTGGTGCAACCTGCGTGGGCGGAGTCCCCACGCTTACGACCGCCGGACCATCCTCAAGCCAGACGGGTGAATTTGTGGTCTTTGCATCCACTTCCACCAACCTCGTCGTCAGCCCGGTGATCACATCCAGCGGGATTTTTCTGCGTGACACCTGCTTCAGCGGCACGGTCGTCTCCCAAGGCCCGTCCACTTGCGCTCCAAAAACTACTTTGCTCAGCGTGGCGCCCAATGGCGCCGTCGCTAATGGAGCGAGTTCCGAACCGACTCTCGATAGTACAGGTACGCATGTTGCCTTCACTTCGACTGCCAGCAATCTGGTGAACTATGTGGTGGTGACGGGACTAACGCGACAAGTCTACTGGCAGGTGCCCTGCACCACGGCTGTGGACTGCACGGCTGCAAAGCCCACGATAGCCCTTGTTTCCATCTCCCCCGATGGATCTAGCCCGGGCAACGGCGACAGCTACAATCCGGTGATCAGTTCGGATGGCCGCTACGTTGCGTTCATCTCGCTCGCCACAAACCTTCTCACGAATCCGCCTGCGGGCGGGTTTGACGGTGTCACGCCGCAAGTGTTTATCAGGGACACTTGCAGCCTTGTCCCCCCGATCGTTCTGGGTGGCTGTGTGCCTTCTACTTACCTTGTTTCTTCGTCGCCCGACGGCACGGCAGCCGGAAATCGTCCCAGCTCTCGTCCCGCCATCGCGGATCAGGGTCTCTTTGTTGCGTTTGTGTCTTCGGCGACAAACTTGGCAACTGGGTCGAATCCGAACTCCGCGAGCGAGATTTTTGAACGATCCACTTGCGTTACGACCATCGGTGAGGATGGCAATACCTGCGCACCGGTCACCAGCCTTATATCCACGCCGGACGGCGTCACGCCGGCCGACGGAGCCAGTACACAGCCCTCCATTTCGCAGGAAGGGCGCTTCGTCGCGTTCTCTTCGACCGCACAGAACCTAATCCCGGGTGTCGGTCCAGTTCAGCAGGTTTATATGCGCGACACCTGCACAGGAGTTGAGGTCGTCCCTGTGCCGACGTGTACGCCAGCCACGCTCATCGCCTCCACGCCGGATGGCACGACGCCGGCCAATGGCTTCAGCGAAGCGCCGAGCATCAGCCAGTGCGAAGGAGTGACGACGGCGACATGCACGACCGGCGAAGCCGTCGCCTTTGCTTCCCAGGCCTCGAATCTCAACGGCACCGTTGAAAATGGAATCGAAAACGTCTTCGTCCGCAACCCGTGCCTGAATGTTCCGGTGACAACCACAACGACCACGACCGGCTGTGTGACCTATACTCTTCTTGCCAGTAAGCCCGCAGGCGCCTCACCTCCGCCGGCCGACGGCCAGAGCGTTGCGCCATCCATCAGCGGCGACGGCAACACCGTCAGCTTCATCTCGTTCGCTGACAACCTCGTGGCGAACGATTCGAACGCTCTCGAAGATGTGTTTCTGGGTAGTTCGGCTCTTACATTCAATCTGACTGTGACGGACTTGCAAACGAATGGTACGGGTTCCGGGACAGTCACGGACACTACGGGGCAGATCAACTGCGTTGTGACAGCCGGTGTGAACGGAGCGCCCGCGATTCAGTCAGGTACCTGCACCGCGCGTTATTTGAGCGGCAGTTCCGTTACGCTTACTGCCACGGCCTCAAGCGTGCCCCCGCCGTCGACTTTCATAACTTGGGGAGGAAGCGTGCTGGGCACGAATTGCGTTGCGACCACACCGCCAACCGTCGCGACAACCTGTTCGTTCGCTGCCATTCAGAACTACACAGCAACCGCAACCTTCAAGTAAGCCTGTCACGCGGATGAATTGAAGTTTAGGTATGAGGACGTGTCTTTATGGCGCCACGGACGCCGCGATCCGCTGCAGCACGGCGCTGCGGGTCGTCGCGAGGGTGAATGTCAGCGATTCGCGCGGCACGCTAGTCACGTACGGCCCGATCAGCCACCCGAGACCTTCGGGAATATCCCGCGTCAGCGAAATGGACTGGCATTCGACGTACGTTCCACCATCCTTTTGCTCGAAGGTCCAGTAGGTGTTCATGCGCCATAAAAACCCGCGGTCGTGTCCTGCGGGTTCCAGGCGCTCGTTCTTTTCTCCGGCGTTAGCCACTTCCTGAATCCGCGTGGCTCGCGAAAAGCTGGACGCGTGCGTTGAATCCATCAGCGCGTAGTGGAGTTCGTGCTCGGTGTCGAGGACTGTAGTGATCACTTTTTTCTTGTAGAGCCGCAGCTCGACCGTGAAATCGTTTCCCTCGTGGCGCAAAATTCTTGAGCGCATCACATCCGGTCGGAAATAATCCTGATGGTGATCGTAATCTTCCTCGAGCGCGAGCGTCTGTGCCAACGTGGCGCCGGGTATGAACACGGTGCCGATCCAGTGGTGGATCATGCCATCCGGCACAATGATTAGTTTTCCGGGATCGTTCGGATCCAGCGTGTTGAGGCGCTCGATCACCACCTGTCCCTCGTGCAATTGCGCCTCGGCGGCCGCGCGGCGGCCTTCCGACAGGCGTTCAACCCAGAGATACGGCTCGTGGCGCGCTGATCCGGAATCAATCTGCGCTTCGGTGAGCTGCACGTAATGGTCAAAGGCTTCGACCGTCTTCGGCTGCAGATCTTCGGCACGAATAGGTGCCGCGAGCGCGAACAACAGGGTCAGAATTACGGCCATGAACTTCCGTACGATCCTGCCAGATTTTTCTTTCACGTGTCGCAAAACCGCCTCGCTCCGGGGCCGCCGCTGACCCACAGCTGAAAGATTCTGAACGAGTTTGCCGAAGATCTATGCCCGCCCGTATTCTGGTGACGCACGACATCTGCCAAACCATCCATGCGCAAGTCCCTGCGACAGGAATCACGTTCAAGCCTTGAAGATTACCGCGGATGGCCACGCACAAGCCCGTCCTGCAGACGGGGGTCTGGAAGGGATACGTCGGCAGGAGGGTTTCAACGGGTTGGTCAGCATGCTACGGCTCCATTCGGAACCGTCGTCCCCGCAACGCAGCTCCCAACCCGCACTCACATTTTCCGAGATCGAACCTGAATGCAACTATGGCTCGCGAGGTATGTTTTTGCGGTACCGGAGTAGTAGTACTGCCTCAAAAGTAGGCGTTTATTGGGTGACGGTTACCGATTCGTCCGCAGGGGGAGGCATGTGCAGCGTTACTTCCGTGGTCTTCCTCGAATGGATGGAGACTCGTTTCGTCCATTCCGAGAACATGCCGTTGGAATAGGCCCGCAGATCGTATTGGCCCGTCTCGAAGCGAGTGAACTTGAAGTGTCCGTCAGAGTCGGTGTGCGTGGCGTGCGGATGATTGCCGTCCGATGTTTGCAGGGTGACGGTTGCATCGGCCACGGGCTTGCCCTTCGAATCGAGCACGGTACCCTGGAGTTCTCCAATCGGCCCGTTGGCGCGTGCGGTCACGGCCATTCCCAACGCCGCGGTCAGCAGCAGAAAGCAGAAGGATCGCTGGAACGGTTTCATGCGGGCACCTCGCAATTCCATTCTAGTCCTCGCGTCGGCGACAACTCCGGTTTTTGCCTGCCAGATTTCAGGATCGGTCACCTGTCCCATCGTTCAGTTCGCCTCGCGCGGCGAAACGTCCGGTCAAATCGGTCACATAGCTGATTTGCTTTTTCCTCGCCGGCAATGTATTCCCTTTCCGTGCGATTTCGGCCAATTAGTCAGACTCATTCGGAGACCAAATGCCTCGTTACATCTCGCAGCACACATTGGCTTGCCTGACGCGCCAGGGCGCCGAGGAGCTTTCCAGGCGCCTGCTCGCCGGCAAGCCCCTGGCCGCTCGCCGCGTCGTCTTCAACATGCAGGAAGGAAAGATGCTCGTCGAATTTGACGCCACTGGGCGCGAAGAGCTTGAAAAGTGGCTCGCCGCCGGGAAATTTCACTTCGATTGGCTCCTGCGCATCGAACTTGAGGCCGCCGCCGATGGATCTTTGCAGCCAGTGCCTTAAACGCCGCCTTGCAATTGACTGCGCTCGCGGCCTAACTTAGCCTCATTGCATGGCTTCTTTCTTGGAATGCATCCGAAGCATGCATTTCCGCGGGGCTGCTCTGGGTCTGGCTGCGCTTCTCGTCTTCATCAAAGGCGCAACGGCTCAGCAGCCGCCTGCTCTTCCACCACCGCCGGCGTTCAAGTTCACTGATGTGGATCTCGACCTGCTTGAGAAGTCGAACGAACTCGATAGATACATGGACGAAAAGGGAATGGTGTACGCCGATCCCGCGCTCGCCGAATACATCACGGCGCTCGGAGATGATCTCCAGCCGCCGGGTCCGGACCCAGAACATGTCGTTTGGAAGTTTCATGTGCTGCGCGACCCGATTCCCAATGCTTTTGCGCTGGCCAATGGCTCAATCTACGTCAACACCGGCCTGCTGGCGCTTCTCGAAAACGAGGCGCAGTTGGCCGGCGTGCTTGCTCACGAAGAATCGCATGTCCTCGACAGGCATCCCTATCTGGAAAATCGTAGCTATCGAAAGAAATCGGTCGCCGCGAATATTCTGATCGGCGTCGGCGCCGCGGGCGGTGACGTGGGAGGAATCGGCGGCGCCGCCGCTATCCTGATGGGAACCGTCGCCCCTGCCATCGTGGAGTCCACGATGTACGGCTATAGCAGGGAACTGGAGAAAGAGGCAGATATCCGCGCCGTGGCAGCGGTCAACCAGGCAGATTACTCCACCGAAGAGATGATCAACGCATTCAAGTTGCTCGAAACGAGCCATGAGGTTGATCTCTCCCACGTCTTCTACCAGGATCATCCGAAGCTGGAGGATCGCATCGCTTATCTAAGTGACGTGATCCACGACACGCCTCACCACACTCGTCACCCCATGGTTGAGGAAGAGCGGTACGTCGCGGCCACTGAGAAAGTTTCTCGCGACAACGTTGCCCTGGACATTCGCGCCGGCCGCGAGCGCACTGCTGTCGCCGTGGCAGAGCGGCTGACGAAGCAGAACCCGAAATCATCGGAAGATTCTCGGGCGCTCGGTGATGCGTTTCGAGCGCTGGGGCCGCGCACGCCCAACCCCACCCCCGAGGAGCTCTCGTCCAAAGGGAAAAAAGACGCTCGCAAGATGGAATGGAAACTCACGGATCAGGAATACGACAATGCGCTGATGGCCACACCTGCCGGTCAGGCCGCAATGGCGGAGAGCCAGAAGCAATCCGAGGAAGCCTACAAAAAGGCGCTGGAACTTGATCCGGCAAACTCAGCCGCGCACCGGGGGCTGGGCTTTCTCTATGAGAAGCAGGACTTGTCGGCGCAGTGCGCCGATGAATTTCGAAAATATCTCGAACTCGCGCCGAATGCCATGGATCAGTCACAGATTCGCCGTCGTCTCGAAGCAGCCGAGAAAGCAAGCGCGTCAGCCGTCACACCGCCTGCTACGACGAACGCCGCGTCCTCCCCGAAACCTTGAATGGAATGGAGCCGGCTGGCGGGCGAAGTATCGAAACAGAATTTTCAAAGGGGTCCAAATGGTTAAGCGGCTCGCATGCGCGGGATTCATCCTGCTGACGATCGCTTGCAGAGTCTCGCCCGCACGCGCGCAATTCGCGAACCCGGACCTGAAAAGCGGCAAGATCGTGATACGCAAGGTGCTCGTACTTCCCCCACATGCGAGCGTGACGAAGTCCGGGATGAAGGGCAACGAAACCTTGCTCCCGGAATCGAAAATGGTCGAGGCAGCCCTGCCTGGCATCATCTCCGAAGCCATGCAGGCAAAAGGCTGCACAGTTCTCGAGACCGCATTTTCGCCTGAAGCGCTAGAAAAGAACCCGGACCTCAAATTCGCCCTCGCGGATATTCAAGATCGCTTCGACGCGCTTCACAAGCACCTGAGCGACAAACCGAAGGACGTGCGCAACGGCCGGTTCACCATGGGCGATGAAGTCGCCAACTTCAATCCCGGGGCGGCTGCGGACGCGCTGGTTTTTGTGCGGGCGACGGGCGTGGTGAACACGGGAGGCAAGAAAGTTCTCGGTGCGATTGCCGGCGTGAACGAGGTGGACTACATCGTGGTGGACATCGCCATAGTGGATTCGCAGAGCGGCGCGGTCCTGTATTACGGCTGGTCGGTGACCGGCGGCGGTTATCTGGAGAATCCGGAACGCATGAAGAAACCGATTCAGTCTTCGTTTAGGGATTGGAAGGTCGCCCAGCAGAAGTGACCTGCCGGCGCGCCATTGCGGTTCCGGGTGATAGCGGTGTATCCTGCACTAGATGAGCTGCCACCAGAGGCAGGCGCAAGCTTGTTGTCGCCCATGTCGCACACGCGTGTCCTCTGGCACGGGCAAGCAAGTCATCTAAGAAGCCGATTCCGGCTCAAGATTCCTTGAACCCACCGCCAGAATTGATCTGGTCGGTGGGTTTTTGTTTTAGCGAGACTAAATTAAATCGCAAGACCGAGCGAAATTCCTGAAGGAGGAAGTCAGATGGCTGAATACGCGCATCCGGAAGTGCTGGTTTCAACGCAGTGGGTAGCAGACCACCTGAGCGATCCGAACATTCGTCTGGTGGAAGTGGACGTGGACACCACGGGCTACGACCAGGGCCACATTGCGGGAGCGGTGGGGTGGAACTGGCAAACGCAGCTGCAGGACAATGTTCGTCGCGATCTGATCACCAAACAGGCGCTTGAGCAGCTGCTCGGGCAGTCCGGAATTTCCAACGACACCACTATCATTCTGTACGGCGACAATAACAACTGGTTCGCGGCCTACGCGCTGTGGCAGCTGAAATACTACGCGCACAAGGACGTGCGTCTGATGAATGGCGGACGCAAGAAGTGGCTGGAGGAGAAGCGCCCGCTGACGACCGATGTCGCAGAGGTCGGGCCCGCCACGTATCGCGCGACCGGACCGGATGAATCCTTGCGCGCCCGCAAGGAAAACATCTTCGCCGTGATCGAGAAGACCGCCGGCGGCCAGCTGGTTGACGTGCGGTCCGTGGATGAATTTACCGGGAAAATCATTGCGCCTCCGGGGATGAACGAAACCGCTCAGCGCGCCGGGCACATTCCGACCGCGGCGAATGTTCCCTGGGCGCAGGCGGCCAACGAGGACGGCACGTTCAAATCCGCCGACCAGTTGAAGCAGATTTATGAGGGCAAGGGCGTGAAGGGTTCAGGCGAGGTGATTGCGTACTGCCGCATTGGCGAGCGCAGCTCGCACACTTGGTTCGTCCTAAAATACCTGCTCGGCTACAACAACGTGAAGAACTACGACGGCTCGTGGACTGAGTGGGGCAACCTGATTGGCGCGCCCATCGAAAAGGAAGCAGCCGCGGCCGCGCGGTAATTGGAATCGGCAGCTCGCTACGGCAGCGTGTTCGGGGCAACGCCCTGGTGGCGCGCCTGGTCTTTCAAAGCTGCAATGCGCTCCACAGTGTCATCCCGCTTTTTTTGGAGCTCCTGCATCTCCACGGACCAGTCGTCGGTCTTCACGCTGCGCGGCCGCTGCGATGTCTTCCCGTCGCCCGTGGGCTTCCCATCAATCGCCGCTTGCAGCTCGGCAATCTGCGCGTCGAGCGGCGGGATTTGCGCCTCGAGTCTCTCAATCTGAGCCTGATAAGACTTCGCGTTGGCACTTTTCGCACCTGGCGCAGGCTTGCTGGCGGGCTTCGCGTTGGTAGAGCCCACGGTTGAAATCACGGATTCGCCCCGCAGGTCCGAGACGTCGTCATTGGTCCAGACTTTCTTTCCGGCCGCCGGCGCGGACGTGGCTGGAGAAGCGTTCGCGGTGGCTGCTTGGCCCGCGGCTGGAACAGTTGCTCCCGACGAGCTGCTCTGCGCGCGCGCTGGGATTGCGGCGCTCGCCATACACAGCACTGCCGCTACAAAGGTAAGGGCCCGATAGTTCATAAAGCCTCCCTGGATTGGGGCGGTTGGGCTACTTATATTGAACACCCGGAAGCGGGGGGAAGTTACGGATCTTCGGTGAAGGTTTTCCCACTCGACAACTCGTTCTGCACGATCTGCAGGGCCTCTTTGGGAGGACCGATCCGGCGGTACCGGGTAACGTCAATGATCTGGTGCTGGTCGAACGAGAACAGGAATTTCCGGCCGGCGAAATCGTACTGATAATGCGTCGGCAGCCAGATACCCGGCGCGACCTCGGCTTGATCCATGGAAACCACGCTGCCGCGATAGAGCTTTCCAAGGATGCCCCCGCCGAAGGAAATATCGCTCGTCACGTGGGCCTCGCCGTGGACGATCTGAATGGCCTGATGGTCCACCCAGAGTTTCGCCGTGGTGTGCGCAAACACAGCCTGAAACATTGACTGGGGCTGGAATTTTGGATCCGGATCGAGCGAGATTACGTCGCAATCACGCCCGTTCCAGGTCTCTCGAACCACCCACTTGGCTATGTACGCTTCTCTTGCGGCGTCCACAAACTGTGCCCGTTCGTTCATCCGTTTCTGGAATTTGGCGTAGGCCGCTTTCGCCTTTGGGTCATCCGGATTTGCCATCGTTTGGAGTACTGCTACCAATGCTTGCATTTGGCTGGCGTAAGCTGAGGGAACTGTGGGTTTTCCTTCTTCGTGGAGCAGGATCTTGTTGTTTCCCGTGCCCGTGGGAACCACGCGGTAGGTCTTGTCGTCGAGCGTTCGTGGACTGGCGCCGCCTGTGCGGTCAATATACCGCTCGACTCTATCGTAGAGTTCGAGTGCGTTGTCGTTGCTGTGCTGATTCGCCAGCAGCTTCTGCGTGCGGGCGCCGAGTTCATCGTCCGTGAGGGCTTGCGCCTGCGAACTCGCCGGGGAACCGGCCTGCGGCTTGGCCTGCGAAGATCTTACGGGCTGGCGCCCGGCCGCCAGCGCCACGCTCGCCATGGCGAGTGTCGCGATCAGAATCAGTGTTCGAGAGCTCTTCGAGATCCTCATTGTGTCCTTTGATGAGATTCCCGTCCTTGGCCGCCGGTTGTAATCTATTCTATCTGTGTAGCCCGGCTATTTTGATTCGTCAGGTGGGGGATTTAGTTTCGGCGCGATCACGACTGGACTCTGTGGATCGAGGCTCGATTTTCCATCGGCTCCGAAGACATAGGGATAACCGGCGGGGTCTACAGGATTGCCACGCACAAGCCCGGCATCGTGCAGGTCGCCGGTCGAAGCTGGAAAGTGTCCGAAGCGTTTCCTGTATTCCTGTGCGAGTTCATCGAGTTGCTCTTCATCTTCCTGCGCCCGGAGCCCGCGCAGCATTTCCATCGCTTTGTCGCGAACTGTCTTGTCCTGCGCAGTTTCGTAAATTTGTGACCAGATCAGGCGCGACGTTTCCAGCGATCCGCCTTTTTCCGAGATGCGGGCGGCCATCATCTTCAGCCAAAATGGCGCGCCGGGAACTCTGCTTCCTTCCAGGTACGCTGCCGCGGCGTTTGGATAGTCGCGTAACCGCCAGTAGTAGATAAAGCCGAGATCCGCGTTGAGATGCCACTGATCCGGATTTGCGGCAATCCCGCGCTTCACGAGTTCGATGGCCAGGTCTGGCCGTCCCGCCCCCGCTGGAGACGGTTCCGAAAGAAAGATGGCGCCGAACCGGTAGGCGATGATTAGCTTCGAATCAAGGGTAGTGGCAAGATCGAGCAGCGGCCACAATAGCTCAAACCTTGCGCCTTCGATTCCGGCGCGGCTGCCGTAATACTGCACGGCGCGCGTCCAGTAAATGTCCGCGAGCAGCGAATCGTACCCGAGGCTCATTCGTCGCACGGCGGGTCCCGAGCGCAGCAGCAACTCGTCTCTTTCCGGAGCGATCGCGCCGGTTCCGGAGTCAATCTTCACTTGCAGGGCAGCAACGGCCGCGAACAGAAGCGGCACACCGGCGACGGCGGTCCACAGGGCGCGAGTTTGACCGGGATGGTTCATTTCAGATTGCGGCGGGAAAACACAGCCGAGGCCGCGAGCAACAGTAGCGCGACGTAAAGCGCGGCGTAGAGTGTGTTCTGCCAGATGAGCGAGAACGGAATTGCGTCGCCATGCGCGGCTGCGGCAATCGCGTTGAAATTGTGAAAATTCGGGACCATGTAGTAGAGCGTGCGCGTGACGCCCAAAATCGCCGGATTCCGCGTGAAGTCGCCGATCGTGCGAATATCGTCGGCGAAAACGCCGGTTATGTAGATTCCAAGCGTGTATAGGGTCGAAAGCATCGGGCTCGTGAAGCAGGAGAAAAACAGCGCCAGCGCCGTCACGAGTGCGAACTCAAGGAGGATGAAATAGATCGCAATCAGAATGGACGCGTCGGAGCGTTCGAAGTGCCGTCCCACATAGAAAAGTGCTGCTGCCAGACCGAGCGTCATAAAAGCCGTATTGACCGCGAGCGTAAGGAGTAGGCCCGCATATTTTCCAACCAGAAATTGCCAGCGGCGGATGGGTTTGGCCAACAAACTGTACAGCGTGCGTTTTTCGATTTCCTTGTGGACGAGTCCCACGCCGATGAAAATCGCCATAACCAGCCCGAAGATCGAAATCGCGGTAAGCCCTAAATTGATGATCACAAGCCGCTCGATGCCGATCGAAATCTCGCCAACTAGGATCGCCGCGCCGATCATCAGTAGTGCGAACAGCACAAGGTTGTAGAGCACGCGGTCGCGCACCGCTTCACGGAACGTATTGATGGCCACCGGTCCCACGGTCGCGCTCATCGCGAAATCTCCTCGAGTCCCCGAGAAGCCGCTGGACCGCCGACGAGCTGAAAGAAATAATCCTCCAGCGTCGGGTGCACCGGCGAGACGGAAAGTATCCGCGCCTCGCAGCCGCGCAGTTGTTCGAGCGCACCATAGAGCCCTTCTTCGGGGACTTCGATGCGGCAGCGCCCTCCGATTCGCGTGGCACGCTCGGCAAGCCCCGCTGGCAACGCTCGGCCATCGCGCGCTTCGAATAGAATCTCCATCGCGGGCGCCTTGATCGCGACAATCGCTCCCGGCGCGCCGACCCCCTGCAACTTCCCGCCCGCCAGCACGGCAACGCGGTCGCAAAGCATTTCCGCGTCCGAAAGGATGTGTGTGGAGAAGAATACGGTCCGCCCCTGTTTCTTCAGCTCCAGGATGATATCGCGCACTTCGCGCCGTCCTACGGGGTCGAGCCCGGACATCGGCTCGTCCAGAATTACCACCGGCGGATCGTGCAGGATGGCCTGCGCGATTCCCGCGCGCTGCAACATGCCTTTCGAGAATTTTCGGAGCTGGACGTCGCCCGCGGCTGCCAGCCCGACGCGCTCGAGAAACTTCGAAACGCGCTCGCGTCTTTCTGCCGTGTTGTAATTCGAGAACCGCGCGTAATAGTCGAGTAATTCGCGCGCCGTCAGGTAATCGTAGAAGTAGGGCTGCTCGGGGAGATAGCCGATCTCGCGGTGCATCTCCACGTCGTCAATCGACTGTCCGCGCACGCGTGCTGTTCCGCTGGTCGGAAAGATCAGCCCCATCAGGAGCTTCATCGTGGTCGTTTTTCCAGCGCCATTCGGCCCAAGGAATCCAAACACTTCGCCCTCATCTACCTGAAACGATAGGTTATCGAGCGACCGACGCATTCGTTTGCGCCAGAAGCCGATTGGGAAATCCTTCGTGAGTCCGAGGATTTCAATGGCGGGCGTACTCATGGCATTCATTATTGATTTTTTTTCGCGTGCTGCGCTGGAGTCAATTCCCCGGTGTGCTTTGAACGGCACATGCGATGCCACTCGACGTGTAGTGGAAGTTCGGCGGTCACACCACTACCAGTAGACGACTTCGACACGCGAACCCAAAGATTTTGTGGTCGCGTGCCGTTTTCCCCTTGACAAGTTTTCCACAACCCACGATACTTCGCACCCAGACTCGGCAACAAAAGCGTGACCTGGTCGCCTGCTGCAGCGCCGACGGCCTCCTCGCGATAAGCCAGACCGGGTTCAACCGAATAGCCTGAGGGATGCGCCTTACCCCTAACCGCGCCTCAGCATTTTGCGCGGCTTAGCTGCGCTTTTCTCGTTTTTCGGTTTTGGGCGGACTTTTTCGGGGGTCGAAGCGGCCCGCTCTTTTGGCCAAGTTCCCTTCATACTCGTGTATCTCTGATACACGCAACAAAACCTAGGGCCCGGTTGGGAGTACAATGGAGTTAGCGACCCTCCCGCTGGTGCCTGGAGCATATTGTTCGGCGGCACGACTGCCGGCGCGGAGGCAGACGATGGCGGAAACTCGAATGGCCCTTAATTCTAATCTTCAGACGGAAAAAACTGCTCGGCGGACCACCGGTTTGGAATTCCCTCGCCGGTTCACCGACGGCAAGGTGCATCCCTTTGACGCAGTCGAATGGGAGCGCCGGACGGCATTGATCGGCAATGATAAGGGACAGGTAATTTTCCGACAGGAAGATGTCGAAGTCCCCAAGTCCTGGTCGCAGACGGCGACGAACATCGTCACCTCGAAATACTTTCACGGCAAGCCCAACACTGCCGAGCGCGAAACGTCGGTGCGGCAGCTGATCAGCCGCGTGGCCGATACGATCGTCCGCTGGGGCATGGAGGGGGGCTATTTCGCCAATGCCGAATCGAAACACGCGTTTCACGATGAGCTGACCCACCTGCTCGTCGAGCAGAAGATGGCTTTCAATTCGCCGGTGTGGTTCAACGTTGGCGTCCAGGCCAAGCCGCAGTGCTCTGCGTGCTTCATCAACTCCGTCCAGGACAGCATGGATTCGATCATGAACCTGGCCAAGACGGAGGGAATGCTCTTTAAATGGGGTTCCGGCACGGGAACGAATTTCTCCTCGCTGCGCGGCAGCCGCGAATCGCTTTCGGGCGGCGGCATCGCCTCCGGGCCTGTTAGTTTCATGAAGGGCTTCGACGCCTTTGCCGGCGTGATCAAGAGTGGCGGAAAGACTCGCCGGGCCGCCAAGATGGTGATCCTCAACGTGGATCACCCGGATATCCTGGAATTCATCGAGAGCAAAACCAAGGAAGAGCGCAAGGCCCAGGTTTTAATCGAGCAGGGCTACAACTCCTCAATTGACGGCGAAGCCTATTCCTCCGTTTTCTTCCAGAACGCGAATCATTCCGTCCGCGTCACCGACGACTTCATGCGCGCCGCCGAGGAAGATCGCGACTGGTGGACGCGCAACGTCAACGACGGCGAGCCGACGGATCAGTATCGCGCGAAGGACTTGCTGAAGAAGATGGCCGAATCCGCCTGGCAGTGCGGCGATCCCGGCATGCAATACGATACGACGGTCAACCGCTGGCACACTTGCAAGGCCACCGACCGCATCAACGCCTCGAATCCGTGCTCGGAATATATGTTCTTGGACGACACGGCCTGCAACCTTGCTTCGCTCAATCTCCTGAAGTTCCTCGGGCCCAACGGCCAGTTCGATAGCGAGGGATTCCGCCACGCAGTGGATATCACCATCACCGCGCAGGAGATTCTGGTGGATAACGCCAGCTATCCAACGGAGAAGATCGGGCGCAACTCACACGACTATCGCCCGCTGGGTATCGGCTACGCCAACCTGGGCGCGCTGCTGATGTCGCTTGCGCTTCCCTACGACTCCGATGCCGGCCGCGATTTCTGTGGCGCAATCACCGCTCTAATGACCGGCGAATCCTACGCACAGTCGTCGCGCATCGCCGAGCGCATGGGACCGTTCGGCGGCTACCCGCGCAACCGCGATGCGATGCTCGATGTAATCCGCATGCACCGCGATTCGCTCCGCCCGATCAAGGAAGAGCACGTCCAGCCGTCCCTGCTCCACGCAGCCCAGAGGTCATGGGATGATGCGCTCAACCTGGGCGAAAAGTTTGGCTACAAAAACTCGCAGGTTTCCGTCCTCGCGCCCACCGGCACCATCGGCTTCATGATGGATTGCGACACTACCGGCATCGAGCCCGATCTCGCGCTGGTCAAGCAGAAGCGGCTGGTCGGCGGAGGCGTGATCAAAATCGTCAACAATACCGTTCCGCAGGCGCTGATGAGGCTTGGCTACGCGCCCGAGGATGTCGCCAAGATCGTGGATTACATTGACGCACAGGCCAAAATCGAAGGCGCGCCCGGTCTGAAGCCCGAACACCTGCCCGTGTTCGATTGCTCGCTCTCGCCGATGGGCGGGGGACGCTCAATCGCCTGGCGCGGCCACCTCCGTATGATGGCCGCGGCGCAGCCGTTTCTTTCCGGCGCCATCAGTAAGACGATCAACATGCCGGAGGAATCCACCGTCGAAGACATCATGGAGGCCTACACCGAGTCCTGGAAGTTCGGACTCAAGGCCGTGGCCATCTACCGCGACAATTCCAAACGTTCGCAGCCTCTCTCCGCCGCAGGCAAGAAAGAAGACGAGAAAGTCGCCGTGGCCGCAGCGCCGGTTGTTGCTCCGGTGGTTGCCCCGGCCGAAGTCCCCGCGTCGCTTCAGCAGGAACTCTTCCAGGGCACCAAGCGCCGGAAGCTGCCATCGGAACGCAATTCGATCACCCACAAGTTCTCTGTCGGCGGCCACGAAGGCTATATCACCGTCGGCATGTACGCGGACGGTCACCCGGGCGAAATCTTCATCAAGATGGCGAAGGAAGGCTCCACTCTTTCCGGCATCATGGACGCCTTTGCGCTGTCCGTCTCGATTTCGCTCCAGTACGGAGTTCCGCTGCGTGCGCTGGTGGACAAGTTCGTTAACTCGCGCTTCGAGCCTTCCGGCTACACCGGCAATCCCAAGATTCGCTACGCGAAGTCGGTGGTGGATTACATCGGACGCTGGCTGGGCGCGAAGTTCATTTCACCCGACTATCTGGATAACGACGCTGCGTTGGGAGAGTCCGAAGCCAGGGCGGTAACGGTTGTGGCCTCGAGCCCGGAAGCATCGGCCGCTCCGGCACCGGCTCCTGTCGCGCCCGCGAGGATTGCCGAGACTGAAACCACCACGCGCCCGCGCGCCGCAGCCGAGGACGCACCCTACTGCTCCGAATGCGGCATGCTCATGACTCCCAACGGGAGCTGCTACAAGTGCTCCAACTGCGGCTCAACCTCGGGCTGCAGCTAAGCTCAAACTGAAGTTTGCAGGCACATCAAGGGGCGCTCGCGTGGGCGGGCGCCCTTTCTGCGTTGAGGGGACTTGATTTTCAGGGATTGAAAAGGTGTGTAGAAATAAAAATGGGGGCCCACCCGGGCCCCCGTTTGCTCCATCCCCAAGTTCCGGTTTCGGCGCGACGAAACCGGCCCACCCCGGGATAAGAGACAGCCGGGCGGATAATGTGCACGCGCAATGCCACGCCCGCGCGTAATTCGGAGTGCGGCTATCTCATTGTCTGAAAATGGGTTAGGCGATGAACCGAGAAAACTCCGTACGCGCGATCTGTCGTGAATCCAGTTTATGAAAAGTGACGGTACAAAATTCTACATTCTTTGGAATAATCAATCTTGGCTATCAGCATGATAACGGGCCGCTATCGGCCGCGTCTTCGAAGCTCATCGGCGCTGACACGGCTTAAGCGCCGATAGTGGCGCGCAGAGCTGAAGCCATCGCCTCGGTCCAGTGGCGGACATCTTCTTCGCGTTCGGCCTCGACCATCACGCGCGCGAGCGGTTCGGTGCCTGAATAGCGCAGCACCACGCGCCCCGATTTTCCCAGCACGCTTTCCGCTTCCTTGAGCGTTCGGGCCACTTCCGGCAGGGAATCGAGCGGCGGCTTCGACCGCACAGGAACGTTGACGATCTTCTGCGGGAAAATTTTCAAGTCCGCCACCAGTGTATCGAGCGGCCCGGCAATCGAAACCAGCGAAGCCATCTTTACCGCGGTTAGCATGCCGTCGCCGGTTGTGGCGTCATCGAGAAACAGGATGTGCCCCGACTGCTCGCCACCGAAATTCGCACCGGTGCGCAGCATTTCCTCCAGCACATAGCGGTCGCCCACGTCCGTGCGAGTCAATTTCAATCCCGATGTTTCAAGCGCGCGCTCCAAGCCCAGGTTCGCCATCGTCGTGCCGACGATCGCGCCCCCTTTCAGCTTGCCAGCGGATTTCAGATAGCGGCCCGCAGCGAGGAGCACCCCATCTCCATTCACGAGCGTGCCGGAGGCTGACGCGAAAACCGCGCGATCCGCATCGCCGTCAAATGCCACGCCCAGCTCGGCTCCTGCCTGCACGACGCGTTCCTGCATCGCTTCCGGATGGAGCGATCCACAGCTGGTGTTGATGTTTCGCCCATTCGGCCTGTTGTTGATTGCCACAACTCTTGCGCCCAGCGATCGGAAAAGCTGCGGCGCGAGCTTGCTGGCCGCGCCGTTCGCGCAGTCGAGGACGATCTTCATTCCCTTGATTTTGGCAGCGGGAAACATGGCCTTGCGCAGCCCCGCAAGATAATCCCTGTGCAGTCTCGCGTTTCCGCTGTGGCCGATCTTCTTACGTGTTCTCGCAGCGGGCTTCGCCGTTACGATCGGCTTCTCCGACAGGATGACGCCTTCGATCTCGGCTTCAACCGCATCGGGAAACTTCATGCCCGATGCCGAGATCAGCTTCACCCCATTGTCGTGATATGGATTGTGCGACGCGGAGATCACCACACCCGCCGAAAATCCCTCGCGGCTCACGAGCCAAGCCACTCCCGGTGTGGTGAGCACGCCCGCGGAGACGGGCTCCACGCCTGCCGCACTCAGCCCGCGGGCGATCTGCGCGGCGATGTGAGGTCCTGATTCGCGCGTGTCGCGCCCGATCAAAACCCGCGGTCGCCGGCCTTTTTTTCGCTTGTGCGAGCGCGCGTGTTCGCCCAGCGCAAAGCCCACGCGCTCGAGCGTCGCGTCATCCAGCGGATACTTGCCCGGAATTCCGCGGATGCCGTCGGTGCCAAAAAGTTGTTTGGCCATGTAGGTGGAATCAGTACCTTTCGCGCGTGTTACCAATTCTAGCACCGCAAGACTTCGCAACACGGCCGTCACCGAGGCCTTCGCCGAAAGCGTTACCATCGCGACGATTTACGGCCCTGCGCATGCCTGCCGCGACGGCAGCTGTGATATCGTACGCCCATGCCTGTTGAGGAAACCAAGCTCGTCACCGGGAGTTCCGTCAGCTCCAAGATCATCGCCGCGGGAATCGTGGTCGCTTTCTGCTACTGGGCCTCGACCGTGCTCGTCACGCTGCTGGTCGCCGCGCTGCTGGCTTACTCTCTCGATCCGGTGGTCACGTGGCTTGAGAGCCTGCACATTCCGCGCGCCCTAGGCTCCCTGATCATCGTTCTGGTCACCGTTGGTATACTGTCCATGATGGGCTATTCGCTACTTGACCGTGCCGATCAATTTGGCGCCGATTGGCCGAAATATCGCGAACCTCTCCGTGCCGCCACGCAAGCCGTGGAGAGCCGGATGGAGTCCGTCGAAAAGCACGTGTCGGAAATCGAGCCCGCGGCGAAAGCAGGCGAGCGAGTCGTAACCGTTGGAGAGTCGCACACCGTGCGTGATGCGATGGTCGGGCGCCTCAGTTCTCTCTATGAGTTTGTGCTGGCCGCCACCTTCATTCCTTTTCTCCTGTTTTTTATGCTCGCGGCAAAGCGCCAGGTCTGGCACGCGACCATGCAGCTCTTCGCGCCGGACGAGCGCACCGAGGTGCGCGACGCTCTGGCCGACGTCACGCTGGTTCTTCGCAGTTACCTGATGGGGACCGCGCTGGTTGGTTTGATTCTGATCGTCGCCAGCACGCTGTTCTTCTGGATGCTGGGGCTCGACTTTCCGTTCCTCACCGGCCTGGTATCTGGCATTTGCAATTTGGTTCCCTATCTCGGCGTCATTATGTCCTGGGTCCCGCCATTGCTGGTCGGACTCAAGCAGTACCACACCGTGGCGCCTTTTGTCGGCATCTTCGGAGTGCTGACCGTCTTCCATATCGTCACGGCCAACCTGCTTATTCCAGCGCTGGTGGGTTGGCGCGTCCGGCTGAACGCGCTCGCGCTGACGATTTCGCTGCTCTTCTGGGGTTGGATGTGGGGCGCCATGGGACTGATTCTGGCGGTTCCCATTACCGCGGTCCTCAAAGTGGTCTGCGATCACGTGGAGAGTCTGCATCCCGTCGGCCGCTGGCTGAGCGCGTAGCCCGCGCCGTTATCCGTCGTGTAGCCTGGCAATCGCTCGCTTGAGCGTCCCCGCCTCGCGCAATTCCTGAAACATGCGAATCGCCGCGATCCCGGCTGCTCCCGCGCGCGTGCATTCCGTCGCATTTTCTTCATTCACGCCGCCAATCGCAATCACGGGTATGCGAACCGCGCTGCATGTCTCGGCCAGTTTCGCGATGCCCTGCGGCAGTCCGTACGATTTCTTCGACGGTGTCTCGAAAACCGGCCCAAAAAAAACGTAGCCAGCTCCCGCATCTTCCGCCGCGCGCGCTTCATCGAGGCTGTGACAGGAAACGCCGACCAGAAATTCAGCCGTCGCGTTTCTCTCGCGGAGCCAGCGCACTACTTCCCGCACCGGCACGGACGCGCCCCCCAGATGCACGCCCGCCGCGCCCGCTGTCAGCGCCACGTCGAGCCGGTCGTTCACCAGGATCCGCGCATCGCCTTCGCGCGCACCAATCGCCGCCTTCACCAGCGCCAGAAGTTTGCGCGCCGGCATATCGCGCTCGCGGATTTGCACCCAATCAACTCCCGTCGCCGTGGCCGCGCGAATCTTCGCAAGCACGCTTGCAGCGGAATCGGTGACTCCGAGCGCTTTCCGGTCGGTGACGTAGCAGACGATCGGTTTCACGGGTGGACTCTTACGTGCGGTTCGCAGCGGCTGCAGTTGGGTGGCGAAATGCCTCGAGCGCCAGCAGGACGTTCATGAATCCCAGCCCGGAGATCGCCCCGCGCAGATAGGCGCTCTTCAGAAAAATCGCCAGCGCCGGATACTGAAACATGAAGTAGTTGGTTTCCCAGATCTCCGACCACGGCACGAGAATCAGCGTCAGCCCGAGCACCAGCCAGAGCAGCAAAATGGTGATGCGCGCGATCCGGCTCATCGTCGAGTTAGGATTATGGGAGATTGTCGCCAGAGTCGCAACAGGCAGTCGCGCGGCACGCACCCACGCGTTGCGTGAATCGAAGCGGTTGGAAGGTCATGCGGCACGGAAACGAGTAGGTCAGATTTAGTGCTTCTGCAGCGTGGCGATGCGGTCGGCAACGTCGCGGTAATCAATATTCATCGCATAGACCTGTCGGAAGCTGTCGAGCGCCGCGTTGGCTTCGCCTGCCATGTCGAGCGCCATCGCCAGATCGTAGCGCAGCGCAAGAATTGCTTCCTGATCGAGCCCCGGCACATCGAGGGCCCGCTGATACCACAGCGCGGCGATCTTCGGCTCGCCCTTGTCCGTGAACGAGAGTGCAAGCAGCGTCGCGCAATTCATCGAATAACGGAAAGGCTTGCCCTTTTGCACCGCTTTGGCCACCTTTTGGAATTCTCCGATGGCTTCGTCGAGCAATCCCATTTCGCGATAGGCGATTCCGAGGTTGTAGTGCGTCTCCAGATCCTCGTCCTCGTCTTCCATCTCACCGAGTTCGCTACGAAACTCCTGAAACACCTCGGCTAGTTCATTCAGGCTTTCCGCCGTGGTCTCCGGAATTGGCGCGGATGCGGCAGGCGGCGCCGACGCGGACGCTGCTGCGACGGGCATCGGTTCGGCAGGAGCTTTTGGCGGCGCTTTTGGCGCTGGCGAGGGCGACGGCGTCTCCATATCTTCGATTTCGGAAGCCAGCTCGCTCAGGAAATCTTCCGTAGTTGCCGCGCCGTTCTTGCCATTGGTTCCAGTCGGTTCCGGCGTCAATTCAAGCTCAAATTCAACGTTCGCCGCAGGCGCAGCCTCGACAACCGGCGCTTCTTCGGCGGTCTCCTCGATAATTTCAATCGAAGGCTCAGCCGCAGCCTCCTCGGCTACCTCAATAGGCAGCTCAGCCGGCTCGATGATTTCGATTGCCTCGGGGACGATCGTAGCTTCCGGTATCTCGATCGTCGCCTCCGGAAGCTCAATCGCAGCTTCGATGGGCGCAACCTCGATCGGCGCGACCTCAAACGGCGTGACTTCGTCGGACGGAACTTCGATCTCGATGCGCTCTTCTTCCGCGACCGCTTCCACGGGCGCAGGCTCGGGAGCCGGAACGACCTTTTCTGGCGCCGGCGTCGGCGCCGCAGCCGCGGGCTCGGCCACTTCCTGCACCATGGCTTCCCATTCGTCCGAGAGGTCCACTTCCTCGCTCGCGGCCGAAGCATAGACCGGCTTCGCCTCGACGGGAATTTCGGTTACGGGCGCCTCTGGCGGCGCGATGGGCGCTTGCGCAATCTCAGGAGCGGCCGGCTCTACCTCGAATGTCGCGATCGGAATCTCGAATTCAGCGGGCGCTTGCGCTTCGGGAACGGGCAATTCCGCTTCGATCGTCGCCGGTTCCACCGATGCGGCCTCCACCACGCCTGTCGAAGCAGCGGCTGGCGTCGGCGCCGGTGGCGCGACCGGCAATTCTTCCGCCGTGATCCCGGCCACTTTCTGGAATCTCTGTCGAAGCTCGGCGAAGCGTTCGGTGTTGACCGTGTCCTGGCGCTCGCGGTGAATCTGTTCGAGCTGAGAAGCCAGTTCCGCAGTGCGGCGCTCGTTGCCCGCGCCCAGATAGAGATCGAGCAAGCGCTCGAGTGTGGGTGTATGCCGTGGCGCGCGCTGCAGGACGTTTTCGAGCAGGTGCGTCGCCTTTTGAGTCAGTCCGTAGCTCGAGAAGAGGTCCACATCCGTCAGCGCCTGAGCGATGTATTTCTGCGTCTCCTCGTCAAGCCCTTCATCGGCAGCCCGCACCGGAGGCTCCGGCACGGCAGACTCAATCAGCATCGCTTCGGCGGAGCCCTCTTCCGCTGGCGATTCATCCCGCAGCGTCACTTCCGCCATCGTCTCCGGCACACTCGTCGGCGGCGGCGCTGCTGTAGATCCCTTGCCGCCCTTGCGGAGTTGTTCGAACCGCGCGACCAGTCGCTCGTCGCCCTTGTTGCGGTCAATCATCTCCTTCATCAGATGTTCGGCGCGCCCCTGATCCCCACTCGCAGCGTACAGGTCCACCAGCTTGCTGAGCGCGTCGTTAAGGTGGAGCGGGTCGCTGGTATGGCGGCTGAAATCGGCCAGCAGTTCCAGCGCTTCGGCATTTTCGGGGAGCTTCTCAGTCGCGCTCGAGAGCAACTTCAGGAATTTGTCCTGCTCGCTCGTCTCGACCATCGGGTCGCGGAGTTCGCTGAGCAGCGGAAGAGCTTTTTCGGCCTGCCCGCCTTCGATCAGCGCTTCGGCCACGGTCTGCAACGGACGTGAATGAGCGCTTCCACGGTAGAGTTGGTTGCGCGCGCGGATCGCTGCCTTGTCCATCTGGCCAGACTTGATTTCGAGGTCCAGCAACAAATCCGTCACCTCGCCGCCCGTGTCCGCCTCCGGATGGCCTTCCAGGATCGTGACGGCTTGATCGTCTTTCTGGCCCGCCGCCAGAATTTTTGCCTTCAAAAGCATCGCAGCCGCGCTCGCGGGTTCCACTCCGAGCGCCCGCTCGATCAATTTCTGCGCTTCTTCGCTCTCTCCCCGGTCGAACAGCCTTTGCGCGTAGCCGAGATACGTATGGGCGGCCTCTTTCTTCTGGCCCATCACGTTGTAGAGTTCCGCCAGCCGCAGTTGCACGCGCGGGTTATCCGGCTCCACTTCGAGCAGCCGGTTCAACACCTCCACGGCTTTCGGCGCGCGGTTGGCCTTCAGGTGCACTTCCGCAATCTGCAGGAACAGAGGGCGCGCTTCGCTCAGGACTCCCTGTTGCACGTATAGATCGGCGAGCCGCTCGAGCGGCGCGAGCTCCGCCGGCGCGAGCTTGGCGATCTTCTTGTAAATCGCGATGGCCTTGCTGTTGAAACCATCATTGAGGTAAACCTGCGCGAGCCTCTCGAAATATTCGATGGCCTGCGGCATGTCGCCCTGGCGCGCGAAAAGATCGCCGACGGTCATTAATGTCGCTTGGTCTTTGGGATCTTGACGGAGGATTTGCTGATATTCGGCGATTGCCTGGGGGACCTTCCCCTGGTTGAGGAATTTCAGTGCGCTTTCGAGCGCCTTATTTTTGTTAAAAGCCATGGATGGTCCCGCGTTCCCCGGCCGCGCCTATCCCAGCCCTGGCATCTGGCGAGAAGGTTTGGCCAACGTGAAAGGTTAGCACGCACGGAAAACCAGGGTCTATGAAGCGCCACGGGGATAGTGCCGAAGGGGATAACAGGGTGAGGGCGCTGACGGTACCCTGGTACTAGTCGAGAGGCGAAGGCGGCGAAAGTCGCTTCGCCGTCTCCACTCCCGGAATGTAGCGCCGCTTTTTCAGCACTACAACTTTACTTCGCTGATCTGGACCATCGGCTGGATGTCCGTGTAATTCGGAATGTCGCCCATGATCTGCGGCGCGTTGGCTCCGAACGCCGTCTGAAACGCGTCCACGGAATCAAACGAGAGATGGCAGATCACCCGATAGGTCATTGGCGCGCCCGGTGTGCCGCCTGCGACGCCCTGTTCGACGGTTACGTGCTTCAACGCCGGTCCGACCTTTTGCTGGACCATCGGAATGTGCTTCTCCAGATAGTATTTCATGTCGAACTTGCTGCCTGGATTGTTCGGGTAAAACACTCCAACCTTGATCATCGTCTTTTCCTCTCGTGTGAAACTGCGATTCGTTCAATTGCTGAAGGCGTTCGCCGGGGCTTCCAGCGGAAGCGGCGTCTGCTTCGCGCCCGTCGCCCAGCAGCGCGACTCGCGCACCGGAGCGTAGGAGAAGCGGTGCAAGGGCGATGGCCCGTGCCGCCGCAAAGCCTCCAGATGATCGGGCGTGCCGTAACCCTTGTTCTGCGCCAGCCCGTACATCGGATAGAGCTGGTCGAACTCCTCCATCCGCCGGTCGCGGTCCACTTTCGCCAGAATCGAGGCCGCCGCGATCGAAATGGACCGCGCATCGCCGTGAATCAGCGCCTTTTGCTCAATGGGCAAATCGAGTTCAATGGCATCCAGCAGCATATAATCCGGCAGGGGACGCAGCTGCGACACGGCCGCGACCATCGCTTGCCGGCTCGCCTGATAAATGTTCCACGCGTCAATTCGGCTCGCGTCAATCTCGGCCACGGCCCACGCCAGCGCATGCTCGCGGATGCGTTCAGCCAGTTCTGTGCGCCGCTCCGGTGACAATTTCTTGGAATCGTCCAGTCCGACAATCCGCCGCCGCGGATTTAGCACCACGGCGCCCGCCACCACCGGTCCAAACAGCGATCCGCGCCCTGCTTCATCGAGTCCAGCGATGCGCATCCAGCCGCGCTGTCGCGCGTCGCGCTCGTACCTTGCCGAACAAAGACGTCCCATCGGTCGGGAATTTTAGCACAGGGTTCCCATGCGACCGTCGCCCATTCGACCCGTCCGTAACGTCCCAATTTCGAATCGCGCCTCAAAACCCGAACGCCTCTTAGGAATTCGGAGCTTCAGCTCCGACATACTAGGCAGGGAGAACGGGGCTTTAGCCCCTGAGGAAAGCTCTTATCGTCGTTTGCACTCGAATCAGAACACGACCCGCGCGTCCTGTCATTCCGAGGCCGGTTCTCGGCCGAGGAATCTCTCTTCGTGTGAAGAAACGCCTGCAATCAGTTTGAGAGGAGCACGGAAAAAGAAAAAGCCCGTACCGGCAGAGCCGATACGGGCCAAATCCGCAAACTGAATCTCGTTATTCGTTGGAGCTGGCTGGCACGGGCGCGGTATACGTCTCGACGCGCTTGATGCGGGCGGCCTTGCCTTTGCGCTGGCGTAGGTAATTCAGCTTGGCGCGGCGGACTCGGCCCTGTCGCACCATCTCGATCGAGCCAATCATCGGCGAGTGCACGGGGAAAATTCGCTCGACGCCCACTCCGAAGCTCACGCGCCGGACCGTAAAGCTCTCACCCGAAAGCTCCCCACGGCGGCTCATTACCACGCCCTCAAACGGCTGGATGCGTTCCTTGTCGCCCTCGCCTTCCTTCAGGCGCACGTTCACGCGAATCGTGTCGCCGGGGCGGAAAACGGGGTGGTCCTTGCGAATTTGGGACGACTGCACCTTTGCGACGATCGGCTTCATGGCTATTATTCCCGGCAGACCCGCTCAGGTGGGGCCAGCACACAACGCACAATCACAAATTATATCGAAATCGCCCCATTCTGCCTACACGAAATTAACAGGACCTGTGTTGCTCGCGCCTTCTAGCAAGGATTCATTCGTCGTCACGGATTCGGACTGGGAGCTGGCGGGGGCTCCGCCGCAGGAGTGGTGATTCGTCCCGGTGTGGGAACTTTATCGCGAGGCCCCCACACCGCTTTCGCCGAATAGGGCCCCTTTAGCGAGGCAGGTCCGACGAAGAAGTACCAGGAACCCCTTTTCATTGTGTCGGTCTTTCGATTGCGCGGCACATGAACATAATTCGGGACAAGGGGGTGGTCATATAATTCGCTCGGCACGGTCACGAGGTCCCCGTCGCGCTGATAGTAGAGGATAACCTGTTCTTTGGGATTCAATTGGAACATCTCTAAATTGCTCTGCTCCACCCCCGTCTCGGGAATCGTTACGGTGGTGGTGAGGTTAGAGAAGCGCCAATTCGACGCCGACGAAATGCCGAAATCAATTCGCACCCATCCGATGTAGTTATCAGGCACCACAAAACGATAGCTAATCGGCAGCGCAGGATAGCTACACTCAGTGCCTAATAGCACCGCGAGACTGATTGTCAGGATGATGATCGAGCGGTTCTTCGGCACGTGCGCTCCCGCAGATGGATACGGGGCCCAAAGATGTGGTGTGATTCTATGCGCCTAAATATCCGCCGTCCAGAAGATCGGGCCGGTTGCGCCGCGTCTTTTCGAGCGCCTTCTCGCGCCGCCAGCGGCGAATCTCCTCGTGATTCCCGCTCATCAGCATTTCCGGCACATCCCAGCCGCGAAACGATTGCGGCCGCGTGTAATGCGGATAATCCAGGATCCCGCGCCCAATTATTTGCACAACTTGCGGCGCTGTTTGTAGGGGCGCTGCTTGCTGCGCCCCTTCCGCTGCTGCGTCCGGCTCGCTGAACGACTCGTTCACCGTCGAATCTTCGTTGCCAAGCGCGCCGGGAATCAACCGCGTCACCGCCTCGACAATCATCGCCGCCGGCAATTCTCCCCCGGACAGCACGAAATCACCGATCGAGATCTCATCCGTGGCCAGATGCTGGGCCACTCGCTCGTCCACCCCCTCATAGCGCCCGCAAATCAGCACGATCCGATCAAGGCTCGCCAAGTGGCGCGCCGTTTCCTGCCGGAATATTTTTCCCGATGCGGACAGCAGCACAATCGCCGTTCGGGAAAGATTTTCCGGGTGCCCCATCCTTGCCGAAGGCAAGGGTGGGGATTTTTCGTCCAGAATCGTCTCGACGGCATCAAACAGCGGCTCGGGCTTCATCACCATTCCCTCGCCGCCGCCGAAGGGCCTGTCGTCCACCGTGCGATGCCGGTCGTGCGTGAAATCGCGCAAATCGTGGATGTACGTTTCCACCAGACGTGCTTCGCGCGCCCGCCGCACGATCCCATAATCGAGCGGCCCGCCGAAAAACTCCGGGAAAATCGTAATGATGTCAAAGCGCATCGCGCCAATCCTACCGCAGGAAGTAGCCCGCTCCTACTTGTTCAAATCGCGGAGGCCTTCGGGGAGCACAACTTCAATCACGCGCGCGGAGGTGTCCACGCGCACGCAAATATCCTGCGCCAGCGGAATCAGCAGCTCGCCATTCTGTGTATCCACCACCAGGACGGGCGTCCCAGAAATATTTTCGCCGGCGATTTGCACGTCCCGGACGGTCCCGATCGTCGCTCCGCCCTTTTCACGGACCTCGCAGCCGGCGAGGTCCGTGATGTAGTAGCTCCCGGCGGGAAGCGGCATGCGCTCAGAAAGCGGAAGCTGCACATCGAGGCCCACAAGTTTCTCGGCGTCGCTAATCGAATCCGAGCCTTCGAAAAGAAAAATCGCCTGGCCGCCGCGACTCTGGCTCAGCCAGCAGGACCGAATCGCTACGCGTCGCGCGACATTGATACGACCATCGCGGCGCACGCCGCGCAATTCCGCAGACTTGAGACTTTTTAATCGCTGGGGAAAATCCGTGAGAATTTCGCAGGCCACTTCGCCGCGGCGCCCGTGGGGACGCAGGATGCGCGCCACGGTGACGCTCGCGGGCTGCGGTGCCTTCGGTGGCTGTGATGAATGCTGCGTGTCCACTTATTCCAGAATTTCGAGTGTGAACCGCTTTTTCAATTTCATCCCGGCGGCGCCGAGCAGCGTGCGGATTGATTTCGCCGTGCGTCCCTGCCGCCCGATTACTTTGCCCAGATCTTCAGGATGAACTCGTAATTCCAGAACCGTTACCTGCTCGCCGTCCACTGCATTAACTTTCACTTCGTCCGGATGATCTACGAGAGCTTTCGCGATAGATTCCACAAGTTCCCTCATTGCGCTTCCTCCACAGCTTGCCGTGCCCAGCGGAGAGACTCGCTCGAGCGTGAACAAGAGTTATGAGCATGACCTTCAGTGGAGTAGGACGCCTTAGGCAGGCTTAGGGTTGCTGCGGATCAAACTGCGGACGGTGTCGCTGGGCTGTGCGCCCTTGCCGAGCCAGTACGTCACGCGGTCGTGGTCGAACTGCACTGCAGCGGGCTTCTTCAGTGGGTCGTATGTCCCGACGATCTCGACGAAACGGCCATTGCGCGGGCGCGTCTTTTCGGTAACTACCACGCGGTAAAAGGGGCGCTTCTTCTTGCCAATCCGCGCCAAACGAATCGTTAACACTCGAAATTCCTCCTGATTTGAATCTCACCAGTATAGCGGACCCAGCCACTTTCACCAATCGGTATCTGGAGGCACAGACACTCTTGTCTGCGCGAATCTGCGCGCCGCTCGTGCACCGCAAACCGTGCTAAAGGCAGGCCAATGTGGCCGCATACATTGCATCAGATTGTGGCTATCATTTCGGTGAGGGACCCGACATGCCTGACATTCTGATTCGTCCCGCAGTTCGGAGCGACCTGCCTCGCCTGACCGAAATCTACAATCATTACGTCATCCACACGCCCGTCACGTTCGATATCGAGCCGTACACCGTCGAGAAGCGCGCGGCATGGTTCGATCAGTTCGGCTCAACGGGACGCCATCGCCTGCTCGTGGCCGAAGAGAGCGGCTCTGTCCTCGGGTACGCGGGCACGATGCGGTTTCGTCCCAAGGCTGCGTATGAAACCACCGTGGAAACGACCATCTATTGCGCGCAAGAGGCGATCGGCAAAGGAATCGGTTCGCGCCTGTACAGCGCGCTATTCGAAGCGATCAAAGACGAGGACGTGCGTCGCATCGTCGCCGGCTATACGCTGCCGAATGACGCGAGCGCCGCGCTTCACTCCCGCTGCGGATTCAAACCCGTCGGAATTTACACGGAAGTCGGCCGGAAATTCGGCCGCTACTGGGACGTCCAATGGACCGAGCGCCCTTTGAAGCTTACATAAACTTCGCCCCAGGCGAATCGAACTCTTCGAGCGAAAGAGCCGCGCAGAATACTTGCCGCGAAAGAGACAGCGCATTGGCAGGCGCTGCGCGCCGGCATTTTTTTGTCGGACCTAAAGCTCCGACCTACAAACCGGCTCGTTTAGCGCAGGAGCCAGAGCGGCAGGGCCGCTTGCGCGCACTGCTCGATCATTTGCTGGTCGCGCGCTGAAAACGCGTTGGCGTTTTCGCTTTCGACGTCCACCGTGCCGATCACGCGTTCTTCGCCGGGTGAGAGAACCGGCACGATGATTTCCGATAGCGTGCTGCCAAATGCCGTCAGGTATCGCGGATCGTTTCGCACGTCGCCGACCACGACAGCTTTTTTCTGCTGAATCGCTGCGCCCGTCAGTCCCTTGGTCACCGGAAACTGCGGATATTCAGGAGCGCCCGGCCCGCTCCACGCGATGATGGACACGTGCTCGGCGGTCACGTCGTAAACACCGACCCACCGATATTCGCCGAGCGTGCGGATCAGCTCCGCCAGCCGCTTCGCCCGGACGGCGCGGTCGTCACTGCCCGCCGCGACCGAGCGAATCTGGCCGAGCACGTTCTTGACTACAATTGGCATTGCGCATCAGTTCGTTCGGGAATAGAAGATATAACCCATTCCAATAGGGATTCCACCAGCGGAGATGTTCGTGACCCACTGTTCAGCGCCTGGAGAGGCGACTTGATAGGAAGATGTGATCTCGCGTACGAAGCGATCCTTCGTTGAAAGAACCGTAACTCGAGAAATGATCGGCTTGTTCTCCAAGCTCAGCTCTTGGCTCAAAGTGCGAATAACCACTTCCGTCGCTTGGGCTCTGCCAAGCTTGTCGGTCCATGGGGCGGCGACAATAAGATTCCATAGGTTTTCCGACGCGTCGTTTCCTTTGTAAAGCATCGCCAGCGCGAGTCCACCGCGTTCTTCCATCAATCGCTGTAGAACCCTGCGGAGATCAGGTTGGAATGTTGCTATGTGGGTCGACATCGGCTACCATCGCCTCGATATGCAGAACAGGACTCCGTCCGGCTCCGTCTTGATCGCTTCTAGGACTTTCTCCGCGTAGGCTTGATCGTAGGTACCTTCAGGTTGGTACCTCCATTCCGGCTTCCAGTCGGTCGCGATCGACCAATTTTCAAGAAGGATTGGATTTACCATCGTGATCTCCCGCTCCAAGCCCGCGAGCAGCTTCAGCTCGTCGAAGTCATGGGTCCTGAAGTGTTGCCGCCTATCTGGGTATTCCGTTATCTCCAGTACGGCACAGATACGCGCCTTCAATGCCAATTCTACGACGTAGCCGCATAGATATACACAACCATCGTAAAGACCTGCGTGGAACAGCGCCTCGGCTTCACGGAGTCTGAGTTGCGCGAGTTGCCTGAGTTCTTCGCGCGTCGCCATTATTTTAGTCCGGCAAATTTGCCGAGGCCGCGCATTTTCATTTTCGCCATGCTGCCGTATTGCTTCATCATCCGGCGCATGTCGGAATATTGCTTCAGGACCTGATTCACTTCCTGCACGGTGGTGCCGCTGCCGCGCGCGATGCGCTTGCGGCGCTTGCCGTCAATCAGGTTGTCGTTCGCGCGCTCCGCGGCGGTCATCGAATTGATGATGGCCTCGGTGGATTTGAGCTGTTTTTCGTCAATCTGCGCGTCCTTGGGAATTTTCGCGAACGGCCCGACCTTCGGCAGCATGCCCATCAACTGCTCCATCGAGCCCATCTTGCGAATCTGCTGCAGCTGATCGCGGAAGTCGGCGAGCGTGAATTCGTTTTCGCGCAGCTTGCGTTCCATCTCGCGCGCTTGTTTCTCGTCAATGTTTTTCTGCGCCTTTTCGATCAGCCCAAGGACGTCGCCCATCCCCAGAATCCGCCCGACGATGCGGTCCGGCACGAACGGCTCGAGCGCGTCGTATTTTTCGCCGACGCCCACGAATTTCACCGGCGCGCCGGTCACCTTGCGAATGGAAAGCGCCGCGCCGCCGCGCGCGTCGCCGTCCATTTTGGTGAGGATGATGCCCGTCACGCCCAAGCGCTTGTGAAATTCGCCCGCGGAGCGCACCGCGTCCTGCCCGATCATCGCGTCTGCCACAAAAAGAATTTCCGTGGGATTCAACTCGCGTTTTAACGTTGAAAGCTCGTTCATCAATTCGTCGTCAATGTGCAGCCGCCCGGCCGTGTCCACCAGGATCACGTCGGACGCCGAAAGCTTCGCTTCGCGCAATGCGCCACGCACGATTTCGACCGGCTTGTCCGTTCCCGCGCCGGGCCAGATGGGCGTGCCCGTCGCTTTTGCCACCTGCGCCAATTGTTCGCGCGCGGCTGGGCGATACACGTCGGTTGAAACCACGATGGGCCGGTGCCCATGCTCCGCGAGCCATTTGCCGAGCTTGCCGGTGGACGTGGTTTTACCGGAGCCTTGCAGTCCGCAGATGAGCCACACGGCCGGAGGACGCGAACCGAATTGCGGCTTCGCCTCGCGCCCGAGCAATTCAGCCAGCTCGTCGCGGACGATCTTCACAACTTGTTGATCGGGCGAAAGCTGCAGGAGCACGTCCGAGCCGAGCGCCTTCTCGCGGACGTGCGCGATGAATTCGTCCGCGACGCCCAAGTTGACGTCGCCTTCGAGCAGCGCCTCGCGGATTTCGCCGAGCGCGCCGTCGAGGTGTTCCTCGGTCAGCTTGCCCTGCCCGCGCAGGTTCTTAAACGCGCGCTGCAGCTTCTCGGTTAAGGTTTCAAACATGTTCGAGACTCGGATTCAATTCTAAGTGGCATGACAGGTCCGGTCAAATCGGCCTCGAAGCCCGTCCGGGCGACCTCGAAATAGTGTGTCACTTTGTTGGGGCTCCTTTCCTTTGTTTTCAGCAACTTAGACCGCAAATTACTTTGCACGGTGTGTCACTTAATTTGCCGGAACGCGAGCAGCAAATGGCCGCGCGGGAAACTTCCGTTCGGCTTCGCGGATGACCGACCGCGCTACATTCAAACCGGTCAAGAACCATCGCTTCACGCCGTCCCATCTTTCGTCCTTTCCGGGGCGAACCACAGCTGATATCCCAGGCTCGATTTGATCTCCCAAGCGCCACTTCCGGTGGCCTCGGGAGCCCTATCCAGGCCGACACCAGGAGCCCTAGTCTGTGACGCTAACACGATGTCAAGAGATATCGTGAAGGTGCGCCTGTGGACTTTGTTGGGGCGACGATCTTGTCGCCTAGGCTGTGCCGGCGCGATTTTTCGGAGCGATCATGAATGCGGCGACTTCGGCGGTGGGCGTCGCTTGCTCCACGAACGTAAATGTTCCCTTTTCCTGCATCTCGCGTCCGGCACCGATCAACGCGCCCAGCGCCGTGCGCGCGAGCGCTCCGCCCAGGCTGATGCGGCGAACGCCCGCAGCCTCAAGCTCCGCAACGGAAAAAGCGAGACCCTTGATGCCCGCGAGGACATTCACGGGGCGCGGCGCGACTGCGGCGCACACGGTCCTGATCGCTTCCAGACTCGGCAGGCCCGGGGCGAAGAGCACGTCCGCGCCCGCCGCAGCGAACGTCTGAAGGCGGCGAATCGTATCGTCGAGATCGCGGCGGCCATGAAGGAAATTTTCGGCGCGCGCGGTCAGCGTAAAGGAAAACGGGAGCGCCCGCGCGGCCTCGGCCGCTGCCGCGACGCGCTCCACCGCAAGCACGGGATCGTAAATCGGGCGGCTGTCGTCGCCGCTCGCGTCTTCCACCGAGCCACCGACGATTCCCGTGGCAGCCGCGAGGCGAATCGTTTCCGCGACCGTCTTCGGATCGTCGCCGAAGCAGTTTTCGAGATCGGCGGCCACAGGCAAATCGGTCGCCCCGGCGATCGCGCGGCAATGCGCGAGCACTTCGTCGCGCGTGACCATGCCGTCACGCCGGCCAAGCGAAAACGCGAAACCGGCGCTCGTCGTTGCCAGCGCTTGAAAACCCAATCCAGCCAGAATCCGAGCGCTGCCGGCGTCCCACGGATTTGGAATGATGAATGCGCGAGGCCCGGTGTGCAGCGCCCGGAATTTCGCGGCTTTGTCGCTCTGCGTCGCGCTCATGGCGAACTCATTCTAGGGGACGGGGGAAAGCCGGTCAAACGCAGCAAATGTGTCGCACCTACGGCGCTCGGAATCGCGGCGGTTTGGTTTCCCAGCCCTTCCGGGCTGGGCTAAAGCGCCTGCGGCGCTCGCCTACGGCGCTGGAAAAACATCTCACGTCCGCTAGTTACATCGCTGACGAGCGCGCGGGCTTGACTGCCGCGCTGCGCAGGGCCAAGATGAATTTGCCTCGCCTCTGGCCAGCCCTCGACGAGACCGACAACCGTAACGCAGATTCGAGAATCCCGGCCCCTTTTAGCGTCATCCGATGTTTGTCAGTACGATCAGCGAGAAAGGAGACAACCATGTACGTTGTCACAGGAGCAAGCGGAAATAGCGGGCACATTGTTGCCGAGAAACTTTTGAAAGCGGGAAAGAAGGTTCGGGCGATTGGCAGAAGCGCGGAACGTCTGCAGCGCCTGACGAAGCAGGGAGCCGAAGCATGCGTGTGCGATGTGACCGATCGCGCGGCGCTGGCGAAGGCCTTTGCGGGCGCGGAAGGCGTTTACGCGATGGTGCCACCGGACGAAACGGCGCAAGACTATCGCGCGCACCAGGAACACATTATCAACGCGCTGACAGGCGCACTCACCGAAGCGAAAGTGACGCACGTGGTTTCGCTCAGCAGCTTTGGCGCGGACAAATCGAGCGGCAACGGCCCCGTGGCGGGCCTGCACGATCTCGAGGTGAGGCTGAATCAGATTCCGGGCCTCCATGTGCTGCACCTTCGCGCCGGATATTTCATGGAGAACACGTTCGCGCAAATGGGCATTATCAAAGCGATGGGATTGATGGCGGGTCCCCTCCGCGCGGATCTGAAGCTGCCCATGATCGCGACGCGCGACATCGGCGCAGCCGCCGCGGAAAGACTGCTGCGGCACGATTTCGACGGCCATCGCACCGCGGAACTTCTGGGCGAGCGCGACGTCACCATGACGGAGGTCGCGGGAATTGCCGGCCGGGCGACCGGCAAGCCCGGGCTGACGTACACGCAATTGCCGAACGAACAGGTTCAGGGAGCGATGTTGCAGATGGGCATGTCGAAGAGCATCGTGGACCTGATTCTCGAGATGGCAGGCGCGCTGAACTCGGGCCACATGGCGGCGCTCGAGAAGCGTTCTCCGGCGAACACCACGCCGACCTCGTATGAAACTTTCGTGAACGAGGAGTTTGTGCCGCGGTTCAAGGGCGTACCGGCCACGGCATAGCATGCGGGCAAACGTCCCCGCGAAGTTGTTTACGGTTTTCGCGCGGAGACGACGAGGGCGGGCATCGGAATTTCGAGGTGATCGCCGCGGCGGAACGCGGCGGCGCTTTTCTGGATTGCGGCTCGGACCTTCGCGAGCGCCGCGGGCGGCTGGGCGCGCAGCATTCCTCCGGTTCGAGCCGATCCGGTGTAGAAAGCTTCGAAGAGTTCCGCAGGGGAGGCGAGTTTCCAGACCAGCGGAAGCTGCGTCACCGTAACGCCGGCGAATCCGCAACCTGCCAGGACTCGCGCGCATTCTTCGCGGTCGCTGAACCGAAAAAATGGCGGGCCCGGCGGAAGCTGGACGCCCGGGTCGCCGAAATCCTCGAGCGCGCGCAACGCGACTCGGAATCCGAGCGCCTCCTCCGGCTTTGCCCAGGCTGTAAACGCGAACATTCCGCCCGCTCGCAGCACGCGATGCGCTTCGCGAACGGCTTCATCGGGCTGGGCGAGATGCAAAATGCCGAAATTCATCACCGCGCGGTCGAAAACAGAGTCCTGAAAACTCAGCGCTTCCGCATCACCGACCTGGAATTCAATTCCGGGATTGAGCTTCCGAGCCAGCACGACCATTGCTTCCGAAAAATCAATTCCCACGGGCGCCCATCCGCGGAGTTTCGCCTCCGCGGCCACGTATCCGGGACCGCTCGCGATGTCCAGGAGGCTCGATCCGCGCGCTGCCGCGACGGAATCGAGCAGCGGAACGATGGTCTGCGACGTGAGGCTGCCGAGATAGCGGTGGTAGCCGTCGGAGGCGTGGTCCCATCCATCGAGCTCGAATTCGTGGAAGGCTTTCGCGTTGATGTCCGGCGAGGTCATGGGAATTTCTCAGCCCATGATAGCCGAATTGATGCGTAATGGCCGCGCCCTACAGCAGGCGTCCGCAGAAATATTCGTAGAAATTGGGATCGCCCCAGTAACTGAGGTGCGCGAGCACCGGCAGGGCGTAGGGGAATTCGCGCTGATCGTCCGGGAGATAAAATTTCAGCTCGCCGCTGACGGGATCCATTGAGGCCCACGCGTTGAGCCACACGAGCGGATCGTCGCCATCGAGCTGGCGAAAGGCGTAGTTGAATTCAAACTGGCCGTAGGCGCGCCCGGAAGGCGCGCGGCGAAACGAATAGAGCATGGAAAGAATTTGCGCGCGGATGGCCTGATCGCGCTTCACGTGCTGGCGGAAAAAATAGAACACTTTGTCGAGCGGCGAGCCGAAGGTGACCAAACCTTTCAGCTTCTGCAATTGCTCGAGACTCAAGTAAGGCACAGGCGTATCCCAGGGCTGACCCGGCTGCGCGTTGCGTTCGGCGAGCAAGCCATTGATCGTGTCGTAGGCGATTACGCTGCCGAGCGAATGGCCCGCGAGGATCACGCGGTCGTAGGAGCCGCTGGCGAGCAGCATCTTCAGCGCGGCCGTGGAGCCTTTCAGAATCGCGCTCCGCGCGGCGTAGTCTTGCGATTTCGCGTCGGTATTGACGTACACGGCCACGTCGGCGACATACGCTGTGAGCGCGTAGGAAACAATTCCGGCAATCGCCGCGCCGCCGAGCGGCTCCCATATCTGTTTCTGGCGAATGATTGATACGGCGTGGGCGAGCGCGTGATTTCCGGGCCGCAGGTCCAGCCAGAGCGCGACGGCGAGAAAAATTGCTGCCACGATCGCGTCCAGCGCAAACCACACTCGCTCGGCAGTCTGCTCAATTGATGTGCCGGATTGCCGGTGAATTTCGAAGAGCGATTGCAGGCCGAACCACGCCATCAGCAGGAACGCCGCGTAACACAACAGAATTACTGCATGCTCGAACCTGAGATACGGCTTGAAAGCCGGGACGAGGTTCGCCAGCGCCGCGCTCCAATCGTGCGGCCTGGCAATCCAGGCGAGGAGCATGAGCACGCCCACGGCGAGCGCGGAGTAGAGAAGGAAAACGCGCGCGAGTTCGCGGCCGTAGATCGCGAGCACCTCGCGCAGCGCGTGCCGCATTTTCATGCCATACGCACCGATCATTTCCTGGAGGTTGTCGGCGAAATACTTCAGCGGCGTGAAATCGGTTTGGAGAACCCATTTGAGCGTATCCACCGCGTTCAGTTTGTCTTCCGTTTCCGGCGCCCAGTAGTACTCGAAGAGATCCACATACGCTGCGGGCTGGTCGCTCGGGTTCTGTGGGCGGTCCGGCGGCGCGTCTTTTTCGGGGCACGGAGGAGCGCTGCGGTGGGGCGCGAAAAAACCGATGCGCATGCCGACCTGCACCCAATCTTCGTGCGCGATTTCGATGGGGCAGAGCTTGGCGTTCAAGCCGCGGCTGCGCGTCAGATGGGTGAAGACGCCGCGCGCGAAGCTATCGAGCGTCTCGTAGGGATCTTGTTCGCCGATGCCGTGGATGATGAGGAGGGCCTGGCGCGCGCTGCGCAATCGCGGAGGAGGGGCTTCAATGACCGGCGCAGCCATCGCTCGGGGACTCCGGGTGCTAATCGAGTGTGAAACTCATGGCCGGGTAAATCGCGGGGACACTATATCACCGGCGAGGTTTGGCAGCGACGCGCCGAATCAATCCAGGAAAATGGGGAGGCAGAGCGGAGGCTCGACGTGGAAATCGAGGCGGGCGATTTCCGCGAGCGCGCGATTGAGCACGGCGCTGTCGCACGCTTCGAGGGTCATTACGAACGGCAGCGCGGAATGCGGGAAGCCCGGCTTTTGCAGGAGCGCGTCGAGGCTGATTTCGTATTTCGAGAGAATCGCGGCGATGGACGCGACGATGCCGGGGCGATCGCGCACAACGAAGCGCAGATAGTGCGGCACCGTAAAATCGCCGCTCACCGAATCGGGAACTTCCGCCGCGCCGGGCAGCGCCTCGACCGGCGCGCCGGAGCTGCGGAGAATTGCATAGAGATCGGAAATCACGGCGACGGCGGTGGGATCGCCGCCGGCTCCATAGCCTGAAAAAATCATTTTGCCGCCGAATTCGCCGGTGGCGGTGACGATATTCTGGCTGCCCTGCGCGTGCGCCATCAGTGAAGCCGCGGGAATCAGCGCCGGTTGAACTGCGGCCGCGAGCCGCACGCCCTTTTTCGTTTCCTTCTGTGCTACGGAGATCTGGCGAATCGTGCAATCGAGACCAGCGGCGTACATGAAATCCACCGCCGCGACCGCGCTGATCGAGCGGCACGGAATCTGTTTGCTGCCTACGCGCAGGCGCAGGCCGGCCTGCGTCAGGATCAGAAGTTTCGCGCGAGCGTCCATGCCGTCCACATCGGCGCTGGGATTTGCTTCGGCGTAACCGAGCGACTGCGCTTCCTTCAGGGATGTATCGAAACTTGCGCCATCCTTTTCCATTTTCGTGAGGATGAAATTGCAGGTGCCGTTGAGAATTCCGGCGATCTTGTAAAGGCGGTCGCCGGCGAGGCCTTCCTGAATGCCGATAATCGCCGGAATTCCTCCTGCGACGGAGGCGCCGAATTCGAGGCGCTTACCCATTTTTCGCGCGAGGTCGAGCAGCTCGGGGCCGGATTCGGAAATCAACAGCTTGTTTGCGGTGACCACGGACTTGCCCGCGCGCAGCGCCTTGCGCACCCATTCGCCGGCAGGCTCGAGGCCTCCGATCAGCTCCACGACGACGTCCACATCGGACGAAAGCACGTCGTCAACGTTTTCGGTCCAGCGGATATTCGACGGCAGGGAGGCGATTTTCTTCTTTTTGATGCCGCGATTGAAGATGTGCGTGAGAAGCAGCGGGCCGCCGGAATCCTGGGAAAGAATCTTCGCGACGGAGCGGCCCACGGTGCCAAAGCCGACGAGGCCGATTTTCAGGCGCCGATCCGCGCTCGCGGACTTCTTGACGGCGCGCGACTTGGCCGATCTGCTCTTCGGCGAGCGGGATGACGTGCGCGATTTCCCCAAAGAACTTTCCTCCGGATACTCATCGTATCAAAGGGCGGAGAAGACGCGCAGGAGAAAGGCTGCCTAGTGTTTCGATTTGGTTTTGTACGCGCCGGATTCGATGTAGGGCTTCAGGCGCTCGAAGATGAAATGATGCCAGACTGCGTCAACGATTTTATCCTCGCCATCCGAAATCTCGCCAGAGACGTCGCAGGTGACGCGCATTTTCGTGCCCGCGGGATCGGGAAGGAATTCGTATGTGGTGACGATGTTGACCGCCTGGCCCGAGAGGCCCAGCGGGCCGGTGAAGCGAATCTTTTTTCCGCGGTCGGCATAGATCACGGTGGCGTGGAGCGCGCCATTGCCGGCGTCGTCGAAAATTTCATAGAAGCCGCCGCCGGGCTTCGCCTCAATGAAAAGTTTTTTCGGATGCTCGGTGAAGGAGTGATCCCACCAGCCGCTGATGTCGCCGGTTGCGGCGTCGTAGACTTCCGCGGGGCTCGCAGGCAGAACCACTTCTTGTTGCACCTGGAAGGCGCCCGTCTTTAATTCCTTCGTCTCGCTTCGCAAGCGGGAGGGGACGCAGATCAGAAGGACGGCGGCAAATAACGATGCCAGAGCTGCTTTGTTTTTCAAGGGATTCCCTCCACGGGTGGATTCTACCTGCCGATTCGTCAGGCTTCGCGCAGAGCGGATCGGCCCTGCGCGTCCTGAAATGTGATGCGGTGGCTATTCTGAATCAAATGTCACCGAGCGAACCTTTGTCAATGCCCCGCTCGCGTCGGAGGCCTGGAAATCCAGGCGATAGTTTCCGGGTGGCAGCCCACCCAGCGGAACTTTGAGACCGAGCGGCACGACGGTGTTTCCCTTGTCCATGAAGGGCGCCGCATCTACGTCGTGGGCCGAGGCGATGATCTCGCCGGTTTTTGCGTTCACGATGTTGAAAGCGACTCGAACAGCCGGCGGGTTGGGCTGATTTAGGTGCGGATCGTAGAGCTGCGCGTACAGAGCCACCGTGTCGGTTTTCTTGAAATGGTTGCTGGCCGATGGAACGATCTCCATATTATGGACGACCAGTGGAGTGCGATCGGAGAGCAGATCGGCCTCCAGCGCCCCGCCCATACCCTCCACCTGATTGACCTGATTGCTGAGCGCGAGGCCGCTCACGCTGAAAGTATTGCCGTCGTAGGAATCAATGACAAGCGGGGCTTCGAACTTTCCGAAGTTCTGGCCGCCGGCCGTGAGCACCACATCGAGGCGATACGTTCCCGGAGCGATTTGAAATTGGTTCGAGTAGCGCGTGGGCCTCTGCGTGAACTGCTTCCATTCGTCTTTTTCGAGATCGAGAGGCACGTCATCGCTGAAACGGGCGGCCACCGTTCCATCAGGACGGTAGGCGATGCCGAGAATTTTCATGTCCGCGTGGTACTTACCCTTGTCCTTGGAAAAATCCACGGACGCGGCGGGAAATTCCATCGCCACGTTGACGCGCGCCTCGTTGGGCGATGTGTAAAAGAAAGGCGCTTCGAGCGTGCCGGTGATGGTGCCTTTGTCCGCGGCAGCGGCGCGGGACTCGAGATCAGTCCCAGCGGGTTTGCCGGCCAGCATATCCTTGGATTTCGCTGTGCAGTATCCGCTGCGCGAACGGACCTGGAGTCCACCGCGGACCATCTTCACGCGCAGAGCATGGCACGAGCCGTCTGCCGCGACCGGAGGCGAATAGCCGAGGAAATAGTATTCATCCTGTTCGTGCGCGATCTTCGTAAGGCCGCCCAGATAATCGTTGCTGTTCAGGATCGGAAATCCGCCCGTGCCATCGGCGAGCGCGTAAAGCACGGATTGGTTCGCGGTGCCGGTATCGGGCATGGTCGGCATGATCAATTGCGTGTTCCCGGTATTCGGCATCATGGGATTTCCGGCCATTCCTCCCATGGGATTGGTGACCCCGCCTCCCCCGCTCGACGGAGCCGAGCCTCCAGGGGATCCGCCCTTGCCACCGCTGGTTCCCCCACCACCGACCGGAGAGCCTCCGCCAACCCCTCCACCACCACCGCCCTTGCCGCCTCCCCCTCCACCACCGCCGCCTCCGCCACCTCCATGCTGCGGCGGATCGGCGCCCTCGGCAGCTCCGGGTATCGGATACGACGCCAGGACCACGTGCGGATGCCCGCTCGCGAAATCGCCGGAAGTGTCACGCGCCGTGGCGAGCGACCGCGTGGGTGAACCGTCATCGCGCAGAAGAAGCTGAGCGCCCGGAGGCGGGCTTGGCATCGCGGTCATCAGGCCGCGAACATCCAGCGGATAGATAGCGACGTTTGCTTGATTGCATGCGGAAATGGTCGCGGTCAGCTCAGCCTCGAACTCCGACGTGAGCGGAAATCCAGCCGTGAATAGAACGACGCTCTTTCGTCCGGGCACGTTCGCCAGATTTTTAGCCAGGCTCCTGATTCCGAGCAAGAGTGTGTGAACTCCGAAATCGGCCTCGGCGTTTGGGAGAGAAGCACCGCTCCCAGAATTTCCAAAGGTCGAGGCGTTGGTCATGGAAGGGTCCGGGGCGTTTGGCGCGACAGCCGAGGGTTTCATGGACGCGGCGGCCTGCTTCAGGCGAGTGGCGTCCGCCGTGAAATTCTGAACGACGCGAAGAGCTCCGGTAAAATCCACGACGGCCATCACGCGATCGGGTCCGGCGTTGGCATCAATGAATTTCCCGGCTGCGGCCCGTGCGCGGGCCTGATCGCCGAGGTCCATGGTGGAATCATCAAAAAACAAAACCATGTAACGGCGGTCGGGAGCGCCGGACGGACCCGACGCGGAACCGTAGGAGAAGTTGATGATCGGCTGTTCCTGATTATTGTCGAAGACGTGAAAATCCTTGGCCGTGAGATCGTGGATGTAGTTGCCTTTCTTGTCCGTGACGATCACGTCCACGCGCACCACGCGCGATTCAGCGCGGATGACCGGCGTACCCGGGGTAGCAGTCTGCTCAACCGGAGCCGGCGAAGCAGTCGGAGCAGAGGCTTGCTGGGCGTGAACAATCGCCGGGGTGATGTTCGCGCGTCGCGCGAACCATCCCGCGGCCAGAACGAGAAGCGCAGCGGCCAGAAGCGGATTGATCTGCCGGAGCCTCATGATTCACCTTCCTCTTTGCCGTTCTAATATGGAATTTCAACCACGCCATTTTCGGCGGAAAGCGACGCGGCGTTGCCATCCCGGACGACCAATCGCACGACGTAGTCGCCGGGTTTCAAATCGAAACTTGTTTTCACCGTCACACCGGAATGGCTGAGCCGCTGGTACGTCTCATCGCGCAGCTTCATGGAAACCAGCCTCTGCGTTCCGGTGACGAAGTTTCCATCGCGGTCAAAGATGGCGGTGACGACAGTGAGGTCGTCCTGATTGCGGCCGTCTGCCTTCGCAAACCGAACGTGGGCCAGATCCACATGGGCGAGGACGGAGAGCTTCGCGTCGGTTGCTCCGGTTTTGTAGTACTGCGTCTGGATACCAACGGGAACACCGTGCTGCTCCTCCTGCGAGAAAACGGCATCTTCAATATCGCGCCGGGCTACCTCGGCGGGAGTTTCTCCGTGCAACGGCGCGTAATATCCGCGCCGCGCCTGGATCGTGAATCTATTCCTGGCCACCAGCGAGACTTTCAGCGTGTGGAAGTGACCATCGTACTTAATGTTCTGTGGAACGAACGCCAGATAATAGTATGCGTCGGGCGCCCCGGCCACCTCGCGCAATCCCGCGGCGAGATCGTTGTTGTTGTGGAAGGCGTACCCGCCGGTATCCTGGGCGAAATACGCGAGTGACGCGGATTGCAGGCTTTGAGCGGTGAGTTTCCACTGCGTGCGAAGTCCGGCGTTGGCGGGATTGGGGTCATTCGTCTGTTCGCTGATGTCCGTGCCGATATCCGGCACATAAAGGCCGCGCGCGTCGAGCGTGTTGATGAATACGCTCTGACGGATGGCGCGATCGACCAGCTCGGAATACTCGTTTTCGAGATTTGTGTAAAGGAACCCCGGAGAGATCAATACCAGATTGCGCTGGCCCGGCAGTACCGACAGCCTTTCAATGATCTCCCGCATGCGCCGCAGCGTATATTCCGTCTGGGTTTCTGTTTGCTGCTCGACGCGAAGAGCCACCGAATCCACGAGCGATTGAGCCCGAGAGATGTCGGCCGCGGTCGGGGCGCCAGTCGGGCTGGGGTTCGGTGACGCCGAGCATATCAATGCGTCCGCCGTCGCAACGTCCATCGCAAACTGGTCGTGACGGTTCTGAATCAAATCAGCCTCGTAAGGCTCCATGGGCGGGCATTCACTTGCGGATGCAAAAGCCACCGCTACGGTGTTGACCTTCAACTCACGCAGCGCCTTGTGCAGTTTGTCCCTGTCGTCGGTGAAGTCCAATTGGTTTTGGCCGGAAACCGTAAAGACGGCCACGCGATCCGTGGGCTTGACCGAGGAATCGACGAACTTGTCGGCGGCACTTCGCGCCTGCATCAAATCTTGTTGGTTGAGCAGGGCGTCATCGAAGAGGAGGGCGACGAATCGAGATGCTGCCTGAAAAGCCGGAGCGGCAGGTTCTCCGGGCTGAGCGGAAACTGCCGGCCCGGCGTTCGTCGCAACCACCGCACGAGCGGCGGACGCAAGGGTCTCAACTGAAAAATTCGAAATGAGCTGAGGCTTGCCGTCCTGATACAGCTGAAAATCTTCCTTGTGGAGCGTGGCGACGGCGTTGCCATTTGCGTCGCGCACGATGACCCGGACCGGCACCAGATTCACCAGCACGCGCAGAGGGACGGAGGCCTCCTCCGTGGTCAGTTCAGCCATATCCGCGCTCGCAGGGGGGGGTGCCGCGGGGGCCGGCGCTGCCGCCGACGCAGGCTGCTGCTGCGCATCTTGTGAAGGCCCTGGTGGAGAGGATTGAGACTGGGAGGACTGGGCACGCACCGGAGCGAATCGCGTACTGCCCACGCAGGCGAGCAGAAAGCCGATCAAAATGACGGCAGAAATTCGCGGACGCTTCGCCGCTGGCGCGTTCATTCGGAACTCCCAAGGGCGCCCGGAGCCCACCGCACCGGGCCAATCCTTTGCTTCGTCTCCGGGGAGTTTACATCGAACTCAAATTGCGAGCTGTGTTTTCTTTCTTCTTGACCGCGCCCGGCCTTGGCGCTACCTTCGCGCCCAATCCGGCCGCCGCTAAGGGGCTGCGGTTCGGGAAATGTTGAATGTAAATGGCTTATCCCTCAGAGGAGGTTGCATGGAACGTCCCGCGGGCGTGACGATTTTGGCGGTGCTGGGCTTCATTGGAGCCGGGATGCTGGTCGTGGCCGCGCTCGGTGTGCTGGTGGGTGGCGCGATGATTTCGAACATGGCGGCCCGACCCGGAGTGGGCATGGTCGCCAGGATTGGCGGGGCCGTCTTTGGCGTGATGTTCTTGGGCTTGGCCGTTCTCTACTTGGTCTCCGCCATCGGACTTCTGAAGCTTCAGAATTGGGCGCGCGTATTGGTTATCGTTCTTTGCGGTTTGGGAGTGCTTTTCAACGGGCTTGGCGTGTTGACCGCACTCATCCATCTCCATGTCGTGATCGTCGTGGTGCGAGCGATCGTACTGGCGGCATTTCTCTGGATTGCGCTGTATCTTCTGAAGCCGCACGTGAAGCAAGCGTTTGGCGCGACGGGATTCTGATCCCCGCGGTTCGAACAGGTCACAATGAAATTCGCGAAGATCGTATTTTGGGGCGCGGGGATTTGGGGCGTACTGACACTCGCGCCTCTCTACTTCATTTTCAATATGATTGGGCGCCAGGACCCGCCCGCGATCACCCATCCCCTGTTCTTTTACGGCTTCGTAGGGGTCGCGCTGGCGTGGCAATTCGCATTTTTCGTAATCGCGACGGATCCGGCGCGTTACCGTCTGATGATGATTCCGTCGGTCCTGGAGAAGCTGGCCTTCGGAATTCCGGCGATCGTGCTTTTCACTCAGAGGCGCCTAAGCGTGGGCGATCTAGGACTCGGATGCGTTGATCTACTCTTCGGCGCGCTGTTCCTGGCGGCGTTCGGCGCGACCGCGCCATAAGCCTCGCTCGACGCGACTGCTGCAAGGTTTGCAACGAAGCGGTGTCTCTTGCGAATGACGCGCGAGCCAACTCTTGCGAAGCGTCGCGGCGAGGTGCTATGGTGAGAGTTCGTCAAAAAGGAGCAGGAAATGGGTTTTTTTAGCACGGCGACACGGCGGGCTGGTATCGCGGGCGAACTGCTTTCATTTTTCGCGCGCAATAAACGCTGGTGGCTCTTGCCGGTAGTCTTCGTGGTGCTCTTCGCGGGTATTCTCATTGTTGTGGCGCAAAGCTCGGCTCTTGCGCCGTTCATCTACACCCTCTTCTAGGCGAAACAACGCTCGATGGCCAATTCTCTTGCGCACGACCTGAAGGCTCTTTGGGGCGCCTGGAAGCGTCTGGCGCACAAGATCGGCAATTTCCAGGCGCGTGTGCTGTTGACAATTCTGTATGCGATTGTGGTCCTGCCGTTTGGTCTGGCCTCGCGCATTTTTTCGGACTCGCTCAAGATCAAGAATCGTCCCACGAAATGGACGGATCATCCCCAAGAAGAGTACGACATGATTTGGGCCCAGAAACAGTAGGGCATGCACATCCTCGGAATTTCCTGCTATTACCATGACGCCGCCGCCGCGCTGCTTCGCGACGGCCAGCTTGTTGTTGCAGCCGAAGAAGAACGCTTCACCCGCGTCAAACACGATTTCAACTTTCCGGCCAAGGCGATCGAGTTCTGCCTGCGCGAGGGCAAAATAGCCGGCCGCGATCTGGACTACGTCGTCTTTTTCGAGAAACCGTTCCGCAAACTCGACCGGATACTTGCGAGCGTGCTCCAAACCTATCCGCAATCCTGGAAAGTGTTTCGCGAGTCCATGATCGGCTGGATGCTGGACAAGCTGTGGGTGGCCAGCACGTTGCAAGCGGAGCTGGGAATCAGCCGCGAGAAAATTCTGTTTTCCGACCATCACCTCTCGCATGCCGCCAGCACTTTTTTGTGTTCTCCGTTTGAAGAGGCGGCGATTCTTACGGTGGACGGCGTCGGCGAATGGACGACGACCGCCTGCGGCGTGGGCCGCGGGACGCAAATTCACTTCAACAAGCAGATTGATTTTCCCCATTCGATCGGACTTCTCTACAGCGCGTTTACAGCATTCCTGGGCTTTGAAGTCAACGAAGGCGAGTACAAAGTGATGGGCATGGCGCCCTATGGGACGCCGCGGTATGTGGATAAGGTTTGGAAAGTGGTGCAGCAGAACAGCGACGGTTCCTTTTCGCTCGACATGGATTATTTCTGCTTCCAATATTCCACCGATCGGATGTTCAACCAGCGATTCGCCGATCTTTTTGGCGAGCCGCGAGCGTCTGAAACGCCTTTCTTCACCGAGGCCACCGGCTACCCGAAGTATTTTGGCGAAAAGCCGCCGGATTACATCACGCAGTGCCGGGTTAACGAGCACTATGCCGACATCGCGGCGAGCCTTCAGCGCGTCACCGAAGATCTGCTGGTGGGCATGGCGAAGACTCTCCAGAAGGAGACGGGCTTGAAGAAGCTATGCATGGCGGGCGGCGTGGGACTGAACAGCGTTGCGAACAGCCGGATCCTTCGCGAGTCGGGCTTCGATGAACTCTACATACAACCGGCGGCGGGCGATTCGGGCGGAGCGTTGGGAGCCGCGCTATGGGCCTATCATTCGGTCCTGGGGAAGCCGCGGGCATTTCGCATGGAGCACGCCTACTGGGGGCAGGAATACGGCGCGGATGAGATCAGGACCTTCCTCGAGAGCGAGAACATTCCACATCAGGAAGTCCAGCAGACCGGGGAACTTTTCGATCGCGTCACCGAATATTTGATCGGCGGCAAAGTGGTCGGGTGGTATCAAGGACGCTTCGAGTGGGGACCGCGCGCGCTGGGGAATCGCAGCATCCTCGCGGACCCCCGCAATCCGGCGATGAAAGACATCGTGAATTCGAAAATCAAATTTCGCGAACCGTATCGCCCCTTTGCACCCTCGGTGGCGGCAGAAGCCGCGACGAAATATTTTGAGATGGATCACGCCGCGCGCCAGTATCCGGCGCGCTTTATGCTCTACGTAATGCCCGTGAGACCCGAACATCATGCGACGCTACCGGCGATCACACACGTGGACGGCACCGCGCGGGTGCAGACCGTTTTCCGCGAGCACAATCCCCTTTACTACGGATTGATCGAGCGCTTTGGCCAGGCCACGGGCGTTCCGGTCGTCCTCAACACGTCCTTCAATTTACGGGGCGAGCCGATTGTGACCACGCCTGCGAATGCGTTCAGTACGTTTTCCAGGAGCGAGATGGATTGCCTGGTACTGGGTAATTTTCTGATCGAAAAGCCGGCCTGATTTTCAGGCGCGACTGTCTATTTTGCAGGTCGGAGAGAAAATGGGCGAACCGATTCCCGTTGTCACGGGCCCACCCGCGCGGCGTTCCGTGCTGCGGTCCGCGCTCTACGTACTGCGACTGATAGCGGTTAATCTCCTCGTTTTTCTTGTTTTGGCAGAGCTGGTTTCAAACGTTTTGGTTCACCGGCGCACATGGCCGTCGAGCAGGCCAACGTATCGCGTCAATTACGATCAGTTCTGGGTGGACATCAATCCCGCATTTGGAACCTGGCACCGGCCCAACGGTCACTTCGTCCATCAGGGCGGCTGCTTTAGCGTGGAATATTTCACCAACAGCTACGGCGCGCGGGATGTGGAACGCAGCCTGCACTCATCGAAGCCGCGCACGTTGGTGCTGGGGGATTCTTCGATCGAAGGATTCGGCGTGTCTGCCGACGATCGGTTGAGCAACATCCTGGAGAGGCGAACTGGCCGCGAGCATCTGAATTTCGGAACGAGCAGCGGTTTCGGCCCGCTGCAGTACGCGCTCCTCTACAAGACGATGGCCTCGGCATTCGATCACGACGTCGTAATGGTAGGCGTGCTTCCCGACAACGATTTTCACGATATGGATTTATCGTACTGGAAGGCTCACGGGAAGGGTAACGTCTATCGTCCGTATTATGCTGACGATTTCTCGGTCTTCTATACGGGCCATTTTGAGCCGAACCCGCGAGAAAAACGTTGGGATCATGTGGAAGATTTTCTGCGCGCTTACCTGGCTTCTTATCATGTCGGCCAGTACCTCTATACTCGGTTGTATTGGGGAACGTTCAGAGACCGATTCAGACCCTATTCCGGCTACAACGATTACACGGATGTGGACCTCGCCCGCCTGAAGAGAGCGCTTCAAGACATCAAGAGCACAGCCGATGAACATCGCGCGAGGGTGGCGATCTTTCTGATTCCGCGCGCCATTGATTTCAAGCGTTTCCATGAATCGAAAGAGAATCGGTTGGGCCCGGTGATGGAAAGCTGGGGCCAGGAAGTCGGAATCCCGATCAAGGACCTGCTGCCTGAAATGGACGCGATGTCCGGCGGCGACTACACGTCATTCTATCTCCCGTGCGACGGCCATTGGTCGGCTCACGGAGGCGCCGTGGCCGCCGATGTCTTGCAGCCGTGGCTCGATTATAAGACGGTAGCGGATGCACACTCGAATCCGTAGGTCGCGGATCGTCCGCAGTATTTCTTTCTAAGAGGCGCGCCGATTGTTACTATTTCTGCGAAGGCGTTCTGCACGAGTTCCAGGAGCGAATTCGGTCTCCTGCTTCCGCGGAAACTTTTGATTCGAGAGCCGTGACTCGAATGACGAATCCCACTTCTACCGTCGGCACAGCACCCAAGCGAACCTTTATCGGATCCGCGCTGTACGCACTGCGACTGATCGTGGTGAATTTTCTGGTCTTCGCCGTAATGGCTGAGCTTGTCTCTGTCGTGCTCGTCCATCGGAAAAATTGGCCCTCGAGCCGGCCCACGTACCGGCTCAACTACAACGAGTTCTGGGCCGACATCAATCCGGCGTTCGGAGTCTGGCACCGTCCCAACGGCCACTTTTTCCACCAAGGTGGCTGCTTCAGCGTTGAATACACCACGAATAGCTATGGCGCGCGCGACAGAGAGCGCAGCCTGCATTCCTCGCAACCTCGCACCGTGATGTTGGGAGATTCCTTCGTCGAAGGCCTTGGGGTGCGGGACGACGAACGCTTAAGCAACATCCTCGAGAAAGACACCGGTCGCGAGGTTCTCAATTTTGGCACCGGCGGCGATTTCGGGCCGCTGCAATACGCGTTGCTGTACAAAACCATGGCCGCGGCGTTCGACCATGACACGGTTCTGGTGGGCGTGCTCCCCGATAATGATTTCCGCGACATGTCGTTGAGCTGGGGAAAAGTCCACCACGCCGGCCGCTACCGGCCCTACTATGCCGACGATTTTTCCATCGTCTACGATGGCCATTTTAATCCGAACGCCGGGCAGGGAACCTGGGATCATGTCGAAGCGTTCTTGCGCGCCTATCTCGCTTCTTATCACGTGGGCCAGTATCTTTATTCGAGGATGTTCTGGCGTACGCACGGCCCCTATTCAGGCTATAACGACTACACCGGCGTTGATCTCGCTCGCCTCAAGGTCGCACTGACGGACATCAAGACGACTGCCGAAGCCCACCACGCACGGATGGCCGTCTTCCTGATTCCCAGCGTCAACGATTTCACGCGACTAAATCAGGCCGGCGCAAACCGTTTAGGTCCGGTGATGGAACAGTGGGGACGCGACGTCGGGATTCCAGTCAAAGACCTGCTGCCGGAGATGGATGCGCAATCGGGAGGCGACTACCGCTCCTATTTTCTAACTTGCAACGGTCATTGGTCGGCTCGGGGCGGTAGAGTGGCAGCCGACGTCTTGGAACCTTGGCTCGGCGAGATCGAGACGGCTGGGAAATAACGGTGAGGGGGTGTGTGAGGCGAGGACCAGCTTCCGCATTTCCCTGGGGGTCTGCGACAAATGAATACGGGCTGCCTGGGAAAGCGCAGCCCGTTGAACCCTCGGCCACGGCGGCCTGTTGAAGCAGGCGCCTGCAGCCAAGCACGGTGGAGCTATTACCTGACTTGACGGGCCAACGGCTTGGTCGCTTGGATTTTCTTACCCTTCTTCAGACCCTTCGCTGATTTCTTGGTTGCCATGTGGTTTCTCCCCGATTGAGATTTGCCCCCGCGGGCTTGCACCATCCTTATATATATGCAACGCAGGTGCCAATGTAAACAGCGCGGGGCCCGTTCGCTATCCCCTTTCGATTCTTACATCATGTCTGAGAGCGCTCTTGAGCCTGCTACGCGAGTGTTGAACCATTCACCGCCCATTGAACCATTCAACACGGCCGCATTCCTTGACGGTGCTGCGCCGGTCGAATACACTACGTAATTCGCTTGGGTCCGCGATGGGCATCCGATGCGCCGACTCCGCCGCTAGACTAGAACAGGCCAGCCCGCGAAAATAGAGGAGAAATACCGTTGCCGAAACGTACGTTTCAGCCCCATGTGCGCCGCCGTCACAAAAAACACGGCTTCCGCAAACGCATGAAGAGCCAGGGTGGACGGAAAGTCCTTGCGCAACGCCGCAAAAAAGGGCGCCATAGCCTCACGCGAGTCTGACGCGCCGTCGCTCGGTTTGCCGCGCGAATGCCGCGTGGTGCGCCGCTCCGAATACGACGCCGTCTATCGTGAGGGCAAGCGCCGATCGAGCCGCGAATTCACCATTTTCATTCGCCCCAATGGCCTCGATTTCAGCCGGTTTGGCTGGAGCATCAAGAAAGCGCTGGGCGGCGCGGTCCAGCGCAACCGCATCCGGCGACGGCTGCGCGAAATTTTGAGATTGCACCGACAGGAGATTGCCCCGGGATGGGACATCGTGATTCACCCGCGCAGCTCAGCGGCCACGGCGGACTTTTTGGTGCTCACCAGGGAATTGCTGCAACTGAGTCCTCGCGCACCCACGCCTTGAATCCGGCCGGCGAAGCGCGCCGATTGACCACGCGAGGGAAATCGGCAGCCGCGTGGGCGCTACTTCTGCTGGTCCGCTTCTACATTACTTTCCTCTCGCCATTCTTCGGAGGCGCTTGCCGGTTTCATCCTTCCTGCTCCAACTACGCGGCGGAGGCCATCGCGCACCATGGCGCCGTGCGCGGATTGTCTCTCGCGCTCCGGCGGCTGCTGCGCTGCAATCCCTTCATCAAGGGTGGGTTCGATCCCGTGCCCGATGAGCATTCGCCCCAGTCCTTCGCACATCTCCCGCGAACGCAAGGTGACCGGCAGTGAACGAGATGTCGGACCAGACACGCGGAATTATTTTCGTAGTCATCGTGGTCGTCGTCACGTTCATCTGGATGCATTACTTCCAGCCGCCGGTTCCACCGCCGCAGAAGGCCGGGACAGTGGCGGGACAGACGGCGCCAGGACAAGCGCCCGCCTCGGGAACGGCCCAACCGAGTGCCATGCAGGGCCCCATGCAGATGACCGCGGGCGCCGCGCCTGTGAAGATTCCAGTGATGCAGGCGTCGTCGGAAACGAACATCGTCGTCGAAAGCGACCTCTATCGCGTCGAGCTATCGAATCACGGCGCGGTGGCGCGAAGCTGGAAGCTGAAGAAGTACTTCGACGATCAGAAGCCGCCGCGCCCGCTCGATCTGGTCAACCCCGATGTCGCGGAGGAGCTTGGCTGGCCGCTCTCGCTGATGCTGTCCGATCCGCAGCTGGAAGCGCAGGCGAATTCCGCGCTTTATGAAGTCACGCCCAGCTCCGAGAATCAAACCGCGCCCGCCGAGATCACCTTCCACTATAGCGACGGCCACCTCGACGTCACCAAGAAACTGAAATTCACGCAGGATTACCAGATGTCCATCGAGGTGTCGGCCTCCTTTGACGGAAAGCCGCTGGCGCCCGCCGTCGCATGGCGCGGCGGATTCGGCGACAAGGCCGTCCGCAACGCCTCGCAGCTCGTGACCGTTTTCTACAAGCAGGCCGACAGCATGAACCTGCTGCAATACAAGAAGCTCGGCGTTTCGGGGAATCAGATCCAGCCGTTCCAGCAGTCCGGTTCGATGCAATTCACCGGAATCATGGACCCGTTCTTCGCTGCCGCGTTTATTCCCGACGGAACCGATCTGGGGCTATGGCACTGGACGCAGTGGCACCACTTCACCGCGGATGATCAGCCGGCGACTTTGCCCGAAGCGGAAATAGCCGTCGGTGCGACTGCTCCCGGCCCCATGAAGGCGCGAGTTTTCGTTGGCCCGAAAGATCTGGGGCTGCTCACCAAAGTGCAGCCGTCGCTGGAACAGCTGATTAATTTCGGCTGGTTCGGGGTTATCGCGAAGCCGCTGCTCTTCGCTTTGCAGTGGATTCACCGCTACATAACGAACTGGGGCTGGTCAATCGTCGCTCTAACGCTTGCGATCAACATTGCGCTGTTTCCGCTCAAATTGAAGGGCTGGCGATCCATGCAGGAAATGCAGAAAATCGCTCCGGAAATGCGCCAGATCCAGGACAAGTACAAGAAGTATTCGATGACCGATCCGCGCAAGAAGGGAATGCAGGACGAGATGGCGCAACTCTACCAGCGCCACAACATCAATCCGATGGCGCAGCTGGGCGGCTGTTTGCCAATGCTGGTGCAGATGCCGTTTCTCTATGCGTTTTACCGGGTGCTCGCTGGCGCCATTGAATTGCGCCACGCCCCATGGATTTTCTGGATTCACGATCTTTCGGCAAAGGACCCATACTACGTGCTGCCGATCGCGATGGCGGCGACCTCGTACCTGATGACGAAAACCATGCCGCAGAACGCGGCGGTCGATCCGGCACAGCAGAGGATGATGCAGCTGATGCCGCTGATGCTGATTTTCATTTTTTTCCAGCTGTCGAGCGGTCTGAATCTTTATTACTTTACGAGCAATGTTGTCGGCGTGGGGCAACAATACTATCTGAATCGGACGCGCCCAATGCCCACGAACAGCCCATTCAAGAATAAGAAAAAGAAACTGCCATGAACGGCGATCGAACTCCACGCGCGAATCGCGCGCCCGGCCGAAATTTTCCCCGCCGGGAGCACAGCGCTCCCCCGCCGCCGCTCGATCGCGAGCGCGCCGTTGCGGAGCTGAGGCGCTTTCTTGAACTCGCGGTGCGCGAAATGGGCCTCGCCGTGGAATTCGACGTGTCCGCGCCATCGGGCGACGACGCGGAAGTTCTGGTCGTATTCAGCGGAGCCGATCAGGAATTGCTGCTCGCAAACAGCGCGGAGCTGCTGCTTTCGCTCGAGCACATCGCGCATCGTTGGCTACACCTCGACCCGAGGCTGCACGATCGCGTGCGATTCGATTGCGGCGAATATCGAGCCACGCGTCTTGCGGAACTGAAGCTATCGGCGCGCGTGGCGGCGCAGCGCGTGCGCGAAACCGGCCAGCCGTTCCAGTTCAACCCCATGTCGTCGCGCGAGCGCCGCATCGTTCACCTCGAGCTCAATGGCGCTGCCGGCGTGCGCACCGAGAGCGAAGGTTCCGGCGATCGGCGCCAGCTTGTGGTTTATCCCGCTACTCCCCCGAACAAGAGATAGCCGCGGTCAGCCGAGGCATTCGTCCGGAGTTGTCATCCCGAAAGCGTTGACGCCTGAGGGATCTCTCTTGGATTAACCGGTTGGCGAACGCTTCACACGAAGAGAGATTCCTCGGCCAAAGGCGGGCCTCGGAATGACAGGGTCTACGCGCAGGCGCGACTACCACTACAATTCGATGGCGTAACCCTCTTTTCCAACGTTTATGCAAAGCGTTGCGCTGAGCTGGTCGGAGAGGCCCGCGGTTTCGTGGATGTGCCCGCAGAAAAGATAGGGTGGCTGCTCGCGCTCGACCCATGCCCGCAGCGCCGGACTGCCCGCGTGCTTGCCGGGCTCGTATTCGTCGAGCCGCGTTCCGTGCGGCGGAAAATGAACCACCAGATGAAGCCCGGCGATTCCGTCGAACGGCGCGAGCGCCTCCGCGATCTCTTTCTCGGAATATTCGCCGGGCGTGTTGAATGGAGTGATGTTGCTGTAGCCGAGGCCCGCCCACGGGGTGGATTTCGTCTGCAGCACCCGGCGATGAAAATCCACGAAGCCGAAGCGCCGGCAGAATTCGCGAATGTCGTCGTGCGTCTCGTGATTTCCCGGCAGCACCCACAGCCGCTCACCGAGCGGCGCCAGAGCCTTGCCGCAGGGTTCGAGGCCGCGGCCAAACGTGGCCAGATCGCCGGCGCAGATGAACACGTCGGCCGGCGTCGCGACGATTCGCGCCAGCGCGCGAAGATCGCCATGAATATCGCTGAAGATCAAGACTCTCATTGAGTCTTCTTTGCAGGAATGCCGGGATCGGGTTGCTGCGGAACCATCCTTCTCATGCGGCTCTGCAACATTCCGTTCGTCAGCCAGCCTTCCTCGAGCACGTTGCAGGCTTGATCGAATACCACGCGATACGTGAACGGCTGCGGGCCGCGCCGCCGCCCGTCCTGAAACCGATTTTCGCCCAGCTCGACGACGGGGTGGCCGTCCTCAACGAAACTGATGATGGACGGGAAGCGCGCGAAGGTCCAGTAGAGCCGCACGCTGGGAAGCTGGAACGCGCGCGCGATGAACTCGTTCGGCGGCGAATCGGGGATGAAGTTGAAGACGGTCGGCCCTGCGGCGCGCAGATCGAATTGCGATTCGTAAATACCGTCGGGCGAGCGTATTGCGTCGCCCCAATCGAGCCACGACGGCGGGATCGGCAGCGCGCCGATTCGCGCAATTTCGATATGATTCTGATCCGCGAAAGCCTTGGCGCGCAAGATCGCCTCGTGGTGCGCCACCGAACAGGCGAATAAATACACGAGCGCCGCGAACGATCCAGCCTGGCACCATTGCGCGCGTGTCACGCCGAATCCCCAGCCGTTCTTCGCCGGCCCGAAGGAGAGCGCAGCCAGCACAAGGCTCGCAAGCGCTGCAACCCACAAGTGGAAGGGATATCCGGCCGCCCGCGTCGTCAGCCACGCCAGCAGGTCGCCCACGGTGAAGAGCACCCACATTCGCATGGCGCGGGCGCGGCTTTTTCCCGGGTCGCGGTAGATCCAGGCAATCACCTGCGGCACCAGGATGATGGCGGTGAAACTGAAATCAATGATGAAAAGCAGATCCCAGGCGACACGTTGGGTCGTAATCGGATACCACATGCGCGTGCCGAACGAGGTCATGCCGTCGAGAACGATATGACTGGCGATGCCTATGCCGTAGATCAGCGTCAGCATTCCGAGCGGCGGCGATTCGAGGTCTTGAAAGCGCGGCCATCGCCGCTTGACCCACGGAAGAAGCGCGCGGGTGAGAACGGCGAGAAGGATCGCGAAAAATGGCAGGCCGACGAAGGAGTGCGTGATCGCGCGATGATATTTCACGATGGCGAGGGGATCGCGCGAGAACGCCTCCGCAAAAATATCCACATCGGGGAAAACCGCGCCGAGCGTCGCGGCGAAGACAGCCACTCGCTCTTGGCGCTTTGAGAAAAATCCCTTGCCGAGGAGCGCGCCCGCGATTCCGTGAGTTACAGGATCCATGAGGGATTCAAAACGGCAGAAGTGTACACGATTCAACGCGTCAGCGCGATGTGAAGCGGGTTCAGGTTGTGCGCTAAGGTGTCATTGCGCTCAGGAAACTTCGAGCAGCACGAGAGACATATCATCCGTGGGCGCGCCATCGCGCCACGCAGCGACGCGATTCAGCATCGCCTGCTGCATATCGCCGAAAGGCAGTAGCGCGGTCTCGCGCACGATTTTTTGCACGCCTTCGGTTCCGAGCATGTCGCCGTTGGTGTCGAAGACCTCGCTAATTCCATCGGTATAAAGAACCACGCGGTCGCCCTGTTTGAGGTCAACCTCGATTGCGGCCTCGGTGTCAACGGCATCCGGCAGTCCGCCAAGCACCATGCTGCGCGATTCCAGCAGTCGCGGCTCCTCGCCGGGCGTCACGATCATCGCGGGAGGATGGCCCGCGCCGGCGAAAATCATCCGCCGCCCTCCGATGTCAATCCGCGCGGCGGCCAGCGTAAAAAGCAGCGCCGAGGTGCCCAGGTTCTGCATCACGAAGCGATTCAGCTCCCGCAGCATCTCGCTGAGCGGCACGCCGCTGCGCAATTGCGACATCGTCTCGCTGTATATGCGGTTGGCGACCAGCGCCGAGCCGATGCCGTGGCCTGAAACGTCGCACACCAGCAGGTTCAGGTGGCGATCGTCGAGCGGGCTGACCAGGCCGAAGTCGCCGCCGATCGAGCGGACCGGATTAAAATAGGCGTCCACGCGCATTCCACCCCAGACCAGCGATTGCGGGGCGAGACTCTGCTGCACGCGCGCGGCCAACAGCAGGTCTTCTTCAATTTCGCTCTGGCGCTGTTCGAGCTTGGCATTGGCCTGGCGCAGTTCGGCCTCGGACTGTTTCTGTTCGGAGATATCGGTAAACGTTACGACGACGAACTCAAGCCCATCTGGATCTTCAAACATCCGGGAGCTCATGATGACTGGCAACCTGCTGCCGTCTTTCACGGGAAGGACGAATTCGAAGCGGTTGTGGCCCTTCTCCCTGCCGCGCTCGATGTGGCCCGCCATGACTTTGCGTTCTTCCTCGGTGTAAAAGCTGGTGCCATTACGGCCGACCACTTCGGAAGCCGGAAAGCCAAACATCTTCTCCAGGCACGAATTGATGAAAAGGATGTTGCGACAGTCGTCCAAAACCATCACACCCTCGTTGAGCGTTTCGAGAATGTCTTCCATCTGCAGGAGCCAATCTGGTCGTTCCATGTTCATGGGAATCACTTTTTAGATGCTATAGAGTGGGGCGAAGGAGCATCTTATCGGATTCCGCGGCAAGCGCCAAAGCACCGCCGAGGCTGTAGAATGGAACCGACGCTCAGCGCGAATATGACTGCAAACGGTGATCGAAATCCGCCCGGTCCGAAGGGCGTGCCCATACTAGGTATGGCACTGAGTCTTCGCCGCGATCCGCTCGCTGGAATGCGGCAGATGGCCCGCGACTACGGCGATGTCGTCCGCTTCTACGTAATGATGCAGGAACGTGTCCTGCTGAATCGCCCCGACCTGATCAATCAAGTCCTCGTCATCCAGCAGGGCAAATTCCACAAGAGCGAGCTGACGCGCCGAATCACCGTGCGAATGCTAGGTCAGGGCTTGCTAATTAGCGAAGGCGAATTCTGGCGGCGCCAGCGGCGCCTGGCGCAGCCGGCGTTTCACCGCAGCCGCACCAACGACTACGCCTCCACCATGCTCGAAATCGCGCAGACCCATATTCGCGACTGGCGCGATGGAGAAGAGCGCAACATCGCGCTGGAGATGACGGCGCTCACGCTCGATATCGCCGTGCGCACGCTTTTCGGCACCACTCTGCCGGGGGAAGCGCGCCAGGTGGGCCACGCGATGACCTTTCTGATGCGCTATTCGCTGCGGCGGCAGCGGTTGCCGTTCCGCATTCCCGAAAATTGGCCCACGCCCGCGAACCGTCGCGCGAATAAAGAGCTCGAATTCATTGATTCGCTCGTTTATCGCATGATTTCGGAGCGGCGCGCGGAAGGGAACACCAACCACCACAACGATCTGCTCGCCCTGCTGATGGGCGCGATGGACGAAGACGGCACCCAGATGACGCCGCAGCAGCTCCACGATGAAGCCATGACGCTATTTCTCGCGGGCCATGAAACGACGGCGCAGATGCTCGGGTGGACCTGGTACGCGCTGAGCCAGAATCCCGCGGTCGAAGCCAAGCTGCACGAGGAATTGCACGGCGTGCTGGGCGGGCGAGCGCCGGAAGCGGCGGATTTTCCGCGACTCCCTTATTTGCAGGCGGTGATGAGCGAAATTCTGCGGCTCTATCCGCCCGCGTACATTCTGGCGCGCGAAACGATTGAGCCTTGCGAAGTGGGCGGTTACGAGCTTCGCGTGGGCTCGACGATTGTGCTGTCGCAGTGGATCATGCATCGCGATGCGCGCTATTACGATGATCCCGAGGCGTTTCGTCCCGAGCGGTGGCTAGATGGCCTCGTGGACCGCTTGCCGCCGGGCGCTTATTTTCCGTTTGGAGACGGCCCGCGCCGTTGTATCGGACAGGGATTCGCGCTGCTCGAAGCCGCTATCGTGACGGCAACCATCGCGCAGAAATTCAGCTTCCGCATGGTTCCGGGCCATCCGGTGGTGCCGGAGCCGCTCGTGACGCTGCGCCCCCGCCACGGCATTCAGATGACGCTTCACGCACGCAATTAGTGCACGAACTCGCCCGTCCCGCCGCTCGACCACGGATCGTACGTCAGGAAGAATCGAATGCGGTCCCGCGTGGGCGGATGGTCATACGTCAGCAGCACGTCCAGTGGGCTTGGGTCGGGATACTCGAGGTTCGTTTCACCCAACACTTGAAACGCCTGCGCTCCCACTTGTGCCGCATCCGGCGTCAGCCCATGCGTCACTTCGATCGAATACTGATCCGCCTGATGTTCGAAATACCGGCTGACGGCGTTCGAAACGGGCGACGCGATGAACGAGATGATGCTCAAGAGCAGGAGCAGAACCGGCAGCGACGCCAGATCATCCACTCCTCGAATCTCCCACGCCGCTCCTCGCCACGCCAGCATCCAGCCGAGCAAGCGAAATCCGAGATAGAAAGCGACGAAAAGCCCGAGCGCGGAAATCGCCAGCCCCTTGATTTCGTGATTCAGCACGTAGTGGCCTGTCTCGTGACCCATAACGGCTACGATTTGCGGAGTCGTCATTTTCGCGACCGTCGTGTCGTACACCACCATGCGCTTCGAAGCGCCAAAGCCAGTGACGTACGCATTTAGATCGGTGCCCTTGACGGCCTCACCCATCAGGAACATGCGCTCCTGCGGGATGTTTTCGCCGGCGCGCTGCACCATCTGCTCAAGCGTGGATGTAAGCACCGGGTCTTTCTGCTCCAGTAATTCAAATTTGTGGAACAGCGGGTCTATCACGAGCGGCTGCGCGAAGTCACCGGCCACCAGGAGCGGCAGCGAGACCAGCCAGAAATAAAACCACCATCGCCGCGGACTTTTGCGAATCACTGCGTACAGAATCGCGATCACAATGATGCCGACTACGACGCTGACAAGTTCGCCCTTCGACCAATCCCACGCCCACGACCCCCATCCCTGGACCGATAAACCGTAGTTGCGCAATACCGAGTGCCTGTAGATTTCTTGCGGCAATCCCAGGACGTCAATCGTCAGGATTAGAAGAGGGCAAAACACCAGGACCTGCACGAAGCGATTCGACGAAGCGCGTTCCGCCCAATCGCGATACTTTGGAGCAAGCCTCAGCCCGATAATTAGCCACAAGATGATCAGCCCGTAAATCGTTCCGATGATGATGAACGCGAGCCGAATCTTGCTCAGGTGCTCCGTCTTCGCGTAAAGATCCGGCGGGAGCGTGTACGCCGTGATTATTTTCGTCGCCGGTTGCGACGCAGCGTCCAGCGGCGGTGGTTGCTCCTGTGCCTGGGGAATCGGCCCGGGCGGCGCTTGCGCGCTGGCGTGCGCCGAATGGAATAGCAGAGCGAGCGCCAGAACCCCGACGAGCGAACCGAGCCTTTTCGTCATCATTCCCCCCAAGATAGTTTGGTTGCTGACATCTGTTGCCGAGTGAGACGTTGGGCGGAAGTATCTCGTTAGCGTGCCCGATGCGCAATGCCATTTCGACTCACGCCTCAATCCTCGCCCTCACCCCTAGCCGTCTGGCATAATGCCGCCATTATGACAGCCAGCTCAGCAAGCCCGCTTCCGACCGTCAATCGCCAATTCGCTTTGGCCGCGCGCCCCGTGGGAATGCCGAAGGAATCCGACTTCCGTCTGGTCGAGGCGCCGATTCCCGCGCTCGCGAGCGGACAAATTCTGCTGCGCACGATTTTCCTCTCTGTTGACCCGTACATGCGCGGCCGGATGACCGGCGTCCGCACCTATGCCGATCCCGTTGATATCGGTCAGCTGATGGTTGGCGGCACGGTCGGCAAAGTGGTGCAATCCACGAATCCGCAATTTCGCGCCGGGGATTTCGTGGTCGGCTATTGGGGCTGGCAGGAATATGCCGTCTCGGATGGCAAAGGATTGCAGAAGCTCGACCCTAACCTCGCTCCCGTTTCAACCGCGCTCGGCGTGCTCGGGATGCCGGGAATGACGGCTTATTTTGGACTTCTCGATATATGCCAGCCGAAGCCGGGAGAGACGGTCGTCGTTTCGGGCGCAGCGGGTGCCGTCGGATCGCTCGCTGGCCAAATCGCGAAGATCAAGGGATGCCGCGCCGTGGGAATTGCGGGCACCGACGACAAAGTTGCGTGGCTCACCGGCGAATTGGGTTTCGATGCCGCGTTCAATTATAAAACCACGCAGGATTATGTCGCCAAGCTGAAGGAGCTTTGCCCGAACGGGATTGACTGCTATTTCGACAACGTGGGCGGCGCGGTCACCGATGCTGTCCTGCCGGTCCTGAACGTGCGGTCACGCATATCCATCAGCGGACAAATCTCTCAATACAATTCCGCGAAGCCCGAACCCGGCGTGCGGCCGTATGTGTATCTCCTCACCAAGCAAGCGCGAGCGGAAGGCTTCATTATCACTCAATTTGCGAATCGCTTTGCGGAAGGCATCGCCCAAATGGCGCAGTGGCTGAAGGAAGGCAAGCTAAAGCACCGCGAGCACATCGTTGAAGGTTTTCAAAACGCGCCCCGCGCGCTCATCGGCGTGCTCAGCGGCGATAACACCGGCAAAATGCTGGTCAAATTCACCGAGGCCTGACGGCTTCTGCACTCCGCCTTTCGCCCTGTCGCGGCGGACAGTTACCTCTTTGGATGCCGCACTGGACGCGGATTGCCATGCGCCTTCCGCCGCGACTAATATGGACAGGTAGGACGCGCTCTCGACGAGGGAGAAGTACGATGAGAATCGCACGCTGGGTATTCACGATTTTCTTGGCAACTCCGCTGATCGCGCCGCTGAGGAGCGCCTCCGCGATGCCGCAGCAGCAGGATGACTCCGTCGCGGCCGCCGCTCGCCGCGCTCAGGAGAAGAAAGCGCAGCAGGCTAGCGCTACCAAGCCCGCCAAGGTTTGGGACAACGACAATTTGCCGGACACCCCCGGCGCCATCAACGTGATCGGGCAGGATCAGCCCGCCGCGGGTTCGTCCGCCACGCCCGGCGACAACGCCGCCACTCCTTCTCCCGTGGACGCGAAAACCGTCGCTGCCAACAAGTCCGCTCTGGAAGGCAGCCTTGCCTCCGCCAAGTCGAAGCTCGCGGACCTGAAGGCCGATCTTGACGTTGCGCAGCGCAAGTATGTGATGGACCAGTCCACCTACTACGGCAAGACCAACTACGCAGCCGACAGAGACGGGGCTGCGGCGCTCGCGAGCGAAAAGGCTGATATAGACGACAAGCAGGAACAGGTGGCCGCTGCGGAAAAGCAGCTGGCCGAGCTGCAATCGAAGGTTGATTCCGCCGGCACCGACAAACCGCCCGCCGCGAAGTAGGGTTTACGACTAAGAACCACGCCCGAAAACCGGTGCGTGCCTTCGCGGAAACGTACCCCTACTAATAGTACACATTTCCCTTGACACACTAGACGTCCCGGCGCACAATCCCGCCAGTTTTACGGGGCGTTTTTCGTCTTAGATGCTTGCCGGCGTCTTCGTTCCATTTCCGCCGGCCCATCTGACTGCGAGGCAAAAGGATGCAATATCTGCCCGGCTGGACGGTGCAGTGTTTGACCCCGGAATGTCCCGCGCGCGGCCACTGGCTGCGCGTGCAGGGCACGCCACAGGAAATCTGCAGCAATTGCGGCGCTCCGCTCCATAATGTGCCGCCGCCGCTCGCGCCGCGATTCCGCATGCGGCCGCGCCCGCTGGCAAGTTATCGCCCGGCACGCGGACCGCGCTGAATTTTCGGATTGGCAGCGGCTGATCGCGCCCCGGAATTTCGGAGCCGGTCTCGTCCCCGCCGCAGCCCCTTGGAAGTAAGTTCGGCAGGTAATTGGTATTACGGCCCGGATCGCCTCCGAACACACTGGGGCGGTCCGGGCCTTTTCGCTGGAGCGCATGAGGTTTTGCAGTCACGAAATGGGAGCGTCAAAAAGGGGGGAGCGGCCGGTGGGGGGACCGGCCGCTCGTGGGCATTGGGGGTGATGGAGGTGCAGCAACTCGGGGCACTGGCCCCGAATCCACAGTGATTCTGCCTGTGCTACGCGGGACGGTCGATAGACAGCTTGGTTCAATCGTTCCGGTACCTTCGTACCCATCCGCAAATTTCGATGCGTCTTCGCCCAAGCGCACCGGCATGCTGCGTCCGCATACATAGACTTCGTTGTTATTGCGGCCGGGTTTTCGCTAAAATGCGGGCCATGCCAGTTCAGCCCTTTGAGGTTTCCCAGCGCAACGGATCGCTCGCTACGGTGCAAATCATCAGCGTGAAGGGCGCCATCACCTTTGCCTCTTCGCCTGCATTTCAGGAAGCGCTCTCCGCCACGACAGCCCCGCGTTTGATCGTTGATTTCACCGAAGTATCGTCCCTGGATTCGATGGCTATCGGCACGCTGGTGCGAGCTTTCGTTTCGTGCCACAAAGCCGGCCGCAAACTCGTACTTGTCGGACTGAACTACCGCGTGAAAAACATCCTGCAAATCACGGGTGTGGATCCGCTGTTTGAAATCTACGCGACGATCGCGGATGCGCAAGGCGCGCTGATTTGAAATCCGTCTGATGTAAGCGCCGTCAGCGATGCCACTTCCTCGAATTCCGCCGACCCTGATTCGACTCCTGCCGCAGCGCACGACTTTGTCGCGAACCTTTCCGCAAGCTTCGCGCAAGAAGCGAGAGCGCAGATTGCACGCAGCTCAAGTCCGCGACGCGGGCGCGAGCGTCCAGCTATATCCGGAAACTTCAGGCTCCAGCCCGCTGCTGCCATTGAAGGACGCCGCGGCGGCGCCCGGCTTTTGGCCCATTGCCGCCATCTGCGCGACCGCGTGCCTCGGGCTTTTGATCATGGAGTACGGCGGCGACGAGGAAACCTACGCATCACTTTTTCCGGCGCCGATTCACGGCATTGATCCCTACTGGGTGCTGCGCGTCAAGGCCTGGTGGGTCGGCTCGATCCTGATCGGTTTTCTCGCGCTGCCCGCGCTGCTGATGCGTTCCTTGCCCGGCAATCGCCTGCGCGATTGCAATCTTGGGTTCCGCGGCTTCCGCGAACATTTCTGGATTTACATCGGCCTGTACGCCGCGGTGCTTCCGGTGATCTGGATCGTGTCGCTCTCGCCATCCTTCTATACGTTCTATCCGATGTACGGTAACGCGGGCCGCTCGTGGTTTGACCTGCTGATGTGGGAGGGAATGTACGCCGGGCAATTCGTCGCGCTGGAATTTTTCTTTCGCGGATTTCTGGTGGGAGGACTCGGACGCTACATCGGAATCTTTGCCGTTCCCGTGTCCGTGATTCCCTACATGATGATCCACTTTACCAAGCTGCTGCCGGAGGCGGCCGCGTCGGTCGTCGCCGGATTTATTCTTGGTTACCTAGCGTGGAAGACGAAATCCATCTGGGGCGGCGTGTGCGTCCACTGCGCCGTCGCGGCGACGATGGATTTGCTGGCGTTGTCTCACAAGGGCCAGTTGCCGTGGCTGCACGGATAGCGAGGCCCGTCCGAGGTCCGGTTCTGGTTATGCAAACACTAGCGGTCCAAATCGTGCGGTTTGTTGACCCTTATCAGCCGGGTCTAGTCGCCTGTGAATTCACGGACGCGGAGGATCGAATGCATACGCTAATCGATAAGGTTCCGATCTTCAGCTATGAGCGGCTCGATCCGGCGAGTTTCTATCCACGGCCAGGAGTTGTCCGATGTGAGGTATTGGCTCGATGGAAGGACGCGCGTGACCGAGATTTGGTTCAAATCACTCTCGCAACGCCCGATCACATAGAGTCGACCGAGGGCTTGTCAGATTTCACAGTACTTTCGACGCAGTTAACGCCGGGCCAGTAGGACTCCTTTGCTGCGTGGGCGCTGAATGTACTACGATAAGCGCCCGCCGATGAGCGACAACACTCCTTTGAAATCCAGCGATTCAACGAGCGACATGCTCTGGGGATTCTGGTACCCGGCGCTGCGAAGCGATCAATTACGCGGGCAAAAACTCGAGCGCGCCATGCTGCTGGAAGTTCCGCTCGTGGTCGGACGCGATTCCGCCGGAAAGCCCTTTGCTTTGCGCGACGTTTGCCCGCACCGCGCGTTTCCGCTTTCGTTCGGCCGCTTCGATGGCGCATCGGTTGAGTGCGCCTATCACGGCTGGCAATTCGACGCGCACACCGGGCAGTGCCGTCACATTCCTTCGCTCACATCGGATTCGAAGCTCAAGTGCGATCGCATCTATGCGGGCAGCTTTCCGTGCGAGGAACGCGACGGCTACATCTGGGCGTTCATGGCGAATCCCGAAGGCCGCCCATCTTCACCGAATGAGGCAAGCAATTCTGTTGCGCCGATTCCGCCCGCGCCCGAGCTTCCCACGCTTAGCCCGGGTTACAAGATCGCGCATCTCTGGGCCGATCTTCCATGCAGCGTGGACCACGGCATCATCGGTTTGATGGACCCTGCGCACGGGCCGTTCGTGCATCAGGCGTGGTGGTGGCGCAGCCGCCGCAGCATCCGCGAAAAAGCCAAGCAGTTCGAGCCGATTCCCAACGGTTTCCGCATGAGCCCGCACGCGCCCTCCGCGAATAGCGCGCCGTACAAACTCCTGAAGCTCATCACCGGCGAGCCTGCCACGACTACAATTGATTTCGTGCTGCCCAACCAGCGCTTCGAGCAGATTCGCGCTGGCCGCTACTGGCTCTCGAGCCGCACCACCGTTACTCCCGTGCGCCGCGATCTCTGCCGGCTCGATTTCGTGGCCGCGTGGAATATTCTCCCGTGGTTCCCCGTGGTCTCGTTCATCATTCACGTGCTCGGGCCGCGCTTCATCCGCCAGGATACTGAAGTGATCGAGAAGCAAGCGCTCGGCCTGAAATATGAAGACCGCATGATGCTGGTGGACGACGCCGACCGCCAGGCGCGCTGGTATTTCGAATTGAAAGCCGCGCATCTGGAATCGCTGCGTACTGGCGAGCCTATGCGCCACCCCGTGACGGGACCGGTTACGTTGCGGTGGCGGTCGTAGGTTCCAATCGCAGTTTTCCGCAGCGGCGGATGCCCCTACGAAGAAAAACCGGCGATTCGCTTTCTCTTGCCCTGCACTAATCTTGTCCCTTCGTCCAGTTGTTCGCCCTCGCTCCGATAGCGCATAGTTTTGCTGTCGTTTTTCGGCGCTTCTTTCTGTCTTGTTACATGGGAGGATTGCCGTGACCCGTTCACTTCTAATCATCCTTGCAATGGGGTTTGCACTTGCGTCGGCCCCGACTGCTTCGGCGTCGGATATCGACGCGGTGAAATGCTCGGTGAATCAGGACCGCGTCTGGGTCTATGAGTCGCTCAACAGCTTCGACGTGGAAACGCGGCTGAAGTGCGGCGAGACGGTCGAAATTCTCTCTCGCGTGAAGGGGTACGTGAAAATTCGCACCGCGAGCGGCTTGGAAGGTTACGTTCCCGACGCCGTGTTTCCGGATTTGCCCGCGCTTCCTCCGGACGACACTGATAAGCCGCCCGTTCTCGTCGGCGCACGGCCGCTAGCGAGCGCCGTGACGCATCCAGCTGCACCGGCCCCGACCGTCGCGCCTTCAGTCGCGACAAGCGTAGCGCTGCCTGCTCAGCCGATCGTTGCACCGCCGGTTGCCGTCTCGAAGCCTGCAGCGACGCCGGTTGCTGCGTCGAAACCTGCGGCGCTGCCCGCGACTTCCGCCGTCGCGGCATCCAATTCGCCGGTTACTGTGAACGTGAAACCGGCATCAGCAGTCGCAACGCCGTCGCGCACTCGCCCGACTGAGAAGCCGAGTGGGTCCACGGTTGTCGTGGAACCGGCTGCGCCCAAAAAGGCTCCTGCGAAGCCAGCTTCCCCCACGCAAAGCGCGAAGGCAACGGTCACCGCTCCTGCTTCGCAGCCGTACGCATCAACTGCGACGGTCGTCCCGGCAAAGGCAGCAATGGCGCCCGTCAGCGCCAAACTGATGGACACGCCCGCAAACGCTTCACCATCACCCGACATCATGATCGTGGAGCATTCAACGCAGCCAGCCGATTTGGAGGATTATCCCGACTCGAAGCCGGACAACGAAAGCGCGGATCCGGCGTGCCAGGTATTTTTCTCCGCGTACGGTTTGGCCCCGGCTCAATACAAGTGGCTGGTCGAAAATCGCCGCAAGCAGTATTCCGGAATATGCCCAGCTGCGAATCTATCCCAGGTGGATTACGTGATCCTGTTCGCGCACGATTCCGACACGTTTAATTCCGCCATGCCCGCGGCCGTTCATACCGACCGCAACGGATTTTCGGATTTCAGTCCGATGACCACGGTGGATACGGCGCTTCAATCCATCTCGGATCTGGACAAGGCCCGCTACGAATTTGTCTGGGTGTTCCACACGAAGCGCGGCACGTTCGATCCGACGCGATTTTCCGTGCGCCGCCGCCCACAATTCACCACGGACGCGAAGGGTTCGCACGCCTCGGCCCGCGCCGTGGAAGACGCGTTTCATTTCATCGAGGGGCAGGGCAGCCCGGATCGCTGATACGCGCAGCGCCCCGGAAGCTTTGTTTTAGCGAAGTTCGTTCAGCGAGAAAGTTGTCTCGACTTCTTGCCCATCGGGCGTGTCCACTTCGATTGTAGTGAGCGCCCCGGAGTCGAGTTTATTCACGTCGTAGTCCACGTCAATCAGCGCCCCTTGATAACCGCTGATCGTCTCGTCGCTATAAATTGGCTCGCTGTGGACAGAGCGACCGTGGACCTCGGAATCCTGTTTCAAATGCACGTGGAAGTCGTTCCAAAAGTCGCCTAGCGTTCCCGCGGTATCCGTCGGCTTCGGATAAGTATCCGTGAAGTAGATTTCCACGTGCACGCGAAACTGACCGGGCTTCCCGAGATAGTCCTTTTCCGCATCATCGGCGTGATAATCCATTGGGGTTTGCGTGAGGGCGTCCACAAGAAAACCAAAGGGAGTCTCGACTTCGATCAATCCCACATTGGCGCCCGATTTCGGAGGAGGCAGATTGTGCCGGTATCGCTCAAAGAACTCCCGACGCTTATCGGGATTGGCCTTGGCGAGAAAATACGCGTCGCGAATTGTTTCGGAGGAGAACGGACAATCAAAGCCGAGCGCTGGCTGCGCGATCAAGACAGCCAGAAAAACCGGGAATAACGAACGCAGCATCAGTTTCATATTTGCCTACCGCAAACCGTCGAGATCGAACGTTGCGTGAATATCCTGACCATCGGGCGTAAGAACTTCCACATCGGCCGGCGCGGAGGAATCAATTTTGTCCGCATCGTAATCGAGATCGAGCTCCATTCCCGCAACGCCTGACTCGAGGCCATCCCAAATAATCGGCAGCATGGCGTGCGCCTGGCTCTGGATCTCTTTGTCACGCTGCCTCAGCTTGACGGCGAAGTCTATTTGAGGGCCCGTGCCGTAGATGACGCCCTGATTGTCATAGCTAAAATAAATGAATACGCGTACGCGGCAGATTTCGGGCTTTCCGAGATAATCCTGCTCGGCATCTGGAGCGAAATAGTTCGAAACGCTGCGCGCGACCCGATTTGCGATCATGACGAATGGCGTTTCAAACTCGATCGCCCCAACATCTACGCCTTTCTTTGGGGCGAGTAACTGCAGCGTATATTTGCTGATGAAGTCCGCCCGCTTGTTTGCGTCCACCTTGCCGAGGAAATAGGCCTCGCGGATGGCCTCGGGAGAAAGCGGAGAGTTATAGGCGAAGGCTGGCTGCGCAACGAGGACCGCCAGCAGCAGAACTGACAAAGCCCATCGTGCAATTTGCTTCATGGCGCCCTCCTGTATCTACCAAGTTAGACGCAATAAATCGCAAGGCGGGTATGTACGATCACGGCGTATGCTCGATGAGTTAGTTCGTGATCCCGCTGAGAAACGGATAATGATCCGCAGCGGCCATGAAGAAAAGCATCGGCAGCGACACCCAGAATCCCGTGCGCGACGCCAGGAAAGCCCAGCGCGCAAAATACGCGGCTTCGGGCGGTATCGGCGTGCCCTGTTCGGCGCTCGCTCGCGTCCATGCGATCAACCTCTTTTGCGCGCGCCAAATGATTCCCCACGCATTCAGCAACATCAACAGTCCCATTCCACCGCCGATACTGATCGCCAGATGGCCATTGGACGACTGCGGATTGGAATTCAGCACCAGCACAATCCACGACGCGGCGACGGCAATCGCGGCAATCGCGATGGCGCGCACCCATGCGCTATCGAGAATTCCCGCGTGCGGCAATTGGAAGGGATAAATCAGGGCGAACGCCACCACCCACACCAGCAGCCACCATCCCATCCAGTGCCACGCAAGCGCAGGGTCTCCCGCATTGTGCGCGTCCGCGGATAAGATCATCCAGAAGTAGCGCAGTCCTGCAATCACTGTGACCAGCGCGGACCACCGAAACCACCACATGGCGCGCGACATCAGCGCGGGAAAAATCTTCGCGCGCACCGGTGCTTCCAGTCCCTTCAGCGTCGGCGTGCCCACCAGGTTGAAAAAATAGAGCAGGCCGATCCAGATGATTCCGGCTACCAGATGCATCCAGCGCAGCGCAATTTGTTCGGTCACGACGGCGCCCTGCGGAAAGCTGATCTGCGGTCCGGCGGCCAGAACAATAACGATTAGAAGCGATGGAAACATTCAGCACCTCCAGCTCGCTTGACACCAAAGCCAGCGAGCACGCGCGCATACTATCCCAAATCCCACGGGGTTTTGTTATAGACTTCCGCGCTCGGCGGATGTTGCTCGAATTGCGCGAAGGGAAACGATGACCGGGAAAATTTCAGCGGGGAAAGTCTACGCGGGCACTTCGGGATGGGCGTACACGAGCTGGAGGCCTAAATTTTATCCGGCGAAGCTCGCTTCCGCGAAATTCCTCGCCTACTACGCGATCCGCCTGACTTCGGTGGAAGTGAACTACACATTTCGCACTCAGGTCACTAAGAAGCTGCTGGCGGACTGGATAGCGGCGACTCCCGCGGATTTCAAATTTGCCGTGAAGGCGCACCATGCGATCACGCACATCAAGCGCCTGCGCGGGGCGGCCAGCCAGATTTCCAAGTTCATCAAGTCGCTTGAGCCTTTGCGCGAGGCGGGCAAATTAGGCCCCCTGCTGTTTCAACTCCCGCCAAATTTCAAATGCGATCTCGGGCGGCTGGACGAGTTTCTCGAAAGATTGCCGCGAGACACGCGCGCCGCGATGGAATTCCGGCACCCTTCATGGTTTGTAGATGATGTCTACGACCGACTGGGCCGCGCCAACGTCGCGTTGTGCCAGGCCGAAAGCGATAAGCTCGAGACGCCGGACGTCGCCACCGCCGATTTCTGTTATCTCCGCTTGCGAAAAGCGAACTACTCGGCCGACGCCCGCAAGAAAATATCGAATCGCGTAGCGGAGGCCGCGCAGCGCGGCGACATCTTCGCCTATTTCAAGCACGAGGACGCGCCCGAAGGCGCCCTCTGCGCGGAGAGCCTGCTGTCGGGCCGCAAAACTAATTAGCGTATGGTGGTGGTGCCCAAGAGAGGACTCGAACCTCCACTCCCTTGCGAGAACTAGCTCCTGAAGCTAGCGCGTCTGCCAATTCCGCCACTTGGGCATTTCGTGCAGCAAAGCGAGGCGAATCCATATTGCCGCGCAGCCGGTGGTTTGTCAACGAAGCACGCCCCGGCGGAGTACCATTGACCCGCGCCGCCACAATCCTTACAGTTATTTTTGCGGTCGCGAGTTAGAGGAGGGCACACCATGGCAACTGCCCGCGCGATGCTGGAGCGCCGCCGTTCAAGCCGCGTTCGCACTCGCATCCCTGTCAGGGTTCATTCCAATGAAATTGACGGCGAGCCGCGAGACGCTTCCGCCGAAGTGATCTCCGTCAGCCGCACGGGCGCGCTGCTCCGCCTGCCGTTCTTGCCCGAGCTCGGCTCCCGCATCGAAGTTCTGCACGGCCTTTCGCAAGAGGTGCGCGAATTTCGCGTCATTTCCCTGAGAAGCAAGAAAGACCATGGTTTGTTCGAGCTGGGCGTCGAAATCCTGCATCCCTCCCGCGATTTCTGGGGCGTCACGTTCCCCGACGAACGCCGCTAGCCCCGCCGCCTCCCAAGACAACCCAACCCCCCTGCTTGATACCTTCGCTGCCGGTGGTGCTATAATCCCGGCAAATTAGAGCCGTAGGGCCCGCACGGGCCGGACTGCCATCAGGCAGAGTCTCCTCACGACCCGCGGGCACGGGAGGTACCCATGGGACTGCTTCAAATGGTATTGATAGCTTGGGGTGTAGTCACTGCGATCCTGGTCTGCGTGTGGATCTACCGGAGCGCACTCGAGAACCGCGAGGAAGATCAGATTTTTCTCGATGCCGCCGGAGACTCGATGGCGCGAGAACAGCGCTTGATCGTGGCCCGAATTGAAAAGCTGAGCCGTCCGATCATGGCGCTGATGGTGCTGTCAGGTGTGCTCCTGGTGACCATGGCAGGCATGTGGATCTGGCAAAGCGTCCAGAGTTTCTGATTGCTCGATGGGGTGCCCGCCGGCGCCCTACTACGGTTTTGCCGGTGCGGGCTGTGCCGCAGGCAGTTGCGCGGGACCCGGCGTCGGGGCGATCTCTGATGTGTGGTTGTGCACGATCAGCCAGTTTGCGCCCACCTTGTTGAACACCAGCGTCGTCTGGCCGTGCATCGTGTACGGCTGCCCGTTTGTCAGCGCATCGAACTCCCACTGGTACATGGCCCACGCCACATCTCCGTGCGGGAAGATGATCGTGTTTCGCCGGACGACTTGCATTGACTGAAATGCCCCGCGCTGGCGTTGGTACAGCGGCACATAATTCTGCCAACCCACGATGGGTGGCTCGTAGGCGCCGCTCACGAACGTCACGTTGTCCGAGTAATACTTGTGCATCATGTCCACGTTCCCGAGTTCAAATCCGGCCAGCATCTCGCCGATATCGCGGTCAATCTGATCGGCGTCGGAGCCCGCCGGCATCGGCGGTGCATTCGGGTCGGTCTGGTCGTTGGTTTTGACCTTCGTTTTCTTGTTATTTTGCGGGCCAGCCAGAGAGATAGAGGAAACAGCAAGGATCAAGACAGCGGCCAGCATGCCAATCAGCCAGCGCGTGCACGCGAAATCTACAGGCTTCGTTTTCATTCGCCCTCCGTCTCGGATCGGCTCGGAGCATAGCACGAAGCGAAAATCACCTGACAAGCGGAAGTCGAGGCGTGTGTCGCAATGGCGTACATCCCTCGCGCGGAGCAACGACTAGCGCGCTGTCATCCCGAGGCGAGCCGAGGGATCTCTCTTCCAGATTACTTTCGCGGCGACGAATGCAGCGTCTGGCTCAGCAGATTTATGAACAGCCGATAGGCCCCCGGCACCCCGTCGGGCAGCTCGCGGAAAAATGAAAGTCCCGTATAGATGTACACACCCTTGCCGTCACGCGCGTAGACCAAACCGCCCGTCGCTTCCGGCTCGCCCGGATCGGTTAGCCCGAGCACGGCCTGATAACGCGGATCCCATGTGCTCCAGAAATAGAGGCCGCGCTCCTGTTCCCATCCTTTGAAATCGTCGAGCGTGATCTTATTCGGTGAATTCAGCAGAGGATTATCCGGCGCGAGAAAACGCACAGGCGAATTCTGATCCGTCACGCGCACGGCCTGCGCCGCCATCTCCGCCCTGAACGGCGCGGGAAGCAGCTTGGCCCAGGCGAAGTCGCGCTCGTACAAAACCAGCAGCGATCCGCCGTTCTGCACGTAGTCCAGCAGCCGCGGATTCGCGGCCATCGCATCGGGACGAAGTTCGTACGCGCGAATGCCCACCACAATCGCGTCGTAGCGGCTCAAATCGCCGAATGCCAGCGCCACTTCGTCGAGCAAATCCACCTGGATGCCGACTTGTCGCAAAGTTTCCGGAAGCACGTCGTTATCGCCCGCGATATATCCGATGTGCAGTCCCGCGGGCACGGTGAGGTCGAGTACGTGAACGGTGACGTCAGCGGGCTGACTCCAATTGCGCGTCGGCAGCGTGGGAATCGGCTCGACCGACGTGCGAAACGTTTCGCCGCCGAGCTTCGCGTACGGGTGCAGCACGTAGGCTCCCGGAGCAATTTTCGCGGGAGCCTTCACCACGTAGCGGATCAGCTGATCTCCCGCTCCGGGAAAATTCACTGCCGCGATCGGCGCTACATTCCAGTCCAGCGGCGCGTCCAACCCGATTGCCACCGTCGCCGGTTTTGTCCCGTGGTAACGCACGCGTGCCAGCAGATCGGCGGGCGCTTCCGCGCGTTTCGCAGGCACCATCACCTGCGCGGGCTCGACCGTCAGCGTCACCGTCGGAACGAGTTCGAGCGGGTAAACTACGATCGCCGTGGTTTTCGCCTCGGCCGATTCCACGGCCTTGTCGAACGTGAATTCATAGTCGTCCACGGACATCCGCAGCGCAAGCTTCACCAGCGGCGCCGGAAAAGGCAGCACCGCATCGGCTGGCGAACTCGGCGGCTTCGCGCCCGCGGGAACCGACACCGTGAAATGATAGTTGGCGCCTCTGGCATCGGCGTCATCGAGCTTCGCGCTCCAACCCTCCGGCAGCACCAGGCTCGATTTGTCCACGGTCCACTTCACCGGGGCGGCGGGTTTGTCGAGAAAATTCACATCCACTGTAAACGTTTCGCCCGCGACAAGCTCGTGGCGGCTCGCTTGCGTGTCCACAGGTAGCGCTATGTTGTAGCCGAGCGCAGCGTCAATCCTTCCCTTGACGCCGTCCAGTTCCCACACCGCGGCCGCGCTGTCGCCGCCACCCGCACTCGAAATCTTCTGGCGCAATCCTGAAATTTCTTTGCCCGCTGCCGCCAGCGATTTCGCCGCGGCCGTCCGATCCAATTCAAGCGCTGATTTTGCCGCCGAAGCGAGGTCCTGATCCGTCGCCGCGAGGACGGGTGCCATTGTGTTTTGCCATTGTCCGTAACGATCAGCCAGCGACGAAATGGACTCCGCCAATTCCTTCGCATCAAACGATCCGCCGCCATCCTGCCCGCGTTCCACAATCAGCGTCGGCGGCCGGCGAAAAAATGGATTGCCGGTGAACGACGGCGTGCCCTGCGACACATGCTGGGCGTGCCCTTCCATTCCCATTTCCACATAGCTCCGCCCCCAGAGCGGCGAGACGTCGTTCACCGGCAGCGTCACCCCGCCGGGCGCCGTCGGGGTGGTAACAGGGCCGAACCCGAAATTTCCAGGACGTAATTCGAGCGAAACTTTCCATGGCGCGAGTCCCTGCGCGATCTGTTCCGGGAATTTCGCGGGATCGGCTGCGTCGGCCACCGCCTGCGGCGTCAGGATTCCACTGGCCTGATGTTGCCCGTGCCCGAAATGAACTCCGCCCCAGCCGTTGATCACCACATTTGGGCGGTACATGCGAATCACCCGCACCATGTCTTCCAGCGGAATTTGGTCGCCCCAGATTTTCATGGTTCGCTCGGGGCTTTTCGAAAATCCCGGATCAACCGCCCGCGTAAAGAATTGATGGGTGCCGTAATGCGAGTCCGCCGCCAGCAATTCCGTGGTGCGCACCACGCCCAGCGGCCCATCCTGCTCGGGCCCAATCGCATTTTGCCCGCCCTGTCCGCGCGTGATTGTCAGCACAGCCACATCGGCATACAGACCTCGCGAAAGATATGCCAGCAGCCCGGCTGTTTCATCGTCGGGATGCGCGGTTACGTAGAGGATTCGAGTGGCGACGCGCGCTTTATTGATCGCCTGAATCGTATCCGCGAGCGACTGCGCCGAAGCGGGGAGAACAGCCGACCATCCCGCCACTCCCGCAAAAATGATCGCGGCCAAAGTCGAAATCCGTCGTGCTGTCCTTCCAGGCATCAGGCAGTCTCCTCAAAGGGCCACTGGCGCATCCATCGCGCGCGTATTAAATATACAAGAATTCCGGCCGTCGCCGCGGCGAGCGACGCCAGCATCGGCGTGCGTCCCGTGGCAATGAAAATTCCCATCCAGCCGATGATTGCGACTACTACGGGCAGCGGATACAGCCACATGTGAAACGGCAGCCGCTCTTTCCCCCAGCGGCGCCGCAGCAGGACCAAACCCACCCCCTGGCCGATAAATTGGATGATGCAGCGCATCGCCAGGATGGCGCGGATCACCGAGAAAAGACTGAACATCAGGCTGAACGCCATCGCCGCCGCGCCCAGCGCCACGAGCGAAATATGCGGAAAATGCTTGGTCGGATGCACGCGCGCAAAAATCGAGAAAAAGTTTCCGTCCAGCGCCGCGGCGTAGGGCACGCGCGAATAACCAAGCATCGCCGAGAACACCGAGCCAAGCGCTGTCACCAAAATGAGCGCCGTCGCGAGCGTGGCCCACTTGCTGCCATACGCCCGCTCGATAAGCGTGCTCACGATAAACTTCGATTGCGCCACCTCGCGCCACGGAATCACGCTCAGGATGCTCGTCTGCATCGCCAGATAGAGCGCCGTGATTCCGACGATGGAAATGAAAATTGCGCGCGGGATGTTTTTCTCGGGGTTTTTCATCTCGCCGCCAAGGTTGCAGACGTTGTAGTAGCCGAGATAGCTGTAAATCGCCTGCACCGTCCCGTGCCCCAGCGCCGCGAACAGCAGCCACGACCAATTCCATCCGCCTCCGGAAAAATCGAATACGTGCGCTGCGTTGAAATGCCGCGCGCCGCCCCAGATGATCCAGAGAATCGTGCCGACCACGATCACGCTAAAGACCACGGAAATTCGCCCGATCTCCGTGATCCGCCGGTAGAGCAACACGACAACTAGCACGATGACCGCCCCGGCAATCATGTTGTCGCCGTGCGTCCCGAACGCGCCCACAATTCCCGAGGCACGGTCCGATTTTTCCACCAGGTAACGCGAGTACGTCGCGAACCCTAGCGCGCCCGAAGCAATGCTCAGCGGCCCTTGAAACAGCGTCTGCCAAATGTAGAGGAACGACAACAACCGTCCCCAGCGCTGCGCTCCATATGCCTCGCGCAGGTAAACGTAACTCCCGCCGGCCTGCGGCATCGCAGCGCCGAGTTCCGCCCAGATGCAGCCGTCGAATACCGCCAGTAGCGCGCCCGCGGCCCACGCCACCAGGCTCCCTGGCCCGCCCATCGCCTGAATCACGAACGGAATCACTACGAACGGCCCGATGCCGACCATGAACGTCATGTTCAGCGACGTTGCTTCGATCAGCCCCAGCCCGCGTTCGAGTTTTACAGCCTCGCTCAAATCATTTTCCTTCCGCCAAAGCAGGCAGAGCATAGCAAGAAACGCCCAGGCGCCCGCCGAAAACTGCGGCCAACTGCGCTACCATACGCGTCGGGCCAATGGACGAACACACTCTCCCGCTGCCGTTCCACGTCACCATCGGCCTCGCCATCACGGCTGCCACGATCGCCATTCTGGTCGCCGGATATTTCCTACGACGCCGGCGGCGCGCATTTCCCGTGCACGGCTGGCTCGGAATCGTCGCACTGATCGGCGCGGAAGGCATGCTCCTCGCCGGCATAGAACCGGTGGCGACATACTTCACGCCCACTGCATGGAGCGCCTACATTCTGATCACCGACGCCGCCGTGCTCTCTCTCACTAACCGCTCCCGCCTGCACGACGCCCCGATCACTCTCGCGCGCATGGCCTTCCTTTCGATTCCATTGTGGGTCATCTTTGAAGCCTATAATTTCCGCCTCCAAAATTGGATCTACGTCGGCGTTCCATCCAGCTTGCTCGCTGAAATTGCGGGATATGCCTGGTCGTTCGCTACGATCACGCCCGCTATCTTCGAGACATCCGATCTCGTACAGGCGCTGTTGCCCACGGTGCCCGTCGAGCCATTGAAAATTTCGCGCGTCGCCGAGAACGTGATGATGGTGTGCGGCGCGGCATTCTTGATCCTCCCACTCGTGGTGCCACGGCACGTCGCCTCGTATCTTTTCGCTCTCCTGTGGCTCGGGTTTATCCTGTTGCTCGACCCGCTGAATCGCCGCCTCCGCCTGCCATCCTTTCTCGGCGATCTCTCGGACGGGTTCGCGCGCCGCTTCTACGGATTTCTAGCGTCCGGCTGGATTTGCGGTTGGCTCTGGGAATTCTGGAACTATTGGGCGCACGCGAAATGGCACTACACTTTGCCGATGTTCCAGCAGACCAGAATCTTCGAGATGCCCGCGCCCGGCTATCTCGGTTTTATTCCTTTTGCCCTGGAATGTTTCGCGATGTACGTTACCGCCGCCTGGCTCGCCGGATGGCTCAAGAGAGTGAAATGACAATCGCGTACCGCGGCAAATTTCACTTCGCTGCTCTGTGTGCGATTTTGGTTGCCGCGTTTGTAGCGCCTTCCGCCCGCGCTACCGGCATCGCGCTGCCTCCGAAGGCTGTGCAGGCACTCGACAAGATCTACAGCGGCGATCCCGATGCGGCGATCAACATCGCGCACGAAATCGAACAGACGCAACCTGATCACCCGCTAGGATTCCTAATCGAAAGCGAAGCGAAATGGTGGAAACGGTACTGCGTTGCCTGCGAAATCAAATACGGCATCCTGGAAGCGTGGAAAAAAACGAAGGACGCTGACGACGCTGAGTATCTTGCTCTCACCGGCAAAGTAACCACTCTTGCGGAATCGCAACTCGCCAAATCGGACACGGCGGAAATGCATACGTTCGCCGGTCTGGGATGGGCGCTCCAGGTCAGAGTCTATGCGCTGCGTGGTGAGAATCGCGCCGCCGCTCACGCCGGGGTAAGCGCGCGCTCGGAAATGCTGGCCGCGCTCAAACTCGATCCGGAAATGGCGGACGCCACCGCCGCCCTCGGGATTTACAACTACTACGTTGACACGCTCTCTCCGATCGTGAAACTGCTGCGTATTTTCATGGGGATTCCCGGAGGCGACAAACAGACCGGAATCAAACAAATGCAAATCGGAATGAATCAGGGATCGTTCCTGGCCGTGGATATCCGATTCATTCTCGCGAGAAGTTTGCGCACCTACGACCAAAAATACGAGGAGGCGCTCTCGGATGCCGAGCCGCTCCTCGCGCGCTATCCGCAGAATCCGATTTTCATGCTCCTGCTCGGCAACCTCAACGCCGAACTGGGCCGCAACGCGAAAGCCTCGGAGTATTTTCACGCCGCGCAGAAAACATCCATCCCCGATTCCGCCTGCGCTGTTCGCATGCGGGAACTGGCCGGCTCTTTCTTGTCCTCACTAAACTAGGGTGGAATCTGTTTTGGCGGGTGCTGAAATGCGGGCACGAGACGAAACCTATGCTCGCGCGGCTTCTTCCTGCTCGAAGGCGTGATATGAGGAACGAACCAGGGGGCCAGCTTCCACGTGCTTGAATCCCATTTGCTCGCCGAGTTTCTTGAATTCGGCAAACTCGTCAGGATGGACGTAACGCTCAATCGGCAGATGTTCGTGCGTCGGCTGCATGTACTGCCCGAGGGTCAAAATGTGCGTGCCCTGCGCGGCGATCTCTTCCATGGCCGTTAGCACTTCGTCTCGCGTCTCGCCCAGGCCCAGCATCATTCCCGTTTTTGTCGGCACATTCGGCGCCATCTCTCGCGCGCGGCGCAGCAGCTCGAGCGACCGCTCGTAAACTGCTCCCTTGCGCACGCGGCGGTAAAGCCGCGGCACCGTCTCCAGATTGTGGTTGAGAACATCCGGGCGTGCCGCCATCACGGTTCGCAGCGCAGCCCAGTCACCGCGAAAATCCGGTATCAGTACCTCCACTTTGCAGTCGGGAACGCGCTGATGTATTTCCTCGATCGTGCGCGCGAAAATCGCCGCGCCGCCGTCCCGTTGATCGTCGCGATTCACCGACGTCACCACGGCGTAGCGCAAACCCATTCGCGCAACCGCTTCCGCCACGCGCCCGGGCTCGTCCTCTTCCGGCGGCCCCAGAGGTTTGCCGCTTGGCACCGCGCAGAAACCGCATGCCCGCGTGCAGATGTCTCCCAAAATCATGAACGTCGCCGTGCGATGTTCCCAGCACTCGCCCATGTTCGGACACCGCGCGCTCTCGCACACGGTGTGCAGCTCGAGCGTACGCATGATCCGGTCGAGTTCCCGAAAATTCTCGCCGCCCGAAAATCGCACTTTCAGCCACGGCGGACGCGGCTGTCCGCCCGGCGGTGGCGCGGGATTGTTCGGCAATATGTTGAAAGGAGCAGCCATTTTCCATTTGCAGCGCTTGAGGCTGATCTCATTCTACGCATCTGAAACCGCTGACACAATCCGCTCCTCACGAGACTCCGATTGCCGCCGCGACGCCCGGGCACGGATGCGAGGCCGGTCGCGCTTGCCTCGCTACTGATGCCGTCAGAGACGGGGTTCCGCTTCGGGAACCTGTCAAATTAGAGCCACATCCGAACGGGCGGAAGTGTTGTACAATTACAACGCAATCGTGAGGCCTGCAATTATTGGTCCGTAAGTTATAGTAAATAAAGACACAAAATCACATATCTACGGCCCCCAAAGTGCCGCCAAATCGGTGCCCTCTTAGATGCCCAGCCAACTTACAATCCAGCGCCCGGTCGAAATTGAAGGCATCGGCCTCCACACCGCGGTCGAAAGCCGTCTGCGGCTTGTGCCCGCGCCTGCGGATACGGGCGTTGTTTTCCGTCGCACAGATCTCGACAATTTCGAGATCGAGGCCCACGTCCGCAACGTAGCCCGCGTCAGCTACGCCACCAGCCTGATGAAGCAGGGCGTCCTGATTTCGACGACGGAGCATTTGCTGGCCGCGTTGTATTGCAGCGGCATTGATAACATCTACGTAGAACTCAACGCCCTCGAACTCCCCATTCTGGATGGGTCGTCGAAGCCGTTCATCGAGATGCTGGCGCAGGCCGGCACGCGGCGTCTGCGACGTCAGCGGCACTATATTCACGTTGTGAAGCCGCTGGAATTTTCGGACGGCGACCGGCGCATCGGCATCTATCCGGCAGATGATTTCAGCGTCCACTGCTTTGTGGATTATCACCATCCCTGCGCCGGGCCTCAGGAAATCGAGATGTCGGTCAACCGCGAATCGTTCAATAGCGAGCTGGGCCCTGCGAGAACGTTTACTTTCGTGAAGGAACTTGTGGCCCTGCAAAAAATGGGTCTGATTCGCGGCGGCTCGTTGGCCAACGCCATCGTGATGGACGATAACTCCATCCTGAACGGCCCGCTGCGCTTCGCCGACGAATTTGGCCGCCACAAGGCGCTCGATTTGATTGGAGATTTGGCGTTGGTTGGCCGGCCGCTGCAGGCGCGGATCGTCGCGCATAAGGCGGGCCACGCACTGCACACGCAGCTGGTCACGCGGCTTCTGGAAGACCACTCGCTCTGGAAGGAAACCACCGAAGCGCGCACACCAGGTGCGGTTTCGGATCACGCTTCCTCATCCGACTCGGTTGATGCCGGAGTCCAGGCCGACTAGAATCCCGCGCCTATTCAAGCGGCGGGCTATCCGAAGTTGCAGGGCCCTCGACGCTGAATCGAATCACGCCGCTTTGGTCAGCGAAGAAGCTGCGCTGTCCTGTCGTTCCCCTCGTGATCGGGTCTGCGCTTACGGTGTACGCTCTTCCGCCGCGGGTCGTGCATCCGTTTGCGATAGCCTGCTGCGAATTAGGAGGCTGCGAATCTTCCATCGCAGGTAGCGCAACGTACGTGAAAACGTAGCCGCTTTTCTGTCCCGACGCGAGAGCCGGTTCAATCAAATCCGCGTGATTGCAGTTCGCATTGGTGCTTCCGCCCATCGCCTGAAGACCGGGTGGGTAACCGTTGGAGTAGGTGGCCTGGTAACTGATCGCTGCGGTTTCTATGGCTCGGACGGAACCAACCGCCGAAGCCTCGTTCGCCGCCATTTTCGCGCGCAGCAGATTCGGAATCGCGATCGCTGCAACAATTAAAATGAAGGGAATAAAAGCGACACCCAAATAGCCCAGCACCAGCCCCGTGGTGGCCATTCCATGTCCGGTCAGCCGTCCGCCGGATTTTCGGATGTCTGAAAGCGAAAGATGGCCGAGAACGATCGCGACGATCGCGGCCGGAAAAACGAAAAACAGGAATCCGCAGATCAAGCTGCCAATGGCTTTTCCGCTGGTTTCCGTCGGCCCGCTGTAGGGCATGGCGGATGCTTCAAAGCCCAATCCGGGCGGCGGCATGTCTCTCTGTCCCTGCAATACTGCGCCGCATTTGGTACAGAACCGACCGTCATTGGGATTATCCGCCGCGCACAGCGCACAGAACATCGCCACACCTCTCGATCGCCTTACTGCCTGGGAATTTACCCACTTGGTTATCCTTTCGGCAGCGGAATGTCAACGGATCCGCTGTTTTCGTTGCGAAAGAGGATGGGGCCGGGCGACAATGCTCGCAGCGATGCCTTCGACCGATACTTCCATCGTAATTCTCGCGGCGGGTAAGGGGACGCGCCTGCGTTCCGACCTTGCGAAGGTTCTGCACCGAGCCGGCGGACGGCCGATCCTCGAGTCCGTGATTCGTGTGTGCCAGCCGCTGAAAGCCGCGCAGATTCTGGTGGTTGTGGGTCACCAGGCCGAGGAAGTCGCATCGCTTGCCGAACGGCTTGGCGCGCAAACACCCGTTCAAACCATCGTGCAGAATCCGCAGCGCGGCACCGGCCATGCGCTACAGGTAGCGCGGCGCGCGATTCGCAAAAGTGCGAAGCTCGCCATCGTGCTTCCCGGCGACGCACCGCTGCTACGCACCGAAACGCTCGCCGCTTTGCTCGATACGCACCGCCGTGGCGAAGCGGCCGCCACGATTCTGACCGCTGAGCTTGCCGATCCCGGCACGTATGGACGTATCGTGCGCGACGCCGAAGGCCGCGTGCAGGCCATCGTCGAAGACGGCAGCTTGACGCCGGAGCAGCGCGCGATTCGCGAGGTGAACTCGGCAATCTATTGCTTTACGCTCGAAAAACTGTGGCCATGCCTCGCGGCGCTGCGCCCGGAAAACGCGCGTCGCGAACTTTATCTCACCGACGCGATCGCCATGCTGCGCGCGCGGAATGAACGGGTGCTCGCGCAGATTGCTTCCGATGCCAACGAGGTTCTCGGCTGCAATACGCGCGCGGACCTTGCTGGCGCGGATCGAGTCCTGCGCGCGCGCAAGGCTGCGGAGTTGATGGATTCCGGCGTGACGATTTATCTTCCCGAGACAGTGGTGATTGATCCGGACGTGACGGCCGGGCCGGACACGGTGATCGAGCCGGGCGTAAATCTGCTGGGCAAGACGCGTATCGGCGCGCAGTGCCAGATTCGTACGGGAAGCATTTTGCACGACATGCGCGTGGATGATGGCGCGATCGTGGGCCCGCACACGAATGCAATTGACTCCCGCATCGGCCCGGGCGCCACGGTCGGACCATTTGCGCGGCTCCGTCCCGGCGCGGACATTCGCGCGGGCGCGCACATCGGGAATTTCGTCGAGGTGAAGAAGTCCGTGGTGCACGAAGGCGCAAAGGCAAACCATCTCAGCTATCTTGGCGACGCTTCGATTGGCCCCGGCGCAAATATCGGCGCGGGCACAATCACGTGCAATTACGACGGCGTCGCGAAGCACGAAACGAAAATCGGCAAGGGCGTTTTCATCGGCAGCGATACGGCGCTCGTCGCGCCAGTGCGTATCGGCGATCGTGCGTACGTCGCGGCTGGGTCCGTGATCACCGAAAATGTTCCTGCGGATGCGCTGGCGCTCGCCCGTGGCCGGCAAGTCAACAAGCTGGGCTGGGCGAAGGCGCGGCGCCGCGAGCTTGCTGCCTCGAAAAAGCCAAAGAGATCCTCGAAGCGGCGCGCGAAATCGAAACCGCGTTCTCGCGCCAAGTCTCGCCGCCGCTAGTTTACTCCCGCATTCAAACCAATTGGCAGGTTCCAGACAAGAATTTGTGCCGAGCCTAGTCCGCCTCGGCGGACTCTTGCGAAGACCAGAACATTGTCGCCGCGCGCGAGGATAGAGCGGGAGTATCATGCAGTTGTTTTCGGAGGCACGCGTATGCGCGGTCCACATTCTGACGGGTTCAAGGCACTGCTGGGCGGAATTCTGGTGGTCCTGCTCGGAGTTTCCATCGCGGGAGGCGCGCGTCTCCGTTTCGGGGCTGCCGCTGACGCGCAAGCGGATCCCTGGACGGCAGCGCAAACCGTCCAGCCTGCCGACCTCGCGAAGGAGCTTGGCGACGCAAAAGGCGCAGACAAGCCGACAGTCGTCTGCGTTGCACCGCGCGCGCTATATGCAGGCGGGCACATTCCAGGCGCACTGTTCCACGGCCCGGGAAGCACTGCGCAGGGCATTGACGACCTGAAGAAGTGGGCGCAGTCCGAACCGCGCACAGAGAATATCGTGATCTATTGCGGCTGCTGCCCGCTGGACCACTGCCCGAATCTGCGCCCCGCATTCGTGGCGCTGAAAGACATGGGATTCACCCATCTGCGCGCGCTGCTGATTCCGACGAATTTCTACACGGACTGGGTGCAGCCGGGCTACGCATTTGAGAAATCGCCTGCGGAGTGATTTGGTCTTCGTGAAGTGCGGCGAGCTCTCGCATCATATGTGCTAAAATGGAATTCCCATGAAATTCGGCGTGGTCCAATTTCCCGGTTCGAATTGCGACGACGACGCGTATCACGCCATCCGCGCGGTGATCGGTCAGCCGGTCGAATTCATCTGGCACCAGTCTGAAAAAGTCTCCGGCTTCGACGCCATCATCCTTCCGGGCGGGTTTGCGTTCGGCGATTATCTCCGCACGGGCGCGATCGCGCGATTTTCTCCGGTGATGAAGGCCGTCAGCGGCTTTGCGCGGTCGGGCGGGCTGGTCCTCGGCGTTTGCAACGGATTCCAGATTCTCCTCGAAGCAGGATTGTTGCCTGGCGCGATGATGCGCAACAAACGCCTGCGATTTCTATGCCGCCAGGTGCACGTCCGTGTGGAGAATACCGACACGCCTTTCACATGCGCCGCGCGGCCCGGTCAGATTCTGAAGATGCCCATCGCGCACATGGAAGGGAACTATTTCTGCGACGCGGTCACGCTCGCCGAGTTGGAACGCAACAAACAGATCGTTTTCCGCTACGTTCACCCGGATGGGCGCGACGCTGGCCCCGATGATTTCGACGCGAATCCGAATGGCGCGCTTCACGCGATTGCCGGCCTGTGCAATCGGGAGCGGAATGTCGTTGGGCTGATGCCGCATCCGGAGCGCGCGGTGGAATCGGCGCTCGGGTCGGCCGATGGGCTGGTGATTTTGCGATCCATGGTCGAGAGCCTTTCACGCCGGACTGTGGAACGCGTTTCTGCCTAGATCGGGTCATGGCCGAGCACCCAAGTACAAAAAGACAGCGTGAGGTGCTTCAGCAGATCCATCAGAAGTACGGACCCCGATGCAACGCCTGCGGTTTCGATAAGGACGTCCGAGCGCTACAGATAGACCATGTTCACGGCGGCGGCAGCGCGGAGATCCGCGGAGGACTTGGCGCTGGACTGGCGTACTACATACGGGTGTTGAGGGATACAACCGGGCGGTACCAACTCCTTTGCGCAAATTGCAACAAGATCAAGCGCCACGAGCAAAGGGAAGCTCTCGGGGCACGGCAGCACAAACACCGCATCTGAGATGATGGGTTACGGCAGATTCCTTGCCCTTGCGCGCCGCCTCATTTGCTGCGAAAATTTGCACTCCTGATCCTAGCCCGCGTGCCGATGATTGACACCGAAATTAAAGTCACGCCGCAGATCGCGGCCGAGCACGGTCTTTCCCCCGACGAATACGCACGCACGCAGAAAATTCTGGGCCGCGACCCCAACCTCACCGAACTGGGCATCTTCAGCGTCATGTGGAGCGAGCACTGCTCGTACAAATCCTCGCGCGTGCACCTGAAGCGCCTGCCGACCCGCGGCCCGCACGTGGTCCAAGGGCCGGGCGAAAACGCAGGCGTGGTGGATATCGGCGACGGGCTTGTCGCCGTCTTCAAGATTGAATCGCACAATCATCCGAGCTTTGTAGAGCCATTTCAGGGCGCGGCGACGGGCGTGGGCGGGATTTTGCGCGATATTTTTACCATGGGTGCGCGGCCGATTGCCGTGCTCGATTCCCTCCGCTTCGGGCCGATCACACAGGAAGGTCCCGGCGCCCGCCGCGCCCTCGCCAACGGCGCCGGAGCTGGCACCGGCGTCGGCGGCGCCAGCAGTTTAGGGGGTCGGAGCTTTAGCTCCGACATACAATCTCAGGAAAAAGAAGGGGCTTCAGCCCCTGAGGTCACTCCCGAAGAAATCGCCCAGAATCGCCGCATCCTCGACGGCGTGGTGCGCGGCATCGCGTTCTACGGCAATTGCTTTGGCGTGCCGACCGTCGGCGGCGAGGTGATGTTCGAGCCGTGCTATTCGAAGAATCCGCTGGTGAACGCGCTCGCACTGGGCATTGCGCGCAAGGACGAGCTTTTCTTCGCGCGCGCGCATGGCGCGGGGAATCCAGTGATCTACGTTGGCGCAAAAACGGGACGCGACGGAATTCACGGCGCGTCGCTTCTAGCCTCGGCGGAATTCAGTGAGGAATCGCAGCAGAAGCGGCCCAACGTCCAGGTCGGCGACCCGTTCATGGAAAAGCTGCTGCTGGAAGCGTGCCTGGAAGCCATGCGCACAGGCGCGATCGTGGCGATTCAGGATATGGGCGCGGCAGGGCTGACGAGCACCAGCTCGGAAATGGCGTCGCGCGGCGGCGCGGGAATCGAAATTGACCTGGCGCGCGTGCCGCAGCGCGAAACCGGAATGACGCCGTATGAAATGATGCTCAGCGAATCGCAGGAACGCATGCTGCTGGTCGCAGAACGAGGCCGAGAGGGCGAAGTCTTCGCCGTGTTCCAAAAATGGGGACTCGATGCGGTGGAAATCGGACGCGTGACGAACGATGGCAAACTGCGCGTGCTGTATCATGGCCGCGTAGCAGCTGAAATTCCCGCGCATGCGCTGGCCGAAGAAGGCCCGCGGTACGAGCGTCCGATTGCAGCGCCGAAGGCAGCGACGGGCTCGGGCGCGCCGCTGGTTGAATTTGCGCGAGAGGGAACGGACCTCACCGAGAGTTTTCGGCGGCTGCTTGCGTCGCCTGCTATCGCATCGAAATACTGGGTGACGGAGCAATACGATTCGATGGTGCGCACGAACACGCGCGTCGGCCCGGGATCGGGCGACGCGGCCGTAGTCCGGCTGAAGGAAACGAAACGCGCGCTTGCGCTATCAACGGACGGCAACGGCCGCTGGGGATTTTTGTCGCCGAGGCTGGGCGCGATGCATGCCGTCGCTGAAGCGGCGCGCAACGTGGCGTGCACGGGAGCGCGTCCCATCGCCGCAACGAATTGCCTGAACTTCGGCAATCCGGAGAAGCCGGAGGTGATGTGGCAATTCACCGAGGCGATTGATGGAATCGCCGAGGCGTGCCGCGTGCTCGAGACGCCGATTACGGGCGGGAACGTCAGCTTCTACAATGAAACGCTCGGGAAACCGATTTACCCGACGCCGGTGCTGGGCGTGTTGGGATTGTTGGAAGACGCGGAGTGCGCGTTGGGCTCGGGATTTCGCAGCGAGGGCGATTTGATTTTGTTGCTCGATGGCAGCGGCGCGTCAGCGGTTTCCAGCGAACGGCAGCGGAGCGAATTTTCGTCATCCGAATACGCCAAGGCGATTCACGGGGTTGCGGCCGGCGCGCCTCCGGCGATTGATCTGGTTGCCGAGAAGCGGCTGATTGACTGCCTCGTGAAACTGGCAGCCGACCGCGCGATTTTGTCGGCGCACGATGTGAGCGACGGCGGTGTGGCCACAACGGTGGCGGAATCGTGCTTCGCGAGCGACGGACTTTCGGCGCAAATTGATTTGGGAGCATCGAAGGGAAGCGACGAAGCCGCCGAATTCGCGCTCTTCGGCGAACGCGGAGCGCGCGCGGTCGTGTCGGTCGCGCCTGCGTCGCTTGCCCGTGTGACCGCAATTGCGGCACAATACGATGTTAAGCTTCAGCAACTCGGCAGTGTCACGCGCGGCGAATATCGCATCCAATATAAGGGTGCTTCCGTGATTCAAGGTAAGGCGGATTCGTTTCTTCGGACGTGGGGCGAATCGCTCGGCATGGCCATCGAGGCAGGTTCATGAGCAAGATTGCCAATCGGGGGCGCTGGCTGGTCGCGTTGTACATTGTGGCCGTAGTCGCATTCGACCAATGGAAGGATTCTGCCCTGATTGATTGGCACAAACTTGGATACGTAGTGTTGAATTTGGTGCTGCTCGGATTTTGCGCTGCGGTCGTGCGAGGCGTGTTGACCTGGGCCAATTGGGCGCACGCATTGCTTGTGTTCCTGTGTTCCTGCGGCTTGTTAGTCTTCGTTTCCGTCCTTATCTCCGGAAACACGCATCGATTGGGGCGCTTTTGGCCTATCAACCTCGCAATTGGCCTCGCGATGCTTGTTTGGTTTTTGCTGCCGTCGGTTCGCGCTGAGTACTGGAATCCGGAGCATGTCTCTTGAGTAAGCTGATCCAAATCGACGACGATCATTTCCACGATCACTGCGGCGTGTTCGGCGTCTTCGGCCATCCCGAAGCGGCGAAGCTGACGTATCTCGGCCTCTACGCGCTGCAACATCGCGGGCAGGAATCGGCAGGCATCGCCTCGTCCGACGGAATGGATCTGCATCTGCACCGGAGCCTGGGGCACGTGCAGGAAATTTTCACGCCCGAGGTGATCGAGCGCCTGCCCGGCGCGTCCGCTATCGGCCACACGCGCTATTCCACGGCCGGCGACAACACGCTGATCAACGCGCAACCGATCGCCATTGATTTCAACAAAGGCAAGCTCGCGCTGGGCCACAACGGCAACCTGACTAACGCGCTTGAGCTTCGCCGAAAGCTCGAGCACCGCGCCGCGATTTTCCAGACAACGAGCGACACCGAAGTGATCGTGCACCTGATCGCGCGCAGCAATGCGCGCAATCTGCCGGGAGCTTTGGCCGAGGCGCTGAATCAGGTCGAGGGTGCCTACTCTCTGCTGCTGTTGACGACCGACGAAATGTACGCGATCCGCGACCCGCGCGGATTCCGGCCGCTGATTCTGGGCCGCCTGGACGGCGCGTGGGTGGCGGGCTCGGAAACGTGCGCGTTCGATCTGATTGACGCCGAATATGTGCGCGAAGTGGAGCCGGGAGAAATGGTGCGCATCTCGCGCAGCGGAATTGAATCCATCCGCTTCGCGCCGGAAAAGCAGCACCAACAGTGTATTTTTGAGCACGTGTATTTTTCGCGGCCTGATAGCGTGGTCTTCGGGCGTCCGGTGAATCAGAGCCGCGAAGAGCTGGGGCGTTTGCTGGCGCGCGAGCATCCCGTGGAAGCGGACATCGTAACGCCTGTGCCCGATTCGGGCGTCCCTGCCGCCGTGGGCTACGCGGCGGAATCCGGCATCCCATTTCGCATGGGGCTGATCCGCAACCATTACGTGGGCCGCACGTTCATCGAGCCGGAGCAGGCCATCCGCGATTTCGGCGTGAAGCTGAAGCTGAATCCGATACGGCGCATGCTCGAAGGGCAGCGCGTCGTTCTCGTGGACGATTCGATCGTGCGCGGCACCACGAGCCGGAAAATTGTTCGACTGGTGCGCGAAGCAGGCGCGACCGAAGTTCACGTCCGCATCAGCTGCCCGCCGACAATTTCGCCGTGCTATTACGGCGTGGACACGCCCCGGCGCGAAGAGTTGATCGCATCGCACAATTCCGTGGAACAGATTCGCAAATTCCTGGGCGCCGATTCGCTGGGGTATCTCTCGCTACCGTCGTTGCGCGCGTCCGTGGAAGATACCGAAGGAAAATTCTGCACGGCGTGCTACACCGGCAGCTATCCGACCGAGCTGGTGCAACTGGAAGTGGAGGCACATCGTGAAAGCTGACACGGCGGAAGCGCTGGCGGACGAAAAGCGCAAGCCGGCCGCGTCCACGGCCAACGAACGCATCTGGCGCGAAGTGGTTTCGTGGTTCTGGGTGATCGTGGCGTTCCTGCTGATTGAAGGAACGCTCGTGCAGGCGCGCGTGATTCCCAGCGGCTCGATGGAAAACACCGTGCTGATCGGCGATCACCTGATCGTCAGCCGCTTCGGCTACGATGCCGGCGTTCCGTTCACTGATTGGCACGTGCCCCTATGGCGCAACCCGAAGCGACAGCAGATCATCGTGTTCCGCGCGCCGCTGCCGGAAGAGGGCTATCCGGACTTCATCAAACGCTGCATCGGCGTCCCCGGCGACCACATCAAGGTTGTCGAGGGTGTGGTGTTCGTCAACGGCGTGCGCCTGAACGAGCCGTACGCGGTACACGGATATGGCGCCGAAACTTCGGCTGTCGAAAACTATCCGCCGAGCAGCATCAAGATGCTGGAATCCGGCGTGACGCAGGAGTGGACGGACGATTTTTCGAACCACGTCGTGGATGGCGAGATCGTGGTGCCGCCCGGCGAATATTTCATGATGGGCGACAACCGGGATAATTCGCGCGATAGCCGGTTCTGGGGTTTCGTGCCGCGCGCGGATATTATTGGCACTCCCCTGATCATTTACATGTCCATTGACGCGCCGGACCCGGACGAAGTCTGGGGCCCGGGATTCGCCGTCCAGCGATTCGAGACGTACGCCAGCGTGTTCATCCATCCAAGCCGAGTGCGCTGGAAGCGGCTTTTCCATACGCTGTAGAATTCACGAATCGGCCCGCCCCCTTTCGGAAAACGAGCCTCTCACATGCGCTACGCAGATGCCGGCGTCAACATCACGGTTGCGGATGAAGCCAAGCGGCGAATCGCCGCAATGGCCGGAAGGACATTTCGCCGCGGCGTGCTCGCGCCGATCGGCGGATTCGGTTCGCTCTTTCAGCTCGACCGGAAACGCTGGCGCGACGCCGTCCTGGTGGCGAGCTGCGATGGAGTGGGCACGAAGCTGAAGGTGGCCTGCGCGGCGGGTATTCATTCCACGGTCGGCGCGGACATCGTGAACCATTGCGTGAACGATATTCTGACGCAGGGCGCCGAGCCTCTTTTTTTCCTCGACTACATCGCCATGGGCAAGCTCGACACGCGCGTCCTCGAGCAGGTGATCGAGGGCATGAGCCGCGCGGCAAAGCAGGCGGGCTGCTCGCTGATCGGCGGCGAGACCGCGGAGATGCCGGATGTGTATGCACCCGGCGATTACGACCTGGCGGGATTCATCGTGGGCGCGGTCGAGCGGAAAAAAATATTGGACCCGCACCGGGTGCGCCCGGGTGACGTACTGCTGGCCCTTCCATCAAGCGGGCTGCATACGAACGGTTATTCGCTGGCGCGCAAGCTGGTCTTCGGCGTGGCCAAGCTTGAGCCCGATACGTACGTGGCCGAAGTGGGGAACAAAATCGGCGCGGAGCTATTGAAGCCGCACCGCTCGTACTGGCCCCTGCTGAAAAACGTTCTGGCGCGCGGATGGGTTTCGTCCATGGCGCACATCACCGGCGGCGGAATTACCGGCAATTTGCCGCGCGCGCTGCCGCACAACGTGCAAGCGGCAATCGAGCTGGGATCGTGGCCGGTGCTGCCGATTTTCCGTTATCTCGCGCAACTGGGGCGGATTGAGCGGGACGAGCTGCTGAAAACCTTCAACCTCGGTGTGGGAATGATCCTCGTCGTTCCAACAAAGCACATTTCGCGCGTCGAGGCGGAATTGAAACGCCGCCGAGAGAAATTCTTCCTCATCGGACGCGTCGAGCGCGCCACACGCGGAAAGACGCGCGTGAGCTATACGGGAAAACTTCCGCTTTAGTCAGACCTTTGGCGTTGCGCCACATTCCGCAGGGGCTTGCGCTGCCGAAGAAGGGTGAGGCCTGAGGGCGTAATCCGGACAATGGATCGCCCGTTCCCGCGCTCGGTGGTGATTAGTCCGCGATCGTTGGCATCCTCCCAGACCGGGAGTCTGGGACATGACGTGCGCCACGCATCCATCACTACTTCGTAGCTTTTCTCTCCGCTCGCTACCCACTCGAGGAGATCGAGGATCAGGGGTTCGACGGTGTCAATCATGGACAGTTACTCGCGCGCGCCACTCTAATTGTATCGCAACGTGCGGAACTCCAGCTCTAATGCTTCCGTTTTTTATGCACCGATTTCTTGGCGGCTGGTCGTGCCGGCGGCTTTTGGTTGGCGCTGGTGTCCGCGGCGATCTTCCACGAGCCGTCGGTCATCTTTTTCCACACCAGCACGTACTGGCTCGTGTTCGTCACTGACCTGCCCTTCTTGTCCGTCGTCGTTTCTTCCACCGTCCCCTGATCCATCGCCAGGTCGCCTGATCGCGCCACGGTGACGCTCGCAATATTTATGGTGAATTTCAGTCCGGGCGCGGCCAGCAGACCCTGAATCACTTTCTGGATGTTGTCTTTGCCCACGGTCGCGGGCACGCCAGAAGCCAGGAACACTGCGTCTTCGGTGTAATACGACATGCACTTTTCGAGATCTTTCGCCTCTGCGGCTTTGCCCCAGTCGGCGTCGGCCGCGCGGATGGTGGCTTCGTCCGCGGCGCGCGTGTCAGGCGGAGCGGCAGGCTGTTGCTGGCCGCATGCTGTGGCGAAACATGCGATGAAAGCGGCGGCAAAAATCAACGAGAACGAGCGATTTCGAGCCATGCGAAAACCTCCAGTGAGTTGCGTTGGTGCGGAAGGAAGATGACTCCGCGGGGATTCGCTGTCAAGGGCTGCCTGTATTGTCGCCGGTTGGGAACTTGCCAATTGTGCGCGCCGCGAAGTCTTGCGGCATTACTGATCGTCGGCGTTGGTGTCCGCCGCGACTTTCCACGAGCCGTCGGCCTGCTTTTTCCAGACGAGGACAAGCTTGCCCGTCTCTGTGGTGGTCTTTCCCTTCGCGTCGGTGATGGTATTGGTAAAGCTGCCGCGTTCGAAAGCGAGATCACCCGATTGCGCGACGTCAATAATCACTCCGCTGGTGGAGGTCTTCAATCCGGGCACGGCCATGAACGGCTCAAAAGCTTTGCGGAGGGCATCCTTTCCGATGACGGCGGGACCCTTGGGCACGAAAAGGACGGGGTCGTCCACATAGAACGAGAGGGATTTTTCGATGTCTTTGGACTCGAACGCTTGACCCAGCGCGTCGCCGGCGGCACGAATGGCGGCTTCGTCAGCTTTGCGCGTGTCAATCGGCGCGGACGGCTGGGAACATCCGGCGAAAATGGAAGCCGAGACGACGGCGACGATCATCAGCGACAGCGAGCGGTTGCAAGCCATGGCAAGTCCTCCGGCGAATCGCGTTTGTGGTGAGGAAGATGCCTCGGCACGGCAAAGGTGTCAAGCGGCTGGAGGTGACCTGGAAGGTCATAAACGGTTTCCGTCAGGGCACGGCTTCAGCCGTGCCGAAAAGCGCCTCATAACTCAGGGGTTTTAACCCCTGAGGGACCCGCCGTGCGCGGCAAAGTGATTTATGAGACGGCTCCTAGTCCGGTTTTACGGAACGGCCGCGGAGACTTGCCCGGAGTAGGCGCTCTCCTCATTCTGCGAATTTACCGCGGTCACCACGAAGTAATATGTTTGCCCCGACTGCACGCTGCTGTCGGTGTAATCCGTCGCGGCGATTGGCGGCGAAGTCAGCTTTGCGTAAGGGCCGCCGGATACGGTGCTTGAATATACGTTATAGCCGGTCACGGTGGATGCGCCGGCCGCCCAGCTTAATGAGACCGAATGCACAGTCTGCGCGACGCCGGTGCCCGACAGCGTGATGACCGTTGGTGAGTTCGTGGCGTTGCTCGTGACGGTAATCTCGCCCGTTGCGTTGCCTGCCGCCGACGGATCAAAAGTCGCCGTCAAGGCGGCGGTCTGCCCGCTCGATAGAATCAATCCGAGGACGCCGCCACTGGCGTTGAATCCCGCGCCGGCGACGACGACATTCGAAATTGTCACGCTGGAATTTCCGCCGTTGGTGAGCGTCACTGTCTGCGTGTCAGTGGTGGAGACGTTCACGCTGCCAAAAGCCACGCTCGTCGCGCTGCTGTCTAGGAGCGCGGTTTCGGGATTGACTGTAAGGATGGCGGCGCTACTCGTAGCACTGCCCCCGCCGTTGCTGACCACGACCGTGAACTGAGCGGCGTTCTCTGAGGTCGTTGTCGCCGGTGTTGTATAGGTTGATGAGGTTGCTCCGCCAATCGCGGTTCCGTTCTGCCGCCACTGATACGTCAGGGGTGCTGTTCCGGTTGCCGCCACTGAGAAACTCGCCGTCTGTCCAGCAGTAACGGTTCGGCTGGCCGGTTCTGTTGTAATCGAAGGTGCGGCCTGATGACGATGGGACTTGGAGAACTCCCGCTGTGGCGCGGAGTGCGCCGCGGTAACTGACAAGCACAACAGCACACACAAAATTGCCGATTCCTTAGCTCCTGTTTTGATTGATCCGATGGAATGCACTTGGCCCCCAGTGAACGGTTTTGCACCGGGGGACTGCGAAGCTGGGGGCCCGAAGCGTCTGGAGGTTAACCGTCCGCAAGGAGCGAAACTACTGATCGTGAGGACAGAAGAAGGACAGTCGGTATTTTGCGATCCGGACAGCGACCCTCAATTGCCCTCGCTGCCTGGGCCGCTTCGCCGATTGGGCGAACTATGCTAATTTCGCTTACTCATGAAAAAGCACATTGGCGTGCTGCTTTCGGGGCGCGGTTCTAATTTTGACGCGCTGGCGGCGAGCGTGGCCGCGGGCCGCATTCCCAACGCCGAGATTTCAATCGTCGTGAGCAATCGGGAAACGGCGGAGGGAATCGAGAAGGCGCGCGCGCGAGGAATCGAGGCGCGCGTGATTCCGTCGAAGGGACTCGAGCGCGAAGCGTACGACAGGCAGGTGGTTGCGGCGCTGCAAGAAAAGAATGTGGATCTGGTTTGCCTGGCGGGATATATGCGGCTGCTTTCGCCGTTTTTCGTGGCCGCGTTTCCGCAGCGCATTTTGAATATTCATCCGTCGCTGCTGCCCGCATTTCCCGGGCTGGAACCGCAGCGCCAGGCGCTGGAGCACGGCGCGAAGTTCTCGGGCTGCACGGTGCATTTCGTGGACGAGAACCTGGATGCGGGGCCGATTGTGATGCAGGCCATAGTCCCGATTGAGGATAGCGACACGCCGGACACGCTCGCCGAGCGCATCCTGCGCGAAGAACATCGTATTTACACCGAGGCGGTGCGGATCGTGCTCGAAGGGCGCTGGCGCATGGAAGGGCGCCGCGTACTGATTACAAAATAGCCCGGAGAAAAATAAGTGGCGCCCCCGAAATTCAAACCCGTTGACGAGCAAATGGCGTACCTGAAAAAGGGCGCGGCGGAAATCATTCCTGAAAACGAGCTGCGCGCGAAGCTCGAACAATCGGCGAAGACGGGAAAGCCGCTGCGCGCGTATCTCGGCGTGGATCCCACGGCGCCGGATATTCATCTGGGACATACCGTGGTGCTGCGCAAGCTGAAACATTTTCAGGATATGGGCCACACGGCCATTTTCCTGATTGGCGACTTTTCGGCGATGATCGGCGATCCCACGGGGCAATCGGAAACGCGCCCGCCGCTGACGCGCGAGCAGGTGGATGCGAACGCCCAGACGTATCTCGCGCAGGTCTACAAAATCCTCGACCGCGAGAAAACGGAAGTCCGCTACAACAGCGAATGGCTCGGAAAAATGTCGAGCTACGACGTCGTGCGGCTCTGCGGTCACTATCGGTTGGCGCGGATGCTGGAGCGCGAGGATTTCCGTTCGCGGCTCGACAAGAATTTGCCGATTTCCGTGCACGAGCTGCTCTATCCGCTGCTGACTGCCTATGACGCTGTCGCGCTCGAATCCGATATCGAGCTGGGCGCAACCGAGCAAAAATTCAACATGCTCGTGCACCGCGAAATCCAGCGCGAATACGGACAGGCGCCCGAAGTCGTGCTCACGATGCCGATTCTCGTTGGGCTCGATGGCGAACGCAAGATGTCGAAGAGCCTTGGCAACTACGTGGGCATCACGGAAGCTCCGGGGCAAATGTTCGGCAAGCTGATGTCCATTTCCGATGAGCTGATGTGGTCGTACTACGATCTGCTGACGGATTTCGGGCCGCACGTGATTCTGCGGCTGCGCGAGGAAGTGCGCACCGGCACGCTGCATCCCATGGATGCGAAGATGCAGCTGGCGCACGCGATCATCGCTGGTTTCCACGGCGAAGATGGTGCGAAAAAGGCCACCGAGGAATTTCAGCGCGTGTTCCGCGACCGGCAGGCGCCGGCAGAAGTGCACGAGACAAGGTTTAGACGGGAATCAGGATCGCTGGTAGCGCACATGCACCGTCGGGACGGCACGGTTGTGCAGATTGTCGCACCCTCGCAAAGCAAGTGGTCCCAGGTATTAGCCTATCTCGGCGAAATTCAGTCCGTGGCCGAGGCCGAACGCCTAATAAAGCAAGGGGGTCTAGAGATCGACGGCCAAATCGTCAAGAACCCCACAGCCAAGCTTGATCCAGACCGCGTAGCGACCTATGACTTGCGAGTTGGCAAGAAGAAATTTCTCCGCATCGTTGTTGAATGATCTACGGTCCTAGGCCTTCGTAGTTCCCACAATAGACAGCCTGATCAGATTGTACTAGCGTGAGTCGGGGCGATTTTTTGCCCCAGTGACAGGGCTCCCAGTGTCGACGGCGAGTCGAGTCTGGGAGATCGGTCGGCCGCGCATGTGCTGCGGCTCTCTTGACGAGCGCCGTATTGCTCTTCGACAACTGAATAGGAAGTTCGGTTTGAGTGGCACAGACACTCTTGTCTGTGCTCTTACGACCACCACGTTGCAACGACTCTCTGCGCGCTCGGACGTATTGCCCGCCGTTTTTCGCAATCACACACCAAGCAGATTAAGTGACACACCATGCAAAGTAATTCCAAGCCTAAGTCTTTGAAAACAAAGGATGGGTGCCACAACGAAGTGACACACAAATCGCGGACCGCCGACCGAGCGGCGAAATTCTAGCGCGAATTCTGACCGGCAGCGGAACGGATCGGAATCGTCATAGTCTTGGAAGCTTCCGTCGGAGCAAGCATGTGGCACTGGCCGTCGAAGACGGCGCCCGGCTCGATCACTAGACAAGGGCTGTGAATTTCACCGGTAACGATGGCATTCGGCAGTATTTCCACGCGCCCCCGGGCGCGAATTACCCCATCGAATCGGCCAGCGATAATCACGTAGTTGCCGTGGATATTCCCTTCCACCAAGGCGTGTTCCCCCAGGACCAACGTGTCGTCGGAGGTGACAGTCCCCTTCAACGCGGAGTCAATCCGGAACGTGCCGGAGGCTTCGAGCTTACCCTCGACCTTGACGCCTTGCTCGAGGAAGCCGGTCCATTCGGCCGGATCGCTCTTCTTGCGGTCAAACCACGCCATGCAGTTCTCCTAGGTTCGCAGTTTTATTCTCTCATCAGATGGTCGTACAGGCGGGTCAAATCGCTCGCGTCGTAGTACTCAAAAGCCAACTGGCCGGGCCGGCCGGGACGAAGGGGATGTAGGACAATCTTCGTGCCGAATTTTCGCTGCAACTCTTCGATCGCCCACTTTGTGTTTGGGTCAACCGAGGCGATTGGCGAGTCATGTTTCGCTCTGGCGCTTCGTGTGGCGAGGCGCTCGACTTGACGCACGGTCATTCCGCCGCGGGCTATTTTGCGCGCCAGCTCCAGGCGATCCTTTGGCTCGGCAATCGCCAGGAGTGCGCGACCGTGCCCGGCGGAAAGGCCGCCCTCCTCGAGCAGGTCGAGGATCGGTTCTTCGAGGCGGAGAAGCCGAACGGAATTGGCGATTGTCGCGCGGTCCTTTCCTGTGCGATCGGCGACTTCTTCCTGCGTGAGGTGGAATTCGTCCGTGAGGCGCTGAAAGGCACGCGCCTGCTCGACGGGATTGAGGTCCTCCCGTTGGAGATTTTCCACCAGCGTCATCTCGAGCGCCATCTCGTCGCGCACGTCGCGAACCACGGCTGGCACGCGACCGAGCGGTGCGCGCTGTGCTGCTCGCCAGCGGCGTTCTCCGGCAATCAGCTGGAACCGAGTCCCCATCCGGCGAACGACGAGCGGCTGAACGATACCGCTAACGCGGATGGATCGCGCCAACTCCTCGAGTGCCTCTTCGCGGAACCGGGTGCGCGGCTGAAAGGGGCTGGGATCAATCAGGTCAATATCGACCTGGAGAAACGAGTCATTCGGAGCTAGGGCCGGGGCTACCGCCGCCGCTGGTCCCCCCGCCACTGCTACCGGCGGCTGCTGAGGCTGCTGTGGCTCCGGGTCCCGGATCAGCGCGCTCAGTCCCCGGCCCAATGCGTTTCTCGGCATTAGCGATAACCTCCTTAGCTAGTTGGATATAGCTCTCGGCACCTTTACTATGTATGTCGTAGAACATTACGGGCATACCGTGGCTTGGGGCCTCGGCCAAACGAACATTCCTGGGAATGACGCTCTCAAAGACCTGCGTCCCGAAGAAGCTCCTCAGATCCGCAGCCACCTGCTTCGACAGGGTTGTGCGGTCATCGTACATCGTCAGGAGAATCCCTTCGATCGCGAGCGATGGGTTGATGGCGCGGCGGAGGCGCGCGAGGGTGTCCAGGAGTTCAGATACTCCCTCGAGGGCCAAAAACTCGCATTGGACCGGGACAAGAACTGAATCGCTGGCGGCGAGGGCGTTCACGGTGAGGATATCGAGAGACGGCGGGCAATCTATGATGACGAACTCGTATTTATCGCGGAGCGGCTGGATCACATCTCTTAGGCGGTATTCTCGATTTTCCATCGAAATCAGCTCGACGGCCGCGCCGACGAGGTTTTTGTCTGAAGGAATCAGGTCGAGACGGTCAATCTGGGCGTCAATCGCCACTCGTTCGATGGGCTCGCCGAGGATTAGGGCCTGATAGAGAGTGCGTCGGGCGGGATCTTTCGCGAATCCTAGCGCGCTGGTTGCGTTTCCCTGCGGATCGGAGTCAATGATGAGCGTGTGCTTCTCGGAAGCGGCGAGAGAGGCACCGAGATTGACGGCTGTGGTCGTCTTTCCAACGCCACCTTTTTGGTTGGCGATGGCGATTACTCGCGCCAAGCTGATCCCCCAGAATGCAGCGCGAATGTACCAGAGAGTTTTCATGAGGCGCAAGATGTTTCACGTGGAACAATTGTGAAACAGGCCGTGGAAATGTTCCACGTGGAACATTTCGTCCAATTCGCATAAGAATTCACGGCTTCGGCGAGCCAACCAGAAGATAGCGTCGTGCGGAACCAGGAATGAGAACAGGTCGAGCCCAATTCCAATCGCGTTTTGGCGATATTTCGCGGCTGTCGGCTTCCCCTAGCCACAGGACAACCTTGCCAGCGGCCGCGATGTGCTCTTTCGACCATGCGAGCAGCTCATCGAATTGACCGAGCGCCCGTGCCGCGATGAAATCGAACGGCTCAGAATCAATCGGAAGAGTTTCCATGCGTCCGCGAAAGACGGTGACGCTTGGAAGTCGCAACTCCCTGACGATCTCGGCGAGAAACGCACATTTCTTGGTGTTTGACTCGATCAGCGTAACAGCGAGACTAGGAACGACCAACGCGAGCGCCAATCCAGGAAAGCCGGCGCCTGAGCCAACGTCGGCGAGCCGACTTTTTCCGAAACTCACCGTGGAAGCTGCAAAAATACTCTCGCCGAAGTGAAATTTGAGAATCTCGACGGGATCTGTAACCGATGTAAGCGAAATCGCCCCACTCCACTTCAGCAGGAGCAAAATGTAAGTGCGGATCTTGTCGGCAACCCCAGGCGCAATAGCGACTCCGTATGGCCGCAGCGTGGACTCAATGAGTGCGTTCGAGAGCGTCGTCATCTATATACTATATACATAGTATAATTTCTCTATCACATTGAAATAAGGTCACTTGAGGCCGCGGGTTCGATCTTGCTTGCCAGTGCCAATCGCAGGCGCGATGGGGCCATCATGCCCGCGGTAAGGTCGGCGACAAAGTGAGCGATCAATGGTGCCACCAAGCTTCCGGTCCACGCACGAATTGCCGCGAAGAGTAAGCCGACTACGAACGTAGTTATCAGCCCGCGGCGACCCTGATAAAGGTGTGCAACGGCGAACATCGCTGCGGATCCAAGTATGCCAGCAACGACGAGGCCGCCGGACCAGTCTTCAAAAACGCGCTGGACGAAACCGCGATAGATCAACTCCTCGCACACGGCCACCGTCACCACGACCGCGAAGAACGCAAGGCGTTCGACAGAGTCCTGGGGAAATACTTTGAGTGCGAGCTGCGGCAGGACGCCCCGCGCTTCGGCGGGATGCGTAACCAAGCGGCGCAGGCTGAAGAGCTGATTCGCGAGAACGAGCGCCGCTAGAACAATCGAGACGATCGCGGTGAGCACAGGGCTTGGAGTTGCGAGCCCGAGACGAGCGAACGAGATCTGATGTGCATTCGTTCGCCACAGAACAACGGCGACCGCGAACCACTGGAACGCTACCGTGGATGCATAGAGAGTGAGCCGATCGCGCTTGGTGGTTTCCGGCATGCGCATCAGCTGGCGGATGCGGCGCCGGCCGAGCAGCGGCACAGCCGTGCCGAAAAATATCAGGATGAGCGCGAAGTCCCAGTGCATCACGTCAGATGAAAACATCTTTGCAGCGCCGGAGCAAGCGATGTCGGAAATTCGCGGCGGCGACGGTTGGCCTTGCGGATCGATATAAACTCGAGTGAGCAGGGAAAAGCTTAACACTTACCGCTGAGACGCAGAGAAAGGCTGAGCAATCAGAGAAGCTGAAACACAATACGCGCGTGGGCGGGCTGGCCGGCGGAATTGTGCGCAGAACTTGGTTCGGATTTTGAATTTGGGTGATAGGCTAACGCGCGGAGGCTGCGACGTGGACATCGTCAAGGGCAACATGGGCTGGATTGAAGTGATCGTGGGACCGATGTTTTCCGGGAAAAGTGAGGAGCTCATCCGGCGTTTGCGCCGCGCGGAATATGGAAAACAGCGCGTGCAGATCTTCAAGCCCGCGATTGATCAGCGGTACGCGAAAAACGGCATTGTGTCGCACTCGGGTTTGGAAATTCCTTCGGAGCTGATTGGCGCCGGTACAGAAATTATGGATCGCGTGGCCGCGCGCACCGAGGTGGTGGGAATTGACGAAGCCCAGTTTCTCGGCGAAGGAATCGTGGATGCCTGCTCGAGGCTTGCGGAACTCGGCAAGCGCGTGATCGTGGCCGGACTGGACACGGATTTCATGGGGAGACCATTTGAGCCGATGCCGCGGCTGCTGGCAGTGGCCGAGGAAATCACGAAGCTTCTGGCGATCTGCATGCGCTGCGGGAATCCAGCGGTTCACACGCAGCGCCTGGTGGCGTCGGAGGAACTGATCGTGGTGGGCGCAACCGGAATGTACGAGGCGCGCTGCCGCCGCTGTTTTGAGCCGCAGCTGGCGCATCAGAAGATCGAAGAAGAGACCAAGCACGCAGGGGCGTCGAGCATTTTGAGAGCCAGCGCGGGATCAAGCTAGCTCTGCGACCTCTGAAGTAAGTGCTTTCGCGGAATTGTGGTGGGGAGACGAAGCAGCGATGGCATTTCGACTGAACACGCGAAAGGTCGGCCAAGTGGTCGTCGTGGAGGCAGTGGGGCGGCTCACTTTGACGGACGGCCACACCAAACTCCGCGATCTGATTCACGTCTCGACGGGCGAAGGCGCGAAGAAATTCGTGCTCAATTTCGTGCATGTGGAATACATAGACAGCCATGGCGTCGGTGAGTTGGTGCGGTGCTATTCCGTCGTACGACAAACGGGAGGCGAGCTGAAGCTCGCCTGCGCAAATCGGAAAGTTGTGGATGTGTTGGAGATTTCCCACCTGAACAGGGTTTTCGAAATCCACGCGGAAGAGGCCGCCGCTCTTAAAGCATACGGAGAACCTGCTTGATGCATGCGGGAAGCTGCTACGTCGTGATTTGAAGCATGCGTCTCATTGCGCGTAGAACGCGTTCATGGTGCGATAAAAAGACCAGACATCCACCTTCGAGGACATCTCAAATGGAGAGTGCATCGAAAGCAACGGCACACCGAGATCAATCACTTCCATGTCCTCTCTGGACATGAATCCTCCGATGGTGCCTCCGCCGCCGACATCAACTTTGTAGGTTTGCGTCTGCCAGGGAATTCCGTTCTGATCCATCAGGGCGCGAATCCGCGCCGTGTATTCCGAGGGGGCGTTGAATCCTCCTCCGTAAAGCTTGATGGCCACGCCGTAGCCGAGGCGAGAGGCGTTCGAAGGCTCGCTTGTCTCCGGAAAGATCGGATTGATGCCGTCGTTTGCGTCGGCGGAAATCACCTGAGAATTGCGTAAGGCGCGCCGCAGGTCCAGATCGCTGTAGCTTGCGCCCTTCTGGGCGCTGATCAGGCGGGCAAAGGTCGAACTCAGAAACTGGGAGCCCGCGCCGGTGTTATTCACCGAGCCTTCTTCCTCGAAGTTGGAAAGGTAGGCCAACGCGGAATATTTGGGCGTAGCCTTCAAGTCCAGGACCGCGCGCACGGCGCAATAGGACGAGAGCCGGTCGTCCTGCCCATAGGCGCCCACGAGGCCGCGGTCGATGCCGACATCCGCCGGATTTGCCGCCGGCACCAGAGCAAGCTCCGCGCTGACGAGATCCTCTTCCTTGATCTTGTAAGTCGCCGCCAGCTGATTTGCCACTTCCACCGCGACGGACTCGCTCTCGCCGGGAATGCTTCCGGCCACCGGATCAAGCTCCTCGCCCTCGAGGACGTCTATATAGGTTCGCGTGCGCAAGTCCTTGTCCGAGTGAGGGGCGTTATCCGGAATCACGAAGACGGGCTCGCCGGGTTTGAGGCCGATGGAGACCTCGATGGTGCGGCCGTCCGTGGTATCAATCCGGCCCAGGAGCGCCAGCGGTATGTTAGCCCATTGATATTTCTTGATGCCGCCGTAGTAGATCGTCTTGAAGAGCGCGAAGCCGCTGGCTGGATAGATCGGGCGGCCCTTCAAATCAATGTGGGGGCTGTCATGATGCGTACCGACAACGCGGGAACCTTCCACCATTGGCTCGGAACCGATCACAGCCAGGATCAGTGCGCGCTCGCGGTTCGAAATGATCAGGCGAGCGCCCGGCTTTACCTGCTTGGGGTCGGTGAGCTCCGTAAATCCAGCGACTTGGGCGCGGCGGATCATCTCCCGCGTGGAAGTGAGCGCGGTTCTGGCCACGTTGAGGTAGGCTTTGTAATCCTCGGCGAATTCCTGCACCTGCGGCCGCTGGGTCGGCGTCAGCAGCAGCCATGCGGACTTCTTTTTCGCCCAGGCGTCCTCGTCGTCCTGCGCATTGGCAACGGCGTGGGAGCTAACGATGATTAGAAGCACTGACGCAAGCAGGATGAGTTCACGCTTCATCGCGAAATAGCCTCCATGAGTCAAAAGCGCATACCGTTTGACCGGCGCGAAGATGTAGTTAAGAAAAAGTCAGGGAAATTTATATCACAGGCAAGCGGTGCAGGCAGTTGTGTTAGCTGGGAGCGAAGTCTACAATCCCGCCCATGCAGGTCTCTGAAGCTAAAGATTTCCTGGTAAAACAAACGGCGGAGCAGGCACAACTGGAAGGCATACCGCTCTCGGACCTCGAAAAGCGGATGATGTACTTTACGGAGAGCGCCGAAGCCTTGGAAGATCCCGTTAAGTTAAACAATGAGTTCGAGGCGCAGTACGACACGGGCGAATACGAGACTAAGATTTCGGGACTGCTCAAACGGGCTCATGCAAGGGTGAAGAACGATGGCGCCGAGTCGCTCCGGTTGTGGGATGAGTCTGTTCGTCTGTTACGAAAAGGAGATCACTACATTCTCGTTCTCCTGGACGTGCGACCCGCCATGGGAAGTATTTCTAGAAATTCCCCAAGACTTTGGAGAACCCTGATTCTGCCGATTCTATTCGTTTCCTTTTTAGTAGTTGGATTCTTAGTGCTCTCAACTCACTACGGTGTTCCGATGAGAGGCTGGGCTACCGGCTCGAGCGGGTCGAGAACCTACGCGTCCACGCCCTTGTGGATTCAGCGGTTAATAGCCGCGGTGTTGGTGGGCGGATATGTCTCTTACGTGATTCTTCCGTGGGTTTTGAAAAAGTTACGGGGTTGACAGCGGCGGACGCCTCGCCGTATGGTGCTTCATTCTCGAAGGCGAACAAATTTGAAGATACTTGTGATCGGCGGAGGCGGACGCGAACACGCGCTTGTGTGGAAGCTCGCGCAAAGCCCGTCGGTTGAGAAGATCTGGTGCGCGCCGGGAAACGGCGGAATTGCGAAGGACGCGGAGTGCGTGCCGCTCGACGTGAAGGACGTGAAAGCGGCAGCGGATCTGGCCGTCAAACTCGGAGTGGATTTGACGATTGTGGGACCGGAGATGCCGCTGGTCCTCGGTATCGCCGATGAATTCGAGCGCCGCGGGCTAAAGCTGCTGGGTCCGGGAGAAAAGGCTGCTCAACTCGAGGGCAGCAAAGTTTTCTCGAAGCAGTTCATGCAGCGCCATGAGATTCCGACGCCGGGTGTTTACGGCGTTTACATCGAGGCGCTGGAGGCTTACACGGCACTGGATTCCGTGGATTGGCCGCTGGTGATCAAGGCAGACGGACTGTGCGCGGGCAAGGGCGTGCTGGTGACGAATTCCGCGGACGAGGCCACGGAATTTGTCGAGCGCATGATGGTGAATGGCGAATTCGGCGAGGCGGGATCGCGCGTCCTGTTTGAAGAAGGACTTTTGGGGGAAGAGCTTTCCTACATCATCCTCACGGACGGCCGGGATTTCATCCGGCTGGCGCCGGCGCGCGACCACAAGCGCGCGTTCGACAAAGACAAAGGGCCGAATACCGGAGGAATGGGAGTTTATTCGGTTGACGATATTTTGCCAGCGGCGCTCGAGAAGACAATTATCGAAACGATTGTGCGGCCTACGCTCGACGGGCTGCGCGCCGACGGAATGCCGTATCGCGGTTTCCTTTATTTCGGATTGATGCTGACGGAGGAGGGTCCTCAAGTTCTGGAATACAATTGCCGGCTTGGCGATCCGGAAACGGAGGCCGTGTTGCTGCGCGCCGATTTCGACCTGGCGAAGGCCTGCATGCAAGCGGCAAACGGCGATCTGGCGGGATTCGAGGCGAACTGGTTTCCCGGCGCGGCTGTGTGCGTGGTGATCGCGTCGAAGGGATATCCGGGTGATCCGCAGACTGGCGTGGAGATTCTTGGACTCGAGGATGCAGCGAAGGTGCCTGGGGCGGTCGTGTTTCACGCTGGGACGCGAGGGAGCGGAGCGACCTGCTATACAAACGGTGGTAGAGTGCTGGTGGTCAGCGCGAGAGGTGAGGATCTCGCGTCAGCACGGCGCGTGGCGTATGACGCGGTGGGCAAAATCAAGATCGCGGGCGCGCATTATCGCAAGGATATCGGCAAGAGACGGTAGTGATCCGCAATCGGCAATCTTAGGAGACGCGACATTGGGGACCGGAAGCAAACCCGTAATGGCGATGGTGGGAATCGTGATGGGCTCCGATACGGATTTTCCGGTGATGAGCGAAGCGGGAAAAACGCTCGGGAAATTCGGCATTGCGTACGAGATGGAAGTTCTTTCAGCGCATCGCACACCGGCCCGCGCGCACGAATATGCGACCACGGCGGTGAAACGCGGCCTGAAAGTGTTGATTGCCGCAGCGGGAGCGGCGGCGCATCTGGCGGGAGTGATGGCGGCGAATACGACGCTGCCGGTAATCGGCGTGCCAATGGCCACGAGTACCCTGAATGGACTCGACGCGCTGCTCGCAACCGTGCAAATGCCGGGCGGAATTCCTGTGGCGACGATGGCGATTGATAAAGCTGGGGCCGTGAACGCGGCGATTTTCGCAGCGGAGATTTTGGGGCTGTCCGATGCGGAGATTGCGCGGAAGCTTGTGGTGCACAAAGAAGAGCTCGTAAAGTCGGTAGCCGAAAAGAACGCCCGCTTGCAGAAGCAAATTTCCGAAATCAAGTAATCGTTCGTTGCGTGAGATTTTTCGCGCGAGTTGGTACCAGTATGCGTGGTTGTGTCGGATGTTCGCCGGTATGCAGCACGACGTCATCGCCAATCGTCGAATAGATCGCCAAGGATGCTTGCCGGGCACAGCATGCTGTGCAGCTACAAAAACCATCTCGAGAGGCGACGGATGCCTCTATTTCGAGGGATGCAAGAGCGAAGGGGCGTCGGGCTGGCGGGCCGGTTGGATGCCCGGCAGGGTGGCTTCGAGGGGAGGCGCCAGAACCCAGGCAAAGCCGTTTTCCTCGTTAATGATGGCCATGGTCTCGCGCGTATTGGGCGGGGCGATGGCGTCGAGAGCGGCGCGGAGAAACTGCGTCGCGTCGGCCGGGAGGATTTTATTGCTTTCACCCTGCAGGAACAGCCTGGCGACTTCGGCCATTTTCGCGTCCGAGGAGATTAATTTTTCCAGGCGCGGATCCTTTTGGTGCAACAGATCGAGCAACGTCGGCGGGGCGCTCTCCGGCGGGTAGGCAAATTCCATCAGCGTGCGCGGCTGCCCCTTCTCCGGCGGCCAGAACTGAACATAGCTCGGCAAAAGGACGCGTGTGGTCCAGTAGCCGGGTGTTGCTTCCATCTGCTTCATCGGATAGGTGAGTTGCCAGACTTCGGGGCCGTAGCCCGTGGCATAGCCCGCAAGGATTAATTCGGCGAGAGGCTCTTTAGGCGGCAAGTCCACCTTGGCGTGCAGATCCTGCGCGACTTCGTTGAGGCGATCGAGCAATCCCTGGCCGACCATTTCTAAGTCCGTGGCTTCGGTGCCAGTCGGATCGGAACCAAGATGTGGCGCCTGAGTGACGGCGCGGCTTCGAAGGTGCGGTAGGTCCTCGTCGAGTCGCGCGGTTTCACGCTGCGAGGAAGGCGACGACCAGCGAACCGCGCCGAGGATCACGCCGACGCGGACGCTTCCGATGGCGACGGGCGTCGGCGGGTGCGTGTCCGCCTCGATTGGATTTTCGATGGTGCCGATGAGGACCGCGCCCTTCACGACCGCAACAACCACGCGGCCAGCGGACAGGCTGGCGACCGTTTCCTCGTTTGGAGCGTCGGATGGGTCCTGCCCTGCCGCCTGCGGGACGGCGAACGAGAGCGCAATTGCCAGCACCGCGCCGAGCGAATGGGTGGTTACCGCGAGTTTCGGGAGCGATACCATGTGGCTTAACTTAGCACAGGCGACACGGCGGGGCGGTCCGTATAGGGGTGCAGAGCACCGCCGTCTCTAGTAAAATACAACGGAGACCGTATCTCATCCCGTGGGTGACCATGAGCATATTCAGTGCATTGACAGGCGGAGGATTGCGATCGCCGCAGAAGATTCGCGTGAACGGCAAAACGCTGTCGGACATTCTGGCAGCGCATGCGCTGTTCGTGAGCGGTAAAGACGGAGGAGTGCGCGCCGAACTGGCCGGTGCTGATTTGACTCGCGCGGACCTTTTTAAGGCCAAACTCGCGTACGCTGATCTCCAGGGAGCAAATCTGGAAGGTGCCAACCTGCGCGAAGCGAAGCTCTCGTCGGCGGACTTAAGCAGGTCGCGCCTGCACGGCGCCGATCTGCGCAAGGCGGACTTGACCGAGACCAACCTGAGCGGCGCGGACTTGACCGAAGCGCAAGCCGGAGGCGCAGAGTTCTTCCGCGCGAGTCTGCGACAGGCCATCCTGCGGCGTGCCGATTTCGGCGCGGCAAATTTTCGCGACGCGGATGTTCAGGGAGCGGATTTCGAAGGCGCAATCCTAAAGACCGCTATCCTGCGCGAGACGAAACTTGACGGCGTGGACTTGTCGCGTGCGGAGGGGCTTGCCACGGCGTTGATGCCGCGGGGCTACACGGCGCCGGGCGCGGCGAAGAACTAAGTCAGATCGAAAGCGACGGAGCAAACTTGCCCTGGATCGCGGTGGAGGACTACAAGCTGGCCGGTGGGTGGACGCGTCCCGAACAGCGCGACGCGCGGTCGCGCACGTGGTGTGAGCTGCTGGAACGCGGCCAAATCCTTTTTTTCCACGACCTGCCCTTTGACCTTCCTCGCGCGGACCGCGATTTTCTGGTAGCGCAGGAATGGGCCGAGCTGCGAATGCACAAGAACGTCTCGTACCGTCCGACCGAAGATATTTTGCGGGGCGTGACGGGGGACGCCGCGACCGTCGAGCGCGTGCACGCCATCCTGCGGAACTACAGCGCGCAATTGATCGATTTCCTGACCAAATTTCTGCAGCCCTATGCCGGGAAATGGACCGTTGATTTTTCGAGCTTTCGCCCATTCGAAGAAGAAAGGCGCGGGCTGCCGCTGCATAAGCGTAACGACCTGCTCCACGTGGACGCGTTTCCGAGCCGCCCCACGCGCGGCGGGCGCATCCTGCGCGCGTTCACCAATTTGAATCCAGCGAAGGCGCGCGTGTGGAACACGACCGAAAACTTCGAGATTCTCGCGCGGCGATATGCCGTGGACGCCGGCCTGGAACGGATCGCCGAAGATTCCTGGGTCAGCCGGACGGTCCAGGATCTGGGTGAAAGGCTCGGCTTCCGCGGAATGGGCCGCACGCCCTACGATATGTTCATGCTCGGATTTCACGATTATCTGAAGGAAAATTCGGCCTTTCAGAAGAATTGCCCCAAGACCCGGCTGGAATTTCCTCCGCTTTCTACATGGCTTGTGTTTACCGACGGCGTGGCGCATGCGGCCATGTCCGGACAGTACGCGCTCGAACAGACTTTCCTGATTCCGCCGAAGGCGTTGGTTGCGCCGGATTACGCTCCGTATCGAATCCTCGAAAATATCGCCGGACGTCCGCTGGTTTCCTAGCGTTCCAAATCCTGACTACAGGGTTATCGGTATAACTGATTCGCGTTTCGCCTGCTCATACCCGATCGTTAAATTCCGTCTCGCCGCGTCATATTGAGTACGGAACTGCGATGACTGTGATGAGTGAAGACACGGCGAAAGGTGCGAACTTGGGCGAGCGGCGAAAGAATCTGTTCACGATCGGCGGCTTGGCCGTTGTTTATTTCCTGGCGGGAAAGCTGGGGCTGAGCATGGCGTTCGTGCATCCCAGCTCAACGGCCGTGTGGCCGCCGACCGGGATCGCCCTGGCGGCGTTTCTAATCCTGGGCACGCGCGTGTGGCCGGGCGTGTTCCTCGGTGCGTTTCTGGTGAACGTGACGACGGCAGGAACCATCCTGACATCTCTCGGAATTGCGACCGGGAACACGCTGGAAGGAGTGGTGGCCGCCTATCTAGTCACGCGATTCGCGAATGGCCGAAACGCATTCGAGCGCGGGCCGGACACTTTCAGGTTCGCGATTTTAGCTGGCACGGTCGGCACGGCGGTGGCCGCCACTTTCGGCGTGACCTCTTTATCACTCGGGGGCTTCGCTCCCTGGGCGGGCTTTAGAGATATATGGCTGACGTGGTGGCTGGGCGATGGAGTCGGCGCAGTGATCGTGGCTCCGCTGCTGATTCTTTGGATTTCGGATTTTCGAATGCGATGGCGCTGGACGCAGCTCGGCGAGATGCTGGCGTTGATCGCGGGAATGCTTCTGATCGCCGAGATAGTCTTTTGCGGGCTCCTGTTTCGAGCTCCAAGGAAGTATCCCCTTGAATATTTGTGTGTGCCGTTCCTGATCTGGGCAGCGCTTCGCTTCGGGCGGCGGGAAGCGGCGTCCGTGACGGTTCTTTTGTCCGGCGTGGCGATCTGGGGCACGCTGCACGGATACGGGCCTTTCGCCATCGGGACGAAGAACGAGTCTCTGCTTCTGTTGCAATCCTTCATGGGGATCGTGGCCGTGATGACGCTGGCGCTGGCAGCCTTGGCGGCGGAGCGGCGGCGCGCCGAGGAGCAGATTCAGAATCTGGCGGTGACGGACCCGCTGACCGGCCTGGCGAATTATCGAAAGCTGATTGACGTGCTCGACACGGAGATCAGGCGGTTCGGACGTACGGGACGGACTTTTGCCCTACTGCTTCTGGACCTGGATGGGCTGAAGAAAATCAACGATCGGCACGGCCATTTGACAGGCAGCCGGGCGATTTGCAGGCTCGCCGATATTTTGCGCGTCCATTGCCGCGACATAGATACCGCGGCGCGCTACGGAGGGGACGAATTCGCCCTGGTAATTCCGGAGGCCGGGCCGAAGGAGGCAATGCACGTGGTGCAACGAATCCGCGATCGCGTGGCGGAAGATGCTGAGGCGCCACGCATTTCGGTGAGCGTCGGTGCAGCGGTGTATCCGCTCGACGGAGACACGCGCGACGCCCTGCTGGGAGCCGCGGATCGTGCGCTATATGAGATGAAGAGGCAATCGCAGAGGGACGCGCGTGCATCCGCGAGCAACCAACCGTTAAGCACAAATTGTTAAATCAATTTGGATTGTGAACTGGCGCTATTTTCCGGCGGAGAATTCGGCGGCGTCTTCGCCGTAGGGGATGCCCGGACCGCCGCGGGGGGCGCCCGGACGGCGGCGAGTCTCGATACCGAGTCGCTTGATCTTTTGATTAAGGGTCGAGAGAGGAATCTGAAAGCGCTCGGCGGCCTCGGTCTGGTTCCAGTGCGTGCGTTCGAGCATGTCCACGATAATGCGCCGCTCGACTTCCTCGAGGATTTCAAAGAGCGAAGGGGGCGGCACGGAGCTGCGCGAGCCAATCTCTCCCGGCAGCGGCGGCAGAAATTCGGCGAGCTGCAGGCGAACGCCCTTAACGATCTCGCGCGTGCGGACGCTCTCGGGCAGCAGATCGGCGTCCATGGAATCGTGCGTGGAAAGGACCACGGCGCGTTCCACGGCATTCTCGAGCTCGCGAATATTTCCGGGCCAATCGTAATCCATGAGCAGCTTCATCGCCGCGGCGGTGAAAATACGAGCCGGCTTGCCGTTGTCCTTGCAAAATTGCTCGAGGAAGCGCGCGACGAGTAGCGGAATATCTTCCTTGCGCTCGCGCAGTGGCGGCAGCTGGATCGAGATCACGTTGAGGCGATGGAACAAATCCTCACGGAAGCGGCCATCGCGGACGAGCTTGCGAAGATCTTCGTTGGAAGCGGCCAGGATGCGGACGTCCACCTTGATAGTTTCGGTGCCGCCCAGGCGCATGAATTCGCGCTCCTGAATCACGCGCAGGAGCTTCGCCTGCGTTTCCGGACCAATCGTAGAAATCTCGTCAAAGAAAATCGTGCCCTGGTCGGCGACTTCAAACAGCCCCTTTTTCGAGGCGACGGCGCTGGTGAACGCCCCCTTCACGTGGCCGAAGAGTTGCGATTCGAGCAGGTCCACCGGGATCGAACCGGTGTTAATGGGAATGAAAGCCTTATCTGTGCGCGTGGAAGCGGCATGAATCGCCTTGGCAATCACTTCCTTGCCGGTGCCGCTCTCGCCGGAGATCAGCACGGTTGATCGCGAAGGCGCGACCTGGGTGACCAGGTCAAGGACGGAAAGCATCTTTTCGCTTTTGCCGACGATGTTTGGGAAGTTGTAGCGCTGCTTGAGCGCCCGCTTCAGGTGAACGTTTTCTTCGCGGAGCCGGCGGCCCTCGATGGCCATCGAGATCTGCGCGATCAGTTCGTCATTCGACCACGGCTTGGTGATGTAGTCCTGCGCGCCGCCTTTGAAGGCCGCGCGGGCCATGTCAATCGAGCCGTAGGCGGTGATGAGAATGATGGAAAGGTGAGGATCGCGCAGGCGGATTTCGCGGAGCATGTCCAGCCCGTTGCGGTCCGGCAGGCTAACATCGAGCAGCATCAGATCGAAGGGCTGATCTTCCAGCTTCTGCAAACCGGCCTGGCCGGTTTCCGCGACCGTCACCTGGAAGCTTTCCGAAGTCAGCAGGGCCTCGAGACCCTCGCGGATCTCCAGCTCGTCATCCACTACGAGTATCGAGCCTCTAAGCATGAACGGCTTTCCTGGCCACAGGGAACTCCAGCCGGAACGAGGTGCCCTTGCCGGGCGTTGAACGCACGTCCACTTTGCCAGCGTGTTCTTTGATGATGCCATAGCTCACGGAGAGGCCCAGGCCGGTTCCGCGGCCAGTGGCTTTCGTGGTGAAAAATGGATCGAAGATGCGGTGCAGGTGTTCGGGCGGAATGCCCGCTCCCGTGTCGGTGACTTCGATTTCAACCGAGCCGTTGCGAGCGCCGGTGCGGACCTCTAGCATGCCGCCGCCGGGCATGGCGTCGCGGGCATTCATGAAGAGGTTCAGGAACACTTGCTGAAGGCGCGTGGTTGAACCCAGGATCACCGGAAGACGTTCGGCGTAATTCTTGACGACGTTGACCTGCGCGGTCTTGAACGGGTGCTGGACCAGCGTGAGCGTTTCTTCCAGCACGGAATTCAAATCCACTTCAACAGGCTCGGTGCCGCCGGTACGCGAAAAATTCAGCAGATTGTTGACGATCTCGCTCGCGCGGAAAGTCTGCTTCACGATGCGCTCGATGGTTTTCTGCCGCGGGTCATCCTCGGGAATCTGCTTGGCAAGCATCTGGATGTAATTGGAAATGACGGCGAGGGGAGTATTCACCTCGTGCGCGACACCGGCCGCGAGCAAGCCAAGCGAAGTCAGTTTTTCAGTCTGAACCATCTGATCTTCTAAACGCACGCGCTGGGTAATATCATCCAACAAAATTAATCGTCCGAGCCGCGCGCCGTTCTTGGCGAGCAATGGGGCAATGGAAGCATTGACCACGAGATGGCGGTTGCTGCGCGTGTTCAAGTGAAAGCGATAGATGCCGGAAACATGGTCGCTGGCTGCCTGCGCGCTGATTTCTCCGGCGAGGTCGCGCGGAAGGATATCTGCAAGCTTGCGTCGCAAGGCTTCGCTCCGCGGAATTTCGAGCAGATCTTCGACCTGCGGATTCCACGATTCGACGCAGTCTTCGAGATCCACGGTGACGACGCCAATGCGCAGCGATTCGACGATGTTTTCGCTGAAGTCCTTCAAGCGCTCGATCTGCACGGCCTTTTGCTCGAGCGATTGGTAAAGCCGGGCGTTTTCCACGGCGATGGCGACGTAGCCGGCGATGGTCGAGAGGAGTTCGAGATCGTCGCTCGAGAGGTAATCGCCGTCAACCGTCTTGCCCAAACCGATCACAGCAGCGGTGCGGTCGTGGAAGCGACAGGCGATGAAATAATTGAGGTCGAGTTCTTCAATGGTTCGGCGAACCGATTCGTTTTCGTCCGTGGCGGCGCGCGCCGACTCGAAAAACAGGCAGCCGCGCTCGAGGGCGGGGCGCGCCGGATCGAGAAAGCTGAGATCGAGCGGGCCTGCCGGCCGGAGTCCCATCGAGCGCGAAAGCACAAATTGGCCGGGCTGGGCAGGATCCTCGAGGAAGACTGCCAGGCGATCCACCAGCAGCGTCTGCGAAATGCGGTCGAGCACGGACCCGAGCAGGGGCTCGAGGCGGACTTCGTTGGTAAGCGCGCGTCCGAATTCAATCAGGGTGCGGCGATAGTCGAGACGGTCGCGGTAGAAGAAATGATCCAGACGCGCCTGCACCCAATCGCGCAGTGGCTGGATCAAAAATGCGGCGACGACGATAGCGATGATCGCGCCAGCCGGCCCCGCAGTCAGAGTGGTGTGCGTCAGTTCGCCGACCAACGCGATCGCTAGGAAATAAATGGCGACAACGGCGCCGGTTGCAAATGTGTAAGCCAGGCCGCGCTTGAAGATGATGTCCACATCCATCAGCCGGTAGCGGATGATGGCGTAGCCGAAGCAGAGCGGAATCAGCGCGAGTGAGAAGACGGAAAATTTCATCCACGATTGCGGCACCGTGTTGACGAAACGCGGCAGGATATACAACGCCAGGAACGGCAGGATGCCGGCGAAGGCTCCTCCTGTGACCCACTTCAATTGCTGCCGCAGCACGCCGCTGGGGGCGCGGAAATAGCTGGCCAGGAAAATAGCCGCGGCGAGCAGGAAATAGACGGCGAGGTAAAGCAGTTCAATGGTGTCAAGAAATTCGCGGCTGCTGATGGACGGCAGGAAATCGAGAGTCGCAGTGGCCACCGAGATGTGCAGCGCGAGCAACGCGACCGGAATGCTGTAGAGAGCCGCGAGCTTCGGTAAGAGAGTGCCGCGGCGTTCCGGAAATACGAGCGCGAAATGAACCAGCAGCGCGGGCTGCAGCAGAAGTGCGACCACGTTGCCCCAGTAAATCGTCCAATCGAACGAGTTCAGTTTGCCGCTGTAATGAAAGCTGTAAAGAATGAACGACACGAGGCAGAAGACGTAGAAATGAATGGCGCGCGGAGCGTTCCACCGTTTCGCGAAGATAAAAAGCCCGATGAAGAGATACAGCAGTGCAGTAAGGCGAAGATAGTTCTCAATCGAGGCAGGATTATCCTGCGGGGCAGTAACCAGAGGTACTTCAAACGACTCGCCGTCGCGGCGGATTCCATAGCGAACTTCTGTCCAGGGACCCGCGCGCCAGAGCAGCTTGGTAACGTCGGTCGCCCGATGGATCTTTGTCCCGTGGAGAGACTCGACGTAATCGCCTTGCTTGATTCCAGCCGTATCACCGGGAGTACCCGGAGCTACGTGCCAAGCCACTACGCCGCTCGGGGAATCGAGCCAGGTAATGCCATCGTCGGGAACGACGAAGCGCGAACGCTGCTGGAAGTTCTTAACGGCAAAAATCACCGCCGCCAGCGTCAGAAGCGCCAAGATAACTGCACCCAGCCGAATTCGAAGACCGTCGTTCATCCGACTCCACCCGAGTCCCTTTACTATTCTATGCTAGCACGCAGACTTCCAGCGAATCATTAATTGCAATCGCGCTAACCACTGTATTGTGAGTATCTTGCAGAGGTGTAACTTCCACCCGTCGGAACAGATTCCATTTGTGGAAGGTTCATTCCCGAATCCAGTAACTGCCCAAAACGCTAGAACTGGAGGCTTAGGCCACCCCGGAAGTACCGGTAGGAGGGGACAAGCACTACGGAGCCATCACCAGTCGAAACTGGGACGTATCCCTGAGCAAGCAGGTTGCCCATATCGGCCTGGACTTCCATGTGACAGGGGAAAACGCTGGGGAGCCGCTGGCGGATCTCCATGCTGAGGTAGGGGTCCACGTGATACAGCGACTCGCCGTATCCATCCTGTTGCGAGACGGTGGGTCCGCTGAGCCATTTGTAGCTTGCGGTAAACTTTGTCCCCCAGCGCGGCACCGTGGTCGTGACGGCTGCGGCAAGGCTTTGGCGATAGCGTGTAGCCAGCTCATCGCGGAGTGCTGTAGCGGATACGCCGTCGGGAGCGAGTGCACCGGCGTACGCATAAATGACCGTAGTCGTCAGGTTTTTCGAGATCTTCTCCCGGTATACCAGCCGAGCGCCGCCGGAACTGGAGGAGCCTCCGTCATAAGCGAACGCATCCGAGAAATAGTCCTGAAGGAAATCGGCGCTGCCGGGGCCGCCACGTCCGATGACCGCCGTGTGGGATGAGAGATCGTGGAAGACCGAGGCGATCAAATCCGCGCGAGGACTCAGCGCGTGATCAATCGAAAGTTCCTCGTGCAGGCCGTTCTCCAGCACGGGACGGCCATCGCGCATCATAAGTGTCGGAAACGCGTCGAGCGTATCCAGCGCGGATTGCAGCGCGCCTTCGGAACCCGAAGCATCCTGCCAGGGATGGGTCGCCACGATCGCGGAGGCCTGCCACGTTCGCGCTAACTGAACCGCGACTTCCGCTCGCGGGCTCAGCGCCGAAGCTGTGCCGTTGAATCCAGCCATTACGAAATCCGCGCCGTAACGGATTGTCACCCTGCGGCCCAGAGCAAGTTGATCGTCATGCGACAACCGCACGCCTCGAAACGTTGGACCATCCGGGCCGAGTTGCGATTCGCGCACCAGAATCGTCGTGACGGGGCCGGCGCCCGGCAGTCCTGAAGGAAGCCATTCTCCGGCAAATCCGCCAGCTGCTGAACCGTCTTCCTGACTGAACTGACCGGCCATTACGAAGTGGCTCTTGCCGCCGAGTCCGACATCGTATACGAATGCGGTGCCGGGCGAATCCGCAAGGTCCCCGATCGAGCCGGGATGATCCGCGCCGGAAGTCAGCTCTAGGCGCCCGTGATTCTGTTGCGCGCTCGCAGAGTCGGAATCCTGCAACGCCGCGGCGTCCAGGGCAACAGAGTCGTCCTGCCAGCGCAATACGGGGCGCGTTGCAGGCGAGGTGCGCAGCACCCAAGTCCAGTCATCGGAATCGACCGGCTGGTCGTCCTGCCGGCGCAATTTCTCAAATGAGGAAAATACAGAACCGAGAACGATCTGTAGCAGCGTGGCGTGTTCGGTGTTGACATCAACGTGCTGTTCCATCACCGGAAGATACCCGGCGAGAGTCACGCGGATCGAATAGAGGCCCGCGGGTAGCGCGGCAGTTGAAAAACGCCCGCGATCGTTCGTAAGGAGCTGCACCGGCGATCCGCCGACAAGTTGTTCGGAGGACACCAGAACCGTCGCGCCCATCTGCGGTGTGCCGGCAGGGTCCACGACGACGCCGGAGATCTTGTTCGCTCCGGGCGCTGCCGCAGCTGGAAGCGCGCACAACAAAGCGAAGCAACCGAGGCCTAAGACGCGAATCGCTCGTAGACTCAAATGCTTCACTTCACCTCCCCTGTGGGGCTTGTGGAGCGGGTTGCGGGGCACCCGCCGGAGCTGGCTTTACAGTGAAATCCGTAGTCGGCGTAATCGTTTGGTTCGCAAGATTGTCAGTGACCGCAACGGACAGCTGGTACTTGCCGGGCGGTAGCGACGCCAGCGTGATCCTGTTTTCGATGGTCATTTCCTCGCCGTGCTCGGGAACCTTGTCGGCCGGAATACTGAACTTCAGCGTCGGAACCGTTTCCTTGTCCTTGGTGACGCGATATTCAACGGAGGCATTCGCCTTGTGCGTCTTATCATCCACTTTCAGGTTGTATATCTGAAGGAAGACTCCGATGCTGTCATTCTCCGCGAAAGTCTGATCGAGTCTGGGCCGAACTTTGACGTCGCCTAGGACGAACTGTCCGAGTCCGATGTCCTGAGTGGATACGCGCTGGATGTCGTCCGCCAGAATCAAAGAGCTTGAGCTCAGCTCATCGTCCTGGAAGCGCGGCACGGCCAGTCGCGTGTTGACGACACCAACGTTGCCGCTATTGATGTCCTTCACCACGATATCGAGGCGGTACAGACCGGGACTGAGAGGCACGGCCTTCTGATAAATTCTGGAAGTGCCGAGCGATTTCTGCAGCAATGAAATCGGATAGTCGGCACGCAGCGAGTCCTCGAACGTCTGGACGATCCGGCCGCTCAGCGTGGTGATCCGCGCGAAAACGTTCATGGAGGCGGAGTCCACGCCGTCTTTTTCCTGGAAGCTCAACTGGCGCACCGGAATCTGCACGGTGATTGGCACGAGCACCGTATCGGAGGTAATCCGCAAGAAGTCGAAGCGATAATCGAATTTGAGCTGGTCGCGCACCAGCCGCGCCGTGGATATCGCCTCCAAGTCCTTAAACTTTACCGGAGGCGGCCTCATGATATTGGCCATAAGTTCGAGGCGGCTGAATTCGTTGGTGTTCGCGCTTTGCCCGTCTTCCCCGGGCTGATTCTCGGCCATATTCGTTCCGTCAGTGTTGGTGAAACGGCTCGATTTGTCGGCCGTTCCCATGGCTTCGGCCGTCGTCAAACCAGCGCCTGGGACGCGAAGCAGGGCGTCCTTTTCGCTGGGATCCATGGTGATGTGATACTCGCCCGTGGACGTGGGATCAACGAACTCCAGCTCAACGTTCTCGCCAAGGCCTTCCCCATCCAAGTGCCGGTAGCGCCAAGTTTCCCAAGGGTAGGTGGTGGTCGAACCGCCGCCTTGATCCTGTGGACGATCCCAGTTTCCGCCGGTTGGATGTGAGTCAATCTCGTCCGGGGGCCCCCACATGATATAAATCTTGCCGCGGTCGGTCTTCCAGCCGGGTATCCCCGAAGCAAAATGCTCGTTGGCGTAGGCAATGCGGCGGTAGTGCTCTTCCTTAAACGTGTTTTCAGGAGAATCGGGATCGGGATTGCGCCGCTGCCAAAACGCCTCGATGAATTGCTCCCGCTCCTCGTTCGTAGCGAGATGGAGGAAAGAATGCCTCTCTTCGGGCGAGATGATATAAACCACATCTTCGTCCAGCCACTTTTTATAGGGGGACTCAAGCTCTTTCTTGAGTTGGTTATCACTCTGCTGCTTGGTCTTGGCAGCCTTCTTCGATTGGGATTTCTGGTCCTGCTGGTCGGGTTGGTTCTGCGGATTCTGCTGATCTTGTGCTTGCGAGGCTCGAGCGTAGCCAACCGGCGAGAACGTCAATGCTCCCGCCAAAAACGACAACAGGAACGTCCTAACGGACCGATCCATAAGCAGCACCCTTTTTCCGATTGGAAATCTTAACCTGTCCTAAAGTACAGGTCAATCTAACTTTCCCCAGGTCTGGCTGCCCCTTACCCGCTTGGAATGCCAAGCACCGCTGCGGGTTGCCTCCGCCATCATAGCCAGTAATGAGCGTGGCCGATCCTGCCGAACTGGCCGAAAATACTGCCCGATGCGTCGATTATCCTGACTGCTGAATCGGAGCCAAAGCGGCTGGGGCGCCTGGAACTATTTCCTTTTCCCGACGGGTAGAAACGAACTAGAATAGCGTTTGCGTGTGGTCCTGGTGATCTTGAACGTGAAGTGGTGTGCGCCGGGAACTGGAGATTTCGGCTCAGTATGGTCCAGATCCTCCCGGTCCAGCCTCTAACCTAATTTCAGCACGGCTGCTGAGCCGAGAAACATTCTGCCCCGTCCAAGCGTATGTATCAAGTGTCGGGCAAGTTTGTCAATCCGGACCGTCAAACCAAGGGTTCACAAATGAAGATTTGGCAGAAGGCAACGATCGCGGTGGTGGTGGTCCTCCTTATCGGAGGAATCACCTGGTACAGCATTTACAAGTCGAATCAGAACGTCGTCACGGTGCAGACGGGGCGGGTCGCCCGGCAAGATCTGATCTCGCTGGTCACGGCGTCTGGTGAAATCCGCCCCAAGACTTATACGAATGTGCTCGGCGAGGGCATCGGGAAGATCACCGATATCGTGGTTAAAGAAGGCGACCACGTGAAGAAGGGAGACGTTCTCCTTCATCTGGAGAACATCCAGCCCGGAGCAGACGTCCAGGCCCAGGAGGACAGCATCGAGGCGGCGGAGTCCGGAATGAAAGCCGCCGGGTCCAATTTCGACATGGCGGTCGCCACTGCCGCGCAGCGCCAGTCCGATCTGACAAAAGCACAACTTGATTGGCAGCGCGGGCAGGAGCTTTACAAGCAGCAGCTGATTTCCAAACAGGATTACGATACAGCCAAGGCAACATACGATAGCGCTGTCGCTGCAAACGCCTCCGCGCAAGCGCAGGTGGATCAGGCCCGCGCGTCCCGGGAGCAGGCGCGTTCGAATCTCGAGCAAGGCCGCGCCGTGCTGAGGCATACCCAGGACATTTTGCGCAAGACCACCTACACCGCTCCCATTGACGGCATCATCAGCTATATCGCCGTTCGCGTGGGAGAAAACGTCGTGCCGGGAATTCAAGGCACGGCGGGCAGCTCGATTCTGACGATCTCCGACATGAGCGTCGTGACCACCGAAGTGAAAGTGGATGAGACGGACATCACCAGCATACGCAACGGACAATCTGCCGACGTAACGATTGACGCCATTCCAACCACGGTTTTCAAAGGCCACGTTACGGAAGTCGGCGAGCTTGCCATCCTGCGCACGTCCGGCCAGGCGTCCATGACGGAAGAGACGGCCAACACGCAGGAAGCGCGCGATTTCAAGGTCGTGATCACGCTCGACAATCCGCCGGAATCGCTGCGCCCGGGGCTTTCGGCCACGGCGAAGATCCAAACGGCGCAAAAGCAAAATGTGCTGAGCATTCCGATTCAGGCGCTCGCCGAACGCACGCAGAAGGAGCTGGATGAAGCGAAAAACGGCACGAGCGGCAACGTGACGCTCGCTGCATCCACGAGCGAAGGCGCGGCAAGCGCGAAAACCGACATTCAGGGAGTGTTCGTCGTGCGCGACGGCAAGGCGCAATTCGTGCCAGTGCAAACGGGGATCAGCGGAGTAACCGATATCGAAATCGCCAGCGGAATCCACGAAGGCGATGTGATCGTCACTGGCAGCTACAAGGCGCTTCGCACGCTGAAACCCGGTGCGTCCGTCAAAGTGGACAACTCCGTACCCAAGACCGACGATGCGTCTTCTTCATCGTCCAGCAGCTAGGTTGGATGTAACCGTTCGAGGAGCCCAATGCCGATGGCTGTTGAAGAAGTCGGGTCGCAGAGCTTTCGCCAGGATCTGGTGGATTCCGGCGTCGTCATTCAGACCGAGGATCTCTGGAAGACGTACGAGATGGGCACCGAGCAGTTGCACGCCTTGCGCGGAGTGAACATTATTATCCGCAAGGGCGAATACGTTGCGATCATGGGCCCATCGGGCTCCGGGAAATCCACGCTGATGAATTTGATCGGCTGTCTGGATTCGCCCACAAAGGGAAGTTACTGGCTGGCAGGTCGGCTGGTCAGCCAGCTCGATGACGACGAGCTTGCCGCCATCCGCAACCGCGAGATCGGATTCGTGTTTCAGACGTTCAATCTGCTGGCGCGGGCGACGGCGCTGCACAACGTCGAACTCCCGATGATTTACAACGGCACGCCCGCTGAAGAACGCATCGAGCGCGCGAAGCAGGCTCTCGGGCAAGTGGACCTCACCGACCGCATGATGCACAAGCCGAACGAACTTTCCGGAGGCCAGCGGCAACGCGTGGCGATTGCCCGCGCGCTGGTGAATCATCCCTCGATTCTGCTGGCCGACGAGCCGACCGGGAACTTGGATTCCGCTACGGGCGAGGAAATCATGGGACTTTTCGCGCGGCTGCATGAAAGCGGCAACACGATTATTCTAGTCACGCACGAGCCCGATATCGCGGCACGCGCCCATCGCGTGATCCGCGTGCGCGACGGCAAAGTGGAAAAAGACGAACGCACGCAGTAGCCTCCGCGATTCCGTAACAGCGTTGACACTCCCTGTGCGTACCCATAAGATTCCTGCTCCATGCCGCATGCAGACCCCCTCGTTGGCAGCTCCGTTTCCCATTATCGCGTCGGCGAGAAACTCGGCGGAGGCGGAATGGGTGTGGTCTATCGCGCGGAGGACATTACTCTCGGCCGCGCCGTCGCGCTGAAGTTTCTTCCTCCTGAGGTTTCCCGCGACGACCAGGCTCTCGATCGCTTCCTGCGCGAGGCGCGCGCGGCCGCGGCGTTGAATCATCCCCATATCTGCACGATCTACGAAATCGGCGAGCACGCTGGCCAGCGCTTTATCGCCATGGAGCTTCTTGAGGGTGAGACTGTGAAGCACCGCATCACCGGCGGCCCGCCAGGCCTCGCTACACTTCTCAACCTCGGGACGGATGTCGCTGCTGCGCTCGATGCAGCGCACGCGAAGGGCATCGTGCATCGCGACATCAAGCCCGCCAATATTTTCATCACAGAGCGGGGCCAGGCGAAGATTCTCGATTTCGGCCTCGCCAAGCAGATCCCGCAGGGCCGCGCCACGGCCGCGGCGGACCAGAAAACGATGGACGCCAACGATCCGAACCTGACCGGCCTCGGCGTCGCGCTCGGCACCGTCGCCTACATGTCGCCCGAGCAGGCGCTGGGCCAGGAACTCGACGCGCGCACCGATCTTTTCAGCTTGGGAGTCGTTCTCTATGAGCTGGCAACCGGCAAACAGCCGTTTTCCGGGCCGACGTCTGCCGCGATCTTCGACGCGATTTTGAATCGTGCGCCAACTTCAGCCGTACGTTTGAATCCCGGCCTGCCGCATGAACTCGAGCGCATCCTGAACAAGGCGCTCGAGAAGAATCGCTTGCTCCGCTACCAATCGGCGTTGGAATTTCGCGCGGACTTGCAGCGCCTGAAACGCGACGCCGGTGCGGGGCGCGCCGGCGACGCTCGCCCGGCGCAACCGCCCGCGACGAGCGGGGCGAAGAGCGCGGACAAGCCTTCCTCCGACAAACACTTCAAGGCAATTGATTCGCTGGCGATCCTCCCACTGGAAAATGCCAGCGGTGACCCGGAAACGGAATATCTGAGCGACGGGATTGCCGAGACGCTAATCAATACTCTGGCGCAGCTTCGCAAGATTCGTGTCGTGCCGCGCTCGCTCGCATTCCGGCATCGCGGGCCAGAGGTAGATCCTCTCGCAGCAGGACGCGAGTTGGGTGTACGAGCCGTGCTGGCAGGACGCATGATCCAGCGGCACGAGGATTTGATCATCTCAATTGAGCTTGTGGATGTGGACCGGCAGGCGCAGCTATGGGGTGGGCGCTACCAACGCAAGATGGCGGACCTGATTGCGTTGCAGGAAGAGCTGACCACGGAGATATCCGAGAAACTGCGGTTGCAACTCACCGGGGAAGAAAAAAAAAGACTCCGGAAGCGCCCCACGCAGAATACGGAAGCATATAAGCTGGTTCTGAAATCTCGCCACGCCTTGTCCAAATTCTCGCCCGAGGGACTGCGCCAGGCGATCGCGCTTTGCGAGCAAGCCATCCTGATTGACCCTAGGTATGCAGCGGCCTATGCCGAGCTATCACTCGCCTACAACCAGTCGGTGTTCTTCGGCTACGGCGTGGCGGCGGAGCTGCTTCCTCTGGCGAAGGTGGCGGCTAAGAAAGCCCTGCAGTTGGACGAAACGCTCGCCGAGGCGCATTTAAGCTTGGCTCTAGTCTTGTTGTTTCAAAGCTGGGATTTTTCGAGCACCGAACGCGAGTGCCTGCGCACGTTGGAGCTAAACCCGGATTATTACGGCGGACACTTCGGTATGGGTGCATTGAATGCCATCCGGGGCCGCTTCGAAGATGCCATCGCGCCGTCGAAACGCGCGCTCGACTTGGAACCATTTTTCGGGCTGCCGAGTCACCATTTGGGCGTCGCCTACCATTTCGCTGGGCGGTTGGGTAGCGCCATCGAGCAGCTACATAAGGTTCTGGAGATATATCCTGACAACGCAGTCGTCCATGCGCTCCTCGCCGATGCATACGCCTGCGCGGGCCGGCCGGAGAAGGCTATGGAGCAGTGCGAACAGGCATTGGCGGCAGACCAGGGCGCGCCGATCGTGCGCCTGCGCGTCGCCTGCTCGTACGTCAAGATTGGCAAAACCGAAGAGGCGCGTAAGATCCTGCGGGAAGCTGAATCGGTGTGGAAACCCGGTGATCCTCTGTCCCACTTTATCGCGGCCGTTCACGCCCGTTTGGGAGAGAAGGACGCGGCTTTCGAATGGTTGGAGAAGGCGTTTCAAGAGCACGAAAGTTTCCTCGTGTATTTCAAAGTCCACCCACTGTTCGAGGACCTGCGCGGAGACCCGAGGTTCGATGCGCTCGTGCGCCGCATCGGCATCCCCGACTAGAAGCTATCTCACAAATGGTTTTCGTCAGGGCACGGTTTCAGCCGTGCCGAAAAGCGCCCCTCCGCCTTTCGAATCGAAAAGTACAGGTGGACACTGCGCTGAACGAACGGCCAGTAGACGCACGCTCCGAAATTTGCCAGCCTGTTAGCGACGAGTAAATTTTCGTCCGCTCCCCTGGCGGGAGTCGAATCGTTCTTTGACAACTGAAGACGCAGCACGGTTTCAGTTGTACCGGCTATTACCTGCCGTGACGCCGGAAGGGTGTTCGTGCAGTTCGTCGAACATGCATGGCTATGGTCCGCGAACTCACCGGTCGTGAGCGCCGTAGGCGCGACAGCTGTTAGCCCAGCCCGGCAGGGCTGGGAATTCAAGTGGCCCCAACCCCAGCGCCGTAGGTGCGACACGTTCCCGGGATCGCCTACCTTGCGCCGAGCAATGCTCTCGGACCCCTAACAAAGTGACACACCATGCAAAGTAATTTCGCGCGTAAGTCATTGAAAACAAACGAAAGCGACCCTCACTAAGTGACACACTTTTTCAGAGCCCGCCGCGCGGGAATCAGCTCGAAAAAAGGTTCCGAACCAGGAACCAGACGTTCGCAGGACGCTCCGCCAGCCGCCGCATGAACCAGGGAAACCAGAACGAACCGTAGGAGATCAAGACATCGCTGCGGTAACCCTCGCGCGCCAGACGCAACTGCTCGGCGCGCTGGATGCCGAAGAGCATGGCGAACTCGATCTGGTTTTTGGGAATGCCCTGCGCTGCGGCCCATTCCGTGAGTCGCGCGATTAATTTTCCGTCATGCGTCGCCAGCGCGGCGCGCACGCCCAGGCGACGCGCGTCGGGGCTCAGCAGCGTTTGGGCCAGCCGAAAATAATTCTCGTCCACGTCTTCTTTTTTCGCGAACGCGATTTCCGGCGGCTCGCTGTATGCGCCCTTCACCAGGCGCACCGCAGCACCCATGGAGACGAGCGCTTCGACGTCCTTTTCCGTGCGGTGCAGGTACGCTTGCACGCAGACGCCGACGTTTCGATTCGTCTTCCGCGCGCGGACGTAGAGTTCGAGTGTGGCCTCTACGTACCCGCTCTGTTCCATGTCTATCCACAGGATTTTTTCAGGAGCAGCCGCGCAGGAACGCTCGATGAGCGCCGCAAGATTCGCGAAGCAGAATTCGCGGTCGAGGTCGAGGCCAAGCTGCGTGAGCTTCACGGAAACTTCCGTCGGGAGGTTCGCGACGCGGATGCGCTCGGTCAGGTCGAGGTAGTGCGAGACGACGGCTTCCGCTTCGGCGCGCTCGGTAATATTTTCGCCGAGTTGCGTCAACAAAGTGCTGATGCCGCTTTCAGCGAGCGTCCGGGCGGCTGCGAGAGCGTCTTCCGGTTTTTCGCCGGGCATGAATCGCGCGGCGGCGCCGCGAACGAACTTGAGGCGCGGTGCGCGCTCCCGCAGCCAGTGGTTTTCGGAAGCCTTGACGATGATGCGTCGGAGCAAATTCATGCGATGCAATCCAAGGCCGGAGCTTTAAGTTTCAATTTCATTGGGGCGAAGTGAGGGCTTTCAGGAAGCGCCCGTAGAAATCGAGGCCGCCGAAATATGATTCCACGCGCAAGCGCTCGTCGCGGCCGTGCGCGCGCACGTCGTCGAAATCTACCGCAAGGCCGGAGATCGCATACGTTGGCATGCCGGCCGCATTCGTGAACACGCCGTCAGACGCCCCGGTGGCCATCGTGGGTATCACGGGCACGCCGGGCCACATCTCCCGGGCGATCTTCTCAAGCGGGTTCATCACCTCAGGCCGCAACGCGACTGGCGCGCCGGAAGGCTGATCCGGAGCCGTGTCCGAAATTTCGCCGGCGTCGCTCACGTAACGCACTGCAATCTTCGGGTCGGCCAGCACCTGAATCAAATCCCGCCGCACTTCCTCGGCGGTGTGGCCGGGCAGAATGCGGCAATTGACGATGGCGCGCGCGGTTTGCGGCAGCGCGTTGTTGGCGTGGCCTGCATCGAGGCGCGTGGCAACGCAGGTGGTGCGCATGGTCGCGTGGGAGAGTGGGTCGGCGTCCAGCCGCGCGACAGCGGCCGCTTCCGGCGGATTCTTGGTGATGGCTTTCATGTCGGAGGCGACCTGGCCGGATTCAATGGTGGCCATCTGCCGAAAATACGCGCGCGTGATTCCATTGAGCTCGAAAGGAAATTGATAGCGTTCGATGCGCGCGATACCGTCGGCGAGATGGTAGATCGCGTTGTCGGCGACGGGCAGCGAACTGTGGCCGCCGGGATTTTTCACTTCAAGCTGGTAATCGGCGTAAAGTTTTTCGCTCGCATCCACCGACATCATGGCGGGTTTGCCATTGCGCGTGTACACGCCGCCGCCGTCGGGATTCAGGACAAATTCCGCGTCCACCAGATCGCGATGATTCTTCAGCAGCCACTCCACGCCGTTTGAATCGCCGGTTTCTTCATCGGCCGTGAGCGCCAGGATAATGTCGCGATCCGGACGATAGCCTTCCTTGCGGAAGCGAATCAGCGTGGACACGAAAATGGCGTCGGCGGATTTCATGTCCTGGGTTCCGCGGCCGTAGAAATAGCCATCGCGCTCGAGGAACTGGAACGGATCTACTGACCATTCCTCGCGGCGCGCTTCGACCACGTCGAGATGACCGATCAGCAGTATCGGCCGGTGCGCGCCGGTACCGTGCAGGCGCGCGACGAGGTTGCCCTTGCGCGGGTTCGGGCCCAGAACCTGCGCGTCACTTGCGGGGAATCCGGCGTCGCGCAGCCTTTGCGCCATCGCTTCGGCGGCAACTGTCGTGCTGCCTACTGAATCGGTCGTGTTGATCTCGATGAGCTGCTTGAAAATATCGCGCGCGAGCTGCCTGGTTGCGTCATCAGTCTGTGCGTGGAGTGTCGCAGCCGGGAAGGAGAGCAGCGCTGCAAGCGCGAGCGTTTTTCGGAGTTTCATTTGCGCGGCACCCGCCCGTTGCGGTCGCGGGTGAGACTCGGTAGAATACACCGGGTTCGCGAGGAATCGCTTGGGAGCGTGCGGGTTCCCGCGGACCAAGCGCCGCTGGCGTCGCTCGCCAGCGAGCGTGCCCACCCAGCCCTGAGGGATTGTGCCGGCCACCATGGACGCAGACCTCTCCGTTCGTTCAATTGTGATCGCTGCTCCCGAGCAGGTCTCCTGCCCCCTCGGCGAAGAGTCGGCCATCCTCAACTTGAAGAACACCGTTTATTACGGCTTGAACCCGGTCGGCGCGCGAGTCTGGAATCTGCTGCAGCAGGCGAGAACAGTTGGCGAGCTTCGGGATGTCCTGCTTGATGAGTACGACGTGGATGCAGGGCGTTGCGAGACCGACCTGCTCGAGCTGCTCGAAAAGATGAGGAGCGAGGGATTAATCCAGGTAAAGAGCGCGGCGACAGGCGCATAACTTTCGACGAAACTTCCGTGCGCTCCTTTGCGGCCTGCCGGGGACGTGAAGGCACTGCCGTGTCGAGCTGTCCGCGCAGGAATCGCGCGACTTTCTGAGAGGTAAAGGGTTGAAAGCAACCGTGAGAGTCTGGCGTGGTTTCTGGCGGATGAGCGGTCGCTCGCGGACCGTGGCCCTCGAAGCGGCTCTGGCGCTTGTCGCCACGAAGGTGGGGCTGCGCGTGGCCGGGTTCCGGCGCTGGAAGGATCTGCTGGTACGGCTGAGTCCTCAGACGCCTGATTTCAAGCTGCCTTTGGACGCAGCCGGAATTGAAACCGCGCGCGAGATCGCGCGGATCCAGGACGCGGTTTGCCGGCATGTCATTTTTCACGCAAGTTGTCTCGAGCGATCGCTGGTGCTGTGGTGGCTGCTTGGCGGGCGCGGCATTCCGGCCGAGTTGCGCATCGGTGCTCGAAAAGAGGCGGGGCGCTTTGAGGCGCACGCCTGGGTGGAAGCGGGGAGTTTGGTCCTGAACGATTCCGGCGAAACGCACCTGCACTTCGCGCCTTTCGACGGCTCGATCATTTCGATGGAGACGCAACCACATTGAGCGGCATCGTGGGAATTTTCGAGCGCGACGGGGCTCCGGTGGATCGTTCACTGCTGCAGTCGCTCACCCGTTTTCTTTCCTATCGGGGTCCGGATGCCTGCGAGGTCTGGGCGGATGGGGCCGTCGGTTTTGGTAACACGCTGCTTCGCACGACCTACGAATCTCTCGCCGAGAATCAGCCGACCAGCCTCGATCGTCAATTTTGGATTACCGCCGATGCGCGGATAGACTGCCGCGCAGAACTCGAAGCTGAACTCACAAAGGCGGGGCGCAAGATTCGGCAGGCGGCGCCGGATCCCGAGCTGATCCTTCACGCGTATGCCGCATGGGGCGAAGCGTGCGTACAGCCTTTGCGCGGCGATTTCGCATTCGCCATCTGGGACGCGCGGCGAAAAACTGTGTACTGCGCGCGCGATCACTTTGGCGTCAAGCCGTTCTACTTCGCCGAACTCGGCAGCGCGTTTCTTTTCAGCAACACTCTCGATTGCATGCGACAACATCCCGAAGTTTCCGACGCCCTGAACGATTCCGCGATTGCTGATTTTCTGCTCTTTGGACTGAACTGCGACGTGGCGACTACCACGTTTCGCGATATTCTCCGGCTACCTCCGGCGCACTTCCTGAGCGTTTCGGCGGCGGGGATTCGCTCCGAGCGCTACTGGTCCGCGCCCACCGATGGCCGGATTCGCTACCGTCGGTCCGACGAATACATCGAGCACTTTCAAACTCTGATGCAATCGGCTGTGGCCGACCGGCTCCGCATCAATCGAGCCGGCATTTTCTTGAGCGGCGGCCTCGATTCCTCCTCAATCGCCGCGACAGCTCGCGAGCTTTCTGTGAAAGCCAGCGGGACAGCCGACCTGCGAGCCTATACGATTGTTTATGACTCGTTGATTCCCGACCGCGAAGGCGAGCACGCGCGGACTGTGGCGGAATTTCTCCGGCTTCCCATTCGCAGCTTCGCGATGGATGGCCTGCAACTTTTCGATCGCTGGAACGATCCCGCGTGCGTTCCTCCCGAGCCCGTAGAGGACCCGTTCGCCGCCTCGTTATTCGATCAATTCAAGGCGATCGGTGCGGATTGCCGCGTGGTGCTTTCGGGCGATGGCGGCGATGAACTGATGTATTTCCAGATGTGGCCGTACACGCGTGACTTGCTCCGGAACCGCGAGTGGAGGCGATTGCTTACCGAAGTGCCGCAGTTCCTGCGGCTACGACGATTCCCGTCGCAAGGAATTCGTAGACGAGCTCAACGGGTATGGGGTAAACGATCCGTGTTTCCAACCTGGCTCGCGCCGGAACTGACGCGGCGGCTGCGCCTTGAAGAACGATGGGCCGAACGGACGAGTAGCGCGGTGGCCGGGGAACATCCGATCGTGCCGAAGGCGCATGAATCCGTTTCGTCGCCGCGATGGTCCCGAGTGTTCGAGCTCGCGGATCCAGGCCTGACACACACGGCAGTCGAGGTGCGTTATCCATTCCTCGATCTGCGGATTGTGAATTACGTTCTGGCTATTCCGCCATTCCCGTGGACGTTCCATAAGCAATTGGTGCGGGCGGCCATGTCTGGACACCTGCCGGAAAACATCCGGCAACGGCCCAAGACGCCACTCGATGGCGATCCTTTGATGGCAACGTTGAGTCGTCCCGACGCGGCCTGGGTGGATCACGCTCGCTGGACCGAGCAGATCGAACGATACGTGAATGCCTCGGCGTTGCCGTTATTAAATCAGCAAAAGGACTCCGAGTGTGCCAACATCGCCATTCGGGCTAAGTGTCTGAACTTTTGGTTGCAGTCGGCGAGTGGAGTCCGGTATAACAATTATGCGGAGGCACGGCATGTCTAAACCGGTAAGCGGTGGGCCCAAGAAGGCCTATACAGCACCGATCCTTACCGTGCATGGTACCGTCCGCGAACTCACGCAAGCGAATCAGGCCGGCGGCAGAGCGGATAGCGCGGTTACGGGCTTCAAGAAAAGGACCGCGATTTAGCTGATTTGTCCCGTTTCCTCCCAGGTGGGTTGCATCCCGTGAACTGAATTGTGAGAATTCTAATCACTTTGTCGCAGTCATTGTGAGCTTTTCGCAATCGCCAAACTTTCTAAGCCGAATGAAGTGAGTTTTTCTTACACCGTTTTCGGCTTACTACTGCGATCCAATCTCAGAATTCCTGGGTTGACTCCCGAACGCACGTCCACCAAATCTGTCGACGTAGATCTCCATTTGGGCTTCGCTCCGGCGGCGCGCGATGGAGTTACGGATGAACCCGACGAACTCGTTTACGCCAGTTCCTATACGACCGATCTCGGCGAGCCCGCGCTGCGGATATGGAAGACTTCGCATGGCGCATTTCTACGCTTGGATTATTTCGATGGAACGCAATTCTGGCTAGACCCCGGCGGAACAGGCGTATGGGCCGTGTGGCCGGTGGTCCTTTCGCTCGACGACGTTGCGACTTACGTCTTAGGGCCTGTTTTGGGTCTTCTGTTGCGCCTGCGAGGAGTCCCCTGTTTGCACGCGAGCGCCGTGGCAATCGGTAATTCCACTGTGGCATTCGTCGGCTCGGAAGGCGCCGGCAAGTCCACCACGGCCGCCGCGCTGGCAGGTCGCGGCCACGCTGTGATCTCCGACGATATCGTCGCACTCGTGGAACGGGGAGGCTTATTCTGCGTACTTCCCGCATATCCGTATCTCTCGCTATGGCAAGAGTCGGTGAAAATTCTCTACGGGCAGGAGAAAACACTCCCAAGTTTTTCTCCCAGTTACGATAAGCGACAGCTGCTTCTCGCGGAAAATCGGCTGCGATTTCAAGAAACGCAACTGCCGCTCGGCGCGGTTTTTGTATTGGGTGAAAGAGTCGCGGATTCGGCAGCACCTTTTGTGGAGAAACTAACCGCGGGGGAGGCATTGGTCGCCTTGGTTGCGAATTCATATGCGACCAACATGCTGGACCAGGATATGCGAGCACGCGAGTTTAAGTTATTGGGTCGCCTCGTAACCAGAGTTCCGGTCTGGCGCCTGCGGCCGCACGAAGAAGGTTCGCGGATCGGCAGCCTCTGCGATGCGATCCACGAAAAATGCCTCGAGCTGGGACTGACGCACCAGTCCTAGTCTAGCCAAGTCTGTAATTGACGAACCCGGTTATCTACGAGCATCCTGGTAGAGATGTTCCGAACTGGCACGTTAATCCCTCATTGATTTCCTTGAACCGTGCTCGGTTCGGCACGCGTACAACGGATTTCCATTTTGAACCGTCCTAGTACGTGCCACAATGGGGCGGTTGGCCCTCGATCCGGCATCCAGGGGGCAACCAAGAACGCGCTGGAGCACTGACATTCTGAGGGGAATGTTCCACGTGAATAGCGTCTCGTGCCTTTCCGCACTGTCTGCGCTCTCGATCTTGACCGCCTTGATGCGGGAGAAAGTAGAGGGGGAATTTGTCTCCCGCTTCCGCTCGTTTCAACTTCCGTTCGTCATCCGTCAATTTAGTCATCGACGCCAACCTCAACCGTTCGATGGTGCCGTTCGCACAGGCAATCGAAATTCAGCAAGGAGACGAATATGAGAAAAAATTTAGGAGTGTTGTGCCTTCTGGCGACGCTAGCCATCTCGTTGTTCGCGGCCCCGCTTTATGCCAACGAGTCCGTGGCGCCGAAGAGGACGGTAATTCCATCGAAATACGACCTGACGAAGGAAGTCACCTTAACCGGAACCGTTGAGAGCCTGGTAAAGAAACCGGCGCCCGGGACGCTGATGGGCGCGCATCTGATGGTTTCCACAACGAAGGGCACCGTGGATGCGCACATCGGCAACTTTGTCATCGCCGGCCGAAACCCAACATTGTTCGTTTCTGGGGAATCCATAAAGCTCACAGGTATCATGACGACGTTTAACCGCCAGAACCTGTTCCTGGTACGCACACTCCAAATGGGGGACCGCACAATTACAATCAGGAGTGAACATGGATTCCTCGTGGCTCCTGCCTCGGCGGCGCGTTTCACGGGTAACTCTTCTACGGGAGCCGCACGATGAACATCAAAACATTGCTCGTCGGCATGGCCATCACAGTTCCGATGCTAATTGCTGGATGCGGCGGGGGAAACACCGTTATTGAGATCTCAACCGCCCCCCCTGCGAGTTTGGAAGTCAATCTGTCCGCAACGATTGCCGCAACCATCACGGGCAGCGGTGTCAGTGCGGGCGTTGATTGGAGTTGCACTCCGGTCGGCTCGTGCGGAACTTTCACTCCGGCACATACGGATAGCGGCGCGTCAACTGTCTACATGGCGCCGCGAACGGCGGGTCCTGTGGTGATCATCGCAACGTCCACGAAAAACCCGAGGAAATTCAAGAACGCGTCAGTGAATATTACGGCGGTCACCAACACCTCAAATATTACGGGGACCTACACGTTTTCTGCCAATGGCGTCGAACAGGACAGCACTCTGCCTTATGCTGTGGCTGGCAGCATCGCGATTGACGGCGCAACAGGGATGATTACCGGCGGAGAGCAAGACTACTTCAATACAGATACGGGTGATGTCTTTCCTGCCGATCCTATTACAACAGGAACAATCAGCGTCGGAGACGACGGGAGGGGCACACTAACGCTAACTCCGACGTCCGCTCCCCCAGAAACCTTTAGCATCACGGTGGTCAATAACAAGCACATTCTGATTACTGAATTTGAGGCCGCCGCAACTGCCAACGGATCACTCGATCTCCAGACGGCACCCGGCTCAGTGCCGACGGGACGCAATGCGTTCGCGCTCCTCGATTCAGATTTCGCCTACGCGGCTGGAGGAGTGCTGACGTCCAACGGCACCCTGGTTACGGCCAGTCAGGCAGACGATGATATTGGAGGTGGCGCGAATTTCGGCTTCTCGATTACAGCCGGATCTTCGTTCACCCCTCCCGATCCCGATGGTCGAGGGACGTTCACTCTGAACGACCCCAACTACGGTTCATTCACGGTCGCGTACTATGTAGTGGGCCCCGAGGCGTTTCGCTTGATTGAATTCGACGATAATGGTTTCGCGGTCGGCTCGATGTATGGACAGGGAGTGGGAAACTTCGCGAACATGATGGGATCGAAGTTCGTATTCGGACAATCTGGTATTGAAGATGTTGCAGCGATCGGTGTGTATTCGGCAGCCGGGCAGTTCACCGGCAACGGAACAAATGCTCTTTCCGCTGGAGTCGCTGACGTTAACCTAGGCGATGGCAGTCCAGTACAGGCTGGCTCTTTGACAGGGTCCGCCTATATTGTCAACGCCAACGGTTACGGTGCAATCACGTTATCCGGCTTGAACACCGATGGTCTTGCGAACTTCGGTATCTATGCGATTGACCCGGCCATTAACGTCGCTGATCCCAACAGTGCATCTGGTGGGGGTGGCGCGGTGATGTTGGATCTGGACTCCGGGAATATTGGTATCGGGATCGTGGCTCCTCAGGCCACAGGCCCAACTTTCACTGGTAACTTTGCCTTCAGCCAGAACGGCGTGTTTCAGACGGCAACTACCTTTGCCTGGTACGGGCTTCTCGGACAGGTAGCATCCAACGGGACCTCGACGTTCGTTGGTTTGGCGGATTACAACGAACTCAACACTGCTCAAACCCCTGGCGTTACGGTCACAGGAACCTACACAGCAGATGCTGCAAACGCTGGACGATCCACGGCCACGCTTACGGTCAACGATGCAGCGACTCCGAACCACATAACAATCTACCAAGCAAGCAGTTCGCTTTTGCTGCACGTTGATGTAGATTCGACCACGGTTAATGGAACGCAGATTGCGACCATCGGCCTGGGTGTTTTCGAACAGCAACAGTAACGCAAATAGTTATCCCAATGGCGCGGCGGAGCAATCGGCCGCGCCATTTTTTTTCGCCCGATAACGCTCGAACTGAATTTGCCAGACCCTCACAAAGCGCGTGTGGGCTTTTCTCTTCCATCATTGCCCCGCTTCTGCGATATTTCTTTCCGGTGAAATCTCCGTTTGCCAACCTGTAAAAAGGATCACCAAGGGCAGGCCAACCCGAGAGGACTAGGACGCCTCCAAGCAGAGGCGCTTTCCGCACTCATTTCTGAGGAGGATTCCGTAGATGAAGAAGCTAGTGGGGCTGTTCGGTTTGCTTGCGCTGTTCATTTTGCCTGCGGCCGCGCAGGACAGCACGACCCCGCCTCAGGATCAAGCGCCCACTGCGCCGACCGAGCCCGTGAAGGTCAAGGCCACGCATCCGACGCCGAAGGCTGAGATCTCCGGCGGATTTACGATCCGCGGGTATTACGGAGCAAACGGAAAAACAACCGACATGCTGGGCGGCTTCGGGTCCTATGATTACAACTTCTTCCGCTGGCTCGGTTTGGAGGGCGAATTCGTGGGTGTGAGTGGTTCACTCAAAGTTCCCCAAATCCCGGCACAGGACCTGCACGTCTTCACCGCCATGGCTGGCCCTAAGTTCTATCCTTTCGGTCATCGCAAACTCACTCTGTTCGGACACTTTCTGTACGGAGCGGGAATCAACACGACCGCGGTCCCACCATTCGCAGGTTATGGGGGAAACACGAACGCGGTAGTGGTTCAGTCTTGGGAGGTTGGAGGGGGTCTGGATCTCAACCGCTGGAAGCACTGGGGCATCCGGCTGATTCAATATGATTACGGAACCGCCAAATTCCTGGGCAACAGCGTCCCGAGTCAAGGGAGCAACCGGTTTTCGTTCGGATTCGTTTACCGCTTCGGCCAAAAATGAGCGTGCGGTGCGGACACTTTCGATGGTTGACGGTTGACCCACAAGCCTGCACGTCCCCCTAACCTGCAGAGATTTTCGCTGACCTTATCTTTCCGACTTCTTGCCCGCACAAATCAAACAGCGCACAAACTGATCATTTAACATTCGGCTATAATTGCGAGTCTTGACCGTGAGGTTTGATTCAGCCGCTCTAATGGGAGAGCAATGAGTGTTCTGGTGACAGGCGGGGCAGGCTACATTGGGAGTGTTGCCGTCGAATGCTTGCGGGCCAAGGGCGAGCACGTGGTGGTGCTCGACGACCTCGGGCGCGGCCACCGGTCTGCTGTGGATCGAGACGTGCCGTTCTATCACGGGCGCGTCGGTGACCGCGCTCTTGTCGAGCGCATCACCAGCGAACATAAGATTGACGCCTGTGTTCATTTCGCTGCGCTTGCTTACGTCGGCGAATCGGTTTCGGAACCGGCAAAGTATTTTGAGAATAACGTCGAGCAGGGAGTTGCGCTGATGGGCGCGCTGGTCAGCCGTGGAGTGAAGCGCGTGGTCGTTTCTTCAACGTGCGCCACGTACGGCGAGCCGAATCAGGTTCCCATTCCGGAGTCGAGTCCGCAATGGCCAGTGAATCCTTACGGCTGGTCGAAGCTCCTGATGGAGCGACTGCTGGCGAGCTACGACGGAGCCTACGGGTTGAAATTCGTTTCGCTGCGATACTTCAACGCTGCGGGAGCTACCGAGCGATGCGGTGAAGATCATGAACCGGAATCTCATCTTGTGCCGAATGTGCTGAAGGCGGCTTCGGAAGAAAGGAAGGAAGTCTCTATATTCGGGACGAACTATCCGACTCCTGATGGAACGGCGGTCCGCGACTACGTCCACGTCGCCGATCTTGCCGATGCACATATTCGCGCGCTCGAACATCTTCGTCGCGGCGGCAATTCTGATTTCCTGAATCTCGGGACGGGGCACGGATATTCGGTAATGGAAGTGATCGAGTGCGCGCGTCAGGTTACGGGAAGGCCGATTGCAACGCGAATCGAAGGCCCTCGCGCAGGCGATCCTCCGAGATTGGTGGCGGATCCAAGGAGAGCGGAGCTGGTGCTTGGTTGGAAGGCACTGAAGTCGGACTTGGCGTCGATTCTGCGCTCGCAGTGGGAGTGGCGACAAAAGCATCCGCGCGGTCACTCGGAACTAGAAGGCGCCACGGCTCACTAGCCGGCGCGCTTCGCCTGGCTCGCGATTGCGCCATTTGCTGGTTTGCGCCGTACTGCTTGTCCGTCCTCTCAGGAGCAGGTTCTGCTTCGCAGCAGCTGCGCAAGGACTTGAGAGACTGCCAGCGCGGATTCCAACATTACACTTGCGTAGGGGCCAAGGCTCATAGCAGATTACGGCTCGATGGAAATCCCTCTCGAAGACTTGGGCCGACGGCGGATAACGCTCGCAGTGTCAGTGGCAATTGCTGCGGTCTTGATGTTTCAAGCTGGCGAAATCTGGCTCGCGAGCCACCGGCTCGATTCCGAGAAAATCACCCTCATGGAACGGGGCGCGGCTCTGCTGCCCGGGGACGGCTCGGCCTGGGACCGCCTGGGACGCATGCGGCAGTGGGACTTTATGAATTCCGATCTGCCCGGCGCGATAGAGGATTACTGGAAAGCGGTCGGCGATGATCCTCGCTCCGCACATTTCTGGATGGACTTGGCGAGCGCCTATGAAACTTCCGGTGACGATGCGCGCGCGCGCGACGCATACCTGCGGGCTGAATCGGTGTATCCGGCCTCCGCCGAGGTTGCGTTTCATTACGGAAATTATCTGCTGCGCGAGCAGCAGTACCCCGAAGCGTTCCAGGAGTTTCAACGAGCCGTTCGCGCCGATCCTACGCTTCTGCCGCTCGCGATATCGCGCACCTGGCGATCAAGTGAGGATGTCAACGACCTCCTCAACAACGTACTCCCCGCAAACGCCGACGCCTATTTGCAGGCGCTCGATTTCTTTGCTTCGATCCATCAGGCGCAACCGGCTCTGGCGGTTTGGCTGCGTCTCCTGGGTCTCGGGAAACCGTTTCCGCTTCCACGCGCGTTCCCATTTTTCGAGGAGTTGATTCGCGAGGACCTCGCAGACGATGCCCGTCGCACTTGGCTCGAGGCGCTCGCCTTGGCCGGCCTGCCGCATGACGCGCCTCTCAACCAAAACCTGGTCTGGAACGGAAACTTTGCGCAGGAATTCGCGAACGGCGGACTCGACTGGCGCTGGACCCCGCTGATGGGAGTCGCGATGGAGGTTGATTCCGAGCCCGCGCCGAACGGCTCACGCGCGATTCGCATGGATTTCAACGGAGGGACCAACCTGAATATTGACGGGCCTTCGCAGTACGTCCCGGTCGAACCGAGCCGCGCTTATCATTTCCACGCGTACATGCGTACCGAAGGAATTACGACCGAAAGCGGGATGCGGTTCTCAGTAACAGACCCGAATCACAATGGCGGGCTGAATGTGCTTACCGATAATTTCACCGGCTCGCATGCGTGGACGCCCGTGGACGCCGATCTCACCACAGGGCCCACGACTCACTTCGTGCTCGTGCGATTGATTCGCGAGCCGAGCAGGCTCTTCGAAAATAAGCTCGAAGGGACAGTTTGGATCGCGGATGTCTCGCTGATCGCTTCGACCGCGCAGGCCGGGCAGCCATCGCGATGAAATCGCTGCGCATCGGACTGTCTCTTCTGTTTGCGTTCAGCGTGTTGGCGCTGGGCACGGTCGAGGTGTGGTCCCAATCTATTCTGGAAATCGGGGCCGCGCTGCTGTTTCTATGGTGGGCGGTCGTAACCCATCGAAAACCAGGCGCGAGAATTTACTGGAATCCGTTGAACGCGCCGCTGCTCGGACTGATTGGCGTCGGTTCGCTACAACTCATCTTTCATGGGACTGCGTATCCGTTTCTCACGCGCACGATGCTGCTGAAACTGGCGGCTTATTTTCTGTTGTTTTTTCTCCTGGCTCAGGCGTTCCGCGTGCGGAAGGATTTGTACAAGCTTGCATGGTTCGTGATTGCGTTCTGCTTCGCGGTGTCGTTGCTCGCCATCATTCAGCACTTCACTTCCGGGGCCGAGATCTATTGGTTAAGTAGTCTGAAAATAGAAGGCGAGCCATTCGGGCCATATGTGAACCGCAATCACTTCGCCGGGTTTGTGGAGCTGACGCTGCCGATGGGACTGGGGCTGATGGCGTTTCGCGGTGTGCGGCGAGATTTGATTCCACTCGTGACCCTGCTGACAATTGTTCCCATCAGCGCGCTCATACTTTCAGCTTCCCGGGCCGGCATTATCGGATTCGGCTTTGAGATAGGGATATTGGTGCTGCTGGTGCGCAGCCGAAAAGCCTGGCAGGGCAGGAGGGCGACCGCCGCCGCGATTGTGGCGCTTGCAGCTCTGGCGGTCGTTGCTTGGGTGGGCACGGGGAGGGCGATCGAAAGATTTTCAGGTTCGAACATCCGTGATGTTACGGTCAGCCGTCGCGTTTCCATGACTCGCGCGGCAGCGCATATTTTCTTCGACCATCCGATCAAAGGCTGCGGCTTGGGGACGTTGGTGGACGTTTTTCCAGGCTATGAAAACGCCTACGACGGCAGACTGGTGGACCATGCCCACAACGATTACATCGAGGGTCTGGCCGAAACAGGACTCTTCGGAGGGCTCTGCGGCGCGGTTTTCCTTTGGAGGTTGTACGGCGAGGGGCGAAAAAATTTCCTAGCCGAGCAGGGGCACTTCTCACGTGGCCTTCACGCGGCGGCGATCATGGCCGTCAGCGGTCTGCTGCTTCACAGCTTCGTGGATTTCAATTTGCAAATTCCAGCGAATGCATTGTTTTTCCTGCTGCAAGCGTACCTTGTGACCTCGCCGCCACTACCTTCGGAGGCCGCTGCACCGCGCGAGCGGCCTCGCGTGAGGGAGCGAGTGGCCACGGGATTGAGAGTGCGAAATGGCGCGGAAATATGAAGCGAAAACGCGAGAAGGTTGCTTCGCTGTCAGGTAATCTCCCCGTTGACAGCGAAGCTTCCGCTAAGCCATAGTTCTTCCGGGGTCATCTCTAGCAATGATTTTTACGGTCCGCGGGTCCTCGGACTGGCAGTGGGCGAAGCCTTTCTTGCTGTTGATGGTGCTGGTACTTGGCACCTGGCAGGCAGCCTACGGCCAGGCGACGGAACAAACCCAGCAACAGACAAACGAAAAGATTGAGGAGCTCGCCAGTCTCGCGCGGGCTCATCCGGTTGATTCTCCAATCGGAACTGGCGACCTGCTCCATATTGAGGTCTTCGACGTCCCCGAACTGTCTCGCGACGTTCGCGTGGGTGACGCCGGCGACATCAGTTATCCCCTTGTGCCCGGCAAAATTCCAGCGGCCGGTTTGACCCCGTTCGAACTCGAGGGGAAGATCGAAGAACTTCTCATCGAGAATGGTCTTGTGTCGCATCCACAAGTTTCCGTGTTCGTTAAGGAGCAGAACAGCCAGCCCGTCTCCGTCGTGGGAGCAGTGCAGAAGACCATGGTTTACCAGGTCATACGTCCCACGACTCTGCTCGAGGTGCTTTCGGCGGCCGGCGGGATTACCGACGATGCGGGGAACGTGGTCCTCATCACGCGCCCGGCGAATCCGGATGCGCCGAAGACAAAAGCGATCAGCGCGACCGACGACCCCGACAAGGATCAGCAGGTCATTACGATCCGATTGCAGGACCTGCTGGAATCGGGTAACTCCGTCTTTAACATTCCCATCTATGGCGGCGATGTGGTGAGCGTTCCTCACGCTGGCATCGTTTACGTGCTGGGACTCGGCGTGGCGCAACCGGGCGGATACGTTTTGCAGAGCCGGGGGGAACAGGTGACGGTGCTAAAGGCCGTGGCCCTTGCGCACGGGTTGACCGGATTCGCGAAGGCCGACTCAGCAGTGATCATGCGCTTGAATCCCGCAACGGGGAATCGGGACCAAATCCCAGTCCACATCAAAGCCATCGAGGATCATAAAATTGATGATGTGCAGATGAAGTCGAACGACGTGCTTTATGTCCCAGACAGCAAGGGTTTGAAAGTACTGGCCAGAGGCGCCGAGGCAGCTCTAAGCGTGGGGACGGGGCTTGCAATTTATCGCTAGGTTTTACCGAGTGCGGATGCGGTTTGATTTAATTGTGGGGTGATGCAGTGGGTCCGATGGAAGACGCATCCAGATTCGCCATCCGCGAGCGCAAGGCGGCAGAGTCGCTTGCGGTGATTCCGGCGCCTTCCGTTCTTCCCTGGGACCAGATGCCCCGGGAACCACACCTGCTTGACTACCTGATCGTTCTTCGGAAGCATCAGTGGTTGATTCTCACATTTCTCCTGACCGTAGTGACCGTCGTAACTATTGCGTCCTTCAAAATGAAGCCCGTGTACGAAGCCGCGGCGCGAGTGGAAGTTGACAAGGAATCCTCCCAAAACACGCTCCCCTTTCAGGACGAGAGTGCCTATGACGAGTACGTGGACATGGACAGCTACCTCGAGACCCAGACGAAAATCTTAGAAAGTGAAACGCTGGCATTTCAAACAATCAAGTCACTCGATCTGGGTAGATATCCCGAGTTCGGCGGTGGGCAGAATGCACTGGCGTCCGTACAAGGAGGCGCTGGATCGAGGCGCCCAGCGATCCTGAGTGCATTTCTCGGTGGCCTCAGTGTGAAGCGCGTGCCTAACACCCGCCTGATCGAGGTGAGATTCGAAGCCGAGGATCCGCAGCTCGCGGCGCAAATCGTGAATGCGCATATACAGAACTACATTGAACAGAATTTCCGCAGCAAATACGACGCGACAACTCAGGCGTCGAATTGGCTATCCTCGGAACTGGAAGAACTTCGGATTAAAGTCGAAAAATCCGAAGATGCCCGCCTGGCATACGAGCGACAGAACCAAATCTGGCAGATCGACGAAAAACAGGACATCACGACAGAGAAACTGGCGGACCTGAGCAAAGCCGTGACAGAAGCGCAAACAGGGATGGCGGAAAAGGAAGCTCAGTACCGCATGGCACTGTCAGGAAACGTGGATGCGTTGCCGGCCGCGCGCGAAAACGCCGTGATCCAGGACTTGCTCAAGCGGAAATCTGAGACGGACGCCGCCTATACCGACGCGATAAACCAGTACGGACCGAACTTCCCCAAGGTGCAGCGTCTGGCGGCACAACAGAAAGAAGTGGCCGACGATCTGGCAAGCGCCCAAAAAACGATGGTCGAGAGCATTCAAGAGGAATACAACACGTCCCGCGCCCATGTTGAGATCCTGCAGGACTCGCTTGACAAGCAGAAGGCGGAAGCAAACGACCTGGCCGAAAAGCTCGTGCAGTACCACATCTTGGAGCACGATGCCGAAGCGAACAAGCAACTGTACGATGGCTTGCTGCAAAAATTGAAGGAAGCCACGATTTCGGTGGGCCTGCGATCGAGCAACATTCACTCGGTGGACCCCGCGCTGGTACCCTCAGGCCCTTCGCGGCCGCAGAAGTCCCGGAATATCCTGCTGGCGTTTCTGGTTGGACTTGTGGGAGGGATTGGCCTGGCGATCTTCCGAGAGTACCTCGATAACACTGTGAAATCGCCGGATGATATAGAGTCACTAACCGGTCTTCCGTCGCTGGCCGTAGTCCCTTCGCTGCCGGGAATGACCGGACACCACAGCCGGTTTTCATGGCCCTCTCGCGATCCGATTCCTCAAGCGGGCACGGGACCACGCGTGGAATTGCTCTCCTATCTGCAACCGAAGTCGCAAATTTCCGAAGCCTTCCGCGCGCTGCGAACCTCGCTGCTGCTCTCGCAGGCCGAACATCCGCCCCAGGTAATCCTGGTGACGAGCGCGTTGCCGCGAGAAGGAAAAACGACGGCGGCGGTGAATTTGGCCGTGACGCTCGCACAACTGGGCGATCGCACGCTCTTAATGGATTCCGACTTGCGCAAGCCCGGAATTCGCCGAGCGATGAATCTCACGATCGGCAAGGAGTTGGGATTGAGCTCTTATCTCGCAGGAGTTTGCACGCTAGATGAAGCGATTCTGCCCCATCCCACGATCAGTAATCTTTCGGCGCTGACAACTGGCCCGGTGCCGCCGAGTCCGGCGGATTTGCTCTCGTCTCACCGGATGCGCGACGCAATTGAAGAAGTGAGGCGGCGGTTTAAGTTCATCGTGATTGATTCACCTCCAATCATGGCGGCGACGGATGCCGTGATTCTTTCGGCATTGACCGATGGAGTGTTACTGGTCGTGCGAAGCGGAGAAACGCCGAAAGAGGCTTTCACGCGCAGCAGGGATTTGCTTGCGGCGGTGAAGAGCCGTTTGCTGGGCGTCGTTCTGAACGCCGTGGATTCGAGCGCCCCCGATTATTACTACTCGTACCGCTACTATCCATACGCGTATGGGTACGGCTATGGGGAAGACGTCGCGAAAACGCCGCAATTTCCGTCCGGGCCGGACGAAAACAACAGGTCTTCGAGCTAGGAGCAGGTTTTGCGTCACTTGATCACAGGCGGAGCGGGATTTATCGGGTCGCATCTGGCGGAGGCGCTGCTTAAGCGCGGCGATGAAGTGTTTATCCTCGACGACCTTTCCACCGGTAGCGTCGAGAATATCCGCAATTTGAAGACCCACGAGCGCTTCCATTATTTTTTCGATTCAATTACGAACAAACAACTTCTGGCTGAACTGGTGGATGAATCGGATGTCGTGTTTCACCTGGCGGCCGCTGTGGGCGTTCGCCTGATCGTCGAGAGCCCGGTACGGACGCTTGAAACAAACGTTTTTGGCACGCAGCTCGTGCTTGACGCAGCGTCGAAGAAAAAGAAACTGGTGGTCACCGCCTCTACTTCGGAGGTTTACGGCAAGAGCGACAAAGTACCCTTTCACGAGGACGCCGATTTGGTGCTCGGCGCAACGACCATGAGCCGCTGGAGCTATGCGGCATCGAAGGCGGTCGATGAGTTTCTGGCGTTGTCGTATTGGAAAGAACGAAAGCAGCCCGTGATCGTCGTTCGGTTGTTCAACACAGTCGGTCCGAGGCAGATCGGGCGGTACGGGATGGTGCTGCCGAACTTTGTGCGCCAGGCGCTGGACGGCGCGCCCATCACCATTTTCGGTACGGGTCGGCAAACCCGTTGCTTCTGCGATGTGCGCGACACGATCGAGTCGCTTCTCAGGCTGGTTGGAACCGAAGGCGCCGTCGGCGAAGTGGTCAATGTCGGCAGCGATGAGGAGATTTCGATCGAAGGTCTGGCGCAAATCGTGAAGAAGCGAACTAAGAGCGAATCGGCAATCACCTATATCCCCTACGATCAGGCGTATGAGCCTGGCTTTGAGGACATGCAGCGCCGCGTGCCTGCGCTCGCGAAGCTCCAAAAGCTTACCGGTTTCCGCCCGATGACTCCGCTAACGGAGATTGTTGATCGGGTCGTGGCCCACTTCCAGAAAAAAGCGGACGTGACGCTGCTGTCTGCATCCGCTTCCGATTGAGAATAAGACCGCCCGCCTCGCGGACGTCTTTCGCCCACAGCGGAAGTGGACCTGCAGACACGTTCGGGCGCACCGTTATCCCTTCGGTGCCCGGCTCGCTACCTTGGTGGCTTTTGGCAAAGCACCTGGTACTGCGCTCCGATCGGCAGCCGGCAGGTCAGCTTCTCTAGAGGTCGTAAGATGCTAAGAACTCGCGGAAACACGAAGGCGAAATCGGTTCGTAGGACCGCGAATCCTGCGGAGCGGAGTATCGCACGAGCTTCGATAGGAGTGATCGTTTCCGCATCCTCGTCGAACGCGCAGTGCGACATCATGTACCTAGTTCCCGGATTCCAGGGATTGTTCTCCCAGAGCGAAAATATTCCACCTGGCCGGAGGGAGTCCCAGACCAGACGAAGGGCTGCTCCTCGATCTACAGGCGGAATGTGATGAAATACACCGTTGCAGTATGCGACGTCTAGAGTGCCGGCGGGCGCAAACTTTTGTACCGGGAAGAAATCGATCCGCTCAGACCCATAATTCTGCTTTGCAACATCGAGAGAGAGTAGCGAAGTGTCCAAGCCAATCGCGGATTCCGCGCCCAGAATCTCGAGCAAAATCGGTGTGGTCGAGCCAGTTCCGCACCCGAAATCCAACAGGCGACTTGGAATCGCGCCAATTTGGTGAAGACGCTCCGCGAGTTGTTTCACTCTGCCGCGCGCAAAATACTCGCGATCCTCGCCGAATACGGCCAACGCTTCACCGAGCTCGCGGTCGTATGAATTTGCGTGGAGATCGAAATTCGTAACGGATTTCACCGGCGGCCCATACCGAGCACACTCACAAAAAAACTCGAGAGCACGATCTGGATTCCCAACGTCAACGCCACAAACCCCGGAATGACGATCCGAAGTGTCTTTTCGGGATCGAGCGCACCGAAATGGTGGCTGCGCCAGTAGCTAAGGCCAAAGACCCACGTGCCCGCTCCGGCCATGATCAAGAGCAAGCCAAGGATCAAGCCCGTTTCGAGCGTCACGTAGAGGAAGGCTTTGTTCAACCGAGGATCTTCCGGCAGCAAATGCTCTGTGATTGCAAAGAACTTGGTGAAGACGGCGAAATTGATGGATTGAAAGCCGATCAAGATGGACATCGCGCCGAAAAGAAGGGTGTGGTAATCGAACGTCGCGGCTCCGATCGTTCGAGGCTTGGGGAGGAGCCACAAAGTGATCGCCACGCCGAAGAGGAAGAGCGCGATGCCCGGATAGAAAAACAGCCATCGCGGGCTGTAAAGCAGCAGGAAGCGGAGGTAGCGCCACCCATCGCGCCACGTTCGGAGATGCGGCGGGCGGTCGCGACCGTCCGGCGAGAGTACCGTGGGGATCTCCGCAATACGCAAGTCGAAGAGAGTCGCCTTGACCACCATCTCCGTTGAAAACTCCATCCCCGTGGTTTGGAGTTCCAGTTTGTCTATAGCGTCCTTGCGAAAACCGCGCAGACCGCATTGAAAATCGCCGACGGGACACCCAAAAAAAAGGCGCCCGAGCCAGCTCAAGAACGGGTTTCCTACATAACGGTGCAGAAATGGCATCGCATCGGGACGGATTCCTCCCTTGAAGCGATTTCCCATGACGAGATCGTTACCTTCCCTGAGCTTACTGACGAAGTCGCCAAGCTGAGTAAAGTCATAGCTGTCGTCGGAGTCTCCCATGACGACGAATTTTCCATGGGAGGCAGCGATCCCTCCGCGGAGCGCGCTGCCGTACCCGCGCGCCGCGATAGGCACCACGCGTGCCCCGAGATCTTCTGCGAGGGACTGCGAGCCGTCGGTGCTGCCATTGTCCGCGACGATCACTTCTCCGCGGATCCCCAGACGCTCGATAGTGTCCAAAGCTTTCTTAACGCAAATCCCAAGCGTACGGCTCTCATTCAGGCACGGCATCACAACGGAAAGCTCAATCGTCGCGTCCGCGTCTGCTCGAGATACGTCGGAGCCAAGAAATAGACTGTTGTCATGTGTCAATTGAGGCGCGTTCCCGGACGTCAAGTTCATCCTCGATCTAATCCCGCTCCGATTGACTGGCGGCGCTCGACACCTTTCGCACCGTGAATTCGCAATCTTAGCACCACGTTGTTAACCTCGTCGAACGGGCTGTTTTCGCGATCGTACGAGCACTCGATTGACACTCACGCATCCGTTGAGCCATAGTGATTCTGGGCCTATCTAGCTGTGGTTTTTGCATTACGCCAGGTCGCTAGACGACAGGCAGGCGCGGCCGATGACGGCGTATCCTAACTTCTGCATCTCAATTAAACGATGAGTATAATTTCCTCAACCGATCGTGTGAAGCAAGCGGCGTTGACGGAGCGCATGGCCGGGTCTGCAACGGTCTCGGGTGACGTCCCCGCGAAGACACGCACGAGCACAACTCTTTCCGTAATCGTCCCGGCGTACAACGAACAGTTCCTGGTTGAGGCGAGCCTCGCGCGGCTTGAGGTGCTCGGAGAATCGTCTCTCTTGGAACAGGTCAAGGTAATCGTCGTGGACGATGGTTCGTCCGACGGCACGGCGGACGCGATTGCTCGTTTCCGGAGTTCGCAGGAATCGCGGGGCGGCCCGAAATTCGTCTGGATCTGGATGCGGCACGAGAAGAATAGCGGCAAGGGAGCGGTAATTCGCACCGGGCTCACGCAGGCAGATACCGAGCTGGTCGTGATCCATGACGCCGATCTGGAGTATCACCCGAGCGATCTGCTGAAGATGGTCGAGGTGTTTCTCTACGAGGACGCCGATGCGGTCTTCGGTTCCCGCTTCATGGCCGGGGGATACAAACGCGCGCTTTTTTTCCGGCATGCGCTGGGAAACAGACTGCTGACTTTCCTGTGCGATCTGGTCTGCGATCTCAACCTTACCGACATGGAGACCTGCTACAAGATGGTGCGGGCGAAGCTGCTCAAGAGTATTCCGCTCGAAAGCTCTACGTTTGACGTCGAGCCGGAACTGGCCATCAAGCTGGCCAAGCGAGGCAGCCGGATTTTTGAAGTCCCCATCAGTTATTCGGGCCGCACTTACGGAGAAGGAAAGAAGATCAAATGGACTGACGGCGTGCGCGCACTGTGGGCGATTCTGCACTACGCAGCGTCAGATCGCATTTTCATTGAGGATGAAACCGGTGGAGAAATTCTCGAGCGGCTGAACCGGGCGCCGCGATTCACGCGCTGGATGGCCGATGTGATTCGGCCGTACGTCGGCGATCGTGTCCTCGAAGTGGGGGCTGGCACCGGCAATATGTCGGTTCACCTGATGCCGCGGTCGGTTTATTGGGCCACCGACGTCAACTCTCATTATCTGGACTATCTCGTCACGTTGCGTGCCACGCGGCCATACATGCGCGTTGCGCACACAAATGCGATGGATCCGGCGACGTTTCCCACGGGGCAGTCGTTCGATACCGTCGTCTGCCTCAACGTCATCGAGCACGTGGAAGACGATCTGGGCGCGTTGCGAAACATATGGAACGTGCTGGAAGATGGCGGCCGCGCCATTATTCTTGTTCCGTGCGGGCCCGGGCTTTATGGCACCCTCGACGAGGTGCTAGGGCATTTCCGACGCTACACACGCGAGCAGCTGGTTGGCGTGGCCGAGCAGGCCGGGTTCCGAGTCGAGGAGACGCTGAAATTCAACCGGCCGGGCGTACCAGTGTGGTGGTTCAATGGACGCGTCCTGCATCGAAAGACATTCGGGCTGGGGCAGATACGATTGTTGAATATTTTGACGCCCTTCTTCCGGTTAGTGGATTCCTTGTTGCCGCTTCCGCCACTTTCCATCATCGCGATTCTGCGGAAGGAAAACGTCGAGGGGCGCGCGGGTTCGACGGCGCCCGTGGCGTCGTAGCGATTGTGGCGAAAGCCTCGAAGCTTTGCCATAAAAGCCGGGATGTGCGCCGGTTGAGGAAGCGGAACTCGCTTGCGTAGGTTCACGAAATACGAAGCGCTCCTGGCGGTAATATTCTTGCTCACGCTTCCACTCAGCAATCCCTGGGTACGGGGCGATGGCGTGGGCTATTACGCTTTTGCGCGGTCCATGCTGATTGAGCACCGCCTGGATTTCACGAATGATTGGCTGGCGGCCAACGCCAGTTTTCGAATGGGCCGCACGGACGCGCAAGGAAACATCACGCCGGACGAATACACCGTCACCGGTCACCTGGATAATCACTTTTCCGTTGGACCCGCGATTCTTTGGTTTCCCTTTCTCTTGGTTGCGCACGGTGGCGTGCTCCTGTTTGACCGTTTGGGTGGGCAGATTCCTGCCGATGGTTTCTCCAAACCTTACCGGGTGGCTATGGCTGTGGGAACGGCGCTCTACGGGTTTTTCGCGCTGATGATTTCCTTTGTGCTGGCGCGAAGGTATGTTGCCGAGCGTTGGGCCTTTCTTGCCACCCTCGGCATCTGGTTCGCGAGTTCGCTGCCGGTCTATATGTATTTCAATCCATCCTGGTCCCACGCTCATTCGGCCTTCATGGTGGCGCTTTTTCTTTGGTACTGGATTCGCACTCGCGGCGCGCGGTCGTGGGGACAATGGGTCGCGCTCGGAGCGATCGGCGGACTCATGATGGACGTTTACTACGTGACTGGGGTACTGCTGTTGATGCCTTTGCTGGAGTCGCTTCGGGGATATTGGAATGCGCGTAAGAGCGGCGGTGTGCCCGCCATGGCGAGCCTTTTCATTGGGAACATGATCTTCGCGATTGCGCTAGTTGCGGCATTTCTGCCGACTTTGGTGACCAAGCGAATTATCTATGGGAGTTACTTTAAGTCGGGCTACGAGAATCTCTGGGTCTGGAAGTCACCATGGTTGCTTAAGGCGTGTTTTTCCGACGACCACGGGCTTTTCAGCTGGACCCCTATTTTGTTCGCGGCAGTCGTCGGCCTCTACTTTTTGATGAAACACGATCGAGAACTCGGGTTGTACCTGATCCTGGTCTTCGCGGCGGTTCTGTACACGATCGGCAGCTACGAATCCTGGGATGGACTTTCTTCGTTTGGAAACCGCTACTTCATTGCGTTGACGCCGATCTACGTGCTGGGGCTAGCGGCATTATTTGATTGGCTTGGGAGCACATGGACGGAGCGGCGCGCCGCGATCATCTGCGCGAGCGCGACAGTTGTCTTGGCGCTGTGGAATGTGGGCCTCATCTTCCAATGGGGAACGCATTTGATTCCGTCCCGCGGGCCGATATCCTGGCGCGACGCAGCGCATAACCAGTTTGCGGTTGTTCCCGTGGAGGCATCTCAGACGGTGAAGAATTATCTGACGCGCCGGAAGCAGTTGATGGACCGGATCGAGCAGGAAGACGTGAATCAGCTCAAATCCCGTGGGCCCGAGTGAGCAGCTTGAACGCTATCGCCGAACCCTCCACACTCGCAAAGCCTGTCACACTTCGCATCACACCGCCGAGCCGCTGGTGGGCAATCCCGCTGGGCGAATTGTGGGATTACCGCGAACTGCTCTACTTCTTTGTGTGGCGGGACATCAAGATCCGTTACAAGCAAACCGCGATTGGCGCGGCGTGGGCTGTTCTGCAGCCATTACTCACTATGCTCGTCTTCAGCCTTTTCTTTGGGAAACTGGCGCACATTCCATCCGACGGCTTGCCCTACCCGATCTTTTACTACAGCGCCCTGCTTCCTTGGCTCTATTTCGCAGCAGCCTTGCAGAATGCGACCAATACCATCGTCGAAAATCAGCGGCTCATCACCAAGGTCTATTTCCCCCGCCTGGCCCTGCCGCTTTCGGCTGTCCTTTCAGGTCTGGTTGACTTCGGAGTTTCGTTCCTGATGTTCCTCGTGTTGATGGTCTACTACCGGGTTCGGCCCGGCGCCGCGATACTGTGGCTGCCCGCGTTTCTGTTGCTGGCAACTCTGACTGCTCTGGGCGTGGGGTTGTGGCTTTCCGCGATGAACGCGATTTATCGCGACGTGCGCTACGTGCTGCCGTTTCTGGTGCAATTCTGGATGTTTGCGTCGCCCGTGGTGTACCCGAGCTCTCTCGTTCCGGTCAAATGGCGCTGGCTCTATGGCCTGAATCCGATGGCGGGAGTGATCGAAGGATTTCGGTGGTCCCTCACGGGCCGTGGCGATCCGCCGGGGCGCATGTTTGCTGTTTCCGTCGGAATGGTGTTCGTGGTCCTGTTGAGTGGAGTCGGATATTTTCAGAAAATGGAAACGACTGTCGCCGATGTGGTTTAGGGCTGGTGCGGATTAGAGCGTGAGCGAAACCGTTATTCACGTCGAAGGGCTGGGCAAGCGCTACCGCGTCGGTGAGCGCGAGCGGTACCTTGCGTTGCGCGACGTGCTGACGCGCGCGTTCACTGCGCCGTTCCGGCGCGGACAGGAACCGCGTACTCGCGATTACCTGTGGGCGCTGCGGGACGTCTCGTTCGACGTGCAACAGGGCGAGGTCGTCGGCCTCATCGGGCGGAATGGCGCCGGCAAGACGACGCTGCTGAAAATTCTCTCGCGCATCACCCGCCCTACAGTGGGGTTCGCCGAGATACGTGGCCGGGTCGCAAGTCTTCTCGAGGTTGGCACGGGTTTTCATCCCGAGCTCACGGGACGCGAAAACGTTTTCTTGAGCGGAGCCGTCCTCGGAATGAAGAAAGGCGAAATCGTCCGGAAGTTCGACGTGATCGTTGATTTCGCCGGAGTCGAACGGTACATAGATACGCCACTCAAACATTTCAGCACGGGCATGCAGATGCGGCTGGCGTTTGCCGTCGCCGCGCATCTGGAACCGGAGATCCTATTTGTGGACGAAGTGCTGGCAGTCGGCGACCTCGAGTTTCAGAAGAAGTGCCTGGGCAAAATGCAGGAAGTGTCTAAGAGCGGCCGCACAATCGTCTTTGTAAGCCATCAGATGAATCAGATTCGCCGCCTATGCGAACGCGTTCTCTGGATTGACGGCGGTGAGATTCGAGGTCAAGGTTCGACGGCCGAAGTATCGGCTGCGTACGAAGCCGCCGGCTCCGGTCAACTGGAATTGCGGGCCAGGTCCAATGCTCCCGATGTCAAGGCAAGCTTTCAGAAGTGGGAGATCTCGGAACCTCACGGCGGAAGCCCAAATGTTCTCGATTCGTTTGGGCCGCTGACCGCCAGAGTTACGCTGGTCGTTAATCAATCTCTCCGCAATGTCCAGCACGGGATCGTCCTATACAATGGGGAACGGCAGCTGCTTTGGGGTGCCGGATTTGATGGATTGCGGCTGCAGGAGGGCGTGCAACACTTCCTCTACCGGCTTCCGTCACTTCCCCTGCGCCCCGGTTCCTATAATTTGCGCGTCACTCTTTATGACGACCAAGGACTCATTGATGACTGGGAGTGCCTTCCGGAGTTGGTTGTAGCGACCAAGCCGGTGACCCACCCGAAAGACGAGTGGGCGGGTTTTTTGAACATACCATGTTCATTTTCAGTATCCCCTGCTCAAGTGGAGGTCGGGCGCGAATCACTTGGGGGCGAGGGTATCCAAGGAACGGACGCATAATTTTGAATTGCGGCAATCTGCGACGCGCGGTTTCTTCAGTTTGAAAGATCAGTTGCACGCGATTCGCCACAAAACTTCTTGAACGAGCCAGCGATTTTTCAAAAGATCCTCACTTTCGAGCTGAATACGCGGAGAAAAGCCTGGAGAATGTTTCTCGGCAGGACGGTTCGGCAAGTGCTCCCTGGATTTCGTCTTCAGGCGCGACTCGCCTCTATGTTTGGCCGCTCGGTGAAGATCTCCGTGAACGGAAAGATGCTGCACATGGATCTCCGGGACGAAGCAGTATCCTCCACCATGTTTACGGAAGGAATTTGGGAACCAGAAGAGACGAAGTTCCTCGAAGAGAACTTGCGGCCGGGGATGGTGTTCGTTGATGTCGGAGCGCACATCGGATATTACACCGTGCTCGCTTCCAGCCTTGTTGGAAGCACGGGGAAAGTATTTGCGTTCGAACCTGACCCGGGGAATTTTGCTTTTCTACAGAGGAACGTAGCTGTGAACCACTGCCAGAACGTTTTGGCTGACCAGAAAGCCGTCTCAGCATCCTCCGGAAAGTCGCTCCTTTATCGCTCAAGTGGGAATTTCGGCGATCACCGAACATATCGGCCCCTTGGCGAGACCGTTCAGCAGGCCGGAACGAAGCGCTCGGCGGTTACGGTGGAAGCAATCTCTCTTGACGACTACTTCGCGGGCAATCCGATTGGCATCGATTTCCTCAAGATGGACATTCAAGGTTCCGAGTATGATGCTTTCATTGGCATGCGAAGGACGCTACAGCAAAACTCCGCCGTCACGATTTTGACTGAGTTTTGGCCGACGGGGCTTAAGCAGGCTGATAAGATACCCAGCGCTTTTTTAAACGAAGTGAGGGCCTGCGGATTTAAGATTTGTCGGCTGGAGCAGGGGCGAGTTCAAGAGTCTTCCGATGCCGACATATTGAACAGCCTTTCCGGTGACGATTATATGACCCTGGTCCTCTCGCGTGGTGAACTTCCGGAGCTGGATAGCAAAGAATCGAAAACCACTGATACGAACTTGTGATCATGATCTCACTGGAGCGGGTGCAAAACTTCCTGAGGAAGTCGCCCGAACAAAAGCGGACGACAGCCCGATTTTTCGCAACAATGTGGCTCGCAAAGTTGCCCTACGCTCCGCATCAGGTCCGTCTGAGGTTGACTCCTCAAGATCAATTGCATTTCTGGTGGTCATACTTCCCGGCGGCCTTTACTGTAACTAGAAGTCCGTTTGAATACTGGGGGGACGACGTCGGAGATCTCAGGTTTCTTTGGAAATATCTTCAGTGCGGGATGACATTTCTGGACATTGGCGCCTATCATGGTCTGTACAGCATAATTGCCGCGAAGAAATTGGGACGCGATGGGCGAGTGATCGCGTTTGAACCCTCCCCACGAGAGCGCCAACGGATGCGGCTTCACCTTCGCCACAACGGAACCGAATCGGTAACTCTTGAGCCATACGCTTTGACCGCGGAAGTGGGCATCGCGTCTTTGTCGGTAGTGGTCGACGGCTTTACCACAATGAACAGCCTCCGAACGCCGGCATTGGATCAAATCACAAAGGAGGTCAAGGTCGAGACTGTGACCTTGGACGAATACTTGCGCCGCGAGCGAATCGACAGAGTCGATCTCATAAAGATCGACACTGAAGGCGGCGAAGTGGACGCCTTTCGCGGCGCTCAACACCTGCTGGAGCGCATCAGGCCTTTGATCATTTGTGAAGCGTTGGACCTGGTCACGCGAGCCTGGGGGTATGCAGCCGCCGATATCTTGAAGCTGGTTCGAACCTATGACTATGAATGGTTCGACATTCTTGTCGATGGGAGTACCCGTCCGCACCAGCCGAAGGAAGAGTATTGGGAAGTCAGGAATTACCTCGCGGTGCCGCGGGAAAAACGCGACCAGTTGGTGTGAACCCTGGTTGCGGAGGTCGCTGTGCACCCTACCTCTGAAGCGGCGCGTTGGTTTGGGCATAGATAGATGACGTTAATGGAGACCCAAGTGGTTGAATCGCGGTGGGGTATCAACGATCAGGTTCGAAAGCGTTCCGTCCGGGATTTCGTAACGGAAACTCGGGGCGCGAAATTCACGACAACCGGGAAGCTCCTTTGTAACAAGGCGGTTTATTCGTTGCTTCGCATGATTCGAGAAGCTCCGTCTTCCGGGACACTGCGGACACCTTGGCACTGGTCCCGCTATCCTTTTTCCCTGCGAGGAGAAGTCTTGTGGAGTCGGTCCATGCGCGGTTGGTTCGTTCCGGAAAATGAAGCGGCGATCGAAGTCATGATTCACATGGGGGGGTACGAACCAGTTGAGTGGGTCGCGCCAAGAGAAGGGGACGTCTTCCTAGATATTGGAGCATTTGTGGGTTGGCATTCGATTCATGCAGGAAAGATCGTCGGTCCGTCGGGACGCGTAATATCGTTGGAACCCGAGCCAATCAATAGAAAACAATTGGAAGCCAATCTTAAACTAAACGACGTGGCCAATTGCAGAGTCATTTCCCTGGCAGCATGGTCGAAGACGGGCGAAGAACTTGGATGGTATACGGAAAAATCACCCGACTGCTGCCGGATCGATGAAGCCGGCCATTCCGCGAGTGTAAAGACAACAACAGTTGACGACCTCGTGAATGACCTGAAGCTGGAGCGACTGGATTGGATCAAGATGGATATCGAAGGCGCGGAAATAGAAGCTCTAGAGGGAGCGGAAAAGACCCTGCATCAGTATAGACCCCGACTGTTCGTGGAAGTGCATGACACGGTTGCTGGCGTGAAGGATTTGTTGACACGATACAACTACACCATCGAGAAGGAAGCCTACGATGGTTCGCCGCAACCTCATGGGTGGTTTATCGCCAGCGCCTCATGAGCTGCAGAGGAATCCTTTGACGACGCTCCGCGACGAGATCTTCATCCTTTCAACCGGGCCAATCGAACGACTGGGAGGTATGGAGCGATTCCTACAGTACCTGGCGAGCGGGTTTCAGGAGCGCGGTTATGGCGTCCGTGTTTTTCATCCCGAGAACACCGGCCCCGAGCGCTGGCGACATCCCGATTCCCAGAATAAGGTCGAATGGCTGCTGGCCGGCAGCCTTCACGGATATTATATCGGCAAGGCAGTCAAGGAGGCCCTCCATCCCGGTGTTCGCCTGGTGCTTTCAAACTCCACGGTAGGCTGGTATCCGCTCGGCAAGGCTGTGAAACACGGTCAGTTTTTCCACGGTACATATCGCGGCCAGGCGGAAGCGATTCGTCCGTACATCAAATACCGGGGATACTTGAAACTGAAATGGTGGGATGGGATGGTCCTCGAGCGGTACTCGGGGAAAGGCAATATCGCACTGTGTTGCTCGGAGTCAATTCGTGGTGAGATCCGCCGTTATTTTGGATATGACGCCCAAGTGATGTGGTACCCGATAGACCTGAATCATTTTCGACGACTCGATACAGAAGTTTGTCGGCGACAGTTAGGTATCGAGTCGAAGGCGGTTGGGTTGTACGTGGGGAGTTCGCACCCGATGAAGGGATTCGGGGCGGTCGAGCACATCGCGCGCAAATTTCCGGAATTGACCATGCTTGTTGCGGTGCGCGGTCCTCTCCCGGAGGGGATTCAAGCGCTTCCGAATATCCGTGTGTTTCAGAATGCCACCTATGACGTCTTGCCGCTCCTTTACAATGCGGCGGATTTTTCCATGTGCCCCTCGCGCTACGATCCTTTCCCGTTCGTGGTATCGGAGGCGCTCGCTAGTGGGACTCCGGTGATCGCCTCGCCGCACGGCGCCAGCTTGACTTACTACAGCGACGACGCATTGAAGCCGCTATTGACCGCTTCAACCGATGATCTCGCTGGATTCGAACATGCGGTGCACGAGGTGCTTTCGGACCCGCAAAAGTGGCGCGACATAATTCAAACCGGAGTGCGGCCTCGTTTGGAGGAGATGATGTCTCCTCATAACTGGTGGCGTCGATTCAACGGAGTTGTAGGATTGTGAGGCGGCTGGAAATGGTGGAGATGCGATCTTCGAATGAAAGTAGGGGACACGGCGGCGGAGTTCGAGTGCTGGCGCCATGAAATATAGGTTCATGTATGATTCCGCGAACTGCCGTATCACCAGTGGCTTCCTCCGAGACTCGATTCGTCAGAGTCAAATTGTTCGTTTTGATATGAACATTTTCAAGTCAAACGCCGACATCGCGCAATTGCTGGAAGCGATGTGTGACCGCAGCGCGAGGCCGTGCCAAGGATGTCGTTCCTAACCGATGAAACCCCTCTCCATTGCGTTGTCCGATCAAGTTCTCGCGGTCCTGAGGTCTTAAGGCAGCCTATGGATATGCGAATCGCGCTTTCGCGTTGGCTCATTGAGAACGACCAACTGTTATCCACGATGAAGCGTATTCCCGGATTCCGGTTTTGCGCGAAGAAATTCGGTGCACGTATGTTGCCGGCCGGTCATCGTGAGTGGTTTCAGGTTCAAGATGGCGTGGGCAAAGATATCTGGTTGAAGTTGAACCCCAGAAGCGGCGCTCATTACTTTCGAGGACACGCAGACGCCGATCTTCAGGGGATACTGCGGGACTATCTGAAACCTGGGATGGTTTTTTACGATCTTGGTTCGAACAACGGATTTTATTCTCTGATTGGTTCCCGAATCGTCGGGCCCGCTGGCAGGGTTGTGGCGTTCGAGGCCGAACCGAGCCTCGGAACGGACATCGCTGAGAATATCGAGCGGAATAATGCTCACAATGTCCGACTCGTCCGGTGCGCTGCTTGGTCAACTAGTGGCTTCGTCGTTTTCAAACCTGTGGACGAATTTGTGTCACCAGACAAAGGGTTGGGGAAAGTGGTCCCTAACTCTATTGCAGGAACGATCTCGGTTCCGTCGGTCTCCTTGGATGATTTCGCTCTAACAGAACGGCCCCCGCAATTGATCAAGTGCGACGTGGAGGGGGCTGAAGTGGAAGTATTCCGCGGGGCAAGAAAGGTCCTTGCCGAGTACAGGCCTTTCTTTGAGTGCGAAATCCATTCCGATGAGAACGGGAAACTGCTCACTGCCGAGTTTGAAGAGATGAACTACGACGTCCGATGGTATTCGACCAATCACTTTCTTGCCACGCCGAGAGAATTAACCCCCCGGGTGCCCAGGGAATAGGTGGCTTCGGTACACTCGCGCGCAACGCGCGATTCTGTTAACCGGGCGCCTCAAGCGGTACGAGGAAATGAGACCACGAACGATGGACTTGACGAATCGTCTCGCGTCGCAACCGAGTGGCGCCGAGGCCGCTGGACACATTCAAGTGGCTTTCAGCTACGATAGCTCTCGCCGGCACATCACCGAGAAATACCTGTCAGATGCGTTTGCCCCCGGCTCTGCAACTCATTTTCGCTTGGACGTCCTCGGGCCGAGCGCGAGCATCCTGGCGATACTCGAAAATGCACGGAGTCGAGGCGAACTTCCGGATCTCGTTGCGCATGTAGTTGACACACCAGGACTTCCGCGAGACTTGCAGCTTTCCCCTGTACCCACGGCGTCGCTGGACATTGATTCGTTTTGGTGGCCTTCGTCGCGCGTTCGCTGGTCCATGCTTTTCGATTACGTTTTCGTTTGGCATCCCTGGCTGGCGCCACTGTACAAGGCAGCGGGTCATCCCAACGTTATCGTTCTTCCCCACGCTGTGGACGCGGACCTATTCCAGGAAAGTTCAAGCGGCGAGAGCCGCCCGCTGGACCTGGGATGGGTCGGCGGCTTCGGCTATGCGCAATATGACCAGCGGAAACGGATCATCCATGCACTCGCCGACCGATTCAAGATGAATGACCGGACAAAGTGGTACAGCAAACAGGAAACCGCAGGCATCTATCAGCAGAGCAAGATTGTTGTGAATGTGAGTCGTGCGGATTTTCCGCAAGAAGCCAACATGCGGTGCTATGAAGCGATGGCCGGAGGCGCGCTGCTGATCACCGGCATGCCGTCGGAACTTATCGAGTGGGGTTTCCGCGAGGGTGAACATTTCGTGGGCTGGCGAAACGAAGCGGAGATTCCTGATCTCGTGGACCATTATCTTCGTCATGAAGGGAAAAGGGTCGAGATTGCACGTGCGGGCCAGAAGATGACCCTCAGTGGCTTTACATTTCAGAAGTGCCGAGACAAGATGATTTCGGCAGTTTGGGAGCATCCAAAGGAATTCTTCGCGCCGGCGCGGAACTGGCCGCAAGACGAGGTTCATTTGGTCTATCTGGAGTATTACTATCGCTACCAGTTGCTTCAGGCTGTCTTTGCAGAATTCGGCGCTCTGAGGAGTCTTGGCGCATACTGGAAAGGGTTGCCGATGGTCCTCAAAACGATGCGCCATCGCCTGAAGAAATTGACTTAACCGAACGACGGCGTGCGCTGTACGCGGCGGACATCATGCTGTGGCGGGACAGGGCAGTATCAGCGCGAAGGGAAAGCGGGTAGCAATCACAAATGCGAGCTCTGGTCACAGGCGGAATCGGTTTCATCGGCACAAATTTGGCTGATAGATTACTGCGCGATGGCCACGATGTGGTTCTGTTCGACAATATCAGCCGCGCGGGCGTGCAGCAGAATCTCGATTGGCTCGAAGCGCAGCATCAGGACCGCCTTCGTTTCATCGAAGGGGACGTGCGGGATTCCAGCGCTGTCGAAACAGCGGTGAAGGGCGCCGACGCTGTGTTTCATCTCGCAGCCCAGGTGGCCGTGACGACTTCCGTCGTAAATCCGCGCGAAGATTTTTCGATCAACGCTCAGGGAACCGTAAACGTTCTGGAAGCGGCGAGGCGCCAGAATCCAATGCCTGTCGTCCTATACACCTCGACGAACAAGGTGTACGGAGGACTAGAGCACGTGCGCGTCGTCGAACGTGCCTCGCGTTACGAGTTTGAAGATCTACCCGATGGCGTTGCGGAAACCTGTCCTCTCGATTTTCATTCTCCGTACGGATGCTCGAAGGGTGCGGCCGATCAGTACGTGCATGACTATCACCGTATCTATGGCCTTCCGAGCATCGTATTCCGAATGTCGTGCATTTACGGACCGCACCAGTTCGGAAACGAAGATCAAGGCTGGGTGGCGCACTTCGCCCTGACGGCGCTTGGCGGTGGCCGGCTCACGATTTACGGAAATGGCAAGCAAGTACGGGACGTGCTGTACGTTGAGGATTTGGTGGAACTCATGATTCGCGCCGTCAACCGGAGGCAACGGTCCGCTGGCCAGATCTACAACGTGGGAGGCGGTCCAACCCATACGATCTCTATATGGGAGGAGTTTCGCGAGATTTTATCGAGACTCGCGGGAAAACTTCCCGCGGTGGATCATGGTGAGTTTCGGCCGGGCGACCAAACCATTTACGTCAGCGACATCCGCAAAGCCCATTCCCAATTTGGCTGGTCGCCACAAGTGGGCTTATCCGAGGGGCTGAGTCGCATGATTGACGAATGGGGTGCAGGCGGAGCGACTGCCAGACTCAGGGTCGCGGCAGGGCAACGCTCTACACCTGCGTAGGACTCGAGCGCATCGGTCCTCGTCAAATTGCGGAAGCGATAAAGCACACTCGACGGATGGCTAACGCTTGCAGCTCGTCATGTTCAGGTTGCCGTTGATCTCGGCACGGGGGCGATGCGACGGGCGAGTCACGATTTCTCTCCGCAGCGCCTCGCACCTGATTCCGGCAGTTCCACTCAGTTACGGCACGAGCCCTCTCTAATGGCGGCATTGAAGAACACTACAGCGCGGCAGGAAACCTGGATCGCGCTTCTCGGGCGGAGGGACACGCCTGTGGACGGTGTGGAGGATTACTGCACGTTTCTGGGCGGGGCGCTCGGCGCGAGAGGAATCGAATTGAAGCACGCCCGAGTGCCGTGGATGGAGGAAGGCTGGATCGGGGGATTGCGGTGGCTCGCACGCGAGAGCGCAGCGTGGCGTGGAAAATGGGTAATCGTTCAATACACTGCGCTGATCTGGTCGCGCCGCGGATTTCCGTTTCTCGCGCTCGCCGTCGTTGCCGTGCTTCGGCGCGCTGGCGCGCGCGTCGCGGTTGTCTTCCACGAGCCAACGCGGCAACAGGGTGGCTCTCGCTGGATTGACCGTCTTCGCGGGGCATGCCAGGACTGGGTCATTTGGAGACTGTACCGAAGCGCGATGAAGTCCATATTCGCCGATCCGCTCGAGAAAATCGGCTGGCTGCCCAACAATCGCGCGAAGGCGGCTTTCATTCCGATCGGCGCAAATATATCGGCGCCGCCAGCGGGCGCGGGATCCTCCGGGGCTTCAGAGGACCCCGCGAAAACCGTCGCAGTTTTCTGTTTGACCGAACCGCCGAAACAGGATCTCGAGCTGGATGACATTTCCTACGCAGTTCGGTCGGCTGCAGCGAACGGCTCCAAAATCCGCATCATATTTCTTGGACGCGGCACTGACGAGGCAAGAGAAGAAATCGCGCGCGTTTTTGCGGACGTGCCCGTCGAAGTCTCGGTGTTGGGACTTCTGGGAGATCATAAGGTTAGCGAGACGCTCGCCAAATCCGATGCGATGCTTTGCGTTCGCGGGGAAATCACTCCGAGGCGCGGAAGCGTGATGGCCGGAATTGCCTGCGGTGTGCCGATCCTTGGGTACGCGGGAGGCGCGGCAGGCACGCCGCTCGCCGAGGCTGGAATCGAATTCGTGCCGTACCGTGACCGCGAAGCCTTAGGCAAAGTCCTAAGTCGAGTCCTTACCGACCCCGATATGCAAAAGCGCCTTCGCGAGAAAAGTGTCTACGCCCAGCAGAAGTTTTTCTCGTGGGCCGTGATTGCAGCGTCCTTTTCCAATCTTCTCGAGCGTGAAACGAGTTGAAATCTCCGTTCAACCTTGAGCCACGCCCTCTAACTCCGGTAGCTTCGGACCATCTGGATTTGATTCGTGGGCTGGCGGCGTGGGCCGTGATGTGGAATCACCTCCGGGGGCTCTTCTTTGTGGATTTCCAGCAGTTAAGTCATCCTGGGGCCTTTCTGAAAATCATTTATTTCTTCACAGGTTTTGGAAACGAAGCCGTGCTCGTTTTTTTTGTGTTGAGCGGGTTCCTCATATCCTCGGCAATTCTTGGCAGGCAGGCATCCGGAACTTGGTCGGCGCGCGACTATGCGATTGACCGCGCTTCCCGGCTGTACGTCGTGCTAATTCCGGGCCTGCTGTTCGGATTGTTGTGGGACAAGCTCGGCACCTCCATCTTTGCTTCGACGGGTGTCTATTCGAATCCGGTGGTAAATTTCGGCTCAGCCATCGTCCAATCGCGGATGGGGATTGGGACCTTTCTTGGGAACTTATTTTTTCTGCAGACGATCGTCGTCCCAACGTTCGGATCGAACGGTCCTCTATGGAGCTTGGCGAACGAATTCTGGTACTACGTGCTATTTCCCGCCGCCCTGGCCGCCGGCATCGCCTGGTTGCGTCGCTCCCTTCGCTGGGCGATCCCGCTTACGATTCTCGCGGTTTGCGTTGCAGCTTTCGTAGGTTGGGCGATACTCGCAGGCTTCCTCATCTGGCTCGCGGGAACTGTGCTGGTTGTTGCGTATTCCAAGTGCCCGCTCCGGCCAAGAGTCCAGATTTTGTTCTACGTGGTTTTGTCGTGGCTCGTTTTTTCAGCCTGTCTCATCGCCGCGCGAACGGGCAAATCGACCGTGCTCGGGAGCGATCTGGCCGTGGGCATCGGATTCTCCTTGTTTCTATTTGGCGTGATCCACATGAACTTTGGAACCTGTGGAAATGCCTACTCACGAATCGCGCGCGTTTTAGCGGGATTCTCATACAGTTTGTATGTGCTGCATTTCCCGCTCCTGCTATTCCTGAGGGCCTGGATGGTTCCGCTGCAAAGATGGCAGCCCGATGCGGCTCACGTGGCCCGCGGCCTCGCGATAGGCGTGGCAACGCTCGCATTCGCGTGGCTCGTCTCGCTGGTCACGGAGAATAAAACGCGCGCCGTGAGGAACTGGATGAAAAACGTGATCCCGCGGATCGATAGCGCGCCCGCCTGATCGTTTTCGGGAGTTCTGGCTCTCCAGGTTGTGCCGCTGTTATAGAATGACTTTGGTTTTGATTGGTGGCAATGAAGTGGAAGGATGATGGACCTGAGGTGATTGCAAGTTGCTGACCGCGCGCATTCCGGCGATGAGGAGCCAGGCTTGGCTCGGATTGTGCCTGTTCATTCTGGCAATCGTGGCAGCGTGGCAGGTCGGGGAGAAAGTCGCCGCAGATGACACACGCTCCCTGATTTACGTTACGCTCGGATTCGCTGCTTGCGCTGTGTGCGTCACCGCCTTGCGTCAGTGGCGCACCGGCTTCTACATGTTCCTCATCTGGATGCTGTTTGAGGACCTTGTCCGGAAGTACATGGCGAACAACCTCGCGCTCTTCTTCGGTAAGGACGTTCTCCTGGCCTTCGTGTACGCCGCAGTGTACGTAGAGATACGTCGGTCTCGAGAAAAAACATTCCGTCCGCCCTTCCTGTTCTTCCTTGGTCTTTTCTTCTGGCTGGGTGTGCTGCAGATATTCAATCAAAACTCGCCGCATATCTTGTACGGGCTGCTAGGTTTCAAAGTCTATTTTTACTACGTGCCCCTGCTCTGGGTCGGCTACGCTCTGATTCGCAACGACGAGGATCTCAGGAAATTTCTGGTGTTTAACGCGGTTTTGGCGGGCGTCATCGGAGGACTTGGGATTGCTCAGGCCATCCTTGGAAATACTTTCCTGAATCCAGAGCATCTTGCTCCCGAGTTGGAAGATCTGGGGAATCTTTCCAAGGTTACACCGCTGACTGGCCGGGTACTTTCGCTTCCGGATTCTGTCTTTGTCAGCTCAGGCCGGTTCGCACTGTACTTAATTATGACGCTGATTCTCGTGCTCGGTACTGCTTCTTACCTGCTGCTGCATACACCGCGAAATCGTAAGCTCGTTTTTGCTGTGATCGGCGTGCTGGGCATCGCAGCCTTACTGAGCGGTTCGCGGAGCGCTTTTGTAGGTTCGGCCGTGAGCGTGCTCGTTCTTTGCGCGGGGTTTTTGTGGGGTGCGCCGTGGCAGTGGGGGCAGGGTCATCGGCTCGTAAGAGTGATTCGTCGCTCGTTCATCGTGCTGGCTCTCGGCTTGGCCGCGTTGCTGATGCTGTTTCCCGATGAGGCCGGATCGCGTCTTTCCTATTACGCCGAGACGCTCTCGCCCAACAGCTCGGCATTTGAAGGGGCGAATCGGAGTTGGGACTATCCGATCGGGAATTTCTTGTCCGCCTTCGATGGCCCCAATTGGGTCTTGGGCAATGGTATCGGCACGGCCTCGCTCGGAACTCAATATGTCGCCAAGCTCCTCGGGGAACGCGCACCTGGCATTTGGGTTGAGCAAGGCTACGGGAACTTGATCGTAGAAATGGGGCTCATCGCGCCGTTTTTGTGGTTTCTTTGGTCGATTGCAGTTCTGTATCATTCGTGGAAGATAGTTCGATCACTAAAGAGGACGCGGCTGTATCCAATCGCCTTCGCGATCTGCTGGTATTCGTTTTTCTTACTCGTGCCTTTGACCTACGAGGGGCTTTCTGCCTATCAAAACTATACTTGTAACGTCTATTTTTGGCTTCTGACCGGTATTCTTTTCCGGCTGCCGGACCTTTTGGCGAATCCGCCGCTCCCTGCCGTGGTCCCCGCCATCGCGCCACGTCGTAGTGGCCCAGATCTCTGAGGATGTGGAGAAGGTACCTCCAAGTTTTGAGTCCTTCGACTCAGTCAGAAAATTTGCGAATCTGGCGCTTCGACTGTGTGCGGCAGGTGCGCGAAACATCCGGCGTCGGGCGTAAACCATGAATGCTGCGAAGCAAAGACCCCGGCTCGCGGTGATCTCGCCGTTTCTCGACAAGCGTCATGGCAGCGAGCGCGTGATCGTCGAATGGCTGTCCCATCTCCCCGACGAATTCGAAATTCACGTTTATGCCCAAGATGTTGAAGACGTGGATCGGTTGAAGATCGTTTGGCATCGCATCTCGAAATTGCCCGGCCCGCACCTCCTTAATTTCTTGTGGTGGCTGGCCGCCGTTCGCTTGAGGATTGCGTGGGACCGCCGCTTCGGAGGCCTGCGGCACGATCTTGTCTTCAGCTCAGGCGCGAACTACTCCCGCGCGGATGTTGTCTGCGTGCACATCGTTTTTGCGCGGTACGTCCAGCAAGTCGGACCGGAGATGCGATTCTTGCGAACTCCGGTGTGGCACTGGCCGCGGCTCCTTCACCGGCGCCTTTACTATCGGGTCGTCACTTGGATGGAACGCCGCTGCTACATGAATCTTGGCACGACGCTTGTTGTCCATTCTGAAAAGACCCTCGGAGAACTCCGGCAGTGTTTTGAGAGGGGTGACCGGATTCCCGTCGTGCATCTCGGATTGGATCATTCGGTATTCAATGTAGCGCGGCGCGCGGCGCTCCGCCGGAACGCGCGCAGCGGGCTCAATCTGACCGATGATCAGTTCGCCGTGATCCTGGTTGGCAACGACTGGCGCAACAAAGGAGTTCCCGTTCTGCTGGAGGCTTTCGAGCGGCTGCGCGACTCGCCGGTCCAGTTGCTTGTCGTCAGTCGTGAAGATTCATCCGCTTGTTGGGCGCTTGTGAAGGAAAAACACTTGGAGAATCGGGTTCGATTTTTGCCGCCGCGCAATGATGTCGAATTTTATTACGCCGCTGCGGATGCTTACGCCGGGCCGTCCCTGCAGGACTCCTACGCCATGCCGCCGGCCGAGGCCATGGCTTGTGGCTTGCCGGTTATCGTGTCCGCGACTGCCGGGGTTTCCGAAATTATCTCCGATGGCAATGATGGCCTCATTCTCAATGACCCCAGGGATTCGGTCGGTCTTGCCGCGATGATTTCTCGCCTGTACGAAGATGTGCAATTCCGAAACCGGCTCGGAGAGAAGGCTGCCGAAACAGCGCGGCAATATTCTTGGGAAAGCAATGGCCGCGAACTCGCGGCAATATTTGACGAGGTCCTGGGGCGAAATCTAGAATTGGCGCGGCATCCGTTCAGCGACAGGGATGGGAGTACAACGCGCTGAACTTGCAGCACCTGATCGAACTCCCGCGAATCGTGAACAACCCAAACTCAAAAAAATTGACGGAGACCCTTCGGAGAAGCCGTAAGGTCCTGGTTTTGGCGCCTTCGCTGAAAGGCATCGGCGGTGTGCAGAACTATACGAGCACGTTGCTGGATGCACTCCGCGAAGTCTCGGGTGACGATCGCGTCAAAGTCGTCGAGGTGCCTGAAGAGGCCTCGTCGCGACCCAACGGCCCCCCGGCCCTGCGGAGATCATCGAAAGTTCGCTTCCTCGTTTCCGCAGTTGCATCTGCAATTTTGTGGCGTCCCGACCTGATAATTTGCGCGCATATCGGTGTGGCGCCGGCCGGCCGCCTCATCAAGAGATTGACCGGGATTCCGTACTGGGTGATTTTGTATGGGATCGAGGTATGGGGCGAACTGACGGCGGCGAAGAGTGCCGCGCTGCGAGCCGCGGCGCGCCTTGTGGCCATCACCCAATTTACTCTCGAAGCCACGATCAAGCGCCATGCACTTGCTGACTCTTCATCAGTGATCCTCCCCCCCACGCTGCCAAAGCAACTTCTGTCACCCCCGAAAACAGGTGCGAGCGCCCCGGAGGAATCGCGACCGCCGATCGTGCTTACGGTCGGGCGCATCTCGTCTTCCGAGAGATATAAGGGACACGACGTCATGCTCGAAGCATGGCCATCGGTTTTGCGCCGCGTGCCCGATGCCGAGTATTGGATTGTTGGCGACGGCGACGACCGTCAACGGCTCGAGTTGCGAACGCACGAATTGGGCATCGCGGGCTCACTGCGTTTCGCGGGCTCTGTTTCCCCCGAGGAGCTTGCTGTTTGCTATGATCGTTGCTGCGTATTTGCGATGCCTGCGCGAACAGAGCTGGATGGTCCGGTACCGCGTGGCGAGGGCTTTGGCATCGTTTTCCTGGAGGCCATGGCGCGCGGCAGACCCGTCGTGGGTCCGCGCATGGGGGCGCCTGCCGAGTTCATAAGCGCGGGCGTGCACGGGCTGCTCGTGGATCCATCGAATCCGGTTGAAGTCGCTGACGCGCTGTTTGAGCTGCTGCACGACCCGGCGCGCGCGCACCGGATGGGAGCGGCAGCACAGGAATGGGTGGCGCGGGAGTTCAGCTTCCAAAGGTTCTGCGAACGGTTGCGCGAGGCGTTGACTCTGTAGTCGCCCGATAAAAACGGAGGAATCAAGAGGCATGCGAGTTCTGGTGACAGGAGCGACTGGATTTGTTGGCGGCCGCCTTCTTGAGCGTCTTTCGGAGAGAAAGGACTACGATCTTTACTCTTTGCAGAGGTATGTCACGGGACGCTATGTTTTGGGAGCTGATCGCGGCGTGAAAGTCGTTTTTTGCGACTTGCGCGACCAGTTTGCCGTCCGGTGCGCCGTGCGGGAAGTGCAGCCGGAGGTCGTAATCCACCTGGCATCGATCAGCCCCGTTTCCTACAGTTACGATCACCCCAATGAAGTGATGGATACGAATCTAAGCGGCACGATCAATCTAGCCGAATCCTGTTTGAGGGAAGTGCCGCACCTCAAGCACTTCTTGTTTGCTTCAACCTCGGAGACCTTTGGCAACGGACCTCTGCCCAAGCGGGAAGATACGCCGCAGGCGCCGAACAGCCCGTATTCCGTGAGCAAACACGCGGCGGAAAAATATGTGCTTTACATGTGGGACGCCTACAAGTTTCCAGTTACGGTCCTGCGCCCGTTCAACACTTACGGCAGGCGTGACAACACGCATTTTCTTGTCGAGCGCATGCTCGTGCAAATGCTGCAAGGCGGCGATGTTAGGCTTGGAGACCCGACGCCGGAGCGCGATCTGCTTTACATTGATGACCATGCGGACGCCTATCTGGCATGCCTGGGCAAACCCGAAGCGAGCATCGGACAGGCATTCAACTTTTGCACCGGCGAAAAGATGACCGTCCTCTCGCTCGCCGAGAAACTGCGCGACATGACCGGATTCCGCGGACAGATCGTCTGGAATACAATTCCGCGCCGGCCGCTCGATATTCAAGTGCTGTATGGTGACGCCGCCAAAGCGAAATCCGTGCTGGACTGGGATGCCAGAGTGAGCCTGGAGGATGGACTTCGTCGCACGATGGATTTCTGGCGCAAGAAACTCGCGGGCTCGGAGCGTGCAAGCCGCGCAAGTTCGACGTAGGGTCTTCAACGGGCGGGGACGGCCAAGCCTTCGTCAGACAGCGAACGGAAAGAAATCGCGGAAATCTCGCCGCATACAATCCGGCGTACTACACTACACTTCTGTTTTCCGCCCGAAACGATTGCGCGCCATGGACCAATCCCACTTCGAATGGACTCCGGAGTTTTGGCAGGGATGGCGCGAATCCGCCAATCCCTATCGCCGCTACAAATCTGAACGAGACCGACGCCTGGTCCTTGAACTCCTAAAGCCCGGCAATCGCGACCGCATCCTTGAAGTTGGCTGTGGCTATGGCTGGATATCTCAAGCGCTGTGGGAAGCCGCTGATATCAAATGGACGGGTGTGGATCTCTCGGCCGAAATGGTCGGCCGCTTGCGCGCGGCCTATCCCGAGCGCGCAGCTCGCGCGCTGCTTGTTGACGCACGCAAGCTGCCGTTCAGGGACGGTGAATTTGACAAGGTTCTTTGCACTGGCGTCCTGATGCATATCGTCCAGAACCAGCTCGCGGTCCGGGAACTTTTGCGGGTCCTTCGTCCCGGCGGCCGATTGCTTTGCAGCATTAACAACGCATTGTCTCCTTTCTCCCTTCCCGTTCGGTTGTGGAACTCGCGAAAAAAAGGGTTCGTTCAGAAGTTCCAGCTCCCTCGATCCTTTCGCCGGGAACTTAGCGAGGAGGGACTGCGAGTGGATGGCACGGCTGGCGATGGGATCATCGCCACGGTTCCTCTTACTTTCGGGAGGTTCCATTTTCCCCCGCTCCGCATTAGTTCATCCGTTTGCAAGAGGGATCAATGGTTCGCCAATCGCCTTCCATGGCTGGCCTATGAGGTTTGGTTTCGTGGCGTGAAAGTGGCTTCTCCGTGCGCATCCTGAAAGTTGTGCAAGCCTACTATCCGTTTCAGGAAAAGGGCGGACCGGTGGTCAAGGTGCGTGCCCTGGCTCGCGGGCTCGTCCAGCGAGGCCACCAGGTAACCGTCCTCACCGCGGACCTTGGGCTTGCTACGCATAACGGACTCGGCATGAACTTCGAGCGTTGCAAATGGGGCTGGCGATCTGAACAGGACGGTGTCGAAGCCATTTATCTCTCCACGATCAGCCATTATCGCGCTCTTACGATTAATCCCGGTGTGATAGGATTCTGCCGGGCCTCCCTCATGGGTTTCGACCTCGTCCATTTTTACGGTCTGTACGATTTGTTGGGACCGGCGGTCAGTTCATCTTGCAGGCGTCAGGGAGTTCCCTACCTAATCGAGCCAATGGGAATGTATCGTCCAATCGATCGCGCGTTCCGGTTGAAACATGTCTGGCACCGCATCTTGGGTACACAATTCTGGCGGAACGCCTCCCGAATCATCGCCACGTCCGAGATGGAGCAAGATGAGTTGCTGGCGGACGGCGTCTCGCCAGACAAGGTCGTAATTCGCTACAACGGCATTGACGCTGCCATGCATCCGTCGCTTCCTGGGCGCGGCACGTTTCGCGCGAAGTGGAATATCTCGCCTGAAGAGCCGCTGATTTCGTTTCTCAGCCGGCTCATTCCGCGCAAGGGCGCGGACATCCTCATCGAGGCATTTGCGGAGGTTTGCCCGGAATCCGGCCGCCTGGTGATCGCCGGGCCAGAGGGAGAACCGGGATACCGAGCGTATCTGGAAAAGTGCGCGAAAGATTCGGGCGTCGCGGCGCGCGTTATATTCACGGGCCCTGTGTACGACGACGAAAAGAAAGCCCTGCTGGCAGACGCGGATCTTTTCGCGCTCCCTTCCCGCTATGAGAATTTTGCCAATGCTCCCGCGGAAGCAATGGCCTGCGGCGTTCCGGTCATCATCACGAACGCGTGCGGCATCCGCTCGCTCGTCGAAGGCCGCGCCGGACTGGTTATCGCCCCTGAAAGGGAGGCGCTAGCCGCCGCGCTTCGTTCCCTGATTCACGACGCGGCCTTGTATGCGCGGTTCAAGGAAGGGTGCCGCCAAGTCGCCGATCAATTAAGTTGGAACCGCCTGACCGAACAAATGGAAGTCTATTACGACGACGTACTGGCGAAAAACCATGCAGTCCGATGAGCCTGTCACATTTTATGACCAGCATCCGTTCGATTGGGTTCCTCCCGGCGGTGCGGAGGCGAACGAAGCTTTCGTTTCCTCCCCGTTGGCGGAATTGATTCGGAGCCTGGACCCTAATTCGCTGGTTCTCGATATCGGTTGTGGCGCGGGCCGCGTGCTCGGCGTGTTAGCGCGGCGAGCGATTCGCTGTATCGGTCTCGATCGCAGCCGCGTCTCAGTGGGTATGATCGTTGAGCGTTACCACAGGCCGGGAGTCGTCGGAGACAATTTGCACCTTCCTTTCGCGGACGAAACGGCCGACGTAGTGATTTCCGATGGTGTGATCCATCACACCGACGATCCCGGGGCTGCATTCGCCGAAAACTGCCGCGTTCTGAAACCGGCGGGTCAGATGTACCTGGCGGTTTACAAACCGTACGGGCGGTACCCGTGGCTCTATAAATATCCCGGTGCAGTGATCAGGAGCGGGATGCGCCGCCGATGGGCCGAGCCCCTCGTCGTCCTTCTTGCCCAGGCGCCCTACTTCCTGTTTCATTTCGTCCGGGCGAATGGTCGGCGAACCTGGGCCGGCGCTCGCAATCTTTTTTTCGATTATTTTGTAACTCCGCGCGTGGCGTTCTTGTCGCGTGCTATGGTCGAGGGGTGGTGCGCAAAGCAGGGAGTTCGCGTCGTTCTCTACGATGAGAATCGCGGAGCCAACGTCCATTCTTTTTGTCTTGCCAAGGAAGATCGCCCGACCATGACATCCGATTCGCATAATCCTTCCGGCGTCGAAATTACGATGGCAGGAAGCAGGCGCGGAGCATGAACAAGCACGGCATTCTTCGAAGCGTCCGCGCGGAAGAGGCACTCGCTCAGCGAGGCTCGCCTGCGCCGAAAAATGTCACGAGTGAACTTTCCGAAATGGAGTTGAGGAAGCCGTCCCACGCGCTTTTCCGCTCAGTTTGGTACGCCGGGAACATCCTCTTGATTCTCGCGATTCTGTTGGCTGGATATTCGGCTGTTTGGGAGTACTCGACCCGCAAGTATCTCAAGGGATTTTCGGATGCCGTCGTTCCATTGTCGTCCTCCGACGAAGCGAAAGCAGAAGCGATTCTTCGCTGGATGTCGAACGGGCCGTCGAGGCAGCCCGCGGGTCCAGATACCAATTCGCCCGATCGGGATCCGACCGATACTCTGAACTTCGCGTCACTTTTGCGTGTTTGCGGTTCGGCCACAAACGCCTTCCTCAATCTGGGCGACAGCGCCGGATTGGCGGTTCGCCGTCTCCTCCTCCTCGATTCTCAGGGGGGTACGAAGCACGTGGTTGCGGAGGTCTTGATCAATGGGCGGTGGATCATCGTGGATCCCGCGTTTCGCACGATAATGCGCGGCAGCGATGGCGGTCTTCTGACCCGTGAGCAACTCAGCGATCCCGCTGTCTTCTCTGACGCGACCCACAATATTAAGGACTACGATCCCGTTGATACCTATGAAAGCACCGCTCACGTCCGCGTCATTCGTCTCGGTCTAGTGGGTCTGGTGCTGCGAGGCGTTCTCAACAGGCTTCTTCCCGGCTGGGAGGATTCCACCGCCGTCAGTTTGCTCATGGAGCGCGAATCACTTGCTACCATGGTCGCCGCTCTTGTCCTCGTATTTCTTCTGGGTTTGCTCCGCGTTGGATTGCGATGGTATGGAGAACGGCGTCTCGGAATCCGGCCAGTGCGGGTTCGCCAGCAAATTCGCCGCGCGTTCCACGCCTTTGTGGACACAACGGGTTAAAGCTCCCCGGGGACTTGCGTGCCGGTTAGGGCCCCCTCTTGCTCTCAGGCCGTCAGAGAAATATCAGGGACAGCTCCATCTCTGGGGTCGTCCGCTGCACCCGCGCCCGAAGGACCCAGGGCAGCAATCTGCCTGGCTGGAAAGAGACGGTCCCTCACACGCAGGATGGGGTATTCGATCAACTTCGACATCGCGATCCCGATGATCAGGCTTCCCGCGACGTACACGGCGAATCGTTGATTCGGCCCTAGCGAAATGTGCAAGGCTCGGCGCACCAGCCCGGGGAACCACGCGTTCGCCGGGCCGTGCCACAAATAGATGGAGTACGAATACACTCCGACCGCGGCTGCGGTCGTTCCAATCACTTCCATCACCCGCGCAATTCCGCCCCGCAGGATTCCGCGGACATAGAGGCCAAGCAATAGCGCAGCGCCGCATCCCAGATAGACGCACGTATATCCGAACGTGCTGAAAATTCGATTTTCGAGAGGAAGGAAATACGCCGTCGAAAGCAGCGCACCCGAACACAGTGCGATGGCGATCTGGTTTGCCGTCGGGCGAAGAAGTTCCTCAAGTACGTGCGGTCGGAAATGGTAGTAGTAGCCAATCAGCACTCCGAAAAACAGCGCATCCATTCGATCGTGTGTCGCTGTGTAGGCCATGTGATAGTTGGGTGTTCCGACATAGACCGAAACGGCGCGGAGGGTCATGCACAATGCCGCGACACCAACAAAAATCGAGGGCAGGTAACGGAAGGGATTCTCCCGGTCGGCCGAAAGCTTCGTCAACAGCAATAGCAAGATCGGCAGGAAGATATAGAAGTGCTCCTCCACCGCAAGTGTCCAGGTGTGATCCCAAACCCCGTGCCAGTAGTTCTGAACGAAAAACACCTCCGCGAAATATTCCGCCACCGACGCATGTGTTCGACCGATCAAATAGGAGATCGCAGCCGTGAGAATCAGAAATATGTAAAAGGCAGGATAAATTTTCAGACCGCGGCGAATGAAGAAGCGTTTGAAGTTGATCGACTTTCGCTTCTTGTACTCGCTGAAGAGCAAGCCGGAAATCAGAAAGCCGCTCAATACGAAGAACAAGTCCACGCCGATCCAACCAACGCGCGTGAAGAAGGGCGAGACGCCTCCGTGGTGAAAAATCACGGTGAGGACCGCGATACATCTGAGGATATCGAGCCGCTTGTTTCTCATGGGCCCACGACTTACTTTTCAAATTCAATGTGAATTAGCCGCTATCGGCTCGTCTATATGGCCCGCAATGTTATAACGAAACCCGTGCAGCGTTCATCTGGCGACGAGGCATGGATGTTTGCGCCAGAGTTTAGCTCGTGGAGATTCCCAGAGCAGGCTGAGACTTCATTGCGCCGAACGCGATGCGCGCGAGCTAGGGAAACATGAAACCCGCTTGTCTGCCATTTCAGATTCCTCATATAAATGGAATCGCTCCTGTGGCATTCTCAGCAGTAGTCGTCAATTTCTCGGGACGGACGGTGATCTCGCCCTGACGCCTTGATCGCTGCGTCCAGTGGCTGCAAAGAACTGACAATTCATGCGAAAACTGCTCATTCAGAACGCCACAGTAATCACCATGGATTCGCAATCGGGAGATTTGCGGCCCGGCGATATTCTGATTGAGGGTAACCGGATCGCGGCCGTCGCCCCGCGCATCGCCTCGGCCGACGCGGAAATTCTTGATGCCAGCTCGTTCATCGTCATCCCCGGCCTGGTGAACGCCCACATGCACACCTGGCAGACCGGCCTGCGCGCGATTTCATCCAATTGGACGCTGCTCGAATATTTTCGCTGGGTGCATGCGGGCCTCGCCACACGGTTCAAGCCCGACGACATTCGCATCGCCAATCTCGTCGGCGCCTTGAATCAGCTGAATTGCGGCACCACGACTCTGGTTGATTGGTGCCACAACAATCCAACTCCCGCGCACACGGACGCAGCAATCGAGGGCCTGCGCGAATCCGGAATCCGCGCTGCGTTTTTCCATGGTTCGCCGAAGCCCGATCCCAAGCCCGGCGAGCCGCACTTCTCCGAGATTGCGCACCCAAGAAGCGAAGTCGAGCGCCTGCTGCGCGGCCCGTTTGCTTCGCGCCACCAGCTGCTCACGCTCGGCCTCGCGATACTCGGTCCGCACTATTCCACGCTCGACGTCTCGCTCCACGATTTTCGGCTGGCGCGCGAGCTTGGCTTGGTCGCTTCGATGCATCAGGGCGGAGGCCCCGCCAAGACTCCGAAGGGCTGGGATACGCTCGAGCAGGAAGGCCTGGTCGGCGACTTCGTGAACATTGTCCATGGCAACGATCTGTCCGACGATCGGCTGGCGCGCTTCGTGGATCTCGGCGTCACGTTCTCGGTCGCACCAGAAAACGAGATGGCTCAGGGTCACGGACATCCGATCACCGGACGCTTGCGCAAGCTGGGTGCAGCTCCGTCGCTCGGTGTGGACCTTGAGAGCGTCATCTCGGGAGACATGCTCACCGTAGCGCGAGTGGCGCTGTCGCATCAGCGCTCTTTGGACAACGCCGGGAGCCGCGCCACGACGGGAGCCATTCCCCAAACCTCGACCATCCCGGTGCGCGAGGCGCTTTCCTGGCTCACGGTCGAGGGCGCTCGAATGCTCGGCATGCAGGACCGCCTCGGCAGCGTTAGTGCGGGCAAGCAGGCGGACCTCGTATTCATCCGCGCGGATGCGCTGAATCTGTGGCCCGTCCACGATCCCGTGGCCACGGTGGTCATGCAAGCCAACCTCGCAAATATTGACTCGGTGATGGTCGCGGGCGAATGGCGCAAGCGCGATGGCAAACTATTGTTCCGCGATCTCGATCGTGTGAAGGCCGAGCTCGCTCGTTCCGGCAGCCGGATTCTCGCCGAGCTTGGATGGCGGCCAGAATCGCAGGAAGCAAAGACCGGCGCGCCCGTCGCCACGGATTGAAGAAAGAAGAGGAATAATCCAGATGAAAGTCGGCTTCGTTGGCTTGGGAAACATGGGTTCGGTGATGGTCCGCAGCCTGATCAAAGCGGGCCATACGCTCACGGTTTACAACAGAACGCGAAGCCGCGCTGAAGAATTGCAGCCGCACGGAGCAACCGTCGTTCGCACTCCCGGTGAAGCTGCGTCTGGTGCGGAGGCGCTCATCACCATGGTTGCGAACGATCGCGCCGTGGAAGACGTGATCTTCGGGAAAGGTAATGTGATCGAGTCGCTGCCCGCCGGCGCTGTCCACATTTCCATGAGCACCATGGGCGTGGCGCTTTCCCACCGTCTGGTGGCGGCCCATCACGAGAAGAAGCAGCATTACATCGCGGCACCCGTTTTCGGCCGGCCGGACGCGGCTGCCATCGCGAAAATCTTCATCGCTGCCGCCGGGCCCGCCGAACAGATTGCGCGCTGCCAGCCCCTGTTCGACGCCATGGGTCAGAAGACGTTTGTCGTTGGTGATGAAGCGCCCGCCGCCAATGTGGTCAAGATCACCGGAAATTTCCTGATTACGACTACCATTGAAAGCTTGGCGGAGGCTTTCGCGCTCATCCGAAAATCGGGCGTAGATCCCCAAAAATTTCTCGATGTTCTCACCGGATCCTTGTTCGCGGCGCCCATCTATCGAACCTACGGAGCCATGATCGCTGCGGACAATTTCGAGCCCGTCGGCTTCCGGATGGAGCTGGGAATGAAAGACAATCGCCTGGTACTTTCCGCTGCGGAGGAAGCCGCCGTCCCCATGCCAATGGCCAGTCTCATTCGCGACCGCATGCTGGCCGCCACGGCGCAGGGAATGGCCGACGCGGACTGGTCGGCGATTGCCCGTATTTCGTTCCGGGAAGCAGGTCTCTGATGTGCGGAATTTGCGGCGTTGTCGGAATTGATTCGAAGGACGCCGCCGAAGGCATCGTCCGCCGCATGATGGCCTCTATGGTTCATCGTGGGCCGGACGAGGAAGGCATTCTGCTCGCCTCGCCCGTCGCCGTCGGCATGCGCCGCTTGAGCATCGTGGATTTGCCCGGTGGCAGCCAGCCGGTCTGGAACGAAGCCGAAACTCTCGCAATTGTTTACAACGGTGAAATCTACAATTTCCTTGAACTTCGTGCGGAGCTAGAAGCTCTGGGCCACCGCTTTCGCACGCGCTCCGATACGGAAGTTGTCATCCACGCTTACGAGTCTTGGGCCGAGCGCTGCGTCGAGCGCTTGAACGGGATGTTCGCCTTCGCGCTGGTCGAGATGCCTCAGGGCCGTGCCGGACGAGCATCGCGGGTCTTCCTCGCCCGCGACCGCATGGGCATCAAGCCGCTCTATTACGCCCTGCTGGATGGCAAGCTGCTTTTCGCCTCCGAAGTGCGCTCGCTTCTGGCGAGCGGCTGCGTTCCAGCTCGAATTTCCTCCGCGGCAGTTTCCTCGTTTTTGCTTTTCGGCTCCGTGTGCGAGCCGCTCACCCTGACCGAAGGCGTCGGGTCGCTTCCGCCGGGCCATTCGATGAGCGTGCCCGCCTCTGTTCCGGCCAGCGCTCCCGAGCCCAAGCGCTATTGGGACGCTCCGAAGGCTGCACCGAAATCAGCGCTTGCCCCGGCGCAGCACGTTCGCGCTCTGCTTGAGAGCGCAGTCGCTTCCCATCTTATAGCCGACGTTCCCGTCGGCGTGTTCCTGAGCAGCGGGATTGATTCGACGGCCATCGCCGCTCTCGCGAGTCGCGCCCGCGCTGGGGTTCATACTTTCACGGTCGCGTTTGCCGACGCGGAATTCAGCGAAGCTGAAATTGCCCGGCGCACTGCCACTCGCCTCGGAACCAATCACAGTGAGTTGACTCTCTCCGATCGGGAAATGATCGCACGGCTCGATGAAGCCGTCGCCGCATTCGACCAGCCCAGCATGGACGGCATTAATACCTACTTTGTTTCCTGGGCGGCTCGGCAGGCGGGCTTGAAAGTGGCGCTTTCGGGGCTCGGCAGTGATGAAATATTCGGCGGCTATAGCCCTTTCCGCTCGACCGCCAAGGTTTCGCGCGCCGCTGCGGCGGCCCGTATGTTGCCCCAGCCGCTGCGAGCGCTTTTTTCCGGTGGGCTTGCCCGAGCGAACGCCTTTGGCTCCTCGCCCGACTCTGCTCGCAAAGGCTCGGCGGCGTTTCTCGATCCGGACGCGCTGCCGCATCCGTATTTCTTCACCCGCCTGCTCTTCACGCCACAGGCAGTCGCCTCCGCGTTGAGTGAAGAGCCCTCTTCGTGGAGCAATTCGCTCTGGTGGCGATGGCTTTCTGATACCTCGCGCCGGGCGGACTCGATGGACGCTTTCACCCGAGTCTCCTGGCTCGAGCTGCGCTCCTATATGCTGAATACGCTTCTGCGCGATACGGATTCCATGAGCATGTCCCATTCTCTCGAGGTGCGCGTGCCGTTCCTGGACGCGCCGCTCATCGAATATGTCCTCGCGCTGCCCGAAAATGCCAAGCACGGCGCTCGTCCCAAAGCGCTGCTGATCGAGGCTCTCGGCGATCTTTTGCCCGAGGAGATCGTCACGCAGCGAAAGCGCACATTTACGTTCCCGTGGGAAAATTGGCTCCGCGGAGCGCTCGGCAAGCGCGTCGCCGCCGGACTCGCCGCGTGGTCGCCCGCTCTTGCATCGCAGCTCAGCGGAGATTTCGCGCAAGCCGTTTGGAAGGACTTTCTCGCGGGACGCACAACCTGGTCGCGCCCCTGGAGTCTTTACGTCCTCAATGAATGGGTAAAGCGAAACGTCAGCGCCGGCAATTCGAGCGGCGCCGATTGCCATAAATCCGCAGCCGTGGCTATATCTTAAGAGTGGGAAACGACGCGCCGCAACCCGGCGCGGCATCCAAACAACCATGATCATTCTGGGAATTAACGCCTATCACGCCAACGCCGCTGCCGCGATCGTCGTGGACGGCCGCCTGATCGCGGCCGTCGAGGAGGAGCGCCTCAATCGCGTGAAGTACGCGGCTGGCTTGCCCGCTCGCGCGATTCAGTTTTGCCTCGATCAAGCCGGCGTGAAATTGACTGAAGTGGACCACATCGCCATCCCACGCGACCCGTGGGCGCGCCTAGGTACCAAGCTCCGCTTCGCCCTGCGTATGCCCGGGTTCGCGCTCGATCGTGCCCGCGTCATGCGGCGCTTTGCCGGTATCCGCGAGGACCTCGCCGCCGCGTTCGATCTCGCGCCGGACGCCATGCGCGCCCAATTCCATCGCATCGAGCATCATCGCGCGCACATGGCGAGCGCGTTTTTCGTTTCCCCGTTTGAGAGCGCCGCCGTGCTTTCGGCCGATGGTTTGGGTGACTTCGCGAGTTTCATGTGCGCCGCGGGCGAAGGCCCGAACATGCGCGTTCTTGGCGAGGTCGCGTTTCCTCATTCGCTCGGCATGTACTACACGGCGCTTACCCAATATCTCGGCTTTTGGAAGTTTGGCGACGAATACAAAGTGATGGGTCTCGCGGCCTATGGCCAGCCCGAATTTCTCGACGAGTTTCGGCGCATCGTGCACGCCCACGGCCCGCTTTCGTTTCGCTTGGGACTTGAATATTTCACGCATCAGCAGCAAGGCTCCGACATGACCTGGCGCGATGCCGCCACCACGCCGGTGCTCGGCCGGATTTTTTCGCCCTACCTCGAAAAGCGTCTCGGGCCCACTCGCCAGCCCGACGAGCCGCTCACCCAGAGGCACCACAATATCGCCGCGAGCATGCAGGCCGCTCTCGAAGAAGTTCTCGGATCATGTTGGAATGGACTTGCGAAGGAAACCGGACAAAAATCCCTGTGCCTGGCCGGAGGCGTTGCCTTCAACTGCGTCGCCAACGGGAAAGTTTTCGATGCATCTCCCTTCGAGCGCGTTTACGTCCAGCCCGCTGCTGGCGACGCGGGCCTTTCGGTCGGCGCCGCTTTCGCGGTCAACCAGCAGGTGCTGGGCCGCCGGCGCGAATTCACCATGGACCACGCGTATTGGGGCCCCCAATACTCGCCCTCAGATGTGCGCAAGGCGGTTGACGGTGCCGCGACTTTCGGAAATGCGGAGATAGCTGCGCTAGACGAGACAGCGCTTGTCGAAGCGACCGCGCGACACATTGCCGCCGGAAAAATCGTGGGCTGGTTTCAGGGCGCGGCGGAATGGGGCCCGCGCGCGCTGGGCAATCGAAGCATACTCGCCGACCCGCGTCGCCCCGAGATGAAAGAAATCCTGAATCGCCGCATCAAGCATCGCGAAATCTTTCGTCCCTTCGCGCCGTCCATCACCGAAGAGGCCGTCGGCGAATTTTTCCAGAAGACGCACCCGTCGCCCTTCATGACCTTCGCCTACCCGGTGCGCCCGGAGAAACGCGCAGTAATCCCCGCGCCCACCCATGTGGACGGCACCGCGCGCCTGCAAACGGTCAGCCGTTCGTCGAATCCACTTTATTGGAAACTCCTTCGCGCGGTCGGCGATCTCACGGGAGTTCCAGTGGTCTTGAACACCTCGTTCAACGACAACGAGCCGATTGTCTGCCGCCCGGAGGAAGCGCTCGATTGTTTTCATCGCACCCAGATGGACGTCCTCGTCATGGGCAATTTCATTCTGCAGAAAAAATCTACGGCCGCCGCCCGCGAGGAACCCGGCCAGCGGTTTGCCAAGCCCGCATAACCACAGCGCATGCACATTCTGCTTTTCAACGAATACTATCCGCCCGACACCTCTGCCACGGCGAAGATGGCGGTGCGTGTTGCGGAAACGCTCGCGCAGCGGCACAAAGTCACAGTCGTCGCGGGACGCCCCTCGTACGATCCGGATGAGTTTTACCCTTTTGCCTTTCTCCGCCGCGACACGCGAAATGGCGTCGTCGTCGAGCGCGTCGGTTCCACGGCTTACCCACGCCACCGTATGCGCCGCCGAGTTTCGAACTATCTGACCTACCTCGCTCTCGCGGTTCCCCGCGCCATTGCGCTCCGCCCTGACGTTGTTCTCGCGATGACGGACCCTCCCGTCGCCGGCATTGCCGGCGCATTCGTCGCGCGTAGGCTCGGCGTGCCATTCGTTTACAACATTCGCGACATGTATCCGGACATGGCCCTTGGCGGCGATATCGTCCGCCCGAGTGCGTGGGTCAATCGCTGGGAGAAAATGCATCGCCGCGCGCTCAAGCAGGCCGCCCGAGTGATTGTCCTGGGCGACGACATGCGCGAGCGCATCCTCGCCAAGGGCGTCGCACCGGAGCGCGTCGTCGTCGTGCGCGACGGCACTTCGTTTCCGGCCTTCATGCCTGAGCGAAGCGATCCGGTCGTTCAGGAACTCCGATGCGGTTTTGAATCCGTTGTCCTGCACGCCGGAAACCTCGGCTTTTATGGCGCCTGGGGCACTCTGCTCAAAGCCGCGGAGATTCTACGCAACGAAAACACGGGTCTGGTGTTCATAGGGGGTGGCGCAAACCGCGCGGCGCTGGAAGCATCGGCGGCGAATTCGCCCAATGTTCGCTTCTTGCCGTTCCGTCCCGTCGAGCAGATACCGCACGTGATGATGGCTGGCGATCTGCACATCGTCACGGTGCGCAGGGGACTCGAGGGCGTAGTGGTTCCCAGCAAACTCTATTCGATTCTCGCGGCGGGGCGTCCAGTACTCGCTGTCGCTGCTGCTACCAGCGATGCCGCGCGCATCGTCGTTGAATCCGGATGCGGGCTCGCGGCCGATCCGGACGATCCCGCAGCGGTGGCCGCCGCAATTCGCGAGCTGCGCGGTGATCCTTCGAGGCTCGCTGAAATGGGCCGCCGTGCCCGGGAAACCGCAAAAAAATATGCTACAGTGAATGAGCTCCGGCGCTTCACCGAAATTATGGAAGAAGCGGCAACCGAGAGGAATGGGGGACGCCATCTGGGATCGTAAGAACGTGCTCGTAACTGGCGGTGCATCTTTCATCGGGTCGCACCTGGTGGACGCTTTGCTTGCGCGAGGCGCGCGCGTGCACGTCGTTGACGATCTCACCAGCGGCAGGCTCGAGAACATCGAGGCGCACGTCAAGCATGGCCGCGTCACTTTCATGCAGGCGGATTTGCGCGAGCCGGGCGTGACGCGCGCCGCGATGAAGGGGATCGAAGTCGTTTTCCATCTTGCCGCGGATCATGGCGGCCGCGGTTATGTGGATTTGCACCAGGCCGGACCGGCCTCGAATCTTTTTCTCGACGGCCTGGTTTTCTGGGAAGCCGTCAAGGCGGGCGTCGAAAAAGTCGTTTATGCCTCCTCGGGCTGCGTTTACCCGAACTACATGCAGACGGATCCGCAGAAGGAAATTTATCTCGTTGAAGACGACGTCAAACCCCCGCACGACGCCGACAACATGTACGGCTGGGCCAAATTGATGGCGGAATTGACGCTCCAGGCCTATCACCGCGAGCACAAGCTCGGCGCCGCGTCACTCCGCTTCTTCACCGTCTACGGCCCTCGCGGAGTCGAAAATCACGCCGTGATCGCCATGATTGCCCGCGCGTTCATCGGCCAGAATCCGTTCGACGTCTGGGGCAACGGCATGCAGATCCGCAACTGGACCTATGTGGACGACATCGTCAGCGGAACGATCCTTGCTGCCGAAAAAATAAATGACGGCACTGCCGTAAATCTGGGAACCATGGAGCGCGTGCGCGTGATTGACGCCGCCAAAATGGTGCTCGAATACTCCGGGCACAAGGCTGAGATTCGTCTCCGGCCCGACATGCCGACCGGTCCCGTGAACCGCGTCGCCGATAACAAGCTCGCGAAAAAACTTCTCGGCTGGGAGCCGAAGACGGCATTCCGCGACGGCTTGCGCAAGACGATTGACTGGTACGCAGCCACTCACCAGCAGGAAAAAGTTCGTGGCGTGCTTGAGAAAATGCTCACCGCGCGTTAATCGCCGCGCGATTGCCGCTGATGCTCCATGACAGGACGTGACGTCACGCGATGACCCTTTCCCCCGCTCTGATCGGTTTTGCCGTCGCCCTCGTCGGCACTCTCCTGCTCACCGTCCCGGTGCGCCGCCTCGCGCTGTACTACGGTATGGTGGACCGTCCCGGCCCGCGCAAAGTCCATCTCAATCCGATTCCACTGCTTGGCGGCATCGCGATCTACCTCGGATTCGTGCTCGCCATTCTGTTCACCCTGGGCGGCGTACCGGACCGGCAGATCGTCGGAATTCTCGCCGGCGCCACATTGCTCGCCGGCGTTGGCCTCCTCGACGATGGCGGCTTCCTTCATCATCAGGTCAAGCTGTTCGTCGGGATGCCCGTTGCCGCGCTGTTCTTGCTCGTTGCAGGAATTCGCGCTCAGTTTTTCTCGGAATTTGTTCCCGGCCTCGCGGGCGTCGTGCTCGATGGCTGCCTCACCGTCGTTTGGGTCGTGGGCATCACCGCGTCGTTCAGCATTCTCGACCACATGGACGGTCTCTGCGCTGGAATCGCCGCCGTGGCCGCGGGTTTTTTCACGCTCGTTGCCGGCCTCAACGGGCAAACCATGGTTCGTACCCTCGCCGCCGCCGTACTGGGCGCCGCGCTGGGTTTCCTGCGCTGGAATTTCAATCCCGCGAAAATCTTCATGGGCGATGGCGGGGCCATGTTCCTCGGCTTTCTGATGGCCACGCTGGCCCTGAAGATTCGCCCGGATGGATCGCATTTTCCCGCCGCCTGGCTCGTTCCCATCCTGATTCTTGGCGTGCCGATTTTCGATACTACCCTCGTCTCGATCTCCCGCTCGCGTCGTGGACTCCTTCCGTTCACTTCGCCGGGAAAGGACCATACCGCCCATCGTCTCTCGAACCTCGGACTGGGCCATCGTGGCGCCGTGCTCGTGCTCTATTGTCTCGCGGTATTATTCGGCGGCCTCGGCGTTCTCGCGCCGCGCTTCTCATCGGGGACGGCGTTCGTGCTCGCCGGATTTCTGCTCGCTGGGGCGGTGGTTGCGGTCGTGTTTCTTGAGGGGGCGCCGTACGAGCGGCAGGCCAAGGTCCACGGATCTTCTTCCACGCACTGAGTTACGCTGGCGCACACCATCCCCGTTTTGCAGCCCCGCTGTCGAGCATGTATGTTAGATTGACAATTCCTAGAGATTATAAAAATTCAGATGAAACAATTTCATTTTCGCTCGGTCGTTTGCACTCTTCTGTTCTTGTGCGGCATTCCGTTGGCGGCGCTTTCTTCGCCTCCGCGGCCCGACGTCTTGCTCCAGACCATGCAGCGCGAATTGCAGCGGGCCACCACCTCGCTCGCGAAATCGGATCCTGCTCCCTATTACCTGGCCTACGCCGTTTCCGATGGAGAGGGCACCACCATCGCGGCTACCGGCGGAGGTATCATCGCTTCGACGACCGCTCATCGCCGCACGGCGGACGTGATGATGCGCGTCGGCTCCTCGGCGCTCGACAACACTCACGGTGCAAGCCGTCCTTCTGGGATCATTTCCGGCAGTTTGGCGCTGCGTGACGATCCCGACGCGATCGCGCGCGTGCTCTGGCTGCTGACCGACCGCGAATACGAGCAAGCTTCTGCCGCCTTCCTGCGCGTGAAGACGAATCAGGCCGTCCAATCCGCGGAGGAAGACAAGTCCCCGGATTTTTCCCAGGATAAACCTCAGACCTATTTCGGGCCGTCGTCGCCGAGGGCCGCGCAGAATGTGAAGTCCTGGGAAGATCGCATGCGCCGTGTCTCGGCTGGCTTCTTGAAATATCCCGAAGTGTATTCTTCGGTCGCGCTGATGCAGGATGGTTCCAGCCGTTCGTATTTCGCCACCAGTGAAGGCGCGGCGCTCGAGCAATCCTCCGCAACCGCTCGTCTCGTAATCGAAGGCGAAACGCGCGCCGATGACGGTATGGATTTGCTCCGCGTCGAAACATTTCAGGCCGCGTCGCCCGATCAGCTCCCATCGGAATCCGAGCTGCTGGCAAAGGTGGATAAGATCGCGGCCGATTTGAAGGCCCTACGCGCCGCGCCCGCCGCCGAGCCGTACGCGGGACCAGCCATGCTCTCCGGCCGCGCTGCCGCCGTGTTCTTCCACGAAGTGCTCGGCCACCGTCTCGAAGGCCACCGCCAGCGCGACGAAAAAGAAGGCCAGACGTTCACCAAAAAAGTGAATCAGCAGGTTCTGCCAACGTTTCTGACCGTGGTGGACGATCCGACGATGAAGGAATTGAACGGCGTGAAGCTGGCTGGCGCCTACGATTACGACGACGAAGGCGTCCCGGCACAGCGTGTGAACGCCGTTGATAAAGGCATCCTCAGGAATTTTCTGATGTCGCGCATGCCCATCACCGGCTTCGACCATTCCAATGGCCACGGCCGTCGGCAGCCCGGATTGATGCCGACCGGCCGGCAGGGAAATTTGATCGTCACCTCGACCAACACCGTGAAGGATTCCGAATTGCGGCAGCGGTTCATTGATGAGATTAAGAAGCAGGGAAAGCCCTACGGCCTTTACTTCGAGGATATTCAGGGCGGCTTCACGCTGACTACGCGAGCGCTGCCGCAGGCTTTTCAGGTAATCCCGGTCATGGTTTGGCGCGTCTATCCCGACGGCCGGCCCGATGAACTCGTCCGCGGCGTGGATATCGTCGGCACGCCGCTGCTTTCGCTCAATACGATCATCCTGACCGGCGACACGCTTCAGGTATTCAACGGAATCTGCGGCGCCGAATCCGGACAAATTCCGGTTGCGGCCGCTGCTCCGGCCATGCTCTTTTCGGAAATTGAAGTTCAGAAGCGCGCCAAGGGCACGCAACGTCCGCCGGTACTCCCGCCTCCGGGATTCGACAACGCAGCGCCTCCCACCGCGGAGAAAAAGCCATGAGCCTTAGCCTTCGTGGCGGCCGCCTATCACGTGTTTTGTCTTCCGACGTTATGGGGCGAGACTGCGGGCGGTTTTGTTTTTTTATTCGTAGGGGCACGGCATGCCGTGCCCGGCACAGTTACTTGGCACGGATCCGGCCATTCATCGCAGTGTTCGTCCTTCTTTTGATTTTTTCCCCGTTCACCACTCGCGCACAACAAGCAGCGTCGTCGCAAGCCGCGTCCTCCGATCCCATTCTGCAGGCCATGCGCGAAGAGCTCGATCGTTCGAAATCGAAATTGAAGATGGACAATGTCCCCGCGCCGTACTACATCGAATACCGCCTCTCGGATGTGGAGCAGTACAGCGCGGAAGCCGCCTTCGGCGCGCTTCGCGAAGAACAGCGAGTGCACACCCGCATTGTGCGCGTGATCGTGCGCGTGGGCGACTACAAGCAGGATAGCTATTACGGGCCTGGAATCGGCGTTACCACGCTCGGGCCGATTGACAACGACGCCAAGACGTTGCGCTGGCAGCTTTGGACCGCAACCGATTCGGCATATAAAGCCGCCAACGAAGCGCTGGCCATGAAGCGAGCGGCCCTTCGGCAGTACACCTCCGATCAGCCATTCGACGATTTCGCGCACGCGCCTGTTGTCGAATCCATCGAGCCCCTTGTGAAGCTCGATTTCGATCCCAAGCCGTGGCGGGATGCGCTCGAAAAATCCACCAATCTCTTCCGCGGCGACCTAAAGCTCGAATCGCTCTCAGCCTCGGCCCGTTTTCGCGCCGTGAACCAGTATTTCGTCAACAGTGAAGGAACGGTCTCGCGGAATGGTTACGTCGTCTATCTCTTGACCGGAGAGGGCTACACGCAAGCTGCTGACGGCATGCGCCTGCAACGCTCGCCCTATTTCACCGCCGCAACCATCAAGGAATTGCCGACGCCAGAGGAATTTCAGGCGGATATGGCGAAGATGATTGATACGCTGAAGGCCCTGCGCGATGCGCCCGTCGTGGACGAGGACTATCGGGGCCCGGTTCTATTCTCCGCGGATGCGGCCGGCGATATTTTCAACGGCATGGTCGGCGGCAATGTTCTGGGAAAGCGGCCGCGCCCGGGAGAATCGGCCCGGACCACCGGAGACTACGCCTCGAATTACAAGAGCCGTGTGCTCCCGGTTTTTCTGTCCGTCGTGGATGACCCCACGCTGAAAACTTTCGCGGGCAAGTCGCTGATCGGCGGCTACGACGCGGACGACGAAGGTGTCCGCGCCGTGAAAGTCCCCGTGGTCGAGGATGGCCTGCTCGTGAACTACCTTCTCGGTCGCGAGCCGATTCGCGACTTTCCGGAATCAAATGGCCACGGCCGCGCCGCCCCGGGCCAGTCGGCATTGCCCAATATCGGGAATCTGATTGTGCAGTCGAAGCAGCCTCTCTCGCCCGAGCAATTGAAGCAGAAGCTCATAGACATTTGCCGCCAGGATAACAAGCCGTTCGGCTACTACGTCGAAACGCTCGGCGGAAACGATTACGAGCCGCGCCTCCTCTATCGCGTATACGAAAAGGACGGCCACCAGGAACTCGTCCGCGGCGGAGTCTTCGATGAACTCGACAGCCGCGCCCTGCGCAACGATATCGTCGCCGCTGGAAACGATCCGCTCGTCGGAAATCGCGAGGGTGCCGTCCCGACCACGATCATCGCCCCCTCCATTCTCTTCGACGATCTGGAAGTGAAGCGCACCGACGCCAAAAACAACAAATTGCCCGAATATCCAGCACCGGATCTCGTCGCGGCGCATTAGCTTCCGGCCCGCCGCCCCCTCCTCGAAGATATTGGCAACCGGATCAGCCCGCCAGGCGTCTATCTATGTGGCGCTACTTCTTAGCCTCCGGGGTCCCAAAATGGGAGTTGCCCGGGGTTAGGCTGTTGCGCTATAATGGCCCTATCGCGCAGGTGTCTTCGGCGCGTGGGTTTTGGCTCTAATTCAGGAGGAACGACCATGGAATGGACCACACCTCAGCACGAAGTAATTGACCTGAACTGCGAAGTCAGCTCGTACGCAAACGCTGAACTCTAGTTCTTGAATGCGAATTAAGGTCCTCGGCTCAGCCGCGGGCGGTGGGTTTCCGCAATGGAATTGCGGGTGCTCGAACTGCCATCGCGCTCGCCGGGGACTTTTTAGTTTCAAGCCTCGTACCCAGGCTCAAGTCGCCGTTTCACCGGCTCCCGCCACTTGGTTCCTGCTCAACGCTTCTCCCGATCTGCGGCAGCAGCTCCTCCAAGATCCTGAATTTGCCCCAGCGGAAGGCTCGCGCGGCACGCCGATCTCCGCCATCATTCTGATGAGCGCGGACGTGGACGGCGTGATGGGTCTTCTCCACCTGCGGGAGTTCCAACCCTTGAGAATCTATGCGACGCCGTCTGTGCTCCGCGTGCTCACCGAGGAAAATTCTCTTTTCCGGAGCCTCGAGCGATCCGTTCCTCCGGTCCACTGGGAAGCCCTTCCGCTCGATCGCCCGATCGCAATTTATCAGGGCGCGGGCAGCGCAAAATCTGTTCTTACTTGCAAAGCCGCGCCGCTCGGCGGCGACTATCCTGATTACGTCAGCGCCAGTCTTCGAAAATCTCTTGCCAAAGACGAAGCCGTGATCGGTCTCGAATTCGTGCAGGACTCCAAGAAATTCTTCTATGCTCCCAGTCTCTCGGGCCACAACGATCAGTGGAAATGTTATGCGAAGGAAAGCGATCTCGCGTTACTCGACGGCACATTCTGGACCGACAACGAACTGATTGACGTTCGCGGCAAGGGCAAGACCGCTCGCGAAATCGGCCACGTGCCTCTCTCCGGACCAAACGGAATGCTCGAACAATTTCCGCCTGCCGGAAAAGGCCGCCGCGTTCTGATTCATCTCAACAACACGAATCCCGTGCTCGATGAAACCGGCGCCGCAAATAGGACCGCGCGCGACGCGGGCTGGGAAGTCGCTTATGATGGAATGGAGTTCGAATTGTGAGCGACGAAAAATCCACCGCGATGCTTCCGGAAGCTGAATTCATTGCGCGTTTTCACACCATCGGCAAGGAACGCTATCACCATCAGCATCCGTTTCATCTGCTGATGCACGAAGGAAAACTCACGCGCGGGCAGCTGCAGGCCTGGGCGCTGAATCGCTACACCTATCAGAGCAGCATTCCCATCAAGGATGCCGCGATTCTCGCGCGCACCCACGATCCCGCGTTCCGCCTCGCCTGGCGCAAACGCATCATTGACCACGATGGCGACGGTACCCGCCCCGGCGGAATCGAGAAGTGGCTGAAGCTTGTCGAAGCCACGGGACTTTCGCGCGAACAAGCCATTCGTGGCGACGGAATTTTGCCCGCCACGAAATACGCGGTCGGTGCCTACGTGGATTTCGTCAGCACGCGCACGCATCTGGAAGCTGTCGCGTCGTCGCTCACTGAGCTTTTCTCGAAGGATCTCATCACCCTGCGCGTGGACCGGCTGCGCGAGCATTACCCTTGGCTTTCGAGCGGCCTCGACTATTTTCAGGGCCGCATGACGCAGGCGCCGGAGGACGCGAATTTCGCGCTTGCCTGGGTGGTAAAGCACGCGCGGAATCGCGAGGAGCAGGAACTCGCGCTCGGCGCGTTGCGCGTCAAGTGTGACATTTTGTGGGCTATGCTCGACGCTCTGTATTTTGCGTACGTCGTTCCCGGCTGGCCGCCGCCCGGCGCGTTCCGGCCCGCGAAGGAATCCGCGTGACGCCGGAGCTAACCAAGCGCCCGCGTCTTGCGCCGGGCTGCCGCCTGAATGAAAAGACGCAGCCGTCGCGCGTGTTGCTGATGCCCGAACGCGCGCTCCGGCTCAATGGGCCGAGCCTGGAAATCGTCGAGCGCTGCGACGGAAACCACACCGTCCAGCAAATTGTCGCCGACTTGCAGAAACTGTATTCGAAAGCAGAGCCGCAAAAAGTCGAGCAGGATATCCTGGGATATCTGGAGCGCCTCCAGGAACAGCGCGCCCTCGATTTCGAATGAGCGCTTCAGCCCAAGGTTTTGTAGGGGCGCAGCAGAAAGGGCTCCCAGGTCGACGGTTAGTCGAGCCTGGGAGATCGGGCATGCCCGGCGCAGGTGCTTGGCAACAATCCGCCATTAGCGCTCATTGCATCTAATAGACTACGGTCGCATCTCGATGACCACTCCAATCTCCAATCCGCTCGCTCTCGTCGCCGAGCTGACTCATCGGTGCCCGCTGCACTGCGTCTACTGTTCGAACCCTCTGGAGCTTTCGGCGCGAACGCGCGAACTTTCCACGGCCTCCTGGGCGCGCGTGTTGCGCGAAGCCGCCGACCTCGGCGTGCTGCAAGCCGACTTCACCGGAGGCGAGCCGCTCGCGCGCCCCGATCTCACCGAGATCATCCGCGCCGCGCGCGCCGCCGGCCTCTACGCCAGCATGATCACGTCGGGCCTTCCGCTCGACGAAAAGCGCCTCGACGAACTCGTCGCCGCCGGCCTCGATCATTTCCAGCTCAGCTTTCAGGGCGCCGAAGAGGAAGCCGCGCGCGAATTTTCCGGCACGCGAACCCACGCCCAAAAGCTGCGCGTGGCCGAATGGGTGAAGCGCCACCGCATCGCGCTCACGCTCAACTTCGTAATTCATCGCCAAAATCTGCATCAACTCGAAGACATGATCGCGCTCACCGAAAAAATCGGCCCCGGGCGCGTGGAGTTCGCTCACGTCCAGTATTACGGCTGGGCGTTTGCGAATCGCGAACGCCTGCTGCCCACGCGCGAGCAACTCGACCGCTCGCTCGAAATCATCAAGAGCGCCGAAAAGCGCCTGCGCGGCCGCATCAAAGTGGAATACGTCGTCCCGGATTATTACGCGAAATATCCGAAGCCCTGCATGGGCGGCTGGGGGCGCAAAGTAATCCTCGTGAAGCCGGATGGCGACGTGCTGCCGTGCCACGCCGCGAACGTGCTGCCGGGAATGACGTTTGAAAACGTGGAGAACCGATCGCTCAGGCAGATCTGGGAAGAATCCGCTGCGTTCCAGAAATTCCGCGGTGTGGACTGGATGCCCGATCTCTGCCGGACCTGCGACCGCCGCGACCAGGATTTCGGCGGCTGCCGGTGCCAGGCATTCCTGCTGGCGCAGGACGCCGCGGCGACCGATCCCGTCTGCACGCTTTCGCCGCAGCGCAACATCGTGGACGCGATTCTTCGCGACGTGAACGCCGCCGCGCCCGAAGCGCCCGCGCCAGAATCTGAATGGCTGTATCGCCCCAATCCTGCGTGAACCTCGAGTAGCCATCGGCGATGGTTTCGTAGGGGCGCGGCATGCCGTGCCCGGCGCAGATCCTTGACTCGCTCGCGCCACTCATTTCCGCTCATGTCCGTGTTCGTCAACCGGTATGTTATCTTGTTAACAGTGGGGTCTGTTCTCCTGAGGAGGGCCGAATGGCCTCGGCGTCCATGCGCCGCACCGATCGAGTCTCGCTGACTCTGTTGCTGGAAGCTTCCGGCTCGAACCGGCAGGGCCAGGAATTCAAAGCGCCCGCGCGCACGCTGCTGATCAATCGCGGTGGCGCCGTGATCATCCTCGATCAGGAACTCGCGCCCGAGCAATTCGTCCACCTGCAGCGCAGGGCCCCGCACGAATCCCACCGCAAGGGACAGGTCCGCGTGGTCGGCGAATTCGGCCGGCAAAAGGACGGCTTCCTCTACGGGATCGAGATGCCGGACCCGTCCATGGATTTGTGGGGAGTGGAATTCCCGGCGATTGCCGAATCCACCGAAGCTGTCGCGCGCATGCTGCTGGAATGCAGCTACTGCCGCAGCCGCGAAGTGGCCCATCTCAACGAACTGGAGCTTCGCGGGTTTGAAACCAATCGCGGAATCGCGCGCCATTGCAAGACCTGCGGCGTGCCCAGCATCTGGACGCAGGCGCCGCACGAAGACGAGGACAAGCTGACGCCGCGCCGGCGCCGCACGACCGATCCGCCGGGAGCACCCGCTTCCGGTGAACAGCGCGACCGCCAGCGCATTCGCCTGAAGACGCGCCTCACTGCGTGCATCCGCCAGGCGGGCGCGGACGATGAACTCGCCGTCTGCGAGGATATTTCTCCGGTCGGAATGTGCTTCCGCAGCAAGCGCCGCTACGCCGCCGACGCCGTGATTGACGTAGCCGTTCCCTACTCGCCCGACGCCGCGAATATTTTTCTGCCCGCCCGCGTGGTGTACTCCGAAGAAATGCCCAAGGCCGGCCTCTTCCGCCACGGCACCGAATACCGCCGCATCGGCGCCCGCACCCGCTGAGCCCACTCGACTGATCTCCCAAGCTCGCTTGATCTCCCGAGCTCCACTCACCGTGGCCTCGGGAGCCCTGTCCGGCGTCGACACTGGGAGCCCTGACATACGAAAAGTGTGACACTTTGTTGGGGTCGCTTTCCTTTGTTTTGAGTGAGTTAGAGGGGAAAAGACTTTGCATGGTGTGACACTTCTTTCGGCGCGAACAGGGGCTGCAGGACCCCTCGATCTGTGTCGGGTAGAGTGTGTGTCGGTCCTTTGTTTTGAATGAGTTGGCTCGAAATCTACTCGGCACGCTGTGTCGAGTAACTGCGCGCGCAGACCGCGGCGTGTAGGGCAAATCCTTACATTGCGGGACCGTCCCGCCCCTGCCGTCGCGCCGATCTCTGCACAGCGTCGCATATGCTCGTCCTCGTCATTCGAACAGCAAACTTCCAATTTAGCCTGGCACGGCGCCGCGAGAGTTTCAAGAGTTTACGCCGAGAAAAAAGGACAGGTTATAGGACTGGACTAGTGGGCAGGCGCGCAGGTCCGAAATGGCCCCACCTGTCGCTGGCGCAACAGATGGGGCACCCTAAAACCCCAAGGCGAGAACCTGGGCCACCCGCCAAGACGCACCCTTCTGAGAAACGAAGAGTCGGCACCCGATGAATGTGATGCGTGGCCTGTATATGCTGCGGTGTAGATTTGTGAGGTGACGCGAGAACGAAGGCGAGTGAAGCCGCTTAAGGGTGCGCCACCCGAGTACAAACTAGCGGAGGCTTGAGTTTGTGGGGCGCGATCACCGAGCCTGATTACGCAGCTCGCGGGCGCGAGCATACCAGTGTTTCGCCTTGGTAGGGTCCTGCTTGACCACGCGACCGGTCTCGTAAAAATAGCTCACGTTGTAGGCGGCATCCGAGTGGCCTTTTCTCGCGGCTTTCATGTACCAGCGAAATGCCTCTTTGGCATCGGCTCGAACACCTTGCCCCTTACTGAAGCAGAAACCCACGGAGAATTGGGCTTCGGCAACTCCCTTTCTTGCAGCTTTCATTTCCAGCACGAAGCCTTTCGCTAAACTGCGCTTAACTCCTCGTGCATACCGCAGACAATATCCCAGGGCGTGCATGGCCTCCGGATCGCCTCTAGCAGCCGCCTTTCGGAACCACGTGACCGCCTGGCGGCGATTCTTCTTGACGCCTCGCCCCTCAAAATAGAATACGCCGACGTGGTACTCGCCGTTTCGGCGCCCGGCGGCGGCCGCATTTAAATAGTGCCTGAATGCACGCCGTTGATCCGGTTTGGTACCCAAACCGTAGTCGTATGCAGCCCCCAACCACTCGTGAGCTGCAGAGTGGCCTAAGTCTGCCGCCCGGGTGAAAAAGCGCAGTGCGGCCTTGTAGCCCTCGGGTCCGGGGTGGTTAGCAAAAGTGCGTTTTCCCTCTTGATAAAGGTCCTTGGCTTCGGGGCTAACGGCCATTGTTTTCCCGTGACAGATGTGGGTCAGATTGCAACAAATCTATCATATGTTCCGACTAGTCCTACTTCTTATCCGGGTTCGGTTGGTCGGGCGGATCCGGGCGGGTGGCCCACCCTTTCGAGATTGTTGCGGTTCTCATTCCCTGCGCTTGACCGGCGATGAAGCCGGATGATACCACTTGGGCAGTTACACGCGGAGTTCATCGCCGTCGCGAAAGTTTGTTTTGCCGGTTGTGATTTGCGAGGGTGAAATCGAAGCGCGGGCGCGCAGTGTCACACCTCAATCAGCGACCCGGCTCTGCTGACCCCAAGTGGGTGCCGCAGCCCTTCGGTTTGGGAAGGGCGCGCGAGGAACGTGTGCAGCGGGCGCGGGCCTTGTCCGAACTGGCTCCGGCGCGGATGGGTTTGTTGAGTGGATGAGGAATGAATCCGAAACCAAAAGGGACGGTGAGGCAGGGCGGGGGAGGGGCAGCGCTTTCTCGCGCACCCTTCGGTGGAACGAAGGGATGCGGCACCCCTCGAATGTGATTTCCGGCCTGTATGAACGCGGGTGTGAGCAGTTGATAGACGGGCGAGATTGACGGGATGCAAATGAAACTTGGGAATGTGTCATTCGTCAGAGTTGTCGAGTGAAGAGCCGTCTGGAACGGCGCTATGGAAGGGGCCACCTGCACTTCATCACGTGCAGTTGTTACCGGCGCAGACCGCTGCTGGGGACGGAAAAGGCCCGCAATCTGTTTCTCGTGATTCTGAACGAGGTTCGGGACCGTTGGGATTTCGCGTTGCTGGGCTACGTCGTGATGCTGGAGCACATTCATCTTTTGATCAGCGAGCCTCGGGTGGGAACTCCGACGACGGTAATGCAGGTACTCAAGCAGCGCGTTTCCCGGGCGATGCACGGGCGACGGCGGCGGAAGCGTGCGCCGCCGGGACAGGGGCGCTTGTGGGACGAAAGTCTCGCGGCGAAGCGTCGGCCGTTCTGGCAGCGTCGCTTTTACGACTTCAACGTCTGGACGTGGAAGAAGAGGAACGAGAAAATAAACTACATGCACTTTAATCCGGTGAAGCGCGGGCTCGTGAAACATCCCAAGGACTGGTTGTGGAGCAGTTACGGATTCTACTCGACAGGGAAGGCGAACTCGTGCCCTCCGAATCCGGATTGGAAGCCGGGCGGGAAGGCGTGAAGGTCGTGGAAACGGCTAGCACCCGTTGAATTTTATGCGTGGCCTGTAGATGCTGCGGTGTAGATATCTGACTTGACGCGAGAACGAAAGCCGGCGAAGAGCACAGGCAGGAGTGCCTGTGCCACGGAGGCAACGGCGCGGAACTATCAGACGGCCATGGGGGCGCGTTCGCGGGCGCGGCGCACGTGGTAGTGCATGGAGATATTGAGGTAAACGTTTCCGCAGGGAGTTTCGAAGCACAGGATTGTGGCTTCGGAATCGTGTCCGGCTTTATCGCACTGCTCCTGAGTCAGCAGCGCGGGCGGATAGACTTTGAACTGGAATCCTCGATCGTTGAGTTGCGTGACCGCGTTGCCGATGACCATGTTCGCGAGTTCGCAGACGGCTTCGGGGACGATGGACTCGCCGGGATCCACTTCCGTGCCCGCGAGATAGCTCGCGACCTTTGCGGCCGCTTTCGGTTCCATATCGAGAACGATGCGGCCTTCGATCTGTCCCTTGAACATGACCTCGGCCGCGAGACCTTTTTTCCGATAGCCGTCCTCTTCCATCGCGAGGTCGGCGATTTTCGCGGGCTCCCGCATCATTTCGGCGAGAACGGTATCGAGCGAGCCGATAAACGGCTGGATCAGGTCCATCTTCATCGGGTCTTCCCCTGTGTGGCTGGGCCCTCTTGTACGGTGATGGTGGGCGGCGCGGTGACGCCGTCGTCATTCAGCACGTAACGGATAATTTCGTACAGAGCGTCGGGCTTCACCGGCTTCTGGACGAAATGGCGAGCGCCCTTCTGTAGCGCGGCCAGAATGTTGTCCTGGTAGCCGACAGAAGAGACCATCACGACGCGCGCCTCGGGATGTTCCTGGACGATGCGCTCGACGGCTTCGATGCCTTCCATCTGCGGCATGGTGATGTCCATCAGGACGATATCCGGCTTCGTGCGGGCGTATTCCGTGATGGCCGTGCAGCCATCGCCGGCTTCGCCCGCCAGGCGTCCGCCGAAGGACTCCACCATCTTCGCGAGACTCTTTCTCGCGAAGACCGAGTCGTCCACGATGAGGTAGCGGACTGGCTGGCTATCTTTTCGGGTTAAAGCTTCAAACTGTTTCATGACGATCTCCTTCGAGAACCTGTATCTCCGGCGGCCACACCGCTCGGAACAGCCGCCGGCTCGGCCTGCTGCGGCCGGTCGGGAAGACATTTGGCTTGCAGAGTGCCTGCAAGAGCCGAAAGCGAAACTACGCGGCTGACAAATCCGCGCGAGATTGCCGATCGAGGCATGCTATCCACAACGCACGTGTCGGGACTTTGCGCGAGCGTGACGCCGCCCGCGGCTTGTATCGCGCCCATGCCCGCGGCGCCGTCCTCGCCCATGCCGGTCATCAGGACTGCGACGGCTTTGCTGCCGAAGGTGCTTGCCACCGAATGGAACAGCACGTCCACGGACGGACGATGGCCGTTGACGCGCGGCTGATCCACGATGATGGCGACGTCGCCGTGCTCCATGTGGCAAACCTTCATGTGACGATTGCCCGGGCAGATCAGCGCGCGACCGGCGAGCAACAAGTCGCCCGATTGCGCTTCCTTGACTTCGAGGCCCGAGGCTTCGTCGAGGCGACGCGCGAACATTTCCGTGAATCCTTCCGGCATGTGCTGCACGACCAGCAGGCAGCCGGGAAAATCCTCCGGGAGCTGCGAGAAAAGATATTGCAGCGCGTTGGGTCCGCCCGTGGAAATTCCGATGGCCACGATGCGCGAAGGCCAGCGCGGTTGCGCGGGAAAGTTGCGCGGCTCCTTGCGCTTCGTCGGCGGCATCGTGATGATCAATTTCGGCGGGCCGGACGAAGCCGCGACCTTGATCTTCAGCGCCAGCTCGGAGGCGATCTGCTGCAGGCGGCCGGAAGCGGCGTCCTGCGGCTTCGTGACGAAATCGAATGCGCCGAGTGCCAGCGCTTTCAGCGTGAGGGCCGCGCCTTCCTCGGTATGCGCGCTGACGACGATGACGGGAACGCGATGCTTGCGCGTGATCTCGCGGAGCATCTCGATTCCGTCCATGCGCGGCATATCGAGATCGAGAGTGACGACGTGCGGGTGCAGCTCCTGAATCTTGCGCAGGCCGATCAAGCCATCCATCGCCGTGCCGACAACTTCGATTGAGGGATCGCTGAGCAGAGTTTGCGGGATGAGCTTCCGCATCAGCGCGGAATCGTCCACCACGAGCACGCGGATTTTTTCGCTCATGCCGTAGCTCCGACCGCGGGAATGCGGGAAAGATGCGACACAACCGCTGGAACGTTGAGGATCAGCACGACGGTTCCGTCGCCGAGGATGGAAGCGCCGCTCACAATCGGAGAGGTGACGAGCTGATCTTCGAGGGCTTTGATGACCAGCTCTTCTTCGCCCATCAGGCTATCCACGGCGAGGCCGAACTTGCGGCCGCCGGTGCCGATCACGATCACGAAGAGGCGCGCGGCGCGCTCGCCTACGGCGTGCGGCCCGAGACGGTCGAGGCGAACGAGCGTGAGAACCTGCTCGCGCAGCTGGAAGACTTCGTGGTCGTCAATGCGATGAATTCCCTGCTCGGTGATGCGCGTGATTTCCGCGACGGAAGCGAGCGGCACGGCGTAGAGGCGTCCATTGACGCGGAACAGGAGCGCGCGAATGCTTGCGAGAGTGAGCGGCACGAGGAGACGGAAGGTGGTGCCGCGACCGGGCACGCTTTCGAGTTCGACTGAGCCTT
>CAVZZU010000002.1:0-333255 GCA_963779825.1 uncultured Acidobacteriota bacterium | reverse complement strand
CCCGGTCGCGTAAGAGCAATCTGCCGGGGGATATCGAATGGCTCCGAACGTGTCCCAGCCGCTATAGGTCGCGTCGGACGCGAGCTTGCCGCCGGGTTCATAAGATTGCAGCCGAACGATGCTCAAATCCGCGCGGTTAAACCAAAGATTTTCTGCCCAATCTCCCAATCGGCTTCAGCTGCATCCGCGCCGGATTTGTCCACTCGCCGAATGATCGTCAGCACGTAGAACTGCGATGCCGCGTCACTGGCTTCCTCCAGCAGCGTCGGCGAAGTCGCCGGAATGGCGTCCCAGAAAATCGCGCCGGTCAAATGCTGCGGCCGTAGATTTTCGATCGGCTTCGCGGACGGGCGCTCCAGATTCGCCGGTCCGGTCAGAAATTCGTTCCGCGACGGAATGGAAATGCTGAAAGTCCCTCCATCGCTCACCATGTCGAAGATGTTCGTCCCCACCACCGGCGCCTGGCCAATCACTCGAATGCTCGAAGGCTTCTGCGCGAGGATAAATCCCTTCACCTCGTGATATTGCTTGATCACGCCTGTGTAAGCTGAGCCAGCAGTCAGCGTCATCGTGATGGTCGCGTTAAGCGACGTAACTGCGTCTGCCTGCTGATTGTACCGAGTGACGCAGGTCTCGTTTCGTTGCGGTCAGAAGCTGGCGGAGGCCGCGTTTTCACCATCGTCGTATGGCTCGCGGCGCAGCCCGCGATCAACGCTGCCGCGAGAGCCGCTGAAACTACGGGGAGGAATCTCTGAAGCTTCTGAGTGAGTCGAGTTACTCGCACCAACAAAGGAATTTAGCAGCGCCTGGGAGTGTCAACGAACGGGAGCGCCCGCATTCTACTGTGGAACAAAAAACTGGCGCCACTTTGCAACTTTGGTGCTAACTTACGTCTGCTATGGCCGTCCTCGGTCACCTCGAAAAGAATCGCTCCTTCGTTCTCTGCTCGTCCGGCTTCACTTGAGTGTCCGCCTAATCTGGCGCCCGGCGGACGCCTCAAATTCACCGCCTCAATTCCACGACTGGAATCGCAACCCGCACACTACGTGCAGAGATTCATCATCTCAATAATTTACCCAGGTGGGTGGAGGACTTATGTCGGACGTTCAAGCTCTGTTGGCAGCAAATGAAAAGTTGTCCCGGGAAATGCTTCGCGCAAACGCGGATCGGATAGACCAGTCGCGACAATTCCCGCGTGAAAATCTAACGGCCCTGGGCAAGTCGGGTGTGCTCGGCCTGCTCGTGCCTCCACAGTTTGGAGGTGCGGGCGGGGGCATCGCTGAAATGTCGCAGGTAATTGACACGCAAGCGCAGAATTGCGCCTCGACCGCCATGGTCATGCTGATGCACTTTTGCGCCACGGCCGTGATTGCGGCCAAGGCGAGCGACGCCTTGAAACAGGAAATTCTGCCTGCGATCGCGCGCGGCGAACACCTGAGCACCCTGGCCTTCAGCGAAGCGGGCTCGGGTGGCCACTTCTACGCGCCGGTAAGCGAAGTCCGCAAGACCGGCTCGCAAGAAAAACTGAGCGCGCAGAAGAGCTTTGTCACCTGTGCGGGCGAAGCGGATAGCTACGTCGTCTCCGCCCGCAAACCCGGAGCCGCTGCTCCAACAGAGTCCAATCTTTACCTGATTCCCAAAGGCGCAGGCGGCTTCACAGCCCAGGGACGGTTCGAGGGTCTCGGCTTGGCCGGGAATGCCAGCGCGCCGATGACTCTCGTGGACGTCGCGGTTGACGACAAAACGCGCCTCGGCCCTGAAGGCACGGGATTTCAATCCATGATGGAAGTTGTTCTTCCCCTTTTCCAAATCGGCGTCGCATCGGTGTCGGCCGGGATTGCCACCGCTGCGTTTCAGGCAATTACCGCGCGCGTGGGAGCCAGAAAATACGAGCATACCGGCGGCACCGCGCTATCCTCCATACCCCGCGTGCAGTTTCTGGTCGCCGAGATGGCGGTCGAGTCGGACTCGTCACGCGCCTATCTGGGTGAAACGATTCGCAAGGCTCTCGGCGGCGATCCCGCAGCGATGCTCTACGTGCTGGGCGTGAAAGTGAAAGCTGCGGATGCATGCCTGAATGTCGTATCGCGCGCCATGACGCTCGGCGGCGGCTGGGCGTTCGGACGTCGCGGCGGCCTCGAGCGAATGTTCCGCGACGCGCAGGCGGCTGCGGTAATGGCGCCCGCAAGCGACGTGCTCAAGGAATTCATCGGCAAGGCCTGCCTCGGCTTGCCTCTATTCTGAACCGAGGCAAAAGGAGAAATCATGCCGCTTGGAACCCGCACTCGCGCACTGCGCATCGGTGCCGTGGCGTATGACCCCAAAGTCGTCACCATCTGGGAAGGTTTCAAACCCTATTTCGCCAGCCGCGGCGTCGAGATTGACTATGTCCTCTACTCGACCTACGACGCTCAGGTTGATGCGAATCTGTCCGGCGAAGTGGATGTCGCCTGGAATTCTCCTCTTGCTTGGGTGAAAAGCCAAATCGTGAGTAGCGGCAGATGCCGCGCTATCGCCATGCGCGATTCGGACCGCGACCTCACCACCAAGGTCATCGTCCGCAGCAATTCCACCTTTTCGACGCTCGCCGACCTGCGCGGCAAGACCGTCGCAGTCGGCGCTTCCGATTCTCCTCAGGCCACGCTCATTCCCCTTAGCCTGATCGCTGATTCGGGCGTTGACCCGCACAAGGACTGCCGCGTGCTCTATCACGATGTGATGGTCGGCAAACATGGCGACCACGTAGGCGGCGAGCGTGACGCCGCCAAGGCACTCGCCTCAGGAACCGCCGACGCAGCCTGCGTCCTCGACTCCAATTACCCGATGTTTATCAACGAAGGTACGCTCGATCCCGGCGCCACGCGCGTGCTGGCCACCACGCCTCCGTTCGATCACTGCAACTTTACCGTGCCCTCCGCGGTTCCCGAGGAGCGCATCAAACCGTTCCTCGACGCGCTGCTCGCGATGTCGTTCCAGGATTCGAGCGTTCGCGTTTTCATGGAACTCGAGGGACTCAAGCGCTGGCTGCCGGGCCGCACGACGGGCTACCCGCAACTCGAAAAAGCCGTCCAACGATTCAATTTCTACGGCTCGGCTGCTTCCACGGCAGGAAACAGAGGCGTGTAATCTCGTACCGGCTTCGCCATGCCCGATTCCACACCCAAACAGTATCTCGACATTGAAGATCTCGGCCTTCACGAAGGCGCTACGGTGCTCATGCGCCGTGCCCTTGCCCAACTGCGTGCGGGTGAGTGGCTCGAAGTGCGTAGTGATTCAAATGAACTCAGCGAGCAACTCGCTGTTTGGTGCCGCAAAGAAGGCCTCGTCTGCGAGCGAACTCGAGCAGCTCGCGGGCTCTGCCGCGTTCAGGCAATCGGCCCAACACCATCGGTCGCGACCTCTCGTATGCAGGTCGCCGAGACAGCCGAACCAAGTTGGGGGCTGTCTCCTCGCGGCGCGCGCGTTGAAACCGGCGGCCCCGAATTCGGCTTTACGCTTCGCCACAAGCGCGACGTTTGGGCGCGCGAACTGAACACGATTTACACGCAGGCGGCTGCAAACCAGTGGTCCGCCTCGCGCGACATTCCGTGGAGCGAGCTTCCCAAGCTCTCCGCCGAAATCGAAGTCGCGATCGCGCAGATTATGACGTTTCTTACTGAAAACGAATTCGCCGCGCTCTACGTTCCCGCGCGATTCATTCCGCGCATTCATCCTCACTATCGCGAGGTCGTCGAGGTGCTGGCCATGCAGATCGTTGACGAGGCGCGCCATGCCGAGGCCTTTACGCGCCGCGCCGTAGCCGGTGGCGCTGAACTCGGTACCACGGCCGCCAGCAGCCAGCTATCCCTGAAAACGCTGCTGGAAGAACCGGACTTCACCACCGCCGCGTTCCTTCTCTGCGTGATGGGTGAAGGAACGTTTCTCACTCTTCTCAAATTCCTCGGCGAACGCGCCTCCGATCCTGTCACCGCCGCTCTCGCTCGTCTCGCACATCGCGATGAAGCACGCCACGTCGCGTTTGGCGTCGAACACATGCGCTACGTGTTTGAACGCGAGCCCGAACTCCGCTTCTCGATGGCGTCTGCGGTCGAGCGCCGCAGCCAGATGCTGGCGTCGGTCTCCGGGCTCAGCCCTTACGTACATGACGCACTCGTCGTTTACGCCGGAGGCGGAATTTCGGTCGAGCAAATTCGCAACGGAGCGCGGTACGTTGCCGAGCTCCAGCGCGAGATGGATCGCACCCGGCGCGAACGCCTCGAGTCGCTGGGTTTCGAATCATCCGCCGCGTCGCAAATGTCTTCCTATCACACCAAGAACTTCATGTGACACACCTGCGCTCGTACTTTCGAATGATCACGCGCAAAACAGGCGCTTCGCAGATTTCTACTCCATCGCGGATTGCGAAAGCTATTGAACTGTAGTTCGCGGAGCTGTGGGGAGCGGGGATGCGTGGTGAGCCGCGAGCAGCCACTGGCCCTCGCGGCGGACAAAAATGTTCGTGGCCTGCACGATGGCTTCGTCGAAGCCTTCGGAGAACGCGGTGGTGACGCGGGCGGTGCAGGCGACCCAGCCGACGTCGCCTTCCACTCGAACCCATAGCCCGCTCAACGCGATGCGGACGCGTTTCGTGTTCTTGAAAATCCGCGCCCACCGTTCGCGCACTTCGTCCCAGCCGAGGAGCAGCTCCCAGCCCGGCTGCACGCATTCGACGCGATTGTCGTGCGCCCAGACCGCTTCCATTTCCGCCAGCTTCAGCGATTCAAACGCCGCGTAAAAACGTTGATTCGCGGCGCGAACGGCTTCTTCTTCGGGCGTTGGTTTTTCGCGTGCGAGCGGAGTGGACATGGCGACAAGAAATAAATCGGGAACTTGGGACCGCGAGGCCGTTACTTCAGAGACCCGAATGAAATCTTCCGCCGACATTATACCTGACGCCGCGAGACCCGCTGCACGTTTTCGACGGAGCCGCTAGGGCTGGCTGTCGTCAGCCGAGGGAGGAAGCAAAGTGTCTTCCAGCGTGGCGACATCGCCGTGCCGATCGGCGGCGTGAATTTTTCCTGAGGAATCGAGCAGGAACGAGCGTCGGCCGGTCTTGCCGTAGGTTTCCGGCATCGCCACGAGTTCGAAGGATTCCTCGCCATCTTGTGCAGCGGGAACGATGCGGTAGCGGAATCGGTAGCCGCCGGCGCTCCCGGCAGCAAGATGTTCGTTCACCAGTGACGCCAGTTCGGGCGAAACTTCATCCTTCGGCGCGGGACCCATCTGCGCGAGAGACTCCGGCAATTTGCCCCACGCGTTGCGATACGTATGGACCGCGTCGGCGATGCCGCGCAAATTCAAGATCGCGGCGTCTTCGCGCGCGGTCAGGTCTCCTTCGGCCCATTGCTTCGAAAGCTGCGGTATGTCCAGAAGCACCAGCCCAAGCGACAACAGGCGCCAGCCGCCATTTTCGCGAATCAGCCCGAATTCCGTTTGCTGTGAATTAACAGCCGTAACGGGAACAAACGCCAGGTTTTCGTGCAGCCGCACATCGCCGAAGCGGAATTCGGCGGTGCCGGCCGGAGCGATGCATCGCAGCACGGTGTGGTTCTGGTCGTCGGCGGAAATCAGAGGCTTGCCGGTCTGGTCTGTGAGCGAGAAGCGCTGTAGAAATGCGGTTCGCTGGTCGGGAGGCAGATTCCGAAAGGCTGCGGCATTGTCGGCGGTGAGATAGTTCGCAAACTGCGTTTCGTTGGCGCGGCATGCGGCCATGATCGCGGCGGAAAGCGCGGCTGCGGGATCCGTCTCGCGGCCATCCTGCGCGGATGCGGCCATCGTCCAGACGAGCGACATAGCCGCTAAAATTGCGGCCGATAAGATCGTAGCGGCTTTCATTAAGTGTCGGATTTCGTTCCCGCGAGGATGGTTGCCAGATTCTGCGTGAATTTTGACCGCGGCATCACATCGCTGCATCCCGCGGCTCGCGCGCGCTCGGCCAGATCAACCTGAACGTGTGACAGAAATGCGATGAGCGGAATTTTTCCGCCTCGCGCTTGCAGGCGCTCAAGGACCTCGAACGGGCCCGAGCGAGCGTTCAGGTCAACGACGACTAGCTTCGGCACGGCTCTCGCGATTTCGGCATCGAGCGCATCGGCCGTGGTGCAGGTGCGGACTTCCACGCCGACTTGCTTCGCCGTTTCAAGCAGCTTTGCCTGAAAAAAGATGTCGTCAATCAAGGCCACGACCCGGGCCATCGCGTTCGGCTCCTTATTTTCAGCTTATCGCGCCGGGCGATCTGCGCGGGAACTACTTGCCACGATAGAACCGGCGCATTGGAAGGCGCTTCCCGCTGTCGGGTTTATTCGTGGGACTGAAGTCCCACGCTTCCACCTGACAAATTCGAAATCCAAATCGGGCGCAGCGAGCAGCGCCCGTACGAAGAAAAATGTTACGTGGTTCGGACGGCGGAGTAGCGGCCGGAATTGAGCGCTTCCTGGGACACCCACATGCCGTGGAAGGTGGTGCGCACGCGATGCGGGAGCTTTACGATCGCCACGGGACCGGCCTCAACGTTCTGCGCGTCGAGGATGGCGAGATCGCTGCGATTTTCCGCCATGCGGTTGACCAGCATGATCAGGTAGCCATCGCCTTCGGGAGAATTCGGCTTGCGCGGTGCGAAAAGCGGCTCCTGCACGCCGGAATTTTCTCCTGGATTCCAGACCTTCGAGTTGCCCGTCTTGTGATCGAACTGGCCAACGGCACCGAATCCGATGTTTCCTGACCCGGGCGTGTTGGGATCGCGGCAAATGACGTAGCCTTTGCGGTAGGTCCCGTTGCCGTAGTAACGGTCATCGGCGCGGGGCATCTCGCACATATGTTCGTAAAGCTGCTCGGTCTTGTATTCTTCCGTGTCGCCCGCCAGATCAAAAGTCAATCGAGTGAGATGAGGGATGGCTTGCGTCGGATCAGGCGCTGTGCCGTCGTGATTCGGGAAGAAGAAAAACGAACTGCCCTGCGAGAGGCAGACGTCGAGACTGACCTTTGTGCCATCCGTCGAGCCATTCATCATGTGTCCGGCAAAACTCGTGGGACCGCGGAACCAGCGGACTTCCTCCGCCTTGCCGTAGCGCGGAACGACGGCGACCACCGTCGGCCGGTCGCGATGCCAGGTGTAGAAGGGACCGCCCTTCTTCAGCACATCCACGTCGGTGAGCAGCGGGAAAAACGGAAAGATCACGTACTTATCGGAAATGGCGAAATCGTGCACCATTCCCGGCCACGGCGCGTTGAACCATACTTCGTGTTTAATTTTTCCGTCGGGACCGATCACGAAATAGGCGACGTCGGTGGTGCCGTCGCCTTTGGCTTGATAGGCGAAGGTCAGAAGCTCGTTGGTGGTCTGGTCGAGATGCGGGTGCGCGGACATCCAGACGGATTTCACGGCGCCGTTGTAATCGTAGCGGCCGATGGTCTGGAGAGTGTAAGGATCAAGCTCGTACGGCATGTCGTCCTCTTTGAGGGCGAGAAGCTTGCCGGCGTGCCAGACAACGTTGGTGTTCGCCGCGCCGGGATTGCAATTCTTGGCGATGGGATCGCGCGTGTAACGATTGCGGTAACGGCCGAAGAGCGTGCGGCGGTGTTTCTCCTGAATCAGGTATCGCTCGGTGCGGACGTAGCGGCTGCGAAAATCCACGTGGCCGTTGTCGAAGCGGAACATGACGACCATGCCTTCGCCGTCAATGAAGATATCGTCGCCGCCCATCGGCGGATACTGGCGATCCGGGCCGCAGCGATACAGGATGCCGTTGAGATCCTTGGGCACTTCCCCGTAGGTGACCTCGCAATCGCGCAGGTCTGCCTCCAGACGGCTGGGCGCGCCAAAACCCTGGTAAAGCGGAATATCCGGGAAACGCACCGCGCCTACGGCCGACAATTCTTCCAGATAGATGCTGCCCATGTTGAACTCCTCGCTGCGCGCAGTTCGGTTAGATCGAAGTTTCAATCCGTCGAGGAATGCTAGTCGCCTGCCAGCGTGTTTGTCAATGCCGCGCGGACGCACTGGATTCGGTGGTTGGATTTCGTCGAAAACGGAGTGAAATGCGCGTTGCCGTAGACCCTCAATAGTGTGTCGAGTAATTCGGACGCCCATCGTTTGTTTTGTATGACTTACGAGGGAAATTACTCGGCATGGTGTGTCGAGTAATTCGGAGGAAAAAGTAGGGATTCCAGACGCTAAGCCGACGGCCGGTCGGTCGGAAGTAGGGAGGCGCGGAAGGTTGGACACAGTGGCAGCGATGGGATCTTGCCGACGTCCTCGCGGTGTCGCCATTGCTTCCGTCCTTCGTTCTTGTCTGGTTTTGGGCTTTGACTTCTTGCGACTTGGTTCTGACTGCGGACTTTTTTGGGGCAGATGAGGAAGATCAGACGGCGATTCGCAGCATAGCATCCCGCCGTGCAAATCGAAGCTGTACGAAAGTACAGAAATCGTGCAATGCCGCGATACTGGCCGGCGCGGGGTATTTCTCAGCGAGCTTCTATGGAGGGTCGGCTTCGGACTCCTCGAATTTACGTCCGACGGGATTCCTCTTCTGCAAGCTTCTTAATGTTCAGAAGCATTGAATCGTCCCCATCGTTCGAATCTTCATATCTCTTCTGGCCGTTGGCGACGGTCGCAAAGTCGCCTTGGATTATTTCAAGGAACGATCCGTGGTCGTTTCGCCTCTTGAGATCATAGGTCATCGTCAAATAATTCGAGGGCTCGTCTGCAATTGTGGCGTTGGGATCGAAGACCGTGTAGACAAGCCGATAAGGAGGATCAATGGCAACGATGTTTCCTTTCACGTAAAGGACGCCATCGGCGGCACCTCTCCATAGCAGAGGGGACCCGGACTTCCAGTCCGTCTCGGCATTACACCCAAACATGTATTGTCTTATGAATTCTGAATCGGTGAGCACTTTCCAAAGGACTTCGACGGGAGCATCCACATTGATGTTCTTGCGAATCAATAGTGAGGTCACGTTTGATTTCTCCCGGGAAGAGATGCTGGAAGAGGAGTTCTAGTGCTCGGGGGTTTCGTGCGCGCCGACGGTTTCGTCGGGCACGTCGCCGGTGCGGCCCTTGACGCGGTCGTACACGCTGTAATGGCAGGTGGAGCCGAGCGCTTCGTTGTAATAGGTCGAAACGCCGAGCGCAGTGCGAAGCTCTTCGTTGAAGCGGCGCAGATCGCCGAGCTGCGTGACGCGGATTGGTACCTTCTGGCCTTCGTTGGTCAGCAGAAACTTTTGGTAGCCCGCGTCCCAGAGGCGCGTGAACTGGCCCTGGAACATGATCGAGGGAATGATGGTCATGCGAAAACCGTTCTGCGGTTCCTTGCGAAGCTCCGCGCCGCAATTGTACTTCTCAATGCGGACCACGCCGCCCGAGCTGCGAACGAGAAACCCCTTTGCGGCAAGGGATTCGACCTGAGGCTGAGTGAAGAGCTTGTCTACGTACCACATGGGCATTTAGGATATGAATTTGGCAGGTGGTCTGTAAAGGTAAAAAAGCGCGACGTGACGATACGTTTGAAATTTGGGGCTGTCGGGACTACCCTTAGGCAGCGTGAACGGCTCGCTCCATTTACTGATCGTCGGGATCATTGTCGTGGTGCTGTTTGGTGGGCGAAGGATCTATCCCCGGAAGCCGCCGACGCACCCACTTCCTGTCACGAGCCCGGTTGAGACTTCGCGCGCGTCAGTAGCCCCAAAAGAGAAGCCGTGGCAAGCGCTGATGTGGTTTCTGCGTGTACGGCGTCCGAGTTAGTCTTCTACTCGCGACTAGAATTCCTTCCAATTGCTCTTTCGACCCGAAGCCGATATAAGGTGTTGCGGCGAATCGCGAAAAGCGGCCGCGAATGGGCGGCGGGGTACCAAGTTCGTGCGCCGGGCATGGCATGCCATGCCCCTACAGAACGAGCAAGGCGGATCGAGGTAGATGGTGTTGTCGGAGCCAAGGAACATTGCCGGGCGTAGCAGTGCTACGCCCCTACGAGAACCCTCGGACGAGCGGCATCCAGGCGGATAGACGATGGATTGCCAAGCATCTACGCCGGGCATGGCATGCCATGCCCCTACAAAACGAGCAAGGCGGATCGAGGTAGATGGTGTTGTCGGAGCCAAGGAACATTGCCGGGCGTAGCAGTGCTACGCCCCTACGAGAACCCTCGGGCGAGCGGCATCGAGGCGGATGGACGATGGATTGCCAAGCATCTACGCCCGGCATGGCATGCCATGCCCCTACGAAGACGAATCGGAACGGAGGCGGGATGAGAATTGCGCGTGTGGCTGCGCTCTTGATTGGGCTGATGGCTGCTGCGGGGATGTGCGCGCTTGGCGCGGCAGGGCAGGCGGCGGGGCAGGCGGCGGCGCAAGCTAAGCCGGATGGGGCGGCGCTGTTCAAGGAGCACTGCTCGATGTGCCACGTCAGAGGTGGGGCGAAAGGTAGTCAGGCTCCCGCGACGGAGGTGCTTGCGCAGAAGACGCAGGAGGAGATTTTGCGGGCGCTGGAGTCGGGGCCGATGGTGATTTACGGCAACCGAGTGAACGAAGCCGAGCGGCGAGCGATTGCGGCGTATCTTTCGTCGAATACTTCCAACAGCGCGGCGCTGACGCAGGCCAATCTTTGCCCGAAGAGCGAGCCAATCATCGCAGCGGGATTGACGGATCCGCGAAACTGGAACGGCTGGGGCGTTGACGTGGTGAACTCGCGGTATCAGACGCACACATCCATCGGCGCCGAAAATGTGGCGGGATTGAAACTGAAATGGGCGTTCGGGATTCCAGACGCAAGCACAGCGTTCGGGCAGCCGACCGTCGTGGCAGGGCGGGTATTTTTCGGCTCGGGCGACGGCACGGTTTATGCGCTGAACGCCGAGAGCGGATGCACGATCTGGACCTTCCGCGCGGACACCGCGGTTCGATCCACGATTACAGTCGGCAGAACCGGCAAAAACCGCTTCCTTGCATATTTCGGAGACGGCGAAGCGAATCTCTACGCGGTGGACGCGGAAAATGGAAAGCTCGCATGGAAGACGAAGATTGACTCCCATCCGACGGCAAGAATCACGGGAGCGGCCACGCTTTATCGCGGCCTTCTGTACGTCGGCACCGCGGGAAATGAGGAGTTGACCGGCGGCGATCCTGGCTATCCCTGCTGCACGTTTCGGGGAAGCGTTAACGCGGTGGATGCCCTTACAGGGAAGGTAATCTGGAAAGGGTACACGATTACGGAAGCGCCGCACGAAGCAAAGCCGGGTGAGAGCCACGCGAAATTCACTCCTGCCGGCGGCGCGGTCTGGGATGCGCCGACAATTGACGAGAAGCTTGGCGTGCTATACGTCGGAACGGGTGACGCGTACGTGGACCCGGCCGCCGATGGAACGGACGCGATCGTCGCATTTGATCTGGCGACAGGAAAACGGCTCTGGGTGCAGCAAAAGACTCCCAACGACGTATTCAACTTCGGATGTCTGGACCCGCGCCATCTGAATTGCGGCGACCATCCCGGACCCGATGTGGATTTCGGTTCGTCGCCGATCCTGGTTGATTTGGGAAACGGACATCGCGTCCTTCTGGCGGGACAAAAGACGGGCGTGATGTACGGACTCGATCCGGATGACGGCGGAAGAGAACTCTGGCAGGTTCGCATCGGGCGCGGCAGCGGGCTGGGAGGAATCGAGTGGGGCTCGGCGACCGATGGAGCGAATGTTTACGCTGCGAACTCCGACATTTCGACGCTTACGTCGTCAGGCGCAGCGCCCCCGCCACCCGGTGGACTTGCGGCGATTGATATACGCGAGGGAAAGCTGCTCTGGAAGACGATGCCTCCGAAAACGCCGTGCGAGGGCAAGGCGGGATGCAGCGGAGGGCAACTCGCCGCAGTGACTGCGGTTCCCGGCGTGGTGTTTTCCGGGGCGATGGACGGGCACCTGCGGGCGTATTCGGCCGCGGACGGTAAGATACTTTGGGACTTTGACACGGAACCGGATTTCCCCACCGTCAATGGCGTCTCTGCGCACGGCGGTTCGATGAGCGGCGGAGGCCCGGTGGTTTCGGGCAACATGATGTTCGTAGCCTCCGGCTTCACAATAACCGCCGGAATGGGGGGAAATGTGGTTCTGGCGTTCGAGCTTCCGGGAGCGGCTGTTGGGGGCACACACTAACTTGCTTGCTTCCCCGATCAGGCATCGAGCATCACATAGGTGCATGAAATTGATCCTCCTAACCTGCCGCATCTGCCCGAGCCTTGGTGCCCCCGCACGCCACGGGTGTCGCTGTAGCCACAGCTTCTGATCTGCTAAACTGCTCCGAATTAGCGCACTACAAGGGCTCTCCCAGTACAGGACGACAAGAGTGACGACGGCGAACAAACCTTCGGTATCGGCGGAAAAACCCGCAGTGGCCCCGGTGGGCCAGCGGCTGCTGGAGCGCATCGGGAACACTCCGCTGATCAGAATCGAGCGGCTCGCGGCAGAATTTCCGAACGTTGCGATCTGCGCGAAGGCGGAATGGTTCAATCCGGGCGGGTCGGTGAAGGATCGCGCGGCGTATTCCATGATTCGCGAAGGCGAACGCCGCGGTGATCTGCGCCCGGGAAAAGTGATCCTCGACGCGACCAGCGGAAACACGGGCATCGCCTACGCGATGATCGGCGCGGCGCTGGGGTATCGCGTGAAGCTTTGCTTGCCTTCGAGCGCGTCACCGGAACGCAAACAGATTCTGGCTGCGTATGGAGTCGAGATCGTCTCCACGCCGGGCGACGAGGGCACGGACGGTGCGATCCGGCGGGTCCGCGAAATTTACGAAGCGGATCGCGAGAGGTATTTCTATCCCGATCAATACGGGAATCCGGCGAATCCGGCTGCTCATTATGCGACCACGGCGCCGGAGATCTGGGAACAGACGCACGGACAGATCACACACTTCGTTGCAGGACTGGGCACCAGCGGAACTTTTGTTGGCACGACGCGGCGACTGAAGGAATTAAATCCGAAGATTCGCTGTATCAGCTTTCAGCCGGATTCCAGCTTTCATGGCCTGGAAGGGCTGAAGCACATGGCCACGGCGATCGTGCCGCCGATTTACGACCCAAGCCTCGCGGACGAAAATATGGAAGTAGTCACGGAAGACGCGCAACGAACTGCGAAACGATTGGCGCGCGAGGAAGGTTTGCTTGTGGGAGTCAGCGCGGGAGGCGCGCTCTGGGCATGCATGGAAATCGCGCGGCGGCTCAAGCGGGATGAACTAGCCGTGATTGTGACGGTGTTCCCCGATTCGGGCGAGAAATATCTGAGCGAGCGATTCTGGAGCGAAGAGTGAGCGTGCCAGCGCTGAAGGTACGAGAAGAAATGGTTCGACGCATCCGCGCGCACGGCGTGGAAACCTATCCGCACGAATGCTGCGGCGCGCTGCTGGGGAGCGACGGCGAAGGGTCGCGCGAGGTGATTGACCTGCTGCCGCTCGCCAATCGCAGGGACGATTCGCCGCGGAACCGGTTCGAGGTGACGGCGGACGATGTCCGGCTGGCGGAAAAAACGGCGCAAGAGAAGAAACTTGAGCTGATCGGGTGGTATCATTCGCATCCCGATCATCCGGCGCGGCCGAGCGAATTCGACCGCGAGCACGCGTGGCCGTGGTACAGCTATATTATCGTGAGCGTTCAGAAGGGCGAGCCGCGCGATACCACATCGTGGCGCTTGCACGACGATCGCGCCGCGTATGACGCCGAAGAGATCGAAATCGTGGGGCGTTCTTAGGTCAGATCAAGGACCTTAAGTCAATTCGACGGCGGCGGGCATCTAATGGCAGGTAGACGAGGAGGAAACGAATGGCAGTCAAGGTGATTATTCCCACGCCGCTGCGCGCGTATGCGGGCAAGCAGGAAAGCGTCGAGGTGCAGGCGGCGACGGTGGGCGAAGCGCTGGCCGCGTTGACGGGCAAGTTTTCGGAGCTGAAAAAGCACCTCTATTCCGATGACGGGCGCCTGCGCAGCTTCGTGAACGTTTACGTGAACGATGAAGACATACGCTACCTCCAGAAAGACCAGACGGCGGTGCGCGACGGAGACACGATCAGCATCGTGCCCTCGATTGCGGGCGGCGCGAATCGGTTGCGCATCTAATCTGATGGATTTCTACTGCGATTGAACAAGAGCTGAAACGGGAGAGTTTTTCCATGGCGACGAAAACTGAAATTCCAGCGGGACCGGCGACGACTAAAGCTACCGCCACGCTTTCCAAAGAAGAAGTGATGCGCTACAGCCGCCACTTGATCATGCCCGAGGTGGGCATGGAGGGGCAGCTGAAGATCAAGCAGGCCAAGGTGCTTTGCATCGGTACGGGCGGACTGGGCGCGCCACTGGGGCTTTATCTTGCGGCGGCTGGCGTGGGGCGAATAGGGCTGGTGGATTTTGACGTGGTGGATACCACGAATCTGCAGCGTCAGGTTCTCTTTGGGACGAGCGACGTGGGCCGGCCGAAGACTGAGGCCGCGGCCGAACGATTGCGGAATCTGAATCCGGACATCCGGATTGATACCTTCGAAACGCAGCTGACCAGCGCAAACGCGCTTGAATTGTTCAAGGACTACGACATCATCGTGGATGGTACCGATAATTTTCCTACGCGCTACCTGGTGAACGACGCGTGCGTGATTACGGGGAAGCCCAACGTGTATGGCTCGATTTTCCGATTCGAAGGACAGATCACCGTGTTCGGATACCCGGGCGGACCGTGCTACCGGTGCCTTTATCCCGAACCGCCTCCGCCGGGACTGGTGCCTTCGTGCGCGGAAGGCGGAGTGCTGGGCGTGCTGCCGGGAATCGTCGGCACGATTCAGGCAGCCGAGACGCTGAAACTCATCATCGGCAAGGGCGAGCCGCTGATCGGGCGCCTGCTGCTGTTCGATGCCCTAGCGATGAAATTCCGCGAGCTGAAGCTGAGGAAAAACCCAGAATGCCCCGTCTGCGGCGAACATCCGACCCAGACGAAGCTGATTGACTACGCCGAGTTTTGCGGAGTTCGCGGCGAGGAGGGTCCAACGACAGTGACCAATGTACCGGAAATCACACCGAAGGAACTGAAGGCCCGGCTCGACCGCGGGGACGACATTTACGTGCTCGATGTGCGCGAGCCGCATGAGTTTCAGATCTGCAACATCAACGGGCATCTGATCCCGCTCGGGGAACTTTCCCGGCGCGTGCATGAGCTCGATAGCTCGCGCGAGATTGTCGCCCATTGCAAGAGCGGAAAACGCTCCGCGGAGGCCGTTGAATTCCTGCGAGGTGCGGGCTTCCGAAAGGTGTCGAGCCTAAAAGGTGGTATTCTCGCGTGGTCCGACCAAGTGGACCCGAGTGTGCCGAAGTACTGACATGAACTGACCGCGTTTTGGCGACGATCGCCCAGGTTTTACCGGAGGATTGAATGGCAGCGACGAAGATTACGGTCCGCACCGATGGTTCCATACGAGTCGAGGGGGATTTTGAGGTAGTGGACCAGGACGGCAAGGTATTTGGGCTCGCCGGACGCAACAAGATAGGTCTATGCCGCTGCGGACACTCCGCGAACAAGCCGTTCTGCGACGGCGCCCACAAGAACGCGAACTTCCAGAGCACGATCCAGGCTTTCGATCTTCCTCCGGTCCCATCGGCCCCGGTACCGCCGGCCCCGCTTCCCAAACCCTAGCGCGCAACTGCTAGGTAAGAATCTCGCGGATCGGTCACATTCCCACCCAGCCTGAGACTGCCTGTGTATCCTTTTGCGACGTCGCCTGGTACTCGCCGGGCGAACTCCATGGAAAACAGTATAGTTAGAGGACAGCTGCCGCCGGACTAAAACGGCACAAAAGTTGCTGTTTCACCGTGGGGAGCTGTTCGTTCACTGGGGGAAGTGTGGGGCGTCTGGGGAAAAATTGGGGGCGATACCCTGTTGGCGCTGTCCTGCTCGGGACTGTGGCCTTCGCGGGATTCTGCGCATTCCTGTGGTTCCTTCGCAAGTCCCACTACGTCTCCGATCCGCTCTTCGATGCCTACCTGGAGATGGCAGGCAGCCTGATCGCGTTCACGTTTGCGGCGAACGCAATGGTGCGATTCCGCGGAACCCATGACCGGATTTCGCTGATTCTGGCTTTCGGATTTGTCCTGGCGGGGCTGATCGAGGCCGGCAGCAGCATGTCTTTCTATCACGGGATGCTCGTGCCACCGTCCGGAGGGGCGCAGATCTCGCTCGGGTGGCTGGCCGGGCGGACGCTGCTCGGCGTGCTTCTGCTCGCTGCGCTGATCGTCGAGAGGCGGATTCCGGTCTCGCGCGACCCCGGTAAGGAAATTGCGGGCGTGACACTGATCGTCGGGGCCGTCGCTTACCTGACGAGCGTCTTCTATTTCATGCTGCCGCGGGCACCGAAAGTGCATCCGGGAGCCTTGATACCGCGCGGATGGGACCTGCTGCCTGCTGCGATCTACGTTGCTGCGACGGTGGGCTACGGCTGGCGGCTGCGGCGTACGAGCGCGGCACTGGACCGGGCGCTGTTCATCGCCGCCGGACTCAACGTCATCTGCCACATCACGATGAGCCAGTCGCAGCGGATGCTCGACGCGCCATACACGGTTGCGCACGGGCTGATGGTTTTGAGCTACGTGGTCGTGCTATGCGGAACGCTGCTTGATAACGCTCAACTCTTCGATCAAGTCAGCCGCCTAGCTGCGTCGGATTCACTCACCGGCCTCGCGAATCACCGGCGTCTGCTCGAGGCGATGGACAACGAGATTCAGCGGTCCCGCCGGACCGGCCGCGAATTTGCCGTGCTGCTATTCGATCTGGACGGCCTGAAAAAGATCAACGACAAATACGGCCACCTGACGGGGAGCCGCGCGATCAAGCGCCTGGGAAACGTGCTGCGCAACAGCAGCCGGACGATTGACACCCCGGCGCGTTTCGGCGGCGATGAGTTTGCCCTGGTGCTTCCGGAAGCGGGCGGACACGAAGCCGAGCAGGCTGCATCTCGCATCTGCGAGCAACTCGCGCTGGACGGCGAGGAACCGTTCGTCTCCGTCAGCGTGGGTCAGGCGGTCTATCCGACCGACGGAACATCCATTGAGCAGCTTCTGGGAGCGGCGGACTCGGCCCTCTACAAGATGAAACGACGGGGTGCGGGGAAGTTTCACCTCAGGCATTTGGCGGCCTGCCTGTGACGAATCAAAGGGGGCACAAGATATGGCACTTGGGATAGGTGGACCCAAGTCGTTCAACGCGATTCGTTGCGAAACACGTGTTCCAATGGAAGTGGGAGTGCACATCAGCGGTCACAACGCGCATCCGGGCACGGAAACTACTTTTACGGAAAATGTAAGCGCGCGCGGGGCGCGCGTGGTCAGCACGAGGAAGTGGAAGATTAATGACCGGCTGATTGTCTCGACGCTCGCGGGTTCTTTTCAGTCAATCGCGCGCGTGGCGTATTGCCACACCGTGCCGCAGGTTGGTTTCGCGGTGGGACTGGAATTCGTCGAGCCCGGCGAAGGCTGGGTGGTAGGCGATCCGATCAGGCGTTAATTGCCGAGGGTTTTCGATCCGCAACAGTTTCCCTGCTCCGATTTACTGCACGAATCCCACTTTAGGCTCTGCGTCCGGCGCTGGTGCCTCCGGCAGTTTGCCGAATTGAGCCTCGTAACGGGCCACGTTTTCTTCCAACGCGCGCAACAGCCGTTTCGCGTGCCGGGGATTCAAAATCAAGCTAGCGACCAGCTTCCCCTGCGCCACGGTGGGAAACATATAGACGAAGTTGAGCGTGAACTCCTCGGCGTTGTGATGAACGACGACGAGATTTGAATACTGGCCGAGCAATTCCTTCTCGTCGGCCTTGATCTGAGCTTGCTGCTGTTTCGGCGCTTCGGCCATCGCCTTCTCCTCCCGTTGCAGTCCGCTGAATTACGATTCTCCGGCGGAATCCCTTCACTATAGCAGAGCCGCAAATCGGCACTCGGTGCTTTTTCCGCAGCTTCGGCGTGCGCCGCGATTGACGACCAACGATGTTAAGCGTAGTTTATATGTGAAGTTCAATCTAGTTAACCTATGCCCAGTCTGAAAGAAGATTCGGAGGCGTCGTCATTCGGGTCGGCCCACCCGACCACCGAGATTGCCTCCGCGTCCCCTGTCGCTCGCGATCTGATCGGCCTCCTGACCCATGAAGACCTGGATCGCGCCCGGGACCGATGGCGGGTGACGCGGGCACGCTGGAAGGGCCATGGAGCGAAAAGATTTGGCGGCCTTCGCGTATTGTGGCTTCTGGTCGGGCCCGGTGTTCTGGTTTTCCTCGGCGAGAACGACGCGCCGAGCATGCTTTCTTATTCGGCCACCGGTGCGCGTTTCGGTGTCGGATTTTTCATACCGTTCGTCGTGCTCACTTTTGTGATGGGCCTTATCGTGCAGGAGATGACTGTTCGGCTGGGCGCCGTCACCCACCGCGGACACGCCGAACTGATCTTCGACCGATTCGGAAAGTTTTGGGGATTCTTTTCCATGGGCGATCTAGTTCTCGGAAATTTTCTGACGCTCATCACGGAGTTCATCGGTATTCGCGCCGGCCTAGGATTCTTCGGCATTCGCCCTGCAGTTGCCGTTGGCGTGGGGCTCATTGTCGTGATCGCCGCGATGACGACCGGGCGGTATTGGACATGGGAGCGGATCACGCTGGGCCTGGCCATCTTCAATGGCCTTTTTGTCCCTGCCGCGATACTGGCGCGTCCGGACTGGTTCGCGGTAGGGCACGCCATGCTGACCTGGATGCCTCTGCCGACGGGACGCAGTTCTGAGATTCTGCTCCTGATTCTTGCGGACATCGGCGCGACCGTGACGCCGTGGATGATTTTTTTCCAGCAGAGCGCGGTGGTGGATAAAGGCATGCAGCCGCGCGACATCAAAGCCGGGCGCTTTGACACGCTGCTCGGCGCGCTGCTGGCCACCGTGTTCGCGATCGCCGCCATTCTCGCCACAGTTCCGCTTTTCCATCACGGTATTGACGCGTCTCAATTCCAAGCCGCCCAGTTTGCCGAGGCGCTCGAGCCCTGGATCGGACATGTGGGGGCGGCGCTTTTTGCGCTCGGGATTTTCGAGGCCGGAATCGTTGCCGCGATCGCAATTTCCACGTCGTCGGCATACGCGTTTGGCGAAGTGCTGCAGACAGGGCACAGCCTCAATCGGCCGGTGCGCGACGCATGGCCGTTCTATTCGACGCTGCTGGGTTCAGCCTGCGCTGCCGCGGGGCTGGTGCTTATTCCCCACGCGCCGCTGGAATTTGTGGTGCTGACGGTGAACGTAATCGCCGTGCTGGCCATGCCCCCCGCGCTCGCCTTTCTGATATTGCTGGTGAACGATCGGGACGTGATGGGCGAGCATGTGAACGGTTTTTGGGCAAACGTGGCCGGCATCGCGGTCACAGTGTTGCTGGTTTGCGTGGGTATCGGATTCGGTCTTGCGACCGTTTTCCCAAGTTTGCTGGGAGGCTAGATTTGTATTTCAGAGGATCACTGGCATGACGTCAAGCGACAGCAACAGCAAATTTTCCGGGATACCGCGGGAAGACGGTCCCGTCCCTGGAATCGCGGCGAAGCCAGATCTGAAGGATCCGCAGGTGGTTCTATCGCTGCTCGAAACCGACCAGGTCGTCGCCGCCAAGGAGAAGACGCGTTTCGGCCGCCGAAATCTCTCATTGGGAGTGCGACTGTTACTGTGGGGATTGCGCATCTACGTGTTGGCTATGCTGGTGCTGGTCGTGGTTTCGGTGCTGCGCGCGGTTCATCCGATGCACTGATTCGCTCGTTCAACGAATTCACCAGGCGCGCATCGTATTGACGCCATGAAATTGTGCCGGAAGTTCACTGGGAAATCCGAACTGGCTATGGGAAAATTTCGCGGGAGCGACATATCGCCCGCGCAACAACGGTGCGTATCGGAATAATTCGTGGAGCCTCGCCAACCCAATAGAAAACTGCGTCCCCTCGGAATATTGGCCGTGATCGTAATCCTGGCGGTTTGTGCGCTGACGGCGATCAACGCCTCCAGGAATTGGCGAGCAACGGCGGCGGCCAAGAGGCTGAAAAACCCGGTTCCCCCGACCGCGGATGCAATCACGGCCGGGAAGCGGGCGTACGGCGAGCACTGCCGGAACTGCCACGGGGAGAAAGGCGACGGCAAAGGCGAAAAGGCCGCGGAGCTTTCCGTCGCGCCCGGTGACTTCACCGATGCGCCGGGGATGGCCCGGCGAACCGACGGCGAGCTTTTCTGGCAAATCACCCGCGGGAGGCTGCCCATGCCCTCGTTCGAGGACAAGTTGAGCGACCAGGAGCGCTGGCAGCTGGTTGACTACATCCGCACGTTCGCGAGCAAATCGTCCGCCGCGGATTCCGGCGGTTCTCTTACTTCACTTTTGCAAGCGCCTCGGAAACTTCTTTCATGTCCGGCACCGTCGGGATGTCGTAGTTTTTGAACCAGGCAATCTTGCCTGCGCGGTCCACGATGGCGATCGCGCGCCCGGTGATCCCCTTGTCCGCGAGGTAGACGCCGAATTTGTCGGCGACAGCTCCGCGGGGTTGAAAATCCGCCAGCAGCGAATAGCGGATGCCCATTTTCTCGGCGAAGGCCTTGTGGGACCAGACGCTATCCACGCTGAGACCGAGCACGGCGGCATCGAGCTCCTCGAAGCGCTTCATGTCGTTGACGAAGCAGATGTGTTCGTTCGTGCAGACGGGGCTCCAATCGAGCGGATAAAACACGATGACGACATTCTTCTTGCCCTGGAAATCCGAGAGCTTCACGTCCTTCTGATTCTGGTCCTTCAATGAAAAATCAGGAGCCGCAGCCCCTACGGAAAGTGCCATGCTCATCCTCCTGGTTCGCTCTCGCGAGAAAATTTCAGAACATTCGACTTGTTCGCTTCGGGCACTCATGATAGCCGAACCCGGCGCAGCCGACAAATACTGCGCAAACGTACCTGCGAAAATTCTCCAGACCAAGAAAAAGGCCTCGCCGGTTCGCGCCGGCAAGGCCTGTCGAGAAACTTCCAACTGGAACGGATCGCCGCGACTACGGTTTCGGAGCTGCGGTTCCCGGGGCCGGCCGCGGAGCAGGCTTGGGAGCTGCTGTGGAGCCCGTCTTCACCGGATAGCTTTGATCGTAAAGGCGAATGATATCCTGCGTGACATCAATTGGATTCGCTGCAAAAAGGACTGGAGTCTGCTGCGAAGAATCATCCAGGATGACCGAGTACGAATTCTCCTTCGCATACTTATCGAGGACATCCACGAGTTTCCGCCCGATTCGGTTTACGACGTCCTGCTGGGCGTCATTCGTGTCATCCTGAAATTCCTGCTGCTTCCGCTGAAACGCGCGGGTCAACTGATCGCCCTCGCGCTGAAGCCGCGCCTTCTCTTCATCGCTCAAGGTTGACTGGCCCGTCTGCAGACGGTTGCGAAGGTCTTCGATCTGTTTCTGCAGGTTTTGCAACTCCGTAGTCCTCGGAGCGAACTGCGACTGCAATTCCGCCGCTGCCTGCTTGCCTTCCGCCGTGCTGGCGATTGCGGCCTGAACGTTGATAACGCCTACTTTGGTCCCCGCCGGCGCGGCGGCCTGCGCCCATACCGCGGGCATCATTAAGAGTGCTGCCAAAACCGGAACTACAGCTCGAATCTTCATTCTCACTCCTCATTCAAGAATCTTCAGTGAATTTTGATAATCGCAAACTGCGGATTATACCTTCGAATTGAGAACACGGTCAATTGGATTCGGGCCGCGGGGCCCGCAGAGTCGCGGCTTGAATCCTTCACCAATAGGCATTTGAAAAAACTCCTGCGTACTGCACAACCCCATACACTCCGATGCACGGTCTGCCAGCCCGGTTGGATGCATCCGAGCCGGTCTGCTCTAGTGCGGCAGCGGAACCAACAACACGCGGTTATTGTCCGAGTCCACCAGGACAGCCAAGTTCAGCTTCGGATCAATCGCCACAGCGTTCGGACCGAGCACGAATGTTGAGGTCTGGGCCCCGCCCAGTCCGATGACCGCGCGCACCTGCGGATTAACGCACGCGGGCAAGGCGACTGTCGGCGGACATGTGTAATCGAGTACAGACATGGTATGGCTGCCCGAGTTGACGGTGACGAGCGAGCTTGTCTGGAAATTGTAGTCAACGGAGGTCGGAGCAATTCCCACACTCACCGTCGAAGTGGTCAAAGTGGAGGGATCCGTAATGTCAATATTGTTCAGCAGGCTATTTACGGTCAGAAATACCTCGTTAACCGGATCCAAAACCACTCCGCTTGGATTATTGAGGTTGCTTACGCGTCCATCAATCGACTCACTTGCAATGTTGATTATGTCCAGGCTGCTTGTCGAGGAAGCCGTGGCGACCGCAGCAAAGTTCAGCTTCGGGTCCACCGCGTCCGCAACCGGGTTTTGATCCACAGCGGGACTGCCGCCCAGCGACGCGGAGATCTGCGTTCCTCCGGCTGTGGTTGTTCGCGAGACGGAAACAAAGCTCACGCTGCCCGTGCTGAACAGATTGCCCGAGTTCGTGTTTGTAACCACCGCCGTCGCCGTATCCTGGTTGAAAGCAACGCCAGTCGGATTCAGGCAGCTCTGGCCGCAGAGGGGTATCGCGGGTATCGGCGTCGCCGACGGGGTCGTGGTCAAATCAATCGCAGTTACGTCGTTAGTATCATTATTGGCGACTACCGCAATGCCGAGCCGCGGGATCACTGCGACGCCTTCCGGTGCTGCGCCCACGGGAACCGGCGCCCCGATCACGCCGACGGGCCCCAGTGATTCAGGCGAAAAAGTTGACACTGGAGTGAGCGAAACCAGCGACGCGGTGTTGTCCAAAGTGTTTGTGACAATCGCCAAATCGCGATCCGTATCCACTGTCACGGCCACTGGAGAAGATCCGACGCCAACCGCCTGTATGACCGCCAGATCCGTGACGTTGGACACTGAAAGGTCGGGGTTCTGCACATCAATCAGATATCGCCGTGCCGAGCTTAGCAAGTTCGCCGGTATCGTGGCGGTCAATTGGCGGCAGGTCGTCGTGCACGAGCTGGGCACGACCGTGACCGGCAATGATGTGAGTGGCGGCGTTGCCGTATCGAGGCGCACTACCGACCCCGGCAAGAAATTGGCACCCGTAATCGTCAGTTGAAGGGGCACTGCGGATGTAAGGGTGGTCGCCGGGCTCGCCTCCAGAATTTGGGGTGAAGTCGGCACCGGGCCAAGCGAGAGCATCGAAACCGTGCCGTCTCCGCCATTCGCGATGACAGCTTCGTTGTTCGCGGGATCCACTGCTACCGCTGTGGGCTTGCCGCCAAGACCGCTGACTGCTTTTAGAACCACGCCATTCTCAAGATCGGCGACCACGGCTGTTGCGCCTGTCGTCGAACCCTGAATGGCAACGCCGATATTTTCGAGCGTATTCACAGCGGAGGCGACGTAGTTCAGCGTGTCCAAGGGCGCCCCGGCAACCGTAAAATTCACCGGAGTGACGGCGTTGTTCAAAAGGCTGAACTCGGTCAGGGTTCGCGCTGACGGATCGGCAAGCAACACCTGATGCGTTTCCGTGTTGACGCCCACTCCCTGCGCGGTGGAGGAGATCTGCACGCTGCCGATAAGTTGCGGCAAGCGGCCGACGTCGCCTGCACTCGCCGCGCGGCCGAGATCCACCATAGCCACCGTGCCCGTGCCACCGGGCGTCACAATGGCCCAATTCAACCGCGGATCGATTGCAACGTTGGGACTCGCTCCCGTACCGTAGAAAGTCACTCCGCTAGTAATGGTCGTCACTGGGCACGGAGGAGCAGCACAGGGCGGAGTGAGGTTCGGATTTGCGTTCGCGAGATCGAGAACGGTGCCAACGTTCGTAGATTGATTCACCACGAAAGCGCGATGGGTCAGCGGATTGGCTCCGATAGCAAATGGCACTGTGCCAATCGGAATAATTCCCGGCGTGTAGCTGGCCAGCGAGAGCGTCTGCGTTACCGCCGGGGTCGCCAAACTCAAATCAATCACGGAGATGCTGTTGCTCCCGCTATTCACGACGTACGCGAGATGGTGGGGCAGCATATCGTCCACGGCCACGCCAGTGGGCGCCAAGCCGACCGCGACCGTGCCAATGACCGTGTTCTTGGAGACGCCGACGAGTGAAACGAGCGAAACGTTGTTGGTACTCTCGTTTGTTACGACCGCAATGCCGTCGGCTTCGTCAATCGCCACCGCTGAGGGACCAGTACCGACAGCGATTGTCGGGGTCGGCGCTCCTGCAATTGTGGTCGGGTCCGGAGTGACCGCAAGATTCAGTCCGGTGACGGAGGGTACGGCCGCCGCGGCCGCGTCAGCATTCTGGACGATGAGCTGATAGAGACCGGGCGTTTGGAGGCTGGCATCCTGAATTGAAACGGTCAAGTGCCTGCTGTCCACGAAAGTGGTGCAGACTTGGCCACCGCCGCCGCATCCGAGTCCGTTGAATGTGGCCGTCGTTTTGTTCGGAACATAGTAGCCGCCGGTTAGATTCACGGTGAGACTGGCACCGCCATTGTTGTCCTGCACGCTATCAGGCGTCGAAGCGACCAACCCCGGGCGCACGGGATTGACCTGGAGGTTCACCGTCCCCGAATTTAATGCGCCACTTTGCGACTGCAAGCTGATTCCAACGGTTCCGGGTTGCGTCAATCGAGTCGCGGGAATCGTAGCGCGAATCAACGTCCCGCTGTCGAGGAGGAACACATTTGCCGCCGGAATCGCGACGCCGCCCACCAGCACATTGGTCGTTGATAGAAAATTCGTGCCCGTCAGATACACATCCTGCTGTACGGAACCTTCCGCGGCTACGCTTGGCTCCAGTGGACTCGTGGCGGCGAAAGCCGGAGCACCACCACTCCCGATCGTGACCGTCGCCGACGCAAATTGAGTCGGATCGGCACCCGATTGCGCCGTGACGACGACACCCCCGGGCGACTGATTCGGGGCAAAATATTGTCCCGGATTCCCGCATGGAGCGCCGGGACTGGGGCAGACGAAACCAACGGCGGCATTCCCGCCGGGAATCTGATTCACGAGCCAGACGATTGACGTGTCGTTAGTGCCGCCAACCGTCGCGGTGAATTGATAGTTTTCTCCCGGACCAATCGAAGCGGATGTCGGAAAAATCTGGACGTTAATTCCGGAACTAATCGTGACGGCGAAGGTGGTAAACGCATTTGATTTGATGCAGCTGGTAGCCACGATCAGGAATGAGGCGGGCTGGGGAACCTTGGGCGGTGCGGTGTACAGTCCGTTCAGCGTTATGGTCCCGAACCCTGTAATTGGGGCAGCGACGTTCGGGATCGCGCATCCATTCGGTCCCTGACCTGCCGTGCATTCGCTCGGTGGGATGGTGGTTGAGGGAGTCGCGGGCGCCTCGCAAATTTGCCAGAATACCGTGGTAGTCGAAACGCCAGTGACAACGGCGGAAAATTGCGCCGGTTGATTAACGATGATCGTGAGCGGTTGGAGCGCGGGGCCTATGATTCTGATCCCGACCGCCGTGGAGTTGCCGCCGCAACCTACCGCCAGTAATATCGTCAGGAGCATGACCGCTCCGAGTCCCCACCCTCTCATCTGCTTCCCTCCGGCCATCTTCGCTCGATTCTCCGCGCCCGAGGCGCAACCACCGCTTTCTCGCGGCCTTTGTTGTACTTCCTGTCGCTTCATTAGAATGTCCGGCTCACAGCGAACCGCAGCGTCGTCCTCGGCTCAAAAAGACCCGGAGGAATTGTTTGCGAGGACCGTATCTGGTCCAGGAAACTCTGCAGCGACGGTACGATCTGTGTGTCGTAAACGCCCAATTGCTGCAAACTATTTCTCTCAGCCGGGGGGACGTAGAAAGCTCCCAGCGGCGGCGTAATCGTCTGATCCAAGCGCAGGTAATTGTACGCGTAATAGATGCGGAACGGCGCCTGGATGATCGGAATCTGGATGTCAATCTCGATTCCCGCTGATGTGTGCGGGTGGAAGTTGGTACCTGGCGCGATGGGCAAATTGTTCGGTATGTTCACGCACGGAGCGCCGAGTGGCTGGCATGGAAAATCCGGGTTCGGGTACTGTTGTCGCAACGAAGCGAGCGCTCCCGGATCAAGCTGGAGTTGCGAATCTCGCAAAATCCCGTTAACGCCGAAATCGTTAAATAGCGTGAGGGTTACGTAAGAACCCACAATTGGAATTCGGTATTCGACGTTCGAGATACCCTTAAGATCGCCGCCTGGACGGGTTGGAACAAACTCCAAAACGTTGACCGGGATCGTTTCCTGGATCGGAACTCCCTGCGAATTCAAATTGTGCGGATTGACGAAGCTGACGCTGGTGGTTGTCGCAAACGGAATAAAAACGAAAGGCGAAATGGTGTAAAAATCGAAGCCCCGGACGTCCTGCTCTCCGCCAGCATAGTACCGGGTATTCGGAGGCACTTCCTTTCCTCCATAGCCCGTGATCATGCTGCCCAGAAAGTGAAGGGCGATGGTGTTCCGGTGGTGATACGTCGGGTGAAAATACGACATGTCGAACACGTTGCTGTACGTGTTGACGTTCCCACCCAGCGGGCCGCCCACGAAGCTCGACCCCCACGAGAAGCTTTTTCCGTGGGTTGGATTGATCGGGCTATCCACTGTGTTGTACGTGAGCGTCGGCGATATCTGACTCTGGCGGATGCCATTGAGCGCCGACGGTCCGGCCAGGCTGGTGTACTTGGTGAATTCGAATAACAGCGTAGCGGACTGGCTGAACGGCGTGATATCTGTGGTGGACCAGCCGTAGCTGACACCGAGGCGCGTGAACGAAAGTTTGCGCAGCGGGTAGCTGGCGAAAATCGTGAAGCCCTTCGAGTCCGTGTTGTAGTTTTCCTGGAGGGCGGGATCAATCGCCACCTGCTGTCCTACGAGAATTCCTTCCTGGCGCGCGGTGTTGTAATCATACTTTTGCGCGAAAATCGTGAATCCCGTAGAGATGGGGCGGTCGAAGAGATACGGTTCCGTGAATCCGAAGTTGACGCTGCGCTGGATATCACCGACCTGCGCCGAAAGAGTCAGAGTCTCGCCTAATCCCAGGAAGTTGTTCGTCTGATAGGAGAACCCGACGAAGGCGCCCTGAAGCCCGCTGACGCCGCCGGAGAAACTGATTGATTGCTTGCCCTTCTCCTTCACCTTCAGCTTGATGTCTACCGTGCCGGCCTTGACGTTCTTCTTCAATTCCGCGTTTTCCGGCTTGATCGGCTCGAAATATCCGAGCTGGTTCAATCGCAGCAGGCTCAATTCCCAGTAACGGTTGTTGAAGACCTGCCCCTCGTCCAACAGCAGCTGGCGGCGGATAACTTTGTCGCGCGTCGTAGTGTTGCCGGAAAATTCGATGCGCCGCACGAAAAACTGTTTCTGCTGATCGAACACGAGCGTGAGGTTCACGACTTTCTTTGCGTCGTTGACGTCGAAATCAGGCTCGGCCGAAAAGTCTATGTAGCCGTATTGGCCATATAGCTTCGTGAAACTCTCGAGCGATTTGCGGACTTTGTCGGCGTCGAAAACGTCGCCTTCCTTCAGCGGAAACGCCCGCGCCAGAATATCCTGCTTGAAGATAAGTCCCTGATCCGGGTCGGAACTGCGGAAGGCGAGTTTTCCCATGTGGAATTGGTCGCCCTCCTCGACGGAAATGATGATGTTGGTTTGTTTTCCGTGCCGGTTGCCGATCAGCGGCAGGCCACCCTCGACGTCCACGGTCTTCAATTCCTTCGCGTCCACCACCACCTTGAAATAGCCGTGATCCTGATACAGTCCCCGGACCCCCACTTCGAGATCTTCGTCCAGCTTCGGCCGGTCAAACGTCTTGCTCATCACCGGAATGTAGGTGAAGCCGAGCGGAACACCGTACGGCCGGTCATTCTTCATCGTGCGGATGATTTTCGCGCTCGAGAACGCCTTGTTGCCCACCACGGTGATCGTCCCGACTTTCACCTTGGGGCCCTCATCAATATTGAAGACGAGCTTGACGGCGTTGGAGGCGGCAATGCGTTCGTACGTAGGCTTTACAGTCGCGAATTGGTGCCCGTGCGCCGCCAGCAGGCTTTTCAGAACAACCTCGGCGCGCATGATCTTGGTCGGATCGAACTGACTTTCCACGCTGAGCCCGACTTTCTTATCTTTAAACGCATCGAGAATGTCCGACTCCGTAATTGATTTGTTTCCCTTGTATTCGATTCGGCGAATGATCGGCCGCTCTTTCACATGGAAAATGACGATTTTCCCGTTGGCTTGATTCGGGTCATCCTCCACGTCCAGCGTGATGTCCTCGAAAAATTGAGTGTTCCACAGAGCCTGGAAATCGCGGTGCAGGGCTTCGGGGGTATAGGGATCGCCTTCGCGCGAAAAAATGCGAGCCTTGAGCGTGTCGCGCTGAACTCGACGATTCCCGTCAAATTCAATGCGAGTAATGATGTATTGCGATCCGCCGGGTTCCTGGGACTGCTGAGCCCAAAGGGATTGGCAAAGAGCGAGGGGTAGCAAACACACAACGGCGAGCATTCCACATTTGTACAGAGAAAGTTTCCTGCTTGCGGCCAAGGTTCTGGTCAAGGCCGCGGTACCCCGCCCAAGATTTTTTGCTCCCCCGCCGGACGTGTTTTAATCCAGCTCGCGCGTGTAGGATTCCTAGTGGGCCACCGGGGTTGCTTCCACGACGGGACGGAACGCCAAGCCTTCGCCGGTAAGAAAAACTTCCAGCGTGGCAGGCATCTGCAATCCGCCCTGAATGAGAGCTTCCGACAATGGGTCTTCGACGTACTTCTGCAACGCGCGCCGGAGCGGCCGCGCGCCGTAATTCCGATCGCCGCAGGTCTTCTCAAGAATCCATTGGCGCGCCTCAGATGTCATGGCGATCTGCACCTGACGATGCACCAGAGTCTCGTTGATCTGTCCGACGAGCAAGTCAATGATCAGCAGCAGATCGTCGTCCGTCAGCGAGTCGAACAGAATTACTTCGTCCAACCGGTTCAGAAACTCCGGATTGAACACGCGCTTGACCTCGCTCATCACCATGTCGTCCTGGCTCTTCGCAGCGGCCAGTTCGTCCGAGGACTGAAAGCCGAGGCCGGATTGTTTCTGCAATTGCCGAGCGCCCAAGTTGGACGTCAGGATAATTATCGTGTTGCGGAAGTCAACGGTGTTGCCCAGTCCATCGGTGAGCTGGCCATCTTCGAAAACCTGCAAAAGAATGTTGTACACATCGGGATGCGCCTTCTCGATTTCGTCGAGCAGGATGACCGAATACGGCGTGCGGCGCACGCGCTCGGTTAGTTGGCCGCCCTCTTCGTAGCCCACATATCCCGGAGGCGCGCCGATCAATTTCGATACGGAGTGCTTCTCCATATATTCGGACATGTCGAAACGAATCAGCGATTTTTCGCTGCCGAACAGGAACTCTCCAAGGCGGCGCGCCACTTCCGTCTTGCCGACGCCGGTCGGGCCAAGGAACAAGAAGCAGCCAACCGGACGGCCCGGTGCTTTAAGGCCTGCGCGACTGCGCCGAATGGCTCGCGCCAGCGATGTAATGGCTTTTTCCTGGCTGATGATTCGGCGGTGCAGTTCCTCTTCAATTCGCAGAAGTTTCTGTTGCTCGTCTTCCTTGATCGAGGTCACGGTAACACCGGTCCAGCGCGCCACGACCTCTTCAATATCCTCGCGGGTGACCACGCCCGTGGAGGAATCGTCAATCTTTAGCTTCTCGCGCAGCACCCGCAGGTGTTCCTTTTCCTTGCGCTCTTCCTCGGAGTAGAACCGCGCCTTCTCAAACTCATGGTTTGCGATGGCGGTTTCCATCCGGTGGGTTATGAACTTCACGCGCTTCTGCACTTCGGAAACTTCGTCGGGGAGCATCGCCTGCCGGAGCTTCACGCGCGAGCCGGCCTCGTCAAGCAAGTCAATGGCCTTGTCCGGCAGGAAGCGATCCGGAATGTAGCGGTTCGAGAGATACACGGCGTAACGAATGGCCTCTTCGGTGTAGCTGACAGCGTGGAACTTTTCGTAGCGGTCGCGCACGCCTTGCAGCACACGAATCGTTTCGTCTTCGTTCGGCGCTGACACCTTCACGGCCTGGAACCGCCGCTCAAGCGAGCGGTCTTTTTCGACTGACTTGCGGTATTCGCCGGGCGTCGTCGCGCCGATGCACTGAATTTCTCCGCGGCTAAGCGCGGGCTTCAGGATGTTGGCCGCGTCGAGCGATCCTTCGGCCGAGCCCGCTCCGACGAGTGTGTGCAGCTCGTCAATGAAGACGATGGCGTTCTGGCTCTCCATCAACTCCTTCATGATGGTCTTGAGCCGCTCTTCGAATTGCCCGCGATATTTTGTGCCGGCTACGATCAGCGAAAGGTCGAGCGATAGGATGCGCTTGTCCGCCAAAAATGGAGGAACGTCGCCATCGGCGATGCGTTGCGCGAGGCCTTCGACAATCGCGGTCTTGCCCACGCCTGGTTCGCCTATCAGCACGGGATTGTTCTTCGTCCTGCGGCAAAGGATCTGTATCGCGCGCTCCAACTCGCGATCCCGGCCCACGAGCGGGTCGAGTTGTCCTTCCATCGCCGCCTGCGTCAAATCGCGGCTAAATTCAGCGAGCAACGACGCTTCTTTTGGCCGGTTCACAGGCACCTTCTCTCCCGCGCTACGAGCCATTTCCTCGCGCACAGTGGAAAGCCGTAATCCCCGTTCCAGCAGGATTTCGGCGCCAAAGGATTTTTCTTCACGCAACACCCCCAAAAGCAGATGTTCCGTTCCGACGTGTTTGTGCCCGAGCCGTTCAGCTTCTTCCGCGGCGTAGTTGAGGATGCGTTTGCATTCCTGACTCAGCGGAACCTCCACCGAGGTCGAAATGCGCTCGCGCACGGTGATGCGCGATTCTATTTCCTTGCGTATGGATTCGATCGAGCCGTGTGTGCGCAGGAAACGGTTTGCCAGGGCTTTGTCTTCGCGCAGCAAGCCGAGCAGAAGATGTTCCGTCTCGATGTAGGGGCTTCCGTACTGGCTGGCCTCGTATCGTGCGAAAAATATTACCCGCCGTGCTTTCTCTGTATAGCGTTCGAACAAGGGTTACCCACGCTCTCCCGGGGTCCGTACCCCAGTGCTCGCCGGTCGCGCCGCATGACCCGCGGCACCTGCAAGCACTTCCGCGCTCGGAGCCAGTTTCCCGTGTTCCAGGGCAAGAACACGGTCCGTGCGCTGCGCCAAAGTCAAATTATGTGTAGCCAGAATCGAAGTCAGATGATGGGTCCGGTGAAGACGCTCGATCAGTTCAAATACCCCCGCTGCACTCCGTTCGTCCAGATCCCCTGTCGGTTCATCTGCCAGAAGCAGCACGGGCTGGTTCACCAAAGCCCGCGCGATTGCCACGCGCTGTTGTTCGCCACCTGAAAGCTCTCCCGCACGCTGCCCCGCGCGATCGGCCAATCCAACTTCCCCGAGCCAATCACCAGCTGCGCGAAGCGCCTGACCCAGCGCCTGACCCTGAACCAGCAGCGGCATCGCCACATTTTCCGCAGCCGTAAAATCCGGCAGCAAGTGATGCCGCTGCCAGACGAAACCGACGGCACGGTTGCGATACTCGGCCAGTTCCACCTCTTCAAGCGAACGAAGTAATTTCGCGCCGAAGTATACTGCACCGTTCGTTGGAGTGTCCAGCGCCGCCAGCAAATGCAAGAGCGTGCTCTTCCCTGCTCCAGAAGGTCCCACGATCGCGAGCATCTCGCCGCGCTCGACTGAAAAAGTAATTCCGTCGAGCGGCGCAATTTCCTGCGTGCCCGAGTAGAAGATTTTGCGAATATTTTCCGTGCGCAGGATCTGGCCGGAATTTGCGACGGCCCCGAACGGCGAGTCGTCCAGTGCAACACCCGTGGCTACCAGCCTATTCATCCGTGCCATACCTCATCACACTTTAGATGCCGAACTTCGCAATCGGTATGTCCTTGCTTTACATGCAGCTAGTTCACCGGGAAGGGGCTTCTGGCCCAAGTCTTTCCACACTTATCCCTTGCTCTTCCCTCCCGTGTCCACCAGGAGTGCCAATTTATGACTATGCCCCTAGTACTTTTTGATCTTAGCATGCGAGCCGCCCGAGAGACGAACCCAATCACCGCTTAATATTTGAATCGAAATGATTCGCCGCGGAGATTTTCCCTGTGATCGCCAATCCTCGTCCGCCGTTTTCTGGAAGGTCCCGATTGGCGCCTTTGCTTTTGTTCTTCGCTTTGTAGGTGCACAGCATGCTGTGCCCGGCGAAATCTCTTGGCGCGAGGTCATTCATTCGCCAGGCCCCCAGGCCAGCGCCTCTGTCGCTGATGAACTTCATCGATTAGGATAAACTCTTCCTCGCTCGAAAGACTAAATGCGAAACGCAAAGAAAAGTTCGGAGCGGCCGCCGCCCCACTGCCGGTTGACTCGCCCACTCGCGCGCACTTTCTGCATCTGCGCGATCGCAATTTATGCTTTCGCTCCAGCCTCCCAATCCCAATCCGGCGGCGCGCTGCCGATTCGCGTCGAATCCAATGAAGTCTGGGTTCCGGTCCTGGTGCTCGACAAAAAACTTGTGGGTAGGCTCCACGGTATGGACCCGATGAGTTTTCTCCGGGAGGCGGAGGACCACGATTCTCATCTGCTCGAAGATCTCGCCGTAAGCGGCCTCTCGGCCGCCGACTTTCACATTTTCGAGGATGGCCGAGAACAGAAAATCGACCGTGTCACGCTCAGCCACGATTTTCGGCCGCTCGGTGCCTCCGGCGGCGGACAGGGGAATTGGATGGGGTCGGCCCGATCTTACAGCTACTATTACATGGGTCACGTCATTCACCCCCCGATGTGGCTCACCTATTTGATCGGGTATACCAAGCCTGAATCGCCCGACGGAAGTTGCCATGAAGTCGAGCTGAAAGTGGAACGCCGCGGCTCGTTGGTCTACTCGCGCCCCGAGTACTGCAATACGAAAGACTCAAGTACCGATCCACTCAAAGGCACGAAGCTAGGCCGGCAGATGCAGGACGATCTCGGCTCGAGCGCCAACAGCAAGATCCCGGTCGCGCTCAGGGCGCTTCCCTTCTTTCAAGACACCGGATCGGTCTACCTGGACGTCGTTCTCGACTTTCCTGCGAAGCCGGCGAGGCTGCGCGGTGACGACTGCGCGAAGCCCCCGATGGTCTCCCTTCTGGCCGCAGTCTATACAAAAGATCGCGCTCTCGCGTCCCGCTTCAGCGACGTGACGTCTGTGGGTTTTGATTTTCGTGGTCGCTCGCTGCCACTTCTCGCACCGGATGAACTTGTCTCGTGCGTCTTGTGGGGACCGAGTCAGTACCGCACGCGCCTCGATCTGCGCCCGGGCGAGTATCGCCTGGAGGCGGTCCTCAACGACGAAAGCAAGTTCGGCCGAGCGGAAGGGTCGGTCACGGTCGAAAGCTACGACGGAAAACAGCTGGCCATCAGTGGCATCGCTCTGTCCCGAGAATACCGCCAGGCTACGCCCGCTTCGGACGCCAATGCCGCGCCGGGGGAGGGCTACGATCCGCTAGTGAGCGGAGGACTCGAAGTGATTCCGACAGCCGATCTTCGCTTCCAGAGGTCCGAGCCCTTCACTTTCTTTTTCCAGATTTATTCGCCCCATCAGTCGGAATCGCCTGCTGCCACGGTCAATGCGCGCCTGCAAATTCTCGACGCCAAAACGGGCCAGGTGACCAAGGATCTCCGGCCGTTCAGCGCCGCTCCGTTCGCCAGGCCCGAGAGCCCGGTAATTCCCGTCAGCGGCGGAATCGACATCAGTACCTTACCAAGCGGCTCCTACCAGCTCGAAGTCCAAGCCACCGATTCGTCAGGGCAAACCACTCCCTGGCAATCAGTGGCGTTCAGCATTGAGTAGGAGGGTGGCCAGCTCCGCAGGTGCGACTCTCCCTGGGAACGCGAATCTCCCGATTAACGCTTTTATGGCGTTCGTTGGCGCTGTCTCGCTACAACCCTGGCTCATGTGGAGTGCGGCGGCTTGCCGCCGCTGTCCGCTATATCAGCTGGTTCCCTACTCGAAGCGCAGAATTTCAACCGGTAGAATGCGCGCGGCGGCGCGCGCGGGAACAATTGTCGCGGCGACGCTGATCGCCAGCGCCGCTGCGGCGATCCAGATTGCGTCCAAACCGTTGCCATGGAATGGGACGTAGGGAATCGCGTAGATCTCCGGATTCAGTGGAATCAACCGCCATCGGTTCGCGATCCATGCAAAGCCGTAGCCGGCCGCCAATCCCGCGGCGGTTCCGGTGATGCTCACGGCCAGGCCCTGCAATATAAATATTCGACGAATTTGGCGACGGCGGGTGCCCAGCGCCATCAGCACAGCGATGTCGCGCGCACGCTCGGTCACAGTCATCGTCAGCACCACCAGAATATTCAGCCCGGCAACGAACGTGATCAGCCCGATGAAGAGAGCAGTCACCAATTTTTCGAGGCTCAGCGCGCGGAAAAGCGCACGGTTTTCGTCCATCCAAGTCGTGGCTGTGAACCCGAGACCGGCGCGCCGTACCAGATCGTCCGCCACGGCGCTCGCGTTATCCAATTTCGCCACCCGAACTTCGAGGAGACTGACGACGTCTCCCACCCCCGCCAGGCCCTGCGCCGATTCGAGAGTCACGAAAGCCCAGTTCGCGTCGTAGTCGTAGAAGCCCGAATCGTAAATGCCCGTGACGCGGAATCGCCGCGAGCGCGGCAGCATTCCAAACGGCGTCAAATTTCCTTGAGGGCTGGTCAATGAGACGTAGTCACCGGCTGAGATTTTAAATTCATCGGCGAGAATGCGGCCGACCAGCAATGCGGGAATGCCGTCTGCGTCCGGTGCAAAATTGTCCGTTCCGGCCACGATGTTTCGCAGCGCCCCGCTGGCCTTGCGCTCAAGATCGGGGTCCACACCTTTGAGCACGACGCCGCGCGCTCGTCCGCCGTAGGATAACAACACGGTGTTATAGATCGCCGGCTCGATCGAACGGACACCGGGCGCTCCGCTCAATTGCGCCATGCGTGCGCGATAGTCGTGGATTCCGTCGCGGCCGATGGGTTTTAGATTGACGTGCGCGGTCACACTCAGAAGACGATCGCGAATCGCCTGCCGAAATCCCGTGTTCATGGAGAGAGCGATCACCAGCGTCGTCACGCCAGCCGCTACTCCGATCACAGCCAGCAGCGTGACGAGCCGGAGCACAGCTGGCCGATTCGGCGAGCGTAGATACCGCAGCGCCACCAGCCATTCGAACGTCATTTCGGTCCTTCGCCAGCATCAGGAGGGGTCGCTTCCGGTGTATCCACGCCCGCGCCGCGCAACAGCGGAAATAAAATCACCTCGCGAATCGCGTGCGAATCCGTCAGCAGCATTACCAGCCGGTCAATTCCAATTCCTTCGCCGGCCGTCGGCGGCAGGCCGTGGCTGAGCGCTCGTATATAATCAATGTCCACTTCTTTCGGCATGTCCTGCCCACCCTTTTCCACTTGCGCGCGGAAACGACGCTCCTGATCGGCGGGATCATTCAACTCGGAAAAACCGTTCGCAATTTCCATACCCGCGATGAATAGCTCGAAGCGCTCGGTAAGCGACGGGTCATCCGGCTTCTGTTTCGAAAGCGGCGAGATCTCGGTCGGGAAGTCATATATAAATGTCGGCTGCGTCAGGTGTCCTTCGGCGATCATCTCGAAGAGTTCCCCGGTCAACTCGCCATCGGAGAGCTTTTCAATGGCTGTAATCGGCTCGGCACTCGAGGAACGCGCATATGCGTTGTAGCGCTCGGCCACGGAGTGTGGACCGCCATTTTGCGCCATCTCAGCCGTGTTCGGCGCAACGCCGGCTGCGGCGGGCCAGAATTTGCAGATCGCTTCACGCATCGAAAACCGCTCGAAGCGGCTGAAATCGAGTTCGATTTCGCCGTACTTAACTTTCGCGCCGCCGCACACTTTTTCCGCCAGTCCGCGAAATAACTCCTCGGTCAGGTCCATGAGATCGAGTGAATTGCTGTACGCCTGGTAAAACTCGAGCATCGTAAACTCAGGCTGGTGGATCGCGTCAATTCCTTCGTTGCGAAAGTTTCGATTGATTTCATACACGCGATCGAGGCCGCCCACCACCAGCCTTTTCAAATAAAGTTCCGGGGCGATCCGCAGATACAAATCCATGTCAAATGTATTGTGATGTGTGACGAAGGGCCGCGCCGTCGCGCCTCCCAGAATCGGATGCATCATCGGCGTCTCGACTTCCGCGTACCCGCGCTCGTCGAAGAATCGGCGCAACTCGCGCACGATCTGTGCGCGCCGCAGGAAAATTTCCCGCGCGCGCTCGTTCGCGATCAGATCCAGGTACCGGCGGCGGTAGCGCATTTCCACGTCCGCCAGCCCATGCCATTTCTCGGGCAGTGGCAACAGCGCCTTGGTCAGTAGGTCGAGCTGCGCGACCTTTACGGTCAATTCGGCGGTCTTGGTGCGGAATAGATCCCCGGAGACCCCGATGATATCTCCTAAATCCAGGAGTTTGAACAGCTTGAACGCCTGTTCGCCCGCCACGTCCAGCCGAACATAAATCTGCAATCGCCCGCCGTCGCCTGCAATGTGCGCGAACGCCGCTTTTCCTTGCGACCGGAGGGACACGATGCGGCCCGCCAGGCTCACGCTCACATGCTCCGCGGTAAGTTCCTCCCCCGTGCGGCTGGCAAATTGTTCGGCGATCTGCCTCGGCGTGTGCGTGTAAACGTACTTGTGCGGGTAAGGCGCGTAGCCCAGGGACTCAATTTCACTTAGTTTTTTGCGGCGCTGCAGAAACTGATCGAGCGGTTCAAATTCCAACGGGACAATCCTTTCAAGCGCGACGCCTTTCGAAGATTCTGCGAAAGTATATAACAGGAAACGCTGGGAAACCGCTTCCTCGAAAACCGATGTATAATCGCCGGGCGTGTTGGGGGTCAGTGTGTTCTCTAGGCGCAAGTCTGTTCGTTTGGAGCAGCGAAAGGTCCTTGACGACTGGGTCGCCGCATTGCCGCGCGAAAAGAGCCAGGTGTATCAAGTAGTGGTGCGGCGATGGGAATGTTCGTACGCGATGATGAGCGTGGCTCTGGACGAGGCGCTTTCGCTCCGCGCCTCGGGCGAGCTGGTCTGCGCCCGTCAACAGGTCTCGATCGCGGCAGGACTGCTGGGCCGTTTGGCCCCCTCGTTGATTTCGCTGTGCGACACGTTGTCCGGCAGCGGCCAGTATGTTTCAAAGTTTCCAGTCGTCGAGCCAATGAACGCCGAGTTTTTTCGTGGCGACACCGGCCAGAGCGCAGCCTCCTGGAACGGAATCCTTCACCACGTGCTCTTCAGCGCCCGGTCGCGCTTCTTCCACAAGCTCCGCATTCTCTCGCACACGCTCACGCTGCTCGAAAACGAATTCGAAGAAGCGGCCAGTGACATAGCGAAGGGCATGTCTGTCCAGCCGAGCGATTCCTGGCAAAGGCTCGATAACATCCACTACGACTTCAACACCTGCCTGCGCGAATCGGAAGTGGTGCTGAAGGCATTCCTTCGCACGCTGCCCGAAGACCAACTGCCTACCCTGGCACGAGAACTCGATGCCCCGCCCCTTCCGAAGGCGGTTCGCGTGAAGGCTCGTCTTTCCGGTGCGTCTGCTTCGGCCTGACGCTCGCTGTCACTCCAACTGCGATTGCCCGTGACCTTTGGAACCCAGAACGTTGCTGGACGTATAGAGCAATTCCGACGAAAATAAACAAGACTTATCAGCAACGCCCTGCATCACGTGGGGGCGACCCGCGGACGACCTCGTGCTCCCCCAGCCAGGAAGCAGGTAACGTTGCGCGGAAAGAACGACAAGTACAACTTCTGGTGCGGCCGACGCATCGCATTGAAGGATGCGTCCCGACGGGTAGCGTGGCCCGAACGAGACGAATCGAAACTGGGGAAGTACCGGAAGCTGAATCAATCCGGCGCGCCCAGCAAGGTGATGCAGCGGCTTTCGAGCGCCTGTACGCGCTACACAGCCGCCGTGTGTATTCGTTATGTCTGCGGATGGTGGGGAATACGGCCGAAGCAGAGGATCTGACGCAGGAAGCGTTCCTGCAGCTCTTCCGAAAAATCGCCACTTTCCGTGGCGAGTCGGCGTTCTCCACTTGGCTTCATCGTCTTGCCGTGAATGTCGTGCTTATGAAGCTTCGCAAGAAATCTGGCAAGGAGACCTCGCTGGAACAGGTTACCGAGCCCGATGAGGAGTCCGGAACGCCGCGGCGGGATTTCGGCGCGCCCGATTTGACGTTGAGCGGTTCAATCGACCGCGTCAACCTCCAGCGGGCGGTGGAGCAGTTGCCGCCTGGGTACAAATCGGTGTTTATGCTGCATGACGTGCAGGGGTACGAGCACAATGAGATTGCGGAAATGATGGGCTGTTCAATCGGCAACTCCAAATCGCAACTTCATAAGGCGCGCATGCGTCTGCGCGACTTGCTTCAAGAAGCCATGCGTTCGAAGGCGCGGGAGGATCGCCGGGCTGCGGGCAGCGCTTCCGGTAGCGAGGGCTGAAACAGATGAGCACGTTGGGATGTAACGAATTTCGAAAACAACTCGATGCTTGGATGGAAGGCGAGCGCAGTCCTGAGGCTCGCGCACACGTTAGCGAATGCGCCCACTGCCGCAGCCTGGTCGAAGACATGGACGCCATTTGGCAGACTGCCGGCGCGTGGGCGGCCGAAGAAGTTGATCCCCCGGCGCGCGTCTGGGTTTCGCTGCGAGCGCAGCTCGAACAAGAAGGATTGATCCGCCGCGAAGTGCCTGAAGGCCAACCGAGCCGGGCGGAAAGTCCCCGCGGCTGGTTCGCCGGAATTTTCACGGCCGTGCCGCGGCCAGCTCTAGCCGGCGCATACCTGCTGGCGCTAATTGCCGTATCCGTTGCGTTGACGGGACCTTCTGCGAAGCAGGTCAATGAAAGCCGCTGGATCAGCGGGACGCAGGATTCCACGGGAACCCTGGACGCGCAGCTGCAAACCGCGGAGCGGGACAGCGTTTCCGCAATGGCCGAATCCGATCCCGTCGTAACCGCTTCCCTCCACGACAATCTTGCTATTGTTGACAACTACATCGCTTTGTGTGAAAAGAGCGTGCGAGAAGAACCCGAAAGCGAAATCGCGCGCGATTATCTGTACGATGCCTACGAGCAAAAAGCAGACCTGCTCGCGCAGATGACCGAACGCGGAGTCAACGGCCGATGAGCACCCTAGCCACTCTTCGGAATCATAGTCATTGGAAAGCAGCCGGGCTATTGATTCCCGGCCTGCTTCTTTGCAGCGCAGCCTCGGCCGACCGCATCGAGCGGCATTTTAAGGTGGAAGCTCATCCTGTCATCACGATTCACAATCCTAACGGCACCGTGACTGTGCGCGCATGGACGAAATCCGACGTGATGGTGGTCGCCAAGCGCGCCACCGGCGAGGTGGAAGTGGACGCCGAGCAGACCGGGAATCGAGTGGACGTTCAGACTCGCCAGGTTGCCGACACCGCTTCACCTGACGATCTGCGCACCGATTTCGAAATCAGCGTTCCCGAGGACGCCGAGCTACAGATTCACAACGATTCGGGCGGCGTGAACGTCTCGAACGTGCTCGGCGACATGAACGTGGAAACTATCGCGGCGGGCGTGGATCTGGAAGACACCGCTGGGTATCTGACCGTCAAGACCGTCGGCGGCGCGTTCCAATGCTTGCGATGCGCCGGGCGTCTCGAAGTGACTTCAATCAGCGGGAATTTCAAACTCCTTGACCTGAAAAGCGTCTACGTCCGCGCGCAAACCTCGGAAGGAAACATTCTGTTCAACGGTTCGTTTCTGCCGAACGCGACCTACGTGCTGAAGAACTACAGCGGCGCGATCGAGGTCCGCTTCTCTCCCGGCGATTCGTTCGATTTGAGCGCCACTTCGCTGAAAGGCAAGGTGCACAATGAAGCGAATCTGACGCCTTCCTCCCACCACCACTTCGTACCGAGATTCGGAAATGCCCTGTTTGGGAGTTACAACTCCGGGCGCGCCCGCGTCGAGTTGAACTCCTTCGATGGTACAATCAACATCCTCAAGCGGAATTGATTGCGCCGGCAGGCAGCGCAGAACGCTTCGAACTTGATGACCAACGAAATTCGCCTTCGCAAGCTCGTGTGCCTGACCGGATTCATGGGCAGCGGCAAGTCCACCACCGCGCGAATACTGGCCAGCCAGCTCGGATGGCTGAATACCGACCTCGACAAACGCATCACCGAAGCAACCCACCTGACGATTCCCGATATTTTTGCGCGCATGGGTGAAGCGGAATTTCGCCGACTCGAACACGAGCAGCTCGCGCGCGTGGTTTCCGAAACCGCCGCGACGCAGAAGCCGCGCATCGTATCCCTCGGCGGAGGAACAATTATGCAGCCTCAAAATCTCGCGCTGCTGCGCGATGCGGGCGCAGTACTGATCTGGCTGCACTGCCCCATCGAGGAGCTGCTGCAGCGCTGCGCGCACATCACTGACCGACCGCTTTTCCGCGACGAGGCCAGCTTCCGCCGGCTCTACGAGGAACGTCTGCCCGCCTATGAACTTTCCGATTATCGCGTGGAAAGCCAAAACGAACCGTCGCGTGTGGTGGAGCAGATTCTGGCGCTCGGGATTTTTCCAGGGGTGACGGCATGACGCGAAAAGGAATTCTGGCCGCCTGCACGGTCGTCGCAATTGTTGGCGCAGCTGCTTCGGTGATGGCGGTGGCGACAACGGGAGCCGCGAAGTCTCTCTCTCTCTTCACGCCAGACAAAGGGAATTTCAAGATTCTCGTGAATGGTCAACAGATGGGAAAAGAAGATTTTGAAATCAGCCCGAGCGGCGGCGATTGGGTCGCAAAAGGAACATCTGAAGTTCAAACCACCGATGGGATGACGCACGTTACCGGCACACTGCAACTTCATGCGGACGGGACGCCAGTAAGTTACGAATGGTCCACGCAGGGCGCGAAGAAAGCTTCAGCCACCATCGGTTTCAGCGGACCCACGGCGACGATTGATCTGCGCCTCGAAGGTCGGCGCCCGTTCACGCAACAATTCACGTTCGAATCTCCGCAGATCGCCGTGCTCGACAACAATCTTTATTATCAATACGGTGTTCTGGCGCGGCTCTACGACCGCGAGAAGAAGGGCGTGCAAACATTTTCGGTTCTCGTCCCGCAGGAGCTCACGCCCGGTAGCGTGACCGTCGAATCTCTGGGCGAGCAGAACAGCAACGGCGGAAAAAAACTCGAAGAGCTTGTGGTGAAGACCGAAGACCTCGAAGTAGACCTCTTTCTCGACGGCGCGCGGCTCGAGCGCATCGTCGCCCCCAGCACCAACGCTGAAATCGTCCGGCAATGATTGGCTAACGCGCACCGATTCGCACAGCGCGAGTTTGCTGTCGGATTCGCACGATTCCCCAGACCAAAAACTCACTTTCGAAGCTATTCGTAGAAGCCAGGCGACTTTTTGAGTTTGGCATTACCGGCGAAGTCGTGCTGGATCCAGAGCTGCGAATTTGTCTGCTTCAGGAACGCTTCGATTGCGGCGCGGCTAGCGCGCGTCTGGTCCTGATTGAAATCTATCGCCGGCACACGGCCCAGGGCGCGCTCTTCCGGAAAGTGATAGAGATCGCCTGAAAGCACGACCCCGCCAGTCTTCGCAAGCTTGACGTACAAAACTTGATGGCCCGGCGTGTGCCCGGGCGCGAACTTGATGATGACGGTGCCGTCGCCGAACACATCGTAATCATCGGTCGTCAGAATGACCGTCTTGCTATTACGAAGCGCCGCATAGGTCGAGGGTTGGACGGCGCCGGCAGGATTTGCGGAAAACATGATGTCGCGCTCGACCTGACGCACGAGCCATGTTGCGTTCGCAAACTCGTTCGCGTTGGCGGTGTGGTCGTAGTGATAATGCGAGAGTGCGAGGTAGGTGATTGCTGAAGAAGCGTATCCGATCTCCGCTAGTTGCGATCGCAAGGACTTGCGCATGGTGACATCGCGCGTTTGTCCATCGAAGAGAACGAGATGCTGGGTGATCGGACTTCCAGTTGGCGTCCAAGCAGAATCCGGGACCGCGCCCGTGTCCCACATCAAAGTGCCCTTGGGATGAACGATCAGAAAGCACGCGACGGAAAGATCGGTGGTCGAGACTTCCTCTTTTTTCAGTTGGAAACGCGCCATGTCGTCAACGTGGAGTGTGCCGCAATCGAACACGTACAGCCGCAGAGGGCGCGGCGCTGGCGTGCCATGTGAAGTAGGCGGGGCGGCGAACGCGAGAGCCAGTACGATAGCGCCCCCAAGGAAAAATCGGATTGAGATGCGAGTCACGATCGAAGAATCTCCCCCTGCGCAGAGCGGACGCAATCGCTCGCGAGACGAGCGGCATTGTATACCTGCCGCTTGGCGCATTCGCCACAAAAGAACGCGCGTCTTTTGATGTCCCGAGCCATCGGCGGATCTATACGGGCTAGTGGCCGTGTGCTGAGGAGGCCCTGCCGCTCCGCGACGCCTTCCATGCGTTCGTGCGCGCGCGGATATATGAGGTGTAGTCGGCGCCGGTTTTCAACGGCGGCATCGTATGGTGCGTGTGACCCTGCGCGTCGGGAACGGGAAGCCGAGATACAAGCTCCGCGTGCACCTGCTGCAGGTGTGACGGCTTGTCCGCACCCGGCGCTTGAGCGGCGTTCACTGGAACGACCACGCCTTGCAGCGGATCGTCAGTGCGCGCCGTCGAGAGTGTCAGCACGGCGCCGAGGTCCGATGCGGCCGCATCCCGGGCGGTAAGCGCCGGCAGGTTCCAGCGGCGCTCCACGGTCTTGAGGATGGATGTGTGGTCCAGCGGCGTCGCCTTGGCAGGAACGCGAAAGACCGTGCCCTTGGCGATGTGCGGCGAGACCAGCACAGCCGGCACGCGCGGGCCGAAGCGTTTGAAATCGAAACCGAATTCACCAGCAGAATCATCCGGCGGCACGGCGCCAAGCGGCGGAGCGACGTGATCGTAACAGCCGCCGTGCTCGTCGTAGGTAATGATTAGAAGCGTGCTGTTCCAAGCAGGTCCGTTGCGCAACGCGTAGTAAACCTTGTGAATCAGATCCTCGCCGAGAGTGACGTTGTTATTCGGATGCTGACTATTTCCGGTCGCGCCCCAGCTCGGCTCGAGGAAAGTGAAGGCGGGGAGCTTGCCGGCGGCCGCAGCAGTCGTGAAGTCCGTGAATATTCCGAAGTGGCTGTCGGTAGCGTTGGTGATGTCCGTGAAATTTTGACGAGTCAGCGGATCGGTATCGTATCCGTAGATCGCCCAGTTGATTTTGTGCTTTGAGAGCAGTCCGAAAATACTGGGACACGTGTACGAGCTGGTCTTGTCGTCCATGTGGCCCTGGGAGGTGGCCGCGCAAGCGAAGGCACGGTTGGGCATCGTCTCGGTGGGAACTGAGCCGAACCAGTGGTCGCATACGGCGTAGCCGCGCGCGAGACCGGAAAGCACAGGCAGCGTTTCCGGCGGAAAAATTCCCATGATGTTGCTCGAGACTGTGCCGGGAACAATGGACCAGCCCTCGGTTCCTTCCCAACCGAGTGAATAGTTGTAGTCGCTGACGAAGCCGTTGTTCGTGGCAATGGGTGGGGTGGGTGCGTTCATGTTCCCGAAGAGCTGGGAATTGGTGGCGTTGTAGCCCTCGCCAGGATCGGCGCCGGGCATCAAGTAGGCGTTCGCCGCAGCTGGATTAATTTTATAGACCTTTACCGCGGCAGCGCCGGTTCCCACGCCCGGATTGGACTCATTTCCCTTGAGTCCCTCAAAAGGCTGACCCGAAGGAGACACGTTTCCGCTCGCAGCGTAGAGGAAACCGAGCATGTGATCGAAAGAACGGTTCTCCAGCATGAGGACCACGATGTGATTCACGGAGGAAAGCTGGCTCTTGGCCATGGTTTCACCTCGGCGCAGAAATCGGCGATACGAATTTCAAACGCGAATTCGAGAGGCGCAGCAAGCAGCGTCCCTAGAGATGCTAAGTTTCGTAACTCGATCAGCCGCGCGCTGCTCTGGCATGCGTCTGCGCGTCCGCGCCGGAAAGCGCCTGGAATAATTGAACTCCGTTTGGGCTGCCCAAACCAGTGCAGGCGTCCCATCCGGGACCGGCCGGGTAAGCGCCGTTATTACCGACCTTGATATCCCGCAAGACTCCGCTCGAGAATTTTCCGTAGAGGAGCGGATTCAGGAAGCCGCAGCGCGCGTTGAGTCCCTGATTGAGCCGGGCGATCAGAGAAGCCCAGAGCGGTGTCGAGGCGCTGGTGCCTCCGATCTGTTCCAGATGTTTGCCATCAATGTGCATCACGACGACGCCGGTCACAGGATCCGCGACAGCGGCGACGTCCGGCACGCCCCGACCGATATTGTGTGGAGGATTGGCGGATGGCGGCACACTCACGGAATTCTGATAGGTGGGCTTGGTGAAAACATCACTCACGCCGCCCCCCGTGGCGCCTTCGTTTTGGAGAATTTCGTTCCAGACTGTTTCGGACTGAATCGTAGGTGGTGTGGCGCTGGTGGCGACCAGATTCGTCCCACCGACTCCGAGAACGAACGGACTAGAAGCGGGGAAGTCCACGTGCGCGCCAGTGAGATTGGTGGCGCCGTCGCTTGAACCATCATCGCCCGAGGCGCAGCAGATCGTAATACCCTTGGCTACCGCCGCTTGAACGGCCAGGTTCACGTTCTGTACGCCCATGGATGTCCACGCGCCCTCAGGATCGTCTTCCGGGTTTCCGTAGCTGATCGAGATCACGGAAATCTGATTGTCGTCGGTGATGGCCTGGTTCAACGCGTCCACCCAGCCCTGGCTCGTAAATTCGGTGAAGTACATGAAGATATTCGCGTCCGGCGCTACCGAACCGACAACGCACATATCCAGCATGACTTCGCCGGTGGAATCCCCGCGATTGGAAGAGGCTGTCGTGTCCGGGCCGGGATCGTTGCCCGGACCTTGCACGACAACATCTTTAATCGTAGGAGTGTTCCCGCCGAGAACCTTATCGAAATAGTTTTGAAGCGCCGCCAGTTTATAGCCACCGCGCGGATCGGGTGAGGTCCCGTTGAAGGCAAAGATGGCGACGTTCTGGCCGGATCCGTTGAGCTGGCTGGGGTAGGCGTACAACTCCGCGACCTCAGTGGGGAAAAAGGCACCGGGAAACGGATTGGCGGCGGGAGCTGCTGAACCGCCTTTTTTCTTACTTGCAAGTCCCAGCGTTTCAATATCTACGGGTCGAAAATTGCCGCGGCGAATGCGCGGGTGGCCAACGTTGCGCGTGTCTAGGCCGAAAACGCCTTGCACGACGCCGGACAAATCGGCGGGGACATGTATCTGGCCCACACGCCCGCGGAAGCGGCCCGTCTGCGGATGTTGATAATCGTTGAGCTCAACCCCGAAAGCCTTGCTGATATCGCGAATTGAACCCTGTACGAGCACGCGACGCATGGGCACACTGCTGTCCAACACCTTTAACTTGCTGGTTCGAGCCCAGGCTGCAATCTTGGCGAGGTCCGCTGGGTCCGCGCCGAACGTGGAGTTGAACTCTTCATCATTCAGATACTTTCGATCGCGCGGAAGGCGGGCGCTCAGGGCATCGAGCGATGATTTATTCCTACCAGGCGCAGCCGGATTTTGGCGCGCGTAAATGCTCACCTTGATCTGGAGTTTCGGGTCGGATTTCTTGATTAGTTTGGCTTGTGGGACTGCTAGCCGATTGCTGCCGGGGATGGCGACCATTTCCGTGGGTTTGCTGGAACCTGCGCGCTTCATAGGACCTCCTATAACTTTCGACGGGCGGGGGGTATTGCGGCTGCGGATTGTACACTCAGTTAAGTCCCTGTAAAGGACTTTTCCCTGAATTCTCGGCGCACCACGCGGAGTTTCCCGCGGCTGCGTATACGACTGATGTTTCGGAAGTTACAGTTCTATTATAGCCGTGCCGCAGCTCTAATCGAGCGCGTTAGACGCCCGGGTGCTCGAGAAGGAGGTGGATGCCGCCATTGACGGTGCGCACGGAAATCGCGCCGCCACCGCCATGGCCCAGTTTGCCGTGGAACGAGCGGGCGCCCGGCAGCGCCTCGGTTGACGTGACGGGAATGTCCGAGTAGAGATCGCCATTCATGTTGTGGACCTTCAAGTCGGCGCTGGCGTTCGAAGGAAGTCCGAGGACGACGGAACCGTTCACGGTTTCAAGATTCATCGGCGCGCCGTCAATCAAATGGCGCAGCTCCAGGCGCAGATCTCCATTCGTAGTCTTGGCGCTGAAACGGCCCGAGCTTTCGGTGACTTCGACATTGCCGTTGACCGACCGAAGTTCGCCGCCGCCATTCACCCCACGCACCCGCAGGCTGCCATTGACAGTCTGAATGGAGCCGAGCAGGACGCGATAAGGAACTCGGATGTGATACTCGACAGCGACCTCGGCGCCCTCGCCCGTGGGATAACGCGTGTGAACATCCACTTCACCGGGACGGCTTTCGACTTCGATTTTCACCTGATCGAGATCGCGCGAGTCGGTCTGAGAGGTCTTAACCGCGTGAACCTCAACTTCCTCGCGGTCCCAGCCCTCGACCTGCACGGAGCCGTTCACGTTGTCGAGTTGAAAGTGTCCGCCGGCCGGCAGCTTGTAGGTTTGGTTGAATACCTGATCGGTATTCGCGAAGCTTGGAAGACAGACGCACAGAACGCCGGCGAGAAGCACCAACGCCTGCGCCCCACAGAGTCGAAACATAGTTCCTAGAGTTTTCTTTTGCACAAAACGCCCCCTTTCGTGCAAGTCTCAAAAACTTTCCAGGCCCTCTCAATACTTGGCGACCCGATACCATCCGGGTCAGCCATGTTGACATATACGCACGAAACTCGTTTGAAGTTCCCTAGTGCGAGTCTTCCGAATCGTTGGCCGGCGGCTGCGTTTGCTGGCCCATCCGCTGCTGCAGGTTTTGCTGCGAATGTTGCATTTGTTGCTGGAGCTGCAACATTTGTTGCCTGGACATTTCCGATTGCGCACTCGGATCGCTAAGGACGAATCGGATATTTCCGGCGACGGTGCGCAGCTTGAGAATCTCTCCGCCGCCATTGAGGTCGCCCTCGGCGCGGACGATGTGCGCTCCCTTCGAGGAGTCGTCATAGCTGACCTTCAGCGGGAACGCGGGATCCACAATGACGCGATGGTCGTCACCTTTCATAACCAGCGCGTCAATTGTAACGTGCAACTCGCGCGGCAGATGCACAGTGATGTCCCCGGACGCGGATTGAAGTTCGCAGGCTCCGGAAGACTTCGTCGGCGTCACAAACCAGGCCGTAATTCCGCCGTCGCTGGTCGAGGCTTTCACCGCACTATCCACTTGCGTCAGATAGATGCTGCCGCCGGACGTCTCAAGATCGGTGGGGCCGAAAGTACGGACCATTCGGATGCCGCCGCCGGAAGTTCTCGCGCGAACCAAGCCTGCTGCTTCTCCGACTTCAATTTCGCCCCCGCCGGTTTCTGCGGTCAACTCGGCTCCCGAATGCTCGAGGGTAATATTGCCGCCGCCCGTATCGAAATGGGCCGTTCCTTGCACCGAAGCGACGCGGATGTGACCGCCGCCGGTGTGTAGCGTGGCATTTCCCGCGACCGATCCGATGGTGATGTGCCCGCCGCCGGTATCAGCGGACAACTCGCCCGCCACATTCTTGGCAATGATGTTGCCACCGCCCGTTTCCAGGCGCGCGGCGCCGCCAATATTGCCCGCCGTGATATTGCCACCCGCAGTTGAGAGGCTCACGCGGCCTGCGATTTCAGTCGAGTCTATGTTCCCGCCGCCGGTGGAGACATCCACGCTCGAATTTCTCGGGATTTGCAAATCCAGAGTCACCCAGATGCGACCCGCTCCGTGCCGCTCGGGTCCCTCGGCCTTCAACAGGACGCCTTCCGACGTGGCGCGCGCGGAAATCGTGAAGCTCTTCAGAAGTTCCTGGGCGCCTTTCTGCGAGCCATCGGTTTCGAGATGAACGTGGTATTCGACTGTGCCGGACTTGCCGGAGTCTTGTGTGTGAATGTTGATGCTGCCGAGGTCGGTCTTGACGCGGATGTGGTCGCCATCATGCGTGGGAACCGAGCCGGTCAAATCCGAGGTGAGACGGTTATCCGGATGGGTCGCATTCGGACCAATAGGCTTACGGCGTGCAGATGCGCTTGCGGCGATGAGCAATACGGCGGCGAGGGACGCGGCGAGGATTCCGCCGAAAGGTTTTCGAAAATCGCGCCGCGTGATTCGAGCCGTCAAGTTACCTCGCATTGCTGCTTACCTAGAATTTTTCGCGCGGACCAATATCGCGAATTGCCGCAGCGCTTTGCAGGCGAATGTACGTGTTGGGATCTTTCTGCATTCGTTCGCGCAGCACGTCCGCAGTGTGGCCGTCGGAATCCATCTGGCCTTTCGCTGCCATATCGCGCAGCGCGTTGACGGCTTCGATTCGGACGCCGGGATTCTGGTCCTCCACAAGCGCGTCGAGCAGCGTCTGCCGAACCATTTCCTGAGATCCCGCGCCATCGAGCGCTTCAAGAGCCTTTAGTCGGACGGCTGCGTTGCGATCCTTGCGAACCGCCTGGCAAAGAGCGGCACGAACCTGCGGATCACTGCTGCGCGTGCGTAGGCATTCCACTGCATCGAGCCGAATGTCGGGGCAGAATCGCTCGCCACCGCCGAGAACATTGAGGAGGACACTCTTCACATTGTCGTCGTCCACCGTGCCCTCGACCGTTACCGGCTGCTGCGACTTCATCTGCAGCTGCACGCGATCAGGGCCAGCGCCCTCTGAGGGAAACAGGCTGATTCCAGCGACGTCAGCGGAATGAAGATCAATTGAGGTAAAGGAAGGCGACCCCGCTCCAAGGCCACTGGAGGACGCGGGACCACCGGAACTGTCCGGAGCGGCTGAATTATTCGTTGCCGGAGGCGCGACAGGATGGCGAAGAAGGCGGGGGGCGGCAGTTCCCACTGCGAAGCCAACGATCAAAAGAACGGCGGCGCTCCAGGCCGGGCGAGGCGCGAGCCAATTCGAAGGTAGCCGCATCCCGAGGAAGCGGCGCAACCAACCGCGCTCTTCTTCGCGATCGAGAGCGTCATCAAGGTTCAAACGGCAACCCGCCAGCAAGTTCGCGTCGGGCTCGCTGCGATGCGCTACCAGAACCGCGAGTACTTCCCTTTCGCGCTCAAGGGAAGTTGAGCAAGAGGCGCAACCGGCGACATGTGCCGCAAGTCGGGTCTGCTCAGCCGACTCGAGTTCGCCGCCGGCTGCCGAGAGCATCAGCAGCGGCTGCCACTCACCGCATGCCTGGTCGGTCGCGTCGTTGCCCGTTTCGGGATTCGTGTCGTGATTCGTCATGTGACGCTATATTCTCCGCGCGCCCGGCTATCGAAAGGCTTCAAGGCTCGCGCGCAATTTTCGCGTGGCCCGGAACAACGAATTCTTTGCCGTCTCTTCCGAAGTGCCGAGAAGATCGCCGATGGCGCGTAAACGCAAGCCCTGGTAATGCTTCATTTCGAAAACCATGCGCTCGCGAGGCGAAAGCCGTTTCATCGCTTCCCGAATTTGCTCGCCGAGTTCTTCGCCGAGGAGCCTCTTTTCCGGATTCGCTGCGGCTCTCACTTCCGGCTGGCGATCGAAGAAATCGCGTGTGCCGCCTTCGGCGTCCTCGGGCTCCGGCGCCTGATCCTCGCGACGGCTGGTTCGGCGGCGCAGGTGATCGAGCGCCACGTTGGTAACGATCCGATAAAGCCAGGTGTAGAAACTGCATTCGAACCGGAAGCGGTGCAAATTCCGGTAAACCCGCAGAAAGCTCTCCTGGTAAATGTCGCGGGCGTCTTCGGGCCGATGAACCAGATTGAGCGCCAGACGCAGGACGTCACGGTCGTATCGCCGCACGAGATCTTCAAACGCCAGACGGTCACCTGCCTGGGCCTTACGGACAAGAGCTTGCTCGTCCGCGAGCCTCACCGCAGCTGCCTGTCGCGCATCTGACTCAAGTGCGACGGCCATTCCCATCGCGCCCACCGTGTCCATTACGGAGCTGGATTTGGCCCCCGCCTGGGGCCGTTCCGCTGCTTCCATAGGAATAGACGCCCCTGGGGGGTCTTCGTTAGCACCCTCCCAGGCCATTTTGGCACTCCCCGGGGTACCGGCCAAGGGGGTTTCGCCGCATCGAACTTCGGGCTCGTCGCTTGGCACGGGGCTCATAGGGCTGCTCGCAACCAGTCTCACGCTGACCCTCGGCTTGCACCAAGTTAATACGCGGGCGGATATCCGATTGTTCCGGTCAAATTGGCATGCGGATTGACGTCAGTCGTTGCGGTGAAGAATGCGCGGTCTAGCCTTGGCGCAGCTTACCCGCCGCCGGCGGCGACACCGCGACACCCGGCGCCGGGGGCTTGGCGCCCCTGACCAGGAGCCACAGCATGAGCGCCACCTCCCCGAAGAGAGCGGGCTGAGAGTAGGTAAACACCCTTCCCTGATATGGCGGCAATAGCGTGCCCGTCAGACTGAGCGCTACGTACGCCACGCCGTCGATGACAAGCCAAACGCCCAGGAACCGCGGTAGGAAACGCGAGCGGTACACGAGCACAGCGAGCGGCAGGAGCCATACTCCCCAAAGAATTTCGGCGGCGGTGTTCTGACGATCATGCAGCTGCAGAAAAAGCAGGGCCAAGGCGTCCCGCTGGGGCTTGTTGAATACGGACAGGAACTCGGGGCCCCGCACGACCAGCAGGGCGGCAAAGTCACTTACGACACCAACAAAATATATGACGGCCGGCATCACGCCGCCGAGGATCACCACGAGCACAGCGAGATTCTGGTTGACTCCTTCGAACAATCGGTAAAATGCCATCACAAGGAAGATCAGGATCACTCCGCAGATCAGGTCGGTGACGATCCCGAAACGGAAGAGCCACTCGTGGGTCGCGATATTGTTGACCGTCGCAGCCGCATTCCCAGATACGAACAGTTTGGTGGGAATATAGATAAGGCGGAGCGGACCCATCAGAGTGAGAAGCAAGTACCAGACTCCGGCCACTCTACCTGGATTGCGGATGGAACTCATGCTTCCCCCTTGTTGAACGGGCACAGTCTTAGGACAAAGACGTTTGGTATAGGTCTGCCAAGGATACGGTAAAGGCCGTCAGAAAGTTTCGCAACTTATGGGACCGTCAGCGCTGGTGCAGGCTTATTCCGAGGCGAATCAAGCCGTAGACGGCGGCGCAGACCGCGAAATCCATAAGGACTCCCCAGTCCAAGCTAGTTCCGGGGTGGCGGAGCACCGGCGGAAGATGGGGAGACAGGGAAAAGTAATAGATCGCGTTGCCGAGAAGAATGGAGAGCAAATACTCGAGCCATCGCCGGGGAGTCGCGCCGAGGAATTGCCGTGCTGTCGCCATGGGTCACTCGCCCGAAAGGAGGGCGAACGCCCCCAATATAAGACAACCGGAGCGACATGTAAATCCGCGCCCCCGGCTCGTGATAGAGTTCAGCGCGGAGAGGTGAATGATGCGACAGATCGTGCGGGCTTCGGCACTCGCGTGCGTGGTGTCACTGGCGGCTGCGGCGACATCGTCACAGGCACAACAGACTCAGCAGCAAGTGGCAGCCGCGCTCGCGCCACACCAGGGTGATTACGTCGCGCACGATTTTCATTTCAAATCCGGCGAGACCCTGGCTGAGCTTCGGTTGCACTATACGACCCTGGGCACGCCTGCCCGCGACGCAAAGGGTCGCACGACAAACGCCGTCCTGATTTTGCACGGCACAGGCGGAAACGGCGGCGGATTCCTCAGTCCAATTTTCGCCGGCGTGCTCTTTGGGCCGGGACAGCTTCTCGATGCGAGCCGCTACTTCATCATTCTTCCCGATGGCATCGGGCACGGCAAATCAAGCAAGCCGAGCGACGGCATGCATGCGCACTTTCCTCAATACGATTACGACGACATGGTGGCGGCGCAGCATGAGCTGGTCGAAAAAGGTCTCGGCGTTAACCATCTACGGTTGATTCTGGGCACTTCCATGGGCTGCATGCACTCGTTCGTCTGGGGCGAGACGTATCCTGATTTCATGGACGCCCTGATGCCGCTCGCGTGCCAGGCCGTCGAAGTTGCGGGACGCAATCGCATCTGGCGAAAAATGGTGATTGACGGCATTCGCAACGATCCCGAATGGAAGGGCGGCGAGTACACGACTGAACCGCGCGCGGCGATGGAGATTTCGACCGACATGCTGCTGATTGCCGGCAGCGCCCCGCTGCACATGCAGGAGAACTTTCCCACTCGCGACGCCGCGGACGCGTATCTGGAGACCTACCGCGCGAAAAATGCGAAGGCATTCGACGCCAACGATTTCTTGTTCGCTGTCAGCGCGTCGCGCAACTACGATCCGTCGCATGATCTTGAAAAAATCACGGTGCCGGTCATGTGGATAAACTCCGCGGATGACTTTATCAATCCGCCCGAGCTCACGATGGCACAAACCGAAGTGAAGCGACTGAAGAAGGGACGATTCATTCTCGTGCCGGCGTCGTTGGAGACCTACGGCCACGGAACGCACACGCAGGCCGAGGTGTGGCAGGCGTATCTGAAGGAGCTGATCGAGGAATCGCAGTGATGAACGATACGCGAATGTTCAGGACTCGCAGGCAGACCAAAATTGGGCGCGCGCAAAAGCTGTTCGTGTTGAGCGCGTTCGTGTTCTTCATCGGGTTAAGCGCGGGAACGACCGCCCTGGCGCAGAACCAAAATATGACGACCAATCAAGGTCAGGCCCTTTATCGCGAGCACTGCGGCAGCTGTCACGACGGCGGGGCCAGCCGAGCGCCCAGCCGTGCCGCGCTCGAGCAAATGTCGGTTGAAAACATTCGGTTCGCGCTGACCAAGGGGAGCATGAGCTCGCAGGGGGCGACTTTGACCCCTGCGCAGGTGGACGCGCTCGCTAGCTATCTTTCGAAGCTGGATGAATTGAAAGCGCAAGGTCCCACGGACACGAATCTTTGCCCGCAGGGAGGCCCGGGATTTAATCCGAGCGCGGAGCAGCCTCATTGGAATGGATGGGGTGTGGATGCGGCCCAGCGCCGGTTCCAGCCTGCCCAGATGGCCGGTCTGCGCGCGGATCAGATCCCGAAACTGAAACTGAAATGGGCGTTCGGGTATGCGAGCGCGAATCAGGCGTACGCGCAGCCTGCGATCGTGGGCGGGCGCATTTTTGTCGGAAGCGTCGCGCGAAAGGTTTATTCGCTCGATGCGAAAACCGGATGTATCTACTGGATCATTGATACGGATTTCGCGGTGCGGACCGCGATTAGCGTGGGCGCGAACGGAGACGGCTGGGCAGCCTACTTCGGCGATCAGCACGGGAACGTCTACGCTGTTGATGCGGCCACCGGCAAAGTGCTTTGGAAGACGAGCCTTGATCCGCACCCGGACGTGCACGTGACCGGTGCGCCGACTCTCGCGGACGGCAGGCTCTACGTGGGCGTGTCGTCACTGGAGGAAGTGAGCGGCGCCGATGCCAAGGATGAATGCTGCAAATTTCGCGGGAGCGTTTCGTCGCTCGATGCCGCCACGGGGAAAGTGATCTGGAAAAGCTACACGATTGCCGCGGAGCCGCAGCCGGTGCGAAAAAATGCGCAGGGCGTGCAACTCTGGGGCCCCTCCGGCGCAGGCATCTGGTCGTCGCCGACCGTGGACCTGCAGAGCCGCATGGTCTACGTGACCACGGGCGACAATTATTCCGATCCTGCGACCAACACGTCCGACGCATTCATGGCGTTCGATTTGGAAACCGGAAAACTCGCGTGGTCGAGCCAGATGGCCAAGGGCGACGCCTACAACATTGACTGCGACATACCGGGAGACAAGCAGGTCAATTGCCCCCAATCGAAGGGTCCTGATTTCGATTTCGGATCGTCCGCCATTCTGGTGAGTCTGCCAAACGGCCACCGTGCTCTGATCGCCGGGGCGAAATCGGGAGTCGTCTATGCCGTTGATCCGGACGCGCGCGGGAAGCTGCTCTGGCAGAAGCGCGTGGGACAGGGCGGCACCCTCGGCGGCGTGCAGTGGGGTTCGGCGACAGACGCGAAAAACGTGTACGTGGCCGTTTCGGATGAATTGCGCCGAGCCGCTGCGCCGGGATCAGCCGCGGGGCAGGACTCCGTCTATGGCGTGCCGTACGAATTGGACCCGAAGGTCGGCGGCGGGCTCTTTGCGCTGAACGTTGAGAGCGGAGATATCGCGTGGCAAACGCCGCATCCACCCTGTGTGAAACCCGGATGCAGTCCCGCGCAATCGGCGGCTGTAAGCGCGATTCCGGGAGTCGTTTTCTCGGGCGGCGTGGATGGACATCTGCGCGCTTACTCGGCCAGGGACGGCCGGATTATCTGGGATGTGGACACCGAGCGCGAATACAAAACCGTCAACGGCGTGAAGGCCAACGGTGGGTCTCTCGACGAATCAGGACCCGTGATTGTCGATGGAGTGCTATACGTCAATTCGGGATACTTCTTTCAGGGCAGCACCGCTGGAAATGTGCTGTTGGCGTTTTCGGTGGACGGCAAGTAACCGCGCTTCCTCGCCGCGCGCCCATCGTCAATAGCGTGACTGTCGCACTGACCAATCCGGTGAAGTATCTGCGCGGCGTTGGCCCGCAGCGCGCCGCGACGCTCGAGGAGCGCGGCATCACAACCGTCGGCGACCTGCTCGGTTATCTGCCATTCCGTTACGAAGATCGCATCCGTTTCACGCCCATCGCCGAGATCATTCCCGGACAGGTGCACACCATTCTGGCCGAAGTGACCAGCGGCGGAGGAAGCACGGTGCGCTTCCGTCGCGGGCGCGCCGGAGTGTTTCATGTGACGGTGCGAGACAATTCAGGTTCGCTGCACGCTCGATTTTTTCATGGCGCGTATCTGGAAGGCCGGCTGAAGGAAGGCCAGCGGCTGGTGATGCACGGAAAGGCGGACGTGGACGCCTACCGCCCCGGCCGAATCGAGATGGTGAATCCGCAGATTGAGATTGTGAACGCGAGCGACGAAGGGCCCGGCGATTCCACGGAAGTCGGACGCATCGTCCCAATCTACGAGGCAATCGGCAGCATCAGCTCGCGGATGCTGCGGCGAATTATCTACGGTGTTCTCCGCGATTTCGATGGCGACGTGCCCGATGTGCTTCCCGAGGAAATTCGCCAGCGTTACCGCTTCCCCACGCGGCGCGAGGCGCTGCTCTACACGCATTTCCCACCGAAAGATGAAAACATCGAGCTGCTCAACACGTTTCGAAGTCCCGCGCAGACAAGGCTGATCTTCGAGGAGTTCTTCTACTACCAGCTCGCGCTGGCGCTTCGCCGCCTGCGGGAACATCGCGAGCAAGGGATCGCCATGCGCGTCCGAGAGGAAAGAGTGCGCGAGGCGCTGAAGCGCATACTGCCGTTCAAGCCGACGGCGGCGCAGAAAAAGGTGCTGGCGGAAATCGCCGCCGATCTCGAGCGGCCCTACCCGATGCACCGGCTGCTCGAAGGCGACGTGGGAAGCGGCAAGACAATCGTGGCACTCGAAGCGGCGACGATCGTCATCGAGAACGGCTATCAGGTGGCGCTGATGGCCCCGACCGAAATTCTGGCCGCGCAGCATTTCCTTTCCGCGCGTCGCATTTTCCACCCGGCAGGCTACGGCGTGGACTTGATCGTCAGCGGCCGCAAACGCGCTGAACGAGAAGCCGTCCTCTCGCGCGTCGAAAGCGGCGAAACGAAGTTTCTGGTTGGCACGCACGCGCTGATCGAGGATCCGGTAAAGTTTTCAAAGCTGGGACTCGCGATTGTGGACGAACAGCATCGATTCGGCGTTCTGCAGCGAAAACGCTTGATCGAGAAGGGTGCGTCGCCGCACGTGCTGGTGATGACCGCGACACCCATTCCGCGCACGCTCGCGCTGACGCTGTACGGCGACCTGGATCTTTCCGTGATTGACGAATTGCCGCCGGGACGCACGCCGATTGAAACGCGCTGGGCTTCGGAAGCGCAGTTGACGGGCGTATGGGAATTCCTGCGCCGCGAAGTCGCGAAGGGGCGGCAAGCATTTGTGCTCTATCCGGTGATCGAGGAATCGAAACAGGAGTTGAAAGCCGCAACCGCCGAGTACGAGCGTCTGGCGAAAATCGTGTTTCCGAAACTGCGCGTGGGCCTGCTGCACGGGCGCCTGAAGAACGAAGAAAAGGACGCGGTGATGGACCGATTCCGCCGCGCCGAGCTGGACATTCTGGTAGCCACGACCGTGATCGAAGTCGGCGTGGATGTGCCAAACGCTACCGTAATGGTAATCGAGCACGCCGAGCGATTCGGGCTTGCGCAGCTGCACCAGCTCCGCGGGCGAATCGGGCGGGGCAAGGAAAAATCGCACTGCATACTGGTCGCGCCAAAGACAATCACGGGAGAGGCGCGGGAACGCATTGAAACCATGGTCGCCACGTCGAACGGTTTCGAAATCGCCGAGCGCGACTTGAAGCTGCGCGGCCCGGGCGAGTTTTTCGGGACGCGGCAGCACGGTGACGCGGCGTTTGCGTTCGCGCAACCGCTGCGCGATCACGAGCTGCTCGAATTCGCGCGGCGAGAGGCGTTTGCGCTGGCCGAAATTCCGGCGCGTGCGGACGAGCTGGTCGCGAAGCTGGAATCGGTCAGCCCGGCGTGGCGCAAACGATATCATCTGGCGGCGGTAGGATAAAAGGCGGCATCAAACCGTGCGCGTGATTGCCGGAAAATTCGGCAGAAGGAAGCTGAGAGGGCCGGGGCTGCTGCCCTTGCGGCCAACGAGCGACCGCCTTCGCGAGACGCTTTTCAATATTCTGGCGCCCGCAATCGAGGATTCGCTATTCATTGATCTTTACGCCGGTACCGGAGCGATCGGCATCGAGGCATTAAGTCGCGGAGCCCAGCAGGTGGTTCTCGTCGAGTCCAACGCCAAAGCGGCGCGGCTGGTTCGGGAGAATCTGGCGGTCCTGGAAATTCGCGCCGGAGCGGAGCTGATCGTGGCGGACGCGCTAGCCGGTCTGGAGAAGATCGCCGCGCGGCATCTCGTCGCGGATTTCATCTTTCTCGATCCTCCCTACGCCAAAGCGCCTGAGCATGCGAGCGTGCTCGAATATCTCGATGCCTCGCACTTAATAGCGCCTCGAGGATTGGTGATCGTGGAACACCATTGGCGGGTGAAATTGCCCGAACGGCTCGATCGGTTGGAACGCACGCGCGAAATTGAGCAGGGCGACTCGATGCTGAGTTTTTACCAGCTGGCAGCCGCGGCGTAACCCAGATGCATCACACCCTTCGGGTATACTATCGCCGAACTTATGCCGCCCCCTTCGCCACTTGAATTGCGCCCGATCGAGAGCCATCTCGAGGAACTTCCGCCGCACGCTCGCCTGCCTCGGCTGGATTTGGGGATTGATTGGGAAAGGTCCGGAGAGGTCTTTCGCACCAGCCTCGAGGGCGTGCTGACGGGTCCGCCAGCGCCGAAAGATTCGGAACTCAAGAAGGTTCAAGTCCTGCGGGTGGATTGGGTTGAAGGAAAACTCCCGGGTCGCTCGTTTCTCGCTGCGGTGCTGTGGCACGTCGTCATCATCTGTCTGTTGATTCTACCGATCTGGGGATTTTTACCGGAAGTGAAGCAAACGCTCCCGCCGCTCGAAGTCGAAATGACGGTTTACGACCCAACCGATCTGCCGACGATCAAGCTGCCCGCTAACACGCCGAAATCAGTCAAAAAGCCGGATGAACCCGCCAAGCAGCCACCCCAGCAGGGTGCGGATGCGTTCCACCCGCGGCAGACAATCATTTCGATACCCGTCCGCGTGACGCATCCGCGGCAAACGTTGATTCGGCCGGACGCGCCGCCTGCGCCACCGAAAATCGTGACGCCGCTGCCGAATATCGTGCAGTGGTCGGAGACCAATCTGAAGCGGCCGCACCTTGAATTGGCGCCCACGGCTTCGGCGCCTCGCCTGCGGCATCACACTGTGGCGGATGCCGTGGCGCCGGACGTCGCGAAAAACGAGAAGACTCCGGGCCCGATTGATGTTGCGCCGTCGCCGGTAACAATCGCGCGGCCGAAGATAGTGCTGGACGCGATGTCCACATCGGTCGCACAGCGGCACGCGACTCACGCAGACGCAGGCCCCGCTCCCGAAGTTGGGGCCGCCTCCGAAGAAGGAGATGCGGGTCTGCGACGGATCATTGCGCTTTCGGCTACCCCCGCGCCGCCCGCGCCCGAGATCAGCGTCCCCGAGGGAAATCTCGCGGCGCGCATTTCGATCTCGCCCGAGGGAGGAAAGCCGGGCGCCGCGGCACACGGAGTAGCGACTTCGGGTGAAAACGGCGGCGGGGCGTCAGCGTCTGCCGGAGTTGCGAGCTCGGCGGGCGGCGCGAGTGGCAGTTCTCTTCCTGCAGCTGTCAGCATCAGCGGCGCACCGGTGCGCCCGGGCAATGGAGGAAACGCCGGCGGGATCACCCCTTCGGGGAATCGCGCCGGCGCGCTGAATCTCAAACCGATGACGCCGTACGAGCCTTCGGGCAGTACGCGGAAGGGTCCCGTGGACGTTACCAAACTCGATCCGAGCCTGCCGCCCGAAAAAATCCTCTCGGGCAAAGAGGTTTACACGCAGCACGTGAACATGCCGAACCTGACCAGCGCGAGCGGCAGCTGGATTATGGATTTTGCCGAGCTGGATGAGCAGGATGGTCCGCCGAAACTGCACAAAGAGTTGGTCGCGTGCCCGGTTCCCGTCGAGAAAGCGGATCCCAAATATCCGCCTGAGCTGATCAAAGAGCACGTGAAAGGTCAGGTGGTACTCTACGCCATCGTCCGCAAGGATGGATCGGTGGACAGTATTCAGATCGTGCGAGGCCTTGATCCGCAACTCGACCACAACGCGATCGAGGCTTTGGAGCGGTGGAAGTTTCGCCCGGGCACCCGCGCCGGGACGCCGACGGATTTCGAGGGCGTCATTTACGTCCCGTTCAGCTACGTAAACCCGAGAGAGTAGCGATTTCCGGCGACGATCCTCAGGCGGACAACACCTCGATCAGGCGTGAAATCTGATCGGAGGTGTTGTAGAGATACGGCGCGATGCGAAGCGCATTATCGCGCAGGCTGACATGGATTTGCGCCGCGCGAACCTTCTCGTAAAGCGCCGGAGTCTCCTCGCGCTTCAGCGCGGAAACGCACACATAGGGGCCGCGTTTACACCGTTCCTCGGGCGAAGCGAGCACGCAACGATTGCGCGGGAGTCGCTCGATCAGTTCGCCGACGAGGCCGTCCACATGCCGCGCGACGGAATCCAATCCGATGCGCAGTAGCATATCGAGCGAAGATTCGAACGCCGCGAGATTGGTGAAATTCGCGGTCTCCGGCGAATCCCACCGCCGCGCCCCGGGCACGGGTTGAAACCTTTCGGACGGCATGGAATGAAACTCTCGCGCTCCTTCTAGTGCCATGAAGTAAACCGCGCCCAGCGGCAGCCGCTCGATCCACTCGTCTGCGATCCAGAAAAAGCCTGCGCCATACGGACCCAGTAGCCATTTATATCCGCTGGCGACGGCCATCGTGGCGCCGGAGTCACGGATGTTCATGGGCATCGAGCCCGCGCACTGGGTGATGTCGAGCAGCAGCGCCGCGCCGACTTTCCTGCATGCCTCGCCGACAGGCGCGGAGTCGAGCCTCGCGCCATTGTCGAATCGCACGAAGCTTGCCGATACGACCCGCGTGTGCGGCCCAATCTGCGCGATGTAATCGTCGGCGGTGATGAAGCGGCCGCGTGGTTCGACCACGCGCACGCGCAGCTTCCCGGCTTTCTCGTACCGGAGCCACGTGGAAAAGTGCGCTGGAAACTCACCGCGGCCTACGAGAACTTCGTCGCCCGGCTTCCAATCAATTCCCGCGGCAACAGACGCCAGGCCAGCGCTTGCGCCGCTGGTGACGGCAACTTCATCCGGACGGGCGCCAATGATGCACGAGACTTTTTCGCGGATACGATCCGGCAGATCAAAGTAGACGGTGTCCGCGAGACGGTCGGGACGCTTCTTCCATTCCAGCGCCGCGTGCGCTTCACGCACGGCGGCCAGCGGCAGCGGCCCCTGCAACGCCGCGTTCAGATACGCCACGCCTTCAAAATCTGCGAAGTAACTGCGATAGTCCGTGACCAATGTCCGTGCCTCCATTCAAAGATCAAGTGTATGCGCGAAAAAGAACGCCCGTAAGGACCGAAGAGGCTCACCGCGCGGACAATTTGGACTGCGGTCGCTTTTCGCTAAAGTTTGCTGAAGTCAGAAAAAAACGCCGCGCTCAGAAATGTCCGCGGAGTTCACGAAACGCCGAAAGAATCAGCAGTTTGCCGGTGCCGCTTTCGAGTTCCGATTTTTCCAGCTCCCACGTTGCCGAATGCGGAATGAAGACGGCGTTCAGTCCCGACTGCAGCGCCGGATTGATGTCGCTGCGCGGGCTATTGCCCACCATCCAGCCGTGCGATTTCACGATTTTGAACTGCTCGATCATCCGGCCGTAGGTCCCGGAGTCCTTTTCGAGCACGATCTCGATCGCATCAAAATGGGGCTGCAGACCGGAGCGTTCGACCTTGGCCGCCTGCTCGGCGGGCTCGCCTTTAGTCAACAGGATCAGCCGATGATGCTTGGCGAGGTAGGCGAGCGTCTCAGGAACGCCATCGAGAATGTGCGGAGGAGTGCTTTCAAGCTCGTGCGCCATTTGCTCGATATCCTTCACGATCTCTCGCCGCGCGGAATTACCCGCGAGCTTCAGGTACGTATCCTCGAGAGACCGCCGGAAGCTGCGCACGCCGTAGCCGTGTTGGCGAATATTTCGGCGCTCGGTTTCGTTCAGGATATGGCGGATATATTCGCGCGTGTACCCAAGATGTTCGAGCCGGGTGATGAAATCGTCTATGGTCTTCTCAAAGAAGATGTTGTTTTCCCAGAGCGTATCGTCAGCGTCAATGAGAAGGGTGTGGCGTGCCATGCTGTATCCCCGAATCCAAATCTTGCGCCAGCAGAAATGATAAGAGAAGTGAATTCTGGTGGTGTCCCAACTTCGGAAACAGTCACGAAAAAGTGTGTCACTTTGTGGGTGCTGCTTTTCTTTGTTTTCAAGGAGTTACGTCGCAAATTACTTTGCATGGTGTGTCGAGTAATTCGGAAGCAAGGAGTCAGGGAGGCAAGGAGTCAGGGGAACCCGACCCCTCGATTTAGTGTCGAGTAGAGTGTGTGCCGATCATTTGTTTTCGGGGATTTACGGACGATTCTACTCGGCATGGTGTGTCGAGTAACTCGGAAGCACTGAGGCAGGGAGGAAAGGAAGCAGGGAGGAAAGGAAGCAGGGAGCGCAAGACCTCTCGACACCTCGCCACAGCGAGTCGCTCGGGACTGCGATTGACCTTCCGGGCGCGCAGCAATACCTAGCAAGAAGACGCTCGCAGGAGCACAGACAGGAGTGTCTGTGCCACGAAAGACCATTCAATTGTCAAAGAGCAATACGGCGCTCGTCGAGAGAGCCGGGACGCACGGAACGTCCGACCGATCTCCCAGACTCGACTGATCTCCCGAGCGCGCTCGATCTCCCAGGCTCCACTTGCCGTGGACACTGGGAGCCCTGTTCGCGTGGCCTCGGGAGCCCTGTCCAGGTCGAGACTGGGAGCCCTGTCATCGGGGCCAGAAACTGCCCCGACTCACGCTAATTTATTTTGGGATCGCTGTCTATTGTGGAAACTACGCATGCCCGTAGGGAATAGAGCATGCGAGAGTTACAGCGGCGCGGAGAATCGGAGGCATTTTCCACAGGGCTGAGACCCCCCGTTCTTACTGGCTGTCGTGTCGGAGCTGAGGCTCCGAGCCCCTAAGAGGCGCAAAAACTGCGAAGCGCGATTCGAAATTAGGACATTACGTGAATTCTTCAGGATGGCGATACGTTGCGGCAAGTGTCCGAAGCGAAAATCTCGTTAGGCAAGAGCGGGAAGGAATTCGTAGCGTTCGATCTGCGCGGCCACGCCGCGGCGGCCATTGTGAGAATCAACGCGTAGGACGCGGGCGTAGCAACGAATGTGCACGTCGCCTGCGAGAGTGATCTGCTGCGGAAGCGTGAGAACGAATTCGATGGAACTCCCGGATTCCAGGTTTGCTTCGATCAGGAAGTAAAGGCCGCGAAAACTGACGTCGCGGGTTTCACCCGGTTTCTCCGCGATGCCATCGCCTGCCGAGAATCGGACTCTCAGGGGAAGCATCATTGAAAAGCGCCGGGCGGCGCGACGCTCCACACCGTTCTCCATGAGCCCTCCGTGCCTCGGGACTCAGCAAAGATACTATCGCTCCCTGTAGGGCGCAACGGATTTTCAGGCGCTGCTCGGAGAGCAAAGCGAAGCATCTGGCGTGCGGGATGCAGGCGCGCCGCTGCGTGTATTCAGAAGAACCCCGGTGACTCCCTCGCAGCCTTTGACGAGGATGTATGTTTGACCTGCGCGCGCGCGCCCGTTACGATGGGACCATGTCCGAGCCCACCACGTCGGTCGAACTCCGGAAACACCCGCGCGCGCAGCTCAAGCTGCCGGCGCGGATCCGCTGGCACGGCCCCATCGGCATGCGGCTCGAAACAACCCAAACGGTGGATGTCTCCCGCGAGGGGATGCTATTTCACCGCAACGAGCCATGCGACAGGCTCGCGCGCGTGTGGGTCGCATTTCCGTTCGATCCCGCTCAAGGCGCCGCTACGCAGCCGGAGACTCCGGCGCGGATCGTGCGCATGGAACCCGATACCGACGGAGGCTACTGGGTCGCGCTGCGCTTTGAATCAACTGCGCGAACGGCAAAGCCGCCTTCCGATCGAGAGCGCCGGGGATCGGAGCGAGTTCCGTTCGCCCTGCCGATTTTCGTTCGCCTCGCCGGAACTCCCTGGCCCGAAGAATTTATGACCCAGGATATTTCGCAGCACGGCGCGCGGTTTGAAACCTCTCACATCTACGTCCCGGGCGACAAAGTGCTGGCAAAAATACCCTGGGGCGAGTGGTCGAGGACGGGCGAGGTAGCGGGGCGGGTTGTTCGCGTCGAGACCATGGAGGACACGCCGGGCCCTTCACCGGTCGCCAATCCCGAAGCCGGCAGAAGTGCAATGATCACGTCCGTCGCCGTGGAATGGCTGAGGACGGGGGCATCCTGAACCGTGCGCTCCAGTTGAACCAAGGCTCTCATTTCATGGCTTCCCGAAAAACCCTCACCCGCAAATCCTGATGGCGGACGTCTTCCATCGCAGCCTATTCCTTGCCGGCGCTGCGGGGCGTCTCGAAGCGTTGCTCTGGACTTCCGCCGTTCCGGATCCCAAATTCGTCGCGGTGGTCTGCCATCCGCATCCGTTATTCGGCGGCACGATGCACAACAAAGTCGTATTTCAGACCGCGAAGGCGCTTCATCAACGCGGCGCAACGGTGCTGCGATTCAATTTTCGCGGCGTGGAACAGAGCGAGGGCGTGCACGACCGCGGGCAGGGCGAACAGGGCGACGTTCGCACGGCGATTGACTACCTTGCGGCTGAATTTCCGGGGCGGCCAATTCTCGTGGCGGGATTCAGCTTCGGCTCGTCGGTGGGCCTGCGAGTAGGCTGCGGCGACTCACGCGTGGCAAGAGTGATCGGCCTGGGATTGCCGGTGGATAACCTGGACATTAGCTTTCTTCTCGCATGCACGAAGCCTAAGTTGCTGATCCAAGGCGGGAACGATCAGTTCGGAGCGCGCGCCAGTATCGAGGCGCTCTTCGCGACGCTCCCCGAGCCTAAGAGATTGGTGATCGTCGAAGGCGCGGACCATTTTTTCAGCGGGCAGATCGATGAGCTCGGCCCGGCCATTGACGCGTGGCTCGACGAATGCCATCGCGCCAAACCCGGCGATTCCTTCATCCAGTAAGTTTCAGGTAATCGTACGCTCCCTATTTATTGTCGAGATATTCGGTCGCGGTCTAGAATTTAGAGACGATGCTAACCAGATTGCTCGCGACCAGTGCGATATTGGTTTCAATATGTGCAGTGACAGCGGCTGGCGCTGGATCTCGGCCTGCGATTGCCCGAGCTGTCATGGTTCCGTTTCCAGAGAAATCGAGGGCTCCATCCCCCGATGGACATTTTGTGCTCGTGAATGTCGATAGCGATTCTGAACCCCATCATACGGTGTTCCTCGCCACTCGCGGATCGAAGGCAACGCGCAAACTCTTCGCATACGGGCGCGGAATCGAAGTGCTCTGGAGTCCGAATAGTCAGTTGTTCATCGTCAACGACTACGCAGGCAGTGACTACTCGCGTTGCAGGGTCTACTCTGTAGAGGCCGGAAAGGAACCGATAGAGGTCTGGGATGAACTGCTGGCGAGCCAAGGTGCCAACGTTCGATCACTCCTCCTCGGCAACCACCACGCGTACATTGCCGCAGTGAGATGGGTCACGGCGATTTCATTCGACCTGAAAGCGTGGGGTTACGGCGATAAAAGCCATTCGGGGTTTGTACGCCACTTTTCCTATACGGTTGGTCAAGGATTCCAAAAGCAAATACCGTAACATTTTCACTCCTAGCTAACTGCGCGGCTCAAATAATTTGAGGAACTGATCGCGGGGGGAGGGCTCGATGCCGATCACCTCGAGATTGGCGCGGACGTGCTCGACGTGGCTCATGCCCGCAAGCGCGGTTGTGACGCCGGGAACCGATCTAGCGAATTGCAGCGCGCTCACGGAGTCTCTCTTCGTGCCCAGCGCCGCAGCAATGTAAGGCGGCAGATCGTGCGTGAGCTGACCCTGCAGCAGCGCCGCGCTCGATATCAGAGTAATTTTCAGTGCGCGCGCCGCCTGAACCATCGCCATCGTTTTTCCCTCGACGATCTGATTCGGCTTCAGCAGCGCCTCGGGCATGGCGAGATTCAATGGCAGTTGCAAGAAGCGGAAGTGGTGCTCCGCGCCGCCCGCGTCCCTGGCGATTGCCTCCATGGCGGCCAGCGAAAGATACCCCTGCGATTTCGATTCGTCGCGGAAGGCGTTCCATGTGGCGAGTCCGTACGCACCGATTTTTCCTGCGGCCACCGCGGTTTCCAAGAATGCGAACGCTTCGCCGATTCGACGGCGAAACTCCTCCGGCGTCACCTCGCTCATTTGTGTTTCGGGATTGTGCAGGTAGAAAACGTCCACGCAATCAACTCCGAGATTGCGGCGGCTGCGATCGAGCTGGTCGGAAAGGTAGCGCGGCGTCATGCAGTGGCAGCCCGCAGCGATGTCCTCCGGGCGGAAAATTCCCGGATCGATATATTCACGGGCAAAATATTCGTTTGCGTCTTCCGGCATCTCGCCATCCGGAGTCAGGAAGCCTGCCTTAGTGCAGATGATAATTTCGTCGCGGGGAAAACCTTTCGCGGCGAGCTGCCTGAGCGCGGCGCCCACAGCGCGCTCGCTGCGCTGCAGGCGATAATTGATCGCCGAATCCAGCACATTGATGCCGCCTTCGACGGCCGCGACTACAGCTTCCGCGTACCCCTCGTCGGTGACCTCGTCCGGTTCGCCGAGATACGTCCCGATGCCGATGGACGAGAGAACCAGCCCGGCTTGTACGTCGCGAAAATGCCCCGCCGCCGCGCGCCCTTGAAATCGAGCCGCATAGCGCAGCGTGCCCTGCGCCGTGGCGCAGCCGGGGAAGCGTTTGTCGTCAGATTTTGCAGCCGAAGACACCGAGCCTCGTTTCGCGGCGGAAATTGCAGAGCGGGCGAAGTATATCAGAACAGTTTGATGCGAACGGACGGCACGCGGACATCAAGGACCAATACGCGCCGTGATTTCCTCGGCTGGATTTTCGGCCAGCATTTGCGCGGCAATCAGAGAACGCGCCTCGACGCGAATCTTCGGCAGGTAACGCGCGAACGCAATCGCGCCAGCAATGGCCAGCACGCCCCCGATGGCGACCGTCCGCGGAGCGCCAATACGGTCCGCCGCGGCCCCCGACATGAGCGCACCGAACGGCGCCATGCCCATGAACATCATCGAATAGACCGCCATGGTGCGCCCGCGCAGCCGGTCGGGCACCATGGCTTGCACGAGCGTGTTCGAACACGACATCTGAGTCATCATCGAGAATCCAACTCCGACGAGCAACACCGTCGAGAGCAACGTCCAACGGGAAAAAGAGAACAGAATCAGAGTGACGCCGAACGCGCCGCAGGCGATGAACACCCAGCGGCCGAGTCCGCCCACGCCGCGGCGAGACGCAATCAAAAGCGCGCCGCTCATGGCTCCGACGCCGGTCGCGCCCATCAAAATGCCGAGCGTTCGGGCGTTGCCATGAAGAATTTTCGCCGCAAACACCGGCATGAGAACCGAATAGGGCATCGCCACCAGGCTCACCACGCCGATGAGCAAAAGCAGAGCGCGAATCGGCGCTGTATCGCGCACGAAACGGAATCCTTCGGCAATGTGCTCGAGCGGAGATGCGAAGACCGCCGGCGCCTTGGGCGGGATGCGCATCAGGAGCAGCCCGGCGATCACGGCGATGTAACTCACGGAATTCGCGAAAAAGCACCAGCCTTCGCCGATGCTCGCGACCAATAATCCGGCGATCGCCGGGCCGATGATGCGCGCGCCGTTGAACATCGAGGAGTTGAGCGCGATTGCATTCATCAAATCCTCGCGCCCGACCATTTCGACGAGAAAGGATTGGCGAGCCGGGATATCGAACGCGTTCACCGCTCCCATGAGCGCAGCCAGCACGATCACCTGCATCACGGTGACGCGCTTGCTCAGCGTCAGCGCCGCCAGAATGCCCGCAAGAATCATGGACGCGGCCTGCGTGGCAATTACGATCTTGCGGCGGTTGAAGCGGTCGGCCACCATCCCGCTCAGCGGCGCCAGCAGGAAAACCGGAATCTGTCCCGCGAATGTCACCGTGCCGAGCAGCAGCGATGATCCCGTCAGCCGGTAAACGAGCCACGCCTCGGCGACCGTGTCCATCCACGTGCCGACGAGCGAGATCATCTGGCCGCTAAAGAAAAGCTGGAAATTCGGGTGCTTCAGCGAGCGGACGGTGTCGCGAAACCGCGAATGTTTTGCCGGCGCAGTTTGCGTGGAACGTGCGGTGCCCGTCTCTGACATTGTTCAGCTAATTGTACGATGCAATCGCGCGCGGCGCTCCCTGCGATTGCGGTGGGAATTTCTTCAGGCGGTCGGCTTCGGCGCTTCGCCGGACGCCGGGGCGGGGGGCGCGAGCAATCTTCCGCATGCTCGCAGGATTCGGCGATAGGGCCATTCGTCTTCGCGAAATAGGATCTCGCCTTCGCGCGGCTTGGAATAAAACCAGCGTGTCAGAAGTGACAAATGCTCGGCCAGCTCAGGCGGCGCCGCGCGCAGGCCGTATCGCGCGCGATAATCCGTCGGTGCGCCTTCGGAATTCGCTGCGTCAGGGATCGTTGTTTCAAGCTCTTTTCCAGCATGTGATCCGTGTGTATCTGTGTTGATCTGTGGCTCAAGCCTTTCTCGAAGAATCGCTTCGACGGACCTCGGCTGGCTCGAGAGTTCCGCGAAATTGAGGAAGCAGGGCTCGCCGAGCATGCCCGCGCGAAGCGGAAAAACCACCACGGTCTTTTCCTGGACAGCTCGCTGAAGGATCACCGCGTCGAGGTCTTCGATTCGCCTCGCGAGTTCCGGCAGCCCGCGCAGTGCATCTGACACTTTTTCGAGGCGCTTGTGGAGCGCCGCGGCGCGTTCGAAATCCAGTGCTTCGCTGGCCGCTTCCCTCTCCCGCTCGAATTTTGCGGTCAGCGCGGCGCCGGTCGTATCAAGAGTTTCGAGGACGCGGCCGACTTCAAGGTCGTACTCCTGCTTTGTGCATCCCGCGAAACACGGAGCGAGGCACATTTTCATCTCCGAGTAAATGCAGCCGGGAAAGCTCGGATCGCGGCGAATTTTGATCTGGCAGCGCCGAATCTTGAAGAGATCAAGAAAGCCCTCGGAGAAAGTGTCGGCCGCGCGACGCGATGCGAAGGGGCCAAAATAAAATCCCTGGTCGCCGGCGAGCCTTCGCGTGACATAGCAGCGCGGATACTCGTTCCGCAGATTCACCTTCAGCAGCGCAGGCGGACGCAGCCGAAGCAGATCGCGGTAGCGATCCGGAAAGTTCGATCGCGCGTGCTGATAGAGCGCGAGAGTCTGCTCGAATTTCGATCCGGTAAGACGGTAGCGAATCCGCGCAGCAACGTCACGCAGATTCAGTCGTTTCGAGCCGGGCTCCGCGGTGCGAAGGAGCCGCTCGGCCGCCCGCCGCAAATCCGCGGTCCGCACAAGATGGGGATGCGCGTGTGGCTCGCGCATCTCGATCAGCAGAATTCCGGCGCGTTCAGGCACAGCCGCAAAGAACTCTTCATCGCGTGCGAGATCGAATTCCTGGCTGAAATCGAGCTCGAGCATGATGCCAGCATACACTGAGATTAAAATCGAGCCGCAGGGTGAGTCGCTGACTACATGCAGGTGCTACGTGGCAACGCCGATTCGGTTGAGGACGGTCTGATTTTCCTTTTGCATCCGCCAGCCCCGGACTAGTGGCACTGGCCAAACCGCGCGCCATGCTCCGAGAATGGCCCCCTTCCAGGTCAGGCGGTAATTTTCGCCCTTCGCGTCTAGGTACATATATCCGTGCTCCTGCTGCCATGGACCGTAACGGTCGAGGCGCCGCTTCAGCTCCGCTAATTCCTGGCCCGGAGGCGGCAGCACAGGCAGCGCGCCGTGCGTGATCTCATTGACCAGCATGCGGTGAACGCGATAGAGCGTGTAGACATCCTGAATTCGCGGGAAACGAAACACGTGGTGCTGCGGCAAGGAGAAAAGCACCGGCGCCGTGGGATCAGTGCTGGTATCAATCTGCATTTCTTCCGAACACCGCGTCATGAACTCCATGAAGCGCACTTTTTTCGCACGGGATTTTATGAAAACGACTCCCGCCCATTCAGCCGTATATGGATTGCTCAGCAGGGCCATGAAGGATTCCGTACGCGCCGCGATGTTGCCGAGGTTCAGATAGGCAACGACGTCAAAGTTCCAAAGAGCAAATGCCGCCACGCGCGGCTCCATGAATTCGCGCACTTCCGTAGGCAGGTCTTCGGACGGAACAACGCGGGGCCCAACTTTGGCGCGGTACCGAAACTGAATGCGAAGCACGATGGGACCGAGAATCAAAACTATGCCGTAAAACAACAGAACAAAGAAGAGAGCCGCTTGGGAAAAGGTATCCATGACGCCGAATGTTGCCTCGCTAGTGTAGAAATAATGTCACGCGCGATACGGGGCGCTCAAGCTCCGATGGATTTCAGCACCCAGGATGCGATCACGAGCCTCTGTATCTCGCTCGTGCCCTCGTAGATCTCAGTGATGCGCGCGTCGCGATAATTGCGTTCGACGGGATATTCGCGGCTGTAGCCGTTGCCGCCGTGAATCTGGATCGCTCTGTGCGCCACGCGCGTGGCCATTTCGCTGGCAAAAAGCTTCGCCGTCGCAGCCTCCATCGAGAAGCGCGAGCCCGAATCCTGCTTCCACGCCGCGCGCCGCACGAGCAATCGCGCGGCGTCAATTTCCGTGGCCATATCCGCAAGCATGAATTGAATCGCCTGAAACTCCGCGATGGGACGGCCAAAAGCCTGCCGCTCGCGCGCATACGCAAGTGCGGCTTCGAACGCTCCCTGAGCGATTCCTGTGGCTTGCGAGGCGATACCGATGCGTCCGCCATCAAGCATGGAAAGCGCGATCTTGTAGCCCTGCCCTTCGTCTCCGATGCGATTCGCGGCGGGAACTTCGCAATCGTCGAAGGAAAGCGCCGTGCATGCGGTGGCGTGAATGCCGAGCTTCTTTTCTTCTTTGCCGACCTTGAATCCCAGCGTGCCTTTCTCAACTACGAGCGCCGTGATTCCCTTCTCGCCCATTTCAGGCTGCGTATTCACGTAGATAATTCCGGCGTCGGCCACGCCACCGTTCGTGATCCAAGCTTTCGCACCGTTGATTACGTAGCGGTCTCCTTTGCGAACGGCTTTCGTTGAAAGCGCCGCCGCGTTTGACCCGGCCTGAGGCTCGGTGAGCGCGTAGCATCCGATCTTCTCGCCGCGCGCGAATGGCACAAGGAATTTCTGCCTCTGATCTTCCGTACCGTAGGTCTCGATCGTAGCGCAGAAGAGGGAGTTCTGAACCGAGAGGATAACGGCGGTCGAAGCGCACGCGCGCGCGATTTCCTCGATCACAATCGAATAGCAGATGTGATCCATCCCAGCGCCGCCGTATTTTTCGGGTATGCAAACGCCAGTCAGCCCCAGCTCTCCAGCTTTGTGCAGAATCTCGATGGGAAAGCGGCCCGTCTCGTCAAGTTCCTTGGCGACAGGCTTCACCTCGGCTTCGGCAAACTCGCGCACGCTGCGTTGCAGCAGTTTTTGTTCTTCGTTAAGTTCGATATTCACTGGCGCGTCCTAGATTCCCTTCCCGACCGCTGCACTTCACGCAATTGTACAGCGGAACGAGCGGCAGCGTCCCCGCGCGTTCCCGGTTGACCCCTTCCCGACCGCCAGCGCTATAATTTTAACAGTCTTGAACTGGGAGACTTAAAATGGAACATCGCCCAAACCCCTTCAAAGCTTCGCCAAAGGGTTATCAAGCCATGGCAGCTCTGGAAAGCTTCGTCACTTCCAGTGGCCTCGAACGGCCGTTACTCGAACTGGTCAAAATGCGCGCCTCGCAGCTCAACGGTTGCGCCTACTGTCTCGACATGCATAGCAAGGATGCCCGCGCCCTGGGCGAAACCGAGCAGCGTTTGTACCTGCTCGACGCCTGGCGAGAATCTCCGTTCTATACTGAACGCGAGCGAGCCGCGCTCGAGTGGACCGAGGCGATCACGCTCATCGCGGGGCACGACGTTCCCGACAACGTGTACGAAACAGTGGCAAAGCAGTTCAACGAGGAAGAGCTTGCCAACCTGACTCTCGCGATTGCCACAATCAACAGCTGGAACCGCCTGAGCATCGCATTCCGAATCGTTCCCGGCTCCTACAAATCCAATTTGCAGCCTCTGAAGGCCGACGCCTGACCCGTGCGACCGGCTTCAGCACCGTCCTCTAGGCGGCCTGGAGGGGTGGTCCGGATCGGCCCTGATTGGCCGCCCTATGCGGCGCGATTTTCCACCCTGTATTTGCGGCGCGCCGCGTAAATCCTCTATACTCCTCGTGTAGCCAAGCAAGCCCCGGCGAGCCGCCCAAGCAGGGCCCTCCCGGATGCCTCAATCCAATGATTGATCTAACCGAGAAAATCAAAAAGAAGCTCAAGGACGAAATCGCCGCCCTCGAGCACGAGTTGCACGACGAGCTTCCCAAGGAAATCAAGGTCGCTCGCGCACACGGTGATCTCTCCGAGAACGCCGAGTATAAGTACGCGAAGGAGCGCCAAGCGTACGTTTCGGCGCGACTTGGCCAGCTCCACCAGCGCATGGCCGATATCTCGATGCTCAACTTGAACAATCTTCCGAAGGACCGCGCGGCCTATGGCTCAACTCTGGTCGTGCGAGACGTTGCGAAGGCCACCAAAATCGAGTACAAACTGGTGACTGTCGAAGAAGCCGACGCGACCAAGGGCTTGATCTCGACGACGTCCCCGATCGGGCGCGCGCTACTCGGGAAAAAGGTCGGCGACGAAGTGACGGTCACGACGCCCGCGGGCATCAAAGAATACGAGGTCATGCGGCTGACCACGATCTATGACCAGGAATAGCGGAGCGATCCGGACTTCATGCTGACCCGCGCCATCGGCCGGTATCTTTCCTGGCCCGTTGACCGACTCGCTGCCCTTCTGGCTCCCACGGGAATCCCCCCGAATGTCATCACATGGTGCGCGCTGATCGCGAATCTCTGGGCTGGAATGCTCTTTGCCCGGGGACGTTTTGCGGCAGCGGGCGGGGTAATAATCCTCGCGGGCCTGTGCGACCTGCTTGATGGTCCGGTGGCACGCCTTCAAAATCGGGTCTCGCTCTTTGGCGGTTTCCTCGATTCCATTCTCGACCGCTACGCGGACCTGATGCTGTTTCTTGGCTTGCTGGTCTATTACGCGCAAGTGAACCGCTTTCGTTACGCGGTTCTCGCCGGCGCGGCCATGGCCGGATCGGTAATGGTCAGCTACGCGAAGGCGCGCGCCGAATCGCTCGTGCCCACGTCGGAAATCGGATTCTGGGAGCGCCCCGAGCGCCTGGTATTGATGATTCTGGGCGCGCTTACCAACCGCATTGACGTGGCTCTCTGGCTCCTGGCAATTGGTCCAAATATCACTGTGATTCACCGCATTCTGCACACTTGGAAGCAGACGCGGGGCCGCGGCCTCCAACCAGTCTCCGTACCTGTCCAGAGCGGCAGCGCCGCGCCAGCCCGCGACGCAGCGCCCCTGTTGACCCGTTCGGCAGGGCGCGGACGCATCTAGCCCGGCCCCTCGGGCATCGGATTACCGTCCATTCACACACTTGAGGTAAAATCGGCCGGACAAGAACCCACCATTCCAATGGAGGCGTATATGGCAATTCGAGATTCGTTCCTACCTGAATTCGAACACGAGATGGAAACCACCCGGAAGACGCTCGAACGCGTCCCCGAAGACAAGACGACCTGGAAACCACACGACACGTCCATGGCCATGGGCCGCCTGGCCGGCCACATCGCCGAGATGGTTGGGTTCGCAGCCGGCACGTTTCAGGGAGATTCTCTCGATTTCGCGCCGCCGGGAGCGCCGCCCATCCAGCCAACGGTTATGACGTCGCGCAAGCAGCTGCTGGAAGTCTTTGACAAGAACGTCACCGCAGCACGCACCGCGATCTCGAAGGCAAGTGACGAAGATTTGCAGAAGACCTGGACGCTGATGAACGGAGGAAAGACGTTTTTCTCGATGCCGCGCATCGCCGTCCTACGCGGAATGATTCTCAATCACGTGATCCACCATCGCGGCCAGCTCTCGGTCTACCTGCGGATGAATCAGGTGCCCGTTCCTTCGATTTACGGCCCGTCCGGCGACGAAGGACGGATGTAGCGCATTCCCGCAAAACTTGCAAAATGGAATTGTGGCGGCCGGTTCGCCCCTGCTGCTCTAGGCGGATCGGCCGGCTCCGTTTCTAGTGCCGTCCCGCTGAAGGAATTACCGCGTCGCCCCACGACTCTTGAATCTTCGACTTGCGCGGCATCGCTTTCTCGGAGATTCTTGCGCGGCGTTCGGCGCGAGCAGACGCATTCCCCATATCGCGATCCTTGAATTCCGGCATCACCTCTTGCGAGAAAAGCCGCAGCGAATCGCACTGCTGCTCTAGCGTAAGCCGGCCAACTTGCCGCACCGCGATCACTTGATCAATGCCCGCGTCCTCGTACTCCCGCAGAGTCTGGCGCAGCTTTTGGGGCGTGCCAACGCAGGCCTGTGCGATAAACTCGGGCGAAACAGGCTCCTTGGGATTCGTGGTGTACTCCTTCCAGATATCAGTTTTGCCGGGACGGTGCTCGCCGAAAAAACTGTAGTGCCCCAGCCCGTATACGAAGAAGCCGTAGTTTTCGATGGCGGCAGCCTCCGCACGTTTCTGGTCGTTGTCGCAGAGGAACGGAGTCGCGATCGCGAAATTCGGATTCACGGCGTACCCGAGCGGCTCGCATTCGTTTTCCATCGTCGTGTAGTAGTCCTTCACCCACTGGCGCGCCTCGGCCGCGGTGACGAAGGAAAATGTCAGCGCACCAAGCCCGAGCCTCGCTGCGTCAATGATGGACTCGCGCCTGGAACACGCCATCCAAAGCGGCGGGTGCGGCTTCTGCAGAGGTTTCGGCACCAGATTGCGCGGCGGCACTTTCACATACTCGCCCTGGAATCCCGCGAAGGGATCCTCCACCAGCATTCGCACCGCGACGCGCATCCCCTCGAGCTGCATCGCCTTCTTTTCTGCCTGCGGCACCAGGAATCCACCCAGTTCAGTCGTCGTCGCGCCGGAACCCATGCCGAATTCGCAGCGGCCATTGCTGATCAGGTCGAGCGCAGCGATGCGCTCCGCGATGCGTGCCGGATGATTGATCTGCGGCGGCGTTTGAATGATTCCGTGCGCGAGACGGATGTTTTTTGTTCGCTGGCTGCACGCAGCCAAGAAAATCTCAGGCGCCGACGCGTGCGAATATTCCTCGAGAAAATGATGCTCCGTCGCCCAAACGTAATCGAAGCCGCACTGGTCGGAGAGCTCCGCGATATCCAGCGCGTTATTCAGCAGCGTGCGCTCGGATTCGCTCGTCCAGGGGCGCGGAAGCCCCATCAAATGTATGCCTCCAAATTTCATCAGGATGCCTTTCTGATTCGTGTGCGAAGCGTATTCTACGCCAATGCGGAAGTCAGGATGCCGGATGAAGCGGTAGGCGCGGGAGAAAAGAGTCTTACGGCATTCGCATGCCGGTGCGCGCGCAATCTTCGAACATGGACAGCAGGTTCGTGAGTCCCAGTAGGTCTCTGATTGATTTGTTGTAGTTGATCAGCAGCAGCTCGCAATGCTCCTTCTTCGCCGAAACGTACAAGCCCACGATGGCGCCGAGCCCCGAGCTGTCCATCCGAATCAGCTCGTTGAGATCCAGGACGATCCGTTTGGTATGAGGGAGGTGTCCCCTCACATGCTTCTTCAGCGAATCGGAATGTTCGCTCGTCAGCCGTCCGATGCAAAAGATGACGATTGCGTCCTCCCGCGTGTCGGTTCGCATCATGAAGCCCGCTGTCGAAGATGCCGCTGGTTCCGGTGACATCGCATTCTCCGTCTTGCCGCGAACCCTTCCGCCGCTCGTGCCGCCAATGGGATCGCCCGCGCGAGCGTATTCTACGCCGAAGCCCGGAGCACGCAAGCGCAACCGCTCAGAGGCTCGGCGCCGGCGGATCCACGGCCATGCGCCGCGCCACGTAGAAGTGGAAACCCACCAGAAAAACTGCGGCTGCCAGATAGCTGAGCGCAAAAGCAGGCGCCGCGAAAAAGCCGATCACAGTTTCAACGCCGAGGCTCGTGATTCGAAACGCGTGAATAAATCCGGTGCAGGAGAGCGCCGCGGCCCCAACCAGCCACGCAGCGGCGTGGAGGAAGCGGCGGTCCAGCAGGTAAGCAATCACTGCAGCCCAGATCATCGAAACCAACAACGCACCCTGGCTCAGCGCGATCAACCCATAGATGTACAACTGATCGCCGAAGAGAGGCGCGCCCTGCAGGAAGCTCGATCCGGCCGTGCGCAGCGCAATATCAATCAGTCCCACCGCCCATGACGCGATCATTGGAATCAATCCGAACGCAACGGCAATGGCGTGCGATTTCGGAATCTCGGTGAAAGCCTGCGCCACCATCACCAGCCCGAACCACACCACGATCATCGCCACAACTTCCAGGGGAACCACGCGGAGCACTGGAACCACCAGGCCTGTGAGGCACACCAACATCGTCGCCGTGCCGCTCAAGATCGAATAGCCAGACCGTGCGCCCAGTTCCTTGTGCGCCATATGCCCGAAGTAGAGCGCCGTCGGAAACGGACTGCCGAAGAGTGCCGCGGCCAGCGTGGCCAGTCCGTTGACCAGCAGCGAGGGCCGAGTCGGGTAGTCGTCTCCCGCAACCTGGACGCTTTCCAGAACTTGCAAGGAAACAATCGTGTCGAGCACGCTCATCGGCAGAATCACTGACAGAAATTTCCATCCTTCGCCGTGAATCACAAACACGAACAGGTTCAACGGGTGCGGAAGATAAATCCCCGGTTTCATCGAGACCTGCGGCATCGGCAGATGATACAGGTGCGTCCACTTCAAGAGCGCCGTCAGCAAAGCTCCCACGATCAGGCAGACGAGGCCGCCTGGAATGCGGAACGGCAGGCGAATTCGCGAAGAAAAAATCGCCAGCACGATGATGGCCGGTATCAATCCCAGCTCGGGCGTTTGAAACACGCGCAGGACGAAATCCAGACACAGGAACGCCATCGCCGTTCCAGCAAGCGGACTCAGCAGAGCTGCACGCGGCGTCGTGCGACGAAGCCAGTCCGTGCAGAACGCGCCGGCCGTTTGAATCACGCCGCTCAGAAAAGACGCGAAGACTCCGGCCTGCCACGCGAAATTCGGGTCGTGCGTGCGCTCGTAGACCGGCTGCATGATCAGCGCGACGTAAACAAAAATTGTGGGAGCGTTCACGCCAAACGGAATCGCCGTGACGTCCGGCCGGCCGGTGCGCTGCGCCAGGCGGTGTGCCTGCCAGGCATAGAAGATGTTTCCCGCGAAAATGGAAAGCGCGACGCCGGGTAAAATTCGTGTCGTCACCATGCCGGCGGAAAAACCGCATAAAGGCGCGAGCCCTGCGATCAGTAGCAGGTCGGGAAAACCGCTGAAAAACAGCGCGAAGAAGCCGTCCCAATCGCCCGGCACAAACCAACGGGCGCGTCCTTGGGGATTTGTGATCGCCTGGGCCATGTCCGCTCAGGCCGTCCCGTATCGAAGCCCTAGTTTTTTCAACCACTGGCGGTACGCGATTGCTGTCCGATCCGAACGCAGGTGCAGCTCCGCCTGTAAATCGAGAGGAAGAAGTTCAGGCCGCTGCGCTTCGACCACGGGAATGTCCTGCCGCGTGACGATGTCCTGGAAACGCAGCAGTTCTTCCGCGGGCGTCTCGTGCGCGTAATTGAGCGCGATGATCAGCCAGGCAAGGCTTTCGCGTTCGCCGACCGGTGCGACAGAAGCAAACATCGCAAAACGATTCTCTCCGTGAACTTTCGTGAAGGACGCCGTGAGGGGACGAAGCACCTGAAAGGTGTAGAACACCTTCGCGGACCGTCCCGTTCCGTCCGGGTCGGGCTGCCACACGGGAATGTCCCGGGCGATGATGCCGCCGTTGAATTCCTCGGCCTCGTAATCGCCAATTTGCGCCTGCGACGGATCGCCCAGATATCCCGCATGAACAAAAGAAAAATGCGTCACGTCGAGAAAGTTTTCGATCACCCGCGGACCGTGGGCGCGATAAAGATACGGGCCGGCCATGATTTTCTCGAACGAGGAATCGTCCCATTCGGGAAACAATGGAACGTCCTTTTGCGGTTCTCCCAGACAGACCCATACGAGATCGTATTTTTCCTTCACCGCATAGACGGTCGCACGGGCGCGAGCCGGCGGCGGTTGTTCTGGATGCGCGGGAATACGCACGCAGCGGCCCGTCGAGTCGTACTCCCAGCCGTGATAGGGACACGCTAGGCAGTTGTTGGTCAAGCGCCCGGCGGAAAGTCTAGAACCGCGATGAACGCAAAGGTCGCGCCACGCATGCAAGCCGTCCCGGTTGCGCCAGAGCACCAGATCGTGTTCGAGCAGGCGGATCGCAGTAGGTTCGGTGCCCCTTACCTGGGACCCCCAAGCCACGGCGTGCCAATCGTTGAGCAGGACTGGATCGTCAATCATGGTAGCCGGGTCAGTTCCGCTTCTCGCTCGATGGAAGCGAGGCAGCGATTGAAACCGCAGAATATAGCACGAAGATCGCAGCGGCCCGACCTGCGGACGATGCATACTTCGGCGCGCTCGGATTCACGTTTTGAATCGGCCGAAGCGCCCGGTGCCCCGCCGACTCGAGGGATTGAATGCATGCGGATGCCTGTGCTAGCATCCCGGCTTTCTCGCCCTGAGTCCGCTCCCCGCGGATGAGGGGCCGCAGGGTTCATCGCGCGTAACCGCCGGGGGCGGGTTCGTGATGTTGATCCCAAATCAAAGCACGAAGTTTGCTGACCGCACGTTTCCCACGCGAAATGCCTGTTCTAACGGGCCCCGGGGCGGGAGCCTGCCCATCGACCGCTGTTTTCATGGCCCAAGCGAGTTTCGATTTTCGAATGCCACATTCAACGAGGTGATCCATGAAATCCTACACAACTGATTGGATACGCAACGTGGGCATTGTCGGCCACGGCGATACGGGGAAGACCCAGCTCGTGTCGTCGTTGCTTTTCACAGCGGGGATGACGCCGCGTCTCGGCAAGGTTGCCGATGGCTCGACCACGACCGACTGGGACGAAGAAGAAATCGCGCGAAAGATCTCCATCAATACCGGCGTCGCGCACGCCGAATGGCAGGCGCCGGCCCACCCGGAAAAGGCAAAAGTAAACCTGCTCGATACGCCCGGCTACTCGACGTTCATCAATGAAACGAAATCCTCGTTAATCGCCGCCGATGCCGCGCTGATCGTCGTAGACGCAGCCGCCGGCGTGCAGGTCGTCACCGAGAAAGTGTGGGATTACGCAACGGAATACGACCAGCCGCGCGCGTTCCTGCTGAACTGGATGGACCGCGACCTCGCCAGTTTTGAGCGCGCACTAGGCTCTCTCGAGCAAGTGTTCGGGCGCGGCGTTGTCCCCATTCAGTTGCCGATCGGCGCCGAGCGGGGCTTCCGCGGCGTCGTGGATCTTGTAACCATGAAGGCGCTCCTATACACGCCTGATGGCGACGGTAAAGCAAAGATCGAAGAGATTCCCGCGGCACTCGCCGAGCGAGCCAAGGAAGCGCACGAAAAACTGGTCGAAATGGTCGCCGAGGGCGACGACGAGCTGATGCAGGAATTCTTCGACAAGGGCACGCTTCCGGTCGAGGACTTGAAAAAGGGGCTGCACGAGGAAGTTCGCGACAAGAAGATCTTTCCCGTCCTGCTCAGCTCCGCCCTTCACAATATCGGCAGCGACGCGATTCTGAATTTCCTCGTGGAGATTTTCCCGTCGCCTGCGTTCCGCGGGAAGGCACTAGGTCACGCCACCCCCGATCACAAGGGAGACACCGTAGAGCGCAATGTTTCCGAGTCTGAACCCGCTTCTCTGTTCGCTTTCAAGACGGTCGCCGATCCGTTCGCTGGGCGGATCACATATTTCAAAGTACTATCCGGCGTGGTGAAGAACGACGCGACCATCAACAATTTCAATCGCGGCACGCAGGAGCGCTTTCAGCATTTGCAGGTCATGCAGGGCAAGACAGCCGTCGCCGTCAATGATCTCCATGCCGGAGATCTGGGCGCGATCGCAAAGCTGAAGGAAACCATCACGGGCGACACTCTCGGAGATAAGAGCGCTCCGATCTTTTATCCGCCCGCGCGCATCCCCGAACCGTCCATCACCTTCGCGGTCGAACCGAAAACTCGGGCCGACGAAGACCGCATCGGCGCTGCCATCCACAGAATTCTCGAAGAGGATCTTGCCCTGCGCTTCGGGCGCGACCCGCAGACGAAGGAGTTCCTGCTCTCTGGCGCGGGGCAGCAGCACATCGAAGTCGTGGTCGCAAAATTGCGCAAGCGTTACCACGTCGAAATGACGCTCAAACCTCCCAAGGTTCCCTACCGCGAAACGATTCGCGGCAAGGCCGACGCCGAGGGCAAACACAAAAAGCAGACCGGCGGCCACGGGCAGTTCGGACTTTGCCGGATCAAGCTCGAGCCGCTACCGCGCGGCAAGGGAATTGAATTCGTGGACGACGTCTTCGGCGGTGCAATCCCGAAAAATTGGATTCCGTCGGTTGAGAAAGGAATCCGCGATTCCGCCGAGCGCGGATATCTGGCCGGATTTCCCGTCGTGGATTTCCGCGCCAGCCTCTACGATGGCAAATATCACGACGTGGATTCCAGCGACATGGCGTTCAAGATCGCCGGCTCTCTCGCGTTCAAGGAGGCCATGAAGCAGGCGAAGCCGGCGCTACTCGAGCCGATCATGCACGTTGAGGTCTACGCGCCCGATCAATACTCGGGTGATTTGATGGGCCACTTGAGCGGGAGGCGCGGAAAAATCAGCGGAAGCGAATCGCGCGCCGGCAGCGTAGTCGTTAAGGCGCTGGTGCCTTTTTCCGAAATGCTCAGCTACGCCAACGAACTGATTTCCATGACGCAGGGTCGCGGGAGCTACTCGATGGAGTTCTCGCACTACGACTTCGTTCCGGCGGAAATTGCGGAGAAAGTGATCGCGGCCCACAAGCCGCACCACGCGGGTGAGGAGGAAGCTGCAGCCGCGGCTTCGGCATAGAAACCCGCACGCTGACAGGAGAAGCTACTGACCGGGAGTCGTCGGAGTCTGCGCCGCGTTCGCGTTCGATGCCCCAGCGTTCTTCGTATGCTTTGATTTTGCGGGCGCGACGTTCGAAACCGTCCCGCTCGGTGGCGGCGTGCTCTTGCTCATCATAAAAGTCGGGCAACCGGCGCCGTAGCAGGGGCCCAGGTCTCGCCACGCGCAACCTGATAAGCTGAGCGTGACTGCGCACAATGCCAGGAGACTCCCGAACTTCCTCATCGTTTGCCCCTTTCGGACGCGCGGCTGGAGCGCGAAACGGCCTCCGACAGCTTGCTAATATTTTGGCATACAACCTGCCGGACGATCCCCGTATTAGATCAAGTTCATCCTCAAAGCCAATAGAGAATGGAAGGCGAAGCCAGCTGAGCTGGCATTCAAGGCGTCCACAATCCAAACGCTCTAAGCCAATCTATTCACGAACAGTGCGAAGGGAAAAAGCTCCGTCCGGCGACTATGGTTCTCAAAGGCCTTGGCCAAATTGGCGCTTGCGATTCCGCGGCGAGATGCGGCAAGCTCCCCCCATCATGAAAAAGTCCTTCAAGGCAAAACGCTGGGGCGACGCAACGCTCGCGATTCACGCAGGCGAGGATAAATTCCGCATCGGCACGTCCGTGGGAACTTCCATTGCGCGGACGGCGAATTTCACCTTCGCCAGTACCGAAGAGATGAAGCGATGGGCGGAAGGAAAAAGCCCCGCGTACATCTACACGCGTTACGGGAACCCCACGCTTACGATCGCCGAACAGAAGATCGCGGCACTCGAAGGCGCCGAATCCGCAGTTGTAGCAGCCTCGGGGACGGCCGCGATTTCGGCCGCGCTGCTCTCCGTGCTCCAGACTGGCGACGAAGTGATTGCCACGCGCCAGCTCTATGGCGGCAGCTATCGCCTGTTGCGCGATATCTTCCCGCGTTTCGGGATCGGCGTGAGGCATGTGGAAGCCGATCTCGCCGGTATCGAGAAACTGGCCAGCGCGCGCACCAAGGCGCTCTATATCGAAACACCCACGAATCCGACGCTGCGGCTCGTAGACCTGAAAAAAGCGGCGGACTTCGCGCAGGAATGGGGACTGATTTCGATCGTGGACAACACCTTCGCCAGCCCTGTGCTGCAGAAACCGCTCTCGATGGGATTCAACATCGTGGTCCACAGCGCGTCGAAATATCTGGCGGGACATTCCGATGTGATCGCGGGCGCCGCCGCGGGCAGCAAAGTGCTCATTGATAAGGTGCGCGCCAATATCATCCAGATCGGCGGCTCGATGGACCCCGAGGCAGCGTTCCTGCTGATCCGCGGAATGAAGACTCTCGAAATTCGCATCGAGCGCCAGTGCCGGACGGCCATGGCCGTGGCCAAGTTTCTCGAACAACATCCAAAAGTCGCTCGCGTGCATTACCCGGGCCTGCCGTCGCATCCCGATCACAAACTTGCCAGGCGCCAGATGAGCGGGTTCGGCGCCATGCTGGCCTTCGACCATAAAGGCGGCCTCGCCGGCGCACGTCGCTTCGGCGATCGCATTCGTGTGTTCCTATTGGCGGCAAGCCTGGGCGGCGTGGAATCTCTCGCGATCCTGCCGATTTACAGTTCGCACTACAATATGTCGCTTGCGGAGCTGCGTGCGGCCAGTGTCGAGCCGGGCACGGTCCGCGTATCGGTCGGCCTCGAAGACCCCGATGACCTGATCGAGGATCTCCGCCAGGCCCTCGCCTAGGCGGCGCCAAAGGGATCTCCCAGCGCATCCGGGAACGCTGGCAATTCCCTCCCTTACGGTGGTATAAGCCAGCCCGAGCGATCCCAAATCACTAGTACTCTATGTCCTGTTTTGGTCAACTTGTAGCAGCCTAGTCCCATTGACCGGAGTCGTAAGTACCTCGTACTATTTTCGTTAGCATGAGTCGGCATGGACGAAAGATGATTCATCGAGCAGCAACATGGGTCGTTCTGGCGGCTGGTACCTGTTTCCTGGCCAGCTGCGACGATTCCGCAAAGAACCCGGTACAGGTCCGGCCTCCGGCGGCGACGCCGACGTCCGCGCCGGAGTACGCCATCCAGCCGCTTCCTTTCCCGGAGCACGCGATTGCCGTGATTGCATTGCCCCCCGAACAGCGCCCCGCCATCGATATCTTGGTTGAAAAAGTTCAGGCCGCTTACGACGCCGGGCAGAGAGAACTCAAAGCAGGCCACTTGGATAAGGCCCAGACGGATTTCGATCTGGCTGCGGACCTGATTTTGAAGAGCGGTTTCCCTGCGGATTTCAATCCACAACTTGCGAAGCTATCCGATCAAATTGGTGAGGCCTCACAGTCCGGCGATCTGGACGCGGCGAAGACGAGCGACAGTCAGACGGAATCCGACACACCGGCCGAGCCTGCGCCGATTGACGAGATTGCCGATCTGACGCTTCCGGCTGGCGATCCGCGACTGGCGCTTAAAGCCGAAAAGGAACTGATCGGCGCCCGTCACGATTTGCCGCTCACCGTAAACGATTCCGTCCTGCAGTACCTGAGCTACTTTACGACCACCCGCGGCCGCGCAATCGTGACGCACGGGCTGGACCGCGCTGGGCGCTACGACGTGATGATTCGGCGCGTGCTCAAGGAAGAAGGCGTTCCGCAGGACCTGATCTATCTGGCGCAGGCCGAAAGCGCCTTCCAGCCACAGGCTGTTTCGCGAGCAGGGGCTCGCGGCATCTGGCAGTTCATGCCCTACCGCGGCGAGGAATACGATCTCGAGCGCACCTATTGGGTGGACGATCGCAGCGATCCGGAAAAAGCGACTCGCGCGGCGGCCCGTCATATGCGCGATCTCTATGGGATGTTTGGCGACTGGTACCTCGTCATGGCCGCGTATAACTCGGGTCCGTTAAATGTCGCGCGCGCAATTCAGCGCACTGGCTACGCTGATTTCTGGGAACTGCAGAAGCGCAAGGCATTGCCGAAGCAGACCCAAAACTACGTGCCTATCATCCTGGCGATGGCGCTGGTGGCCAAGGATCCGGCAAGTTACGGTGTCCAGGTCAACCCGGATAAGCCGATGCAGATGGAATCCGTAAGCCTGGACCACTCAATCAGCCTGCAATTGGTGGCGGACGCAACGGGCGCGGACCTCGACGATCTGCGGTTGCTGAACCCGCAGCTATTGCGCAACGTCACGCCGCCCGATCCGGGATTTCATCTGAAGCTGCCGGTCGGCGCAGCGAAACCATTTGAAGAAAACATCCAGCAGGTCCCGCAGGACAAGTGGACGAGCTGGCGGCTGCATCCCGCCGAACAGGGCGAATCGCTTTCCGACGTCGCGCGCCATTACCGCGTGACAGTTTCCGCGATCGAAGTGGCCAATCACCTGGAGCCCCACGCAACGGTGCCCGCAGGATTCGTTCTGAATGTTCCGACCCAGCCTCCCGTGGTGCGGCTGGTGAGCTACCGCGTGCAGCGCGGCGACACGCTCGAGGGAATTGCCGAGCGCTACGACGTGACGGTCGAGCAGCTCAAGCACTGGAATCATATTTCAGGTGGTCACGTGTCGCGGGGCGCGCGGCTGCGAATTTACGCCGGCAGCCAGATCGCCGGGACAACATCGTCCAGGGGAAAGTCTGCGCAAGTTGAAAGCCATCAGGGTCTTGAGAACGTGTCCACGGGCAAGTCCGAAAAACCCGAAAGTCTCGAACACCGCGTGAAGCCCGGCGAGACGCTTTATTCGATTGCCCGCGACTATCAGACTTCAGTCTCCGCCATCCGCCAGTCGAATCCCTTCCTGGCTGATCGTCCTCTCCGCGCCGGCGACGTACTCACCATCCAGCGCTAACCTCCGTTGTAGCCCCTAAGCTCCTTCTCCCTCTATAACATACGTCAATCAATTCTGATGAGCCACGCCTCGGGAGCACTGATAGACGAAACCGTGGGCGTCCTCTCTGTTTTTTCGATTCATTGCGCCTTGACAAAGTTCCGACAGTCCGATTATATGCGGGCCGAGGAGTGAGGCCGTCCGGCAAAGCTGGGACCCACGGAGGATCGAATGTTTGACGCTAAAATGAACGAAGAAGAAGACGACGAACTGCCCGCCTTCGATGACGAAGAAGAGGGACAGGAGCAGCCGCAGGAAATCGTAGAGGAAGTGGAAGAAATCGTCGTCGAAGAAGAGCCGGAAGAAGAGGAAGCCCCGGCCGCGCCTGCTCCCCGCAAGGTGGCGCCAGCGCGCAAGGCGAAGAAGACTAGCCCGAAGAAGAAAAAGGCCAAGGGCAAGCCGAAGAAGACCGCGAAGAAAGCGCGTGCGAAGAAGCCGCGTCCAAAGAAACGCAAGAAGCGCTAGCGCTTTGTTCGATGTCCGCTTCTGGTACACATGATACGCGAGGCCGCGTGGTGGAATGATTCCACGCGGCCTCGCGCATTTCCTTTTTTGGTCGCCGTGCAGACCCGCCAGATACCCCGCTAAGGATTCCCTGGTCGCCATATTTCCCAATATGGAATGTTTCTCTTGAAGTACACCTCGTTGGGCCGCTAGCATACGCGCTCGATGCCGCTGGCGGTCCAGCAAGTCCGTAGAATGCGCGGAGGAGCGCAGTCGCATTTGATGCGCTGCGAGGACGGCGGATATTACGTCGTAAAATTCCAGAATAATCCTCAGGGCGCGCGGATACTGGCGAATGAATTGCTGGGTACGAGATTGGCGGCGCGAATGGGATTGCCGACACCGGCAGCGGCGGTGGTCGAGGTGCGTGAAAACCTGATCGAGCACACCGACGACCTGGTGATCCAACTCGGGCGGGGGCGTACCCGCTGCCGTGCGGGACTCCAGTTCGGTTCGCGCTATCCCGGCTCGCCAGCCGATACCGTGGTGTACGATTTTCTGCCGGACGAGCAGCTTCGCGACGTCGTGAACCTGGCTGATTTCTGCGGAATGCTCGTCTTCGACAAATGGACTTGCAACACAAACGGCCGCCAGGCGGTTTTCTTCCGCGCGCAAAGCGAATCGCGCTACCAGGCGTGGATGATTGACCAGGGTTTTTGTTTCAACGCCGTGGAATGGAATTTCCCCGACGCTCCCTTGCGCGGGCTGTATGCTCGCCATAGCGTATACGAATCCGCGCGCGGGATGCAGGCCTTCGAGCCTTGGCTCGCGCGCATCGAGGGAAAAATGACGGAGGCGGTTTTCGACGAGATTTACAAAGAGATCCCGGGCGAGTGGTACGGTTTCGAAACAGAGGCGCTCGAACGGATGCTCGAACAGCTCCTTCGGCGGCGCAAGCTCGTCCGTGAACTGGTCGTTTCGGCCTGGAAATCATCGGCACAACCCTTTTCCAACTGGAAGTGACACATGCCTGACGAACCGAGAAACATGCTTCGCTTTCGCGTCCTGCGCTATCTGCCCAATCTCATCCGCGACGAATGGGTCAACGTTGGCGTGTTATTAGAGGAAATCAGCGGCCCGCGGCGCGTCATGCGGCTGATCGAAGGAGACTCTGAAATTTCGCGCGTCCGCCGCTTGCACCCGGGCGCCGATGAGAACGTACTCCGCGCGCTGCCCTCCGAATTCGAAGCCGGGCTCCGCGGGACCGATGAGGAAGTAGGAAAATATCTGGAGACGCTTTCGAACGTCTTGCAGCTGAGCCCAGAGCGAGCAATTCTCGCGAATGATTTCGACACCGAGCTCGACCAACTGTTCCACGACTACGTGGAGCGCCCGCCCGCGGTCCGCGGAGGGATTGTCGGAAACACGCGCTCGTGGATTCGAGCACGCCTCAGCGACGTCTTCCGGCGGCACCGGATTCCAGTTCCGGGGAAACTCCAGCGCGGCGTCCGCGTCGAGGAATTCACGCAGCCGGGCGACCCGCTTCATCTCGACTACGCCTACCGCTACAACGGAACGCGCGGCTACATTCAGAGCGTCGCGCTGGGCCGCGACCCTTCGCAGGCAAAAGTTCTCGCCTACACCGCCGAATGCATTCGCGCGCGCGCCGCGAATTCGGAATTCACCGCCATCACCGAGGTCGAGCCTGCGCGCGAAAACCCGCGCCATCAGTTCATCGCTCGATTGTTCGAGGATCAACGCATCTCGCTGGTGCCGCTGAATCGCATTGAGAAGTTCGCCGACGACTTGCGTACCCGCCTTCAATAACCGGTTCACGACACGCCGTGCCGCAAATGCGCCGCAATGACGGTGGACGCGCAAACGCATTTATGTGACGATGTCGCGCCGCATCTGGAGGAATTCACTATGGACAGACGAAAATTCCTGGCTACCTCGCTGGCATCCGCAGCGGTTGCCGCCGCGCCGCTCGGTTCTGCCCGAGCTTCGCAGAATGCCGCCGCTGAAAGTGGTCGCGAATACTACGAGCTGCGCCGGTATCACCTGCTCACGCCGCAGCGAAAGCTTGCAGATGATTATTTCCGCAATGCCCTCGTGCCGGGACTGAATCGTCTGGGAATCTCGCCGGTCGGCGTCTTCAGCGTTTCGATCGGTGTCGAAGGTCCGTCCATGTACGTGCTGATGCCGGGTACGTCGGTCGAGACACTCGTAACTGCGGACGCCCGCCTGGGCCAGGATGCCGAATACGTGAAGGCGGCTTTCGATTTTCTGAACGCTCCTGCAAAATCGCCCGCGTTTGTGCGCATGGAAAGCTCGCTAATGCAGGCGCTCGCGGGCGCGCCCAAGCTTACGGTCCCCCCAGCGACGGCGCAGCACTCGCCGCGGCTATTCGAGCTGCGCACCTATGAAAGTTCCACCGATCAGGACCACAAAGCAAAAGTGGCGCAGGTAAACGGAGGCGAAATCCCCATTTTCCTAGAGGCTGGATTCTGGACCGTCTTCTTCGGCGACACTCTTGTCGGCCCGCAGATGCCCAACCTGACCTACATGATTGGATTTGCGAACCTTGCCGAACGCGACAAGGCCTGGGACGCATTCCGGTCTGCGCCGGAAACGAAAGTCCTGTTCGCCCAGCCGAAATACACCTTCGAAGATCTCGTTTCCAACGTCAATAACTCGGTGTTGTCGCCAACGGCTTATTCCCAAATCTAACGTGCCACAGGGGAATGAAATGCCGCCTCGAAAACAGCGAATTTCGGTCCCGAGGCTCGCATTGACGCAGTTTTCTGATTCTGCTATGTTCTTTCTTCAGTGGGCATTGGAGCAAAACTTTGACGCGTCGCGTGGTCCGAAGTAAGGAATCCTCGAACGGAAGCCGCAAGTCATTGAATAAGAAGGGATTAGCCTCATCGAAGGCCCGGGTGATGCCTCCCGATCCGGACGCTCCCGCCAAGCAGCAGCAACTAAAGCTCTACGAAGAGGCGCTGAAGCATTTCCAGCAGCAGAAATTCCAGCGCGCCCACGAGGTTCTTGAGCGCGTTCTGGAAGGACCCAGCAAGGAGCTCGGCGACCGCGCCAAGGTCCATCTGCGCATTTGCGAGCAAAGGATTTCCCGCCTTCCGGTACCCGCCGCTAAATCTGCGGAAGACCACTACACCCAGGGCGTCACCCTGATGAACCTGGGCCGCTGGGACGAGGCGCGGGAGCACTTGGACCGCGCGCGCAAAGCCGCCCCCAAAGCAGACCACATCGTTTATGCCATGGCCGCGCTCGATTGCCTGACCGGCGAAGCCGATTCCGCCATGCAGAATCTGAAAGTTGCCATTCAGTTGCGTCCTGAAAATCGCTACCACGCCCGAAATGATGAGGATTTTGCTTTCCTGCAGGAAGACCCGCGCTTCACCGAATTGCTCTATCCGGAGCGAGACGGATCAGCCGGCTGATTTACCGTTCTCCCCATGAAAAAATTTGTGGAACGCCGTTGGCCTTCCGTCCGGGTTGTTGCGCTCGGAGGCGGCACCGGTCTTTCCGCCGTGTTGCGCGGCCTGAAGGAGCACATCGCCGAGCGCGGGAAGCGCCGGCCGAAACAGAGCATCGCGGACCTCACCGCCGTCGTGACCGTCACGGATGATGGCGGCAGCTCCGGCCGCCTGCGCCGCGAATATCGCGTTCTCCCCCCCGGCGACATCCGCAATTGCATGGTCGCTCTGTCCCGGGACGAACACCTTCTTGGAGATCTCTTTCAGTACCGGTTTCCGGCGGGGTACGGACTTGCGGGCCACAGTTTTGGCAATCTATTTCTGACCGCGCTGACGAATGTCACCGGAGATTTTTCGAGGGCCGTGCAGGTGTCCGCCCAGGTGCTGGCGATTCGCGGGCGGATTTTTCCGTCCACCGCGCAGAACGTCACGCTTCAAGCCGAGCTGGAAAACGGCAAAGTCGTTGCCGGCGAGACGAATATTTCGCGCTCGCGCAAACGCATTGCGCGTGTACGCCTCGTGCCCCGCCGCGTTCGCCCGCTGCCCGAGGTGCTCGCGGCCATTCGCGAAGCGGATCTCATCCTCGTCGGTCCCGGCTCGCTCTACACGAGTATTTTGCCGAACCTGCTGGTGGAAGAAATGACGGAAGTGATTGCCAACTCGCACGCAACACGCGTCTATATCGCCAACGTGATGACCCAGCCCGGCGAAACCCAACACTACTCAGTCGCCGACCATGTCCGCGCCATTTACGCACACACGCGCCCGGGCCTGTTCGATTTCGTGGTGATCAATCGGACGCGCCTATCACCGCGCATACTGCGCCGCTATGCGGCCGGGGGCGCCCAGCCGGTGGATCCTTCGCTGGGGGAACTCGAGAGGATGGGCCTGAAATACGTGACGGGTGATATCGCGCAGCAGGAAGGCGTCGTTCGGCACGATCAGAAGCGTCTCACGCGCCTTCTCCTGGATACATTCGTGAAGCGCGTGCTTGTTCGCTGAAGGTTTAGTTCCCGCCCGCAGGCGCGTTCGGAGCGGTATATCCTTCGCGGGCGATCACGACTGCGCTCTTCTTCTTGCCCTTCTTGTCCGCAAGCTCCAGCGGATTTCCGTCCTCGTCCACTACTTGCACGATAAGCTTGTGGTATCTCCCGTCCTGCGCAGTGGACGGCGAAAACGCCAGCGTATATTGGTTGCGCAGGAACTGCGCCACGGAATTAAAGATGCCGGGCATCTCGCCCTGGAACCGGGGAAACCAGGCGTAGCCCCCGCTCATCCGGGCAAAGGTGCTCAGCTGGTTTTTGGCCTGTAGGTAACCGACGCCGGCGCCGCCCGGAGAATAGAGGTCGAGATCCTCGCCTACACCCACGCAGAAGATCGTCACGTCGGTTTCCTTGAGCCGCCGCAGTGTGTCGTCGAGCGTGTGTTTGCTGAACGTGTCGAACCCCGTGGCCAGCACTAGAATCGCCTTCTTGCCTTTCACGTCGCGCAGCTGGCCGACTGTTTCGAGTACCGCATCGAAAAGATTCGCCTCGCTGAAGCTGGGAAAAAAGAGCGACTCGATATCGTGTTCCACTTGCTGCTTGTCCTGAGTGAAATCCTCCACGAGCGTGGTCTTCAAATCAAACGTTTTCAGCGCCACCCAATCCTGCGGTTTGAGTTGGGTCAGGAAGGACTCCGACCAGTACTTCGCTTTGTATCCGAAGTACCCGCCATACCTTTTGCTGAACTCCATCAACATCACGATCGTAATCGGCGCGTCAGTGGGCGCGAAATTCGAGATTTGTTGCCGCTGACCTTCGTCAAGAATGCGGAAGTTTTCCTTCTTCAGGCCGGTCACTATGTTGCCATCGTGATCAGTCACCACCGCGTCCACATTGACGATGTTCGACTGCACCGAGATCGCAACCTGCGGCGGAGGCGGCGCTTGAGCAGGCGGCGCCTTGCCCTGCGACTGACCGGGAGCCGGAGGAGCAGGCTGGGCGGGCTCCCGGTTCGGGGACGGTGACGTTGGGCCTTCCTGCTGCGCGCGCGCCGTCCATGCATCGGACGGGATCCCCAGTCCGACGATCAGAGCGCCCATTAGGATGAGGCCAAACCACGATCTCATTCGCATGAATTCCTCACTCGAATTGGATGCCGCCAGGTCCCGCAACGGATGGTCGTTGCAATCTAGAAAACCGGTTTCGCCGTGCCTCGGGGGCCCTTCCCGCCCGAATGATAGTATCAATGGTATCCACTTGGCGATGTACTTTCAGATTCCCCGGGAGGCAAAAAGGATGGCGCGGACCCTTCGGCGAGTTGTGATTCGAACAGTTCTCACGCTGGTTTCGGCGTCGCCGGCGCACGCGCAGAGTTCCGCTCAGTACCATTCTCTGCCCGCCACGCGCGTTCTGGGACAGGCATCGCCGAACCAAGCCACCGCGTCGCAGGCCGCTACGTCACCGAGTGCGGACATCTCCCAAATCGAAACCGAAGCGCTTGGCTGGCTGCAAAACCTGATGCGAATCAACACCTCCAATCCCCCCGGAAATGAACTGGTCGCCGCGAAATATCTGGCAGGCATCCTCGATAAAGAAGGTATTCACTCAGATACATTCGAGAGCACGCCCGGCCGTGGGTTCCTCGTAGCGCGTCTATCCGCGAACTCTATGCCGGATCCCTCGCGCGCATTGCTCCTGATGGCCCACCTCGATGTCGTCGGAGTGGACAAAACGAAGTGGACCACGGATCCATTCGGCGCCGTCATTCAGGACGGTTACCTCTACGGCCGCGGCGCGATTGACGACAAAGGCATGCTCGCCGCTAACCTGGCGGTATTCGTAGCCTTGAAACGTTCCGCCGCGCGGTTGAATCGCGATGTGATTCTGTTTGCTGAAGGCGACGAAGAGGCCGGCGGCACCGCAGGCATGAAATTCGCAGTCGAAAAACACTGGGACAAAATCGCCGCAGGTTTCGCGCTCAACGAAGGCGGCCAGGTCGCCCTGAAGAACGGCAAAATCCAATACGTTGGCGTTCAGGCGAGCGAAAAAGTATTGCAGAACGTGGATGTGGTCGTCACCGGAACCTCGGGACACGCCTCGGTTCCGCGCAAGGACAATCCTGTAGCGCACCTGGCGACTGCTATTTCGAAAATCGCCACGTACGAGGCACCCGTGCAGTTTAATTCCGTGACGCGCGCGTTCTTTGACGGCCTGGCTCCCACCGAAGACGAAGACACCAGCAAATGGATGCGCGCGCTCGGTTCTGCCGATCGCGGCGACCACGCGGCCCGCTGGATTTCCGACGCGAACCCCACATGGAACGCCATGCTACGCGACACGATTTCTCCGACTATGCTTCAGGCGGGAATCCGACAGAATGTGATTCCTTCGGAGGCGCGCGGCGTCTTGAACATTCGCCTGCTTCCCGGCAACCAGCTCGATCCTTTGCTCGCCAAGCTGCAGCAACTCATAAACGATCCGCAGGTGCGCTTTGAAACGGAAACGGCAGGTGGCGAGTCCGCGCCATCCTCGTCGCTCACCTCGGACCTGTACACGACGATCATCCACACCGCCGGAAAGTCGTTTCCCGGCGCGCCGGTTCTCCCGTACATGTCCACCTACACCACCGATTCCTGGCCGCTGCGCATGCGTAACGTCCAGGCCTACGGCATGCTGCCCTTCCCGCTCACCGACGAAGACCTCGCGCGCATGCACGCCGACAACGAACGCATCCCCGTAGATTCATTCCGCAAGGGAGTCGAATTCCTCTATAGCGTAGTTACCGATTTCGCCGTCGCGAAGTAGATGCAGTCCGAGCCCCCGGCGGGCTTTCTCTTTTCTATTTTCAAATTTCCGACGCTAATTCAGCCAGTTATCAGGCCGTGAGGGCGGCTTGTCGCGATGGTCGCGCTGGTAAACTTCAAACTTCTTCCGCATCCTGCGCCGCTTCCAATCCGAGAAGAAATTCCGCGGCGAATATAGGAACGACCCCCGCCGCAGATAAATGTATCCAACAAGCATCCCGCCGAGGTGGCAGATGTGGCTTACGTTGTCGCCGGATGAGCCGATCGTGCCGAAAAATTCGATCGCCCCCATGATGACCACGAAAATCCGCATCGAGACCGTCACGGGCAGTGGAAACATCCATACGCGCCGATCCGGCAGCACAACCGCATTCGCCAGCAGCACCCCGTAGATCGCTCCCGATGCGCCAATCGTTGGAACCCACGCGCTCCCATGCCCGTGGGGGTCCAGAATCAGCTTTACAGCGACGTTGATTACTCCCGCTCCCACTCCGCACAGAAAGTAGTAGATGTAGAACTTTCGCGTCCCCCATGTGTGTTCCAGATCGGCGCCAAACATGGCCAGAAAGAGAAGATTGATTAGGATGTGCCAAATTCCGTCGTGAAGAAACAGGTAGGTGAACGGCTGCCACAGCCGGATGCCGTGAATCACCGCGTAGGGGACCAGACCAAACCAGGTCAGCCAAAATTCTCTTCCGGCCGCGCCATAGATTAGCTGGGAAAGTTCCTGCAGGACAAAAACGCTGACGCAGGCAATGCAAATCGTCTTGATCGCGCGAGGAAAGTACCCGCCGATATCGAAGCGGTAGCCGTAGCCGCGTGAGAAGGAACCCACGATATCTGAGTGTAAGGGCTGGCCGCGGCGGAGTCAAAAGGCCCTCTCTTCCCGCCTCCCGAGGCAGTTGCAGTAATGCCAGCCTCTCGTCTAACATCCCTGCGCGGCGCGCGCCGGCAGGAACCAAGGCCAAGCAGGCACAGGAGCATCAACGTGATCAAGCGCAGACTCGGAAACTCCAGCCTCGAAATTGGACCGCTTGTATTCGGCGGAAACATCTTCGGATGGACGGCCGACGAGCCGACATCATTCAAGTTGCTCGACGCGTTCGTCGCGTCAGGGCTCAACATGATTGATACCGCGGACGTCTATTCGAAATGGATTCCCGGACACGTGGGCGGTGAATCCGAGACGATCATCGGCAACTGGCTCGCCAAGCGCGGCGGGCGCGAAAAAGTTCTGATCGCGACCAAGCTCGGCGTGGAAATGGCTCCCGGTGAAACCGGTCTCTCCAAGGCATACATCACCAGGGCCGTCGAACGCTCGCTCAAGCGCCTCCAAACAGACTACATTGACCTCTATCAAGCGCATCGAGATGACGAGAAAACTCCGATGGAGGAAACGCTGGAAGCGTTCGGCGGATTGATTCGAGCGGGAAAAGTGCGGGCCATCGGCGCCTCGAACTTCAAAGCCGACCGTCTCGCGGAATCTCTACGGGTTAGCGCCGCCCACGGCTTTCCCAGATACGAGAGCCTGCAGCCCTGGTACAACCTCTACGATCGTTTCGACTACGAAGGCGATCTCGCCAACCTCTGCCAGCGCGAAAATATCGGCGTGATTCCCTATTTCGGCCTGGCCAGCGGATTCCTGACCGGCAAATATCGCACCGAAAAAGATGTTGAAGGCAAGGCGCGCGGTTATCGCGTGAAAGGCATGTTGAACGAACGTGGGCTTCGCATCTTAAAGGCGCTCGACACCGTCTCAGCCGACCTCGGCGCCACGCTCGCCCAGATTTCGCTCGCTTGGCTCATGGCGCGCGGCGTCACCGCGCCGATCGCCAGCGCAACCAGCCTGGATCAGTTCAAGGATTTGCTCGGCTCAACCACGCTGAAGCTCAGCCCCGACGCGGTCAAGCTTCTGAATAACGCGAGCGCCGATAGCGCCTCTTCCGCCGCCATTCACTAGTGGGCTGATTTCGAAGCGCCGGTCTTGCGCTCGCTATCGAGGACCAACATTTGCTCGGTGGCATAGCGATCGCCCGCCACGGAACCCTCCGGCACTGCGCGTTCCATCGCCGCAATCTCATCCGCTGAAAACGATAGCTTCAGGCTTTCCAACGACTCGGTCAGCTGCTCGCGCCGCCGCGAGCCGGGCAACGGAATGATGTCGTTCCCTTTAGTGAGTATCCAGCCCATCGCCAGCTGCGCGACGGTCACACCCTTTTGCCGCGCCAGTTCCTGCAATCGCGAAATCATCTGCTGGTTTCGCTCCAGATTTTGCCCCTGAAATCTCGGGAAATGCCCACGGATGTCACCCCGCGACGCGCTGTCGCGACTGGGCACATGTCCGGTCAGCAATCCGCGCGAGAAAACTCCGTAGGCGGTCATGCTGATGCCCAGCTCGCGCAGCGTAGGCAAAATGTCCGCTTCGACGCTCCGCGAAATCAGTGAATATTCGATCTGCAGCGCGACAATCGGATGAACCTTGTGCGCCCGGCGAATTGTCTCGGACGACGCCTCGGATAAACCAATGTGCCGGACGTAGCCCGCCTTCACCATCTCCGAAATCGCGCCCACGGTGTCTTCGATGGGAACGTTGGGATCCACGCGCGCCGGCTGATACAGATCCACGTAATCCACGCCCAGCCGTTTCAGTGTGTATGCCAGGAAATTCTTCACCGCTACCGGACGCGAATCAATTCCGATGAACGCTCCATTTGGGCCGCGCATACCGCCGAATTTCACGCAGATGAAATACCGGTCGCGCGGCTGACCGGCGAGCGCTTTTTGCAGCAGCAGCTCGTTGTGCCCCATCCCGTAAAAATCGCCGGTATCGAAGAGATTGATGCCCGCATCCAGAGCGGCGTGAATCGTGGCAATGCTTTCCTTCTCGTCCTCGTATCCGTAAAGGCCCGACATGCCCATGCAGCCCAGGCCAATCGCCGATACTTCCGGCCCATTTTTTCTCAACCGCCGCATTTGCATTGATAAACTCCTGGGTGAAAGCGCGGGGCTTAAGCCCCACGAAAACGCGACCTGCTCTTAGCAGGCTTTGGCCCTGGTTGCCTCACTGAACTCGCTCTAGTGCCTCGCCATCAGCAAGTGCAGCTCCGGCGGCAGCGGCACCACGTCAATGGACACGTTGATGCACGCGGGCTTCCCACTCGCAAACGCTGCCTTTATCGCTGGACCAAGATCCTTGATTTCGGTCACGCGCTGCGCGTGGCAGCCAAACGCCGCAGCCACTTCGTGATAATTCGCGTCGCGCAGCTCGGTGCCCAGCAAACGGTCCTTGCCGGAAACGATTTCCTGAAAATGTTGCGACGCCGCCCAGCTGTGATTGTTCATCACCACAGCCACGATCGGCAGGTTGTGTCGCACCATCGTGTCGAATTCCGCGATCGTGAATCCGATGGCGCCATCTCCCACCAACAGCAGCACCGGCCGCTTTGGATGCGCTACCTGCGCGCCCAGCGAAAGCCCCAGCCCAAATCCCACCGACCCGAGAAATCCGTGCGTAATGTAGCCGCCCGGGTGATTCTGGCGAATCACCTCGTTCAACCAGTGATAGGCCTCCGCGCCGTCTCCGACGACGATCGTATCCTCCGCGATATTGTCCACAATCGCCGAAACCGCCTGCATCGGATGAATGGGCGTTCCCGGCCGGTTCAGATCAGCTTGCGCGCGTTTGCAGCGCTCCACTTTGGCGGTGCGCACCGTCTGTTGCCAGCCGCCGCGGTCCGGCCACTTTTCCGCTTTCGCCCGCGCGTTCAAAGCTCGCAAAGTTTCGCGCGGGTCGGCAACGATTCCCACAGCTACCTGCCGTAGGCGGCCGATTTCCTTTGCGTCGGTCTCCACGTGAATAATCTTCGCGGCGAGCGGCACCACTAGGTCACTCATGCCCAGCGTGAAAAGGCCGAAGCGGACTCCTAGCGCCAGCACCACGTCGGGCCGCTGCCCGTCCGCGGACAAATCCGCCATCTTGTGATACGTGCCGCCATAGAGCGGGTGACTGCTCGCGAGCAAACCGTGCGCCTGAAAATCCGAGTACACCGGAATTCCCGTAGTCTCAGCAAACGACCGCAATTCCTCGTCGGCACCAGAAAAATAGGCGCCGACTCCAACCATGATCACCGGACGCTTGGCGCTCTTGAGCAGCTGGATCGCATCGTCAATCGCGCGCGCTTGCGGCGCCGCGGGCGAATCCACCAGCACCCGCTCCGGAATCGGCGCTGCATCTTCCTCAATCTGCGCGCCCAGCACGTCAGCGGGTATATCCAAAAGCACCGGCCCCATCGGTGCGGACGTCGCCATCCGAATCGCCTGCGCCACCAGACGCGGAATCTGCTGCGTCACCGTAATGCGATGCGCCCACTTCGTGATCGGCGTCGCCACCGCCACCTGATCAAGCCCGGATTGCAGCGTATTGGTCTCCGCATCGCCCAACCCGCTCGACCCCGTAATGAAAAGCACCGGCGTGCGATCAAGGTAGGCGTTCGCGATAGAGGTGATTACGTTCGTGAATCCCGGCCCGGCCGTGACCATCGCCACGCCCAGCCCGCGCGTTGCGCGTGCATAGCCTTCGGCCGCGTGCCCTGCAGCGACTTCATGCCGCGTATCGGTAATCGGAATGTGATGATCGAGGCAAGATTGAAAAATGGACTCGAGATGCGCCCCGTGCAGTCCGAACACGTTCTTCACTCCCGCCTTCATCAACGTCCGTACAACCAGTTCTCCGCCCGTAACCTTACCCATGTGTCGTTCCCTCGATTACCGCGAGTCACTTTCTGAAATCGCCAACGCCGCCAAAATACGACTTCTTCAGAGCTTGTCTATCTTGGCCGCCAGAATAAAATCGCTCTCGGTCAGCCCGTTGATGCTGTGCGTCCACGTGGTCACTTCCGCCTTTCCCCACGAAAGCAAAATATCCGGATGATGCCCCTGCGCCTCCGCAAGTGTCCCCACTTTGTTGGTGAACGCGAGCGCTTGCAGAAAGTCCGGAAATTTGAACGCGCGAGTTATGTGATGCCCTTCCACCACCTTCCACTGCGGCACCTGCTGCGCGAGCGCTTCGAGTTCCTTGCCCGCCAACGGCGGCACTCCCCCGCGGCACGGGACGCAGTTCTTGCTCGCAAGATCGCTCATGGAATCGGACCCCCCTTCAGCCATTCTGCCTCGGGGATTGTACCGGAACACGCAGAATGGCGGTAGCCGCGCAGTCGTCCAGTAGTGGGTCAATCTGAAGTGAATGGGTGAAGTTTCCGAAATGCCGATTTTGCAAGTGGTAGACTAGCATCGCTCATGGAAAGGTGAATTCGGAATACCGATGACGAAAGTAAAGAAGGCTGTTCTAGCGCTACTGGGTGTGGCCGTCGTGCTGGGAATTTCGACTTCGGCCTCTGTCGCGCGTACCGAATCCTTCGACAAGCCTCTTCGCAAGACCGTCGTGGATTTAGGGCCGTCTCCGTATCTAATGCCAAACGACCCCGCCCGGATTCAGCTCTCCTGTTTTTACTACCAGGATTTTATGGTCAAGGAACTGAATAACCCAGGACTGAAAGGAGTGCGCTGGGTCACGGTCACACCCTTCACCTACGAAAACGCACCCGCTTGTCGTCTGGCGCATGCTTCTACAGAACGATTTATGGCTAAGGAATGGTGGAGTTTCGAAGGGGTCAAGGGATCGCTTCTGTTTTTGGAGGCGGCAGATGGCGACGGTAACGGCGGGATGCCCTTCCGCATCCTGGATTTGGGGACCGGAAAGAAGTTCTTCGAGGATTCAGCCTGGTGGAATGGTCATCTAGAGTTCGTGCACACCACGGATGAAACTGTGTCGTTGAGATATTTGCGCGTAGTTGGCGGAGATTGCTCTATACCCAAGGAAGGAATGAGTTGTTGGAGCAAGTTCAGAAGGCGGTATCGGCTGGCGACGGCAACGGTGCCAAATTGCACAGGCTATCGCCGCGAAGGCGAAAAGGAATGGGTTGTTGGCGACGAGGGCGTGCCACCCGAAGAAATAAGCACGGCCTCTGCCATTGCTTACCCGGTCGTGGTAGAGCTCTCCCCACGACCAACGATTAAGGCCGTTCCCGGTCCAGTGAAGTGTACGCCAGTCGAATAGTAGTTGGACGGTGTATCCCGACGGTAGACTGTAGAATGGTTTTTTCGGTAACTTCATCTGTCCTCAGATTCAAACTGAACCACTATCGGTCGTCCGCGCCGATCGAAATCCAAGAAGTTCTGGTATCCTTGCCGGAACGCAATTCAGCCCAAATCCAAAGGGACACAATATGCCGGATGAACTCCAGGAGCTGCAGGAGCACGCGGAAGCGGGATCCGAGCACGAAAGCCTAGCGCCCGTAACGATCACCATGGCGATCCTAGCCGTCCTGGTTGCCGCGGTTTCGCTGCTCGGCCATCGCGCCCACACCGAAGAACTCCTGCATCAGACCGAGGCCACCGACAAATGGGCCTATTATCAGGCCAAGGACATCCGCCGCCACACGTACGAGCTTTTCCTCGATGAGCTTTCCGTCTTCACGCTGCAGAATTCCGATGCGGTCGAAAAACTTAAAGAAAAGTACGCCAAGGAAGTCGCGCGCTATGGCGACGAACAGAAGGACATCGAAGCCGATGCGAAAAAAGCCGAGGACGATGTAAAACTCGAGGGCCGACGCGCCGATCGTTTCGATCTCGGCGAGGTCATGCTCGAAGCCGCGCTCGTGATCTGTTCGATCACGCTGCTCACCCGCAAACGCATTTTCTGGGCAATGGGACTTGTGCTGGGCTTGCTCGGCGTAGCCATCGGCGCCGCCGGATTCCTCGTTCACTAACAGGCCACAATTTCGAGCGCGTTCCTTAGCGTTTGCCGGACGCAGCGGTGCGTGATTCCACATATTCGCGCACATAAGCCGAGAAAGCCTTTTCCAGCTTCTGCATCACCGGCAGCGCCACCGTCGCGATTTTGTGTCCGTTGATTTCGCTCGCAGCGATGATATTCCGGTTGGTGGACGAAATGAACACGCCCTCTGCGGAGTAAAGGTCCTCGGGCCGCAGCGTGCGCTCTTCCACCTGCACGCCCGCCGCGGCGCCAATCTCCAACACCACGCCGCGCGTTACGCCTTCCAGACATCCGGACGAAAGCGGAGGCGTGAGCACGCGGCCCTCTCGCACGCAGAAAATATTCGCGGCCGTGCATTCGGCCACTTCCCCGCGTTCGTTGAGCAGCACAACTTCGTCGTATCCATCCTGATGCGCCTCGTAGAGACTCCACACGTTGTTGAGCCACGAAGTGACTTTCACGCCGGCCAGCGGCGAAGCGGCGTGGCGTCCGTGCTCACGCAAAGCCAGGCGCACGGGCTCTTTGAGCGGCGGCAAATCGGCTGAACAGATCAGCAAATCCGCAGCGGGCAATTCCTCATCGCTGCGCCAGAATCCGATCTGGTTTTGGATCACGTAGATTCGCGCGCACCCCTCCCGCACCTGATTCGCGCGCAGCACTTCGTTCAAATGTCCATGAACGGTCTCTTCCAGGAAAGGAAACGGGCAGTGCGTCTTCTCGGCATCGCGTGCTAATCGCTTCCAATGTCGCTCGAACGCAAACGGAATCCCCTCGATGACGCGCATGGTGGTAAATAGCCCCCACCCGCTCATCAGTCCGGATTGTCCCGGCGAAAGCCGCACTTCTTCGACGGGCATCATGCGGCCGTTATGAAATACAACGCGATGGATCATTCCGTCCCCCGCATCATTGTATCGTAGAAAATGCGCGCGCCATGCAGGCGTGTCCTATCACCGAACAGATCGCTCGGCGGCGCCGAGCGCGCTGACGCGCCCCTCAAGGTCTCGCGCGATTTGTTCGGCCGCATCAGCTTCGCCGAATTGCACTGGCGCACCAATCGCAACTCGAATGTGTCCCGGCGGGGCCCAGCTTTTGTCTGCTTCCCTTCGGTCGTAAAGCCCGTCGAGCCGCATCGGAACCACAGGCACCTTTAGACGCGCAGCCAGCAATCCAATCCCCGCTCGAAAAGGAGCGATCTGCCCATCGCGCGTCAATTCGCCCTCGGGAAACACCAGCACGCTCCAGCCGCGATCAACCAAATCTCCGATGAACGCAAAGCTCTTGCGAAATCCGAAAAGCCGCGGCAATGGAAACACGTTGAAAATGGAAGTGATCGAAATATATTTCAGCCGGCCCATCAAGCCCGCGAAAAATCCGGTTCCAGACGGAGGGTTCTTCATCGCCGCGAGGAGCTCGCCATCCATCGCAACCGCCAATCGCCGCCGCAGCCGCCCCGGCAACGCCTCGAGCACGTAGGCCGGATCCAGGTACGTCACGTGGTTCGACACAACCAGCACGGGGCCGCTTACGCCGCGAAGTTTTTCGCGCCCACGCACGCGCGGCCACGCAAGAATCAGCATCGCAGGCCGAGCCATAAGATTCAGCACCGCGAACCGGAAAATTCGCGCGGGCCATCCCTGCGGCCACCGCGGATAGGGAAATGCCCCCGCGCGTGACGACGGTGCCTCAACAAGTCGCTCCAGCTCCCGGACGCTATCGCCCGCAGCAAATTCGGTCTCGCTCAGGTCCACCTGGTAGCGGTCTTCGAGCGCGCTGAGCAGTTCCACGCGCTCAACTGAGCTGAGTTGTAGCGCACTCGCATCGTCCGGCAGTGCACGGCCGTGCGAAACGCGCGCGAAAAGTTCGGCCAACGGCCCTGATGCGACGGCCGCTGTCTTAGTCACAGTCCGGGCGCCGCCAAGCTCCGCTTCCGTGGCTTCTCGGATGCGGTTCAGCACGGGCTTCTGCGTAGGCGTGCGCGGAAAATCCTTGTCCCGCCAGACAAGCCATCGGCGCATCTGTTGAAACGGCGCGAGCCGTTGGTTGGCCCGCTGGACAATCTCCGCTGCGCTCGCCTCCGCGTGCGACTCGCGCAGCAGCAGCACCGCGCACGGTTCCGCGTTCCCGTCGCGCGCCAGCCCCACAACGACGCAATCGCGCACGCCCGGCTCCTTGCGCAGCTCCGCTTCCAAATCCGCCGGATACACGTTCAGGCCTTCCGGCGTGACGATCACATTCTTCTGCCGACCTTTGAAATAAAGATTTCCATTCGTGTCGCGCTCCCCCAGATCGCCCGTGTGGAACCATCCGTCCGAATCCAGCACGGTCGCCACTCCCGCATCCTTCCAGTATCCCGACGCGACATTCTCGCCGCGCACGAGAATTTCTCCCTCCGGCGACAGTTGGACTTCCAGCCCCGGCAGCGTCTTCCCGATTGACCCCTTCCCCAGCCGAAATGGGTGATTCAAACTGACCAGCGAAGTTGTTTCCGTAAGCCCATAGCCCTGAATCACGGCATATCCAAGCCGGTCCCAGAATTGTTCGGCCGCAGCGGGAAGCGCCGCGCCTCCCGAGACGATTGCCCAGAATCGCCAGCCGAATTTCCTGCGGATCGCGCGGAATCTCCACCATCGTTTCAGAAAATGCTCGCCCTGCGAGTCGCGAACGTCCTGTTCGTATTTCCCGCGCCTTCCGTGCGCATCCAGGTCGCGCTCCAGATGGTCGCGCAGCGATTCGATCAAGCGCGGAACCGTGACCAGCACGGAAACGCGCTCCGCGCGAATCGCTCGGGTCACTTCGGCGGGATTCAGCGTGTCCAGAAACACGGAAGTTGCGCCGAGAACTGCCGGAATAAAGATGCCAAGCAATTGACCGAACACGTGGCTGAGCGGCAGCAGGTCGAGAATTTTCAGCGGATGAAAAATGCGTTCGTATCGCCGGTAGCGCTCGATTTCTTTCTCAATCGGTTCGAGATTCGCGAGCAGGTTCCCGTGCGTCAGCACAACGCCCCGCGGCTCAGCCGTCGTCCCGGACGTAAATACAATCTCGACGGGATCGCTGCGCCCGGCTGCCAACGGTGAAAACGCTTCCCCGGCCGCCTCGCCCGCGGCCTCGAAGAAATCCTCCATACACACTACAGCCACGCCGCTTTCGGGCAGCGAAAGGCCGTGGCCAATAACTGCCAGTCGCACGCCCGCTTGCTTCGCGACCCGCCCCGCAAATTCCCGGTCGGCCGTCACGTCCATCGGAACCGAAACCGCGCCCCGAAAAAGGCATCCGAGGAACGCAGCAACCCATTCTCCCGAGTTCTCGCCCCACAAAAGAACCCGGTCGCCCTTCTCGACGCCCCGCGCTCCCAGCTCCAGAGCGAATTGCCTCGCCGCACGCAGCAGGTCCGCGTACGACCACCGAATCGTGCGATACCCGCGCCGCCAAACCACGGCCGCCTCGCCCTGCGGACGCGAATCGGAGCGAAAGTAGTCGAGCAGAGATTGGCGCGGCATGGCTTCCCGAGTTTCGCTCATCCGCCTACCGATTGGAAATAGCTTTGGGTGATAGTGCTCGGCGAACGCGCTGCCTGTAGCGAGGAATTCGAGCTGCCACAAAAACAAAAACCCGGCGGGGGTATGATTCCCGCCGGGCCTGTCGAAACCGAACGAATTAGTTCCGGACCGCTATTGCTGCTGTGGCTGCGGTTGATCCTTCTTCGCCAGATCAGCCTTGGCAGGATCAGCTGAGATGCCGGAACTTGGCTTCTGATAGCGGGTCAGGAACGGCATAAACGGCGTCACTTCGAATGGCATTTTCTCGCGCGCCGAAAGCAATGCGACGGGTTTGGCCTTCAGCAGTTCCACGCGGTCGCTCCATGGATCGAGCTTGACTCGCGCACCGATCGGCAGCGCCGCGATCTGATCAACTTTGTCAGGCTGCAGCGCCGGACCCGTGCCTGCCAGAGCCGTGCCCAATGTGACGCTGTTGCCGAGGTGAGGGTTGATCAGCGCGGGAAGCTGCTTCGATTGCGCGTCGAGTTGTTTCAGGAACAGAGTCGCGGGACCCAACTTATCCTTGTAAGGCGAGTTCTTCAGCAGCTCGACCGCTTTCGCGTTCGCTGCTGCAATGTCCGCCGGAGTGTCGCGGAACGAAAAATGGTTCAGCGCTTCGACCGTTGAGACGTTCGTGGTGTCGTTGAAACCCCACTGATCGGTCGAAGGCTTCGTGACGATGATTTGGGCCAGTTGCTGCGCCAGCATCGTAGCGAGGCTGGCTTCGTCCGGAAGCACGTCAATCAGACCGCGGCTCAGTACGATCGTGTGGCCGATGGAGAACGACTCTAGCGTGCCGGTTAGCATCACGCGGCAGTGAATCTCGGGCTGAATGTCGAGATTGTTCGTCACTTCAATATTGTTGACGACCGTCTCGAGCACTTTATCCACTTCGCCCGGAGCTGCGAGCAAACCGGTGCGCTGCAGGCGCTGCAGCACGTTGATCTCAGCCTGATGCTGCCATTCGCGCTCCGCCTCGATGGGAGAGCGGTCCTGCTGCTGGGTGGACTGATCCGTGATGGCCGTCGCAGCTTCAATAGTCAGCTGGCTGAATTCCTCTTCGCGGCCGGTGTTTTTCAGATCGTAGCCCCACAAACGGGTCTGCGCCTTGAAGTGGATGTTGTTGCCGACGAAGTCCTTCAGTTGCGATTCCTGGCTGAATATGAAAGCTGGCAGCCAAAGTCCCGGCTGGACATTCAAGCGCCAGCTATCGAAGTGCAAGTTGAATGAATTGATCCCCGCCAGCGGCATGTAAACGCCATTGAATCGGACGATCGTGAATCCCTGGTCTTCCGCCCACACGCGGCCCTTGAATCGCCCTCGGCCAGACTTCGGCAGTGGAGTAACGTCAAATACCAGGCAGCGGACTTCGCCCAGGAATTCCCTGCCCACATAATCAAACTGATAGTGCTGCCGGTCAAAATAGGCCGTGTCCAGATAGATCATCTGGAGAAAGCCCTCGGGATTGTACTGAGATGTAAAATAGTCCGAGACGTGCGAAAGAGGATTCAGCTCCTCCATCTTGCTCTTCTTCTTATCGAGCATCGACGTGTCCACGACGCCCTTCGCAAGATTTGCCTGCCCAAGAAAATAGTGATCCTTGACCGGAATCGTGCCCAGGTTCGCGTCGGGCTTCATGTCCTGAATGTAGGTCTCAATGATCGGGTTGTACCGGCGAATCGTGGCGTTCTGATCGTGCTCGCGCGCGATCATCCGGTCAATCGCCTGATTCACAGTCGTGACCGAGCTGTCCGTTGAATTCCCGGGCTGCGGCTGAGTCTGGTCGGCCGTCTGTTGCGTCTGTGCGCCTGCAAATCCTGCGAGAGCGCCCAAAAGGATGATGGATAGCAAGAATTTTTTCGACGTGCGCATTAACTTCCCCTTTCAGTACGCCAATCAGTACGCCAGTTCAAATGTGATATGTGCAACCGCGGGAAAATCAACCGGCTGCCCGTCCTGCATCGCCGGCTTGAATCGGATCTGACGCGCCGCCGTCTCGGCAGCCTCGTCCAGGCCATAGCCCAGACCACGGACCACCCGCTCGACCTTCACCTCGCCCGACGCCGTAAACACAACTTGCACCAGCACATCCCCTTCGATTCGCTTGGCCCGGCCCTCTTCTGTGTATACCGGATTCGGCTTGGAAAGAATCTCGACAGGCTTCGTGTTCGACACTGCCGCCGTCTGCTTCACTTTCGGAGTATCGGCTGCCTTCACATCGAACGTGCCCTGTTGCACCGTGCCGCGATTTCCTCCGCCGTTACCACCCACTGCAACACCGTTGCCAAATCCAGTGCTGGCCACGACACCCTTGGCTCCCTTTGCTCCGCCTGTCCCATTTCCGACGCCTGCGCCAGTCGGCATATCAAAGCTGCCCGCCGACGCGATATTCACGTTGCGATTCGTATTTGTGTTCGTCGGAACTCCATTCGGATCGCCGAAGCCGCCCGTCTGAACCTGCTCGCGTGGCTTCCTCAAAGTCGGTATGGCCGAACTCCCCAGCGACGGATTCGGAAAATCCTTCGCGACTTCCGTCATGTCAGGCGCCTGAACCTTCTTCGTCACGACCTGCTTCACAATAGGCGTGCTGATCACTGGATTATAGATCTTCGGTTTGGGCACCTCGACAACCACAGGCTTGATGACTTCCTTGACGACTTCGCGCTTGATGGCGACGGGCTTCGGAGGCGGTGGTTGCGGTTTCCACGGTTGAATGACCGGCGCCTCAATCGGCGTGACCCAATAGTGCTGTGCCGCCTCGAACTTCTGCGGAATCAGCAGGGGCAGCACAATCACGGCAACCAAGGCCACGCATTCCAGCCCTAGGCCAGCGCTGAACGAACCCCAGCGTTGTTTGCCCTCCGGGAGCAATGCTTCCTTGAATACAGGTCGGTTCTTTACCGGTGCCATAACTTTCACCCCGAATGCCCTATTAGGCTGTGTGTTGCGTGGCGACACAACTCCCCGCACACTACTTAAGTACTAGAACCACGGGCTGAGGTGAATAGGACTCGGGTACTATTCTACCCCCGGTCGTGCCGAAAGCGATAACCCAACTCATTATACGGGCCACAGATTCACCGTTGATCAAGATTGGAATTCCGAGTTGCGTAGTTCGCACCATGATGATGCAACTAACACGGCGAAGAATCTTCGGTTGCGGTGCCATCCGAAAAAAGGATTAGCACCGGGTTACCCTCAACGTGCGCGAACGCTCCAATCGAGCCTGCGGTGGTCCGTGCACGATCAATGCCAACACAGCAGAGCACGGTGCTGGGAGCGCCGTGCTCTGCTGCATCGTCTAACTCACGAGCCGCGCTTCTTAGTGCGACTCGATTACCACGTATTGCGTCACGCCGCCTTGATTCACCAACAGGAGCACCGGCTGGTTGCCTACCGCAGCCAGCGCCTGCTTGTATTCGGCGATATTATGAACGGGCTTGTGGTTCACTTCCTGGATCACTTGCCCGCGCTCCAGTCCGACGCCCGCTGCCGCGCTCGATGGATCAACCGACTCCACCACCACGCCGCGAGTTCCGGGAGCCAGTTGCAACTGCTCCAGCGTCTCGGGAGTCAACTCTTCAACATTGACGCCCTCGAGCCCGCCGCTGCTGTTGTCGCTCGGCTTCTCTTCCGCGCTCTTGTCTTGCGGAAGTTCGCCGAGCGTCACGTCCATGTTCTGCGTCTTGCCATCGCGCGAGACTTCGAGTTTTACGCTCGATCCCGGAGCTGACTCGGAAATGCGCAAGCGCAGATCATTGGCTGACTCGACCGGCTGGCCGTTGAGTTCGAGAATCACGTCGCCATTCCTGAGTCCAGCCTTGGCAGCTGGGGCATCAGGCTTCAGTCCACTGACAAGTGCGCCGCCGGGCTTGCTCAACCCGAATTGCTTCGCCAGCGCAGGCGTCACGTCTTGCGGAAACAGTCCCAGATAGCCGCGCACCACTTTGCCGTGGCTGACGATCTGGTCCATCACCGCACGCGCCTGGTTGATCGGGATCGCGAAGCCGACGCCCTGATTGCCGCCGCTTCCGCCGCTCAGAATTGCCGTGTTGATTCCAATCAGGTCGCCATGCAGATCAATCATGGCGCCGCCGGAATTGCCTGGATTGATCGGCGCGTCGGTTTGGATAAAGTCTTCGTAGTTCTCGATACCCAATCCTCCGCGTCCCGTCGCGCTGACGATTCCCATCGTCGCCGTGCCTTCCAACCCGAAGGGCTCGCCGATCGCGAAGATCATGTCGCCGACTTGCAATTTCGAGGAATCACCGATCGCCAGCGTTGGCAGACCCGTGGCTTCGATTTTCAACACGGCGATATCCGTCTTCGCATCCGTGCCGATGAGCTTGGCTTGAAATTCTCTCTTATCGCTCAAGTCCACCTTGATGTCCGTCGCGCCTTCAATCACGTGGTTGTTTGTCACGATCATCCCGTCCGAAGTAATGATCACGCCCGAGCCCAGGCTCTGCTCCCGCTCCGTTTGCGGCCCTTGCTGGCCCTGCGGGCCCTGATCGCCGAAGAATTGCCGGAATGCCGGATCGTTAAAGAACGGCATCATCTGCGATGCTCTCGACTTCACGACCTTCGACGTATGAATGTTCACGACCGCGGGAAGCGCGGGCTTCAACACGGACGCAAATCCGTTGCTGAAACTTCCCAGCGATACGGGCGACGAATTTCGCGCCATTGTCAGCGCGAGATTTGAAGCTCCGAAAACTTCATGGCCCGACCAGTTTCTGAGTCCGATAGTAACAACTCCTCCGCCGATCAGCGCCGCCAGAACTACCACCGTGGCGACCCAGTGGGGAATGTGTAAGTCACTGCTCTTCATGGCTGTCTCCTTTTTCGACCCTGGCGCCCGTCAGAGCTACCAGGGGTTTATGAATGCGTTAGACGAAGCTCCCGGCAATTCGTACCTCGTTCCGCGCGCCCGGGAAATTCCGCGCCGCGCGGAGCCGCACAAATACCACTATATGCCTACCTAACAATAGATGCAAAAAAGAGGTGAAAGGTCTATAGCCGCTTAATAAATTCCCCGAGACAGACAAGCGCTTTGCCCGCTTGCAGATATGAGCGCAGCTCTGTCAGCGGATCTACTTCAGCTGATCAATCGCGCAAGCAGGAATGCTGCCGCCGCAGCGAGTCCCGCGACAAGCACGGTCTGCGCTCCAGCCCGCCACGGCTTCACGCCCGTGAAGTGTCCTTTGATCGAACCGAAAACGAAAAGCGCCAGTAGCGTCACTCCGATGGAAACCCAAAGCGCCGGAAGAATCTGATGTATCAGAATATACGGCGCGAGTGGAATCAACCCGCCGACGATGTACGACGCCGCAATCGTCCCCGCGCTGCGTGCAGCGCGCGCGGGATCCGGCGGTTCAAGTCCCAGCTCGAACCGCATCATGAAATCAACCCACTTTTTCTGATCGGCTGTAATCGCAGTTACGATAGGTTGCATCTGCGCTTCTGTAAGCCCGTATTCGCGGAAGACTTTCGCCACTTCCTCCGTCTCGATTTCCGGCAGCTCCACAGTTTCGCGATACTCGCGTTCGAGTTCAGACGCGTAATGCTCCGTGTCCGTTTTCGCCGCCAGATATCCGCCCAGTCCCATGGCGATCGAGCCTCCGGCAATTTCAGCGAAGCCCGCCGTCACGATGATTCCGGTGCCTCGCGTCAACGCGGCTGCTGCCGTCGTCAGCCCGGCCGCCAGCGCGAACGGCACCGTGAGCCCGTCCGCCATTCCGATCACGATATCGCGCACCGACGCGGTGGCCGTGAAATGCTTTTCCACGTGCTCGACGGCTGGCATGGAGTCCTCCTCTGTCCCTGCGCCTTGGGATTTTCCTGTATTCCACGCTTCCCGGCAAAGGCGCGTATAATTATCGCGCAGGAACCGCAAATCAGGAGGTACATTATGTCAGCCACTTCGGCACAAGGAGCCGCTCCGCATATGAGTTTTACACTTCCGCCTCTCCCATATTCTTTCGACGCACTCGAACCATACATTGACGCCAAGACGATGGAGATCCATCACGACAAGCATCACAACGCCTACGTCACCAATCTCAACAAGGCTCTCGAATCCGCCCCCGATCTCGCCAAACTCTCGATCGAAGAGCTCTGCGCGCAGCTCGGCAAAGTTCCTGAAAATATCCGTACCGCCGTGCGCAACAATGGCGGCGGCCACTTGAATCACTCGATGTTCTGGAAGCTGATGAAGAAGGGCGGCGGGGGCGAACCCTCCGGCGATCTCGGAGGCGCGATCACCAGCGCCTTCGGGAGCTTCGCCGATTTCAAGACGAAGTTCGCTGCGGCCGCGACCACCCGCTTCGGCTCCGGCTGGGCCTGGCTGCTCCTGAAGGACGGCAAGCTCGCCATCGAATCAACCGCCAATCAGGACAATCCGATCATGGACGGCGGCAAAGGCGTCCTCGGGCTCGACGTGTGGGAGCACGCTTACTACCTGAAGTATCAGAATAAGCGCCCCGACTACATCGAAGCCTGGTGGAACGTCGTCAACTGGGCGCAAGCCGCCGACAACTACGCCGCCGCCAAGAGGTGACGATGCGACAAGCATCGTCATTCTGAGCGAAGTGGCCGGACGACTTGTCTCCGTCCCGCTTGCGGGACGTCCGGCCACGCAGTCGAAGAATCTCTCTTCAGTTCGCGACTTGCCTGGACTTTTCGAGAGCCCCGTCCCCGTCGCGCGAGGATGGGGCTCCTATCCTTCACTTCCCGCTCGCTACCCTGTTCAACTCGCGCCGCAACCACGCTCGCGCCGTCGCCCACTCGCGCTTCACCGTCGCCGGAGAAGTGCCCATCACCACGGCGGTATCTTCAATCGAGAGCCCGCCGAAGAACCGCAGCTCGATCAGACGCCCCTGCTCCGGATCCAAAGCAGTGAGTTTGTTCAGCGCGCTGTCGAGTGCGACGACATCGAGTTCCTGCTTCTGCGCCGGCGTAGCGCCGGCATCAGGATCGATACTCAGCCGCGGCGCGGCGCCTCCGCGCTTCGCAGCGACGCGGTTTCTCGCGTGATCCACCAGGATATGTCGCATCATCTGCGCCGCTACGCCGAAGAAGTGCGCGCGATTCTGCCAGTGCGGAGGCTCCTGCCGGACCATGCGAAGGTAGGCCTCGTTCACCAGCGCGGCGCTTTGCAGCGTATGGTCGCGGCGCTCGTGCCCGAGGTGTCGCCGGGCGACGCGGCGCAGCTCACCGTAGATCAGCGGAATCAGCGCGTCGCGCGCCTGCTGATCTCCGAGGCCCCAGTTGACCAGCAGCTTGCTGATCTCCGCGCCGGATTCCGGGCACACGCTCTCGCTCCCGTGTTAACTGACTTGCTGGCAGAGGTTCTTCGAGAAGGTACCCCCCACCACATTGGAAGTAAAGCACTTTGCCCGTTCCCGGCGCGCGCCGAAAAAACTTCGAAATTCCTGAGCCAGTTTCCCGCCCGTTCGCGCTCTAGATAGTGAAGGCACGATGCGAGGTCAGAAAAGCTCGAAAAACGCACCGGCCAACTATAAGGAGGACGACGACCATGAAATCCAATATCCAAGCAAATGCCAAGAGAGTCACGTTGTTCGCGGCCGTCCTGGTGGCCGTTTTAATTTTCACCAACAGCGCAAACGCGCAATCCACGTTTCAGGGCAAGTTCACTCTGGACCATTCCGCGCGCTGGGGAAAGACCGTGCTCGGCGCCGGCGATTACATCGTCCGAGTCAACAGCACGAACGGCAGCAGCCCGCTCGTAGCCGAGATCATCTACGCGAAGAGCGGCAGAACGGCTGCCCTCGAAACATGCGTGAACGCGGACACCTTTAAGGCAAACGGCGAGAAGAGCGCCCTGCTGATCGGCCACCGCGGAGGCCAGCCGGTGATACATTCGTTCCGAGTCGCGGAACTTGGTGAGACTTTCATCTTCGACCGCACGCTTGCCAGCCGGCAGGGAGCCGAGGAAGCGCTGAACCAGGATGACGTTCCGGTATACGCAGTGAAGCGGTAACGGCCGACCACGGGTTTCGATGAAACGCACGTGCGGGGGCCAGTCGCGCCGGCAACATCCGACCCTGGCCCCCGAAATTTTTCTCGCCGGCCGCTCTTGCCTTCGTAGCGCACGCCTTCAGGCGGGCAGCCCTTTTTCGCTTATTTCCGTAGGGGCGCTGCTTGCTGCGCCCGCAGTTGGTCGCGCCCACGAATTTTAGACATCAATGTGGCGCCGCAACCGGAAGCGTCAATCGCCCGCGGTCTGCGGCGATGGCGCAGTTTTTTTCTTTTTCGAGAAATGGTCGTGAATATCCGGCCAAAACTCCTTCAGCTCATTCCCGAAGGCGTCTATGCCCATTTGCACGCCCCAGCCGTTGAGGCTCGTCGTGAACCCTCGGTCCGCGGCTGGATAATAAAAAGTGGAAATGCCAATCGCGGCGGCATTACCGGCGAACTCCGGGACGTTGAACATGCTGCCGCCCGAGTCTCGACGGGTAACGACAACGCGACTGATGGCATAGTCAAAACGGTGAACGAATCCGCCCTTTCCCATCCGAAAATAGCGGGGATCTGTTTTTAGGATGGAAGGAAAAACCGCGCCCACCATCATGTTGCCGTCCACTTGATCGGCCAAAGCGGTTCCGTATCGCTTTCCATACCCTGCCATCCCCTGTCCAAATTCCGGATCGGAGTTTTCCGCCTGGCGGATGCCCGCCAGTATTCCCACGATCGCGAATTCGTATGGATCGAACGCGCCCTTGGCAGTGATGGAAAACTTTTCCTTCCAGGAAATGGGTTTCACCTGAGACTCATTGTCCACGGTCAAATAATTCGGCATCACGTAAAACATCCGGCCATCTTTTTTTTGTTCTGTTTGCTTTTGGTCCGGGCTTTGCTGAGTCTGACCGTTACTCTGGCCGGGAGATTGGCTTCCGCCTTGGTCTTGTGTCCCCATTGGCGCCGCGGCCGAATCAGACAGTTCATTCGACTCCTGGGCCAGTGCTGAAAGTGAGAATGACAAGCAGGCGGCCGCGATCGCCACACAGAAAACGAAATGCCGAGCCAGATCAACGGGTTTTCGACGGCTGCATTTTGACCCTTTAGCGGGACCCACTTGCATGCATTTGGGCGAATCCATCGCATAGCTTCGATGCTCCCACCTCGATAAGCGTTAAAAAATCTTCGACGCGAATTTTGGTTTCTTAATTGCCGCGCCCGAGGGCCAGCGCCGGCAACATGCGGCCCTGCCCACCGAAATTGTCGGCCGAACGTTCTGTCTTCCTCTGCGCCCTCAGCGCCTCTGCGGTGAACGCCTTTGCCGTCGTACCGCCTACGTCTCGTCGGCCCATTTCCGAAGGCGAATGTAAGCTGCCCTACCGTAAATACCTGATCGCGTACTTTTCGGCCCTTGTGCTACCACCGTATAAGGCCAAGGTCATTTCGCCCCCGCCGCGTCGAGCAAAATGCCCAAAACCGTCCTGGTAGCCGACGACAATCCACGCATTCGCAAATTGCTGTGTCAGATGTTTGAAACCGAAGCTGACTACGATCTTTGCGCGGAAGCGTCGAACGGGCAAGAAGCGATTGATCTGGCCTTAACGCATCGCCCCAATCTCATTATCCTCGATATCTCCATGCCGGTTTTAAACGGAATCGCCGCAGCGCGAGAATTGAAGCGGCTGATGCCGCACGTTCCCATAATTCTTTTTACGCAGTTCGCGACTGTCGGCAAGGACGCCTTCGGTCCCGATCCGCCCTTTGACCGGATGGTATCGAAGGATGAAGGCAAAGACCTGATGGGACACGTAAAGTCGCTTATTCCAGTCTGATAAGTCGTCTCGCCGCCGCCGTTCGCTGGACCATGAATCGAGATCGCGGTATCCTCGGTTTTCGTTGGAGCGGCCCCGTCGAGCGAGAATCCGAATGAACCTTCGTTCTCCATATTCATGGTTTCCGGCGTATATCGCCGCCGCCTTCGAGACGGACTTTGCCAGGCTCTACGAACGAATCGACACCGCATTAAAGGAAATCGAGGAGAGACTCGACGGGCCTCGGAAGCTCGAAACCGAGGAGTATCACGAAATCCAGGATGCTCTACATGCGCTTCAAATGTTAAGCACGGACGAAGCGAGTCCCCGCACGAGATCTTGAGCGCCGGCCATCCTGCCTTTGACTTCGTAGGGGCGCTGCTTGCTGCGCCCTTCTTCTCCGGGTGCCCCATCCTTTGTCCGCCGCGGCGGACAAAGGGTGGGGATTTTGATTTGCCTCTCCTCGCTTCCCGCCTCGGGCACTGTGCGACGCCCAACGACCTCAATTAATGGCCCGCAAGGAAAGGCGGCAGCCCGCGCGAAGTCTCGGCTAGGTACCGCATCAAGGAAATCTTGGGAATGCGGCAAAAGAAGGCGATCTAGTCCGCCGCAGGACTTCTTATGAAACGTTTCTTATCGCCCGCGATCCGTGGCCTGGGATGGAATGACGAGGAAGTTTGATACGGCGGTTTGTTTAAGTATAACCTAGCAACAAAAGTGGAGATCTGAGGCGATCATCGGGGATGCATTACTCAATCAAGCTATTCTGGTTTGCGGGATTGACTGCCGCGTGCTGCGGCGTTGCCGTTGACTGTTTCGTGCGTCTGTGGATGCGAAGAGACGCCAAAACCTTCGAAGAATGGGAGAAACACAACGATAAGTTCAAGGAGCATTTCTCGAGCCTTCGGTTTGGAGCCATATTAATACTCTCGCTGACAGCGGCATCTTGGTTCGACGGACATGGCCACGGTATTTTGCAGCGGTCTGTCAGTGAATTCGGGCTCCCGCGGGTTCAATTCCTCGTAGGGGCGCTGGTATTGATGGTGGGGATCGGCGCCTACCAATTTAAAAAGAAATACCAAAAATTCTACGGTTTTTCCGAAGTGGTGTTCGGAGTATTCGCGGCGATCATCGCCACCAAACATGTGGATCTCGATCATTTTTTCCCTACGTTGGCAACGTTAGGTGGCTGTGTCTATATCGTCGCTCGGGGGAGTATCAATTTCGCCGAGGGACCCAAGCTGACGCTAAGAAACCCATATGTTGATCGCATAAATGCAAAGCGGCGATGGGAAGAGAAACACAAAAAACCGCAATTACAAGACCCAAACGCGGGTTAGCGAGCACAACGCATGTATCCAGCTCAGGAGTGGTTTGTCTCCGGCGGGTGGCTCAGGCTTTAGTGTTTGATTTTCCGAGTGCACCATGCTTTCCGCAGCAAAGGGTGGGGATTTTTCCCCACCCTCGCCCGTCGCCCCTCATCAAAAAGTCCACAGGCGCACATCCACCATTTCCCCTGACATCCTGCTAGCCTCCAATCAGGGGCGGGTGGCCCAAGCTTTAGTGTTTGATTTTCCGGGTGCCCCATCCTTTGCGCAGCAAAGGGTGGGGATTTCTTACATTCAGCGCTGCGCGACGTGATCGAGACGTTCAAGAGTGTCGGGGTATTTGCGGACGAGGAGGACCAGCGCAGCAGCCTGCGGATTCGGTCTGGCGCGACCCTGTTCCCATTTCTCCAGAGTTCTCTCGTTGATGCGCAGCTTGCGCGCAAAAACCGCACGCGAGCAGCGAAGCCTTTTGCGAGTGTCTCGAATGAGCCGGGCGTCCACCTTCGGAAGCGGTGCCGGTTCCACCCGGTAGTTAAGGAGCGTGATCTTGCCCTCACGATGGCCCTTCATCGCGGCCACCCCTTCCCTCAGCTCGGCGAAAACTTTTCTTTTGGCCATGTCTTACTGACTATACGCTAATAGCGTATAGCATTCAAACGCCGGATGGCCCAAGCTCTGGCCTCCGATTCTCCGGGCGCGCATCCTTCGCGCTCAGATGGACGAGCGGTGAGTTGTGAGGATGTCACAACGCAGTCGGTCAAGAGTGTTAGAATGTGGATCAAGGAAGGGCTCATGCAGGTCTTTCTAAGCTACGCTCGATCCGACGAGGCCTTCGCGAAAAGCCTTTCGTCGCAGCTGACGAAACGGGGACTGTCCGTCTGGAGCGCCAACCAGGAAGTTTTGCCCGGTGACAACCTCTGGCTCCAGGTAGGCGAGGCCCTGCGGAAGTCGAAGGCGATGGTCGTTCTAGTATCGCCAGATTCCATGCGTTCGGAACATGTTCGCCGCGAGATCGAATACGCCCTGGGTGATTCCAGTTATGAAGGCCGGGTGTTCCCCGTTCAGGTGCGTCCGACAAGCGACATCCCCTGGATACTCCGGAAATTCAAGACCTTTGATGCGAGGCGCAGCGCGGCAAAGGTCGGCGAGTCCATCGCCGAGGCCCTAAGACAGGTTGCGTGAGTCAATGTAGATGCCTCACTCGCCAGCCTCGAACCGGGAAGTATTTCTTTCTCATTCAAGCCGCGATCGCGAGTTTGTCCTCCGTCTGACGCGGGTACTTAAACGGCAAAAGGTTCGATATTGGTACAGCGCCACGCACATTGCCGGTGCGAAGCAATGGCACGATGAAATCGGGCGCGCGCTGGCCCGCTGTGATTGGTTTCTCGTGATTTTGACTCCGGATGCGGTTCGATCGGTGTGGGTGAAGCGAGAACTGTTGTTCGCGCTGAATGCAGGTCGTTACAACAAGAGAATTATTCCTCTTCTCCGTAAGCCCTGCCACTATTCTCAATTGTCCTGGACGCTCCCCGAATTTCAGCTCGTGGACTTCACCGGAGACTTTGAGCTTGGATGCCGGCAACTTCTGCGAGTCTGGAACCTCGACCTAAAGTCTTCAGCGATCAAGCCTCGACCCAAAACCAAAAAGAGATAGCTGCCTCACATGCTGGCGCCTCATCCCTTGCGCAGCAAAGGCTGAGGATTTTCCCAGCCCCTTACCCGTCGCCCTGAATCAAAAGTCCACAGGCGCACGTCCACCATTCCCCTTGACACCCTGCTAGCCTCCAATCAGGGCCAGCACCAGCTCTCGCGGCCCCAAAGGAGCTACGCATCATGATCAGACAAAACAGGGCTCCCAGGTCGACGGTCAGTCGAACCCGGGAGATCAGTCGGGCTCCCAAGTCGACGGTCAGTCGAGCTTGGGAGATCAATTGGGCTCCCAGTGTCCACCGCAACTGGACGGCCAATTCTTTTACGGTTGCGAAATCCGCGACTCTGTCGTCGAATATGGCGGCGGCCTGACGGATTTCGGACCAACAAACAAGATAACAAATACGTTCTTACTGCCGGGTCCCCAGATGTTTTCGACGACATCAATGCTCCGCATTATGAACTTGTTTCCGTGGTCGCCACAATTCCCTTCGGCCCCGCCTCTGCCCCTGTCAATTGGACCGAGATGATGGATTTAACTCAGGAGACATAGAGCTTGGAACCGCAGCACTGCGAGCTGGCGTTGCGAGTATTGCATTCGTAGGGGCACGGCAGGCCGCGCCCGGCGCGCATGGTCGGCACTCTCCCGCCCATTCAGCAGGGTCCGATTTCGACAGATTCACGTCCAACGCCGCGGTCTTTGACGCGGCATCGGCACATTGGCATCGCAGGTTGGGTCTTTTCAATTCTTTGTCCCCATAACGTACAGGTATGTAGCTCTGTACTTTTTCTAGACTTTCGTCCAAGTGAAATAACATCCGCGGGTGGCCCACCCTTAGGCGCCTTTGCGCCCCACTAATTTCATTTACCAGCGAGCAAGTCACGCCCGCCTTACCTCAAGCCACGCAAAACAATTAAGGGTGCCGCAGTCTTCGTTTCCAAGAAGGGCGCGGCTTTGGCAAGTCGTCTACGTAGTTTCCACACTAGAAAGCGCGGCCGGTTTACGTCACGATAGCGCTTGACGGAGTTATCCCAATACTGGGATAATTACATGGTACGTGAAAAGCGGGCCGCGGGAGAAAAGCCGCTATTCTGGGTCGGTTCGGCGAAGCGCGACCTGCTGGCCTTTCCCGGGCCCGTCAAAGACGAAATCGGCGTCGCACTGAGCGTCGCTCAGTTCGGCGGAAAACATTCCAAGGCAAAACCGTGGAAGGGCGACGGTTCCGGCGTATTCGAGGTTGTGGAAGATCACCGGGGAGATACTTACCGGGCGGTCTACACGGTCCGGTTTGAGGGCGCTGTTTACGCACTCCACGCGTTCCAGAAAAAGTCGCCGAGCGGCATCAAAACGCGGAAAGTTGATTCGGAATTGATCAGCCAACGGCTCCTCACGGCCAGGCGGGACTACGAGGTGCGACATGCCAGTGCGAAGAACTAGATCGGAAATCACTTCAAGTTCAGGCAATGTTTTCACCGATCTGCGTCTGCCCAACGCGGACGAGAAACAGACAAAGGTCCGGCTCGCGGTGGCGATCAACCAGATCATTGCGAGCCAGGAACTATCCCAGGTGGCGGCGGCCCGTCGCCTGAAAATGAATCAGCCCAAGATTTCCGCGCTCGCCAATTACCGCTTGGAGGGTTTTTCCGTGGAGCGGCTGATGCATTTCCTGACCGCGCTCGACTGCGACGTCGAAATCGTCATCCGCCCCAAACCCCGCTCGCGCAAGGAAGCGCGCATTCTGGTTAGTGCCGCGTAATTTTAGCTCGGCGCGCCGCAGTTCGCCGTGACGAACGAAGGCGGCTCACCCCGAATCAAAAGTCCACAGGCGCACATCCACCATCTCCCTTGACGTCCTGCTAGCCTCCAATCAGGGCCAGCACCAGCTCTCGCGGCCCCAAAGGAGCTACGCATCATGATCGGAACCAGAAGCCACCGACCTTGCAGGCCGCCGCAAATACTCACCGAAACGGGGGCCCGACAAGGACAAGGCCGCCCGCCTAAGGGCGTGCGCTACGCAGGCGAAAGCCGCGCGGATTTAATGTCGGGCGCCGCCACCCGAAAAATTTCCCACCAGGAATCGGAAGTTACCCGTCACTGCGTGCCGAGTAGAAACGCACGCAACCTACTGAAACCAAACGATCGCGCATCATTCTACCCGTCACTAAATCGAGGGGGCGGGGTTCCGTGCTGCCTTGCCTCCCTGGCTCCTTGCTTCCGAAAGACTCGACACACCATGCAAAGTAATTTTCGGTCTATCTCACTGAAAACAAACGATGGCATGCCCAAAGAAGTGACACACAAAACGAGTTGCGGGATGGTAGGTCTTGACTCACGAATTACGAGTCACGATTCACGAGTTACGAATTTAATGCGCCCAGACTTTGTCGGGGTCGGACTCGAAAGGGTAGACGTGGACCATCCAGCCGAAGATCTGCTTGACCCAGCGGCCGTTGGCTTTGGCGCAGGCGTCCTCGGTGGCGATGGAGCCGGCGCCGAACTCTTTCCAGTTCACCTGCTGCAGGGGCATGCCCCGGGGCGGCATGCAGAAATTGACGTGCTCGTGCCAGCGCGCGACGCTGAGCGGAACGCGTTCGTTCAACTGCTGCTCGGTGGCATTTTTCGGAGCGGTGAACATCGCGCCCACGAGTTCGTAGCCGTCCTTCGTTTTCGAATAGAGCAGCGAAGTGGGATGCGCGGGATTGAACGAGAATCCGGCGACGAACGCGTTGCGGTAATTCGTGAAGTGATAAATCTTCTGCGGAACGTTGGGCAGAAAGATGCGGTAGCCGTCCCCGAGGGCGACGCGGTAGTCCTTGTACTTGCTGATGGATTTTCCGAGGATTTCGACGATCTCCTCGGCGCGGCGATCGTCACCCGGCTGCTTGGGCTGCAGCTCGGTCATAAACATGTGCAGGTTCATGTCCGCGCCGCCCATGTTCATGTCGTGGCCGGACATGGCGTCGTTCGCGGCGCGCGCGGCTTCGGGATACTGGTCGGCGTCGTGCTGCATGTCGTTCATGTCCATGCCGGGCATGGAATTGGAATTCTGCGGCGCGGAGTCGGCCGGTTTCGAGGATTGCTGCGCGCGGGCGGCGCTGGTCGAGCCGAAAAGCGCGAGGGCCGCGGCGGCGAAGAGTATGCCTGCGCGAGTACGTATGTTGATGCGTGCGCTCATTGCTGCCTCTCTAACTAGATTACGCGAAGCGCAGCGAAAATATTTCGGCGCGAAAGCGGCGATGTGCGAAACGTCAATAACGCTCACCGCAGACGCGCAGAGAAAGGGCAGCGAATGCGGAGATGGCTCAAGACGTACAGCATGCTTGTCGGACTGGCAGGGGGAGGAGGCCCGGGTGGCCGGGCCTCCCCTTGGGGTACGACCGGATTACTGCTGGGCCGGGCGACAGGGCGCGTGTCCCGCGCGCCGATGTTCCGGCCATGATGATGAAACACGGGAAGATGCGAAAAGTTGCGGCGGGAAAAGTCGCTGCGAGGCTGGCGGCGTGTCAGGCAATATGCGCCGGCGACATTGGCAAAATACGTGCTATGGAAGCACCTATTTTGCTTTACGCGCCGCGAACTCTTGACGGCAGCAGTGGAATGTGTAAACTGCATTTTCTGACATGGCAACGATGGCAAACCCGTTGGAAGACGCGCAGCAGGATTTTCAGTTCCCGCAGCGCGAGGCCGCATTTTTTTACGGCCTGTTCCTGCGCGGCCATTCGGCCGAGGAGCTGCGGCGCGACATTGCGGTGCCCGCGCCGGTGCTGGCGAAGTGGGACAAGGAAACCGTCCGCGAGCCGACGCTGCGGCCGCTGCTGGAGCGCGTGGTGCAGTATCGGCAGCACGTCCTGGCGATTTTCGAGAACTTGATCGTGCACGATTCCGCGAAGCAGAGACTGCAGTAGTCGGGCAGCCGCCGCCGGATTCGATCGCTTACCTCACCTGAAATTTTTCGCCGCGTTGACTCCGCTGTGCCGCTCGTCTAGACTTTCTCAGCTTTGTTGTTACTGTTGCGATTGCAGGCTACTCCCCGGTAGCTCAACGGTAGAGCGTTCGGCTGTTAACCGAAATGTTGCTAGTTCGAATCTAGCCCGGGGAGCCAAATTTCCGCAGGGTTCGCCCGCCGTGAGTACGCCTTCCGCGCGCCGTCACAACACCATCGAATTCGGGAACACGTAATAGAAGAGCAGTGCGATCAGAATCAGGTAGGCGAGGACGATCAGAGTCCAGCCCATGTTGTGGCGGATGACCTGTCCTTCGCTGCGGACGAATTTGCTGGTGGAAACGCCGACGCTGGCCGTCTGCGGCGCGATCGGCTTTCCGACTTCCGCGCCGACGGAATTCAGTGTCGGGAGCAGCAGCACAGGCAGATTCAGCAGGCGGCCGGTGACGGCTTGTACCGGGCCGAACATGGCGTTCGTGGAGGTGTTGCTGCCGGAGAGAGCGACGCCGATCCAGCCGAGAATCGGCGCCAGGACCACGAAGAAAACGCCGATCTTCGAGAGGCCGTAGGCCAGAGAGTTTGCCATTCCCGCGTAGACGAAAATATAAGCCAGAGCGAAAACGAAAAATGCGACCAGCAGCGCGCCCCACATTTGTTTGAATGTCTTCGAGAAAACTTGCCGGATGATCTGGGCGCCCGGGCGCAGGATCGCCAGAATCACGAGCCAGGACGCGAGAATGGCGGTGCCGCCGTTGAGCGGCGTGAAGTTAAAAACCGAAGTGAGCGCTTTTTGCGTGATGGAGGATTTGGCGGCGATCGAAAGCTTGAACAAACTTTTCGCAGGAAGCGCGGACCACGGTCCCGTCCACGCAACAACGACGAGGATCAGCACGATGTACGGCACCCAGGAAATAAATGCTTCGCGCGCGGAGCCCAGCTCGATCAAATTCGAAGGCGCAGCGGCGGGACCGAGCGGCGCGCCGCCGAATCCGCGAATCGTTTTCGGGCGCCAAACCTTGACGAACAGGAAAAGAATCCAGAAGGAGACGAGCGCGCCGCTGAGGTCCGGAAGATACGGGCCGAGGAAATGCGCGACGGGCCACTGCCCCGCGATGTAGGAAAGCGAGCCGACAATCGCCAGAGGCCACGCCTCGGCGATGCCTTCCCATCCACTGACGAGATAAATCAGGACCCACGGCGGAAGCAGCGCGAGAACCGCTACGACATTGCCGATGGAAGCGGAAAGAGCGAGCAGCGGCAGGCCGGTGACCGCAGCCAGTCCGATGATGGGAGCGCCGAGCGCGCCGTAGGATACTGGCGCGTTGTTCGCGAGGGCTGCGACACGAATCGCGTCGAGATCGGCGATGCCAAGTCCCACCAGAATCGGCACCACGACAGCCCACGGGTAGCCGAATCCAACAAGGCCTTCCAGCAAGGCGCCGAAAGCCCACGCCAGCATAATGGTTTGAATGCGAATGTCGGCGGTGGCGTGATGGACCATCCAGGTTTTGAATCGTCCGAAATTTCCGGTGAGCACCAGCGTGTTGAAGATGATCAGGCCCCAGAAGGTGATCCAGTCAATGTTCCAGATGCCGGTGAGGCCGCCATACAAATACGATTTCAAAACATTGGAGAGGGGCGCGTGCCAAACGAAAACGGCCACGGGCACGGTGACGATGCCCGCGACGATAGTAGCGAGCCAAGCGGTGACGCGAAAAACGGCGAGCATCAAGATCAACGCCGCGAGAGGAACCAGCGCGACGAGGATGGTCAGCCACAGATGTCCAGTGGGATTGAGAGTTTGCTCAAACATTCGCACCCTATACCTCATATTCGAGTCTCACCTGTCAACGGAGATTTACCGGTCGGCGACATCAGTTGGCCGTGCGCGGAAGCCTAGACCGGCGGATCAAACCGCACCCTTCGCCAAAGCACTCAGGGCACGAAGGACACAGAGTAGACACAGAGAGCACAGAGGAAACTCAAGCTCACATCCACTCCGTTCGCAAATCACCGGAGCTGGGAGGCGCAGAGAACGCGAGGCAGCGTTCGCACACTGAACACTTGCTGCGATAAGACCGGCGCAAAGGAAGGCGCTACGCGCGACATGTCTTGTCGTGGCTGAAGCCACGACCTACAAAGCGAGGGCAATTGCGTGCGAGCTGCGCGGATTGCGCACAGACCACTTGGAGATATGGGAGCGAAGCGAGCAGATGACACCAACGCATTTCGTTGACGCAAAAATGCAAAGGCCCGACCGAATAATCGGCCGGGCCTTTGCTACGAACCCCGCGGGTGGGGAAAGGTTAGGACATTGTCTGGGCCTGCAGAAACTCGCCGGGTAACCGGCTGATTCTGGAGGTCGCAGGCGCGAGATTATGATGCGAGGCAGGTTTCCGGTCTTTTCGTTCCGGAAGATCCGCTGCCTTCATCCTCTCCATCTTGATGCCGAGTGTGCGCTCGAGTGCGAGCAACTCACCACGCTGGTCAATTCCGAAGAGAGTCGAAGCGAGACCCTGTGCGCCCGCTCGTCCGGATCGTCCGACGCGATGGATGAAATTCTCGGCGATTTCCGGCAGATCATAGTTGATGACCTGAGCGATGTCGTCCACGTGAATCCCGCGCGCGGCCAAATCAGTCGCGACGAGGATGCGGACACGCCCTTGCTGGAATCCGGTGAGAGCCGCAGTGCGCTGCGATTGCGAGCGCCCGCCGTGAATCATGGATGCAGCGAAGCCTTCGCGGTTCAAGCTGAGAGCCAGACGTTCGCATCCGCGCTTGGTGCGCGCGAAGACGAGAACTCGGCCCTTATCCTGAGCCAGCAAACGGCACAGCACATCGAGTTTGCTAGCGGTGGAAACTTCGAAAGCCTGCACGCGAACGTTTTCGGAGGCCCTGAGCACCGAGCCGAGTTCGACGCGAACCGGATGCCGCATGTAGTCATGAACCAAATGCGCAACCGAGGCTTCGAGCGTGGCCGAGAAGCAGAGAGTCTGGCGATCCTTCGGAAGAATGGAAACAATCCTGCGAATCGCGGGAAGAAATCCCATATCCAGCATGCGATCGGCTTCGTCGAGGACGAGCACGCGCAAAGATTTGAAGGCTACGAGCCTGCGATCGAGAAAATCCTCGAGACGTCCGGGCGTGGCCACGACGAGACGAGCTCCCTTACGCAATGCGTTCAGCTGGCTGCCCTCGGCCAAGCCGCCGACGACCAGAGCCGCTGGCGACAATTGCTTGCCCCTCAAATCGTTGTACTGCTCGACGACCTGCATGGCCAGCTCGCGCGTAGGAACGAGAACGAGCGCTGCGATTCCGGGAGTATTGTCCTGGAGCAGGCGCTCGATGATCGGGATCAGGAACGCCAGCGTTTTGCCGGTGCCTGTCTGCGCGGTCGCGAGCACGTCCTTGCCTGCAAGCGCCGTGGGAATCGCGGCAGCCTGGACAGGAGTCGGGATCGAGAAACCAGCTGTCGAGAGCCGCTCCTTTGTATAGTTTGAAATTGATAATTCTGAAAAATTCTGCATGTTCTAAGTGTTTTCTTATCTGGTAAATGCGGTGGTCAGCGCGCTGGATGGTTCTCAAGCGGGCACGACAACCTGCAACTCCAGTCCTTTTTTTAATTACGCAAAAGACTTTGGAAGGAACTGACGGCGGGGTATTCTCAGCAGTTATTCGACGAGAGCAACCACACCACACAACCGCGGTATTAAGCGCAAAGGCAGTATAACACATTCGCGGGCGGGCTAGTAAGTTGATAAGGAGTGTTTCTCAACATACAATACGCCCCGCCGGCTACCAAAGGGTGGCAGCGACCGGGGGAATATGGCAGCCACATCGCAGAAGGTATTCGTGGGCGCGGGCGAACGCGTGCCGGAAGGCGGACGCCTGGTCGTGGACGTCGGCGAAACCACCATCGGTATTTTCCGCGTGGGCGGAAATCTCTACGCATACCTTAATAAGTGCGCACACCAGGGCGGACCGGTCTGCCAGGGGAAAATTATTCCGCGTGTAAACGAAGTGATTGACGCTGGCGGCGAAAGCCACGGATTCGCTTTCGATGAGGCGCACCTGCATATCGTCTGCCCATGGCACGGATTCGAATACGACATCAAGACGGGCGTGCATCCCGGGCGGCGCTCGGCGCGGTTGATTTCGGTGCCGGTGGAAGAGACGGCTGACGGGATTTATGTCACCGTCTGACGATGCTGCGAAACTGTCCAGCCTTCTCGCGGAGTTACGCGAGCAGATCGAGCGAATCACGCAGGCGGGAGAAGTGGCCGCTGTGCCGCGAGATGACGTGACGAATCTCGTGACCGAGGCGGTGAAGCTTTATGCGGCGTTCGCGGAGGAACTCGAGAGCGAGGTGCCTGCGATTGACTCCACCGTTTCGACTACCGAGGCAATGGTGGTTGCATGCGCGCTGCTGCGAGCGCAGCATATGAATCCTTTCGATTTGGCGCTGTGGTTTTCGCGGACGGCGCCGAAAGCATTGTGAGCGGATGAGGAAACGACGATGAGTAAAGTAGACGTGGTGAACGGCGTGAATAGCGCGACCGAGCACAAGGTACAGCAAATTACGACGCGCACGGACTCGCGCGAAATTCTCGCCAACGCGCACCGCGACATCGCCCGCCTGCACCTCGACGACTACTTCATCGTGGACGTGGACGCGCACCACGTGGAATTCGATTCCTGGGCCGAAATTCTGAATCACCTCGAGAATCCAGTGCTGCGGCACAACGCGATATCCATGACTCAGAATTGGCCGAATGCAAAACAACTGGCGTTCAGCAATCATCCGGTCGGGCTGACGTTTCAGGACGTGTTTGGGCGCATCCCGCACCAGGCGGAACTCGGCGAGCATGTGGAGAAGACGGACGAGCATCGGGATTTAACGCTGGTGCGGCGCGCCATGGATTCGATGGGGATCAAGATGCAGGTTGTGTTCCCGCAGCCGATGCTGGAGATGGGGCTGCATCCGGAGCCGGACATCGTGACGGCAATGACGTTTGCCTACAACCGCTGGTTCACGAGGACAATTCTGCCGCGCGAGAAGCGCGTGAAGACTTTGCTCTGCCTCCCGTTTCACGATCCTGACGCAAGCTTGAAAATGATCAAGGAGTTCGGCGAAACACCCGGCGTGGTCGGATTCATGATCACGAGCCAGCGGCACGCGGGCGTCCACAAGAACATGTTCATGCGGATTTATCGCGAACTCGAGGAGCGCGGCCTGCCGCTGGCATTCCATGCAGGGCCCACGTGGGGCGATACGATGACGTCCACGATGAACCGGTTCCTATCGGTTCACTCGATGTCGTTCGTAACCTGCAACATGATGCATATGACGAACTGGATCGTGAACGGGCTTCCCGAGCGCTTTCCCAAGCTGAAAGTGATCTGGATCGAAAGCGGGCTGGCATGGGTTCCCTTCATGATGCAGCGGCTGGATCACGAATACCTGATGCGGCAGTCCGATGCTCCACTGCTGAAGAGGCTTCCCAGCGAATACATCGCGGAGATGTTTTTTACGTCGCAGCCGCTTGAGGTGACGATGCCGCACATGCTGGAAGCGACGTTCAAGGCCGTGCATGCGGATACGCAGCTGATGTACTCCTCCGATTGGCCGCATTGGGATTTCGATGTGCCGGCGCGGATCGCAGGGCTGCCGTTCCTGGACGAGCAGGCCAAGCGCAATATTCTGGGCGAAAACGCGCGGAAGCTGTTCCGACTGTAGAATCCTTGGGAACCGCGAAGGGGAGCTTCAGCGGCTGAAGCCGTCCTGATTTTGGGGCGATTGCGTCGCGGCTGAAGCCACGACCTACATAGATTCTCGATTTTTCACACGGGTGAAGTAGCCCGAGCATAGATCACAAAAAAGGACACCGACCGCCATGCACAAAGTTCTCGCGCTCTACCCTGCTCCGAAAGATCCGGCACATTTCAAGAAATACTACGAAGGGACGCATCTTCCTCTGGCGCAGCAGATGCCGGGACTGATTTCGAGCCGGCACAGCTTCACGATCGAGGGCGTGGGCGCTCCGTCGCCATATTTCTGCATATGGGAAGGAGCGTTTGCCGATGCGGCGACGATGGGCGCGGCGATGGAGTCTCCGATCGGCAAGAAAGTGGCGGCGGACGTGCCGAACTACGCGACTGGCGGAGTGACACTTGTACATTTCGACGAACAGACGACTCCGCAGAGTACGAATGGCGCGAAAGCGGACACGTTTAACGCCGGAATGCAGATCCGGCGCGACATGTTTGGCCCGGCGAACTCCGATAAGGTGCTCGAATCGGCGACGGATTTTAACCGGACGCTGCAGGAACTGGTGACGAGCTATTGCTTTGGAGAAGTATGGGTGCGGCCACAACTCGATCGGCGGACGCGAAGCATGCTGACGATGGCGCTGCTGGTGGCGCTGAACCGGCCGAATCAACTGAAGGGACATGTGCGAGGCGCGGTGAAAAACGGCGTGACCAAGGACGAGATTCGCGAAGTGCTGCTGCACGCCATGATTTATGCGGGAGTGCCGGCGGGTGTGGACAGCTTCAATCATGCGATAGACGTGCTGAAGGAAATGGGACTCGAGTAAAGGGGCAACCAACATCATGCGCGTAGGATTTATCGGCATCGGAAACATGGGCTGGCCGATGGCCAGCCATATCGCACAGGCCGGGCACGAGTTGACGGTGTTTGATATGGACGCCGCGAAGAGCGCGCGGTTTGCGCAGGAGTTCAAATGCAAGGCGGCCGCGAGTCTGGCGGAAGTTGCGGCCAACGAAATTACCGTGACGATGCTGCCGACGGGGAAAATCGTCCGCGAGGCGCTGCTGGAGGATCAAGGCGGCGCGTTCGCGAAGGCTTTGAGGCCGGGCGCGCTGGTCATTGATATGAGCTCGTCAGAGCCGGTTGGCACACGCGAGCTTGGTGCGGAGATTGCAAAGCGGGGAGCGGTGCTGATTGACGCGCCGGTATCGGGCGCGGTGCCGCGCGCCAAGGCTGGGACGCTCGCGATTATGATCGGCGGGGATGACAAGGCAGCGATCGAACGCGCGAAGCCTTTACTTATGGCCATGGGCAAGCAAATTTTCGAAACCGGTCCGCTCGGGACCGGTCACGCGATGAAAGCGCTGAACAACTATATAGCGGCGGCGGGATATACGGCGGTTGTGGAGGCGCTGCTGATCGGCGAGCGGTTCGGGCTGGATCAAGGAACGATGGTGGATATTTTGAATGTGTCCACCGGCCGCAACTTCACGACTGAGGTGATGATCAAGGAACAGGTGCTCGGCGGCAAATTCGCCACAGGTTTTGCGCTCGGCCTAATGGCCAAGGACGTGAAGATCGCGGCCGATCTGGGCGAGGCGGTGAAACTCGACGCGCCGGTTTCGCGGCTGATTCGAGAGCGGTGGGCGCTGGCTCGTGAACGCCTGGGGGCTACCCGCGATACTTCGGAAGCTATCTTGAGTTGGAAGGATGATTTGCCGGCTGGCGGCAAGTGAATTAGAACCGTTGTCCTCAGGGGCTAAAGCCCCAATTTCTTGGCGACGTTTATGTCAGAGCTGAAGCTCTGACCCCCTAAAAGAGAAGTTGGGCGTTACAAGTAATTTTCTTCAGTGAAAATCGTGCGAGGTGACTTCCGCCCGCGATATATCCAGAGGCAGGACGCGCTCGGCCTTGACCGACACCACGTTGTCCAGATTTTGAAGCGTGCCTTCGATCAGCAGAAAAGGATGATGGACGACCACGGTGTGGTCGCGCTCGAACAATTGCGGCGTGATGATGGCGTTCGCGATTCCCGTCTCATCTTCCAGGCTGAGAAAGACAAAACCCTTCGCCGTACCGGGGCGCTGGCGGGCAATCACCGCTCCGGCGACTCGCACGCGCATTCCGTCGGGAAGTTTGGCAAGCTCGATGGCGGCGCGGACTCCGTGCTTCTTTAATTCCGCGCGGCGATAGGTCATCGGGTGTGGACCGACGGTCAAGCCGGTGCCGCGAAAATCGGCGACTAATCTTTCTTCGTCGGTCATGCGCGAAAGCGGCGAATCCGGAATGGCGGCAGGCTCGTCCGGTGAAGCTTCTTCCTGCGTCTCCAGAAGCGGGCCGGGGCGGCGGGCGGCGCGCTCGACTTGCCAGAGGGCGTCGCGGCGATGGAAACCGTGCCGGCCGGAAATGAAATTCAAAGCGCCGACCGCGGCGAGCACGGTCAGCTCGGATTTTTGTATTTCGGGTACGCGCTGCTTCAGATCGTCCACAGATGCGAAGGCGTGCACTTCGCGCTGGCGCATGATTTCAAGCGCGATCTCCTGGCGGAGGCCTTTGACGTAGCGCATTCCCAGGCGCACCGCGAAACCTTCGGGGATTTTTTCGAGCGTGCAATTCCAATCCGAACGCGTGAGGTCAATGGGCTTGCACTTCAATCCGTGGCGCTGCGCGTCTTTCACAAGAGTGGCCGGGCGATAGAAGCCCATCGGCTGGTTATTCAGCATCGCGGCCGTAAATGCCGCGAGGTAATGGCATTTCAAATAGGCGCTGGCGTATGCGAGCAGCGCGAAACTGGCCGCGTGCGATTCGGGAAACCCGTAAAGAGCGAAGGAGGTGATGGACTGGACGACTTTGTCCTGCGTTTCGCCAGTGATTCCGTTGGCTTGCATTCCACGACGGAGTTTTATTTCGATTTCTTTCATGCGCTGCTCGGAACGCTTGAATCCCATGGCGCGCCGCAATTCCTCGGCTTCGCCGCCCGTGAATCCCGCGGCAACCATGGCCATGCGCAATAACTGCTCCTGAAAAAGAGGCACTCCGAGCGTGCGCTCCAGGGCAGGTTCGAGGGCGGGATGAAAATATTCGGGCGATTCCAGTCCCTGGCGGCGTTTCAAATAAGGATGAACCATTTTGCCGACGATGGGTCCGGGGCGAATAATCGCGACCTGCACGACGATATCGTAGAAACATACAGGGTGAAGGCGAGGCAGGCAGGACATCTGCGCGCGGCTTTCCACTTGAAACATCCCGACGGTGTCTGCCTTTTGCAGCGCCGCATAGACGGCCGGATCCTTCGCGGGCAAATGGCCGAGATCAATTTCTTCTCCATGATGCTCGCGAATAATTTTCAGCGAGTCTTCAAGGACCGCCATCATTCCCAGACCGAGCAGATCTACTTTCACGATGCCCATGTCGGCGCAATCTTCCTTGTCCCATTGCACGACGACGCGGCCCGGCATCGTGGCCGGTTCGAGAGGGACAACGGAATCGAGCTGCCCCTGGCAGACCACCATTCCGCCGGAATGCTGCCCCAGATGGCGCGGCAAATCCTGTACGGCTTTGCAAAGCTCGAAAAATTTCCGAATGCGCCGATTCTGGAGGTCGAGGCCGGCGTCGCGGAACTGGCGGGCGAGCGTGTCGCCGGGGTCTTTGTATTGCCACGCGCCCACGAGGGCGGACAAGCGGTCGAGCGTTTCCGGATCGAACGAGAGAACTTTGCCGATTTCGCGCGCGGCCGAGCGCCCGCGGTAGCTGATGACGTTCGCGGTCATGGCGGCGCCCAATTTTCCGTAGCGTTCGTAGACATACTGAATGGCGCGCTCGCGCTGGTCGCCGCTGGGGAGATCGAGATCAATATCCGGCCACTCGCCGCGCTCTTCGGACAAAAACCGTTCGAAGAGAAGATCCATTCCCACGGGATCCACCGCGGTGATGCCTAGCGCGTAACAAACGGCGCTATTGGCGGCGGAGCCGCGCCCCTGCACGAGAATATTTTTTTCGCGGCAAAAACGAACGATGTCCCAGACGATCAGAAAGTAGCCGGGGAGATGGAGTTTTTCGATGAGGGCGAGTTCGCGATCAATTTGACGCCGCGCGCGTTCGTCGCGGGAGCCGTAGCGGGAAATCATGCCTTCGTGCGAACGCTGGCGGAGAAATTCCATCTGCGAGCCGCCACCAGGAACGGGATAGGCGGGAAATTCATAGCCGAGGTCGTTCAGGCTGAATTGCAGGCGTCGGGAAAGATCCTCCGTGGCGGCGATGGCCTCGGGAAGATCGGAAAAGAGCGCGGCCATTTCCTCGTGCGTCTTGAAATGGCGCTCGGAATTGCGGCTCAGCAAGCGGCCGGCGGTCGCGAGTACGCGGTGATGACGAATACAGGTGAAGACATCCAGCAGCTCGCGTTGCTCGGGCAGCGTGTGCGAGACGCCGTTAGTCGCGAGCAAAGGCAATTTCAGCTTTCGCGCGATGACCACCGCCGCCTGGTTGCGCGCTTCTTCCTCGCGGCAGAGGTGGCGTTGCAATTCGACGTAGACATTTTCCTGGCCGAACGCCCGGCAAAGTTGCTGGACGCATTCGATGGCTGCGTCCATCCCGCCATGCGACAAAGCATGCGCGAGCGGACCTTCGTCGCCTCCCGTCAAGCAGATCAGGCCGCCGCCCATCGCGGCGATTTCCTCGGGCTGGACGCTTCCCTCCCCTTTGCGCGCGCGAAGCTTCATGCGCGTGATCAGTCGGCACAAATTCTGGTAGCCCTTGCGCGATTCGACGAGCAAGGGATAGCGCCAGCCCGCGGTGGAGGTGACCTCCGCACCGATATGCGCGCGAATGGAATGCTTTTCCCCTGCCAGATGAAAACGGGGCGAGCCATAGACGCCATCGCGATCGAGCAGCGCCATGGCGGACATATTGAGTTTCTTGCACATGCCGGCCAATTCTTCGGGCGAGGAAGCACCTTCGAGAAAACTGAATGCGGATCGCGCGTGCAGCTCGACGTACATCAATCGTAAATTCCCTGCACGAACCAGCTGCCGCGCAGCGCGTCGAAGTAAAAACGATAGAGCCCGCAATCGGGACGCGATGCCGCCGCTGCGTCGCGGCTGTCCGAAGAAGGATGGAAATGAATCTCCAGATCCCATTCGTCCTGCTGCCAGGGATCTTCCCGCCACCAGTCGCCGGATGTGCGCCACGGGCCGGAAGCGGCCAACACTTGTCCGCGCAGCCCCTGAAAAAAAACACGGGTGGGACGCCCGGCATGCAGCTCCAGAGTGGCGGGAACGGGCGGGCGAAAGATTCGAAAGCTTGTGGAAGCTTTGAAGTTATTGTGCGGCATTTCCGGATGAGCGACATCACTGTGGTTGTGACCTGTCCCCATAGCTTCCATAGGAGCCAGAAAACGCCGCATCTGAAATTCGCCCGGACGCCAGGTATCCACCAGAGCAGGCGAACCGATATTTCCTTCGCCGACTACGTTGGCGATGCGCGCGATGGTGAGCTCCAGTTTTTCGGGATCGGGGAAACTCGGAAGAAACAAACCGCCTTGCATGGCGCGCGGGCGGGCGGATTCCGCTCCGAGGACGATTTTTCGAATGGGAGCAGCAGGCGGATTCGATTGCAAACGCAGGCGCAATAATTTCAAAAGCATTTTTGAATCGCGCGCCGGAATGGGAAGCTGCAACTCTTTTTCATACACGCCGGGAGGATTGATCCGGCGAAACATCTCTTTACGATCGTCCAACGCATTTTCAAAAGAAGGCTGGAGTTCAAAACGCACGCGAAGGGAGGCAGCCGCCAGCGAACGCGCCGCCAAACGCGCGCAAAGCTGATCGAGCAACCGGCCCAGTAGAAACGAAAGTGGATCGAGCTCCTCGACGGGATCGTCCAGCTCCATTTCTTCTTCAAATGAATGGCCGGGCTCCGCGATTGCGAGCGAGCGCGAGATGGCACCGCGCGCCAGGGCGTGCAGACGAACTCCTCCCTGTCCAAGGCGCTCGGAAAGCTGCAAAACCGGCAGACCGGCAAACGCGGCACAGGTGCGTACGCCCCATCGGCTCAAGGTTTCGGCGGTCTCGGCGGATGGGGAAAGAACGCTGACGGGCAAATCACCCAGACATTTCGATTCCTGCCCGGGCGGAATCACCGTGATCCCCTGAAAACCCCGGGCGGCGATCAGGGTTGTATCCACGTTGGAGGCAATGGCGACGTTTGGCAGCAAGCCGCATTCGCAGGAGCGCTGCGCGAGGTGCGCGCCGATGTCTTTTTCCGCGCCGAATAAATTGGTCAGGCCGGAGAGGTCCAGAACGATGGTGTCCTGCGCGGTGTCTTCGATTCGCGGGGAAACCGACCAGCCGATATCAAGCAATACTGCGTGAGCTATTTTTTCCTGCGGCCGGGAGCGGGGACGCATTTCCAAACCGGCGAATTGCGCCGCGTTCATTTTCGTCATCCCGAGTTCGATTCCCGCTTGGGTGGCTTTTTCGTTGATGGCTACCACGCTGCATAGCGGCGGATTCCCGTCTATCAGCGCTAAGGCGCGTTCGCGCAGGGCGGGCTCGGTGCGGACAACCGCCTGCAGCATAAAATTGGGAATGAAAATGGAAGCGAATGTCATCGAATTCCGGCGGAGAGGCCAAGGAGCTGGAAAAATTCCTCACCTTTTTCCGGATCCTCCTCCCAAGCTGCCCATGCCGTGTAATGCGCGGGAATAAATCTCCATGGCTTCTGTTTCGAATTCGACGCCGTTGCCGCCATCGTGCATGAAAACTTCCTGCTGAATCAGGCGGTCCCCTTCCCGCTTCGCCCGGGAACGAACCATTTCCGCGTGACTCTTCGAGCCTTCGAGAAGATGCCCTCGTGAATGCGGCGAAAGAATTTCTTCCGCTGTTCCGGATGCTGCCTGCGACCATCGCGCTTCCTGCATGCGAAGTTGAAGGACCAGAGAGGCGCACGTCTTGGCGTTCGATTCCTGCTCCAGCACGACAAGAATGGTGGGGGTGGATTCCACAGCCCGGCGGAAACGAAACCACACCTGAAGGGGAACGTAGCGGACAACCTGCGCGGGGGTGTCGCCGAAATCGAGAGCGATCAATCCAAAGCCGCCGCCCTGTATCAGCAGATCAGTCGAGCGCAGGGCCTGGTCAACGTTGCGGCAGCGAACCCAGAGCAGATGTTTCAATTTCACGCCGGCAGCTTCCGCGGAAGTGGGGTCGAAGGAATCGCGCGCGTCAACGAGAGCGCATACCTCCGACGCCGCGGTTCGCGACGCCAGCGCGGAAATCAACAGACTGGTTCTTCCGGAACAGGGAGGGCCATAAATTTCCGTCAGGCTGCCGCGAGGAAATCCGCCCGTAAGAAAATCCACGGGGCCGATGCCGGCCGGAACAGTTTCCACAAGCGGGCGGTCGCGATATTCAAAAGGACTCGCGACACGCGCAGCGAGCGCGGATGCGACATGCAAACGCAAAGCAGCAGCTTTTGAGCTCATGGGCGAATGCGAAGGGCGAAAAGAAGGGACTTCAGTTTTCGCTTTTTCTTCGCCTAGATGATTTTAGATTTTCGGGAGAAGGATTGTCAAGCGCGCGGGGTTGCCGGTAATAGCACTTGACCGTCCAGCCAGGCGGGCGACCTGAGGAAAACTCCTAGAACTGGACCAGCCGTTCATAGGTTACGGAATCAGCTGGCTGCTCTCACTGCCGCCCCAGACGGGATTTCTGTATTGGTCTCGAAATAACACATTTTATCGAGATCGGTAATCAGTCCGGGTCCGGTCGGGTGCCATCCCAGACGTTGCTGTGTCTGCGCGCCTGAAGCCGGCATATCCAATCCCGCGAACATGGCCAGCCATCCAAAATGCGCCGCAGCCTTTTCCGGCGACAGCGAAACCACCGGAATCTTCAAGCCGCGACCTATGGTTTCGGCAATGTCTCGCACCGGTACGCCTTCTTCGGTGACCGCATGATATTTCGCGCCCGCTTCATGCTTCTCCAGCGCCAACCGGTAAAGGCGGGCGACGTCCGAAATGTGCGCTGCCGCCCAACGGTTGCGGCCTTCTCCCACATATGCCGACACGCCTTTTTCACGCGCCACAGCGATGATATATGTGACAAGCCCCTGCTTGACCGTGTCGTGAACCTGCGGAAGGCGCATGACCGAAGCGCTAACGCCCTTCAGCGACAGAGCCGTCTGCTCCGAAACCCGGGGCAATGGGGAACCCGGCGGCACCACAAGATCTTCGGTCGCAACCTGGCCCGGCGCAGCCGCTCCAGCCGTCCCCGATGAGACAATGAGGGGCCGATCAGAACCGGCAAGCACGGAACCCAGGGCTTCGATGGCCCGTTTGTCAATCTGGCAGTTCTCTTGAAATTTCGAGAAGTCGTGAATGAACGCACAGTGGATGACGCCGTCCGACTTGGCCGCGCCGGCGCGGAGGCTCTCCAGGTCTTCAAGACTCCCTCGGTGCGCTTCGGCTCCGGCGGCAATGAGAGATCGGGCCCCCGCATCCGACCGCGTCAGTCCGAGTACCTGATGGCCGGCTTTGATTAATTCCGGCACGATCGCCGAACCGATAAATCCCGTAGCTCCTGTGACGAAGATTCGCATTTTCTCTTCTCCTTATAATTTCGATTATTGATGGCTCAACCTTGCAAGCTTGATTGCCGCTTCGACCACGCGCTCGAGACTACGTCACCACGGAAGCTGGCCGTCGTCGTTCGAGAACGTGCCCGTCGGACCATCCGGACCGAGCAGCGCGAGGCGCACCGGCTCTCGGGCGCCCTCCTCGACCGTCCGCGTGCCTGTATAGTTGTTGAGGTTCGTCTTCGTATAGCCCGGGCAAGCGGCGTTGACCTTGATCCCGGTTGACTCCAGTTCGATCGCCATGGCGAGCGTGATGGCATTGAGAGCCGTCTTGGACGCGGGATAAACGGGGCCGAAGGTCGAGCGCCAGGGGGCGGCCGGATCAGAGTTTCTGGTAAGCGAGCCAACGCCGCTGGACACGTTGACGATGCGCGCCCCCGGCGCCTCGCGCAGTAGCGGCAGCATCGCCTGGGTAACGGCGAGGACGCCGAATACGTTGGTGTCCCACACCGCGCGTACTTCATCAAGCGACACGTTGCTCGGGCGGACCAGCTTGGAGTACTCCTGTACGGACATGCCCGGCTGCTTGGTCGTATTCGAGATCGCCGCGTTGTTGACGAGCACGTCGAGACGGCCAAGCTCATTCCGAATGCGCTCCGTCGCCGCGGCGATCGAAGCCTGATCCGTCACGTCGAGCTGGATCGCGCGCGCGTCCCGCCCAATCTCCTTCGCCGCAGCCTCGCCCCGCTCAGAATTACGCGACCCAACCAGCACAGTGAAGCCGTGCGCCACGAGATCCTTCGCGATCTGAAGACCGATTCCTTGATTAGCCCCGGTGACCAGGGCGACAGGTTTGTTGTGCATCGCAATCTCCTTATTCGATTGTTCCCTTCGCGTCGCTGCAGTTCCTGCTTCCTAACGCGAAAAGGATTCTCCAACCATTTCTTCGCTTTTCTTCCAAAGCTTCTCGGCGTTGTTTGGATCGAGTGCATACGCTCGCACTCCTTCGCTCACTGCGCTGATCGTCGTGTCGTCGGAAACGACCCCACCCACGTGGCAGTTCTCGCAATACCGTCCGCCGACTTCATTCGCCCCGGCAACAACGCCGGCCCACACTGAAGTCGCCGCTCCCTGGGGAATTGTCTTCCACTGGAAAGGTCCCTTACCTTCGGCGGCGAGTTGCTGGTTGATCTGGTCAATCATTTTCTGGATGCTTCCGGCGTCGGCGTAGCGCCCAAGCTCGGTTTGGATCCCTCCCGGATGCACGGCGGCCGCTCGGATGCCGCGCCCGCGGTGCCGGCGATCAAACTCTACGGCAAAGAGGATGTTCGCCGTCTTCGACCGACCATAGGCAACGAAAGGGTGATAGGACGTGTGCTCAAAGTTCGGATCCTCCAAATCTACATTCGAAAAGCGATGACCTGCGGAAGACAAATTGATCAGCCGTCCTCCGGGACGCAGGAGCGGCGCAATCCGGTTGACGAAGACGAAGTGGCCCAGGTGATTCGTACCGAACTGCGTCTCAAAACCATCCGCCGTATGGCCAAACGGAGTTGCCATTACGCCCGCATTCGCAATAATCACATCAATGAACTGCCCCTTCGCGAGCAGACCGTCCGCGCAGGAGCGCACGCTTTTAAGGTTGCCGAGATCGAGCGCCACCAGCTCGAGGCTCCCGCCGCCCGCCGCCGCATCCCTTCGCACCTCGGCGGTCGCCGCTTCCGCCTTTTTCAAATCGCGCGCTGCGCCCACCACATCTGCGCCATGTGCGGCGAGCGATCTTGCCGTCTCAATGCCCAAGCCGGCCGAAACGCCGGTAACCAATATTCGCTTCCCGCGCAGGTTCATTCCTGAAAGAACTTCATCCGTGGTTGACGTTGCTCCAAATACATCCATCGTATTCATATTCTTTCTCCTTCGGGCCGCTCGCCTGGCGATTGCTATTGACAAGCCGCCTCATCTCGAATAAAACGGAGAGTGTCTCCGCACTAGATAAGATAACCGGAGGACGCCTCCGGTTGCAAGTTTTTTTTAAAAATGCCAAAAAAACGATCACAACCTCCCCGGAAGCCCCGGGCGGACGCCGAGCGGAACCGCGATCGGATTCTGGAAGTGGCGAAGGTGGCGTTTACCCGCCACGGCGCAAACGCTAGCCTGGACGACATCGCCAAACAGGCGGAGGTCGGACCCGGTACTTTGTACCGCCACTTTCCGACGCGGGAAAAACTCCTGCAATCGGTGTATCAGTCGGAGCTGGAAAAGCTGGCCGCGGCGGAGCAGAAGTTCGCTCGAACCATGCCGCCCATTGAAGCTCTGCGCGCATGGCTCTTGTTGTTCGTGGATGCTATTGCGGCCAAGCAGCTCATCGCGCCTGCCCTGAATACTCTGCTCGGCGACCCCAAGAAGGTGTTCGAAGCCTCTTACGCGAAGATGCACCAGGCACTTCGCGCGCTGGTGAAGCGTGCCATGGAGAGCGGCGACATTCGTCAGGACCTCGACCCAGTTGATTTGCTCCGCGCTCTGGTCGGCGTCTCCAATGTCTCGTCCGGCCCGGATTGGCAGCAAAGCGCTAAAAGACTCGTGGACATCCTGATCTCCGGCTCGCGGCCGACGACGTAGGCCCAGATTCAGGGTGACGGACTAAGCGGACGTTTCGAAGGTCCGCAAGTGCGGTTCAGGGAGGTTCCAGCCTGCTAACTCCAGGTTGGTTGGATTACCGGTAACTTGGGTACCGGCACCCACATTACCGGTTAGAGGGTTAGCCACGCGTGAACGAGCGGCCGCGACATCCGTCCTGACTCCCTCCATTAATTCCCCGCTATACGAATTCCTTATGCCTTGTTTATGCCTAATTTAGACGCCGGCATCTAGAGTAACGATTGAAATTCCGTGACTGAGACGTCGCACGAGCGTCCTACGCGCCAAGCGTCATCCTTCTATCCGGCGGTTCGAAAGTGGTAGCTCAATGAGGCACGCCGATGATTAGTCCACCGCAAAAAGGCGACCGGATTGGCCGCTATCGTGTAGACGATCTCGTGGCCCGCGGAGGCATGGCGTCCATCTTCCGTGGAACCGATCTCGTTAATGGAACTTCCGTGGCGATAAAGATTCCCCATCCCGAGCTGGAGGCCGACGTTCTGTTCTTCGATCGCTTCCACCGCGAGGCGGACATCGGCCGGAAGCTAGATCATCGCGGCGTTGTAAAGGTTCTGCCCGACGAAGATACGGGCCGCGTATGCATGATCATGGAATGGGTCGAAGGAACGCGGCTGCGCGAAATTATTGATACGCAGGGGAAGCTCCCGCAGGGAGTGGCCCTGCAAATTGCAATTCAGATTTGTGAGGCGCTCGATTACATTCACGCGCATGGGGTCGTACACCGCGATCTGAAACCAGACAACATCCTGATCGGTGCGAAAAACGAGGTCAAACTCCTTGATTTCGGGATCGCCGGCGAAGTGGGAGCACGGCGCCTCACTTTCGGCAGACTTACCAAGTCCATGGGCACGCCCGATTATGTCTCGCCCGAGCAGGTAAAAGGAAAGCGCGGCGATCCGCGCAGCGATATTTATTCCCTGGGGGTGATGCTCTTCGAAATGATCAGCGGGGAGGTGCCGTTCGGCGGACCTAACCCGGTTGTGGCGATGAATCAGCGTTTGCTGAACAAAGCGGTGCTACCGCGCGAAATCGAGTCCACCGTCACGCCACAATTGCGGGAAACCATATATCGCGCGCTGGAGCGCGATCCACGCGATAGATATGTGACGGCCCGAGATTTCGCCTGGGATTTGGAACATCCAGATCACGTGGACGTCGGCTACCTCGTGGAACGAAGATCTGAGGATCAAAAACCAGACTTGAAACCGAGACTTCGCTGGTCCTACTTCGCTCTGGCGCTTATCCCGATCATCATTTTCGTCTTGCTACTTTTTGTCGCACACCACGGATAGCTCTTCGCCAGACGTGGCTCAGTGCTCACTTCCCTGTGGTTTCTCATAAAGCTGTTCGAAGAACGCGAGCTGCGCGGGATTCGGTGCTGGTCCAATTTCGGCTCGATCGCCCAGTACCATCGGCCGATCGCTCTTCTTATCGTCAAAGGCAGGCCACTTAGCCAGACCCTTTCCGTTTGGATCGCCGTTCGTCGCGAAGTTAACCCAGTACGACGAGACGGTGTTTGAAACTTGATGATCCAGGTCTGTCCACGCGCGCGATCCCAGCAGGTTTTGGAAAATATACTGGGCTTCCGCTCCGTGAGTCGCGCCCGAAGCAAGGCCACCGCGAGAAGTCGAGCCCACGGGCGGTGGAGGCTCATGGGTGAAGTAATAGAGAAATGCCTTCGAATGCCCGGTATTCGTTTGCGCCCGCGCCCAAACCCGCATCACAAAGGCGAGCTCGTCGCGAAAGGAGGCAAGTTGCGACGTGTTGGCTTCCTCATCAGAGCCTGCGGGATAGAGCTTCAGGAATGCGTCCGCCTGATCGCCGAAACGCGTCCGCGAACGCTCGATAAACTTATCGGCTGTGGTGGGCTGAAGGAAAAATGTTCCTTCGTCCTTGTTCGATCCGGCGAGTAGCGGCACATCATTCTGATTGCCCTCGGCGAATACCGTTCTGACGTCCTGCGGAAGAAACCATCCGTCAATCACCGGCCCGACACCACGGCCACCCTTGAGCAAATCTTCCGCCGAAAGTGCGCGCAGGTCCTCCAAGGTTTGTGCGTGCAGCGCCTCGGCCATTTTCATGCCAGCCTGTTCCGCATCCGTGAGAGTTCGTGGGGGGGCGAGAGAAATGCCCATCCACGCGCCACTTTCGCCAACTGCGCGCTGGAACAGCCTTTTCGCGCGCGGCGATCCCATGAGATTGGAGATGCCGGATGATCCAGCCGAATCGCCGAAAACGGTCACGCGCTTCGGATCGCCACCAAATCCGGCAATATTCTTCTGGACCCATTGGAGTGCGGCGACCTGATCCATAAGGCCGTAGTTGCCGGACGCATGATTCTCGGATTCCTGGGTTAAATCTGGATGCGAGAAAAATCCAAACACACCCAGCCGGTAGTTGATGGTGACGAGCACGACGCCCTTCTTGGCCAGGGCTTCTCCATCGTAGCCCGGAGTCGAACCGGACCCGGTTTGATAGCCGCCGGGGTGAATCCAGACCATGACTGTCCGTCGTTCGCTAGCTGAAGTGGCCGCGGTCCAGACGTTGAGGAAAAGGCAGTCCTCGCTGATTTTGGGTGGATTTGCGGCAGGATTCGGGGCGCGGAATGCAGACTGCATGCACATCGCCCCGAATTGATCGGCTTTCCGAACGCCGTCCCAATGCGCCACGGGTTGCGGCGCGCGCCAGCGCAGCTTTCCGACGGGCGGCGCAGCGTACGGGATCCCACGGAAAACGCGGACAGCGGCATCCGAGCCCGCGATACCCGAGACTAAGCCGGAGTCAAGATGAACCGGCTCCTCGATGGTCCCAGAGGAGACAAACCATCCTCCGAATGCAAGGATGGCCGCAATGCAGAACGGCACGGATCGCATCGAAACGCTCCTTTGAAGATCCCTGGTGCCGCATTTCTGCAACGGGTGCGGCTGCCCCTTGGTCACGGCGAAGTTATCACAGCGAGTTGGGTTAAGTCTTGATGCGCCGAATTACAGGACATCTGGCTTGCGGGTACTCCACCACCCCGCCACGGAGCTACTTCAAGTAAACCGCTTTCGCTTGACGATTCGTGGCGTCGGGTCTCAAGCTAGCGCGAGGTGCTCGATGCCGTGCGAATTCCGTCCAACGAACTTTTCGCGGTACTGATAGCAATCAGCTTCGCGGCGGGACTGAACGTGTACGCAACCGTGGCCACGCTCGGTCTGTTGGCGCACACTGGCGTTCTCCCGTTGCCGCCAGATTTGCAAATACTCTCCAGCTGGTATGTGATCGCCTGCGCCGGCATTTTGTTTCTGGTCGAGTTCTTCGCCGACAAAATTCCGGTTTTTGATCTGCTATGGAACGCCCTGCAAACGTTCGTACGCGTTCCAGTAGCTGCACTGCTTGCCTATGGCGCCACGGCGCAGCTCTCACCGGGATGGCAATTGATTGCCACGCTGCTGGGAGGCGTAATTGCGCTGGCGGCGCACGGCGGCAAGACCGCTGTCCGCGCAGCCGTGACTCCGTATCCAGAACCCTTCTCCAATGCGGCGCTGAGCATGGGGGAGGACCTATTCGCCGTGTTCCTTACATGGCTCGCCACAAGGCATCCTTATGGCGCGGCGACGATCGCGTTGGCACTTGTGCTGGTTGTCGTCCTTCTGATCCGCTGGGTCGCAGGCGCGATAGGCAATATGTTGCGCACGGCTCGAAAGGAACTTGACCTGATCTTCAACGGAGTTTGAGAGGCAACTCCATCTATTCGGCTGCTAGTGGAGCTCGCTGTATACGATGCGACCGCCGACCACTGTCAGCGCGGAATGTAGCTGCTTGATTCCTTCATCCGAAACTGCCTTGCGATCAAAATAATCGTCACTGAGGACAACCAGGTCACCGAATTTGCCCGTTTCCATCGAGCCCAGCTCGTCCTCTTCGTGGAAGAACCAGCCGTTGTCCGCTGTGTACATGCGGAGGGCCTGTTCGCGCGTGACCTGCTCGCCCAAATTGATTAGCGCTCCTGTGCAGTCCTTGCCTGTGACCATGTAATAGATTTCGTACCAGGGATCGAGCACGGAAATGTCACCCGCGTCCGAGCCCGCGCCAACGTGTATTCCGCTCTCGAGGATGCTGTGATAGGGCGGCCCCGCCGGTTGTCCCGCAGGCGTGCCCTGGCCACCCTGAAGATATTTCCAGCCATGGAGCGCCATGCCAACGCCAATCGCTTTCATGGACTGGAGCGTCTGCGGGTCAATCGAGGGCACGTGCGCGATTGACCAGTGCAAGTCGGCAAGCGGCGTGACAGCGTTGACCTTTTCATAGGTTTGCGCGGTGAACCGAACTTCCGCGAGAGACAACGTGTGTTGTTGATAGGTCCAGCCGTGCTTGGCGACCAACTGCAGCGCCGTTTCGTAGTTTTCTGGATGCTGCCCGCCTGCGAAATTCGAAAACCAGGGCGACGCGAATTCACCGATCCCCGAAACGCGAAGCATGCCGTCGCCAAAGTCGGGGAAAACGTTCAGCAGGCGCTCGGTCAAGAGTGGCAGCGCCATTGTTTTATCCATCGAGATCATGAAGAGCCGAATACGCTCGTCGAGCTTGCGCTGGTGATCGAGCGCGAGAATCTGGTCATACACGGTCCAAGGATTGGCGCTGGCAATGCCAGGAAACGTGAAGCTGTCCTGCACATCCGGGCTGTCGGGGTCAACGAAGACTCCCATATCCACGCTGGTCGTAAGACCGTAGCGCAACACATACGCCTGCGCGTCTTCGGCGCTGCGAATCTTGTCCTCGAGAGTTTGCATTTGGCGCAACACGCCCAGTGCAGCTACCGCAGCAGGGCCTTCGAGGGCGCCAGTGGTGGGATTAGCGGCAATGCCATTGCTCTCAAAAAACTTCCGCCCGAGGGTGTTGGTCACTGCGGGACCAAACGTGGCGAAGAAGACGGGATGATCCGGCACCGCTTGATCCAATTCAGCCAGAGTCGGCATCCGGTTTTCCGCGAAAAGCCGGGGAGTCCAGTCGCCAATCGCGGTTACCCACGCGCCGGTGGGGACCGTACGGGCTCGTCCCTTGAGCATGGCCATGGCTTGCGGGATGTTGGTGGCCGTCTCAACCATTACGTTATAGCCGGGACGCTGGCTGAACAGCACGAAATGGTTGTGATTGTCTATTAGACCCGGGACGACCACACGCCCATGTAGATCAATTACTTTTGTGCACGGATTCACGTTGCGATTTCCCAGCGGACCGAAATACGCGAAGCGTCCCTCTTGAATTATCACTTCGTTGACGACGCGATCCTGCGGATCCAAGGTGTGAATTTTGCCGTTGATGAGGCGCAGGTCGCGTGACCAAGAGCAGGCGTCCTGGCCCGCGGCGGGAATCGCCATCGCCAACACAGCCAAGAACATCAGCACTGGAAATCGCATTTCGCTTTCCTCCGAAAATTTTGTAATGGATTCCGCCGCTTATCCGCGAGACCGACCGTGGTGCCATAATCGCCCAGCCATACTACTCCCAACGCGCCGCCTCGGCGACCTCACACCAGTATCCAAACGAAGGGAGGGATTCGGTTGATGTTTCTGGGCGTATAATCCACCCTCGGATGGCGCTGCCGCGGGCATTCGCATAATGGCTTCAAGAACACAGCTTCGACAGACAAACCGCTACACTACGCTTACTTAGAGAGGAAGAAATGGAATTCCGGACCCGGGGGGGGATTCATGAGTAGGGTGCTGAAATACTCCGTTATCGCCATCGCCGCATTGCTGACGGCACATTCCACGCTTGCGCACCATTCGTTTGCGATGTTCGACCAATCGAAGACGGTCACAGTGCAAGGCACCGTCAAGGATTTCCGCTGGACCAATCCACATGTATTCATCCAGCTGCTCATCAAGGCGGAGGATGGCAGCGAGGTGGAGTGGAGCATTGAGATGACCAGCCCGGAGCATCTGTCGCGCGTCGGATGGAAGCCCGTAACCTTGAAGCCGGGTGACAAGGTGACCTTGCAGATTCATGCGATGCGCGATGGCAGCGCAGGCGGGCAGTACGTATCTGGCACGGGACCGGACGGGCCGCTCGCCGGCTCACCCGCGCCGCAAGGTCCAGGCAAGTGACTCTGCGTGGACTGGCGCTAGCGGCGGCGATCATGCTGGCGTGTGTGGCAAGCTTGCACGCGCAGACCGCAATGCCGGATTGGAGCGGCCAGTGGGAAAATGTCGGTGCGACGCCCGATGCATCGGGAGGATTCAATCAGTCGCTCGATGACGTCCTGAAAAATATGCAGTGGTCGCCGCCGAACAGACCCGAGTTACAGGCCAAACTGGACAAGATCGTCGCGTCGGAGCGCAAGAGACTCGAGATAATCGCCCGCGGAGAAGATCCCGGCGGGGTGGACCAGAAGGCCTGCACGTTTGGATTTCCCTCGATCATGCTCGACTCACCGCTGATGTTCGAAATTCTGCCGACGTCAAAGGAAACGTCACTGGTCTTCTCGAGCCGCGAGATCCGCACGGTCTACACCGATGGAAGGCCGCACACTCCGAAGGATGACCTGTGGGCAACACCCTGGGGCGATTCGATCGGCCACTGGGAAGGACAGACTCTCGTCATTGACACGATTGCGGTCAAGTCTCCCTTTGCTCCTTCGGAAGCGGACGGTGTCGCCGTCCTTGCGTTTGGGGATGTCGAGGGCGCACAGACGGTCACCATCTTGAGTTCGCAGGCGCACTACATTGAGAGAATCCGGATGCTCGACAAAGGGCACTTGGAAGACCAGATGACCGTCATTGATCCCACTAGTTTCACCGCGCCCTGGCACTTGAGCCGCACCTATCAGCGGGTGACTCATATTAACCGCATGGTGTACGAGGATTGCGAAGGCGAAGAACGCAATCCGGTCGTCAACGGCCGGTTCACACTCGCACCGCCGCCGTCCGAGAAACCGCAGCCCGCGACAGCGCCGGGGAATGCAGCGGCCGCGAAAGCCCCTGCCCCTCAATAGCTTTCCGTCTCACCGTCCGTTGAACTGCAATGTGTGATTTGGGTGTGAACGGCACAAATCGAAAGGACCACAGAATGAAACTACCAGAAGACAAATCGCGCCGTGGCTTTCTCAAGGCGAGCTCGGCCTTAGGTATGGCAGTTGCGTTCGGCCCAGCAACCATCGGCGAGGCATTCGCAGATTCGAAATACAAAACCATGGACGGCACAATGAACCAAAGTGCCGCACAACGAGGCAGCGAGCAGCCAGCGGACAAAACCGCTATTCGTCCGTTTCATTCGAATTTTCCGGACGCGGACCTTACTGAATTACGCAGACGCGTCAACGCGACAAAGTTTCCTGAACGGGAGACGGTCGCCGATGCATCGCAAGGCGTCCAGCTCGCGACGACTCAGAAGCTCGCGCGCTACTGGGCGACCGATTACGACTGGCGCAAGTGCGACGCGAGGCTGAACGCCCTGCCGCAATTCATCACCGAGATCGACGGGCTGGACATTCATTTCATTCACGTACGTTCGAAGCTTCCGAATGCTCTTCCAGTGATCATCACGCACGGATGGTCCGGCTCAATCATCGAGCAGCTGAAAATTATCGAACCGCTGACGAACCCGACGGCACGTGGCGGGAGCGCGTCGGACGCTTTTGACGTCGTGATTCCGTCGCTGCCGGGCTACGGATTTTCAGGCAAGCCGACCGCTACCGGCTGGGACCCCGAGCGTATCGCACGTGCCTGGATCGTGCTGATGAAGCGCCTCGGATACACGCGATATGTGGCCCAAGGCGGCGATTGGGGAAATTGTGTCACGGAGCTGATGGCTCTGCAGACGCCCCCGGGATTGCTCGGCATCGCCACCAACATGGCGGCCACTGTTCCAGCCGACATTGACAAGGCTGCGTTTGCCGGGGCTCCGCCGCCGTCCAATCTCTCAGCCGACGAGCTGCGTGCGTACAAGCAGTTGGCCTTTTTCTATAAGTACGGCCTTGGCTATGCTCAGGAAATGACAGGTCACCCGCAGACGCTATACGGAATCGCGGATTCCCCGGTCGGTCTCGCGGCTTGGATTCTTGATCACGACGCGGCGAGTTACGCACTTATCGCACGCGTCTTCGACAGTCAGACCGAGGGCCTGACGCGAGACGACATCCTCGACAACATCACACTCTACTGGTTGACAAACACGGCGGTCTCGTCGGCTCGTCTCTATTGGGAATATAAAGGTGGTTTTTTCGACGTCAGGAACGTCACCATCCCGGTCGTCGTCAGCGCCTTTCCGGACGAAATCTACCAAGCCCCGAGGAGCTGGGCCGAGAAAGCCTATCCCAAACTGATTTATTACAACCGGCCTCCCAAAGGCGGCCACTTCGCGGCATGGGAGCAGCCGCAGCTGTTCACTGAAGATCTCCGAGCTGGGTTCAGATCGTTGCGGTAGCTTGACCGAGCATCACGCAGGCTTTTCCGTCCACACGCGGATGGCTCGGACCGGCGTCGTCGGGCACACGACTTGGCACGCTCCGCAGCCCGTGCACTTATCGTTGACGACCGGGTAGGCGTTGTACTGTTCTTCGTCCCATGTGATTTTCACTGCGTCGTACGGACACGCAAGCTCGCACGCGTCACATTCCTTCTTGCCGAGAGCCGTAAGGCAGACATTGTTGTCAACGAGCGCCTCGCCAATTATGTATTTGTTCTTCTGCAGCAGACCAAGCGGCGCGAGCGCACCGGTGGGGCAAACCTGTGTGCAGGCGTTGCACGTTTCCAGGCAATACTTGTAATCGCTCTCGAATCGAATGATGGGAGCCCCGAAGCCTACCAAACCACCCTCGTGACCGGTATCGGGGTGAATAATTTTTGAGGGACAGGCGTGCACGCAGTTGTTGCAACGAATGCACAGCCCGGCAAATCGATCCTCGGGCACGGCGCCGGGAGGACGCAGCAGCGTGTCACTTGCGCGATATCGCGCCGCTCCCGTGCGGCGCGCCCAAACGGCGAGCAATGCGCCGGCCGAGCCGGCAAAGAACACACGCCGGGCGGCACGGAATTTCTGCGAAGGCGCACTCTTTTTCAACTTGGTCCAGAGCGCTTTCCGCATCGAATACAGCATGTCCTGCAGTCCGCTGAGCGGGCAGATGCGGACGCACCATAGCATGCCGAAAACCAGAGTTGCTGCCACCAGGGTGCCCAGGCCGAGGCTGACCAGAATCACGGAGATCGAATTCGTCGCCTTGTTCAACGCAAATGGGCTGCTGAAAATGCACAGAGGATCCATCCACAGCAGAACTGGATACCCTGCGACGGCGCCCACGAACGTGAGTATCGCGACGTATCTTCCGACCGGCGGGCACTTGGTCCACCAGTGCGCCTTGCGCAATCCCGCGTGCGAAGCATTTTCGAGCAGGAAACCAGTCGGGCAGAGGTACAGGCAAAACCAGCGCTTCTTGAATGAACTCGCGATGGCTGCGATGAGCGCAAAAAGAACTCCCACGCTGACGGACCGCGTAGCGATACTCGATGCCAGAGCAATGAAGGGACTCGCTTGTACGAAGGACCTCGGCGCAATCGCCCAGGGAAGCACCGGCCAAACCAGCACGACCGCGCCGACGAAGCAAGTCAGCTGAATTACTCGCCGCGGCACGCGCCGGAGAAAATTCATCCCAAATAAGCTCCTTGCTGGTGAAGCAGATCCTGCAACTTCGCGACGTTTACGTTGCGAGGCTTGCATTTGTCCTGGATGCACAATGCTGCCGCCAAGCCCGCCGCCTGCCCGGTAACCCAACAAACCGGGATGAGCCGAGTTATATCTGCAACTTCGAACTCGGCCGAAATGCATCGTCCGGCCGCGAGAACATTCTCGACCATTGAGGGAACGAGGGAGCCGTAAGGAATCTGGAATTCGGGAGCGTTTGCATAGGCACCGGAGTAGCCGATGACATCCTTAAACTTAGCGCCGCCATGAATATCCTGGGCCGTAAGTTTCTTGACGCCGCCAAGGAGCCTGCTGAGTCGCACACCCAACTGAGGAGCCGTTTCAGCTAAGAAGACCTGCTCGTTTCCCGGCTTCTGACGGAGCTTCTCGACGTTGCCCCAGGTCCCGCGGCGATGCTTGAGCTCCATCGCGGTAAGGTCCGAGATGTCGAGGGCGTCCCCGACCGGGCCTTTCATGTTGAGCCAGTTCACATGGGGCGCGGGCGTGGAATTCCCCGCGTGACCGTTAAGATCGTTCACCCTGCCCTTGGAGGGGCGACCCTCGCCGGGCTTGCCGGTCGCAGGGTGCTCCGGATCTTCCGATCCTCTTGTCGGAGCCATGTCAACTTCATCAATGTTTCCGATTCGGCTAATCAGACCAATGTTGGTTTTGACTTTCTCAAACGCTGCCCCTGCGGCCGCGTAAATATCTCCGTCTCCCGAAGCATCAATCACGATATCGGCGAGGATGGCCTGCCGCCCTGACTTGCTCTCAAAAACGGCGCCGCGCACAGCTCCTTTGGCATCTACAATCGCATCCACACCCCAACAATCCAGGTAGGCGGTGATCCCCGAATCGAGAACCATATCCGCTAGCACAAACTTGAATGCCTCCGCGTCAATGGTCGGGTAAGTAGGAGCTTTATTCCGATCAATGATTCCGTACTTGAGTACATCCAGTTTCTTCATCAGCTCTTCGCCGATGCCAAAGATGACCTGCTTTTTATCCCGATCGTAGAGCGGAAATATTCCCAGGACGAGACCGCCGGTCGCGAGGCCTCCCAGATACCCGTACCTTTCCACCAGAGTGACGTCCACGCCCAACCGCTTGGCGCAAAGCGCGGCCGCCGTGCCCGCAGGACCGCCGCCGACAACTAGAATGCTTGTCTTTTGCAAAACGGGCAGCCCCCGTCGCGGTTGCACTACCTTGCCGTCCACGAGTGTTGCGGGAACCCTGGTTTCGGTTTGAGTAGTTGATCGTCCGGTAGCCTGATCGGCTGGTGTCGCCGAAACCGGCATCAGCGATCCGGCCGCAAAGAATCCGCCTGCGGCAATCGAACGCTGCATTAATTCTCTTCGTGTGACGTCCTTTGGCATGAATCTACTTGTCCTGACTCACGGGCGTTGAATCATCTCGATTCGGTTACCCACTGGGTCAATCGCGATGCCAATGACGATCCCGCCATTTCCGAACGGGCGAGGATCGCCAGCCATCGAGCCACCGGCGGCCTTGACTGCAGCGACGGTCGCCGTCATGTCCTTCACGTCCACAATCACGTGCGCAATCGGGTCCTTCAGGTCGTCGGAATCGCGATGCGTGATCACGATCGGCTCGCTTTTATTGGCCTTCGCGGCGTCAACCGTCGCGCCGAAGTTCACGAAGATCTCCGCTCCTCCGGGCACATTGATCCGGTTGACCTCGAACATGCCGAACGCGGACTCGTAGAACTTCGCCAGCGCGGCAGTGTCCTGAGCGCCGACTCGTACCGAGTCCAGCTTCACCTGCGCGTGCGCGACGCTTGCCAGCAGCAGCACGGCGGTTACCGCAATCACAGCTGTGCAAATTTTCTTCATCGAAGTCTCCAGTGGCGCGCGTTATTCACAATAGGCTGCGCCGCAATCAACGGCAAATCTGTCAGTCGCCAAAGCTCTGATCAGCGGTGAGATCGTAGCCGCCAAAGGCTGAAAGTTCAACCAGGTTCACTAAGTGAGGTTGAAAACGATCCTTTTCGGGGATAGCATCACGCCGCACGATCGGCAAGAAGATCGGCCTGATGGGGAGGAATGCATGCCGGGAACACCGTATCCGAAAGAGCAGATGCATCGCATCGCTTACACGAAGCTTTCGGAAGGACAGATTGCGGATAAGCTGACCAAGGTGGTTGGGAGCGGGCCGACGAGCGCCTCGCCACTCTCCGACGCGTTCTCCGGAAAATCAATCCGGATCATCACCGATAGAGGCCCGACGCTAGCCTACACGTTCAGCCGGAGCAATCGCCTTTCGGTCGCAGAGAACGGCGGCGGTGCGGTGGACGCAGGATATGGCGCGCTGACGCTGAGTTCCGTCGCATTCTTCTCGCACATGATCCCGGGCACGCAGCGCGGCTACGCCGTGGTGGTTGACCAGGACACGAACCTGGCGACAGTATTCGAACTCTGGTTTAGCGGTTATCAGGACAATCGCGAAGTGCAGCGCGAGATTTATTACGGCTATGTCGAGCAGCCCGGCGAGGAAGCGCCGAAAGCTCGCCACATCACGACGAACCGCGTCGAGGGCAAGGGCTTCTATTGGAGGCAGGACGCTGGCGCGGAAACCCTGGAGTTCTTTCCCTCGGCCGCATACTCGAACTTCGTCGAACTGTCGCGGCTGGGCGGCGAACTCGGGTTCTGCGCGCCGTCTGACTACATCATGATCAACGAAGACCGATATATTTACACGCGCACCGAGTGCGAATTTTCCGGGACCTTCACCGCGTACGTGATGGACCTGAACCGCATCGAGCAGGTCGGCATGCGGTTGGGCTTCGACGCCAACGACGCGCTGGAATATTACGTCTTCCGCGGCAAGGGCGAGTGGCTTGGGCAGCTCGCCCAGTTCGAAAAGTTCGGCGATGAAAGCGGCTCGCCGGTTCCAGCGGCGGCGCCCGGACAGACTCCGGCGAAAGGCGCGCGGCGCGTCTATCGGCCGCTGCTGACGATGGCGAAAATGACTCCGGCGCAGGTTGATGCTGTTTGCGCAAAACATACGTCAGCCTTTGCACCGCGGGCCATCTCGCCCGGTGCGAATGCGCCCGTCGCGTCCATGGCCGGCAATCTGGGGCCGAGCACGAACTGGCTGGCGGGCAAGTCGTTTACGCTCCGCTACGACCACGCGCCCGCGATGGAATACCGCTTCGACAATCCCGAAAACCTGAGCTGGCGCAAGGAAGGACGGGACTGGACCAAGGCGCGTTACCAAGCCTTCGAGTCTTCGCCGGGAGTGATCTTGTTTGGCCACCTGCTGGAGGGCGAGCCGAATCACGATGGACATTGCGTCGTCACGGATTTCCACCAGGGCCTCGTGACGTGCTTCAACGGGTATTTGAACACGCCCTATTTCGCGAATGAGGCGGGAGTTAAGATTCACTTCGGCGTAATCGAGATGGAAGGGTTGATTCCGCCAAAATATCGCCGCCATGAGCTTACGGATGAGATGGTCGGCCGCGCGGTGAGCCAGAACTATGCGCCGGGTCTGACGTCCATGCACCTGTACACGACGCCGCATTCTCTGTCCTGGATCATCTTTACCAATTCGGATGCTGGCGGGTTGGAGTGGAGCGGCCCGGCGTCCTACGTAAAGATCCGCGACGGACTTTATTTCATGTACTGGCTGGAGGAGGCCTGCAACGGCACGCTCGGCACCATTCTGGTCAATCTGCATACGATGCGGGACGTCGGGATCGGCTATAACTGCGGCGAGAACGGCCTGAACATGAACGCGCTGGGCACACACGAGCGGCTCGCCGGCCAGTTCGACGTCAGGCGGTTCTATCAGGTGAAGTCGTCCGGGAGTGCGGCATGACCAAAGACACCGCTTCCACGCGCAGGTCTTTTCTGAAGAGCGGCGCGCTGCTCGCTGCGCCCCTAGCCGCCGTCGCGGCGCCGGCCGTGGTTATGGCCGACAATGAGCTGAAGGCGCGTCTGGCGAGGCTCGAGAACGAGGCCGCAATTCGCGAACTGAATCAGAGCTGGCTGAGGCGAATCAACACCGGGGCAGGCGACGCCGCCGCGCCGCTGTTCTCTGGTCCGGAAGGCACCGCGTCGTTCAACCAAGGCGTACGCAGCATCGCGGCGGATCACGCGGGGGAACCGGATGCGATCGAACTTGCCGCGGACGCGAGGAGCGCCGCTGGGCGGTTCCATTGCGTCGTGGAAATCGAAGCCGCGATCGCACAGGACTGCACGCCGGCGCAGATGGCGCGGGCGCAAGGCGGCGGTTTCGTCTGCCGGACCGAGCGCAGGGTGCTGAAAGTCGAATATGTGAAGGCATCCGGCGCGTGGGCAATCGCTAAGGTCGAGTTCGCGCCAGTCTGAGCCCGGCGTCGCCTTTCTGTCCCTGACCGAACATTGCTGAGCGTTTGAACGGGGAGTAGAATCGAGCGCAGTGTGGTGGTGGACAATGCGCCGTGTTTCAGCTCCCGTTCCCTTCATCGCGTTTTTCCAGCTCTCGTCACTGATATTGTGTTCTGTCCCTTCCGCCGCGCAACAGCGTCCGCCGGTCCCGGCGCCCGAAATACCGAAAACCCAACCCCGCAGTTTTACGGTGAACGGTACGGTAAGGGACGCCGTCACCCACGCGCAGCTCGATAATGTAAGAATCGAGCTTGACTCTGTCGGTGGTGCTGCCGTCGCGACGGTTTTCACCAGCGGCAATGGCGGCTTCCAGCTCATCAATATCGGCGACGGCAATTACAATTTGGTGGCGCAGCGGCCTGGATTCCAGGTTGCCAGTCTGAGCGTGGAAGTCCACGACGCTGCCGTCTACGGAATTCAGATTGAGCTTCAGCGGCCTCCGGATGTTGACGCGCTAATCGCAGGCACCGTGTCCGAGCGCGAGCTTTCCATTCCGCGCAAGGCGCACGACGACATGGAAGAAGGACTGGCACTGTTGTACGGAAAATCTAAGTACCAGGAAAGTATCACACCGTTTGAGACGGCTACGCAGGAGTATCCCGATTACTACGAGGCCTACACGCAGATCGGAATCGCATACATGAAACTCGCTGACCCGGGTAATTCCGAGAAGGCGTTTCGCAAATCAATCGAACTGAGCCAGGAGCACTACGCGGAAGCCTATGTCGGACTTGCCGAGCTTTACTTGAGCGGACAGCGTTTCGCCGACGCCGAGCCGCTTTCGCGCAAGGCCGCAGCGATTGATCCCCATTCCTGGCAGGCCCAATCACAGCTGGCTCGCGCTCTTCTGGGACTTCAACGCTTTTCCGAAGCCGAAACCTGTGCCGTTGCTGCCGTCACACTCAAGCCTGATAACCCAGAACTCTACCTGATACTCGCCAATGTCCACACCCAACTCCAAAATGACAGAGCGCTGCTCGACGACCTGGACCACTACCTCAAGCTCGCGCCTAATGGCGCCTTCGCCGAACAGGCTCACCTCATGCATGACAGAATTCAGCAGAATGTCGTCGGATCGCAGGGATCGCCTGCTGCCCCGTCCACTTCGCAACCCCAATTGCCAGCGCCAGCTCACCAATGATCCAAGTGGCGCGTCCCACGGGAATCTCTGACAACTACGACGTAAAGGTGGACGTGCTTGCCCGATATTTCGGAGGGGCTCCGAGATGTCGGGTACGTAGGCGTTTATCGAGATAACCCATGCCCGTAACGGCAGCGTTTTCAGTTCATGGGGGAACCCGCGGGGATACTTGATTGTGGTTCTGAGATTGCACAAACCTATCCGCAGAGTCCCGGTCGGCTGGTCAATGCCCCAAGAACTGGGCGTTCTGGGTCGAGGCGACGGGTTTGGCGGACCGGCTTGCGAGAAAAGGGGAGCGTGAGAGTATGGACACAAGCTATATGGGTCACCTGGCAGAGCAAGGGTACGGGCTGGTGATTGCGCTCGGAATCAAGATACTGGAAGCGCTCGCGCTTTGGATCGTGGGCCGCTGGCTCATCGGGTTTTCCATCCGTCTGATAGACCGTGCGATGACGCGGCAGAAGATCGATCCCACCCTGATTCGCTACATCAACAACACTGTCGCCGCCATCCTGAACATCGTGCTTGTGGTTGCGATCCTGGGCTTTTTCGGGGTCGAGACTACGAGCTTTGCCGCGCTGCTCGCCGCTGCCGGCGTAGCGATCGGCATGGCGTGGAGCGGATTGCTGAGCAATTTCGCCGCGGGCGTGTTCCTTATTATTCTGCAGCCCTTCAAGGTGGGAGATTTCGTCGTGGCCGGCGGAGTGATGGGCACGGTGATAGAGATTGGACTGTTCGTGACCTCCATCAACACCCTCGACAATATCCGAAACATCGTCGGAAACGGGAAGATTTTTGGCGACGTCATACAGAACTTTTCGACCAACGCTTTTCGCCGCGTTGATTTGACGGCGCAACTTTCGCACGGAGTAGATCCGCACCAGGCCGTCGCCATCCTCAAGACAGGGCTCGGGAAAATTCCGAACGTATTGGCCGAGCCTGCGCCCAGCGTCGAGATCCTGACGTTTACGCTGGCCGGCCCAGTATTGGCGGTACGTCCGTTCTGCAATAACAAAGACTACTGGCAGGTGTATTTCGACACCAACGCGCTGATTAAGGATTCGTTTACGACGGCAGGATTCGCCGTTCCAGAACAGCACTACATGGTTCGCACATCGGCAGCAGGGGCAGCCACCGGATCACGTTCCTAGCTTCTCTTGAGTGCGGGCGCGACCGAAGCTCTTTCTGGACATTCCGATGTCCGGCCAAGTCGCGCGCTGCAATAAGGAGTAACGACAACTAACTGGCTGCTGACTCCCCTGGCGTTTCGGCCGGCCACTCGCGGATGATGTTGACGCCGCTGCTGGTGCCAAGGCGGTTCGCGCCCGCCTCAATCATCCTGCGGGCGTCACTCCCGGTTCGAATCCCGCCGGAGGCTTTCACTCCGATCGTGACGGTGCGGCGCATCAGTGCTACATCTTCCACGGTCGCAACGCCTCCAAGAAACCCGGTGGAAGTCTTTACAAAGTCGGCTCCGGCTTTTTCACTGATTTCGCAGGCCGCGCGCTTTTCGTCTTCGGTGAGCAGGCCCATCTCCAGGATGACCTTGAGCAATGATTGGCGCGCGTGTACCACATCGGCCACGGCGCGGATGTCCGAAAGGACGAGTTCGCGATCGCCGGATTTGAGCGCGCCAATGTTCATGACAACGTCTATTTCGCGCGCGCCGAGCTTCATTGCTTCGACAGCCTCGAACACTTTGACGCTGGTCAGCATGGCTCCGAGGGGGAATCCCACGACCGCGCCTACTTTGACGTCGCCGCCCTGCAGCTTCGAGGATGCGAGAGCAACCTGACAGGAATTTATCATCACCGCACCGAAGCCAAAGTCGCGCGCTTCCTCGCAGAGACGCACAATTTGGTCTGCGGTAGCTTCGGGGCGAAGATTCGTGTGGTCAATGATCTTCGCGAGGTCCTGCCAGCTCTGTATGACCGTGTTCTTATCCGCCGCTGAATTTCGGCTCGACATAGACAATAGATGTTACTACGCTAGCTGCCTCTTTTATGCCACCACGAAAGTCCAAGACCGATGCGCGGAAGCGGCTGCTGGCAGCAGCCCGCCAGGCAATGAAAAACGCTTATTCTCCCTACTCCAAATTCAAGGTGGGCGCGGCGCTACTGACCACCACGGGCAAGTTATTTCTCGGCTGCAACATCGAAAATGCGTCTTATGGCATGACGAACTGCGCCGAACGCACCGCAATCTTTTCCGCCGTGGCCCAGCTGGGACCGAAAACGAAAATTCGAGCGATCGCCGTCGTCAACAATCAGAACGCGCCGTGCTCTCCCTGCGGGGCGTGCCGCCAGGTGATTTTTCAATTTGGTCCCGAGGCAGTCGTTTACTTTCTCGGCTTTTCCGGATGGACAGAACTGCCGATCGCGGATCTGCTGCCGGAGGGATTCCGCCTCCAGTGAGCGACGCCGGCAAAATTTCTGACGGCAGCGCGATCCGCGCCATTGACGTAATCCGCAGAAAGCGCGACGGCCACGAACTATCCCGCGCCGAAATTGATTATCTGGTCCGCGGCTATACGCTCGGGCAAATACCAGATTATCAAATATCCGCGTGGCTGATGGCCGCGCTGCTGAGAGGGCTGAGCCGCGCGGAGACCGCAGATCTAACGGAAGCGATGCTGCATTCGGGCGAGGTGCTGGACCTTTCTGAACTTTCCGCGGCGAAGATTGACAAACACTCAACAGGCGGCGTGGGCGACAAGACATCTCTCGTCTTGGCACCACTTGTTGCCGCAGGGGGCCTAGTCGTCCCGATGATCAGCGGCCGCGGCCTAGGTCACACGGGTGGCACGCTCGATAAACTCGAATCCATCCCAAGCTTCGACGTGAATCTTTCTGTCAGCCGGTTCCGGGAAGTGTTGCGGACGTGCGGCTGCGCGATGATCGGACAAACTGCCGAAATTGCTCCGGCCGACCGGCTGTTCTACTCGCTGCGGGACGTGACGGGCACCGTCGAAAGCCCCTTCCTAATTTGCGCTTCCATCATGAGCAAGAAGCTGGCAGAAGGAATTGACGGGCTGGTGCTGGACGTGAAGACCGGCTCAGGCGCGTTTATGAAAACCGACGAGGACGCGACATTCCTTGCTGAGCTGATGGTCGAAACCGGGCAAAAGATGGGCAAAAGGATGGTGGCACTCGTTACCGATATGGATCAACCGCTGGGCTTGCGCGTGGGCAACGCGCTCGAAGTTGAAGAAGTGCTCGAGGTGCTGTGCGGCGGCGGTCCGGAGGATCTACGCGAACTTTGCTTGGAGCTGGCAGCATGGATGTTTTGTCTCGGCGGTCGCGCCACTGCGATTACCGAAGCGAAAGCGCTTGCTGGCGAGCTAATTCAATCTGGAAAAGCGCTGAAGAAATTTCGCGAGATGGTCGCGTTGCAGGGCGGCGATGCCCGCATCGTTGATGACTCCTCGCTGCTGCCGCGCGCTAAACATTCGCTGAACATCAGAAGTCCGAAGAACGGCTACGTGGGCGCGATCGGTTGCGAGGATGTGGGCACGGCGTGCACGATTCTCGGTGGCGGCCGCGAGAAGAAGGAAGAGTCCGTGGATCCAGCGGTCGGAATCATCCTACATAAGAAGGTCCACGATCGGGTCGCGACGGGCGAGGCACTTTGCACTCTAATGTATAACTCCGAGGCTCGCGCAGGCCGTGCAAAAAAGCTGATGGAGCAAAGCTACAGGATCACTGATGCGGTTCCTGCCCCGAGAAAACTCATCCATCGAATTATTCCGGCCATCCAGGGAAGCTGAAGAAATCGTCTCAAAAAATCAGGCGGACAAGCTTGCCAGCGTTTCGGCGAGTACAAGCACACCGCGGGCAATGTCCTCGGGAGAGGCGTATTCGTCCGGACGGTGGCTGTAACCGTTGCGGCAGGGGATGAAAAGCATCGCGATCGGGGCGATGCGCGAAATAAAAAGCGAGTCGTGGTAGGCACGGCTGACCATTCGCCGGGAGCCTAGCCGATGCTTTTCGCAAGCGCGCGAGAGCGCCTCGACGACCAAGGCCGCGCAATCGGCGGGCGCGTCGGCGTTCAGCAATTCGCTCCGAATCGAAACGTTCCGCTTCGCAGAGATTTCCTCGGAGGCGCGCTCGATCGCGTCCATAACACCGTCGCGCCGGGCCAGGTCCGTATCGCGGACGTCAAGACTCAGCTTCACGCGGCTCGGGACGCTGTTCACAGCGCCCGGAAAAACTTCGCAAATCCCCACCGTAGCTACCGTATCCGCGGATCCGCTGGTTTTCGCCGCTTTTTCGACTGCCAAAACTAATTCGGACGCGGCGCAAAGCGCATCTCGACGATCGGGCATCAGGACGCCTCCGGCATGCCCGCCCGCGCCCTCGACTGAGATACGCGCACTTGCCGGCGCTGCGATCTTCGTGACGATGCCAAGCGAGATTTTTTCGCGTTCCAGCACAGGCCCCTGCTCGATGTGCAATTCCACCCATGCTTTGTAATAGCCGAGCGGCAATCGAACTTCTTCAAGCTCACCGGGCAATCCCGCAGCGCGGCGAACTTCGTCAATGGATTTTCCTTCGACGTCCTTCAACTTCCGCGCGGATTCCGCGGAAAGAGTGCCCGAGAGAATCCGGCTGCCGATGCAGCCGATTCCGAAACGCGTGGGCTCCTCCGACGTGAGCAGCAACAGCTCGACTGAATTTCTCGGGCGAAATCCGTCGCGCTGGAGCGCGCGGATCGCCTCAAGCCCTCCGATGACTCCCACGACGCCGTCGTATTTTCCGGCGTTGGGAATCGCGTCTATGTGCGAGCCGGTGCCAACAACCGGCGCAGCCGTGTCGGAGCCGCTCCAGCGCGCAAACGTGTTTCCGATGGCGTCCTGCCGCACGGAAAGTCCGGCTTCCTTGCAACGCTCCATGACCCACGCGCGAGCTTTCAGATCCGTCGACGTAAAAACGATTCTTGTTACTGCAGGAGGTTCCGCATCCGAAATGGCAGCAAGCGCTTCGATCTCGGAAGAGAGGCGCGCGGAATCAATTGAGAGGCTCATCGTTGCTTTGGTGGCAGCGGATGGCGGTTCCAATCCTTATAAATCAAATATTTTGCAGGCGCCTTGCCGATCGCGCCAAACCATTGCGGGCACCAAGGACCCATCCAGATGAAGTCGCCCGCCTTGACCGGATACCAGGAATCGCCGAGCCGGTAAATCCCACCGCCTTCGAGCATCAGCAGGCCGTGCTCCATTACGTGCATTTCGACCATGCTAAGCGCGGCACCGGGCTGATAGACCATCGTGTTCACGGCGAAATCGAAGCTCACCGAGTCCGGAAGTAGGCACTTTACTTGCAGGTCCCGATCGTCACCGAGCGAATGCGATTCGATTTTATCCTCGCTCGACACGATTGCGGACGGCCGCTTCACCGCATCGAGCGGCTGGTACGCTTTTTCGACCACCGCGACGCGACTCGTTTGCGTTGCAACCACGCGATGCGCCTCGCCTTCATGGAAATAGGCATAGCCACGCCCGGCGAGCTGGTAAAACTTCCCTTCCACTTCCACCTTGACGCTGCCTTCCAACACGTAAAGGAAACGCTGAGCGTCCGTGCCACCCAATTCACCGCCGCTTTCGAATTCGGCCGTAAATTGCGTGAACGCCGCACCCTGGGCCGGGCCCACGTGCACAACCGCTTGGCATTTCTTCATGCCCGGCAGCGCGGCGCGAACGAAAGTGTCCGGCGTCAGCACCATGTGATTCGGTTGCTGAGAGCTTCGGGTGCGGCCAAGATTATGCAAGGTGGGTTCTCCTTTGAATCGCGGGCGAAGCAGCAAGCAGCGCGAGCAAATGCGAGCCTGCAGAGATTGCTTTCGACACGTCTTCTACTCGCACGCTTTCCGCCGGATCGTGGCTAATGCCGCGCGGCGTTCGCAAGAAAATCATCGCTGCGGGAACTTTCTCCGCGAGGATCATCGCGTCGTGGCCCGCGCCACTGACCATCACATGCGGCTCGCAGCCTGCCCGCCGGACCGCTTCTTCAACTTGACGCGCAAGCGGCGCGTCCATCGCCACGGAGGGCTGGGTTAGGAGCGTTTTGTGTTGCACGGCGAGCTCGCGTCGCGCCGCGATTGCGTGGGCCAATCGCACCAGGGTCTCTACCGCGCGGTTTCGGCTGTCATCCAAGCCATGACGCACATCGAGAGTGAGCCGAGCTTCTCCAGCAATCGCGTTTGGCGCTCCCGGCTTCGCGGTAATGCAGCCAACTGTCGCCACGAGACCCTCCACGCTTTGCGCTTCGCGTTCAACAGCGGTGATCCATTCTGCGGCCGCGGCGATCGCGTCATGGCGCTGATTCATCGGCGTGGTGCCCGCGTGATTGACGCTACCGGTAAAGATAAATTCGAGCCTACTCTGGCCGGCGATCGCTTCGACCACACCGAGCGGGCGCTCGAGACCGTCCAGAATTGGCCCCTGCTCGATGTGGAATTCCACGTAGCCCAGAGTGCCGTCCCTTTTCAAAGCAGCCTCGGGAATTTCGCGCGGGTCCAAACCGAAATCCTGAATCGCCTGCCGGACGCAAACGCCATTTTCGTCCTCTCGGCTCAGCAGCTCGTCGTCGAGACGGCCCACCAGTGCGCGGCTGCCGATGAACGGCGTGCCAAAGCGCTGTCCTTCTTCCTCGGAAAACCCGATCACTTCGATTCCAAACGGGAGCCGTTTTCCTTCAAGTGCTTCGAGCAAAGCCACGCCAAGAACCATGCCCAGAATGCCGTCGAACGCTCCGGCATTGGGGACTGTATCGAGATGCGATCCAATTAACAATCGCGGCGCGTCTGGTTCCACGGCGGCATAGAACGCGCGCAGATTACCAGCGGCGTCGATCTTTACCTCGGCTCGCACCGACTTCAGCCACGCGCCGATTTCGCGATGGCAATCGCGCATGGGCGGCGAAAGAAACGTGCGACGCGTGCTGCCGTGATCCTGGCTGAAACTCGCTAGCATCCGGCACCGCTCGATTGCTCTTCGCGCTCTGCTATCGTCGCTCATGAGTGCCGGCAATTCATTCGTTCCGCCGGATGCGAGCTTCGATATAACCGTGGGGTTCATCGGTAGGGACGAATATTTCGTTCGGGTTGTCCTGCCCGAAATGCGAGAGATCCACCAGCAGGCAATGCATGTTCGGCATCGTCATCTCGATCTCGTCAACCTCGGCGACACCTTTCAGGACAGCCTCGCCCATCGCATAGAGCGTGTGCTGAACGGACTTGCTTTCGTGCGCGGCGAATACCGCGAGCAGCATGTCGCGGATTTTGGTCCGCAACGTGGCGAACGAAAGTTTGTCCGCGCTGTAGTTCCAATTGGCGCGAAGCGCCGTGCCGAACAAGCGATCCGCGGTCGGCGGCAGGGTTGTGAGCGAATCCTTTATATAGCCTTCGAAACCCGATCCCGCCGTCTTCATGATCACCAGGTTTTCGAGTCCTGACGTGACCGAACATTTGCCGCCGGGCGCGCACGTCAGCTTGGTCGTCCGCCGCTCGCCGCTGGATTGAGCGAACGCGGTCGGATGCGGCTTTCCGGCCGAGACGAGATGCTCCCACGCCTTTTCCGATATCGAGACTTCCGCTTGCGAAACCTGGGGATTCCGGCGCAGCAGGAATTCAATCAGCTCCTTGCCGAACTCTTCCATGCACTCCGCCGATGAATCGCGCGCCAAAGAATAGACCGTGTTCTTCATCGTATCGGTGGCAAGGATTTTGCTGTTGTCGCCATCGGTGAAGCAGGTCTCGAAATCCCCTTGGAGTAATATCTCGAGAGTCCATTCGCGAAAATCGTGCCGCTCGCGATGCCGCTTCACGCGCACCAGGCGGATGCGCGATTTGCCATATCGGTTTTCGCCCAGCCCGATCATCAAATCAGCTCCCACGGTACGTCGTATACCCGAATGGACCCAGCAGCAAGGGAATGTGAAATTGCGCCTCGCCCTCCTTCACGGAAAATACGATTTGTACCAAGGGATACAATCCAGTGATCTTCTGCGCAGCAAAGTAGTCCCCGACCTCAAAACTCAAACGGTAATTTCCCGCTCGCAAACCCTCGCCTTCCGGCAGCAACTGGCCGCACCGGCCGTCCTGATCGGTGAGCGCCGAAGAGAGCAGCCGCCAGCGATCTGCGGCCTCTTGCCGCTCGAGGCGTACCGGCAAATCGCTGGCCGGCTTTCCCTTGGACGTGTCGAGTACGTGCGTCGAAATTCTTCCGCTCATCCCCGCAACCACTTTCCCAGACGGATTTGGCTGATCTGCCGCTGCTGTTCCGCCGCTTCGTGAACCTCAGTCCGGTCATCATTCTGCAACCGATGGCGCAAAATCTGCAGGATTTCGGCGCCGCTCTTGCCGGCAGCGCAAACAATAAAAATCCGGCCAAAGCGCCGCTCGTATTCGCGGTTCGCTTCTCGCAAGGCTATTTTCACTTGCTCGTCCGCAGCTGCTGCATCGCGCTGTTCTTGCGACGACCACGCCGCGGAGCGCGCAGTCGCAGATTCGGGTGCACGCGATTCGCCGATGCGAGGATGACTCGCGAATGCTTCCATCCAATCCGCTTCGGCCAGCGCCCGCCACGTTTCATCGGACGACGCGAGGACGGATGCATTGTCCGTGAACGGCCTGCGCGCGACCATGCCTCGGGCCCACGCCCGCGAACCGCAACACGGCAATATTTCGTTCTCCGCGTCGTCCGCGGGCAAGCCATTCCAGCGCTCGATCGTCGCGCTCCTCACCTGGTGCTTGCCACCTAGTTTTTCGAGGAATTCCCCAATCAGGTTTGCGACAACCGCCGACCGATATCTTGCAGTGGACCGAATGTCGTCAATCGGCGCCACTTCAGCCGCCGCCATCCTGCTCGCCAACTGCACGAGCGATGTATCGAGCCACTTCCCTTCCAGCATGCGTTCCGTTTCAGCCAGACGAACCGGAACTGGGGCGACACTGCCGAGCGCAATTCGTGCATCGCGGATCATTCCATCCTCCATGCGGGCGAGGGCTGCCATGCACACCTTCGAGACAGCTTGCGCGTTGCGCGTTCCGACCTTTCGCGCATCCGAAATATATCCTCCGAATCGCCTTGGCACGCACACCGCGCGTATCAGTTCATCGCCTGCCAACGTCATTTTCTTATAGCTCGTGTGAAAGTTCGAATACGGCACTCGCCGCTCGCCGCGGACGGAAACAAGAATCAGTTCCGCGTCGTACACCAGCAGCGCCGGTAACGAATCCGCTGCCGGCGACGCATTGACGATGTTGCCGCCGAGCGTGCCTCGATTCTGATTCGCGATTCCACCGGTCCAACTCGCCGCCGATGCGAGCATCGGGAATTCGCGCCGTAGGGAGTCATGTTTGCGAATGTCGGTGTACGTGCAACCGGCGCCAATTTGAATTTCTTCCGCTAACACTTCGATTCGCCGCAGCTCTGGAAGGCGCGAAATGCTCACGAGGTTACGCGCTCGCAGAGTTCCCGCGGCGTACTGCACCATCAGGTCTGTGCCGCCGGCGATGGGCAGCCGACGGTCGGGCCCGCTCGCGAGCAGCGAAACAGCGGCTTGCAGATTCGCTGGCGCAACCAGATCGTACTCCGCTGGATCGGATCTCATCTTGCGGCAACCCGGCGCGCCGCTGCCGCCACCGCCTCGAAGATCTGGACGTACCCAGTGCAACGGCAAAGATTGCCCGCAAGCCCCTGTCGAATGTCGTCCATGGTCGGCTCGGGCTTTTCGCGCAACACATGAACGGCCGCGAGAATCATTCCAGGCGTGCAAATGCCGCACTGCGCGCCGCCAAATTCCAGAAAGGTCTCCTGCACGGTGCAGGCTCGCGCGTCCTCGCCGAGTCCTTCGATCGTAACGACGTTCGATCCTTGTGCCTGAAGAACGGGCACGAGGCAGCTATCAACGAGCGCGCCATCCATGATCACCGAACACGCGCCGCATTCGCCCTCTCCGCATCCTTCCTTTGTGCCAGTCAATCCGAGCTGCAGCCGCAGCACGTCCAGCAGTCTTTCCATCGGATACGCGCGCACGGTCTTCGGTTCGCCATTCACGATCAGGGATATTTCGCTCTTGCCGCGGGCAGTTTTCGTCATCGCACCCCGGCCGGTGAGTGGGCGTCGCTTTCGCGCTTGGCCGCCGAAGCCAGCGCGTCGAAAATATCCTCAGGCAGCAGCGGGATCGAATCCATGGGAATTCCGAGCGCGTCTTCGATGGCGTTTACGATCGCGGGCGCAGGACCGTCCATCGGAAGCTCGCCGATGCCCTTCGCGCCATATGCGCCGTGGGTGTTGCCCAGCTCTTCAAAGAAAACGCGGATGGGAGGAATGTCCGCGGAGGTGGGCATGATGTAATTCGTCATCTGGCCATTCTGCATGCGGCCGTCCCGCCATTCCACTTTTTCGTACAGCGCGAATCCAACCCCCTGTGCGACGCCACCGATGATTTGTCCGCGCGCGAGAACCGGATTCAAAACCCTGCCAATCTCCTGCAGCGCGACGAAATCGTCCACGGTAACGCTGTAGGTCGCCAGATCAACGGTGACCTCCGCTATGTAGACGGCCCACGCGAATGCCGAGTACGCTTCGCCGCGATAGTTCTTGTCGTCCCAGAAAATATTCGCGGGCTGATCGTAGCGCGCGAGCGATCGAAATTGCCCGTGCGCGGCAACATGCGCGCGGCATGCCGAGCGAAACTCCTCCGCCGTATGTTTGGCGCCGAGCATGCCGGAAGCGGTCAGTGTTTGCTCCAGCCCTTTGGCGGCGGACGCCACCAGCTTTCCGACGACCATGGCCGTGCGCGACGCAACGGTGGGGCCGCTATTGGGCACGTCGCCGGTGTCGGGCTGGGCGACCTCGACGTCGTCGTACGGCAAGCCAAGAGTCTCGGCCGCAATCTGCGAAAGAACGGTGTTCGTGCCCTGCCCGAATTCGGTGCTGGAGACCAGCACGCGGACACGGCCCTCCGCTGTTCCTTCGACGCCGACCACGGAGCTCAGATAACGCTCCCCCGATCCTGTAAAGCCGGCGCCGTGCAGAAAGGCCGCAATACCGATTCCCTTCTTGATGGTGCGGGTCTCGTTCTCCCGTGCGAAACGCTGTTTCTTCTCTCGATACGACGAATGTTCGAGCGCACGTTCGAGCATGCCGCCGAGATCAATCGGTTCATTGATGGTTTGTTCCGTGATTGTAGCCTGCCCCGGCTTCAGAAAATTAACGCGACGGATTTCGACGGGCGACAAATTCACGGTGCGCGCGATGCGATCCATGTGCCGCTCCATCGCAAAAAGACTTTGAGGCGCGCCGAATCCGCGAAATGCACCGTGCGGAGGCGCGCTCGTCGCCACAGCCTTCGCCCGCACGCGAATCGCGGGCCATTCGTACGGACCGCCCGCATGGATCGTGGCCCGTGACAAAACGACGGGAGAAAGCGTCAAGTATGCGCCGCCATCAATCGTCAGGTCGATTTCGCCCCCGAGAATCTTGCCGTCCTTGCGAACGGCAGTGCGATGCCGCGTCCGAGAAGGATGCCGCTTCGTGGTCGCAACCATATCCTCGGCGCGGTCGTACACGATTTTTACGGGTCGCCCGGACTTCATTGCCAGCAATGCCGCGTGCGCCGCGAGGATGGAGGGGTATTCTTCCTTGCCGCCAAACGCGCCTCCCGTTTCCGTTTGCACCACTCGAATTTTCGTTTCCGGCAGATCGAAAAGCGCCATCAGCGCCTTGTGGACGTAGTAAGGGCACTGCAGCGAACCCCACACAGTGACGCCTCGCTCCGCATCAAACGCCGCAATCATACCGTTCGTTTCGATGTATAGCTGTTCCTGCGCGCCCGTGGTGTACTCGCCCTCGACGATGTAGTCGGCATTTTCCCAAACGCTATCCACATTTCCCTTTTGAACCAGGAACGTCTTGAACGTGTTGTCCGCACCCCAAACAATTTCTGTTTGCCGCTCGCTTTCTTCGATCGAGAAAACCGGCGGCAAAGAATCGTACTCGATGGAAACCGCCGCGACGGCTTTTGGCAGCGCGTGGCGGTTGGCGTGGGCTAGCAGCAGGATTGGCTCCTCCGGATGGTTCACCAGGCCATCCGCAAGGCACGGCTGATCGTTTTCAATCAGCGCGATGTAGTTTTTTCCGGGAATGTCCTTCGCGGTGACGACGATAAATTCGTCCCAGTTGACTTCGTGTCCGAAGGCTATCTTTGTGATTTTGCCTCGAGGAATGCTGCTGCGCACTGTCGCGCCGTACAGCATGTTCGGAAGCGAAATATCGTCAATGTACCGTGCTCGTCCCGTGACTTTGTCGCGCCCTTCTTTTCGCGGCGCGGACAAGCCGACGATGCGATCGACCTTCACGTCAAGCTCGGCACGAACATAGGGAGTAAAGTGAAGTTTGACCCGAAAAAAGTTTTCGGGCTGGCAATATTGTGAACGAAAACTGGAAGGATTTGTATATCTGATTTCCGCTGGCGGCGGTGCTACGGTTGATATTCCCGGCCGATTGGATCGCCTGGGAATGTGCCCTCGGCAAAGACGCACTTCCCTCTCAGGTAGGTGGCTTTCACAACGCCGCGAAGCTTTTCACCCATGTAGGCCGAAACGGGATGCCGGTAATGCAGGTGTTCCGGCGTGACCGTGAATTCCGCCTCTGGCTGGAACACGACGAGATCGGCGTCGCATCCCGCTGCAATTCGCCCTTTGCGCGAGCCGCACCCGGCAAGCTCCGCAGGGCGTTCGGCCATCCACCGCGCGATATCTAGCAGCGCGAATCCTCTTTTGCTGGCCTCGGTCCACATCACTGGTAGCGCGACTGAAAGGCTCGCAATCCCGCCCCAGGCGGTTTTGAAATTTCCCGCTTCCAACTGTTTCATGGACGGCGGACATGGCGAATGATCCGTCGCGACGAGGTCAATTACACCATCGCGCAGACCCTGCCACAATTTCTCGCGATTTTCGCGGTTGCGGATCGGCGGGGCGCATTTGCAAAGCGTCGCGCCGTCGCCTATCGTTTCAGCAGCGAAATGCAAATAGTGCGGGCATGTTTCCACGGTCACCGGAAGGGCGTCCGCGCGTGCGGCGCGCAGCTCGTCCAATGCCTGCCACGTCGCCAAATGCACGATATGCAACCGAAATCGAAATTCGCGGCATAGCGTCAGCAACAGCCGAATCGCTGACAGCTCCGCTTCGTCGGGACGCGACTTCACATACGTCGCATACGATTTCCAATTCGCGTCGCGCAGCGCCGCAGTGGATGCTTCGATCGGCCCGGCAAGCTCCGCATGCACCAGCAGCGGCAGACCCGTTCGCACTACGTGCGGCAGCGCCGCGCGCAACTCTTGCTCCGTTACCATCGTGAATTCGTTGGTGCCAGGGTGAATCAGGAAGCATTTGAAGCCGAGCACGCCCGCGGCGGCAAGCGCTTCCACGTGATCCCGATTGTCGGCAACCACGCTGCCCCATGCGGCCCAATCAACGCGGCATTTCCCGCGCGCCGCCGCCCGCTTGGCCTCAAGCGCCGATACATTGCTCGTGGACGGAATGCAATTCAGCGGCATGTCTACAAGCATCGTGTAGCCGCCCGCAGCGGCGGCGCGTGTTGCTGTCTCGAATCCTTCCCACTGCGTTCGCCCGGGATCGTTGATGTGCAAATGCGAATCTACAAGCCCAGGAAGGATCGCCGCCCCACCGAGATCCTGAATCTGGGCGGTCGCCGGCACTTGATCGACGGGCACAACGGTCTGAATTTTCTCGCCCTCGACAAGCACAGCCGCCGCCCGCACTCCTTCGGGAGTCACGACCCGTCGCGAGAGAAAAGCTTGTAGTGTCATCGGATCGATCGTTGCGCCCGCAAGATCAGTAGCGCTCCTGCAGGAGCGTATCTTAGGAGTTTCAGTCTTTCAACATGGCTGCATCTTTGATATCGGGCGGTTTTGTAATCCAGCTTATACTTTTCCAATGACCAACCGCTTCATGGCGCGCGCCATTCAGCTCTCGATTGAGAACGTGCGCACTGGTCGCGGCGGACCGTTCGGCGCAGTGATCGTCAAGGGAGGCGAAATCATCGCCGAGGGCGCGAATTGCGTGACCGCGACGAATGATCCGACCGCGCACGCGGAAATCGTCGCCATCCGTGGGGCTTGCGAGAAGCTCGGCACCTTCGAACTCATCGGTTGCGAGATTTATACCTCCTGCGAGCCCTGCCCCATGTGCCTCGGAGCGATCTATTGGGCGCGGCCAGATCGCGTCTACTTTGGCAATACCGCCGCCGACGCTGCTGACGCTGGATTCGATGATTCCCACATCTACGACGAGATTCCGAAGGCTCACTCCGAGCGGAAAATTCCAGTGACGCAGATGATGCACGACGAAGCCATCGCAGCTTTTCGCGCCTGGGCAAGAGAGGTCAACAAGACCCGCTATTGACCCCGCATGCGCGCCGGATACTGCGCCGAAGACCGCGGCTGCGCATTCAAATCTGCAACGCAGAAAATCTACTGCGCCCCGCTTAGGAATACATACCGCAGCATGAATAAGACGCTGAGTACCCAGATCAGCGGGCTGATCTCTTTGCGGCGTCCCGTGAAAAGTTTCAGGAAGGTGAACGACAGAAGCCCGAGGCTCAGGCCCGTGGCGATGCTGAACGTTAGCGGCGTGGCGATCAGCGTCAAAAACGCCGGCACGGAATCGGTGTAGTCGTCCCATTTCACGACTGCGACCGAGCCGCACATCAGCGCGCCGACCAGGATCAGCGCTGGCGCTGTCGCGTACGAAGGAATCGCCGCTACAAGTGGTGCGCAGAACATTGCCGCGCCGAATAATCCCGCGATCACCAGATTTCCCAGGCCGGTGCGCGCTCCGGCCGCTACTCCCGCCGCGCTTTCGATATAGCTGGTAACGGTGGAAGTGCCTGTCAGCGCGCCGACGATTGTGCCGAAGGCATCTGCCAGCAGAGCGCGGCTCGCGCGCGGCAGTTTGCCGTCCCGCAGAAATCCGCCCTGCTCGCACACGCCGACGAGCGTGCCTACGTTGTCGAAGAGATCCACGAAGAAAAACACAAAGATCAGCTCTCCGAGCCCGAGCTTCGTGGCCGAACGCAGGTCGAGCTTCAAAAATGTTCCCGACGGATGCGGCCACGAAAAGATTTGCGCCGGCCAGTGGCTGACTCCGAAGGGAATGCCCAGCAGCGTAATCGCAACGATGCCGATCAGGATCGCGCTGCCGACTCGCTTTACCATCAGAATCGCGATCACCAGAATTCCCACCGCCGCGAGAAACACCTGCGGATTCGAAGCCTTCCCGAACGCGACGAACGTCGACGGATTTGCCACGATGATATTCGCGTTGCGAAATCCTACGAACGCAATAAAAAGACCGATGCCGGCGGCCGTGCCGTGTTTCAGGCAATCAGGAATGCCGTTGACGATCTGCTCGCGCACATTCGTGAGCGTCAGGATCAGGAACAACATGCCTGAAAGAAAAACGACGCCCAGCGCCGTCTGCCACGGCACACCGCGTCCGATCACGATCGAATACGTGAAATACGCGTTCAGCGACATGCCCGGCGCGAGCGCAATCGGGTAATTCGCCCAAATTCCCATCACCAGCGTCGCGAGCGCCGCCGAGATGCAGGTGGCGAAAAGCACGCCCTCGACGGGCATTCCCGCCTCGGAAAGAATCCGCGGATTCACTACGACCACGTAAGCCATGGTCATGAACGTGGTCAGCCCGGCCAGAAGCTCCCGGCGAACGGTGGTTTCGTGTTCCCGAAGATGAAAGACACGTTCGAGCAATCCAAAAACTCCCCTGCGAAAAGTGAGCAACTATAGGGTGCGCGTCGCTGCGGCGTCAATGGAAGAAACGACACGGTAGTCGGCTACTTCGCGGTTTCCGGCAAAGGAAGGCCGTAAAGCCGGAGAAAGGTTAGCTTGTCCCAGTACCCGCGTTGAAACACAATCTTGCCATCCACGACGTGGAAGAAACCGCAGCCTCGGAGACCCTTGGGGTCGCGCCATTCAAGAATGGCCCATTCGCCGTCCTCGAAAATGTGCTCGACGATGCACACCATATTGGCCGCGGCGAAACCCGCCGCGAACATTTCGCGAATCGCGTCGCGCCCTTCGACAGGTTGTTCGGCAACCTGATGATTGGTCGCTTCCTCGCGATAGAAATTCGCGAGCGCCTCGACGTCCGCGCGATTGAACGCCTCGACCCATGCTTCTACGATTTCCCTCGGACGCATGCGCCATAGTACCAGCCGCTCCCTTAACAGAAAATTAGCGATAACTTTTTCCAACGATGTTTTCTTCCACGCCAGAAAAGTTTAGGCTCTAAGGGAGGTGCGCCGCCCAGCCCGAGCGCAACCTTCCCCGGAGAACGCTGATGCCTGCGATACCCGAAGTCCTCACACCCCTCTCGCCCGAGGAGCTCCGAAAGATGGATGCCTACTGGCGCGCCTGCAACTATCTGTCCGCGGCGATGATCTATCTTCGCGCGAATCCCCTGCTCCGCATGCCACTGGAGCCGAAGCACATCAAGAACCGGCTGCTCGGCCACTGGGGCTCCGATCCAGGCCAATCCTTTATTTGGGTGCACCTAAACCGGTTGATCCGGAAATACGATTTGAATGTAATGTACGTTGCGGGCCCCGGCCACGGCGCTCCGGCGACACTCGCTAATAGCTATCTCGAAGGCTACTACTCCGAAATTTATCCCGACAAGAGCCGCGACGAAGCGGGCATGCTCAAATTCTTCCAGCAATTTTCGTTTCCGGGAGGCATCGGCTCGCACTGCACGCCCGAAACGCCCGGTTCGATTCACGAAGGTGGCGAGCTGGGCTATTCGATCTCGCACGCATACGGCGCCGCGTTCGATAATCCCGATCTCATCGTCTCAGTTGCAGTGGGAGACGGCGAGGCGGAGACCGGCCCGCTCGCGACTTCCTGGCATTCTAATAAATTCCTGAATCCGATTCGGGATGGCGCCGTGCTGCCCGTGTTGCACCTCAATGGGTACAAGATCGCAAATCCGACCATCCTCGCCCGCATCCCGCATGAAGAATTGGAAGCGCTGCTAATCGGGTACGGACACAAGCCTTACTTCGTCGAGGGTAACGACCCAGTCACGATGCATCAGAAGATGGCTTCCACTCTGGAGCAATGCATCCTTGAGATTCGCGCGCTGCAGCAGCACGCCCGGACCACGGGCGATACCACGCGTCCGCGCTGGCCCATGATCGTGCTTCATTCACCGAAGGGATGGACCGGTCCAAAAGAAGTCGACGGCCACAAGGTGGAAGATTTTTGGCGCGCGCATCAAGTGCCGGTGCTCGACCCGAAGACGAACAACACCAGCCTGAAAATCGTCGAAAACTGGATGCGCAGCTACAAGCCCGACGAGCTATTTGACGCCAAAGGAACGCTCATACCCGAGTTGCAGGAATTGTCGCCGTCCGGCGCGCGTCGCATCTCCGCGAATCCGCATGCAAACGGCGGTCTGCTTCGCAAAGATCTTGAACTGCCGGATTTCCGCGACTATGCGATAGATGTCGAAAAACCGGGCGCGCTGTACGCGCCGCCGACCGATGTCCTCGCGCACTTCCTCGCCGAAGTGATGCGCCGCAACATGAATTCCTTCCGCGTCTTCGGGCCCGACGAGACCGCCTCCAACCGACTCACGGCCATCTACGAAGCTTCGAAAAAAACCTGGCTTGCCGAATACAAACCGGAAGACGCCGACGGCGGAGAACTCGACGTCGCCGGGCGCGTGATGGAAATGCTCAGCGAGCACACGCTCGAAGGCTGGTTCGAGGGTTACGTTCTCACCGGTCGGCACGGCCTCTTCTCCACGTACGAAGCCTTCGTGCACGTGATTGATTCCATGTTCAACCAGCACGCTAAGTGGCTTGAGAAGTCGAAGAAAGAACTCGACTGGCGCGCTCCGGTGCCGTCCATCAATCTTCTGATTACTTCTCTGGTCTGGCGGCAGGATCACAACGGCTTTACGCATCAGGATCCGGGATTTCTTGACGTGGTCACCAACAAGAGCCCCGATGTTGTTCGCATCTATTTGCCGCCCGACGCCAACTGCTTGCTGAGCGTGGCGGATCATTGCCTGCGTTCGCGCGATTACGTCAACGTGATCGTCGCGGACAAGCAGGACCACCTCCAGTACCTGACCATGGAAGAAGCGGTAACTCATTGCACCAAAGGCATCGGTATTTGGGACTGGGCGTCCACGGATAATGGCCAGGAGACCGACGTCGTAATGGCCTGTGCCGGCGACATCGCAACCATGGAGTCGCTCGCAGCCGTCGCGATTCTGAAGGAACACTTCCCCGATCTGAAGATTCGCTTCGTGAACGTGGTAGATCTGTTTCGCCTGATGCCGGAATCCGAACATCCGCACGGGCTATCCGATCGCGACTTCGATTCCCTGTTCACCTCGGACAAGCCTGTCATCTTCAATTTTCACTCGTATGCATCGCTCGTTCACAAGCTCAGCTATCGCCGCACGAATCACGACAACATGCATGTCCGCGGATATAAGGAAAAGGGCAGCATCAACACCCCACTCGAGCTCGCCATACTCAACCAGATAGATCGCTTCAACCTTGCCATTGACGTCATTGACCGCGTTCCGCGCCTTCGCTCCGTCGGCGCTCACGTGAAAGAAGCTCTGAAGGGACGGATCATCGAAAGCATCAATTACGCTCACACCGAAGGTATTGATAAACCGGAGATTCGATCTTGGAAATGGCCACGGTAGGCATCGTGGACGAGCAGGCTAAAGACGATCTGATCCTGGTGCTGAACAGCGGCTCGTCCTCGCTGAAATTCGGCCTCTATTATCGCGACCCACTGAAAGAAGAACCGCAACTGACGGGAAGCGCCGATGGCATTGGCCGCAGCAACGGCACGTTAAACTTTCAATTTTCCGACCGCCAATCTCCCGTGCAGCGTCAAAGCGTCCTCGAGTCGCAAAGCGATGCGTTATCTGCTGTCGCCGCGGCGATTCGCGAGCATATTCAGAAGACACCAGTAGCCGTGGGCCATCGTGTCGTGCACGGAGGTCCCAATCTTCGTTCGCACCAACTGATTACACCGCAAGTGCTCGACGAACTGCGCGCGGCCAAGCATTTCGCGCCCTTGCACATACCGCAGGCGCTATCGCTGATCGCTTCAGCGCAATCAATCTTTCCGTCCGCGACCCAGTTAGCCTGCTTCGATACCGTGTTTCACCAGACCATGCCGGAGGTGGCCTCGCATCTGCCGCTTCCGCAGCGCTACTTCGATGCAGGCATTCGGCGCTACGGCTTCCACGGTCTCTCCTACGAATCGCTCGTACATCATTTCGGCGAAAAGCTTCCCGCCCGAGCCATCTTCGCGCATCTCGGCAATGGAGCAAGCCTCTGCGCCGTTCGCAATAAAATGTCGTTAGATACCACGATGGGACTCACCCCTACCGGCGGCATTCCCATGGGTACGCGATCGGGCGACCTCGACCCCGGCGTTATTCTCTATCTTCTGCGAAACGAAAAGCTCGGCGCGGACGATCTGGAGGATTTGCTCAATCACCGGAGCGGCCTCTTCGCTCTTTCCCTGGGCGAAAGCGATGTGAAGGCTCTCGTAGCGCGTGCGCAGTCGGGCGAACCAAAGGCCACGCTCGCACTGGACATCTTCGCGATTTCGGTGCGCAAAGTAATCGGCGCTTACGCTGCGCTCCTCGGCGGCGTGGATCTACTGGTATTTACGGGAGGCATCGGCGAGCACAGCGAGTACGTTCGATCCGCAATTACGACCAGTCTGGAATTTCTCGGTCTCACCGCAAACAAAATCCAGGTCGTGCCCGCTCAGGAAGAAAAGCAGATCGCACGCCACTGCCGCACGCTAATGATGCAGTCCCGATAAGAACCAAGAGTCGCGTCCAAGCAATGCAGACGTGTTTACGTCCGCGTTTATTTCCCTTTGCGCGGAATGTAAACCGGCACCGGCGGCGACACGTGAAATTGTTTCGAGAAATCGCCTTGATTCACGGCGATTCCCACGCGTCCGCGCGAATCAATGTAAACGAGCGGCTGCCCAATCGGCACGCCCATAAAAGTTTTCTCGAACGGAAATGTGTACTGTTTCTTGTCAATCTTGAGCGTGACCTTGTCGCCGAATCCATATCCCAGCTTCTTGAAATCCTCGCCCTCGATGTCGGTGATCAGGCTCCCGAAAGGATCGTCGAGACCAATCACTGCGCCTGTGATTCCATTTGCCTCCACAGTCGCCGTGCGCGGGGTTAGGCGCACGAGGTCGGCTACTTCAGGTCCCGCAAGCGTCCAATCCTCTCCTGCAGCCAGGTGCGCGGCGGCGGGAGAGAAAATATCGCGGCCATGAAATGTGGATGAGATTTTGTCGCCGATCATCCAGGCGGGATTGGTGATTTCATGCGTGCCATCGAGGCCGTCGCGGTCCGTAACGGGTGTGATCAAGCCGTTGTCGGGCAGCACGAAATATTGTCCCTTCTTCGATTTCACGATCACCGCTTTTCGCGACGTGCCCACACCGGGATCCACCACCACCAGAAAAACAGTGCCCGATGGATAGTAGGGCGTCACGCCCGCGAGAAATCTGGAGGCTTCTTCGATCGAAAAGGGCGTCACCTGATGGGTGATGTCCATGATCCGCGCGTCCGGCGTGATTCCCAGAATCACAGCTTTGCAGATTGCGACCGCGTCATTGGCGGTGCCGAAGTCCGTCATGAAAACAATCGTCGGCCGTGCCGGAGCTTCTTCCGCCTTCTCCTGATTCGACCAGGAACTGCAGCCCGCGAGCGAAGCGACGAGGGAAAGTATGGAAATGATCAACGCCGGCCGCAATCGTAGGAATTGCATTCCGCCTCCGATGAAAAAATATGACTTCGGTTCGCGCTGCGATCTTGCGCGCACAACGCTAGACCTGTATAGTACGCCATGGCTCCGCCGATACAACCCCCCGACGGAACAAATCCCCTTCCCGCCGAACAGCCGCCGCAAACGCAGACTAATTCGTCCGACTATGGATTGCGGCGCGGGGTCCTTTCTCCCATGGAGACGCTCGCGCAATCAGTCTCCACGATTGCGCCAACCACCACGCCTGTCGCCGCGATTCCCCTAGTTTGCGCGCTCGCGGGCAACGGCACCTGGCTCGCCTACGTTCTGGCCACCGTCGCAATTTTGCTCGTCGCGTGGTGCATCGGGCGTTTCGCGCGCTACTCGTCCTCACCCGGCTCACTCTATATCTACGCGAATATGATATTGCCGCCATGACTCGGCGCCGCCACAGCCTGGAGCCTGCTCCTCGCGTACGTTGCTACCGCCTCCAGCGTGATCGGCGGATTCTATCAGTTTGCCAACTTGCTACTCCGCGACGCCACTGGACACATAACTTCGACCGTTTTTCTCGCCGTCGCTTGTACGGGCATTGCTATGTGGATTGCTTGGCGCGACGTGAAAATCTCCGCCCGCTTGATGCTTTGGATCGAAGCCATTTCCGTCTTCTTCATCGTGACCGTGATCGTCCTCGTTCTCGCGCGCCACGGCTCCGATCTGGATTCGAGCCAGCTCCACTTGCGCGGCGTGACGGGCAGCGGCCTGCGCCTCGGCCTTGTGCTCGCGCTTTTCAGCTTCGTCGGATTTGAGAGCGCTACCACGCTCGGTTCCGAGGCTCGCAACCCGCTGAAGACAATTCCCAGAGCCGTAATTCAAAGTTCCATTCTCGGCGGCGCCTTCTTCACCCTTTGCGCGTACACCGAAGTGCTCGGCTTCCGCGTCGTCGGCCAGGATCTCGGTGCGAGCGACGCACCGATGCACGTACTGGCGCGCGTGGGCGGCGCGCCGTTGCTGGGCCTGCTGATTGATATCGGCGCGCTGGTCAGCCTGTTCGCGGGAACGCTCGCCTGCATCACGGCGGCCGCCCGCGTGCTGATGCTCATGGCTCACGACGGACTTGCGCACGGCTCGCTGCGCTCCACGCACGCGCGCAACGAAACGCCACATTTCGCCATTCTGGTAACAGGCGTCTCAGCCGTTGCGCCCGTCGCGGTGCTGGCCGCGCGCGGCTCCACGGGCCTCGACGTGTACGGTTGGATGGGCTCGCTAGCCACATATGGTTTTATCGTGGCGTATGCGCTGGTGTGCATCGCTCTCCCGCGCTACCTGCGCGATCACGGCGCAGCACGACCCCTGGCACGAATGATATCCCTGCTTGGATTTTTCGCGATGTTGCTTGCGCTCGTCGGAAATTTGTATCCCGTTCCGGAGGGCCCGTACGGCAGGCTTCCCCACATTTATCTCGTGTACCTTGCGGCGGGCCTGCTCTGGTTCGCTTTCGCCAGCCGCGGTCCGAAATCTACGCGCGTGCAAACCTAACCGCGCTGGTCGTTCTCGGGCTGCGCCAGTAGCAACAGCACAACTCCCACGACGGTAAACATTCGGAACGCCGCCGCCTGCCCGTTCCAGTTCGCTGACTGCCACATCAAAAACCATTCGCCGCCCACGGCCAGAAACGCGACAAGCCACATCAGCAGGCTCAGCGTCAGCCCCCCGACTGCGACGCTCTTCGCCCGCTCAAATTCCGCGGCTGCTCCGCTACGCGCCCTCAGCAGCCGGAATCCCCCCCACCAGCAGAGCGCCATCGTCAGCGCTTCCCACGCGATGATGGAGACATAAAACGCGGTGTGCAGCGCAGGTGAGTCAATCGCCCGCCACATCCCGTGATTCCCCGGAAACGTAGTGTCCATCATCAGCGTGTGGCGCACGAATTGATGATTCGAGTCGTAGTCCGTCAGATTGTTGAACACAACGAACGTATAGAAGACGGCGACGCCGAAAACCAGCACGATTTTGGCGGCACGGAGCATCAGTGCGCCTCCGCTGGGGCAAACGTTTTGAAGTAGGCGATGAGCGCGCGCATTGTCGCATCGTCGTACACCGGGCTGGCGGCCATTTGCGTTTTGGGATTTAGCGCTTTGGGGTCGCGAATGTACCGGGCAAAAAAATCCGTCGAGTTCGCGGCCATTTCGCCGAGCACCGTCCACGCCACTCCGGATTTCAAGCCGCCCTCGGCCCCATTGTTGTGGCAGCGAAAGCAATTCTGCTGCGCGATCTTGTATCCGTGCTGCACAGCCTCGTCGCTTGCGTGCGCACCGAGCGGCGCAATAGCACCAAAAACCGACTTCTCGTCGCGGAATTCCAGGCGCACGACGCCCCAAGGAATCTGCGGTTCATCGCCGGCTGCCAGAATCTTGAATGCAGGCTTGAAATTCTCATGCGCAATCTCATACGGCCCCGGATCATTCCCCTCGTCGTCCTTGGGCCAGTCGGAAAGCGCCCGCCCATTCAACTCAACCACCAGTGCAGGATGATGCACCGCTAGATAGGCGCCAGAGTAGTGCGCCCGATACTTATCCTTGCAGATCGCGATCACCATATCACCCGCTGGCACGCCCAGCGCGCTGGTCAAATCCTCGAGCGGCACGGCCCTCACGTGCGCCGGCACCGTATAGTTCCCGTCGCCGGGCTTGATGGTCATCGCCTGCGAAACGGCCAGCAAACCTTCGCGCGTGAGAAAGCGTGTCTCGCCAGGCGCAACTCCCGCGAGATCGCCGCTAACCTCCAGATCGCTCGGCGATGCTCGCGAAGTATGCAATTTCGCTACAAGCAACTTAGCGCCGGCCTGCAAGCGGGCCGCGTGGACCGCGGTCGCCACCAGCAAGAAAACGGCGCTCACGCGCGCGAAATTCCGGAGCCATCGCATCGCGCACATGGTAACTCAACGCTGTTCTTCCGCGTAGTGGCCTCGCTGAAATTCAACGTCGGAAAAATCGAGCCCAGGAGCTTCACGCCACCGAATCGGGGTGAGCTACATGTGCTAGAGTTGCGTTCTGCTGGCAGCAAAATCAACGGAGGTAGCGCACGGCGATGGCTCTCGAGACGCACGCGCGATTCACAAAACTGGGCTGGGTCCTGCCCGAACCGCCAAAGGCCGGTGGCAACTATGTCCCAGCTAAGACTGTCGGCCGCATCGTATACCTGGCGGGCGTTATTTCCACGATAGACGGAGCGGTCGTGACCGGTACCGTCGGTCTGGATCGCACCGTGGACGAAGCCTATACGGCAGCTCGCGCTTGCGCGCTGACGCAGTTGGCGGTGCTGAGGCAGCATCTTGGATCGTTCGACGCCGTCAAGCAAATCGTCACCGTGAATGGTTACGTGAATGCCGTCGCCGGCTTTGACGATTCGCCGAAAGTGATCAATGGTGCCTCCGATCTTTTCGTCGAGCTGTTCGGCGAAGCGGGCCGCCACGTGCGCGCCGCCATCGGCGTTTCTGCGCTGCCGCGCAACGCACTCGTCGAGCTGCAAATGACGGTCGAGCTGGAAGCCTGATCTCGCCATGCCGGAACATTCTCTTTCCGCCGCGCCCACCCACTCCCGCTGGAACCGCGATCTGAAACCGCGCCTCATCATCGCGCCCGGTGACACCGTTCACCTCGAATGCCAGGACGCCAGCGGCGCGCAGGTGCGCCCGGGCATGACCGTTGCGGAATACTTGAAAATCGATCGCGACCGGATTCATGCGCTTACGGGACCGATCTTTGTCGAAGGCGCCGAACCTGGCGACGTCCTCGAAATTAAAGTGCTCGCGGTGGCGCACAAGGGCTGGGGTTGGTCGAGCGTGATCGCCGGGCTCGGCTTTCTGAAGGACCGTTTCGCCGATCCGTATCTATTCCATTGGCAGCTCGAAGACGCCGTCAGCCGTTCGCTCGCTCCAGCCGTCGTGCCGCTTCGCCCGTTCTGCGGCGTGATGGGAGTTGCTCCGGCAGAGCCCGGCGAATTCCGCACGCGGCCGCCCGGCGTCTTCGGCGGCAACATGGACGTGCGCGAGCTGTGCAGCGGCGCCACGCTCTACCTGCCGGTCCTGAATCGTGGCGCACTATTCTCCGCGGGCGACGCCCACGCCGCTCAGGGCGACGGAGAGGTTTGCATCAACGGCATCGAATGCCCGGCGGACGTAATGCTTCGGTTTCAGCTGCACAAGGGTCAGACGTTGACAGGGCCTTTAATTGAATCAGCGACACACAAGGAAACCCACGAAAGCGAGTCTTGGATCGTGGTTGAATCGGGCACGGACGCCGTCGCCGCCGCCCGCGCGGCCACATCGCGCATGATTGACCTGCTCGTCGCCGGATGGGGCTTCGCCGACGTGCACGCATATCTTCTTTGCAGCGTCGCCATGAATTTGCGCCTGAGCCAGGTCGTGAACGAGCCGATGTTCACCGTCAGCGCCGCAGTGCCGAAATGCGTTCTCCCGCCGAGAAAACTCTTCGGGGCAGGAAGTTACTAGTCTACGTGGATTCGGATCCTCCCCGTCCGTATCTTTGTAGTCCAAAACGGTTTGTTTGCACGCAAGTCGCATCGCAACCCGCATTTCTTAACGAAATCCTTATTATATTTCCACAGGTCCCGGAACTGACCGCAGCACACTCTAGCATCAAAATATTTGATCTAAGTAATCACAAAGTTCCGCTTCCCTTTCCCGTAAGACTGGCATAAATTCCCCCGAATAATCTGCAATTCAAGCTCAGGTTCAAGCCGGGCTATCGTCGCCGCGGCAAGGGAGCACCGTTTTTTGACATTGGAAAATTCTTTTTTGGGAGGCGTTGAAATGATGAAGAGAAATAAACTCACCGCCCTTTTCACAATCACGACCTTCGCGTTCCTTTTGACGTTCCTGATGCCGGCGCAAGCCCAGCAAACTCTGGGCGGAATCACCGGAACCGTCACGGATCCGTCCGGAGCTGCGCTCCCTGACACAACTGTCAAGCTCGTAGGTGATCAGACCGGCCTTTCGCGCACGCAGACAACCGATCCCTCGGGCCTCTATACCTTCGTGAACTTGCCGATCGGCACCTACACGCTAACTTTCAACCACGCCTCGTTCGAGTCACAAAAAATACCTTCGATCACCGTTCAGGCTAACCGGACAGCCACGGTGAATGCGGCGCTCAGCGTTGGCGCCGTAACAACGACCGTCACAGTCGAAGAAACGCCGCTCATGAATTCCGTGGATACCACGAACGGCTACGTCCTGGACAAAGTGCAGATGGAGGCTGTACCGCTGCCCACAGGAAGTTTTACGCAGCTCGCGATTCTGTCCCCTGGTGTGAACGCCGAGTTGCCCAGCGGCAACGGCGTGAATGCGGGCCTGGGAAATCTGCCAATTTGGGCGAACGGCAATCGCGATACCAGCAATACCTTCCTCTTGAACGGCGTGGACGCCAAGAACCTGTTTAACGGCAAGAGCACCAGTTCGGTGGGCTCCGCACGCGTTGTAAACAACACCGGTGTGAGCGGTGCCGCCAGCAGCTCGGCTTTCGAGATTCAGAGCAGCGCGTCTCCTTATCTGGCCGTCGGCCAATCGCTCCCAAGTCCCGCTCCGGAGACGATTCAGGAAGTCCGCGTAAATACGTCGATGTATGACGCCGAGCAAGGCTCCACCAGCGGCGCTCACATTGACATAAGTACCACGTCGGGCACGAATGACTATCACGGCTCGGCATACCTTCATCACGCAACAGACTGGATCAACGCCGCACCATTTTTCTTCAAGCAAGATCCCAACCTTACCCAAAAGGTCCCCGAACTCCACCGCGAAGTCCCCGGCGGCACCTTTGGCGGTCCGATCATCAAGAATAAGGTCTTCGGATTTGTTGCTTACCAGCACGTCCACGATTCCGATCAGGAAATCGGCCTCGGCCGGGCTACCGTACCCGTGTTATTCACCCAGGCGAACTGCGGCGCCGATCGCACGGCCCCCCAGTTCCAGAATTGCCTCGTGAATATCGTAAACAATGAGTTCGTCAACGACGATTGCAACTGCACACCCATCACAACGGCGAATATCAACCCGGTCTCGCTGACGCTGCTTCAGGCTACATTGCCCAACGGTCAGTTCATGATTCCCTACGCCGATAGCTACAACTCGCCATCATTCAACTATCCCGAGAACGTCATAATTCCCGGCACCGCCTATTTTCTCGCGAATCAGGCGGTCGGGAATTTGGACATTATCGCCACGCCTAAGGATTCGCTGGCTCTGAAATACTATTATCAGCACAATCCCACCACGGCCCCCTTCGCGTATTCCAGCGTAGCGGGCTTCCCTCAACATCTGGACGCCGGCAGCCAGGTGGCCACGATCACAAATACGCAGACCCTTACGCCCAATTTCAACGTCGCCGAGGTTTTCGGTTTCATCCATGAAAAGATTTACAGCACGATTGGACAACCGCCCGGCTTCACGCCTGCCGATTTGGGAATTAACGCTTTTGGAGTTTCTAACACATTTCCCGGCATGAGCATCGCCGATTCCTTGGGAAACAACGAGGACCAGGTTGGCACGCTGACCGCGTTGCAATTTGGACAAACGGCAGCTTCGCAGGGCGCTTTCACTGGCGTCTTCCAGAATCGCTTCATGCCTTCAGCCAATGCCATCTGGCTCAAAGGCAAGCACACGGTCACATTCGGCGGCTCTTTTTCCTACACACAGTTGAACACTCGCGATAGACGCACGGACCAGGGCACGATCGGGTTCCCCAATTTCGGCTCTTTTGTTCAGGGTCAAATAACCCCATACACAACCTATGGATATATCTTCACGTCCTTCCTGCAGGGTGATGCCAACCGTTACTACCGCGCCAACGAATCGGGCGAATACATTCAGGACAAATTCCAGCTCCGCTCAAACCTCAGCGTCACCTTTGGAATTCGTTGGGACTATAACGGAGGTCTCACCGAGAAAAACGGCCGCATCTATAATTTCAATCCCGCGGGATACTCCTACGATCCGACGACCGATACGATCAACTCGACCGGCTTCATCGTGGCGGGAAACAACCCCGATTTTCCCACGAAGGGTGTAAGCGCTTCGACGCTCACCGGCAGGCAATGGGGTTTAGCACCCCGTCTGGGCGTGGCCTGGAGCCCGAAAATGTTTAACAACAAGGTTGTCGTCCGCGCCGGATGGGGCATGTACTACGATCGCGGCGAGCTTTTCAGCTATCTCTCTCCCGGCTTTGCCGCCGGCGTGATTTCGGCAGGTCCGTACGGCGTCAACCAGTCGCCTCCGTACGTCAACAACCAGAGCTGCTCCAACATCGCGTATGACCTTTTGTACTTCATACCTATTTGTCAAGGCGGAGTCGGTCCCGGTAACCCAAATGGCGGCGACATACAGAATCCTTGGGGCTACCAGCTACAGCCCCCGCCAACCAATAATCCAGACGCCATTATTTTCCCGAATGCTCAAGCCATCGAAAATGGGGCGCAGCTCTTCACTTTCGCGGTCTATAACCGCAAGAACAAGCTGCCCTATACGATGAACCAGACGCTCGATATTCAATGGCAGCCGCGGAACGACTGGGCCATAGACGTCGGTTATGTCGGCAACCTTGGCCGCCACGAAGTCATTCCCGTGCCTTTCAACCAGTCCCGGATTGCTTCGCCGACGAACCCGCTATGCGGCCCCGCTCCGGTATGCGCCGACCCGGTCCATGCTGCCGCCCCGCAGTTTTACACCTATGGCTACACGGTTGGCGACGCCACTTTGCCCGACGGAACCCAATATCAGGCCAACTTCGAAGGCGGAAATGTGGACCTCCGCGTCCCCTACATCGGCTATTCGTCCGAAGCGCTGTCCTATACGGCGGCCGGCGTTTCTTCCTATAACGCTTTGCAGGCCCACGTCGAAAAGCGGATGCGCCACGGAATTCAGTTCGGATTCTCCTACACCTATTCGCATTCGCTCGACGAGCAAAGCGCCCTTGGCCTGTTCTACACCGGCAACAACCCGACCAATCTGCACTCCGGATACGGAAACTCCGATTTCGATCGAACCCACGTAATGAACATGAGCTATCTGTTTCAGATGCACAACTTCTTCTCGGACGCCTCCTGGGAGGGCAAGATCGCCAATGGTTGGGCCCTTGCAGGCACGGGGATCCTTCAAAGCGGCCAGCCCTATAGCATCGTTGACTATTCGGGAGCGGTTGGCAGCATCTTCTACAGCGTGAACGACGGCATCACCAACCCCATCGTTCCTCTCGCGCCAGGTTGCACACCGAAGAATGCGCTTACCGGGAAAATCGGAGCATATGATAATGGGGAGGCGCCGGCGCTCAAGGCCAGTTGCTTTGACCTACCGCTCCTGCCTGCGGGCGGTCTCAACGGCGCGATTCCTACAAGCGATCCTTACGAAACCGATTTCATCCCGAGCGGGCAGCGCAATATCTTCCGCCAGTCCTGGCAGCGGCGCCTGGATATCTCCCTTGTCAAGAACACGAAAATAACGGAACGCGTCAACCTGAGGTACTCATTCGACGTCTTTAACCTTTTCAACACGCCGAGCTTCGATATTCCCTCAGTAAACGTCGATCAGAACGAGAACTTCAACTCTTTCCCGGAGGCTGGTACACCCGTACTTCCGACAGCGTGCGACGACACGAATATCGGATTCTACAACTGTCCCGCTGGTCTGGGCCTCGTGAACAAGACCATCGGCGGTCCCAGAGAGATTCAGATGTCGCTCGGCGTAACGTTCTAAGTTCTCGGCTTCAAGATAAAGACGACGGCGGAAAACCGCCGTCCCCTTTTTCTTGGAATTTGGCAGCGAACCAACCAGAGCGATCAGGCTGCACTCACCGTCACTGTCAGCGTTTCCACCGCGGCGTCGTTGAACCGCTTCTGCAGCTCCGCCGCTGACGAGAACACCTTTCCCGCGACGTGCCGCGCCGGAAACTCGAACGTCAGCGACTCCTTCGCGAACGGGTACGGATCGAGAACGAATCGCCGCGCGCCGACCGACTTCACCTCCACGCGCGCGTGCCCTCCGCCGCGCAGGGGCAGCGGATGAAGGAGATGCCCCGGCTGGCGAAAATCAACGCACGTGAGCAGAGAAAGATTGTCAGTCGCCTGCAGCAGACGGAAGTGGTCGAGAATCGCGGCTTCGGTTTTCTGCTCGGGAATTAAACGGGCGTCGCCGGAAATTCTCTCCATTAGATATCGCTGAAATGCCTTCTGCTGATTGAGGAAATTGTCGAGGAGAGGCAGTTCCGCCGGAGCGATCGTCGAGCGGTCGGCGTGGTCCGTCAGCAGATTGTACGTGTGCATTGAGATCAGCAACGCCGCGTATGCATCTTCTTCGGCGATCAGCCGCACGGCCCGGTCGCGCACCGCCAGATAATCCGCGAGGTCAATCTCTTCGAACGCCGAATATTTGCCGACCAGCTCAACCGAAAACGCGCTGGGCTTTCCCTGCCGCGTGATTTGCGGCGCGGCGTCGCGCGCGCTCCAGCCGTCGTCGTGGCGGGCGATGCCCTTCAGCACGTTCGCGCGCGGCTCGGGAGGCAGAAACTGCTCGTTGCCCCAGTGCTTGGCAAACGCTCCTGCCAGCCGCGCGTGGTCGGGATGCGTTACCAGCCACCATCCCGTTTCCGTTTCCAGCCGCAACATTTTCAGCCCCCTTCGTCCGCTTTCGATGTCATTCCGTTTCAGGCGTCCGTGCCGATTCGTGCCAGCGATGCAGAAAGTACCACTCCAAAAACATCACCACAAAAAAGAAACTAAAGCCCAGCACCGTCGCCGCAAGCACCAGCGCGAACAAATAGTCAGTCTGCAGTTGTGACGAAGCGTACAGAATCGAATAACCCAGCCCGCCTTGCCCCACGCTGCTCGACCCCGCGTAGAGCTCGCCAGTCACAGCACCGATCACCGCGATTCCGCTGGCAATCCGTATCCCCACGAAGAGTGATGGCACGGCATGTGGCAGGCGCAGCTTGAATAGAATCTGAGCGGGGGAGGCATTATGCATCAGGAAGAGATTCACCAGATTTTCGTCCACGCTCACGAGCCCTTGCGTGGTATTCGCGATCACAGGAGCAAGCGAAATGATGAACGCAATGAGCGTCACGGCCGCCGTGCCCGCTCCGACCCACATCAGAATCAACGGCGCAATCGCGATGATGGGCACTGTCTGCAGCAAAATCGTGTAAGGGTAAAGCATGCGCCGCACCCAGCGTGACTGCGCAAAAAACAGCGCGACCAGCACGCCAATAATGATGCTCGCGATCAGTCCGCCCGCCGACTCCGCGGCCGTGATGGCGAGAGAATTCACCAATGACGGAAATCGCGCGACCACCGCGCGCGCCACGGCCAATGGCGATGGCAGCATGTATGGCTGCACTTTGAATATCCACAGCACGAGTTGCCAGACCACAAGCAGCGCCGCGAACACGGAAACGACATTCGCTAACGTGATCAGGCGCTGCCTCATTGCACAAGCGCCTCCCTCAGCACGTGCGACGCGCGCGCCACCAGCGCCTCAAATTCAGGACGCTCGCGCAGCGCCGCCGTCCGCGGAAATGGCAGGTTGATCGGCAGCACGGTGTGCACGCGTCCCGGTTTCGGAGCCAGCACAATGATGCGCGTCGATAGAAATACCGCCTCGGCCACCGAATGCGTCACGAAAACCGCGGTCCATTGCTGCTCCTCGCGTAGCCGGAGCAATTCTTCGTTCAGACGGTCGCGGCTCATCTCATCGAGCGCGGCGAATGGCTCGTCCATCAGCAGCAGCCGGGGATTCGTCGCCAGCGCGCGAGCGATGGACGCGCGCATTTTCATTCCGCCGGAGAGCTCGCGCGGGTAAGCCTCCGCAACGTCTTCGAGTCCGACAAGCTCGAGCACTGCCGCCGTTGTCTTCTTGCGGCGATCGCTGCCGGCTCGCTCCAGCTCCAGACCTAAGCCAACGTTGTCGCGCACCGTGCGCCAGGGCAGCAGCGTCGCATCCTGAAAAATAAACGAGATTGTCTCGCGCGCGTCCTTCGGCGTCATGCCGTCAATGCGAATCGTCCCCGCGGTCGGCGGAGTAAGCCCCGAAATTAATTTCAGTACCGTGGATTTTCCACACCCGGAAGGACCGATAATCGTGACGAACTCGCCTTTCTGAATATTCAGGTCAATCCCACTCAGCACCAGCCGCCCCGTGCCGTAGCTTTTGGTCACGGCTTCGAATTCGACCTGCGGAACCGACGGGCCTGCACTCATCCAGCCGCCTCGATTACGGGCAAATGCAACGCCGACGGCAAATCTTTGGTGTGATGAAGAATCTGCGTCGATCGTACCCACTCCCACGAAGTGGCGTGCGCCGATGGCACTTCGCTGCCTGGATTGCGGTCGTATAGCGGGAAGGCGCTGCTGGCGATTTCCAACCGAATGCGGTCTCCGGCGGCAAAAAGACAAGACGTGGGCTCGAGATCGAATCGCCAATGATGAACTTTATCCGCGGCGTATCCGCTCGTCGCAAAAAGCCAACTCGAACGCGCGATGCCGATACAAATGAATTCCGCCGCGTGGCCGGCCCGGACGCGCACGAGCTTCGCAGTAAAGTCGGCGTGAGCCGCCGACGTGGCGCAGTGCAGCGAGACCCGCGGCGTTCCAAAAATACGCAGCGGCGCGGCCAGAGGCGCACTCGTATAGACGAGCACGTTGTTGCCAAGCTCGAGCGCGCGCTGATCGAATTGTCCGCTCGACGCCGCGGGTCCTCCCGGCGCAAGCACAGGCACCTCAGGGTCATGCACGAAAATGTCGGCGGGTTCGCCATTCGCGGGCGGCGAAGCAGACAGAATGCCATCGCCCTTGCGTGAGTTCGCCCGACCCGCGCTGTGCAGATAGATCGCATAACCCGGCTCGGTCGGAAAAGCTGCCGCGTCCCGCCAACGGTTTTCTCCGAGAACGAAATGCCGAATGCGAGGCTCTTTCGCAAACTCGCCCGTTCCCTTCAGCCAATGATTGAACCAGCGGAGCAGAATCTCATCGGTGTCGAGCAGCGCCTCGGGGCCGAAGTCCGCAGCCCCGGCGCGATCCCCCCATGGAATGTGGACCCACGGACTCGCAATCAGGAATTGGTTTTCGCGCGCGGCGGCGCTTCCCGCTTGCGCGGTCAATGCGCGAAATCCGTCAACGCTTCCTTTGAGGTACGTGTCGTACCAGCCGGAGACGTGGAGCGCAGGGACGCGGATACGCTCCAGCGATTGGCTGACATCCAGTGACGACCAGTATTCTCCAAATTCCGGGTGGTCGAACCAATCGAGCGCATACCGCGGCAGACCTTCGCCGTGCAGCGCGGGATGATCGCGGAACGGCAACACGCTGGTCTGCGCGCCAAGATTCGACCATGCCTCTTCGAGGCGATCGCTCGCCTCGCGCAACCTGCGGCGGCGCGCATCTGCCTTCAACATCTGCAGTCCCCAGCCGAGCGACGACGCCAGCCGCAACGCGCCTCCGTGGTAGAACCAGCCGTGATAGAGATCGTGCGCTGTCATGCCCGGCGCGATGCAGATCAAACCCTCCGGCTGTTCCGCTGCGGCGAGGAACTGAGTCATTCCCTGATACGAGAAGCCGTACATGCCGATGCTGCCGCTGCATTCTGGCCGGATGCTCAGCCACGCGATGGTTTCAGCGCCATCGCGGCCCTCGTGCCGGAATGGATAGAAGTCGCCGCCGGAATCGCCGCGTCCGCGAACATCCTGAATCACCACGTTGTAGCCGTGCCGCGCGAACCATGCCGGGTGCGCATACGCGACGGTGGAAGCGATATCGCGCCCGTACGGCTGCCGCATCAGGAGCGTGGGGTGTGGCCCGGACTGCGGTGGATAGTAATGATCGGAAACCAGCGAGACTCCGTCGGACATGCGGCAGCGCACACCTCGTTCCAGTCGCACGCCATTGCCGCAATCCACAAGCGCAGCCTGACTCATGGTTTAGGCGGGTCCGGAAAACGCATCATTGCTTCGAGCGCGGCGGCCAACCGGGTCGCAGCCTCATCCAGCCACCGTGCGCCGTTCTCTGCCGTGGCCGGCCGGGGATCTCCCATCACGCCGCTCGCCGCGATATCGCGCGTGAGCCACGCAAACGTCGCCGGAGCATTTTCCGGCAGCAACATTTCGGGCTTCGCGATATCCGCGATGTAATTAGCCGTGTACGCGGAACGATCCACGAGCTCCGGCACCGAGGCCAAAAGAAAAGCTGTCTCGACTTCTCCTGCATGAAATCCGTAGGCGCGCTCCTGCGCGGAAAGGCCATCGAACTTAACTCCGCCCGAGCCGTGGAGCGCGAACGTCCGCAATTTGAATTCCGCCCGCAGGTCCCGCGCCATCACGTCAATCAACGCGGTATTGCCGCCATGCGTGTTGTAGAGCACCAGTTTCCGAAAGCCGGCGCCCGAAATACTCGCGCCCAGATCGCGCAGCACCGCCATAAACGTTGTCGAGCTGACCGAAAGCGTTCCCGGAAATCCAATGTGCTCGTTGCTCTTGCCGTAATGCACAGGCGGAAGCGCATAAACGGGAGCGTCCGCGGGGAGCTTCGCGAGTGCGTGCCCCAGCAATAAGTTATTGATGAGCGTATCCGTGGCCAGCGGCAGGTGATGCCCGTGCTGTTCGATCGCGGCGGTTGGCAGCACCAGCAGAGTCGTGTCGCGCGGCAGCGCGTCCACCTGCTTCCAGTTGAGATAGGCGAAGTTGCGACCGTCTGGGATCCAGGTTTTCATTGTGTGAGTGTTTCCCGTTTGAAAGTGATCATCTTCCCGGGATTCAGCAATCCTTTCGGGTCGTAGCGCTGCTTGGCCAGCAGTTGCACGTTGTCCGCGCGATATCGTCCGCCGCCTTCCACATTGTTCACGTGCGGATTGGCAACGAAGACTCCGATTTCGCGGCAAAAAGAAATCATGTCATTCAGTCGCTCCTCGGTCGTGTAATACACCAGCGGAATCGCACCGGGAATCACCCGCCCGTCCGCGGCCTTCCAGAATTCCATGTGGAACAGGATTTCGCTCCCGAAGCGAACCCTCAGTCGGCGCATCTGCTCTCGCACCGTCGCGGGATCGAACGCGCACTGCAAATACGTGTACGCCTCATCCGCGCCGATCGCCCAAAGGGTCGTGTGGTTCCACGTGTAGTCGGAAAGCAGCGGCCGCGCACGCACCCCGAGATACGGCCCCGAGTAAGTGACTTCCCCACCGTTCTCGCGTGCGGCAGCCTCGAGCGCCGCGCATTGCTCCGTTGCTATCATAAAAAATATCAGCGCCTTGCCCTCGCGCGTGCATTGCTTCACCGGAGCGAAAAAGGAAGGAATCGGCCACTCGAACGTGGTAACCAGACGCTTGGTCCAGTGGGGATCGTTGGCGACGCGCTCGCTGAAATCAAACGCTGCATCGAATGTGTCGAACGCAATCGCGCACTGCGACCATTCCACTGCCGGGGTCAGCGCGAGCCAGATGCGCGTCGCAATACCGTTCGTGCCCCACGCGTGCAGAATGTCGTGGACCGCTTCGCCCTCATGCAGCACCACGCGCGGCTCCGCTTCCATCGTTACCGCCTCGATCGCGCGCACCGTTTGAAAATCACGCAGATTGCCGTGCGCCACCGATCCGATACCTCCCGATCCACCGCCGAGAAATCCGCCGAGCGATGCCTTGACGATTGTCGAGGGGTAGCAGCGAAGCTCCCAACCAACCTTGCGCGCTTCATTCTCGAGCACGCCGAGCCGCACGCCGGGTTCGCACACAGCTACGCCCTCGGGCAGAATTTCCTCGATGCGATCCATGCGCGCGAGATCGAGCACCACTCCGCCGTGCAGCGGAACGGCCTGCCCGTAATTCCCTGTCCCGGCTCCGCGGGCGGTCACAGCTAAATCGTTCGCGTGGCAATATCGCAGCACGTCTTGAATTTCCTTCGCATTCACCGGTTGAACCACCAGGTCGCCGACCTTGCCATCCAGTTGCTTCCGCAGAACCGGCGAGTACCAGTAAAAGTCGCGCGAGAGTTGCTCGACCGTCTGAGGATGCGTGATCACGCGCGCGTCATCGCCGATGAGAGAAGCGATCGCTGCGGCGTGGCGCGGGTCCGTACTCATGATTCGTGTCTGCGATTACGATTTCTTACGGTTGCTCCTGGAAGTGCTCCAGGTTTTAAAAGCCTTCTGCATTCTCGGATCGTCGAAGAGCGTGTTACACAACTCCCGCAGGAACGGGCCCTCTACGACGCAGTCCATATCGGCGCGGTTCGCCACTTCCGTTGCGGGAATGTGAATCTGCAGGCAGTGACGATTCGCATCTTCAATCGTCGCGCCATAAACCACCCGGTCGAGGCGCGCCCACAGAGCGCTCGCCATGCACATCGGGCACGGCTCGCATGTGGAATACATCGTGTACCCTGCGAGCGATGGCCGCTTGAGTTTTTTGCCTGCCAGCCGTACGGCGCGCAATTCCGCATGCGACGAGGCGTCGTGCTCGCGAGCGACCGCGTTGACGGCGCGCATCAGAGGTTCGCCCGTTCGCGTGCGCACAATCAAGGCACCGAAGGGAGAAGGGTGAGGTGTGCCCAGGGTCCGAGCAGTAAAGCGGACGATTTCGCGCATCCGCGTTTCGTCAGAAAGTGAGAAATTAGGCGTCGTTTTGGGGCGCGCCATAGCGAATCGTAGCACGTCGGCCGAGAGCGATAACAGCCTGAAAATGGCGTCAGATAGAGGTCTGCCGGGGCTACCCCGGTGAAGGCGAGCATGCTACTCTGCTGCATGCGCAGGCTCGTTCCTCCAGCCACCCGCTGTTTCTTCGCAATCCTCGTCACGTTGTTCGCCGCTGGTTGCCACCGCTCGTCCGTCGGCAACGATGGCACCAAAATCACGCTACAAGCGGACTGGTATCCCCAACCCGAGCATGGCGGCTTCTACACCGCGCTGGCAAAGGGCTATTACCGGGACGAAGGCCTCGACGTTTCCATCCAGCCCGGCGGACCCTACGTGACCGTTGAGCAGCAGGTCTCAACCGGGGCGGCGCAGTTTGGAATGGGATCGTCGGACAAGACGCTCGAATCCATCGCCGATGGTTTGCCGCTCGTCGCCGTGGTCGCAACGATGCAGCGCGATCCGCAGGGCGTCATGGTCCGGAAGGACTCGCCGATTCATTCCTTCGCCGATCTAAACGGGCATACCGTAGCGATTAAGACCGGCTCCACTTGGTGGGAATATATTGCCAAGCGCTATCAGCTGAATAACGTCCGCGAAGTGCCGACGATGATGAACGTCGCAAACTTTGTGGCCGATCCGAATTACGTGCAGCAGGCCTTCGCCACATCCGAACCTTTTTTTGCGAAGCAGGCGGGTATCGAGACGCGCGTTCTGCTCACCAGTGACGCGGGGTACAGCCCTTATCGCGTGATATTTACGACGAGGGATTTTCTGGCCCAGCATCCGGACACCGTCGCGAAATTTGTCCGTGCATCCCTGAAGGGTTGGCGAGACTATCTGGCGGATCCCAAAGCTGCCCACGCCATGATCGCCACTCTCAATCCCGCGCTGAATCCTGAATGGATGGATTTCACCTGGCGCGCCCTGCGCGATGGGCACTTTGTCGCCGGCGATGATCCAAGCGGCTCGCAATTAGGCCAGATGGATTCCGCGCGCTGGAATACCATGTACTCGCAGCTGCTGGACTTGAAAGTGATCAGTAAGCCGTTTGATCCCGGCACGGCGTACACTTTGCAGTTTCTAGGGTCGAAGTAAGGGCCCGCGAGGCGAAATCTTGGATCTGTTCATCAGCGGCGGCACGGTAGTCACCATGGACGCGGAGTTCCGCGTGATCGAGGACGGCGGCGTCGCGGTCGAGGGCGACCTGATCACCGAAGTCGGCAAGCGCGCGGATCTCGAACCGAAATTTCGCGGCGCGAAGAAGACGATTGACGCCCGCGGCACGCTGGTGCTGCCCGGCATGATCAACGGTCACGCGCACGCGGCGATGAGCCTGTTCCGCGGCGTCGCGGAGGATCATTCGCTCGACGACTGGCTGCAGAGATATATCTTCCCCGCCGAAGCGCGAAACGTCACCGAAGATTTCGTTTTCTGGGGCACGCGCCTGGGCGTGCTGGAAATGCTGCGCGGCGGTGTCACCACTTACGCCGACATGTATTACTTCGAGGACGTGGTTGCCCGCGTCACGAAGGAAGCCGGCATGCGTGGCGTGCTCGGCGAAACGATCCTCGATTTCCCGGCGCCCGATCACAAGACGCCGGCCGCGGCTCTGGCGTACACGCAAAAATACATTGAACGCTGGAAGGCCGATCCGCTGATCACGCCCGCGGTCGCGCCGCATTCGATCTACACGCTCTCGACGGACACTTTGAAGAAGGCTGCGGAGCTGGCGCGCGCCAATGGCGTGCCGATCCTCATGCACATCGCCGAAGCTCCCTTCGAGAGTGAGCGAAGCCGCGCGCAGCATGGCGGTTCTCCAGTAAATTACCTCGAGCGCATCGGACTGCTCGGCGGCGACGTCGTGGGCGCGCACTGCGTCTGGGTGGATGCTACAGATATCTCCACGCTTCTCCGGCGCGGCGTCGGGACGGTGCACAATCCTTCAAGCAATATGAAACTGGCTTCGGGGGTAATGCCCGTGGTGGATTTGCTGACGGCCGGCGTTCCCGTGGGACTCGCGACCGATAGCGCGGCCAGCAACAACAATCAGGACCTGTTTCAGGAAATGAACGTCGCGGCGAAATTGCAGAAAGTCACGCGCATGGACCCTCGCGCTCTGCCCGCCCGGCAGGTCGTCGAGATGGCCACCATCGGCGGCGCGCGCGCTCTGCATCTCGACAAGAAGATCGGCTCGCTGGAACCCGGCAAGCAGGCGGACGTAGTGCTGATCGGCACGGGCGCAACCCATTCGACGCCGATGTACAACGTCTATTCGCAGCTCGTGTACGCGCTGAACGCGCACGATGTGCTGACCGTGGTGATCGCCGGAAAACTCGTGATGGAAGTTCGCGTGATGATGACCATGGACAAGCCGGCCATCCTCGCGAAAGCGCACGAGTATCAACGCAAGGTCGCGGCCTCGCTCATTGAATCGCCGCCGGTCTAACTGAGCTGCCTGAGCCTCGGACTCAGGTTCAACTTTTCCACGCAAATCTTCAGCGACGCGCAGCGGCACCGCAGCAGATGCTGGAGCAGCGTCCTCAACTTGAGCGACCGCTCGATGCTCCTCTCGACCTCTTCCAGTTTCCGCCCGGTGAGTTTTCTCCAGCGCGGGCCCACCGGCACATCGTCGCGCAGCCCATCTAGGAAAATGGAAGTTTCCGGTAGTGTAAATCCCATCGTTACTGCATAGCGGATCAGCAGCACTCTGTATACTGCATCGTCCGGATAGCGCCTTTGGCCGCCAACCCGGTGCGGATTCCCCAACAGCCCCACCCGTTCGTAGTAGCGAATAGCCGACGCGTTCAGTCCCGTCCGCCTCGCCAGCGCACCGATCTTCATACGCCCTCCCGCCGCGCCGCCACAATTTGCTTGACTTAAAGTCAGCTTTAACTTTTAGCATCTTGCCTGTAGCAGGTAAACCTAAAAAGGAGAAAAACCAATGAACCACAAGATCCTTGCGGCAATGAGAAAGCACGGCATCGCAGGTGCAGCAGCGCTCTTATTAACGACCGTCGGGGGCGTCGCGCCCACTCATGCGCAAACAGAAACGGCCGCCGCCACCGGGCAGACAACCCCCGCTGGATTTTTCTGCGACACCACCGCTTTAAATCCCGCGGAGCGCGCCTATCACCAGCGCCTCACGGAAAAGCTGATCGCCGCGCGAACAGCGGTAGTAGAACTACCAAAAGGCTACGAATTCCAGTTTAGTCCCGGGGATATTTCCGTCGCCGACGTGGCTCAGTGGGTCGTCGCCGAGGAAAAGTGCTGCCCCTTCTTCAATTTCCACATCGATCTTGAAAAACAAGGCACGCTGGTCTGCCTGGGGCTCACCGGCGCCGAAGGCGTCAAGCAATTCATCCGCTCGGAATTCAAAGTTCCGGAGCAAAAATAGGGCTGCAATCGAGCCGATCGCCGACGACCCGGTGCAATCTCCGGCAGGCCCCGAGCGCAGCGCTGTTTCTCCGCTAAGCCGCAGCGCCTGATAGCGCTATACTACCGGCTATTTTCCGCTGCAAATGGAGCCGGAATGCACCGATTCGTCGGAATTCTAGGCATACTTTTTGTCCTCGGCGTGGCTTTCTTGATGTCCAACAACCGCCGCGCGATCCGTTATAGGACCGTCGCCTGGGGACTTGGCCTGCAAATCGCGCTGGCCTTTCTCGTGATGCGCTGGACGTGGGGCCAATGGGCGTTCAGCAAGCTCGGCGCAGGCGCCACCTGGCTCCTTGATTTTTCCTACTTCGGTTCATCATTTGTATTCGGCGAGCTGGGACAAAAGGATTCGCCCCGCGGCTTCATCTTCGCGTTCCAGGCGCTTCCCATCATCATTTTCATCGCCGCGTTTTTCGCTCTCCTCTATTACTACGGCGTCATGCAGGTCATCGTGAAAGCAGCCGCCAAAGTGATGACCCGCCTGATGGGTGCGAGCGGCGCGGAATCGCTCAACGTCGCCGCCAGCATTTTCATGGGCCAGACGGAAGCGCCACTCACCATTCGCCCGTTTCTGCCGGAAGTCACCCAATCCGAATTGATGACCATCATGACCAGCGGCATGGCGCACGTTTCCGGCAGCCTGATGGGCGCCTACATGGCCTACGGAATTAAAGCCGAGCATTTGCTCGCGGCCGTAATCATGACCGCGCCCGGCACAATCTTGATCGCTAAAATGATCGTGCCGGAAACGCAACAACCGTTGACCGCCGGCCGCGTGGAAATGGCGGAACTCGAAAAGGATCCGAACGCTCTCGGCGCCCTCGCCCGCGGCACCGTTGATGGTTTGCATCTCGCGCTGAATGTCGCGGCGATGCTGATTTCGTTTATCGCGCTGATCTACCTGGTGGACGCCTGCTTCGGCGGAGTGCACAACCTGCTTGCGGCCCATCATGTGGCCTGGTTTCCATCGAGTCTCGAACAAATTTTCGGTTGGGTCTTCGCGCCGATCGCGTGGCTTGCGGGAATTCCTCGGCACGACTGCTATGCGGTCGGCAATCTGCTGGGCTTGCGCATGGTGACGAACGAACTGGTCGCATTTCAGCGGCTCGGTCCCATGCAGGGCACTCTGGATCCGCGCTCGTTTACGATTGCCACGTTCGCGCTCTGCGGTTTCGCCAATTTCAGCTCCATCGGCATACAAATCGGCGGCATTGGCGCCCTCGCACCCAACAAGCGCGGCGATCTGGCGCGCCTCGGCATCCGCGCCATGCTCGCCGGAACCATGGCGAACCTGATGTCCGCTTCTCTTGTGGGAATAATGCTCCGATGAGTCCCGCGCGGGCGAAAAAAACGGCGGCCGGAGACGAGTTTCAGCGCGCCTCGCGCGCCGCAAAATTCATTCAGTCGAAGACTAGACTCCGCCCCAAAATCGCGCTCGTTCTCGGTTCCGGACTCGGCGCATTTGCGGAAAAAATCTCCGGCGCGAAACGCATCCCGTACGGCACAATCCCGGGCTTCCCTCGCTCGACTGTCGAGGGTCATAGCGGACAACTCGTGATCGGGCAAGTGGACGGCGTGCCTATCGCAGTGATGCAGGGTCGTGTGCATCTCTATGAAGGCTACTCCGCGAAAGAAGTCGTGTTTCCGATGCGCGTGCTCGGGCGGCTTGGCATCCGCGCCGCGATCCTGACGAACGCCGCCGGCGCGATCAATCTCGATTACAGCCAGGGCGCGCTCGTGGTGATCCGCGACCACATCAATCTGCAGGGCTCGAACCCCCTGATTGGACCGAACGATGAGCGCTTCGGCCCGCGATTCCCGGACATGACGCAGGCGTACTGGAAAGCCTATCGTGAAATCGCGCACCGTGAGGCGAAGCGTCTTGGAATTCAAGTTCACGAAGGGGTTTACGCCGCGCTTTGCGGTCCCAGCTTTGAAACGCCCGCCGAAATTCGCTACCTGAAGACGATTGGCGCCGATCTCGTGGGCATGTCTACGGCATTCGAAGTAATCGTCGCGCGGCACATGGGAATTCGCGTGCTGGGCATTTCGTGCGCCACCAACATGGCCGCCGGAATCCTGGATCAGCCGCTGACCCACGCCGAAGTGATGGAAACCGGCGAACGCGTGAAGGGCCAATTTATCTCGCTGCTCCGCGCCGTGATTCCGCGTCTCGCCGCGGATGTCGCATCTGCCACGATTTCGTAGCGGCACGGTTTGGAATGAGGCTTTGAATGTAGCGCCGCGGTCTTCAGCGCGGCGTCGGTTGGAGCTTGCCCCCCGAATTTTGTCCGGGAGGGATCTGCGGACGGTCATTTTTCGGGCTGAAAATCTTTCGCCGAGGTATGCACAGGCCCCCTCGTTTGTGTGTCGAGTAAGCCGTGCGCCGATCGTTTGTTTTGAATGAGTTAGCGCGAAATCTACTCGGCACGCTGTGTCGAGTAATTGCGCCATTCGGCGGCGCGAAGTTGAATACTTCAATGCCTCCGGAGTAACGAACTTGGCAGGCCGCCCCTCAGAATTGTCCGGGACGCGAAAGGCTCGCTGCGGCCGTGCGGCCTGCGCGACGCGCAGGTTCGGTATGTCGGAGCTTAAGCTCCGACACCCCGCGAGGCTCGCATGTCGGCGGGGCGGTTCGAGCGCCAAATGCTTGCCTGCACTGACGCCCCGCCAGTCGGCGGGAACGAATGCGTCCATCTCTCTTCCTCGTGGGGCCTGATCTCCCAAGCTCGCTTTATCTCCCGAGCGCCACTGACCGTGGCCTCGGGAGCCCTGTCCTGCGTCGACCTGGGAACTCTTTCTTGTGCCCAGACTCACGCTAGCAGGGAGGAGACTTGGAGTTGTCAAGCAGCGCCTGTGGACTTTTTGGTGAGCCGCCTGCGTTCGCTGGAGCGAACTACGGCGTGCCAAGGGGGCGAGCGGTGAGGGGCGGGGAAAAACAAATCCACCACTTTGCTGTGCGGAGGATGGGGCACCCGTCTAACTGTTAATAAGCGGGTCAGCAAGCCATGTACGTACTAGTAGCCGCTTGATTTCATAACAATGTCGGCTCCTTGGACCCGGGTAGACTTTGGTTTGTCGAAGACCAAAGGCTCGGGAGGAAGGAGCCGACATTGTTATGAAATCAAGTGGGTCCCGGTACCCGAGTTACCGGTTATCCGACTTATCAGGAGTTAGGCTATCCGATTCCTGCTAACGGGTGTCGCAGCGTCGGCGATCTGATGTTGTCTTGACAACTAGTGGGTGGTCTGGTGTACTGAGGCCGTTTCAGAGGAGCCGTGCCATGGCCACGATGCTGCGTTCGGCGGTATTGAATCCCGAGGGATATCGAACCCTCAAAGCCGCCGGTGAGGAACCCGGCAGGAGCGGAGGATTCGCTTCGTTGGCTCCGCGCCCGAGCAGCCTCGATGGAAAAACCGTGTATCTCGTTGATACCGGATTCGGCGGAAGCGGCAAATTCCTGGATCAGCTGCAGGCATGGTTTGCGGAGCGCATGCCCTCGATCAAGACCGTGCGGCGGCGCAAGACGGGCAACATCTTCCGCGACGATACGAAAGACCTCTGGAAAGAAATCAAGGAAAACGGCCACGCCGCGATCCTGGGCGTAGCCGGTTGACCAGGCTGCGCGGCGGCAGTTGCCGCCTGTTCCCGAACTCTCGAGCAGGAATACGGAATCCCGACGGCGCCGATTTCGACTTTTGAGTTTGAAAGCTTTGCCGCCGCGGATCGCCGCTTCCACGGAGTTCCCCTGCGCTTTGTGTACACTCCGCATCCCGTGGTGGGGATGCCTCCTTCCGTGCTGCAAGGATACATCGAGGGGAAAGATCCAGCGACGCAGCGAAACGTGATAGACGAAGTGATCGAGGCGCTCACAAAACCCGTGAGCGAAGACGACCGCATCACGGACTTTGCACCGGCGCAGCGCACGGGAATCCGGCAGGCGTTCCTCGAGCCGGACACGGAAGACAATTTGCAGCGCCTCTTCTACGAAAGAGGCTGGACCGATGGCCTGCCCATCATCCTTCCGACGGAGGAGCGCGTCGCCGCGATGCTGGCGGGAACCGGCCGCCCAGCGGACGAAGTGGTCGCCGAAATCTACCTGCACGACACGCAGGAATATCTCAAGTTCACCGTCGAGATGGTGGCCATTATTGGCGTAATGGCCGGAGCGAGGCCGGAACATTTTCCAGTTCTGCTGGCGGTCGCTTCCACGGGACATCCGTCCATTCCGGGTTCCACGACGCCGTTTGCGTGCATGATGCTGGTGAACGGGCCGATCCGCAACGAGATCGGAATGAACTCCGGAATCGGCGCTTTCAGTCCGCGCAACCTGGCGAATTCCGCGATCGGGCGAGCCTGGACGCTTCTGACAATCAACTGGGGCTATATGCGGCTGAAGAAGCAGCTCTGGACTTCGCAGGGAAATCCCATCGGCTATAACAATATGTGTGTCGCGGAGAACGAGGAAAGAAGCGCGTGGGAACCGTTTCACGTGCAGAAAAAGTTCCGCCTGGACGAAAGCGTGGTCAGCCTGTTTCGCGGATGGAGCTTCGTGAACAACGTGGTCGGGTCATCCCAGCGGTCGGTCGGCGAAGACATGTTCCTGCATTTGACGGCAATGCCCGGACTTTTTTCCGCGGCGACGCTAATTTTGGATCCGCTGGTCGCTCGGCACCTGAAGGAAAACGAAGGGTTCCAGACCAAGCTGGATTTCTGCCGCTGGATTTCGCAGAACTTCAAAATGCCTGCCGGTCAATTCTGGGGCACGGACTTAATAGACATGATGATGGCGCCGGTCGCGAATCAGGGCGTTGAGCCGTACGCGTCGTGGAAGAAGCTGCCCCCGGAAGTGCTCATCGCGCCGTACGACAAGCCGGAGAACATCAACGTCGTCGTGGTGGGCGGCGAAACGAGCCCCATGTGGAAGGTATCGGATTTCGCTTATGCAATGAGCGCTCCGGTGGATACGTGGCGCGCGCAGCCCGCTTCGGACGAATGCGCCGATGGGAGCTGCGGACTTCCGGATGAGCCGTGATCGCAGGCCGGAGCGTGGTTGCCGCGTCTAGTTCTGGCGAGCCTCGCCCGATCCGTAGCACCGGCAAACGCTCGCACCGCATTCCGGCAAGCCGCCGTACTCCACATAACGCTCGCCCACTCTTTTGTTTTCTTTGCAGCGTTCGCAGCGGCGGAGTAAGACTGGAAAAATCTAGCGGCGGCGGGCGGCGGGATTCTTCTGTCGCACCGCGAGCTGAAACATTTTTTCCGCTCGAGCGGAGAGCAAATCGAGGACTCGTTCCACATCGCGGCTTCGCTGTCCTTGCAGTAGCTGACGCTGATACTCCTCCGCTACCGGCGCGATTTCGCGCAACAGCGCCTCACCGCTGCGGGTCAACGAAAGGAACGCAGCCCGGCTGTCGGATGGATGCGCCGTCTTCTTGACCAACTTGCGGCGCAACAAACCCCGGAGCGAGCGGCTGATCCACGCCTTGTCAATGTGCGTTCTGCGGCTCACTTCGTTCACGGAGATCGGCTGGTAGGCGCCCAGCATCACCAGAATCCGCAAATCCGTGGGCTTCACCCCGAAGCGATCTTTGAAGGCGAGTATGCCGATGCGAAGAATCAGCTCCGAAAGGCGCACGATGCGCACGGAGACCAGCCGGATCAGCGTGTCTATATGAGGCGCATGCTCGCGGCGCCGGCGCACATTGCGGGCGGCTTCGATGGTCTTGCGGTACGGGACGCGCTGCGGTTCACCGACGCCCATGATCTGTCTCCCGGAAAGTTTCGACGCGAGTATAACCGAGCTGGCCTATGCATTCACCCTGCGACGATGATGATGTCTTGACAACAATCGCCGCAGACGAGTATATAGCAGGTCAGGTCCAGGAGATGATCGCAATTTGAGGAGGTGGAGCGTCATGGATAGACGAAAAATGTTGGCGATGCTGGGTGTGAGTCCTGCAGTGATTGCCGGCTCTCCCGCCTACGCAGGCGCGGCCGCGAAAACGGCGCCAGCGTCGCCGGAAAACGACGGACTGATTACGGTCTTGAACCCAGGGATACCGAACAGGTTGGCAACACGCTATCCGCTAGCTCCTCCGCTCGATGACCTGAAGGGTAAGTTGATCTACATGATCAATCTTGCGTGGGAGGGGCCGGATGCAGGCAACTATTTTTACGGAGCGATGACGCAGTGGCTGAAGCAACGCTATCCAGGCATCCAAACGACCGTGAAAATAGCGGCTGAGGGCTTTCTTGCCCTCGATCCCACGATCCTGAAGGAAATGACTGCGAGGAAAGCCGACGGAGCGATCGTCGGCGTAGCGGGTTGAAATGCGTGCATAGCGGCCGTGAGCCGCTGGGCAAAACAGATTCAGATGGAGCTGAAGATTCCGGCGATCGGCGTTTCGTCGGTGAACGTGATCCATTACGGCTTGGACTACGACTTCAAGTACAGCAACGGCATGCCCATTCGCTACGTGGCGGTGCCGTTTCCTTTTACGGGGCAGCCGAAGGCCGTGGACGTTGGATACGTGGCGGGCAAAGACCAGCTGAGCGGTGAGCCTATGATGACCTCTGTGATCAAGGCGCTCACCGGACCCCTGACTGCTGAGGAAAGGATTTCAGGCGCGCCAGACGGCCAAGCAGGCGATACGAGGTTGCTTCCTCCGGACACAGACGAGAACTTGCGGCGGCTTTTCGAAGATAAGGGCTGGACCGATTACAACTGGATCAAGCTGCCGACCGAGAAGCTCGTCACCGACATGCTCGCCGGCACTAGCCGCAAGCCCGGCGATTTGATCAAGACGATTGACATTGCCGGCGGTTCGCGGCAACTCACGGTAGAGAAGGTGGCCATTGCGGCGGTGATGGCGGGAGCCTCGCCGGAACATTTTCCGGTGATTTTGGCAATCTCGACGCAAGCACCCTTCGGCAACTCTACCAGTTCGATGGCGAACATGATCGTGATCAATGGCCCGATCGCGAAACGCCTCAGTTTCAATTCCGGGACCAACGCTTTGGGTCCCTACAACCGGTCGAATGCCGTTGTCGGCCGCGCTTTCACGATCGTTTCGAAAATCGTGGGCGACCTCCGCAACAACGTGAATGCCTGGGAGAGCCTCGGCAGCAACTTGCAATACAACAATCTATGTTTTGCGGAAAACGAAGAGAATCTGCCGGAAGGTTGGGATCCTCTGCACGTTCAGATGGGCTTCAAACCCAGCGATGATGTTGTGTCGGTGGGGATCGGGTGGACGAGTATCTCGAGCGTCGGCGGCAGCCAGAGCCTCTACCCCACTCATTTCCTGATGCGAGACTACATGCGTTCGCTTACTGCTTCCGGATCCGCGGCCACGATCCTGATGGATCCCACTGTTGCTGCTCTGCTCAAAGACACGCATGGTTTCAAGACCAAGACGCAGCTCAGCGAATGGTTCTCGCAAAACGTCGAGAAGGTTGCAGCATCCTACTGGGGGAACGGTGTGATACAAAGCACCGCAGTCCCGTTCGCGCTTCAAGGTCTTGAGCCGTACGCGAGCTGGAAGAAGTTGCCGGATGATACGCTCATCAAACCTTTCACGAATCCGGGCGCAATCCGAGTGGTCGTAACCGGCGGGAGGGTGCAAACCACGTGGTTCGTCACCGACTTCGGTTTGCGTCGCGGCGTGAAAGTGGATGATTGGGCGTGAGCCTCGCGCCTTTCAACAGAGGAGTCGCACCTATGAAGCGTCAGTTCGTGGTCTTGATCCTGTGCGGATTGGCGCTGCTCGTCACTGTTTTGGCTTCCGCCAGAGCGAGCCAGGAAAAACCAACGCAAACAAAGGAAGCCGAGCCGTTTCCCCAGGTAGCGCGCATCACGGCCGAGGAGGTTCAGCGTTTGTCGAAGGACAACGGGAAGGTGGTGCTAGTAGATACTGACGACCCGGTGGCTTACGAAGCCGAGCACATCAAAGGTGCCGTAAATATCCCCTACGATCCAACGCGCGATGCACACGAACAGGATCAGTTGCTTAGCGCGCTTCCCGGCGACAGGCTGATCGTTTTCTACTGCAATTGTTCCCACGAGGAAGACAGCGCCCCGATGGTGATGGAGATGTGGGAACTAGGCTACGACCACGGCAAGGTCAAGGCTTTGAAGGGCGGACTTGCCCGCTGGGAACATTTGAATTTTCCACTCGGTGGGGCGGACATCAGTTCGTCCAAGACCATCCGATTCTAACCCACGAGAACGTGTGTAGTGTGGATTCCACTTATGAGGATGGGCTTCTCGCGGGTGCGTGGTCCCTTTTAAGTCCTGATTTACGCGCGAACCGGAGAAGTGGGTTCTAGGACCCAACATCCGGTTATCCGACGAATCAGGCGTTAGGGCGACTGGAGGCATTCGTGTGCTAGTAGGATTGAACGAGAATTCACTCCGGAGGGATAATAGTATGCTGGGGAAGAGGCACACGCGAGTGACCTGCCTGATTTACTAATCTAAAAGAAGTCAGCGGATTTTTAGATCACAGCCCTGTGCTGTGAAGATGGATTTACTCCCCAGGAACTACAGGCCGCGGGGGCAGGCGGCCTGTAGCCGAGCGCCGAGTCGGGCTGTTTCTTGTTGCATTCCACCTGCCAGCTTTCGATAAACGGGATTCCGTTCGGCGTCCGTTGGGAACCAGACGCGATCATCCACGGACGCCCGATTGGAGCGCCGCTCGCATATGGATTCCAATACCAGACAACGGAGTGGTGATTACGGTAGGACGTAATCCAGCTGAACAGCTTTTTAGATTTCTTCCTGATCTTCCCGCGAAAAGCAAATAGGCCAATAGAAAACAAATTAGGACACCACCCGGGAGTCCGATCCATGGCAAATTAAGGACAAAATCGGTCCTTGGGTAAGAAGAACCAGGTCTGGTTCAAGTTCTGTGTCCGGCCGAGATGCCCTTCCACACTCGTTTGCATTGCGTTCGCAGAGGAGTAGATCTCTTCAGTTGGTAGTAGAATAGGTCCCCTTCTCGCGATCGGTAGTAACGTTTGCGGGTCTGAGATACATTCTTCGACGTGGAGGTAGCGGTGGCGCTCACGATTAACGGCATTTCGAAGACCTACCCAAACGGGGTAAAGGCACTGAAAAACCTTTCACTCTCCATCGGCGACAGCATGTTCGGTTTGGTGGGACCCAACGGAGCTGGAAAGAGTTCGCTGATGCGCACCATTGCCACTCTACAGGATCCCGACTCCGGCACCATAATCCTCGACGGCATTGATGTCCTGCGCCAAAAAGACGAAGTCCGCCGTATCCTCGGTTACTTGCCGCAAGAGTTCGGGGTATACCCCAAAATATCCGCGATGGACATGCTCCATCATCTCGCCGTCATGAAGGGGATGACCTCCTCGGTCGAGCGCAAGGCAATCGTCGACACGCTGTTGCAGCAGACGAACCTGTGGGAAGTGCGCAAGAAAGCACTTTCGACTTTTTCCGGCGGAATGAAGCAACGCTTCGGCATCGCGCAAGCCCTACTCGGCAATCCGCGACTGATCATTGTTGACGAGCCCACGGCCGGCCTGGACCCCGCGGAGCGCAATCGCTTTCTGAACTTGCTCGCGTCTCTTGGTAGTGACCGCACCGTAATCCTGTCGACTCACATCGTTGATGATGTCCGCCAGCTGTGTCCCCGTATGGCCATCATCGCCTCGGGGGAACTGCTGCTGGAAGGCGCTCCGAACGACGCCCTCGCAGCGCTCCACGGCAAGATCTGGTCGAAGGTGGTCGCTACAGGGGACGAGTTACACGCGATAGAGGGTCAGCTGCGGGTGATTTCCAGCCACCTCGTTGGCGGCCAGCATGAGGTTCGCGTGTACGCGGACACCTCGCCAGGCGAAGGTTTCTCTGGGGTCGACTCCGACCTTGAGGATGTCTATTTCCTCAGCCTCTCGCAGCAGGCCAAGCGCCAACTTCCAAACTAAACATCACCCTTGGAGGTAGGATTCGACGTGCGACTTTTCTGGGAAATTTTCACCTTCGAGTTGAGGTTCCGATTCAAAAGCCTCTCGACCTACGTGTACTTTCTGATCTGGCTCGCGTTTTCCTTCCTCTCGGTCGCATCCGAGAGCTTCGGCCCCATCGGCAACAGCAACGGAAAAATCCTTCTGAATTCCGCCTATGCCAATACGTATAACGACATCGGCTCCGCCCTGTTTGGGATTATTGTGGTTGCGGCCATTTTTGGCACTTCCATTCTTCGCGACTTTCAGCGCGACACCTACCAGATCCTGTTTACCAAACCGATCTCCAAATTCGGCTACCTCGGCGGACGCTGGGCTGGCTCCTACGTCACTACTCTGTTCGCGTTCTCAGGCATGCTCCTGGGCACGTTCCTGGGAACTTTCGCTTCTTGGGCGGACCACACGCGCATCGAACCGAATTATCTTTGGAACTACCTCCAGCCCTTTCTTTCCGTCATTGCCGTTCAGATATTCTTCCTCGGCTCCGTATTCTTCCTCGTCGCCGCGCTCACTCGCAAGATTTTCATCGTCTATCTGCAGGGTGTCACCCTTTTCATGCTCTACGTCATTGGCATCACGGTCTTCTCGGCGACCCGCTCGCTCGAGCGCTTCTGGTCTGGCATTCTTGATCCCATCGGCTTCATTCTCTTCGATGATGTCACTCGCTATTGGACGGTCGTCGAAAAAAACGCTCTGTTCGTCACTTGGTCGCCGAGTGTCGCGAACGGCATCTTCCTCTACAACCGTCTGCTCTGGCTCAGCGTCGGACTTCTGGCGCTGGGCGCCGTCTGGTTTTTCTTCCCGATGTCTGTGGAGGCACTCACGGCTCGGTCTCAGGGGCGCCGCGCCGCCAAGGCGAAACAGCAGGGACTCACCGAAGATCAGGCTGTCCGCCCCCTCGTTGCCGCACGCATTCCCGTCGTGCACTACGCTTTCGGGCCATCTACGACCTTCGTCCAATATCTGTCGCTCACCCAACTACGCCTGCGCAATATTCTCCGCGACGTACCTTTCTGGGGCATCGTGGTCCTCCTCATCGCCCTCGGCATCAACAATGGCTACTTTGCCGGGCACTTGGCCGAACAGAATGTTTGGCCAGTCACTTTTCTCATGGTGCAGTCCGTCGAAGGCAGTGCCATCTTGTTTCTTTACATCGTGGGCACTCTTTATGCCGCAGAGCTGCTGTGGCGCGAGCGCGATATCCACTTTGATGGAATCCATGATGCATTACCCATGCACGAGTCCACCGACTGGTTCAGCCGCCTTACTGCCATTGTGGTCGTCGAGCTGATTCTGCTCACCTTCGCCATGCTGGTTGGCATTCTCATGCAGACCATCGCCGGTTACCACCATTACGAACTGCTCGAGTACTTCAAAGAGCTCTATCTGGTGACCTTCCCCCAAGTCCTCGTCTTTATCCTTCTAGCACTCTTCGTCCAAACCGTCGTTTCGAACAAGTTTGTGGGCCACGGGATCCTGATCGGTATCTTCGTGCTTATGCCGATTCTCTTCAATTTCGGCTGGGAGAACACTCTCTATCTGGTCGGCCAAGTCCCGAGCTACACCTACTCGGATATGAACGGCTACGGCCATTTTGTTCCTGCCCTGTTCTGGTCGATGACCTACTGGTTGGCGATCGCCGCTGTCCTGGGTGTCGCGTCCATCGGCCTGGCCCGCCGCGGAGCGGAGGACTCCCTGCGCTTCCGTGTCCGGCAAGCGCTTCGCCTGGCACCGCAACTTGGGCTGGCCTTCTTGCTCTTCGCTCTCATCGCGGCCGGATCCGGTGGGTGGTACTTCTATAACGCTCACGTCCTCAATGAATACCTCAACTCCCAGGCACGCCGGGACATCCAGGCCGACTATGAACGCAAATTCAAGCGATATGAAAACCTTCTCCAGCCCAAAGTCACGTCCGTCGATGCCAACATCAATATCTATCCGGACCGCCGTTCTTTCGACGGAAATATCCGCATGACGCTGCAGAACAAAACCGGTCAGCAGATCCCTGAGATCCATATCACCGATCAGAAGCAGTCGGTCACGAAACTCCAGTTTGATCGGAAGTTTCACCTGGTCAGTTCGGCGCCCCGCAACATCTATTCCATCTATGCTTTCGAAAAGGCCTTGGCGCCGGGCGAAACCGTCACGCTCACTTGCAATGTCGGCCACCAGACCCGCGGCTTTCGCGACGGCAACGAACTCCCCGAGTTCGCATTCAACGGTACGTTCTTTGACTCCGATTACGTCCCCTACATCGGCTACAACAACACCATTGAACTTGACGATCCGCGCCGCCGGCGCGAGGAGCACCTTCCCGCCCTGGAAGAGATGGCCCATCGCGGCGACCCGGCTCACTCCGTGAACAATATCTTCCCCCGCGAGGCCGACTGGATTACCTATCACACCATCGTGAGCACCTCACCCGATCAGATCGCCGTCGCGCCCGGATACCTCCAGCGCGAATGGCAGGCAAACGGCCGACGCTTCTACGAATACAGCATGGGATCGACGCACATCCTCGAATTCTTTTCCTACATCTCCGCCCGCTATGAGACTCGCAAGGAGACTTACCATGGCCCCGGGGGCGATGTCTCACTCGAGGTGTATTACGATCCGGCGCACACCTACGACATCGATGACATGCTGGCCAGCTCCCGAGCTGGCCTCGACTACTATCAGCGCGTGTACAGCCCCTACCAATTCAGTCAATTTCGCATCTTGGAATTTCCCCGCTACCGCACCTTTGCCCAGTCCTTCGCGAACACGGTCCCGTACTCGGAGGGCATTGGTTTCATCGGCCGAGTATTAAAGCCTACCGACATTGATTTCACGTATTTTGTCACCGCCCACGAGCTCGGCCATCAGTGGTGGGCTCATCAGCTCATCGGAGCCGACGTCGAAGGTTCCAACATGATGTCCGAAAGCCTCGCCGAGTATTCCGCGCTTCAGGCCATGGAGCACAAGTACGGTCGCGATCTCATGCATCGCTACCTGCGCCACGAGCTCGATACGTATCTCCGCGGCCGCGCCGGTGAGACCCGCCGCGAACCTCCACTTGCTCTGGTGCAACGCGAGCCCTATGTCTGGTACCAGAAGGGCGGTCAAATCCTTTACACCATTGCTGACTACATTGGCGAAGACCGGTTCAATCTCGCGCTGCACAACTTCCTCATGCAATACCGCTACGCGAACGCCATCAACCAGGTTGACGCCCGCGACAATGCCAGCGCTGCGGCTGCCATCGACGGCCCGTATCCCGATACTCGCATGTTGGTGGACGCCATCCGCGCCGAGACTCCGCCCGAACTCCAGTACCTGGTCGACGACGGGTTCAACCGCATCGTTCTCTACGACAACAAAGCCGTCTCCGCAACGTCACAGAAGACCCCCGACGGAAAATACAAAGTGATTCTGGAGGTCCAGGCGCGCAAGATGCAGGCCGATGGCAATGGCGCAGAAACGCCGATGCCCCTCGCGGACTACATCGAGATCGGCGTCTTCAGTGGCAAGAAGGACGAGGAGAGGCCCCTGTATCTCCAAAGGGAAAAAATCACCGAGGAACACAACGAGTTCGTGATCATAGTCAACGAACAGCCAACCCTGGCGGGCATAGATCCTTACAACAAGCTCATTGATCGCGACGCCGACGATAATATGATAGACGTCAAAAGACAGTGATCCATTTTCTGAGTCACGCCAATCGCCACCGGGAAAATGAAAAGGTGTCGCCGGCGGCAGTCCGAGCGTGCTGCTAGCGGATCAGGTGAACAATCTCGATCGGCTCAGGAGACGGACCAAGCGCGAAGGGACATTCGCCGGCTAGCCGGCGCGCCACGCACTGCAGTCTTTCATCCATTGCCGGATACTGCTTCCGAGGCACCGCTACCTCCCCATTACAGGGAGAAAGTGTCCGGTACAACCGGAAAGGTGGCTCCTAGGACTCAGACGTCCGGTTATCCGACGAATCAGGACTTGGACCGCTATTTCTGCAGTGGGTCTTTGCCGCCGGATTTGGTGTTCGACTGAATGTTATCGGCTTCGAAGTACGACCTTAGCCAATCCGTTCGTTGTTGTGTGAGTTCAATTTTACATGCGGGAACTGCCTCTGCAACGATGGTGCCACCATCGTACATGTTCTCGACAGCAGAGCATGCGCTCTCTCGGTACGCCAGCCATCGCGCTTGCGATTGTCGCAGGCCACGAACGGTACGTTTGTCCGCTTCGTGGAGCAGTTCCAAATCTAGCTTTGACATCTTGGGGCCTTCGTTATCTCTCTCGGCACTCGGCAGGTAGTTCGCCAAGCTTTGTTGAAACGCTCGATTCATGTCTGCCTCAACCTCTACGAGCTTTTGTGCGAGACACTCGCTCTTTTCAGCGGCGCTCTGGAGCTTCCCGCAACCTTGGACTTGTGCGAACAAAGCTGATCGCTGAATGGTGCAGAACAGAAGACAGAAGGCGGCGAACGCCACTTTCTTAGTCATGGTAGTAGCTTCATCGAAATCCATGTAAAGTCAATCTGGTTGTTAGCACGAAACGCAGGGTCGCAGACGGCCCCAACGCTAGGTCCTGATTGACGCGCCAACCGGACCAGCAAAGTACGAGCTTCCACTTGTCCGCAACCCGACTAATCAGCTTACGGCCGCCGGGAACGAGATTTCCTAGGGAATCTGAAAATCTGAGCCTTGCGCCATCGAATGAATTCCACTACGCTTACCGCGCCTGCCAGTGGAGTCCCCCCCTCGACACTACCGGCTAGTTTCGGCGAAGCCATGCGCGCTGGAAACCTAAGTGACGGGTCCAATCTCAGCAAACCAGGAAGGTGGAACTATGAACACGAACGCCGTCGGGCCGGGAGGCTCGACACCGGCAGGAGCTGCAGATCGTATCGGCACGGGCCTGCGCATCAAGGGCGAACTATCTGGGGATGAAGATCTGCTCGTAGAGGGCACGGTGGAAGGGCCGATTCGTCTAGCAGACCATAAGCTCACAGTCGGACTAAACGGGAAGCTGACCTCTGACGTAGTTGCCCGCGAAATCATTGTTTATGGCAGCGTAAAGGGCAATCTGCGAGCCAGTGAGCGAATCGAGATAATGAAGAACGGCTCAGTCGTCGGCGACCTCACGACTGCCCGAATACTGATCGAGGACGGTGCGAGCTTCAAAGGCTCGATCGAAATTGACCGTGAAGCGGCGGCCGTCGTGCCGGACAAGACAGCTCTGGCGCGCGCGGCCACTGCGGCTAGTCATGCGCAGCCAGGCAAGGCTACGTAGCCGGGAATCAGGTCGAGTATTTTGTCAAATTATGGCCATCCTTGATTTTTCGGCAGAGGAAGAAATGAAATGAGCCGGCAAGAACTCCTTGGGACCAAGTTTCTGTTCGCGGTTCTTATTGCAGTTTTACTTTGTTCGCCTATCGCTGCGCAGAATCAGGTGCTGGGCGAAGTAGCGATTCAGGGAAAAACGAAAGTGGACAAGACATCCGGTGTTTGGGTGGATGGGCAATACGTTGGCTATGTCGAGGAGTTAACCGGTGACAAGAAACTCCTGCTCCTACCTGGCGAGCACGAAATTGAGGTTCGGCAGGTCGGCTATATCGAGATACGCGAAAAGATCACTGTAGAGCCCGGCAAAAGGACCACCATTAACATGCGGATGCAAAACGACCCCAATGCTCAATTCCCCAGCGGAGTGACTTCCGAGGTCAAGTTGGAAGTGACGCCGGATCGTGCGGCTGTCTTCGTGGACGAAGGTTATGTGGGAACACCGAAGGAATTCAGCGGCCTTGGGCGCGCAATGGTGATTGCACCGGGCAAGCACCGCATTAAAATCGCCCTTCCTGGGTATCAGGACTTCACGACCGAAATTAATTTGCGGCCCAAACAGAAAATTACCATCAAGACAGACCTCATTCCCGGAAGCATCACTCAGGCCGGAGCCGCTATCAAGAGCAACTAAGATCGTCTTCGCCGAATGTGTTTGCTCCCGCCATCGCTAATAATCGAGTGGGGATGCCGTCCCATCCGACCATCTACCCACGGGAATCATGAATACGTTGATTGGTTCGGGATCGCCATGGAACTGTGGATTCAGCATGACGGGAGAGTGGGGCAGATCTGCACCCCAAACGGCACTGTCCATGAGCGGAGTGTAAATCATCACGTGAGCGATCCAGTTGTGTTGGCCGCTATCGGTAAGATACTGTTCTTTCGACATCATGTAGCTCATGGCTCCAGGCTCCAGAGGCGGCAGCTTTTGCTTTATGAACGTCTTGATGCCGTTGATGACCTGAGCTTTGGATTGACCGGCCAATACCATCTCCGTTCTCTTATACGTCATCGGCAGAATGGAGCGGGCCGCCGGCGGATTGAAGCAGAGCGGGCCTCGAAGTTTAGGGTTCCAAAAATTAACGGCAAATTCGCCGTCGAATGGGCTCATCCACCCACGCTCGACGACACACACGAAACCGTTCTTACCTTTGACAGCGGTTTCGTAGCCATGCCTTCCCAGGACGAGGACATCGGCATCGCGCGAGATGGCCTCCGGGGCTGCGCTCCGCGCCAAAGCAATCTCGGCGTTGCGCTCCATTAAGTACTGATCGAGCGGAGCCATGCTCGGATAGGGTTCTTTGGCTTCCTGCGCTTGCGCTTTCCAAAACTCGCCGAACCCAATAACCAGCGCAAAAGTTCCCAATGCAATCATGGCGAGTAATTTTTGGCCCATTCGGTTCATTGATTCCTCCTGGGAATTAAGAGACCAATAGATACCCCTATGGATGTCTTAACTCAACTCTGATTAATCCTGCCAGTTCAATCGGTCGACGCAACACCCTCTAAACAGTAGTTCCGTTAGTACGTTTCAGAGAAGACCGATCTATTAGGCTGCGCTCAAATTAGACCTAACCAGGACAGGGTTTTCTTCGAATCGACGCCGGCAGTCAATTTTGCCCTTTAAACTCCGCCAGATAGCCTTCGAGCTGGGTGTTGCGTCGACCCATTGACACCACCGCGCAAACCGGACATCTCTAACAATGTCGGCTCTGTCAAACACTTTTTGGGCAGACTTTTCCCGCCACTTAAAAGAGTTTTTGCCTTTCGCTTCCTGACTTGTCTTTCTTCTAGGCCTTGATGACTTCGGCTCGCTCGTAATCTAGCGGTCGGCTTCAGTCCGACCCATACATCTCTTCGATCGTAAACTTCAGACCATGATTAGTTCTTCGAACTCCCTCCCGCGAGGGAGCGGGATGCCCATTCAAGTGGACGGCGCATTACGGCGCGCGCCATGTCCGGTAGAGAGCTGTCCCGCGTGCGAACCGAATACCGGCTCCGTCCACCCGAACCTACCAGCTAAAGCCGCCCGAGTCGAGGCGAGCCGACATTGTTATGCAATCAAGTGGGTAGTAGGAGGGCCTTTCCGGTTATCCGACTAATCAGGAGTTCGGGATGCGGATTCAGGGAAGCGAGGTGACGAGCGGCCGTGAATTGAACACACCCGTCACCGTTCCCATTTGTGTCACTGCCGCGCCATAGCCATGGCGAGGGCCTTGTGGGGCTCTACGAGGTGATCCAAGCTCTCAGCGTCCTCAGCAATGGCAAGCTGAACGCCCTTGACGACCCCGTTGAATTCATTCCCACGTGCCCCGTAGTCCTGCGAGACAGGAGATCCGTTGTCCACGCCTACGTCGCAACCATCGTCGGCGGAGAAGACCATGGCCGCCGTGGCGGCCACTTTGCCCTCACCGACCTTTTTGCCATCCACGTAGAGAGCGACCGTGCCTCCCTTGCCAAGGCCGCCGCCAGCATACGCAAACTCCATACGTACCTGGTGGTCACCGGCTGGCATAGCACTGGCTGACTCGGTGTAGAAATAATCGATGCCGAGCAGGTTGTAACAGTATTTGAGCTTGCCTCCCTTCGCGTAGAGGCTCCAACCGCCAATGTTACCGCCTTGAGCGACGATCACGCCCTCAGCCCCCTTTGCCGGTACGGTAATCGCAGCCGTCACCGAATGCGACTTGTTCTTGAGATTGAGCACTGAATTTTCCGACAGGCGCCCCATGCTGCCGAACAGAATCTGGGACTTGCCCGTGATCAGGACCGGCCGCCCCGCCAAATCCGAGTTCATCCGGATACCGATGTTGTCATCGAGGGGCAGTACGTTGTACCGGACTGCCTCGATCAGCCAGAGCCGCTGAAGCTCGTGCAATTTTTCAGGCATTTGCTTGGCGAGGTTGTTGGCCTGGCTCCAGTCTTTACTGGTGTCGTAGAGCTCCCAGTTATCGTCATCAAATGCCGGAGTTACTTCGCCCTGAAGAAGCCATGGGGTTTTGTGACGAGTCACAGCGGTCCAGCCCTTGTGGTAGATACCGCGATTGCCGAACATTTCGAAGTACTGCGTCTCACGCTGCTCGGCACCCTTGGCGTCGTTCAACGAGTACGCCATGCTGACGCCCTCGATGGGCTTTTGCTGGACTCCATTCACCGAAAGTGGCTGGGGCAGGCCAGCCAGTTCAAGGATCGTCGGCGCAACATCAATCACGTGATGGAACTGGGTGCGGAGCTCGCCTTTCCCCTTGATTCCCTTGGGCCAGTGAATGATCGTCCCGTTGCGCGTGCCGCCCCAGTGCGAGGCAACCTGCTTGGTCCACTGGTACGGTGTATTCAAAGCATGCGCCCAGCCCACCGCATAGTGGTTGTATGATTCCGGGCCGCCCAGCTTGTCCAGCCGTGCCATCAGGAATTCGGGGGTTTCCAGTGCGGCGGCACCGTTGAAATTGATCATTTCATTGTAAGTACCATTCAGCGTGCCCTCTGCGGATGCGCCGTTGTCACCGATGATCAGGTAGATCAACGTGTCGTCAAGCAAGCCGAGCTGTTTCACTGAATCAATCAGCCGGCCGACGTGGTGATCGGTAAACTCCATGAACCCCGCATACACTTCCATTTCGCGGGTCAGCACGGGCTTTAGCGCGGCTGGCATCTCATCCCAAGCTGGGATTTCCTTGTGCCTTGCCGTGAGCTGACAGTCCGATGGAATCACGCCGAGTTTTTTCTGGCGGGCGAAAGTGTCTTCGCGCAGCTTGTCCCAGCCCTGATCGAACTTGCCTTTATATTTATCCGCCCATTCCTTTGGGACGTGGTGAGGGGCGTGTGTCGCACCCGGCGCGAAATAAACGAAAAAGGGCTTATCTGGAATGAGCGCCTTCTGTTGCCCGATCCAGTTGATGGCTTTGTCGGTCATGTCCGGCACGAGGTGATAGCCCTCTTCCGGCGTCTTCTTGACCTCGATCGGCGTGGTGCCTTCATATAGCGAGGGGTACCATTGGTGCGCCTCGCCGCCGATAAATCCGTAGAAATATTCGAATCCGCCTCCGCCGGTGGGCCAGGCATTAAAGGGACCTGCAGGGCTGGTCTCCCAGACGGGAACTTCGTGGCATTTGCCGAACTGCGCCGTCGCATAGCCATTGAGCTTGAGGGTCTGGGCGAGCGGTGCGCAAGTGTTCGGCAGAACAGAGTTGTAGCCGGGCGAACCGCTGGCGATTTCGGTGATGCCGCCCATACCAACCGTGTGGTGATTGCGCCCGGTCAAAAGGGCTTGACGGGTCGGCGAGCAGAGCGCGGTGGTGTGAAAGCGGTTATACCTGAGGCCGTTCGCGGCGAGCTTCTCGAAGTTTGGTGTGGCGCATGGGCCGCCGAAGGCGCTGGAGGAGCCAAAACCCGCGTCGTCAATCAGGATGATCATCACGTTGGGCGCACCTGCGGGCGGGCGCAGCTGAACGATCGGCGGGTACTTGTTTTCCGGGTCTTTGGCATCGTACAAGACCAGGCCAGTACGCGGCCGATCCGGGATGGGGAGAACGTTCCGTTGAAGATTATCCTGATCACTCATTATGTGGCTCCTTTGAGAGATTCAAATTTGGGCGTGCTGACTGCTCTTCACTTCTCGTAGTCCCTGCGTTACAGCCGCTTTTTCGACGGCCGACATCTGCATGATTTCGTCGGCGAATCGGCCTCGGCGTAAGAGGCCGGTCATGATCTTCATCGTTCCGTCTATGTGGTTAAAAAAAGCCTTGTACGCGGCGCACAAATAATTCAGGCCATCTTCGCCATCGGGTGTTTTGATGAAACGATTCTTGGGACACTCGCCATGGCAGGCGAAGCGCACGTCGCACTCGCGGCAGTAGCGGGGCAGCGTATTTTTCTTGTCCTGGCCAAACTTGATCTGCTGGGGGGACGCGAGCAGTTGGATCAAATGAGTTTCGCGAATATTGCCGAGCTTGTGAGCTGGTTCCACAAAATGATCGCAGGAATACAGGTCGCCGTTATGTTCGAGAGCGACGGCTTGTCCGCAGGTTTCCGAAAAAACGCAGACTGCGCCCGGAACCCCGACCCAATTGGCCAGGGCCGAATCGAAATGCTGAACGTAAATCTTCCCGACATCCGTTTTCACCCATTCATCGAATATGGCGATGAGGAATTGTCCGTATGCCTGCGCGTTAACGGAGCGTTCGGTGACCAGGTTGCCTTCATTGGTGTAGAGCGGCCGATCACCGCCGGGACGCGCGCTCCAACCGATGTTGGCGATCGGAAGCGTGGAGGCACTGGCGCGTTCGATGATTGGAATGAACTGGATAAATTCGGCGCCCAATTCATCGCGGAAGAAACGGTACAGCTTCAGGGGATGATGTTGATTGGCGGCGTGTACCGTACAGAGGATATTGAATTCGACTTTGTGCTTTTTCAGGAAATTCAGGCCGCGCATCACCGGATCGAATGAACCCGCCCCGCCTTTATTCACACGATAGACATCGTGCAATTCTTTGGGCCCGTCCACGCTCAAGCCGACAAGGACATTGTTCTGCTTGAAGAATGCACACCAATCGTCATCGAGAAGCGTGCCGTTGGTTTGGATCGTGTATTGGATTTGCTGGCCGGGGCACTTTAGCTTATTAACCAGCTCGACCGATCGCTTGAAGAAGTCCAGGCCCATTAGCGTCGGTTCGCCCCCCTGCCAAGCCACCGCTACTTCCGGCGCCCGATGGCTCTCGAGAAGCTGCTTGAGATACGTTTCAAGAAGATCCTCGGCCATCTGGAAGCGGCTGCCGGGGTACAACATCTCTTTCGACAAGAAGAAACAGTACTTGCAGTCGAGATTGCAGATTGCGCCCGTTGGTTTGATCAAAACATGGAAGGCAGGGGGGGCATTCCTTGGGAATGTCAGGCCTCCGGCCCGAGCGTCAATTGTAGAAGCAGCCACGTTTTTTCCCTTAGCCGGGCGAGCCGACTCCCTGAAGTGCTAGTGCAAGGCGCCCGCCACATCGGAGATTCTCTGGAATTACGCAATGCCTTGAAAACGCGACAGGTTATGGGTAACTGCGATCTGGGTGGGCGCAAACGTGCCCGAAATATCGGAGCCGCTCCGAAATGTCGGATAGCCTCTTCTGGGCAGGAATTCTGAACACCTGATTGACGCGCTTACGGGTAATGTGGGTCGCCGTACGAACCTGTCGAGTAATCCGAGTTGCCAGGAGTTACAAGCGCGTTCCCTTCAGACCGAACAAATCATTGCACTTGAATACGGAAAATGTTGCGATGTGAGGAGAGGCGGGCGAACGCGTATACAGATGGATCCGGGCTCGGGAAAACTCGATCTGCCAAGGTAAGGCGTTTTCCAAGGGCCGTTGCGGCGGCATCTATTGACGGGAACCCTGAAGCCGGCAGTCTCGCCATCCATCCGGGCTGGAGCGGAATCACGTACGTCGTGTTGGGCAATTCGATGCCGTGACGCGTGGCGTTTTCGTGCAGGTAGAGCAGCTTCCCGTCGCTCGACCACCTTACCGGCGGCGGGGTGACGCCGCGATCTTCCGCCCCGGCCGATGCGCAGCTGTCGCAGATTACTTTGCGAGTCGCGCCATCGCTCGAATACAGGACGACCGCCCTCTGTTCCCAAACTGCGAGCCACTTCCCATCGGGCGAAACGTCGTAGAGAAATACGACTTGATTCGGCACCACGCGCCGCAGCCCGCTTCCGTCCGTATTGACGTGATAGAGGAAGGGTACCGCGGTCGTGTCTCCGCCAACGAAGTACACGTCGTTCTGGGCGCCGAAGAACGCACGCACGCAATCGAGCGACGTCAATTTGCGCGGCGGCGAGCTGCCGTCGAGCGGCGCAATCCAGACAGGTGAATGTCCCGCATCGTCGAGAGCGATGAAGATGATGCTCTTGCCGTCCGGCGCGAGGCTGTAATGCTCCATCAGGAATTCGGGTAAGAGGCGCTCCGGTGCACCCGCTGGGAGATCCACGGCCCAGAGTTCACCGCTGACGAAGCCCCGGCTTGCGCGAGAGCGCTGGACGTAATACATGCGCTTGCCGTCGGGAGAAAACGAGGGCAGGAACGCGTACCCTTGCGAAGTAATCTGGCGATCTCCTGCGGAGTCGTGGAGCCAGATCGTGCTTTCCTTTTCGCCGACCGACGTGACGAAAGAACGGCCGTCCGGCGCGAAAGAAATCCCCTGTTCTTCCGTCGCGCCGAAGGTGACCTGCTCGGGCGAACCGTCCGGGTAGCTTTGACGCCATATGTGAAACCCCTCTCCGGTGTCGGCCGAGAAATACATCCACTTTCCATCCGGCGACCACGCCGCATCCGTGCACTGGGATGGCTGGGGACCGACTCGCTTTCCGGGCGCGCTACCGTCGAACGGCACCAGCCGGCACGGCAGCCAGCTGGTGATGTCCATTTCTACCGCCAACACGAAACGCCCATCCGGCGACAGATACGAACGATGCGCCATGCCATTCACGTCGTTGGGGAGATACACCTGCCGCTGCTCCGCGCGACTCTCCGTGGCGGTGAAGATACCCATATGGAGGCCTTCTCCCGTCCCAGCGGAAAACATGATTCGCGGCTGGCTTCCGGCAGTCGCTATCCAACTCGGGGTACCCACCGTGAGCCAGTGGTTCGACCCCCCGCCGAGGACCGGCACGGTCCAGGAGTCCGCTACGCCCACTGTGTAGGCGATGCGCGAGCCGTCCGGAGAAAAGGCCAGCGGCCCCATTTTCGAGAGGCCGTCGTGCGTAAATTGCACAGGCTCGCCATCGGGAAGCAGTTTGACGTAGACCTCGCCGTGCCCTACGAACGTGGAGTCTCCGCGGATGAACGCCAACATGCGGCCGTCGGGCGAGAGCGCCGGGGCCACGGCCGAATCGGCGAAGTTGGTCAGCTGCAGGTACTCGCCGGCAGGAGGGCCGGGAGATTTGCGGGCGCGAAAGAGAAACAGTGCGGCGAGTGCCAGCAACGCCACGACGGTAAGCCCCACTGCCGTGGCGACCAGTTTCGACCGTCTCGCTCGATCAGGCGAAGCGGGAGTTGCCGCCGCGGTAGAGCTGGAATCCGATAGCGCTTCGAGCGCAAAAGCCAAGTCCGAAGTCGATTGGAAGCGCTGCTCAGGACTCTTTTCGAGGCAGCGATGGACAACCCTCTGCATCGCGGGAGGCGCCAGAGGCACCAGCGATGAAAGGCCCGGAGGTTCCTCGTTCAGGACGGCGGTCATCGTTTCCGCGGAGGTCGGTTTCTGAAACGAGCGCTTTCCCGTGAGCATTTCGTAGAGCATCGCGCCGAAAGCAAAAATGTCCGCGCGATGATCGGCCGGTTTTCCCCTGACCTGCTCGGGTGACATGTAGCCGACCGTACCCATCACCGTGCCCGGATCGGTTAGCTCGCTCATCGTGGGCGCGTTGACTTCGACCTCGCCGCGCTGTGGCAGGAGCCTGGCCAGGCCAAAGTCGAGAATCTTCAGTCGCCCGTCCTTCGTCACGAAGACATTTTCCGGCTTCAAATCGCGGTGCACGATCCCTTTTTCATGCGCCGCCGCCAGGCCGCGCGCGATTTGCACGCCGTAATCAATCGCTTTGCGAATCGGCAGCGCCCCGCGCTGCAGCGGCTCCCGGAGCGTGCTGCCTTCGAGCAGCTCGGAAACCAGATAGCGAACGCCATCATGCGTCCCCAACTGAAAGACCACTAAAATATTGGGATGATTCAGCGCGGCCGCTGCGCGCGCTTCCTGTTCGAAGCGCCTCAGGCGGTCGGGATCGGCCGAGAGAAACGAGGGCAAGACTTTGATCGCGACATCGCGTCCAAGCTGCGTATCGCGGGCGCGGTACACTTCACCCATCCCACCCGCACCAATGGCAGCAGAGATTTCATAGGGACCGAGACGCGAGCCGGTTGCTAAGGTCATACCAAAGGCCTGAATTCTACATCAGAAGCGTTCGCGGTCTATTAGGTTCGCTGCGGCTATCAAACGCGGTGGCCAGTGAACGGAACCGCGTTGTCCCCGCGCTGAATCGGCCCGAGTTCGATACAGCGCCCGATCAGAGCGCCAACCTGATAAGTGGGTGCTAGAAAAGCAGACGGGAGATTGGGTCGCGCCTACGGCGCTTGCAAGAGCGAGTGCCCCAGGGCAAACCCATTCGGGCTCGCCTGACCTGAGGGTCAACCCATTCGAACTCGCCACTGGCGAGTTCCCAGGGCAAAAAAAGTGAGGGCGCAACACGCGGTTAAGCATGTTGCGCCCTCTAAATCGAGCCGTAAAGTTTCAGGCTTTTCGTCCCCAGGCTCGACTTGCGTCGAACTGGAGGCCCCGCCTTTCAATCCGGCGACTCAACAGCCTTGCGGCTTGCCGGGTCTTCCAAACTGATGCGTACAGCCTTGCGAGCTTTTCGGTTCAGCCCGGTGCCACAAGAGCCGTTAAGCTCCCGCTACATCCAAACCAAACCTCAAAGCCTCGGAGATCCAGAATGCCGCGCAGTGTTGCAACAGCCGTGAAGCCATTGCAACCTCTGAACCGACACGCCACTCCCCGAGCCTCGCGAGCCAGCCTCGCGTCGCAATCGCCGTGAGGCTTTTGCGACCTCTAGGCTGAATCGCGAAGTCTTTCGACCTCCCGGCTCTTCCCTTGTGCGCGTTAGCGGTTAAACTTTCGCGGCACCCGAGGCAACCGTAAAGTCTCTAAGCTTCCCGGTTCAATCTGCGCGCAACATAAATCCATCGCGGATTTGTGTCAATCACACTAACGAAAATAATCTGTGGAAACGTGTGGATGCTGTGGAAAACGCTTGAGCCGCCTACGTTCGCTGGCGCGAACTACGGCGCGCCAAGGAGTCCAATTTCGGCCGGATGCCGCGCTCAAGGCCGCGGCGCTACATTCAAATCTTGGTCACGAGAGCTGCGCGAGGAAACTCGAGCCGTGGGGAATCTGCGCGCCGAAATTATCGGCGATCGTTTGGCCCATGTCAGCGAGCGTGGTGCGGATGCCGAGATTCACGCCGCCGGGTGAGCCAGGGCTATACGCGAGAATTGGAACGTACTCGCGCGAATGATCTGTGGTTGGATTTACCGGGTCAGGATCGCAGCCGTGATCGGCCGTGATCAGCAGGAGATCAGACGCGCGGAGGAAATCGAGAAACGGGCCGAGCAGCGCGTCGAATTCCTCGAGCGAGCGCGCGAAACCTTCGACGTCCTTCCGGTGGCCGTAGAGCATGTCGAAATCAACGAGGTTCGCGAAGATCAAGCCGCGCGATCGCCGCGAGAGAGCTTCGGTGAGCTTGGCCATTCCGTCTGCGTTGTTTTTTGTGGTTACGTAATCGTTCACGCCGCGGCCGTTGTAGATGTCGTGGATTTTGCCGACGCCGAAGACTGGAATCTTGCGGTCGGCGAGCACGTCGAGAAGCATCGAACGCGGCGGCTCCACGGCGTAGTCGTGCCGGCGCTCGGTGCGGCGGAAATTTCCGGACGCGCCAGTAAACGGGCGCGCGATCACGCGGCCGACGCGGTTCGGTCCATCGAGCAGATCGCGGGCGATTTCGCACATGCGATAAAGCTCGGCGATGGGAATCACGTCGTCGTGGGCTGCGATCTGGAAAACGCTGTCGCCCGACGTGTAGACGATGGGAAAACCCGTGCGCACGTGCTCGTCGCCGAGTTCCTTGATGATTTCGGTGCCGGAGGCAGGCTTGTTGCCCAACGTGCGCCGGCCGATGCGGCGCTCGAATTCGGCGATCAGCGCGGGCGGAAAACCGTGGGGATAAACCGGAAAAGCCTGGTCGAGCCAGATGCCGGCCATTTCCCAGTGGCCGGTGGTCGTATCTTTTCCGGGGGACACCGTGACTCCTTTGCCGTACGCGCCGATCGGATGCGCCGGCGGCGCGAGATTTGCAAGCGGCTTGATATTCGCGAGGCCGAGGCGAACGAGATTGGAAAGATGCAGTGGACGCGAGCGGGCAACGTGGCCGATAGTGTCGCGGCCTACATCGCCGTAGTCGGCCGCGTCCGGGAGTTCGCCGATGCCTACGCTATCGAGGACGATCCAGATGATGCGTTCGAAATGCGGTTTTGTTTCCGCCACGTTGATTTCTCGCCCTTAAACTTCGCCGATATCCTCGTTCCAGATTTCGGGATGGAGGCGAATGAATTCCGCCATCAGCGACGCGCATTCGTCGGAATCGAGATCAATCACGCGGATGCCGAGCGAGCGCAGCCAGTCGAGACCTCCCTGAAAATTGCGGCTCTCGCCGACCACCAGCGTGCCGAATCCAAATTGCCGGAGAAGTCCGCTGCAATACCAGCACGGCGCGAGCGTGGTGACCATGATCAAATCGCGATAGCTGCGCTGGCGGCCGGCGTTGCGAAATGCGTCCGTTTCGCCATGCATCGAAGGATCTCCATTTTGCACGCGGCGATTGCGTCCCGCGCCCACGACCTGGCCGGTCGCACTGAAAATTGCGGCGCCGACGGGAATGCCGCCTTCGGCGAAGCCTTTGCGAGCTTCCTCGAGCGCCACCGAAAGCATTCGCGCGTAGTCGGGTTCGGATTTCATTCTGCCGGAGTCCTCATGGAGTTCCGGGAATCGTGGATTCGCGCTCGGCCCAATGCTGGACGATATCGCGCACAACTTTATCACCGACGGTTTCCGCGGCTTCGAGCGATGGCATGAAAGCCGGATAATTTCCCGTGGCCATTTGTTTCAGGCTGTCGGCGGGAGTCACGTCGGGCGCTTCGCGATCGTAATTGCTCACGGTGCGCAGTACGAGCACGCGATTGATGTCCACGCGGGCGGCCTGACTCAGGAACGTGAGAGCCTGCATCGTGCCGGTATCTTCCATGCCCGTGACCATGAAATTTCCCTTTCCGCCGGTGAAGTAGGCGTCCCAAGCGTTGGCCCATTCGTCCATGAGCGCGCCGTGCCAGAACGTGCTGCCGGACATCGCGTCGCCGCGAGCGACAAACGGCGGCTTCATGGCGTTAGGAAAACCGGCGTAGCGCGCTCGGTAACTGCGCATCGTATCGGAGTCCGCGAGCGGCGTGTCCTTCGTAAGCTGGAACGCCCAGCCGACGAGCTGCGGATTCAGCGTGTACATTTCTCCATCGAGCCCGTTGCGGGCGGGTTGTTCGTACGGCGTGGCGCGGCTCAAGGGAACGTAGCCGGTCGGCCAGTCCTTGGGGATTTCGCGCGCGTCTATTTCGTAGGCGAGGTCGCTATCAATCACGCGATCGGCCCAGACGGCCGAGCCAAGCGAGACATCCGCAGGATCGCCGCCGCCGATGCCCGCGACAATCCAGTACGCTTTCGAGAAATCGAAGCGCGGGTCGAGGCCAAGCGCCATCACCGACGCGGCCGCGCGCGCAGTGCCTACGCCCGTCAGCATGCCGAGAACTCCGTCGCCATTCATGCGCACGTGATGATATCCGGCAGGCACGGGAATCACGCGGTCGAGATGCTCGCGCTCGACCCAAAGCTGATATTCGCCGGGAGCGTCGCCGGTGTCCTCGCCGCGTTCAAACATGGTGATGACGACAACTTTCACTTCGATCGGTTTCGCGGACGGCGCGGCTTGAGCAGAAAGCAAAGCGGCGTAAGCGACAGTTACGGCAAACAGCGTAGAGAATTGAGCGACAAATCGGCTCACGATTATTCGTCCCTCGGAATCAGTTGAAGCGGTGACGACGGCGAGAAGATTCTACATCAGCGCGGCAAATGGGAAATTGAGTTTATGGCGGGCGGCGGTAGAATAGCGCTCATTAATTGGCGCCACCGCGCGTTCAAAGGAATGAAAATGACTCGGGCTTTAAAGCTTCGGCGTGCGTTCGCATCCGTCCTCTGTTGCTCTGTCGCCGTGTTGCTTGCCGGTTGCGGCGGCGGATCGCACGCGAGACGAGCGGAGGAGCGTACGGAGTCTGCTTACAACCTCGCGCGCGGCAATCCGCTCGCGCTGAGAGCGTTTCTGGTGGACATGCCGAAGGGCGGCGAGCTGCATTATCACCTGGTCGGAGGCATCTATGCGGAGACCTACATCCGCGATGGGGCCGAAGATCATATGTGCGTGGACTTGGCGTCGCGATCGTTGGTGAAAACAACGTCGAAGACTTGCGCGAAGGACAGCGTGCCGGCAGAGCAGGCTTTTCAGGATCAGCACCTGTATGACGAACTGGTGGATGCGTTCTCGATGCGCGGATTCGTGCCGACGCCCGGCGTGACGGGCCACGATCAATTCTTTAATACCTTCGCTCGCTTCAGCGCCATTGATTCGCGGCATACCGGAGAGTGGCTTGACGAGGCGGCAACGCGCGCGGCGTCACAGAACGAACAGTATATGGAGGTGATGGTGACGCCGCCGTTCGGTCATGCGGCGACGATTGCGCACGAAATCGGCTGGCATCCCGACGCGGGATTCGCCGCGTTTCGCAATCAGCTTCTGGCCAAAGGACTGCGCGACGAGATTGTAACCACGAAGGCGTACCTGAACCAGGCCGAAGCAAGCCGCCAGCAACTGGAGCATTGTGGCGACGCGAACGAAGCTTCGGCTTGCCACGTCGAGATTCGCTACATCTATCAGGTGCTGCGGGCGTTTTCGCCGGAGCAGGTGTTCGCGCAAACTCTTTTGGGATTCGAGGCGGCTGCGGCCGATCCGCGCATCGTGGGGATCAATTACGTGCAGCCGGAAGACGATCACACGGCGATGGCGAATTACGAGCTGCAAATGAAACAGATCGGGTACCTGCACGGCATATATCCGAAGACGCATATCAGTTTGCATGCGGGCGAACTTGCGCCGGGACTGGTGCCACCAGATGGATTGCGCTTTCACATTCGAATGGCGGTGGAAGTGGCGCACGCGGAGCGAATCGGCCACGGTGTGGACGTGATGTTTGAGGACAGACCGTACGAGTTGCTGAAGGAAATGGCAGCGAATCACGTGATGGTCGAAATCAATCTGACAAGCAACGACGTGATTCTCGGAATCACAGGCTACGACCATTCTTTTCAGACGTACCGCAAATATAAGGTGCCGATCGCACTCTCGACCGATGACGAAGGCGTCTCGCGTGTTGATTTAACGCACGAGTACGCGCGCGCGGTTGAGACATTCGCGCTGAGCTACGGGGATTTGAAGCAAATCGTGCGGACGAGCATCGAGCATAGTTTTCTGCCGGGCGCGAGTTTGTGGCGGGAGCGGGATAAGTTCACACGAACTGTGGACGATTGCTTCGGCGAGCCGCTGGGCGCGGAAAAACCTTCGTCGAAATGCGCGGCGTTTCTGCAATCGAGCGAGCGGGCGCGGCAGCAGTGGGAACTAGAGCGGCGGTACAACGTTTTCGAAGCAAGCCACTAGGTAAACCATCGGACCGTGGGCGGACTACTTCTCGCATGAACGCATCGCCGAATCGCGACCCTGACGTCCTCATCATCGGCTCTGGGCCTACGGGTTTGGTGCTGGCGCTTTGGCTGACGCGTCTGGGTGTGCGAGTGCGGATCGTTGACAAGACAGCGGAAGCCGGGACAACTTCGCGCGCACTGGCCGTGCAGGCACGCACGCTTGAGTTCTACAGCCAGATCGGCATCGCTGAGGCGGTGATCGAACGCGGACGAAAAGTCATCGCTGCAAATTTTTGGGTGTCCGGTAAAAAGAAGGCGCGCGTAGTCTTTGGCGACATAGGCGCGGGCCTCAGCCCGTATCCCTTCCCGCTGGTCTTTCCTCAGGACGAACACGAGCGCCTGTTGATCGAGCGCCTGAGCGAAATTGGAGTTCAGGTCGAGCGCCAAACGGAACTACTGGGATTCGAGGAAGTGAACGGCCGGGTGATCGCGCGGCTGAAGCTGCCGGATGGAACCGACGAGACATGCGAGGCAGCCTACATAACCGGGTGCGACGGGGCGCGTTCTGCCGTGCGCGAGGGCCTGCAGATCGGTTTCGCGGGCGGGACCTACAATCGCCTTTTCTACGTCGCCGATGTCCAGGCAAGCGGACCCACCTTGAATGGCGAACTCCATATCGGGCTGGACACGGCTGAATTCCTGGCGATGTTTCCGCTAAAGGGTGACGGGCGCGCGCGACTGGTCGGCACGATACGCGATGAAGGAGAAGACAAGCACGAAAACTTGTCGTGGAATGACGTGGGCAAACGCGTGATCGAGTGGATACGCGTTGACGTGGAGCGCGTGAACTGGTTCTCGACCTATCGCGTGCACCACCGGGTCGCCAATCATTTTCGCAAGGGTCGCGCTTTTCTGCTCGGCGACGCCGCGCACATCCACAGCCCCGTCGGGGGACAAGGCATGAACACCGGCATCGGCGACGCGGTGAACCTTTCATGGAAACTCGCCGCGGTGCTGCATGGGCGTGCGAACGCGTCGCTACTCGACAGCTACGAGCCGGAACGAATCGCCTTCGCGCAGCGGCTGGTGGCGACGACGGATCGGGCGTTCACGCTTGCGACGAACTCCGGAGCGATGGCGCGGTTTTTGCGGCTGCGCATCGTGCCGCTGCTGATCCCGCTGCTCATCAGGCTTGAGGCGGCGCGGCGCTTGATGTTCCGCACCGTCTCACAGACGGTGGTGAACTACCGCGGAAGCAGCTTGAGCGAGGGACGAGCGGGGACGGTCCAGGGCGGTGATCGTTTGCCATGGGTGAAGGTGAATTTGAACGGCGCGGAATCGGACAACTTCGCGCCGCTGACTTCCATGGATTGGCAGGCCCATGTGTATGGCGACGCACCAGCGGAACTTCGAGCGGTTTGCGATGTGCGGAAACTACGGCTGCATGTTTTTCCGTGGCGCCCGGAGATGGGTCGCGCGGGGCTGCTGCGCAATGCCCTCTATCTTGTGCGGCCGGATGGCTACGTTGCGCTGGCCGATCCGGACGCCGGCGTTGCGGCACTGACTTCCTTTCTGGACGCACGCAAACTAACGCCTGCAAAGTAGAAGCCAGCGCGTCAAATCCCTTTGAATTCACCGCCGTCCATTCGTAGCGAAGCTCCGGTCATCCACTTCGCCGGCATTGACACCAGGTAGGCGAGAAGATCGGCAATCTCCTCCGGTTCGCCAAAACGAGAGATGCCGGATTGCTCCGGATACTTCTTCACTGCTTCCTCGACAGTGAGGTGGTTGGCTGGCGCCCACTTTTCAAAAAATGATCGCCGCCGACCTGTCATGACTGCTCCCGGTGAAACACTATTGACCTGAACGCCGTCCTTGATTCCCTGCTCTGCAAAGGCCTTTGCGAGAGCGATGATCGCCGCATTGGTTGCAGCGACGGCAGCAAATCCCGGCTTGGGGTCAAAAGCAGCAAGGCCCGAGAGCAGGACAACTGATCCCCGAGAAGCCTTCAAGGCGTCCCAGGCTCTGATCGTCAGGCGACGAGCCCCGTGAAATTTCAGCGCCATACCGTCGTCCCACTGCGCGTCTGTCATCTCGAACAGATCAATTTGGGGAACCGCGCCGGCGATATTCAGAACCGCATCAATTCGGCCGAAGCGTTCGAGAGTGCTACTGACGACTTTTTCGGCAGCTGCTGGTTCGCGCAGATCGAGCGGAAGCACGAGACTTTCAGCTCCGAAGGACCTCGCCTTTTGGGCTGTCTGTTGCAGGTTCGCCGCGTTTCGTGCTACCAGAACGAGTGATGAAAAATCCCGCGCCAGTCGAAGCGCGGTGGCCCTTCCGATTCCCTGGCTAGCGCCGGTAACAATGGCCACAGAGTTAGGCATCGTTGGTTCTCCTTAGTGGTCATCACAGCCGATAAAAATCCCACGGAGTCCGCCGGTTGGGTTTCCGTCAAACGTTTGCTTTGCCACTCAGAAATTCCTACCTTGAAATCTTCTCGCGTACCGCCTCCGTGATGACCTCAACCACATTGTTCGGCTGCGTGTACATCGGTGTGTGATCTACCGAATATGAGCGGATTTTCGCTCCCATTCTCTCGGCCATGAAACGCTGAGTCGTCGGTTTGATCATGCGATCTTCTTCGGCGAGCAAATACCAGGTTGGCTTTGTCTTCCACGTTGGTTGTGGAGCCACCTCTTGAATGCATTTGACGGCAATCGGCCGTTGCACGGCAGCAATGATGGCCGTTTGATCGGGGGAGGCTTTGTGAGCGACCGCTTTTCGGAAGCCGTCCTCCGACATCCAAATGAAACCGTGTGAGTCGGGCGCCAAGTGAGGAGCATCTGGGTGAGGCGGCTCGCGATAGAAGACCTGTGCGACCGTTTCACCGTCGCCCGGCGCCAATGCCGAGACGTACACCAGAGCTTTGATTCGATCGTCGGTTGGACCTGCGATGACTGCGCCGGCATACGCATGCCCGACGAGCACGACGGGACCATTGGTTCTCTCAACTGCTCTTGAGAGAGCTGCAATATCATCGGTCAGCGACGTCAGAGGAAGCGGAGCGCACATCACGTCAAGGCCCTGACGGCGCAGCGGCAGGATGACGTTCTGCCAACAGGATCCGTCAGCCCACGCCCCATGCACCAACACGATGGCTCCGTTTTCAGCTGTCATCCCGACCTCCCGAGTTTTGCTCCGCGGCTATATTCCGTTAGCGTCAAGAAACTCATTCATCGCGGCAGCAATCTCCACGACGCGGGTCTCCAAGGCAAAATGCCCGGTGTCGAGCATCTTGACCTGCGCACCAGGAATGTCCCTTCGGAATGCATCCGCGCCGGCTGGAATAAAGAAGGGATCGTTTTTGCCCCAGATTGCAAGCAAGGGAGGCTTCGATTTACGGAAGTATTCTTGGAAGGCGGGGTAGAGCGCGACATTGGATGCATAATTCAGAAACAGATTCAGCTGAATGTCTTTGTTTCCCGGTCTCTCCATAAGCGCCATGTCCAATGTGTAGGATTCCGGCGCGACGCTATCCGGGTTCGCCACTCCGTGCGTGTACTGCCAGCGAGTGCCGTCAAGCGTCAGCACATTCTTCGCAATGACCCCGCGGTTTTCAGCATTAGGAAATGCCCAATACTTGCGAATAGGTCCCCATGCGTCGCCGAGTCCTTCTTCATACGCGTTACCATTCTGTGAAACGATGGCTGTAACCCTTTCGGGATGGGCCATTGCAAGACGGAAACCTGTCGGCGCTCCGTAATCGAAGACGTAAAGTGCGTAGCGATTGATATTAATGGCTTCCGTAAAGGAATTTACGGTCGCCGCCAGAGAGTCGAAGGTGTACGTGTATTTTCGCCTCTCAGGCACTTCCGTAAATCCAAAACCTGGAAGGTCTGGTGCGACGACCCTGTAACGATCGGCTAAACGCGGAATCAATTCGCGATACATAAACGACGAAGACGGAAAACCGTGCAGCAAAAGAACCACGGGTGCCTGCGGATCGCCGGCTTCTCTGTAAAACACATGAAGGCCATCGGCTTCGACCTTGCGGATAGATGTAATGGGCATGACAAAGCGGGCGCTCTTTTGTCTTTGGGCCGAAAGATCCTGAGCCATTCGGAATTCCTCCTAGGAGTGCCGACGTTGGATCGTCAACACCAGACAACATAGCCTTCACAGGTTACACCAAGGTATCTGTAACTTGTCAATACGGCAATTCACGGTTACAGTGTTTTCGAGCCATCCATTTGACCGAGTCCGAAAGGAAGCGAGCTTCGCAGCCGGTTCCGGTGTTTCTGGCGGGGAATCTCGCGCTGGACTTTCTAAATACCCGGATGCGAGTGAATGGAGAGATCGTGGACATCCTCCAGCACGATGGGGATGTGCTACGTTGGCTCAACCAAGCGGGCCTTTCGGCCCCAGGACGGGGTCGCGGCGCGGCGCGGATGTCTCTTTTGGCTTCTGCGCGGACGCTGCGCGAGAATATTCGGTCGCTTGTAGAGAAACGAAAGGCCGGACAGCGCGGAGATCCCTCCGTGCTCAACCGATATCTGACTGGTGCGCGGAGTCACCGCCGACTTGTCTGGAACAAGCCGCGCTTGCTCAAGATCGAAAAAGTCAGCGCGGGAAATACCGCTGAGGCGATTTTGGGGCCCGTGGCTGAGGCCGCCGCTGAACTGCTGGCGTCAACCGACTTTCGTCTAGTGAAAAAGTGTGAGGATGAGACATGCGTGCTCTGGTTCTCTGACCACACCAAATCGCATCATCGCCGATGGTGCAGCATGATGGTTTGTGGAAATCGCCACAAGGTCGCGGCGTACAGACGGCGACTGCGCAACGACGGTTAAGGATTCGATATGAACACCATGGAAGCGGTTGCTTCGAGTCAGTCACGGAAGGGTACGAAAGTGGAAGACTACGATCTCGTGATCCTCGGCGGGGGCACCGGTTCGACTGTCGCGGCGTGGACTTTTGCGTCCGAAGGGAAAAGGGTCGCGGTCGTTGACCGAAAATATATCGGCGGCTCGTGTCCGAATATAGCGTGCCTTCCCAGCAAGAATATTGTTCACAGCGCCCGGGTGGCGTCCTACGTTCGCAACAGCGAAGTCTTCGGGATTACCAAAGAAAACTTTCGAGTGAACATGTCGGTGGTGCGAGACCGCAAACGCAAGATGGTTTCGGGGTTGAACGAGATGTACCTCGACAACTACCAGAAGACGGGCGCGGAATTTATTTTGGCGTCGGGGCGCTTCGTCGCGCCTCGGACGGTAGAGGCAACCCTGGGCGATGGTTCACGCCGCTTGCTCCGCGGAACGAACGTGATCATCAGCACAGGGACGCATGCTACGCTGGACCCGATTCCGGGTCTGATTGACGCGGACCCGCTCACACATATCGAAGCGCTTGAGCTCGATGAAGTCCCCCAGCATCTCGTCGTGCTCGGTGGCGGCTACGTTGGCGTCGAACTCGCCCAAGCGATGCGTCGGTTCGGCAGCAAGGTAACGGTGATCGAACGTAACGACCGTCTCCTGTTTCGCGAAGACGATGACGTCACGCAAGCTCTAGGCGAACTTTTCAAGGACGAGGGAATTGAGTTGGTGCTCGACGCCAAAGTAACCGGGGTCTCCGGAAGGTCGGGTGAGTCGGTCGTGATTGGATTCACCCAGGACGGTGCCGAGAAGACCGTCGAAGGCACTCATCTCCTCGTCGCGTCGGGCCGCACTCCGAACACCGCGGGACTCGGGCTCGAAGCAGCGGGCGTCGCGGTGACTGACCGTGGATTTATCCAGGTAAACGAACGCTTGCAGACCACCGCGCCGGGTGTGTGGGCCATCGGCGAAGTGGCCGGCAGTCCGCAGTTCACGCACGTCAGCATTGACGACTTTCGCGTGGTTCATGACAATCTTTCCGGCCGCAATCATGCGACGACGGGACGGCGAATTCCGTTCAGCGTTTTCACGGACCCGGAATTTGCCCATATCGGCTTGCGTGAGAAGGAAGCCAGGGCGCAAGGCATCGCCTATCGCTTATTCAAAATCCCAATGGAACAAGTGCTGCGTGCACGCACACTTTCTGAAACGCGAGGATTCTTAAAGGCGCTGGTTGAAATCAACGGCGATCGCATTCTTGGCTTCAGCGCATTCGCCGTGGAGGGTGGCGAGATCATGTGTTCTGTTCAGGTCGCCATGATCGCCGGGGTTCCCTATACCGCGCTTCGCGACGCTATCCTCGCTCACCCGACTCTTGGCGAGGGGCTCGGAGCATTGTTCTCGTCCGAGCCTGAGGTGAGAAATGAGCGCATGCGAACGGCCACTCAGTGAAGGAAAAATAGACTGCCTCAATCAAGGACCGACCAACTCAAGGAGTTGAAGCGGGAGACAAATTGAAAAGGCGCGTTCATCGTCATCGCGAAACTGAGAAATGATCGGGTCAAAGGCGAAAATGCCGCCACCAAAAAACTGCCTCACAGTAAGGGTTCACTCCAGTTCACCATAATGCGAAGGAATGGATTTCAGCTCGCGCGGAAATACTTTAGAATTGAAGCTGCCCGGAATGTGGGCGTGTAGCTCAGCTGGGAGAGCACCTGCTTTGCAAGCAGGGGGTCACCGGTTCGATCCCGGTCACGTCCACCAACATCACCTGCAAATTCAATCAGTTGCTAATTGGGCCTTTGCGCGACTACTGAAACTTGGGTCCATTTGGGTCCGATAAGAAGCTTCTCCACTTTTTCAACCGCTCTGCGTTGCTCTTCCGGAATCGCGTGCAGATAAATCTGCCGTGTGACTTCCGGCGAAGCGTGGCCTAAAAGCGCCTGCACGGTGCCTAGCGGTGCTCCTACTGCGTCCAGCAACGTCGCGTGGCAATGACGCAAGGCATGCCACGTTATTCGTGGCAAACCGAGTTCCTTGCACGTTGGTCGCAGATGACGCTGTAAAAGGTTTCGCCGGCACAGTGGACGGCCTGAGTCTGTTGCGAAGACTAACTGCTCAGGCTCAAGCACATCTTGGCGCAAAGTGGAAAGACTGGAGGCTGCCTCCGGACACAATGGAATTGCACGAACACTCCGCCTTGTTTTGGGCTTGTCGAAGTGCCCTTCGTAAACGGTCTCCGTTACTTGCAGCACGTTGGCGTCCAGATTCACATTCTTCCACCGAAGCGCGAGAAGCTCACCAATTCTTAATCCAGTCAACACCAGGAGCAGTGCGATGGATTTGGCGGGCTCGGCAAGAGCTGTGACTAGACGTTGTACTTGCTGGGGCGTAACGACGGCCCGCTCCGAGTTGCAATCCCTCCTCGGGAGTCGCGTCTTGCGTACTGGATTGTCGGAGATATAGTCCCATTCCTCCGCCGTACCCAGCACTTTGCTTAACGCACATCGGATATGGTGCACGGTCTCCCACGCAAACCCGTCACGAAGCTTTGCTGCTAGAAAAGTCTGGATCGCTTCACGCGGGATGTCAGGAAGCCGCCGTTCACCGAAAGCAGGAATCAGATGAGCGCGGAGCATGTATTTGTAATGCATTTGTGTTGCGTGCTTGAGTGTCGGGAGCACAACGGGTTCCCAGTCCATTTGCACGAATTCCTTCAACGTGCGCATGGCCTGTGGCCGCTGACTTCCGCTATTCAATGAACGAAGCCGCTCCGAGAGAGCACGCATTGCGAGACGGCGTGTGGTTAGTTCTGCGACGGCACCGATTACGAATGACCGCCGCATCCTTCCCATTGTTCCGTCTGCGTTAATGACATCCTCCCACCAGCGGGCAACCCAGACCTTCTCTCGTTTGCCTCGCTTGAAAAGCGAACCTCGTTGAAACCGCCTACGAACCATCGTTCCTCCTTCGATGGTCCGCTTGGTTTGTTCCGTGTCACTTCTCAGTGTAGTAGGCATGTCAAGCCGCCTCGCGGTTCGTTTGCTGGCGTGGTCACCCAAGCCAGCACTTCCTCTCTCTCGGAAGCGCCAATATTTTCCGAGGCGGTAGCCTGGCAATCGTTCAAGCGAGCGTTTGCGTAATCGTCCGTATACCCAGGACACCGGGACTTGCAATAACTCAGCGACTTGAGGAACGGTGAGGAGTTCCGAATTCAATGGCGTGTTCATGGTTGCGGCTCCTTATGCGGGGATTGGTAAAGCGGAGATTTGGTTCAGGCTCAAAAGATTCTTGCGGTATTTCGTATCGAGGAACTTGCGGCGCTACTTGTGCGAGACGTTCGCCACTTCGCTGGGCAACGGTTGCGTCTTCGTCCCCTTGTTGTGCTGTTCTGCTTCCGGCGGTTTGTATGCTGCAAGGTACTCTTGGAATTCAACGTCCTTCCGAAAGAGACGTTCGAGCATTTCAATGACGACGTAGGACGTACTTGCATGAATGAACTCCGCATAGCGCGTAAGACGGAACTTCAGCTCTTGCGGCACGCGAAGTTGGATCGTTTCGTTCTTAGGCTGTATCAGCGGTGCTTTGAGAATCGGCATCTGGGGTCTCCTTTCAGATTGGGGAAGTACGGAACAAATCGTGGAAGGTCACGGTGGGAAGGATGCGGCTTCCAGTATTCGCAATCGGTATCTACTTATACTAATGGGCAATAAGCTGGCAAAAACCCCCAAAGAAAAAATACCCGCCTCACTTGAAAAATATTTTAGGGGATCGGAATCACATCCAAAGTCTTTCCACTGATTGGAATGGGCTGAGGGCGGCGCAAATGTTTCAGAAAATAATGGTTTGCACTTCGTCCACCTAATTAGTCGAACGCCGGGGTTAAACACTCGGTCGATTCCGTTGTCATACCGATTGAATGCCGGATTCCTCAAGATGTAATAAGTTTCTTGGGACGCGGGCGAATACGTCGAGCATTACAAAATTAAAAAGGGCGGGAGCGACCCCGTGATTCTTTTCGGGCCGCAGGCCGGGCGAAAAGACGGGGTCGCTCCCGCCCTTTTGACGTACTTGCCCGCGTACCGATTTTGCGGTCCTGCTTTCGTATCAAATTGTGCGGTCAAGGGTTACAGAATCGCGGGCGGAAAACCGACCAGAAAACCGTAAGGAAAACCGAGTTCAGCACGGTTTTCCGCTAATTCAATCTTTTTACGACACCAGTGAACACCCATTTTACGAGGATTTGGAGCTGGAAAGCTTCGTGTGCCATCAACCCGCATTGACGAAGAGGGTTTCATCAGGCGGCATGGAAGCATCCTTAATCGGCGAGCCGGTCTTTAAAAAGATGCGGGTTAGCAACTCCAGAGACGAAACCGCCTACTGACCAAGGAAGGCTTTCCAGCCGCCGATTACATGAGAGTGTCTCGATATGGAAGATTAGTTCTGGTGGTGCTAGTCTGATGCGCATGCCGGAAGACAACGGAGGCTTGGCACCCGTCCATAGTAGGTATCGAGCCTTGCTCGATGTGTCCACCGCGCTGGTCGAGCAGCCGACGGTAAAAGCCGTCCTCCACAGCCTGCGCGAGGTTTTGTCCAGCAGCGTGCGTCTCCATGGAACCGACCTATATCTTCTGGACAGCGATCGAGAAACTTTGCATCTTCTCGAATTTGATCGCGCAGCGGACGCACCCGCCATCAGAATTGGCACCAAGATTTCGCGGATCGGCGCGGCGGCAAAGGCACTAGAGCAACAAAAACCAGTTTTCCTGCCTGACGTATCGCAGGAAATGTTGAAACATCCCGCGTTGGCTCCGTTTGCAGCTGAATCTGCAGGCAGAAGCACTTACGTTTTTCCCGTGTTTACCGCCCAGCAACAATACGGCGTTTTGGCTGTAACTAAGGAGCGGGGTCAGGAGTTTGCATCCGAAGATGTGGAACTACTCCGCTCTCTCACTTCGCACGTTGCGATTGGACTCGAATGCGCGCTGGCTAGGGATTGCGCAGAACAGTATCAGCGGGAACTCGCCACCGAGCGCGACCGTCTTCGGCTCCTCCTCGAAATAAATAATCATGTCGTTTCTAAACTGAATTTGGACGACCTTTGTCGCTCGGCTTCGGCTTCAATTCGTTCGTATTTCGGCAATCATTTGACGGGATTCTGGCTTCTTGAGAAGGACTCGCCTCGCCTTCACGGTGTAGTGCTGGATTTCCCTGACGGCAAAGGACTGCTGGCGAAAATTGGCTCAACTGATTTGACTGAAACGGACTTTGAGAAGCTTCGCACCCGACGGTCCGACATATGGTCAGTCGATGATATCGAGAGGCTTCCGACGACGATTGCCGACACTTTGCGAGCCGAGTCCATAACATCGGTCGCCGTCGCTCCGCTTGCGACCGGGAGCGGACCGTTGGGTCTGCTAGCGATCGGCAGCCGGAAGCTCGACGCTTTCGGGCAAGAGGACTTAGATTTGCTGACGCAGATTAGTATTCAGATCTCCCTGGCGCTGGACAATGCCCTCGCATACGGACGTCTAAACGCTTCAGCGGCCCGCCTGGAGGAAGAGCGCCTTTACCTTGAGTCGGAAATTAAGTCTGAGTACAACTTCGGAGACATCGTCGGAAACAGTGCCGCTCTCCGCAAAGTGCTAGACCAGATCGCGATTGTCGCCCCGACTGGCTCAACCGTGCTCCTGCACGGTGAGACCGGCACAGGCAAGGAACTGTTCGCGCGGGCGATTCATAATCGTAGCCCACGTCGCGAGCGAACTTTCGTGCGATTGAATTGCGCAGCGATACCTTCCGGTCTGGTGGAAAGCGAGCTATTCGGTCACGAAAAGGGGGCTTTCACCGGCGCACTCATGCAGAAACGAGGCCGGTTCGAGCTGGCCGACCGCGGTACTCTGTTTCTAGACGAAATCGGGGACATCAGTCTCGACCTGCAGCCGAAGCTCTTGCGTGCCCTGCAAGAACGCGAATTTGAACGACTGGGGAGTACAAGAACCATACAGGTTGACGTTCGTCTGATTGCCGCAACGCACCGCGACTTGCAGAGCATGATACGCAACAACCAGTTCCGCGAAGATCTTTTTATAGGTTGAATGTGTTTCCGATTGAGGTTCCTCCACTCCGCGAAAGGCGCGAAGACATTCCGTTGCTGGTTCATTTCTTTGTTTTGCGCTTCTCCCGCCAAATGCAAAAGCGCATTAGGTCTGTTCCGAAACCGGCGATGGAGGCGCTGATGAACGCCGATTGGCCAGGAAATATTCGCGAGCTTGAAAACTTCGTCGAGCGCTGCGTGATTCTCACGCAAGGGGACGAGTTGAGTGTCCCGCGCGCCGAGATGAAGAAAACGGCCAACCGACCCGTTGCCACGGGAGCATCGACGTTCGAAGAAGCGGAGCGGCAGGCAATTATCGTTGCTTTGAAAGACGCGTCCGGAAGAATATCCGGCAAAGGTGGAGCGGCAGAGCGCCTGAGGCTCAAACGCACAACGCTGCAGAACAAGATGCGCAAGCTGAACATCAGTCGAGCCGACTATTCCGGCTGACGGTTCAGTATTCAGCCTATAAGCGAAGGCCAGTCGTTTCTTCAAAATAAGCAAACCTGGGCCACTTGGTCCTTTTTCAGCGAACCCGCGACGTGCCCACATCGGGGCGCTGCCCGTCATAGGGCACACCTAGCCTTCAGCCCCTGCCCCAAACCTGCGTAACCTCAGCAACTTACCCTACCGGGTGGTTGGCAAGAGACTTGCAGCTTTGGCCCGCGGGGACTTTGTTAAGGACGAGGTGTGATTAACGGGCCCGAGGAGCTGGTTGTTTTCGCTCCCAACGTGAATCGCGCCGCTGGTGCGAGTTGCGACTTCACATGGGAGCAAACTCCCCAACAAACCGGCACGCGGTGAGCCGTTATCGGCTGGGCATACTCGGAAAGGAGACGAATGCTGCGGGTTGAGACACGCAATTCAGCCGACACTTGGCGCATCATGCTGGAAGGTCGATTTACGGGTGACGATGCCGAACACGCCCGGATGCTGATAACGCGCTGCCCCGTCGGCATGAAGCTGATCGTAGATCTGACGGAAGTTGTGTTCATTGACGACGTAGGGGAAGAAGTGCTTTCGTTTCTCGGCCGGTTGGGAGCTGAGTTCGTAGCTCCCAATTCTTATACACTCGATGTGTGCGAGCGCTTAAATCTTTCTGTCGCTCCGAATGGCATCTCGCCCGCGAACGCGTTGGGCACTTCCGACACCGGCCGCCAATCGCGTTCTTCTAGACCCCCGCGAAAGAAGTGAGTAAGAGGTCTGACGAATCTTGCTAGCGGCGCCATCGCCGCCGTCATGGGCGCATTCTGGATGACTTATCCTCCCGACCGGATTAACGCAATTCTGATTATATTCGTGTTCGCGCGTGTGACCTTCATACCGGCGGCAGATCTAATCGGGTTTTGGTCCCTCACGCAGCTCTTTTGATTTGGGATCGGCGACGGAGGCCCAGACAGGCGCGGAGTGGCTTACGGCACTTGAGCGAACAACCTGATGCCGGGACATCAGTCGTAATCGAATTGGCCAAGCTGCAAGCACGAAGTGGCAACATCGGGGACCAGCGTTGCGATCACCTGCTTGCGTGTCCATTCATTCTCGAGGACCGTTGCCAGCCGTCGTGATTAGGGCACCTGCCCACATGCGGGCAGACATAAACCAGTCATATCCTCCTTCTCGTCAAAGTGCCGAGTTTGTTTTAGCCAGTGATTTGGACGTAAGTGCATTTGCTCCATCAAGAAGAATCGAGGGCACGCTCCCTCGCACACGAGCACTTCTTTTGGCGCGGCGATTGCGTAATGAGGCATGTCACAACCGGATATGACGGTCGTCACAGCCGGTCGTGAGCGGGATCGATGGTGTCAGGCAATTCCGCCCGGCATCACGCATCCCTTCAATCAAAAAAGGAGGTTTTTCAAAATGAGTCAAGAAAAGTCTGCACCAAGCAAGAACGCCGGCGCGTACGACCTGCGTCACCCCGGCCTCATCATGAAGGACGGCAACGGCGAGGTCCACGAGTTCATCGGCATGTGGCCCCTCAAGCCCAATGCCGACCTCGTGGAGTTCACGAAGACGCTGGCCTTCAGTGATTTCTGGGATCCGCCAACATTGTCGTTCTCGAAGGCGACCACGCTGCTCGGCCTGATCCGGACGGCGCGCTGGTTTGTCGGTACCAGCACCGAGTTCGGCCCCACCCTCTACTTCATTTCGCAGTTCGATAGCAGCCTGGAGAAGTACTTCGACGATTTCGTGCTCAATGGCAGGAAGAACCTCCAGAACATCTGGGGCCAGTGTATCGGCTGTCCGACGGGCCCGGACGCGACGGCGCGCGACATCGTGCAGTATATTGCGCGCGGTCAGATCAAGACCCTGGCCTGTTACGACGCCTTTCCGAGCCTCAGCAACAGCCAGATCGAGAAGCAGGCCGACTGGTACGCGAAGACGCAGAAGTTCCAGCGCGCGGTTGCGAAGGGCGACGGCAAACTCGAAGACATAGTCAACTCCTACTTGAGCGAGCTGGCCAAGCCCTACGAGCACGTGCGCAGCGCCGCCGCGATCGACACCGACGTCGCCAAGGAGCCGCAGTTCACAGATGTCCCCGAGCGGTTGGGCGTGAAGAAAGCCGCGTAGTACATGAATTTCCGGTAGTCGCATCGGCACCGGGGTGAACCAGCTCCGGTGCCGACGTAACCGGAATCGAGAATCCGCCGATGCGGAAATCAGTGCGTATCTTGCTTATAGACGTGACGGTCCGACGGGCATCGTCCAAGCATAGGAGGAAAGTTTGAGAATCGCTCGAATGTTGCATCCGGAACCGGACGGCCCAGCGAATCGCACGCCGGTACAAGTCGGGGAGGTCTGGGAAAACCCCGTCACCAGGGAACGCGTCACGATCCTGGAGCGTCCCTGGGACAACCCTGTGGGCCGCGCTAGCGCCGAGTTGACCGCGCTCGTTGGGGCGCGTGTCGCTGGAGAACACTATCATCCCGCCCTTGTCGAGAATTCACCGTGCTCGAGGGTGAGCTGACCGTAAAGCGTGACGGGCAGACCAGCATTCTTCATCAGGGTGAGACCGCCGTGATTGAGCCTGGGTCATGGCACGACTGGTGGAATGCGGCCGACCGTGACGCGCGCGTAAGGGTGGAAGTCACACCGGGCGAGCGCTTCCTTCACATGATCGAGACCTTCTTCGGCCTCGCTCGGCTAGGGCACACAGACGGCAACGGGATGCCGTCTCCGCTGCAACTCGCCCTGACTTCACGGGAATTCAGCGACGTCATCGTGTTTCGTTGGCCGCCGCGGGTGGTGCAGCGAGCGATCTTTGGCGCCCTCGCACCGATCGCGCGCTGGCGCGGCTATCGCGGAACGTACCCGCAACTCTCGCGCATCGTGCTGGCGCCTAAGACGCAGCGCCAGTCGCACGAGCTCGACAAGTATGCGGGGGCACTCGCAGCGAAGTAGTTCTGATCGTAGTACCTGAATGTGCGGCCTTGCATCGGTCCGGGTCACCAGCTCGGTGCCGGTGCAACAAGTCCAGCTATCCGCCGGCAGCGAGTCGGCCAGTAGGTTCGCAGAAAGGATTGGAAAAATGCAGACTTTCGGTTCGGTGCAAGCGTTAACAGCAGCTGACTTGAAAGGCAATCTTCACGACATTCAGGACAACGTCGTGGCGCCCATCCTGATGCGGTACGGGCGGCACATATTCGTAAACTTTACGATGGCAAGAAGGCGCGCGGATGGCTGCGCAATATGATCAAGCGCATCAATGCCCGCGAGCAAGAGCATGGGACCCGTTTCACAGTCAACATTGGGTTCACCTGCGAAGGGCTGAAGGCACTGGGCCTATCTCGGAAGTCGCTTGACAGCTTCCCCGAGGCGTTCCGGGTAGGCATGCGGGGGCGGGCCCACGTAGTAGGCGACGTCGGGCCGCACGCGCCGGAACATTGGGAGGGCGGTCTCGGCGGTCCCGATATTCACGCCATGGCGTTGATTCGAACCGACTCCGACGAAGGCCGTGAAGTGGCAAGTCGTGTCCTGCGGGATGAAATGGATGCGACCGGGGGGTCGAGGTCCGCTTCGTTCAGGACACAATGGCGCTCGCACATGAAAACGGTATCGGGTCAGAGGGCGAGCATTTCGGTTTTGCTGATCCAATCTCGCAGCCGCCGATCGAGGGCGCGGGCGCGCCTTCGTATCCGGGCGATGGCGTGCAGCAGGAGGACGGCACCTGGCGTCCGCTGAAACCGGGCGAGTTCTTGCTGGGCTATGAAGACGAGGCTGGCCCGGACGGCACGCAGGCGCCAGAACCGGCCGAATTGCGACGCAACGGAACGTACGTGGTCTTCCGCAAACTGTATCAAGACGTTTCGGCGTTTCGCCGTTATTTGGTCACGGCTGCAAAGGCGCTCTACGGGTCCGACGACCAATATCACCAGGACTTGGTCGCGGCCAAGATCATGGGGCGTTGGCGTAGCGGCTGCCCCCTTGATCTGTCTCCCGACAAGGACGATCCTGCGATCGCGGCGGACCCTGACCGTCGCAACAACTTCAGTTATGCAGGCGACGAGCAGGGCCTGCGTTGCCCGTTCGGCGCACACCTGCGTCGCAGCAACCCGCGGGCGACCCCGTTGAAACGCGCGACCGCGGTGAGGCGGCACCGGTTGCTCCGGCGGGGCGTCGAGTACGGCCCGCACCTGAAGGACGGCGCGGTTCAAGATGACGGTGTCGATCGTGGCCTGATCAACCTGTTCATCCAGGCTGATATCGAGCGGCAATTCGAGTTCGTCCAGAAAGAATGGATGAAGGGCGGCGAGTTCATCGGACTCGACCCAGCCGAGCAGGACCCGATCAACGGTGTAGGCGGAGAGGGTTCACAAATGTCTGTCCCCGGCGCGAAACAGCCATTCCTCTTTGATCTTCCTACATTCGTCAAAGTGAAGGGCGGCGAGTATCTGTTCGCGCCCGGGCTGAAAGCGCTTGACGGCATCATCGAGCAGAAATTCTGAACCGGGAAAGGAGGAAAGCACGATGTCAGACCATTTCAGTGGCCCGGCGGTGATGGGCGATCCAGCAGTAGATATCACCGACTTCTATGCGTTTCCGAGTCCCGAACGGGCGGGAAATCTCGTCCTGATCATGGATGATTTCCGCTGGCGACCTCGCAATCTTTTTTCAGCGATGTTGTCACCCACCGATTTCGGCTGCGGCCGTTGACAGTAACGGTCAGCGGCGTGGCGCCCGGAATAGCCGAATACACGATCGACGTTACCTTCAACGATGTGCCGGAGGCACGTCGGTTCAGAAAGGCGACATTGTCACATCGGATGGACGTGAGGCGAGCTTCGTAGTCGGAGAACCTCTGGAGGAGAATGGCATGCGCGTCTTCGCCGGCCTCGTCAGCGACCCGTTTTTCATGGACGTCGAGGCCGCTCTCCGCACGGATATTTCGGGCAAGCTTCCTTCAATACGGCCATAAACACAGTTCATTTTCGCGATGTCTTGTCGATCGTGGTCGAGATTCCCTTTGCTCCAATCGTCGAACGATTCAATGGCGCCAAGCTAATCGCCGCCCTTTCAGAGAACGTCGTCACGCGCCGCGGCAAGCCAATCCGGATCGAACGTGTCGGTCGGCCGGAGATCAAGAACTTCGTCCTGGCAAGCCCGATGCGCGATCCGCGCACCATGGGTATCGAGCTTCGCGATCTCTACAATAAAGAGGATGCCTTTGCTCTCTCCAAGGAATACCGGTCGCTCTACGAGTCGCGTCTCGACGCCAACCTGGCATTTTTCGATGGTCTCGACGGCAAAACTGCGTGGTCGCTACAGCCAGACGGGCGGCACCCGTTACGCGATCTGCTCATCAGTGATTTTTTGATCCTCGATCTCACGCATGCCTTCGCGCCCGGAAACTTCCTCGAAATCGAGCGCGCACTCACAAGCAACCGTCCGCACCAAAGCGCAGGCGGTCGCTGGCTCGATGACGACATCCTCGACGAGCTGCTCACGCTGTTTGTCAATGGTGGGCGAGGTGAGCGCTCGGCGACGGGGTCGATGCTCCGACCAAACCGGCCAGCCTGTCGTTTCCTTACGTGCGCGAGCCCAACAGGCGAGCCGACCTGCCTGTACCGGCATTCCTAAGGAGTTGAACATGGACATTTTGAAAGACAAAGTCGCGCTGGTACTGGAGCTCATCGGCATCGGCAAAGCGATCGCGACGGCATTCATTGAAGCTGGAGCCAGCGTGTTGCTGTGCGATCTTAATGCGAAAGCACTCGACGATGCCGCACGCGAGCTCGGTAATCGCGCGATCGGGCACGTCACCGACGTTTCGGACGAGAGCCAGGTCGAAAGCGCGATCGCGAGGCACGCAATGCATTCGGGTCACTGGACATCGTGGTCAATTGCGCCGGGTTTGGTGTGATCATGCCGCTAACCGAGCTAACGGGTGACAAGTGGAAATCTGTTCAGGCAGTGACACTCGGCGGAGTCTTCTACGGCGTCAAACAGGGCGCCCGGCACATGCTTGAGCAAGGAAGATCTGGTGTCATCATCAATATTTCTTCCGTGAATGCACAGCAGCCTGGCGAAGGCCAGGTGGCCTACTGCGCGGCGAAGGCCGGCGTGGACATGATCACACGCTGTGGCGCGCTGGAACTCGGCGGTCGCGGTATCCGTGTTGTCGGCATCGCGCCAGGCCTGGTGGAGACGCCGTTAACCAAAAAGAGTTGGAAGATCCAGCTATGCGCGAACTTTTCATGGGGGTTATCCCGATGAAACGTGCGGTGGACGCGCGCGAGATTGCGGAGGCCGCGGTGTTTCTCGCGTCGGACAACGCCCGTTCTATCAACGGTCAGACGGTTGCGATTGACGGCGGTTCGTTGACCCAGGTTTTCCAGCGCTGCTAACGGGTCTGAAAATGTCATGATAATCGAGCGAGTCGCTATACGAGCGGGCGAATCGCCCTCGCCAACCTTTCGGCCTCGGTTGACAGCCTGAAGCTTGGTCGCGGCGAAGGGCGACCTTCGAAGAACTGGTAGCGCGATCGAATTGCTATTTCTTCGTGGGGACCTGCTTGGACGTATCGCGGACCATGACCAAGCGGAATTGGTCGCCACGGAGGCTGCCACGTTGTCGCCCGAAACAGCGCGGCGCTCTACACCGTTCGCGACTTGCGTGCTTTCCATCGATTCAAGGAAGCGAACGGGCTTCGCGATCAAGCGTTTGCGGCCGGCCATAGTCGGCAAGACATCGATACCGAAAGGGCGGCGCTGCTTCAGGCGACGGGCCGATATGAGGAAGCGCTGGCTCTGCGGAGAAACTGGCGAAGGACGATCCCGGAATTCAGACCCTTGGGGCGCTTGCGTCATTGCTGGCGGAAATGGGTGAGTGGGGGGCGGCGGAAGCCAGCTACCTCGCCGCACTCGATGCTGACGATGGCGTATCGCCATTCCTTGCTGTCAACTATCTTCGACTGGGGCGTGAGCGCGATGCGCCGCGGCGATCTGAATCGCGCGGAAGCATCTTTGCCGAGCTCGACGCGATAATGCCGGGGCACGTTCCGGGACGAGGCATCGCCCGAGGTGGCGCTCGCCCGCGGCGAGTTCGACCCCGCTTTGGCGCTCGTCACACCGCTGCTCGAAATTCCGACGATCCAGAATATCGCGGGACCTACGCCGAGATCCTCGCCGCGCGGGGTGACGCCGACGCTGTGAACGAAGCCGAACGTGCAGCAACAGACTATGTGGTCGCTGGCGCGAGGCCCGAAGCCTATGCCGACCATGCCGCAGCGTTCTTTATCGGCGTCGGGAACCGGCCACAGCGTGCTGTCGACTGGCCTCGGCCAATTGGAAGCTCCGAGATACGCCGCGGTCGCGCCGCCTATTGGCCCAGCCAGCGCATAGCGCAGCAAGTTTCGCTGGTGCACGGGGGCGTCACTGAGCGCCGACAACCGCACCTCCGCGAGAGGAATGTCTTGGCAAGGCGGTGGTCATCGGCGCTGGATTTGCGGGCATTGCCGTGGTCCGTGAGTTGCGTGACAGCGAAGCTGAGGTGACGCTCGTCGATCGCAACAATCATCACCTCTTTCAACCGTTTCTTTTCCAGGTCGCGACGTCGATCCTCCAACCCGCCGAAATCGCGACGCCCATCCGCTCGCTGTTCTACAAGATGCCTAACCTCCAGGTGGAAATGCGCGAGGCAAAGCGTGTTGATACATCTCGCCGCCTCGTGGTCATGGACGAAGGAGAGGACCTCCCCTACGACATGCTCACTATCCGCAACTGGAGCGCAAACGAGTTATTTCGGTCACGAATCGGAATGGGCCCAACACGCCCTCGGATTGAAAACACTTCCCACGCCATTGCCGCGCGCAATCGGCTCTTAACGGCATTCGAGCGCGCGGGAGATGGAATCGGACCCCGCCGTACAGTCGCACGGCTGAACACCACAGTTGTTGTAGTTGGTGGCGGGCCGACCGGCGTCGCGATTACAGGCACGATCAGCGAGTTCGTGCACCGGACCTCGTCGGCCGACTTTCGCAACATCGACGTCCGACGAGCGCGCATCGTGCTCGTCGAGGCCGGTCCAAGATTGCTGCCGGCATTCCAGCGAACAACATCTCTCCGATGCGACCCAGGCGCTCGAACGTGCGGGAGTCGAGGTGAGGCTGGGTGTTCCAGTTACCCATGTGGACGCGGCAGCCGTCACGATCGGCGAAGCACGGATAGAGGCAGCCACTGTGTTGTGGTGCACGGGGTGTACAGGGCGTCTCACTAGCCAGGACCCTCGGTGGAAACGTTCAGCGAATGGCAACCATAGCAGTTGAAAAAGATTTCGCCGTTCCTGGCCATCCCACTGTTTTGTCGTCGGCGACGCGGCCGATGTAGTCGGACCGTATGGCCGACCCCTTCTCCGGGTCTCGCGTCCGTCGCGCAACATCAAGGCCGGTATGTGGGCAAGCTGATCGCTGCCCGACTAGCGGGCACTGCTGTGCCCACAACTCCCGAGCGATTCGTCCCAGAAGTAAGTTGGCGACGATTACTCGGCATGTGGGTATCGCTGAATACGCTCATTGTTCCTATCACGGGCTTTCCCGCATGGCGAAAGCGCGGGCTTCGGCATCTCAGAACGCTGTCAGGCGGCCATTCAAAGCTGTTGATAGTGGCAAACTGGCTGCGCCTTCTTATCACCTATCGCCGCAGTGCGCGGTTGATTGTCGAGCTACCGTCGACAACGGCTATCGCAGCGCCATCCTCGTTGGGCACCTCTCAAGCTCGCGATGATCTCCAGACGATGCGGCCCTTGGAGAAGCTCAACCCGGCGATCGCTCACAGGACGACGCTCATATGAGAAGCCTCTTGTTTCTGCTCGCGCTCGTTCTGCTGCTCATCTGCCCACCCTGCTCTTCTTTGCGCAAGATCAGACCAACAACGACACTGCCGACAATACCTCTTAACAGCACTGGAAACGATATCGCTGACGATACTGCTCAAGACACTACGTCTCGGGTGTTTCAGCTGTCCTTCTAAGCCAACATCTGCTTATGTACTGGGTGGCCTGTCATCCAAACTTGAAGACTCGGGCATTACACCGAGGTGGATTGTTATCACCGACGTCGCGGGGAACCCCAGCGGTGGCCGCTCGCAGGGTGCGACGCAGGCCAGTAGCACTGAGCTCAGCCTTTTTTTTGATTTGGACAGGATTGTTGGATTGGAGGGCGGCTTCATCTTTGCGTCATTTTCCCAACGTTGGGGCAATAGGCTCTCGACTGAATGGCATCGGAAACGTCTTCAGCGAGCAGCAGATCTATGGGTTCGAAACATTCTTGCTCAATCGATATTCATACCAGCAGAAGCTGTTCGATGGCCGTGTCGAACTCCGCCTCGGGCGTTTCGCGGCCACCGATGATTTTCTCGACTTGCCGTACAACTACGGGTTTCATGTTGAACGCGTTTTGCGGAAACCCGTTCGGGATCTTGTTGGATGCGCCGTGCATGACCGGCGTACACCGGTACTTGGGCCGCGCTTGGGAAGGTGAGGCCGACCAAGCGAACCCACGTTATGACCGCTATCTATAATGGCGACCCCAAAATCCGCGAGAACAAATACCATGGCGTGAATTTTTCAATGAAAGGACCACTCTTCGCGATGGCCGAGGTCGGTTACCGGATTAATGGTCTGCCCGGCGATGGCCCACGGCTCGGCAATTACAAGCTAGGAGGCTGATATGATGATGCGAAGCTCACCGACTTCGAGTCCGGCGCCAGCAAGCGCGGAAGCTGGGGGCTGGCACGGGCGCTCTTCGATCAGGTCCTCATCCCATTCGGCAATCCCGGCAGCAACCGCGGATCCGGCATCTTCGGGATTGGCCTCCCGCGCCCCGGAACTCCCCACATCCAGCAGCTGCCCTTGTACTTCACAGCGGGCGTTTCGGCGTGTGGGCTGTTCGACACGCGCCCGAGAGATGCCGTTTCGTTAGGCATTGCAACCGGCTATTTCAGCCACGCGCTGCAACGAGCTCAGAATAATGGACTGCTGGTTCCTCCCGAAGGTGGTGTGCAGGAACACGAAACCGTAGTGGAATTGACCTATCGCTTCGACTTGCGCAAGGGTGCCGATTCCATCCAGCCGGACTTCCAATACATCGTTCGGCCCGGATACACAGGCCGTCTTAACAACGCGCCTGTGTTCGGCGCCCAGTTCGGCATCAACTTCTGAGTCAGCAGTCAAAGACAATTTGAATGAACCCCGAAACCGGGGTATGTTGTGAACAAGCCGTGGAGGGTCATCATTGTCGGTGGTGGTTTCGGCCGGCTTCGTGCCGCCCAGGCGCTGCAATCAGATTTGGTAGATGTGACCCTAATTGATCGTCGCATTATCATCTCTTCCAGCCGCTTCTCTACCAAGTTGCAACGGGTTCGCTGTCACCGGGCAATTTCGGCTCCGCTCGGAGTGTGTTGAGCCGCGAAAAGAACGCGCGCGTGCTCCTGGGTTCAGTGGAGGATGTCGACCCCGATTCGAAGCAGGTATTTCTCGCTGATGGCGATGTTCACCACTTCGATTCTTGATTGTCGCCACCGGTTCTCAAACTTCTTATTTCGGGCATAACGAGTGGCAGGAATGGGCGCCCGGTCTGAAAAGCGTTGAAGAAGCCACTACTATCCGCCACAAGATTCTGTACGCCTTTGAGGTCGCAGAGCGGATATCGATCCGGTTCGACGTCGTGCCTGGCTCACTTTTGTGATTGTTGGCGCAGGTCCGACGGGCGTGGAACTGGCGGGAGCCATGGGGAGATCGCCCGACAAACGCTAGGATGACTTTCGCTCCATTCGTCCGGAAGAAGCCCGAATCATCTTGCTGGATGGAGCGCCGCGCGTGCTCAAGCCTTTTCCGGAAGATCTGGCGGAAAAGGCCACTCGGTCTCTCCGTCGAGCTCGGTGTCACGGTGAAGTGCGGCGCCATGGTCAGGGACGTGACCAAGGAGGGACTTACCTTTCGAAACGGACAAACGCCGGGATCACATTAGAAGCCAGGACGGTGATCTGGGCTGGTGGTATTACCGCTTCTCCGCTGGGAAAGATCCTGGCCCGCCAGAGGACGAAAGCTGGGACTGACAAAGGAGGAAGAGTCAAGGTAAAACCTGACCTGACGATTCCGAATTATCCCGATATCTACGTGATCGGCGATCTCGCCTTCGCTGCAGGTGCCTGTGAAAAACCTTTGCCAGGATTGGCCCAGGTGGCCATGCAGGGAGGGGAGGTTATGCTGCCAAGGCGATCCTACGAAAACTGAAAGGCCAGCCGGAACCTCCTCCCTTTCAGTACTTCGACAAAGGCTCTCTAGCGGTCATCGGACGTGCGGCCGCAGTGGCCAATGTCTTCGGTATTCACTTTTCGGGCTTCGTCGCCTGGATCGTTTGGGTCTTCATACATTTGATGTATATCGTTACATTCCAGAATCGACTCTTGGTTTTCGTACAGTGGGCATTTCAGGACTTGACTTTCAGTCGTGGTGCGCGGCTCATCACCGGTGCTGCCCCGACCGATTCAACTTCAATAACGAAGTTGCTCTCCCCGCCACGGCGCACCAGAGGTCCAAGCCGATGCAGTGGGCGCGCCGCATTGAGCGGGCGGAGAAAGCGTTGAACCGTACGGGGGCTCCGAGAGCCTCAAAACCGTTCACGCCTTTTCTCGCTCCTCGTGAGTGGCTAGTCTCATTACGGGCGGCGGCGAATGGGAGCCTGTCGGGAACTCTCAAGGATCCGAGCGGCGCCGCTGTCCACGGCACCACGAGATTCACTTTCTAGAATTTGATTGTGGGAGGTCATCAGGATGCACCGGCGTAGAGTAGGCCACCAGCACAACTCTCGTGTCAAAAGGCTGAGGATCTCGTGAATACATTGACGAAAGTGAGATCAGCGCTCCAACCCAGATTGATTTCGTTGTTCAACGATGGTGCCGACACCCTCTACGCCAGAGTGATTGCGATTTATGGCATCTTGGTGGCGTTCAATCTTGGCGCATGGCTCTGGGCGGGCATCACCTTCCACCACTATCCAGTTCTTTTGGGAACCGCACTTCTCGCATATGGGTTTGGGCTGCGTCATGCAGTAGACGCTGACCACATCGCGGCAATCGACAACGTGACACGGAAATTGATGCAGGAAATAATGTTCTGTCGCGGTTGGCTTTTTCTTTTCGCTCGGCCATTCCACTGTTGTCGTGCTCGCGTCTGTCCGCGGTCGCTGTTACGGCGTCCGCCATGCAGGCGCGATTTGATCACTACAGGGAAATCGGCGGCCCATCGTCGGAACGCTGGTGTCTGCGCTGTTCCTGTTCGCCATTGCTCTCATGAACATGATCATCTTGCGAGGGATTTATCGTGCATGGCGTCACGTCAGGAGCGGAGGGAAATACGTCGAGGATGATTTCGATATGCTGCTAGCCGACCGTGGTTTTATCGCTAGGCTCTTTCGCCCGTTGTTCCGCCTGGTTACGCGGAGCTGGCACATGTACCCGCTGGGCTTTCTGTTTGGTTTGGGATTCGATACTGCAACTGAAATCGGCCTGCTCGGCATCGCGGCGACTCAGGCGTCGAAGGGGCTTTCCTCCGTGGCAATTATGGTGTTTCCTGTGCTGTTTAGCGCAGGCATGTCGCTCATCGACACGCTCGACGGTCACCTCTTGATGCTCGGGGCGTACGGATGGGCGTACCTCAAGCCGATCCGGAAAATCTACTACAACATGACCATTACGTTCGTGTCCGTGATCGTCGCGTTTGTCGTGATTGGCGGGATCGAAGCGCTCGGGCTGCTGGGTCAGCATCTTCATCTGAAGGGATGGTTCTGGGCTGGGGTGGCCGGGCTCAACGACAATTTCGGCACTCTTGGCTATTTCATTGTTGGCCTTTTTGCGATGAGCTGGATTGTGTCTATTTCCTTCTACAAGTGGCGTCGATTTGACGAAGTCGAGCTCGCCAAGGTGCAAGAATGAGGTCGCGGTGGCGCAAGTGATGGAATTGCGAGCTCGACTCAGAACGCGCGAGACACTTCTCCCCAACAGCATCAATCCGATGCGGATGGATTCCTGTAACCAGTGCCTACCGGTACCCTGTCACTGTCAATGCGCCGCCGGCAGCGATGCCCGAATGCGGGCATCGTAACGATAAGGGGCGCGTGCTGCCCTTGTAATTTCAACAACTTGCGACTCCGGCAAATTGGCATGCCCCCTGCATCAGACATTTGCGGAGCCTGGATATGCCGTCCACTGGAAAACTTGACACCCACCGCAAAGCGCCGACTCTGCTTTCAGGAATCGATTTGGAATGGACCGAAACGAAGGAATACTTTTCCGCTGAACAGTTGCGTTTCGAGCCTCCTCTGGATCACCTCTATGCCTATCTTCTCACGAGCGATTCTCTCGTTCCGATGCGAATTCCGGCGAAAGCCGGCGGGGTGTCCGGTGCGTAGAATCCGACAGCTAATCTCGATTTCCTGTCGATGGTTTCTTCCACTCTTCGGGGTCGCCCTCTTGGGGTACATGGTCTTTCGAACCGGCCCGGGGGTCGTTTGGCGGCAAGTGCAGGTAGTCGGCTGGGGCTTCTCCTTGATCATCATTCTGGGAGGGTTGTCTCAGTTGATCAGGACATGCGCGTGGCGGCAGACGATTACCTACGATATCAAAGGGCTCTCGCTGGCCACGCAGTATTGGCGCGCAGCTGGCCTCGGACGCGTGCGGGCAACTTGGTTTTGCTGGAAAAATGGTCGGGGAGGGGATCCGCGTATCTCTGTTGAGTCCTGTAGTGCCGGCGGATCGTGGAATATCGTCCTGCGCGATTGACGGAGGATTGCATCTCTTGACGGCCGCAGTCGTTGCTGTATTGGGAATCTCTATCACTTTATTGCATTTCCCTCTTTCTGGACAGTGGCGAGTCTATGCATTGCTGCTCGCCGCCGTGCTCATCGCACTGGTGGTCCTGGCGGCTGTGGCCGTCGCAAGCCGTTGGCAGTTGATGGGGAACGCGGCCAGAGCGATTGGGCGATTGCCTCAGCTCCACGACTGGGTCATCGGCAAAGAGCCGACCATTGACTCAGCTGAGCACAACCTCCTCACCTTTAGTCGCAAAGCGCCCGCTGCGTTCTGGGCGAGCCTCATCTTCAGTCTCCTATGGCACGCGCTGGCAGTGTTGGAGGTCTATGTCATCTTGCTGTTCATGGGATCAGGGATTGCCTTCGTCGGCGCCTTCGCGCTGGAAGGCCTGACGAAGGTGATCAACCTTGTCGGCGCCCTGAATCCAGGTAACGTCGGGACCTATGAAGGTGGCAATATGCTGATTGCAAAAATGTTCGGTGTGACGGCCACTGCTGGATTGACGTTGGCATTGTGCCGACGTGCGCGCGCCGTCTTCTGGGCAGGAGTAGGGGCCATGTGCATGCTCGTGATTAAGCGGGCCGAGCGGGGCAAAACAGAATGAGGTGAAGTCCTATGAGAAAGATCTCTTTTTGCATTACGCTTTCAGTTGTATTGCTGCTGTTGTCTCCTCTGATCCAGGCAGACACCCCGGACGAGCCGTATAAGTTTTTCCGCGAGTTCGCTGGATTGAATGAAGGGCAGATAGCTGCGATCCGCTCGGGGAAGGCCGTTGCCAAGGTCGTCGAGTCGCCTACCCCTGATGAAGTCTACGTCTTCGGATCGGTGTACGTGGAGGCGACTCCAGAGCGCTACCTCAAGCTTGCCTCTGACATCGACGCGTTGCGCAAGCTCCCTAGCTATCTCGCAATCCAGAGTTTCAGCGATCCGCCTCAGCTTTCCGACCTCGAGGGCTTCATCCTTGATGAGCAAGACATTTCGGATCTGAAGAATTGCAAGCCCGGACATTGCCAACTCCAACTGCCGATTGAGGCTATAGGAGACGTTCAGCAATCGATCAACTGGTCCGCGCCTGATGTTGCCGACCAGGTGAATCGCTTGGCCCGGCGACTGGCACTGCAGGCGCTCCTGGAGTATATGCATGGGGGCAACACCGCCTTGGGGGCCTATCGTGACAAGAAGAACCCTGCGGCGGTGGCGGAAACCTTCGCTTCGTTGATAAGACCCTTCGAGGCGCTTCCCCTGTACCTGCCGGAACTCAATGAGTATCTGCTCGAATACCCGAAGGCGAAATCAGATAGCATACAGGCCGATTTTTATTGGGAGAACGTTAACTTCGGATTGAAGCCGACTTTCCGGATCGTACAGAAGATCGTCTATCGGGGAGCAGTTGGAAAAGAACCTGTCTACGCAGTGGCTGAGAAACAGATCTACGCAAGCCACTACTTCGAAACGGCGCTCGACTTAACCGTCTGCGTCAAGGATGCGCAACGTCCGGGCTTCTATATCATTACGGTCAAAGGCTCGAAACAGGCTGGCCTTACCGGCTTAAAAGGAAGCATCGTGCATAAGGCGGCGGTGGATAAAGCTCGATCTTCGCTTGAACGCGTTCTCCTTTCGACCAAACAACGACTGGAATCGGAACCCCTGCAGGGTCATTGATCGATCGCTGCCTTCATTTCAGCCCGCCAATCGGCGTGTCAGCTCATACTCCGGCAAAGCTTAGGAGGCCGGCAACGCCTCGTCGGCGGCCTGGGCCGCAGACTCCTCTGTGGCCACCAGAAATCTGTGCGACCACAAGCTCTTCTCATCAGTAAGAAAGCCGCTTTGCCGCCTCTTCTTTTATGAGTGCCCTGCACGAACCGCACAAGACTTCGTACTGTGCGGCCAAAACGGGGTGCCCAACTGGCAATGGTCACTGGCGGCAGCATTGCCCGCATTCGGGCAGGCCAACTGCGGCAGGCTTCGCCTTCCCCCAATGAATCCAATGACTTGCGAGCTGCACAGATTGGCATGGCCCCTGCAATACCCCACCGCAGGAGGTCACATGAATTCAAGAAGCAAGACGATACAGAGGTTCACAGGGCGTTCGGCCCTGGCGACATTTCTATCCCGCCTGCCTCTGATCCTGTGCCTCCAGATCACCCTCGTTGCGGTTGCCTGGTCGCAGACGCCGGAGGCGGATTCTCCAGCCCCAGTCCTGACTTTGGACGAAGCGATCGGGATTGCAACCGGCACGAACCGAGACATCAAGATCAGCAAACTTGGAAATTATCAAGGCGCAAGAGACGGTCGCGCAGGCCAAGACGAATTACCTCCCGAAGCTAGATGTGAACGTTCTCGCAGGAGCGCCTCTACAGCCGCTGAATTTTAAAGTTCCTGCTGGCAGCTTCGGCAACTACCCAGGTATCGGTCCTATCCCAGGAACAAATTCCACCATTCACTCGCCGGTGCAGTTCGGCGCGTTCGTGAATGCCTCCGCGGCACAACCGCTCACTCAAATTTTCAAAGTGAATCTTGCTGTTCAGCAGGCTCGGCTCGGAATCGATCTCGCCAAGGAAGGGGTGCGCGCTCAGAGTCAGGAGACTGTGCGACAGGTGAAGGAAGCCTACTACCAGGTGGCGGAGCTACAAGCGCAAGTCGAGAGTGCCAGAACAGCTGTTCAGGCTTTGAGCGAACTTTCCACGCTAACCGAGCAGCGGCTCGCACAGGAAACCGTGTTGCAGTCCGATTCGCTCACAGTGAAGGCCAAGCTAAAACAACAACGGTACCAGTTGCTCACCGCAGCAAAGACGCTCTCAAGTCGACAGAAGCAGAATCTGAATCGGCTCCTGGGGCGCGACTTGCGCACTTCGTTCTCAGTGGACGCCCTCCCGTTCGGCGAGCTTGTCGAATGGGATCTCGATACTGCTCGAAAGCAGGCATTGGAACACCGCCCCGAGCTTCGGGAAGCCGAGCTGCAGACCAAAGATCGGAGAGATGGATGTGCGTCGCGAGCATGCAAATAATATCTCCTGTTATCAGCCTCCAGGTCAGCTACCTCGGATTCCAAAACGTTAATTTCCTTCCTCAGAGCGCCGGCGCTGTCGGACTCCAATTCCAATGGCAGCCCTATGATTGGGGGTACAAGAAGCACCGGATCGCAGAACTCAAGGCTACGACAGAACAGAAGGCGACTGCCGGACAGGACGTTGAACAGCGGGTTCTTGTGGATGTCGAAGATAGGTTTCGCAAGCTTGAAGAAACCCGAACGCTGCTGGACGCGCAGACGGAACAACGCGGGGCGGGAACAGCAGGTTCGCGAAGTGACAGACCGCTATAACCAGAAAGCGGCGCTTCTGGCCGATCTCATGCAGCAACAGGCGGCACGCGGTGCTCCCGGACACCTGCATCACAGTACCAGGAGAGTGCCTATTTTGGACGGCACGGCTGACTTCGAGAAAGCGATAGGAGCGGAGTGAATATCATGAAAAGCAAATCAAGCACATTGAAAGCAGCCGCCGCACTATTGGTGCTAATCGCAGGTGCAAGCGGATGTCAGCAATCGACGCACGTCGCGGCAAAATCTCCAACTCCTGTTCGTCTGGCGGATGTTGCGCTCTATTCTTCCTCAGAAGGCCTTCGCTACTCGGCTTCCGTTCTGCCCTTCGCAGAAGCGACCTTGTCATTTAAGTCTTCGGGATACGTCACGGAAATTAGACACATCATGGGCGCGGATGGACTGTGTTTATACATAGGCCCTGGGGACTATGTCAGCCGAGGCGCTGTTCTCGCCCAGATTCGGCATCAGGATTTGAAGAATCAGCTGAACCTGCAAGCTGCGGCGACGCTGAATCAAGCGCAGGCGCAGCACGTTCAAGCAACGTTGGATTATGAACGTGCAAAGGCTCTTTACGCTACACACAGCCTGACGAAACCCGACTTCGATCAAGCGCAGGCTAGATTCGATTCGACCCTCGCCGGCGTGGATCAGGCCAATGCCAATCTGCGCCAAGCGCAGCTCGCTCTTGGGGACGCGGATCTGACTGCACCGTTCTCCGGGGTACATTCTTTCCAGGAACATTGAACTAGGCAACTTGGTCACGCCGGGGATAACGGCCTTCACAGTCGCCGATACGAGCTCGGTCAAAATCGGTTTTGGCGTTCCCGAATATGCCCTAAGGCAACTGCGGTTGGGCCAACAATTCAGCATTCATCTGCAGGATGACCCAAAGGAATACCAGGGGCGGGTTACGAGTATTGCAGCGAGTGCGGATGACAAAAATCGCGTCTTCGCGGTCGAAGTCACGGTACCTAATCCCAAGAGCTATTTGAAACCGGGGATGATTGCTTCGCTCAATCTGGTTGGCGTTCAAAACGCTCCCGTTCCCTCCGTGCCTCTTACCGCCGTTGTTGCAGATCCTGCTTCATCTGGCCGCTACACCGTTCTCGTCGCCACAGATGAAAGCGGTAAGTGGGTGGCGCATTCGCGTGAGGTAAAGCTGGGCGAAACCCACGAAAGCGGTGTGGCAGTTGATGGCGTGAAGGCAGGGGAAAAAGGTCGTTGTTGTTGGGACCGCCGGTTTGAAGGACGGCGATTTCATCCAGGTTGTGCCATAGAGGTGAAGGAAAATGGAAATCGAAAACGCGCAAAATATCGGTAATCGCCGGAATATTCCGAGGTTTTTGCCGAATACCACAAGTCTCCTGGATGCTTCTGACCGCAGTCCTCATTTGGGGCTGGTTCGGCTACAAGTCCATGCCGCAGCGAAAGGACCCGGAAATTCCTGTGCGCGTCGGCGTCGCGGCGTGCCCATGGCCCGGAGCCACAGCGCAACAAGTCGAACAATTCATTACCCGTCGGATTGAGGACGCTGCCGCTGAGAATAAGACGATTCACCCGGGAACGGATGCGGACTACGGGATCAAATCCATGTCTCTCCCTGGCTACTCCTTCGTGTACATACAACTCGATGAGGGCGTCACCGATACCAAGCGGCAATTTAGCGATATCAACCTCAAGCTGGATGCCCTGAATTCAGAGTTGCCGCAGGGCGCCGGCCCCATCACATTCCAGAGCGATTTTGGAGACACTGCCGCACTTATGCTCACGGTTGCGAGCCCGAAAGTGGGCGATATCGAAATCGCGGCCCGTGCCAATTCCATTGAATCGGCGATTCGAAAAGCTGTTATGCAAGCTCAGTCGAATCGAACGGATCAGCGCATCACAGTTGTGGATGCCTTTCCGCAATCGATTTCAGCTCGCGAGGTGTCCTACGCCGGATACCTGTTTCAAGAGGAAGCGCAGAGTGCCGGAATCATTCGAGACTCGCAAATCATACAGGGAAGCGGATTCATCGGCTTCGATGGTCTCTCCGATGCAGATGACGGCTCTATTCAAGCGTTCATCAAGCGGTTTTTCTCGGAGCGGTTAAAACGGTCCGAGCTGCATCCCGACGCTTGGGAGCCGGTGATCGTCCGCGATCCGGTCGAGACGCGGGCGAAACTGGCCGCCGTTGCCGGCGACAAATACAGCTACGCCGAACTCGATAATTTTTCTGACTTGATTGGCCGTACCTTGCAGGGCGCTCCCGAAGTTTCCAAGGTGGAACGCCGAGGCGTTTTGTCGCAGACGATCTATCTGGATTATTCGCAGGACCGCCTAGCTGCCTACGGATTGCGTCCTGCTGATCTCTCCAAAGTACTGTCGGCCCGTAACATCATCGCGCCGGGCGGAAGTGTTGAAACCGGCGAGCGCAGGGTCGCTCTCATTCCCTCGGGACAATTTGACACTGCGCAAAGCATCGGCGATGTGGCTGTATCGGCTACGTCACAGGGTGCCCCGGTGTATTTACGGGACCTCGTGCAAATAAGCCGCGGCTATCAGGCTCCTGCCCAATATCTCAATTACTACACTTGGCGGGACTCGAGTGGGCGCTGGCAGCGCAGTCGCGCGATCACCTTAGCGATCTACATGCGCGATAAGAAGCAGATCGCGACGTTTCGGACAGTCCGTGAATTCGAAGCTTTTGGACCTTCGGCAAATCGTTCCCGCCGACCTGATCCTGGCGCACACCTCCGATCAGCCACTCCAAGTCAAAGAGAACATCCACCTGTTTCTGCGGGCGCTTCTCGAAGCCATCATTCTCGTCGTTATTGTTTCGTTGCTTGGATTTTGGGAGTGGCGTCTGGCGCTGATTATGGCTCTGGCCATACCCATCACCCTCGCGATGACGTTCGGCGTCGTGTATATGTTGGGAATCGATCTTCAGCAGGTCTCCATCGCAACCCTGATTATCGCGCTCGGCCTTCTCGTTGACGTGCCGGTGGTCTCTGGCGACGGAATCAAACGCGGCTTGGCGGAAGGGTTGCCGCGCAGAATTGCCTGTTGGCTCGGCCCTACGAAGCTTGCAACCGCGATTTTCTACGCGACGATCACGAATATAATCGCCTATCTGCCATTCCTGATGCTCACTGGCAATACAGGCGAGTTCTTGAAGAGCCTCCCCGTCGTGATGACGGCTTCTCTGCTGTGCGCGCTCTGTGTCGCGATGACGTTTGTTCCCTTCCTGGGCTACTACATTTTGCGTGCTCCAGCAAAGCGAGAGCCGACGATCGAGGAGAGACGAGCGCAGGGATTCTACGGCTTTTATAATAGACTCGTCGGCAAGGCGATAAAACACCGTTGGGCTGTCCTCGGCGGGTCGTTGGTTTTCCTGGTTATCGGCGGGCTGTTCGGCTCTCGGCTTAAAACCCAATTCTTCCCTGAAGATGTCCAGTATTGGTTTTATTTGGATATTTGGATGCCGAATGACGCTCCTTTGAGCGTCACCAACGATGCTGCAATGAAGGCCGAAAGAGTGGTCCGGCAAGTGGTTGAAAACGTTCCTGATGCCGCCAGCAAGGAAAAGGGCGGGCATCTTCTTAAGTCGCTGACGACCTTTGCCGGTGGCGGCGGACCTCGCTTCTGGTTTTCGGTCTCGCCGGAAATGCCGCAGACAAACTACGCGCAAATGATCGTTGAGGTCACTGATAAAGAGGCTTCGCCAAAGTTAGCTCGTCCCATCCAGGACGCTCTGGCCAAGGAAGTGCCAGGTGCGTGGATTACGGTTCGCCAGCTTCAAACGAATCCTGTTGAGAACCCCGTGGAACTGCTGATCTCTGCGCAGGAGGATGTCGACGCGAAGAATGAAGTCACAGATATTCGCACGCTGCGACAGATTGCCCGGCAAGCTCAGGACATCGTCAGTCAAGCTCCCGGCATTGCCGTTCTTCGTGATGATTGGTTCCCCGATGATATTCAGCAGAGGATTCAGATCGATCCAGACCGCGCAAACGTGGCAGGCATCACCAATGCAGATGTCGCCGACGCGTCGACCGCCGCGATGAGCGGGTCCGTAGTGGGCATGTTCAAAGAGGGCGACAAGAACATCCCCATTGTGGCTCGCCTTCGCATGGAGGAGCGTGCGCAGCTAGCTGACATCAAGAACCTGTACGTTTACTCGTCACAGACGAACAATAGGGTGCCGCTGCTATCAGTCGCGACGGTCGGAAATTCCTTGGAGACAGGACGCATCGCCCGGCGTGAGCATTTTCGCACCATCTCCATACTTTGTTATCCGGAACCCGGAGTCCTTGCCTCTGAAGTGCTCAATCCGATTCTTCCAAAATTGCAAGAGTTCCAGAAAAATCTTCCTCCCGGTTATCAGCTCCGCATCGGGGGCGAAAGCGCTAAACAGATAGACGGGTTCGCGAACCTCAAAATCGTGCTGTTGATTTCTTTGATCGGCATTTACCTGGCCCTACTCGTTCAGTTCAATAACGCGGTGAAGCCTCTTCTGGTATTCGCTGCTGCTCCCTACGGTGTGATCGGCTCCCTGATCGCCCTCTCGATAATGCATACGCCCTTTGGATTTATGGCTTTTCTGGGTATCGCCAGTTTGATCGGCGTGATCGTTAGCCACGTGATCGTGCTGTTCGACTTTATCGAGGAAATGCATGCGAAGGGCGAGCCGCTGGAACAGGCCCTCGCAGACGCGGGCATCCAGCGTATCCGGCCCGTAATGATCACCGTCGGAGCGACAATCCTTGCCCTTTTCCCACTAGCTTTGGAAGGCGGGCCTCTATGGCAGCCTCTGTGTTATGCGCAGATCGGCGGCCTTGCCGTGGCAACCTTTATCACGCTGCTCTTGGTGCCGGTCCTTTACAGCATCTTCGTGCTTGACCTGAAGATTATCCGATGGGAAACGAAAGAATCCCAAGCCATGCAAGGCGAAGAGCTTGAAGCTTCTAAGACTCTTCCGCAAACAACCTGAGGCCAATGAAAATGACACTCATTCCTCAAGCCGCGGCCGCCGTTCTTCTCTTAATCCTTACACTCTGTTTACAGTGTGCTGGGGTTGCGGCGCTCATCGAGTGGCTAAAAAGCGCCACCGCCAAAGGCGCCAAAGATTTGGTCCGATTAGTTCCGCCATATTGGTAGTGAAATCGACGATCGCCATCATCATTCTCCATGGGCTCGTGATCCTGCTGTGGGCGAGTTTTTATCGGCTGCAGTGTTTCCCCTCATGGGAACTCGCCTTCTACCTCTCCTCGAGCAGTTATGCCACCGTCGGATACGACGACGTGATCCTTCCGGGTAGGTGGAGACTTTTGGGACCTTTGGAGAGCATGGCCGGAGTACTGATGTGTGGAGTATCAGTCTGTCTTCTATTCGCAACGATCACGCGATTGCTCGACCGCGACCCACGCCATTCTCGGAAGCTGGACCACGCAAGCCATCCAGTAGCCCTTGGGAAATCACCATATTCGAGTGAGCAAAGCCATGCCTAACACCACCATCGAAACTCCTGGGCTCCACGGTTGTCACCCGAGGAACCGATGAGACCTAAGGCGATGTTGATCGGGGGAAACCCTCAGGGTTCTTCGTACTTGGCAAGGCGCTTGCAGGAACGCGGATGCGAGTGTGAATTTGCAGTGTCCTTCCGGGAAGCCTGCTCGCTACTCAGTGCCCAAGGCTTCGACCTAATGCTCAGCCCGACAAGGCTGCGTGATGGCAGCCTTTTTCCCCTGGTTGGCTTGCTCGATGGATCCGGAATAACTCTGTTCTATTTCCACGCGGTGGAGAACGGTTGCTGGTGGTTGCCCGCTCTCCGCCACGGTCACAATTGCTTTGGATCGTCTGGGCTACGCCCCAGAGAATTTGTTACCGCCCTTGACGAAGCAATTGATGAAATCCGCTTTCGTGCAGCGATGGAGAGAAGAAGACAGCAATGCGTCGCTCCCCGGTTAACTGGCTCACTCGCCACGATGCCCTCGTCACGAGGAGAATCACCACCTGCGGAGCCGATGTGCGCCAAGGGTCTGGAACTGTTGGCGTAAGACGGCGGGACAGAAGGTCGGAAGATGACAGTTCAAGTTCGATGGATTTGGCGGGCTCGGGAAGAGAACTCTCGCGCCGTCGAGTTTACTTCGATCCGTCGGTAGAAACTCAGGTGGGTCGGAAGCATCATCAGCGTCCTGCTTTCGGAAGGTCGGTTCCCTGGTTGAGAATGTCCAAATAGCGGTGATACGTGAAGAGCCGATGGCGCTGCTTGCCGGTCGTCTCACGAACCATGCCGAGCTTCACCATGTGCTGCAAGGCTTTCGTCACAGTGGGCGCGGAGAGAGAAAGCTGTTCGGCGGTCGCTGGGATCGTGAGGATCGGCTTGCGTTGAAGGTATAGATGGACGCGCAGAACTGACGCAGCGGGTCGGCCAAGAGCCTCGATCTTCCGGCGGTCTTTTTCAATAAGCGTGAGTATCTCCCTCGATGTATCGGCTGCCTCCTGAGCCGTCTCCTTCACGCCTGTTAGAAAGAATTCAATCCAAGTCTCCCAATCTCCGTGGGTGCGGACGCGGTCAAGCAATTCATAGTATTTCTGCCGGTTCATTTTGAAATACAAGCTAAGGTACAGAATCGGCTCGCGGATCGCTCCCGCGACGCATAGCAAGAACGCAATCAGCAAGCGGCCCAGTCGCCCGTTTCCGTCCAGGAAGGGATGAATGGTTTCGAATTGCACATGCACCAGGGCCGTCTTCACAAGAAGGGGCAGGTCTTCGTGTTCGCGGTGCAGAAACTTTTCGAGCGCCCCCATGCATTCCATCAATTGCTCAGGCGGAGCCGGAACAAATGCGGCATTGCCGGGCCGAGTGCCGCCAATCCAGTTTTGTGTCTCGCGGAATTCGCCGGGCCTCTTTTCGCTGCCGCGCCCTTTGGACAAGAGAATCTTGTGAATTTCCCGGATCAGACGGAGTGACAGCGGGAAATCTTCTCGCAGTCGGCGAATACCATGATTCATCGCTGCCACATAATTTGAAACGTCCTGAACGTCTCCCAGCGGAACGCTAGGGGCCTCGGCGCTCTCGAACAGCATCAAGTCAGAAAATGACGACTGCGTTCCCTCGATCTGCGAAGAGAGCACGGCTTCCTTGCGAACGTACAGGTAGATGAATAGCGACGGGTCGGGCAAAATGGACGCCAGCCCGTCCAGGCGTCCGAGGGCTCGGTTCGCTTGCTCAAGGAGAGGCAAAAGCGGCTGGAGGGCTAGCGGCGGGTCCGGTGGCAACGGCGGCGGCACATAGGCCCGGAAAGACTCGTCCTTGAAGGTCTTGAGGACGTAGTTCCCGAGCCGGCTGTTAGGTTTCGTTGGCATGGCCATTGCTAAATCATCGTTTCGTTAGGAATTGGCTAACGAAACTATATAGCCTTTTCCTTTTGTTAGCTAGTGGGAAAGGAAGGAGCGATATCGAGGGAAGTGGAGGTAATGCAATGTCAAATCGCGCGGAAGAAGCGGGCCGGCTTGATCACCGCGAAATACAACTCGGTCAGGCCGCTACCTACCTGTTAGCAGGGGAAAAACTTGGGTCCAACTTGGGTCCAAATGCTGCCAAATTAGGTCCAAAACCGGGTACTACGACACAGAACAAAGCCAAGCGAACCAATGAGATAGATTTTATTTCTCGTCTTTGCAAGCAGGGGGTCACCGGTTCGATCCCGGTCACGTCCACCAACTTTTTCCTGATTGCAAAAGACTTAGAAAAACCATCTCGGCCCCAACGCTCCGTTATTCGTGCACACTGTGCACGAACTGTGCGCGAATGCGTCATTGGAGCACCTCTGTGCACAATGGCGTGGCCGAAAATCCATCGGCCTCGCCTACTGACGCCATCTCGTTCGCTCGACGGTTAAGCTTCTCCAGGGCTTCGCGCTTCATCTGCAACTTCATCTGGGAATACTTCTTGAAGACTTGCGCGTCGCTCTGACGGAGCAGCTGCGTTACCCACTCGTCGGCTACGCCTCCGGCGCTCAACCTTGTGGCATAGGCAGAGCGCAGGTCGTAAATCCGAAAATAGAAGATCTTTGCCCGTCGCAGAGTTTTCGTCCACACGGTTTTGAGTTTCTTGAGATGCCCGGTCGGATTCAGATCGCTAGGAAACAGGTACGGTCCTTCACCTGAAATCGCCATCTGATTCTTAAAAGCCTCGACGGCGAGCGAAGTGAGAGGAACTTCGGCCGTGCCGTTCGGAGTCTTTGAATCCGGTATCCAGACCATCGCATTTTGCAGATCCACTTGGTCCTTGCGTATCGAAATCAGTTCCTTGTAACTCCGCAACCCGGTCTCCGTGATGATTCGAACCACATTCCGCAAGTATTGCGGAGCGTGTGATTCGATCTTTTGTTGTTCGGACCACGAGACATGATGCGGTCTGAACAACCCCTTCACGGCGAACGGAAACTCAACACCTGAACATGGATTCACAGCTAGGAGCTTCTTGCGTACCGCCACGTTGAGCATACGACGGAGAACTCTGAATTCCTGGTGCACCGTCGTTGACTTAACGATTCCTAGCTGCTTGTAACCGAGCTTGGCCTTGACAGCGACACGGTCCCGAAGACATTCGCGAAGGTAGATTTCGATCGAATCCGAGGTGACATCCGCCAGTCGGGTTGCACCGAACGCAGCCCTCAGGTGTTTAATGCAACGCTCGTTCGCCTGATGGGTGCCTTCTGCACGCATGGGTGGCTTGGAATAGTTGTCCAAGAAAGAATCCGCCCATTGCCCGTAAGCCAAGCTTTCGCCCTTTTGTACGGCCTCCAGGAGATTCGCATCTCTCGCTAGAAGCCTTTCCCTGAGTTTCTTATTTGCTTCTTCCCAATTGGCGGTTTGACTGGACTCTCTCCGGGCAATTCCCTTGCGATCCCGATAGCGAATCCACCAGATTTGTGTGCCGGCCCGCCGGTAGACCAAACCGTCGTACTTTCGTGTTCTAGGCATTCTCCATCTCCTGTTTGGTGGACTGCCTGCCCAGAAACATCCATTTGTGGGCCATCCGAAATAGCAAGTCCTGGCGCTGTAAATTCACGCAATTACGAGGGACCCGATGACGGGGTTTCTGGGCACCCGCAAAGTTCCGCGTTCTAGTACCCAATTGTCCGATTATCCGTGCCAGTTCAATCGGTCGATGCAACACCCGCTAAACAGTAGTTCCGTTAGTACGCTTCAGAGAAGACCGATCTATTAGGCTGCACTCAAATTAGACCTAACCAGGACAGGGTTTTCTTTGAATCGACGCCGCAGCCACGTTTGCCCTTTAAACTCTGCCAGATAGCTATCGAGCTGGGTGTTGCGTCGACCCATTGACACCACCCGACTAATCAGGAGTTGACCTGCCACGGCCAATGGCCATCGCGCGAGCCCCCGGTGGTACCCTCTCAGCGATGAGACGCGTCTTCGCGATCGTCGCGATCCTGTCACTCCTGACAGCTCCGCTGGCGCCGATCGCTTGGGGCATGACCTGCGAATCGTCTCCGTGCACGATGTTGTGTCGCGTGCCTCACGGTTCCCATTCCCGCGCGGGCAAGCCCATGGTTTGCCATTGCACTGGGAAATCCGACAAGCATCCGCTGGATGTGGGAGTGGTCGCACCGAATCCTCTCGCAGTTCCGCCCGCCCGCGGGGAAATCGTCGCCCCTAAAGATGCTCGCCGCAACTTCTTCGCATTCTCGCAATCGACCACGTCGGGATTCCTCTCCGCTCCGTTTGAACCGCCTCGGGCCTAGTTTGCGTTTCCATTACTGACGTGAACTGGAAGAGCACTTCGTTCGACTCTGTTTATTCCTACGTCTAGAAAGGGAGGCTACAAACATGAAGAGATTTGCTCAATTACTTGTGATGGTCGTCGCCGCGTTGTTTTTGTCTGGGCCCGCTGCGCAGGCTCAACAGACCAAATTCGAAGCGAACCTTGTGGGCAAGAACGAAACTCCGGCGGTGGACACATCTGCGCAGGGTCAAGCCACGTTTGAAGTAAGCCCGGACGGCACAAGCATAAAATTCACGCTCAACGTGAACGACCCAGCGGCCGTGACCATGGCACACATACATCTTGGTGAGCCTGGCCAAGCGGGCAAGCCGGTAGCACCGTTGTACCCGGCCAAAATGTCCTCGATGTCGTCCACGTCCCCGGAGAAGAGCGGGACGTCTTCGGACGACAAAATGGCAATGGGAGGCATGACCTGCATCGCGCAGGGGACGATCACTTCGGCGTCGCTCGTGGGGCCGCTCAAAGGAAAAACGATTCAGGATTTGCTGGACGACATCCGAGCCGGAAAAGCCTACGTCAACGTCCATACGAAAGCGCATCCGGACGGAGACATTCGCGGCCCGATTGAATAGCTATGAAGAAGGGGAAACTGCCGTTGATCGTGGTGGTCGCCGTGCTGACTGTCGCAGGCGCTTACGCTTACACAGTGGTACGCCGAGGCATTGGCACGCGAACACCACGGTCGCCTTTGGAAACGCTTCCAGGAAGATTCGTGTTTCGCATGGCCATAACTCTGACTTAAGTGACGATAAAGAAGTCATTCTGATTGCTGTTTTTAGGTACAGAGCCTGCGCGAGAAAGAGAGGAAGCTCGCGCCGGAGAAATCTCGGCATCGTGAATCGACAAGAGAATAGAGTGGGCGGAGGACGCGAGCGCGGCCACGCTCCATTCGATTAGACAACCAAGTAGAGCAAATATTAGCAACAGCAGAAAAATCAAAACGACGAAGATCGAAGAAAACGCTGCGAACAGCAACATCGCTGAGAGGAATTGAAGCGCTGGATAACTGCGGAGAGCTGAGAAGACGAATATCGCAGGCGCAAATACCCACACCCATCTTAGATTCCCGCGAGTCCTCAGCCACGTAGCCGTTGAACTCCAAGACATCAAAGCTCTCCCTTGATCCCCACTACCGGGGGGCTCGTCGAAACACGTTTGAGTCTCGCGCGCCTGATCGCTGCTCCTGCGCGCCTTCCGCCCACGATGCGTTGACCAAGAATCGGCCAGCGCATCGTCGCGAATTTCTCTAGGTGTGTCGCCCCTGGAGAGTTTGCATTTTGCTGCTCACATCGAGCATCGAATTGTATAGCCATCCGAACAAGCAGCCGGCAACCGCACCGTCAAGTATTCCGTCAATGGTGCCAATTACCACGCGGGAAAAGGTGTGTGAAGAGTGAAACCACGGATACACAGAGTTCATCATCGTCAGGAAGTCCATACCGTATTCCGGCTTTGCCAGATTGATTAGCCCCACGAGCAAAATCGCGCCGCCCCAAAGAAGCCCGGCGGCAATTGCCGTTCCTGTAATTGAGAGTCTCATTTCATTTTCTCCTTCGTTGCCATTCCTTAGAGATTCGCCTTTGTTATTCACCGCTTGACGCTCCCTCGGCAGTCGGCTCGGCTGCTGAACTATTGCACCTGAGCCGTCTCGCTGCCCCGGGACATCCGTGAGGCCGACTCGACCGCCTTCAGACTTGGCTCAGGGCGCTCCCAAAGAATACGTGCCTCCGGCGAGTCGTTTGGATACACCTCCATTGATCGCTGCCCTATCGGCTGAAGAACGATGTCGACTCTGCGGTTGTACGCAAGCCAAGTTACTTTCTTCTGATTCATCATCCATTTTTGAGGCGTCTGTTTGTCCTGTGACTGAAGTTCTTTGACGTTTTGTTCAGTCAGTTCTTGATCCTTGCCTTCCGCGCGAGTCTGAATTTTGTCCGTCGCGATGCCCTGCGAAATCAAATAGTCCTTTACAAGCTCCGCCCGCCTTTCGCTTAGTGCCAGATTGTATTTCTCGGGTCCACGGACATCTGCATGTCCGACGACCAAGAGCCTGCTCTGCCGGTCGTACTGCTCGTTGTTCTTGAAGGTTGTCGCTGCCTTCTCTAGTGCCTGTTCCTCGCTGGCCACCAAGCCCACGCGCGAATGTCGCCGTTCGGGGTACTTCGTGGGATAAAAGACGCTGGCGAGGACTACGGGTGGAGGAGGATCGATCGAGCCGACGATGTGCAGCATTGCCGTTCGGGTCGCCGTGCCACCGCAAGCATTGGCGACGTGGAGAGTGTAGGTCACGTCCTGGTTGACGGGTCCGACGGATGATTGATTGGGTGTCGCCTCGATGGATTCACTGCCGCTGGTTGCCACCTCCCCCAAGGGTTGGATAGTGACCTTGCTTCCATCGGATGTGGACCAATTTAATGTCTCCGAGTCCTGCTCGACGACCTTGTCGCCCACCTTGTGATAGCGCACTTCCGGCTGGCTGAACGCGAGGGTCGCTGTCGGCTGGGTGTTCGCGTCGATCGTGACGGTCTGCGTTGCCTGTCCTCCGGGCCCCTTCGCCACGAGTTCGTAGGTGGTCGTCTGCTTCGGGCTTACTGAACGGTCACCGCTGGTCGGCACGTCTCCAAGGTTGGTGATGGAAGTGTCCGCAGCATCGGTAGCCTTCCAGTCCAACTGGGCTGACTGTCCGCAAGTCGTTTGCGTCTGCGAAGCGGTGAGCTGCGCCGTCACCGGCGCGATGGGAACCTCCGCGCTGGCTATGCCTGCATCGAAGCGCGGCAGCGGTCCAAGGCTGAAACCGCGCTTAAAATCCCGGTACTCGATCTTGCCGTTGTGGTTGAGATCCACCAACTCGCGCTGACCGGCTTTCACATTCACCGGCCCAGACCAGATGGTTTGGCCTTTTTGTGTAACCGTCACTTGATAGTTGCCCGGTTTGACGAGCAGCCACTGATGCCACAAGAAATTGTTATCGAACTCGTCCACGTGGCCGACAAAATATGCCGGAGTGCTGCCGTTGAGCAGCACGGCGGCGCGCGGATGGCCTTTGAATTCGATGTCGCCGAATGGGCCGGAAACCATGTCACCGGAAGCCTGCAAGGTCACGGCGAGGTCGGTGGTCTCGCCCGCGCCGATGTGGACCTTCTGCGTTTTGAGGATGTAGCCGTAATTATCGACACCCACTTCGTGGGTGCCAGCAGGCAAATCAATGGTCTGACTGCCATCGCGAATCGCCTTTCCGTCTATGAATACGTAAGCCTGCTTCGGACGTACGTGGATCTTCAGCTTGCCGGTCTCCGGGCTCGATTGCGCAGATGCCGGTGCTATGCTCACCAATAGTCCTACAATTGCAAAATAAAACACGCGGGCCAGGAACTTCGTTCGCATCATTTGACTGCTCCTTTCAATGTCCATAATCGCTTTGCCTCAAGAAGATAACGGGCGGAGCGCAGAATCCGCTGGAAGCGTGAATCCCTGCGCCCCGGCTGCACTCCATGGCGCTGCGGCCAGCGAGCCATACGAGAGAGCAATCCCACAGAGATGATGTTTATATTTTGCCCCCGGGCTGGCAATTGACTCTTGGAGCTAATAAGGTCTATAGCTTTCGATATATAGGCGCGGAAACGACTAAGTGCGACGATCCCTCGTGTATGGCCCTACGTTCAGTAGGGCGCTCAAATTCTCTCGATACGGAGGATCGCGATGATACAAAGAAGTGGAAAAACCCTGGTGCCCGCGCTGGCCGCGCTCGCCTTGGTGTTCGGAGGCACGATGGCTATCGCCCAGCAGTCCAGTTCGTCAGCTAACAGCACCCAGCACAGCACGAAGGCCGCCACGCGCACGATGAACGACGCGGAATTCGCGCAGCGGGCAGCGGAGGCCAATCTCGCAGAGGTAAAGCTGGGGAACCTGGCCGAGCAAAAAGGTACCACTGAGACCGTCAAAGATTTCGGCAAGCGCATGGTTGCCGATCATAGCAAGGCCGAGGATACGCTGAAGACCGTGGCAGCAACCAACCAGATCACGTTGCCGACGGCATTGGATGCCAAGGACCAGGCTATTTGCGATCAACTTTCGAAATTGTCAGGCGAGGCTTTCGATCGTACTTACGCCCGCGACATGCTGAGAGATCACAGGAATGATGTGGCGGAATTCCGTGACGAAGCAAGCGATGGCAAGGATGCGGCCATTAAGAACTTCGCCTCCCGGACTTTGCCTACTCTGGAAACTCACCTGAAGCTCGCGCATGAAATGGTTCAAACCGTCTCAGCCCAAAAGACCAGCGAGACCAGCCGCCATAGCGGATAAGCTGCCAGGTAAGTCCGAGGACACCGCAGACAAATACCGGCACTTGCCTTGTCATAACGAAAGGCCAGTGCCGATCGGAAACAACAAGAGCACTGGCGAAGGTCCGACCACATGACAGCGAGAAGTCTTCACCTCCGTTGGCCTTGATCTTTGCTGTGACGATTCGGCTTGTCCTGCAGAATAGAGGGGTTGTCCGTTAGTTCCGCCCCGTTCACGTTATCCTTTTCACCCGAAAGAAGAATTCGCAGACGCTGTTCATCCGCAACCTGTTTGGCCGCATCGGGCTCTAACAGAGATGGATCGCAATCGTACTTCCCGGCTTTACAAGCGAGCACGTTCCGCAGTTTATTGGCATTGCTGACCTGTTTGAATTCAGAACTGGTCAGTAACAACTGGTCGCGTAAAGAATCGCCGGTTTCGCATTGGAGCAGATTCCGCTGGTAACTGAGGCTATCGACCTCCTCGTACTCTGATGACGTGAGCAAGGACCGATCGCACAATCCGTCTCCGGTTTCACAAGCTAGGAGATTCCGCTGATGATCGATCTTCTTGACCTGCTCTGCGTGTATCGGAGACAACTGTGAATGGTCGCAAGGTTCGTCACCTTGCAAACAATCAAGCAGATTCCGTTGGCGGTTAGCGTCGGCAACCTGCTTTCTCTCCGACGGGTTCAGCGGTCCGAGATCGCACAGTGCGGACCCGGTCATGCAATACCACAGACTTCGGTCATGCTTGAGTTCGACGACCTGTTCCTTCTGGGAGTTCGTCAGACAAGATGTATCGCAATCGCCGAATCCTGTCACACAATTCTGAAGGTTTTCTTGACGATCTGTTGTCTGGGCGAATCCGCGACCAAGGAATACCAGCGATAATAGAAACACTATTATGAAGGGACGCATGATTTCTCTCCATTTCGACTTCTCAGAATGCAGTCACAACTTTGCTCTTGACCTGTCGTCGCGCAAACGAGCGAATATCAACGGCACGCTTCTGGATTTTTGCGTTTGATTTGGTGCTCTGCAATTAACGCTTCGATCTAGCAGGTCTTATAGCCCTAGATATATTCCCACGCAAAGAATGGGGACCGCTCGGAGGCTCTTCCGGGACTCCGTGGGACTGCCCGGTATCCCGAAGGTTTCCGACCAAATTAACAAACCCACGTTGCACGGCCACCACAATGGCTTCGACGCGTCCCGCTACCCCGAGCTTGCTAAGGATGTGGTTGACGTGAACCTTCACGGTGCCCTCCGTCACGTCAAGAGATGATCCGATCTCTTTGTTGGACTTGCCAACCACCATGAGTTGAAGAACTTCGACTTCTCGCGAGGTCAAGTTTGGCGCCGTCATTCGCTCTGCAAGTCTCGCGGCTGCGATAGGGTGAATCCATGTTTCTCCCCTCGAAACCGCACGCACGCAGGCGAGCAAGTCCTCTCGGGCAGACTCGCCCTTGAGGACATATCCTCGCGCTCCCACAGAAAATACCTCGTAAACCTCTTCGTCTGTGCTGAAGGCGGAATAGATAACAATCTTTGTGGCGGGGTGCTTTTCCAGAATCTTCGCGATACCTTCTGCGGCGTCCATCCCACGCATGTGAAGATCCAGGACGGCGACCTCCGGCAAATCTCGGAGTATTGTCTCGACCGCTTCTGTCCAATTGCGCGCTTCCGCAATAATTTCCATGTCCAATTCGCGGTTGATGACCGCAGTCAGGCCTTCACGGACGATAGAATGATCGTCGGCGATGACGACACGAATCGGGCGAGGTTTTTTCATGGTTTCGTCTTAGTTTATTCCGGGAGGAATTGGGATCGACGCATGAACTTCAGTGCCGTGGCCGGGTTCACTGTGAATGGTCCAAACGCCTCCCAGCGCCTTGGTCCGGTCCTGCATAGACGCCAAACCGAAGGTGCCGAGCGTCAGCTCGGGCTGGAATCCCTGGCCATCATCTTTCACGCGAAGCCGTGCCCGTTGAGAATCGAGGGAAATTTCGATCCGCACTTCGTGAGCCTGAGCATGTTTGACGACATTCGACAAGGCCTCCTGACTGATTCTCAGTAAACCCCTCTCAATGTGCGCAGGAAGCCGACGGCTGATCCCCTCAAAAGACAATCGAACGCTAAATGGGTTGCCACTGGTCAGGTCCTTGACCAGGCATTCGATGGCGTTCTTGAGATCCAACTTCTGCAGCTCCTCTGGGTACAAATCCCATAGGGCACAGCGCATTTCGGTCATGCTGCCACGGATCAACTGAAGTGCACGAAGGACATGTTCTCGTGCCTCTAAATCCTTGCCCTGGAAATCGCCAGCCAACTCCAAGTGCATTATCGCGCCCGTGTGCGCTTGGCAAACGGTGTCGTGAAGTTCGAGAGCCATTCGCTTGCGTTCGTTGTGCACAGCTTCTTGTGTGAGTTTTTCTGTTACTAGGTCAAGCGCATGCTTTGCGTCCTGACGAGAAACCCATATATATGCCAGCACCGCAGCCGCTGCCCCGATAATCAAATCGTTAAAGACAGTCGTGGCAGGGGCGGCACCCAAACGAACCAAGTGAGCGAAGGAAACATCCAAGCCGTAATTAGCTAGAGCAATAAATATCCCAAGGACAAGAGAGCCGGTGACTCGTCCTCCGAGTTTCCCGTCAGGCGACATAGGCGTCGAAAGGCTCGCGTCACGACCTGTGCACGGACGCATGTAAGTTACTTCGAAACACTAGTATAGGACGACAAAATCGAAATGCAATTCGGTAGTGGGCCCTCAACAGTGACAACCAAAAGAATCGCGCGTGATCGCAGTCGATACCACGATGGTTATAGAGCTCGTTACGCACAACGGGGAATTGATCGGCACCAGCCGCTGGACGACCCTCCTGAGTGGTCACGGGCATCTTAAGGCCTGCCAGCTTTGGGATCATGGGTCACTTAGCTCGCAAGGAAGAGGCTATTCCCTTCCGATGCCCTGATGACTTCAGTTCACCAAAATTCGAATACTACGGAGGAGACTTAAAATGTCTGCGCAATCACCGAATGCGATGCAACCAATCAAGGGATCGGTACCCGTCCGCCAGGGTTCTGTAGACTTGTTAGAACGATTCGACGAAGTGTACGACTCGATAGCCCGACGGGCGTTCGAACTTTTCAAGGGTAATGGCCAGTCGGCGGGACATGAATTGGACGACTGGCTTCGCGCCGAGGCGGAGCTATTGCACCCCGTCCGCTTGGACATTGCAGAGTCGGATGGCGACATTACCGTCCGCGCAGAGGTACCAGGATTTGTGGCGAAGGACCTTGAAATCAAGGTCGAGCCTCACCGTTTGAGTATTGCGGGACGGCGCGAAATCAGGGAAGAAAAACACTGCAGGAAACTCCACTCCGAATGGTGTACCGACCAAATCTTGCGCGTGGTCGATTTACCGATGGACGTGGACACCGCCAAGGTCAATGCGAACCTGAAGGACGGCGTTCTTACGATTGATCTCCCCAAGGCCCCGCACGCCAGGGCAATACGCATCGAGCCAAGGCCGGCCTGACGCGAGCGTCACGGGCTCGCAGTCCGCCGCCTCATTATGGCGTTCCAAGCATAAATTGGCGGCGGTCTGTGGCCAGCCCTAGCGGATCCGGGTTGGGAGTGTGCTGCGTCTGAGACTCGCAAGGGAAGGGGTATTCGTCCATTCCCTTTGTGGCTTCGCATCACGGTAGGTTTGTTCCGGCAGTCGGTCAGCGGTCGCTCCTGGCGCTCGCACTGAAAGAGCGAGTGGACATTGCTATCCGCGAAGCGTCGCGTCCGTCACTTACGCATGTAACTTTGCGCGACGCTACCACATCACAAAGAGTGCAGGCAAGCGGCGAACGTGGGTAAGTCCTGATTGATGTCTTAACGAGGTCGGCCTCGCGACGGCCCGAGTAGACTGTTCGGTGTTCACCCTACAGAGCTCGGACCGAAGGAGGCCGACGTCGTTATGACATCAACCGGACAAGTCCTATATAAGGGAATGTCAAGAGAAAGACCTCCCCTTAGGGTCGGTGCCGATCCTGTTTTTGTCTCGGCATTCAGCCCAACTGGATGAACGTGCGCTCTCAATCTGAGAGTGGTTTCCCTCAGGCCTGAGGTCCGGTTTCGTCTCCGCGTGTGAGGCGGAGCAACGCTTCCTCTTCTCTGTGGTTCCATTTCCTTGTTACGGCGGCGCCATCCGTTTTCTGAAACATCAAGCCTGACGGTCATCCACTCGATGAGTGGCAACGCATGGTCCTATTGGAGACACGGGGCCTATGGCTTTCTTCGGTTGTCCGAGAGGGCATAGGGTGGGTACGGAGACTCGCGTCCTTCCAGCACGGGCCTGACTTTTCCGGTTGATACTTCCTCTCGAAACCGAGCGTCTCAAGAACCCAACGGTCACCGCCCGGAATAGTTCCCAGGGATGGAACGGACTCTTTGCCAGAGACGCTCAAGCTGCTTGTGGTTTCAAATAGTTGGCGTCGAAACGCACCTCCTTCTTCCAGACGGTCAACGTGATCGCGGCAATCTTCCTCGCCAAGGTCAGGCGCGCCATCGAGGGCTTCCTCCCCTTGGCCAACAGAGCCTGGTAAAAATCGCATAGCGGTCCAGCAGCATTGCTGGCTCTCATGGCCGCACCCTTGAAAATATCTTTCAGGTCATGGTTGTGGTCCTTATTCAGGCCACGCAGCGTCGCGGGCTTCTTGGAACGTTCCAGCTGTCCTTCCACGACGCGGTATTGCGCACTGTCATGCGTTTCTAATCCCAGACCGCTATAGGTCCACAGCTGCCGCTTGGTGCGGAACCGGTGAGGCGTCTGCATCAGTGCGATCAACAGAGCCGCTCGGATCGGACCGATCCCTGGGACCCGGCGAAGCAGTTTCCACGCCTTGTGCTTCTTGCTTTCCACCAACAGATCCCGCCGCACCTCCTGGCGCAGGGACCGCAAGGCATCGAGCTGTTGGTAGTAGTGTTCGGCGCGGCGCCGGACGCCGGCTTCGCTGATCTTGCTGAGCCATTCCGAACGGTGACCGGGTGCATAGACCTGGTTGTCGGCACACGGAATGCCCCAACTGCGATACAACGCTTTGAGCCGATTCATGACCCGCGTGAGATCCTTGGTGATGGTCAGATAACTGCGCGCCAGCTCCTTCAACGTTCGCAAGCCGTGCTCTCCGTGATAGACCGGCTTGAGTTTGTTCAGGTACAACAGTTCGGCCAGCTTGCGCGCATCGATCCGGTCACTCTTGCTGCCTTCTTTCAGTAGGGCATTCTTCCGCGGGTTACACACCACGACCTGCGTGACGTGCGGTTTCAGCAGGTCGTACAACCAGGCCGCCCAGGTTCCTTCTTCCAACGTGACCTGCAACTCTCCGCGCAGCCCGTGGATGAACTGCAGAATGGTGCTCGCCTTGGTCTCGATGATGCATTCCATCACGATCTTTCCGCCAGCATTCATGACTGCGATCGAAATACTTTCCTTGTGGATGTCCATGCCGATATATTTGGTGCTCGTCATAAAGGGTGCTCCTTTCTGGAGGGGCTCGAGCCGACACTCCAAAACCTACTCCAAAGGGGCGCCCTTTTATAATGTGTGGGTCCTAGAACCCAGATTTCCGGTTATCCGACTAACCAGGACTTAGGCCCCTGGAACTTCCCAGAGGCGGACTTCCGGACAATCAATCGACGGCGTTTTAGTGTCATTCTCATGCATCCGCTCTGCTCGATCAAAGCCAGCGATGCGAGAATACCAAACCAGCGCGACGCTAGTTAGCGACCGGAGCTTTCACGGGGAGTTCCGGGCCCCAACCGGAAGTAGCATTCGTGGAGGCCATGCGAAGGACGGCGTTTACGGCATGAATTTGCCCGCCGTAAATCTTGAACGCCTCGAACGTGACAAGCGCGCGGCCGGGGCCGTACTGCCCGGTGTTTCCGAAGTTGAGATACAGCAGAACCATCCCGAGTTGCGGGTCGACTGCCGCGAGGCGGGCCTGGATGCCCGGATGCTGAATGATTTTTTGCGTTTTGATGTTCTCGCAGCCGGCGCGACTACAACCGGCTCCCGCGGTGTGGATGCCATTCTCGATGCGGTAAGCGTCCGAGGCAAACGGGGTGTCGACCTGGACGAAGCTGCCAACCTTCAGCCCCTGCGGATATTTCATGGCAATTTTGATCGCTTCAGCGCGGGAATCGATCTCCGAGGCTGGCAGGAGGAACGTCATTTGCTCGTTGCCCTTCTGATACCCGGCAGCATCGAATAGCAGCGAGTCTTTGTCTTGCGGCACGACCATCGTTTCGATCTCGTCGATCTTCCTGTCGTGCTCTTTTAGCCGTAGAGCGAACAGCACTGGTTTATCTCCATCTTCGAGTACGACGGCTTGGGTTGCGGCCGTATGTCCGGCGACGTCGAGTATGTCCTGCCGATACGTGCCTAGGCCGGAGGCCGCGCGCCACAGGCCGTCGCCGAGTTTCCTGACCTCGCCGTTTTCCGTGAATCGGACGTTCGGTGCGACCGGCAGCGCGGCAGGGTTATGGCCAGCCATGTCCTTCAAATACTGCGTGACCAAATCGCCCAGGCACTCTCGGTCGCAGTCTTTCGCGACGGCCGGCCGCACGGACAGCATCAGCAGCGTTGCGACGACTGCAGTGACGGCAAAAAGATTCTGGGTGCGTGATGGCAGGAAAGTCATGATGGCAATTCCTCCGAGCGGAGACTTCGGGCGTCCCGGCATTCTTCGCATGTTGCCGATTTATGTGCCCGACAAGAATTCTTCGACGTCTTTCATGGAGCTCAGCAACCCGAATCAGCGGCCTTGATCGGGAAAGTTCTCCCAGCCGGTAGGCGCGTTGTAAGGCACGCCGGAGTGGCCCAGGGCTTCGATCTCGTGAATTTTTCCGCCAGAAATCTTGAAAATGTGCACGGCCACATTATCAAAGGGCTTGATGTCCATGGTCTGCGACTCAATGCCCGGAACGCCGACGATTTTTCCATTTTCTGGTCCATCGGATGCCGGAACTGTGAAAAGCCCATGACGAGGCCCGTTTCCGGGTCCGCAATCATCACGCGGCGGGGTTCGATTCGCGGGATGTAGTCCATCACGTGGGTCTTCAACTGCGCTGCGCAACCAAAAGAGCCAAGAACCTGGCGCGGGGTGGGATTGGCGGGCGGAGTATTGCCCGTGGTTTGCATCCCGTTTTCGCGGCGTACGCAATCGTCCGCGAACGGCGCGTTATTGGCATCAGCGGTGGTGACGGCTGTGTAGTACGTGCCTGCGATCTCCAGCATCTCCGCGCGCGGCGCGCGCTCCGATGGTGGAACCATGGCCAGCAGGCCGGGCCGCGGTGCCTGGAGATTTTTAAGGTTATCCGGCTTCAGGGCTCCGGCCCAGAGATGTTCGGCGGCGACGATTTCGCCGTCGCGGATCTTGAGGCGAAAATCCGCTTCGATTGGTTCGTTGTTTGCGCTCATCATGCACAGTAAGCCCACTTCCTCGGAAACCGGATCGGGTACGTAGACCTTGAAAGTCGTTGGGGGCGCATCGGCGATTTTCCAGAGGCCGTCGCCAGGATGCATGGGCACCGTGTTTTCGACGAATTCGACTTGCGCCGAAAGCGGAATCCGAGACGGGTCGTGGGAGATGAGCGCGGCAACGTAGTCGTTCATTGCGCCGATCAGACAGGCGCGGTCGCAATGTGCTGGGAGTTTATTCTCTTTCGGCGCAGCGCAAAGCGGCGAGTTCGCGAAAAGCAAGATCACAATTGCAGTACCTAGGTTTCTCAATCGCATTCTCCATTCCTTCCGGGGAGCATCCATTACGTTACGCCCGCGAGCGCCACGATGCGGCGCGGAGCCAAATTAGTTACCAAGCACCTGGAGTCCAGAAACAAGGATAACGCCTGACCAACGCGCCACCCTGAAATATAGGTTCTGGTACCCGAGTTACCATCCATTCGACAATACGTCCAAGTCATATCCGGTGGCGCTCTGCGCGGGGCTTAGATGGCCCGAGCAACCGTATAAGCGAAAGCATGAGCAAAATAAGTATACAAGTGGAGCTGCGGGGTTAAAATATGCAATGGATTGCATCCCGAAAAGTAACCGAGCGTCTCAGAAAGTTAGGGAAGCCGCATTTCATTGTTAAGAAGTCGACTACGAGTCTCGAGCGCGGCGTCAATTGGGTTGGTTTGGCAGCAGACATGCCGGGGTACCGTCCGCATGACCCAGCCCTCTGCAGCGCTGCGTCCGGCGTTTCGCCCCACCAGCAGTGAGTTGCGGTAGGCCCAAATTCAAGAGGGGATTGCGCGTGAAACGGCTGCGGCTGGCCACGCTAATCGCTGTGCAGGAGGCGAAATGCGACCAATAACGAGATTTCATCGAACTGCGGGCATTGCAGTAATGGCGCCATTTGTACTGGGCTTGATTGGTGCAGTAACAACCCCCGTGATGGCAGATGCTCTCGGCTATACCGGCTCGGAGACGTCCTACACCATTACGACGACTGGTACTTACTACATTCTGGCCGGCGGAGCGCAGGGTGGTTCAGGCGCAGTGAATCCCGGGGGCGCGGGCACGGAAATTGAGGGGTCCGCGTACCTAACCGCCGGAACCCAACTCGACATCGTCGTTGGTGGAGAGGGGCTAACGGGAAACTTCGGCACAATTTGGGGTGGCGGCGGTGGTGGCGGTACGTTCGTTTGGATCGACGGCTCCACGACTCCGCTCCTGATCGCGGGTGGCGGCGGTGGCGCCGGTTATATCGGAGACGGTGGCATAGCTGCGTCATCTTTCACCACCAGTGGTTCGTCTGGCGCTGGCGTGGGTGGCGGCGCGGGCGGCACTAGCGGCCAAGGTGGAGCAGGCGGCACGGGTGACGAAGGCAACTATAATGGTGGCGGTGGTGCGGGCTGGTACAGTGCTGGCGGTAACGGCCAAGGGAGTGGTCCATTCGCTGGTACCGGTGGATCTGGTAACGGAGGTGGACAGCTTTATGCATTCGCAGGCGGTCAAGGCGGCGGTGACGACCCGGTAGACGGACCGTTCGCCGACGGTGGGTTTGGCGGCGGCGGTGGTGGGGGCTGGCAAGGCGGCGGCGGTGGCGGCGGTTATTCGGGCGGCGGCGGCGGCGACGGCCTTGACCCTGGCTTTCCTGGCGGCGCCGGTGGTTCCTACCTGGACCCAAGCCTCACCGGAGCTGGCTTTGTGAGTGGAGGGAACTTGGGTAACGGATTCCTGGACATTAGTACGACAGAGATACCTATTGGCACCGTTCCCGAGCCTGGTACTTTGGGATTGTTGCTAGGGGCGCTTTCCGCGGTTGGAGTGATTCGGCGGCGCAGGAAGGCATAACGACCGCTTTATTTCAGTAGCACGCCGCTCTAAAGGGCCTGCGGGTGTTTCGGCATCCGCAAGGCCCTTCGTGTTTTGGACAGCGGTTCCCGCTGCCTGCTTTTGAATCCTCCTTCATCGATGAGTCCACAACCTAAGCGAGTCGTCAAATTTTCTGCAGGAACGTGGAAACCCAATACGTTCGTCGGTAGGGGGTCTAACACCTCGCCGATCACGTCCCGAGGCTTGGCTTATGCCTGATTAACGCTGCCAGTTCAGACGGTCGATGCAACACCATCTGGTATAAAGCAGTTTTCAAAGGTGGTGTTTATGAAACGAGGAAGGCGGTTTGGGCTTTCAGCGGAGCAGAAGGGCGATGTGTGGCGTCGTTGGAAGGCAGGGCAGACGTTGCATGAGATCGGGCGTGCTTTTGGGAAGGAACATTCCTCTATTCGTTGTTTGGTGTCGCGTCACGGTGGGATTGCTCCGGCCGTGCGGCGGCGTGCGCTCCTGGCGCTCACGCAGCGTGAGCGCCAGGAGATCTCCCGCGGGCTGGCCTCCGGTTCCTCGATCCGTAAGATTGCCAAATGTTTAGAGCGAGCGGTATCGACCGTGAGCCGGGAGGTCGCACGGCACGGTGGCCGTCCTGCGTATCGAGCCAGTCAAGCCGACGGCGAAGCCTGGCAGTCGGCCTTGCGGCCCAAGCGTTGCCTTCTTTCCATCCACGTGAAGTTGCGGAACATCGTTGCGAGTAAACTGATTCTGGACTGGTCGCCGAAGCAGGTTTCCGGCTGGCTGAAAACCCAGTATCCCGATGATGAGAGCCTGCGTGTGTCCCACGAAACCATTTACCGAAGCCTGTTCATCCAAGCACGTGGAGTGCTGAAAAAAGAGCTTATGGCGCACCTTCGGACCAAACGTCGCATACGCCGGTCGCAGCACTCTCGTATTTTTAAAGACGCGCGCGGTCAAATCCCCGAGGCCATCTCCATCAGGGAAAGGCCCGCGGAAGTGGAGGACCGCGCCATTCCGGGTCACTGGGAGGGCGATCTGTTGCGCGGCTCAGGGAACAGTCACATCGCCACCTTGGTGGAACGCCATTCGCGCTTTGTCATGCTGATCAAGGTGCCGAGCAAAGAAACGGAAGCTGTGGTTGATGCCTTGAGTCAACACGTTCGTAAACTTCCCGCAACCCTGCGGCGCTCGCTGACCTGGGACCGCGGACTGGAGATGGCGAAACACAAGGACTTTACGGTGGCCACGGATGTGAAAGTCTACTTCTGTGATCCGCAGAGTCCCTGGCAACGTGGCTCGAACGAAAACACCAACGGGCTGTTACGACAATATTTCCCGAAGAAAACCGACCTGTCCGACTATACCCAGTCGGATCTGGACAAAGTGGCGCTGCGCTTAAATCAGCGCCCACGAGAAACTTTAGGATTTCAGACTCCTGCGAATAAACTCCAAGAAAGTGTTGCGTCGACCCATTGAGACCACCTACCTAACCGGACATTTCTAACAATGTCGGCTCTGTCAAACACTTTTTGGGCGGACTTCTCCCGCCACTTAAAAGAGTTTTTGTCTTTCGCTTCCTGACTTGTCTTTCTTCTAGGCCTTGATGACTTCGGCTCGCTCGTAATCTAGCGGTCGGCTTCAGTCCGACCCATACATCTCTTCGATCGTAAACTTCAGACCATGATTAGTTCTTCGAACTCCCTCCCGCGAGGGAGCGGGATGCCCATTCAAGTGGACGGCGCATTACGGCGCGCGCCATGTCCGGTACCGAGCTGTCCCGCGTGCGAACCGAATACCGGCTCCGTCCACCCGAACCTACCAGCTAAAGCCGCCCGAGTCGAGGCGAGCCGACATTGTTATGCAATCAAGTGGGTGACGGGATCAAGATGTCCGGTAATCCGACTAGTCAAAATCTATCGAAGTCTAGAGGCAAAAAACTGCACCAGCAAGGCGACCGAAATAACGGCGTGCGAACGCGCGGCAGGCCAAAGTAGCACGCCCCGAAACGTAGTAGGCAAGACAACCCGCACGAAAAAGACAGTCGCCCCGGCATTAAACGTAAGAAGATCCAGCACGGGAGCGCTGCTCGGTCCAGCGATCAAGCACGCGATACGCAGCCCCAAAGGAGCAATCCCAGCAAAACGCGCAAGTAGTATGGCTACCCCCTCACGAGCGGCCCGGAATGGCAGTCGGCGCGGTGCATTAGGGATCGTGACGACGCTGATGCCCGCGATAATTTCGAGACACGCAGCCGCCACGACGATGGATGGGTTCATGCAGAGTGAACGGAAGCCCTTGCGGTTTGCTCCTTCTGTGTTGCGGGGATGTCACCCGAGCGCATGCGTGCTTTTCTGCTGGCAACCTCCCCTGCGCGGCGCGCGCGATTGATGCTTCCCACGGGCGTGCTGTCCGGCAACGAGTTCCCCGTGACGTCAAAATAAGTTGCAGCGCCAGCTTCCTGCAGAAGCTGCGAGTTCGCCAGTAGGGTCAGCCGCCCGACCTTGTGGAAAGGCGCTTCCGCTTCGTTCCATTTGAGGCTGGCGTTTTCGGTCCAGAAGTTGGTGTCGTGACGCTTACCCCAATAGGTCATTTTGCTGGGGTCGAGAAACTGGACGCCAAATTCGAAACTGCTCATCTTGCCGTCTTCCTTGAGGTGCCGGACCAACTCGTCCTGCAACGCGTTCGGATTACTTTTTTGCAGAAGGCGGCCCGGATTGTCCGGGTACGGCGTGGCCGAATACTTCACGGTCTCGGTCGGCCCATGACGAAACGGCGTATTGCTTCCGTAGCGCAATTTTTGATACGCCTCGATTTTCTGGTGTTCCTGTACTTGCACCAAGACCAGAGTCCTGAACATTCGTAACTTGTCCTTGAAGGAAAGATTCCACAAACCGACTGCCGGGTTGGAAGCTGTAAGCAGGCTCATGATTGCCAGAAATGCAGGGGAGTCATTGATGGGCAGAGTCGTGGTGTTTTGCAGCGAGAAATCCTGACGGCTGACGGTTGAGTCAGGAACTGTCGTGCCATCCCTAGTGAGGTCTACCGAAATAGACAACGCCCGAACGTCGGGCTTGAAATCGGAGTTCACATTCGAATCCGCGTTTGCAAACCGGACGATCGCGGGATAGACGCCCGGCTTCGAAAATATCCCCTTCGCCAGCCGGGCCGAAAGACTCGGATCGCGTCCGCTGGTAACATCAAACACTTCGAACTGGGCTCGGGCAGACGTGCCCTTTGCGTGAGTTCCTCGGGCGAGCGGCCGATTTTGCTGGGCCGCAGCTTTCGATTGCATGATCAGAACCTTCTCGGTGATTTTCTCTATGAGAGCGGGTTCTGCGGCGAGGTTTCGTTCAGCGTCGCTGGCCGTCACCCCGAAATATTTGGTTAGAAACAGCATGGGCGCGAGCCCTCCTCGCAACGCTTCACAGTTTGGAGATAAATTTTATGGCCGTGATGCTTGGCAAAAAGCAGTAGGCAGACGCCTTGGTCGTCACAAAGCTTGAGAACCCGGTGATCTTGATCGGGGGCGCTCCATTCGCCTGGGGAATTGCGAAAATGCTCTCCGCTGGATCCTGCGTGCCAATCATCGGATCCTTGGCTTTCGGCGGCAGCCGGACTGCTCCCGCAAATTCGCTGTCGTTCACCCAGTGCCCGAGCACGAACTCATATTGATTCTCAAAACTTGAGTTGATGAAATATCCGAGAAGCCCACGCTCAATGCCATCGTACGGTTTCGCTGGGTCATAGACCGGTCCGTAGGGCAGCCCACGACGAATCAGCCGATGTGTATTATTGCTGCCGCCGGGTTCGCCTTGACCTGTAACGGGCTGGCCCCGCGGATTAATTCGGCGCATGTGCGCGCCCACGGGGCAGTGCAGCCCCTTCGGATCGCCTGAGCCATCTGAGTTTACATACTCATAGTTGTTCATCTGTTCGGGCGAAATACCGCCCGGCGGACTATCTGTGTCGGGTGACAACGCGAGAGGAATGCCATTTCGCCAGCGTCCGCAAATCTTGGCGGCGAGCAGTTCGGGGTCTATTTTGTCTTTATTTGATTGAAGGAAATTCTCGAATCCAACAACGTCCGTCTCGATGATCTTAAAGCAAGCAAAGCTGCCGTTCAGACCGAACTCCCGAGGTTCCGGCACGAAGTAGTTTTCAGCATCGTCCTGCAAAACAAAAAGCCAAGGTTCGCATGGCTTCTGGTGGTCCGACGGATATCGCTCTGGCCCGCCCTTGATCGTGGTGATGCTGATGCCGTCGGTGTAACCGAAGTGAACTTTGAAGGTTGGAACGGGCTTGGCATCCTTCATTTCCATCAAGGCCATCCCATCAGTGCGCCAAATCTCGCGAAAGGCGCCGCCTTCGGCGAACAGGGCGGCGAGCTTGTCGCTATACGATTTCATCGCATCGGGGCTGAGGGCATGTAGCGTCACCAGGACGTGATCGAGTCCCTTGCCAAAGCCACCGATCCAGTTCTCGGGCCCGCTCGGCCCGATGTCACCCACTAACGAAGCTCGTTGGGCAGCTCCCGAAATGAAAGCATTGAACGACTTGAAGGCGAGCGTCGGCACGCGGTCCTTAATCTCCAGGGCGATCATTCCGGGCCACGTGATGCCGATATTCAAGCAATAGTCGGGCTTGTTGCGCGGGGTATCGGAGGGATTGTCTCCAGGCCCTGGCTCAAATCCAACATGCCAGTCCTCGGCCGTAGTGATCTGGGGCGCGTCAGTCTCGTCTCCGCTGACGAGACGCGCAAGCAATTTACGAGCCTCAGCAGGAACGCCTACCGACAGCAAGAAGTGCCGCACCATCGGCATCCTGTAACCGCGAAGAATGAACCCTTGAATATCGCCGAGGTCGAGTGAGGATTTGGGCCCCGAGGCGCCATGATCGCCTCGATGGAATAAGTGCGCAAATAGCCCGCCGCCTGATTTTGGCGGCGCTGATTCCGTCTTCTCGTCCTGGCCCACGAAATGCCTACTCCTTGATCTCAGTGATTGCCTCGCGTTCGTCGGCCGAGGCTGATTGCGACTTGCTATCGGAGATCAAGGCATGAATGTCCTGAACCGATAGGCCGGGGTACGCCTGGTAGAACCCGATAGGAGCGCGATTGGCCGCCTTGGCAAAGTCAATGAACTCCTGAAGGTGTTTTCTGCACGGCGAGGGCGGCGGGTCCTTGGTGAATTTGAATATGAGATCGAACACTGGTCCGATGTTCTTCGTGAAATCGGCGATGTATTTATCGAACGAGCCGTCATACACCGTAAAGAAGCCGATTTGATTGTCTTCCAGGGGCACGAATTGTGCGAAGTGAGGTGTGCCGACTTTGTCCAGATCTGTCGTCGTGCCGTGCCCTCTCGCGCGCAGGATCAGCTGAATTTCGACGAAAGCGAGTTTCGATTTCATGGGCAGGATTACGAGGAACGGATTCAGTTCTCCGTTCCCGCCCACGCCTGCGGCCGACGCCAACGCCTTAATTTCTTGAACTGTCCCCTCCGGATACGCCGTGTAGAGATTGACCGGATGGAGGAGATGCGCCGCGGCCCACTCCACGAAGGCGTCGGCGTTACTGGCGACCGGAGTCGCCGGCGGCTGCACGACGTGCTGAAAGATTGCATCAAACAGCGGCCCAGAGGATTTGGCCAAAGCAGCCATCAAATCACCGAATGCGCCGTCGAAATCGCCGAGAAACAGAAGCGTCTTCTCGCTCAGAACTGTGAAGCGTGAATAGTGAATTGTGCCGATTACATCTTCCGCCTTGGACAACGCTGGCATCAACGGCGGAAGTTGCTCCGCTATTGCCTTTGCGTCTGCTGGCGTCTTCAGGGGAAAACTCAAGGTAAAGTGGCTCTGGCCCATCACGGTGCTCCTTCGTTACGCAAGATTAATAGCCGCCGAGCTTCTGGTAATTCGCGTTTGTTGTCGTTACCACGAGCTGTTTTGCGCTCGCGTTGAGAATCGTCTGCTGCACGTAGTTGGTGCCATCGGGCAGGCTCGCCATCTGAACCTGCAGCGTAACCGCGTCTTTCGCGTCACCCATGTAGGTGTTGACGCTGAGAGAAAGGACCTTTCTTGCCGCAGGGTCAAACGTGAGAGTCATTTGATCGCCAGGCACCGAATAATCCCTAAAAACCAGATTTACGAGTCCGCTATTTGGATTCAATGAGGCTTTGCCGGCCTGAAATGCCTGGTCCATTTTCTGGGGGTCGGGAGGTACATACATAGTTAGCAGGTCTTTCACCTGGTCCATGTAATCGGTTATGTCGGCGGTTTTATTCGCGACGACTCTTTTCTTCAATCTGCCGCCGCTTGGTTCCGGAGGCGGGGCTCCGATCGGAGTTTTCTGAACCTGCCCATCGGGTCCGTACTGGCAAAGTTTCTGTGATGCGGGCTTCGGATCACCCTTCAGAGTGAGCTGCGTTGTTTCTGTCCACTGAAACTGGCGCAACCTCTGCTGGTTTTCGGCCATGGCCTGCTTCACCGCTGAAAGTTTTGCCTGCACGTCGCTCATCTGGGCAATCGCAGCCCCCGCTGCGAGGAACGCCAGCGCGGCAATGATCGCCACGCGCTTGCCATTGGAACCAAAGATACTGCGCGTAAAATGCTTCCCGTTCGGATTTGCAAAGCTACGATTCATTGAATTCTCCTGGGTCGGACGCTTGCGAACAACACCGCGAAAGAAAATTAAGAGTGACGTCGTTCAGACTCCCAACATCGGCCTCGCGGCGATACCCTTCTCGGTGCTTTTTCCTTAAGTTCAAATGGTTCGCTCCGCCCGCCTAGTCATGAGCCGTTGCGATTGCTTTCGCAGCAGTCTTTTCTTCAGCTGGAGATAGCTGCGAAGCCCCGAGTTTGAAGGTCAGTTTGTTGATCGTGCCGGTGAACTTGAACGGCAGCTCGTAGCTGTGATCAACCCCGGTGCGGGTATCGAGCCCAACGTCGAAGGTCTCATCAATGGACATCATCAACGGGATAGTGTGCTTGATAGTTTTCTTGTCCAATTCCTTGCCATCAACCGAGAGCACTCCGGTACCGCCCTTGCCGGGGCCGGGACCGTCGTACTTGAAATCAAACACGATAGTGTGTTGGCCCGGTTTGAGCGCGCGGCCAAACAGGTCTTTGCCGACGATGGCACCCAAGCCGCCCTCCCAACGGAAACGCTCCAGATCGAGGAGGTTGTAAACGAAGACCGGCTTGCCGTCCTGCAGAAACAGGCCGTAGCCGCCGAAGCGGCCACCAAAGGTTACGATCATTCCCTCCGCGCCGCCCTCGGGCACGGTGATCTCGGCTGTGATCGTGTAGTCCTTGTTCAGGATGTTGGGGGCATTCTCCACGGGTATGCCGACCTTTACTCCCGTGTAGGTGAGCACGGATTTTCCCGCATTGGGGCTCGGTTTGGGGTCCAAATAGCGCGCGAAAGCCCTGTTATCCAACGGGAAGACTTGGTATTTCGCGGCCTCATCGAGAAACAATGCCTGCAACTCCTTGAGCTTCTCCGGATTCTTCGCCTTGAGGTCGTTGTTTTGTGAGTAGTCCTTGGTAACGTCGTAGAGTTCCCACTCGTAATCGTTTACCTCCGGCAGCTTGCCCGTCGCCAAAAGCCAGGGTGCTGCGAATGGCGTCGTGCAGGCATACCAGCCCTCGTGATAGAGACCCCGGTTGCAGGCCATTTCAAAATACTGTGTGGGGTGCGTCGAGGGTGCGTTAGCGTTCGCCTTACCAAACGTATAAGCCATGCTCACGCCTTCGATCGGCGCTTGCGCGATGCCGTTGACCGTTTCCGGGACCTTGATGCCCGCGGCTTCGAGGATCGTCGGCACGATGTCAATGATGTGATGGAACTGCGAGCGGATCCCGCCCACGTCCTCGATGTGGCCGGGCCAGGATATGACCATGCCCTGTCGCGTTCCGCCGAAATGCGACGCAACTTGCTTGGTCCACTTGAAGGGCGTATCGAAAGCCCACGACCATTGCACCGCCATGTGGGGGTAGGTTTTGTCCGAGCCCCAGTTTTCGTAATGCAGCAGTTGCAACGGCTCGGGGAGAGTCAGAATGCCGTTGTAAGCTGTCATCTGATTGAACGTGCCTTCTTCGGTGCCCTCGGCGCTGGTGCCGTTGTCGCCGCAGATGTAAATAATGAGAGTGTTGTCGAGCTTGCCCATGTCCTCGACCTGCTGAATCACTCGGCCAATCTCGTGGTCCGTGTATGCCACGTAGGCGGCGAAAACTTCAGCCTCACGGGCATAGAGTTTCTTCTGGAGCAGCGTGAGCGAGTCCCACCTGGGCAGCTTGGCACCACCAAACTCGGGTTGTCCGTCCGGCCACGGCGTTAGTTCAGCATCCGCCGGAATCACGCCGAGACGTTTCTGGTTGGCGAAGATTTCCTCGCGCAACTTTTCATAGCCCATGTCGAACTTGCCTTTGAACTTCTCAATCCATTCCCTTGTAGGCTGGTGCGGCGAGTGCGCGCCGCCCGGAACGTAATAGAGGAAGAAAGGCTTGTCGGCCGCGGCCGCGTTCAGGTCGCCCAGGTATTTAACGGCCTCATCCGCTAAGTCGGTGGTGAGGTTGTAGTCGGTGCGCCCGATCCACGGCGAGATTTGCGTATGATCCTTAAACAGATAAGGCGTCCATTGGTCGGTCTCGCCGCCCATGAACCCATAGAAATAATCAAACCCCATCCCCGACGGCCATTGGTCATAGGGTCCGGCAAGGCTGTATTGATACGTGGGGGTGTTATGGTTCTTGCCGTACCACGAAGTGGCGAAGCCGTTGTCGCGCAAGATCGTGCCGATGGTCGCCTTATCCTTGCTGATGACCGAATCGTAACCGGGGTATCCGGTGGAGAGTTCGCCGATCACGCCGAAGCCCACTGAGTGATGGTTGCGACCGGTGATCAGCGCCGCGCGCGTGGGCGAGCAGAGCGCGGTGGAATGGAACTGGGTATAGCGCAACCCCGCCTTCGCGATGCGATCCATCGCAGGCGTCGGAATCACGCCGCCAAACGTGCTCGAAACGCCGTAGCCCATGTCGTCGGTCATAATGAGCAGGACGTTTGGCGCTCCCTTGGGCGGCACGACGCGCGCTGGCCACCAAGGAGTGGAATCCGTGGCGCTGTCCTTAATCACGCCGCCGAATTTCGGGGGCGGCGGCGGGAGCTGTTTTCCGTCGAGTGAAGTGGTGGCGCTTGGCGAGCCCGGAACACCAGCCATCTTCTGATCGTCCATTTCGCACTCCTTGCGCTCTGACTACAGCCGAGCGACTGGCGCTTATCGCGCTTTAGGGTTAGTGCAAGCGCACCACCATCTCCGGGGATTGTCGGAATTTCCCAATGCGCTGAAAATGAACTCGTTGCGGGCACCTGCAAATTCTGATGGAAACGAACCCACCCACCATTTCGGAGCGGCTCCGAAATGCCGTGGCTAACCGATTCAGGTTATGGCCATGTCCGCAAATGATCTCGCTGCAGCGCACACAAGATTTAACGGTCAGCGGGTACCGGAACCTAGATGCCCGGTTATCCGGGTGGTGTCAATGGGTCGACGCAACACCCAGCTCGAAGGCTATCTGGCGGAGTTTAAAGGGCAAAATTGACTGCCGGCGTCGATTCGAAGAAAACCCTGTCCTGGTTAGGTCTAATTTGAGCGCAGCCTAATAGATCGGTCTTCTCTGAAACGTACTAACGGAACTACTGTTTAGAGGGTGTTGCGTCGACCGATTGAACTGGCACGACTAATCGGGACCTAACCCGACTCGCTGTGATAACTTCGCCCGTGTGAAGCATTTCACGGCGGTCGTTGCCGCTCGCGTACTTCGATGACCGCGCGCTGGTCGGAAATCTGTGGCATTGTAGGCGCTGCACCGACCGAAAAGAAGAATTCAGTTTTCTCCCGGCATCTGGGTCAATTTTCGGTGTAAATCGGAGCGCACGAGTAATGAGATTTCTTGAAAATCTGAGACTCCGTCGCAAGCTCCTGGTCGCCATGGTTCCGTTGGCGTTGATGGTGATCGTGGCGGGTGTGTACTCGTCGATCGAAAGCAAGATGATCGACACCTGGTACAGCAACTTGATTGATCAGCAGGTTAAGGCGCTTCGGAACGTGACCGAGGCGCGGGCCCACACGAACCGATACGGTCTATTTCTATACGAGCTGATCGTCGAGACCGACCCCGCTCGAAAGCGAATCATTGACGGCGAACTAGAAGGAGTTGCCACCGACTTCCACGAAGTAACTGCCGAGGCGCTCAAGGAAAGTCCGGAGCGCGCTGACAAGATCAATGCGGCCGCGGCTCTGTTCGAACGGGCGGTAGCCGACGCGCGGCCGGCGCGCGCTGCAGCCCTGGCCGGCAACAGCGAGACAGCCACGAGAATGATGCTTGGCGGCGTAAACCAGGAACTCCAGCAGGCGCGCCAGGCCACCATCAACATCATGGCGGATTTGCAAGGCTATATAGACCAGCGCTCCGACGATCTGACGCACAGAACTCGCCGTGCGATTCTGATCACCTGGCTGGTAATCGGCTTCGGCCTCCTGTGGTCGTGGGCCGCCGCGTTCCGGATCGTCGAGAAGGAAGTGGTCGGAGAACTGACCCTACTTCAGGGGAGCATCCAGGACCTCGCCGACGGGAAGCTGGACGGAAGCATTCCCTTTCTGGAGCGCCGAAATGAAATCGGTGAAATTAGCCGAGCCCTGCGGACTCTGCAACGAGGGGCCCGCGAGCGCGAGACTCAGGCGTGGGTGAAGGCCGAGGGAGCGTCCACGTTAGCGAACTTGCAATCGGCGCAGGATTTTCCAGCGTTTGCGAAGGCGCTGTTGTCGCGTTTGTCGGAATCCATTCCGCTCATCTATGCAGCCTTTTATATCGGCGACGAAACCGGCAAGCGCTTCACGCGCGCCGGGGCGTTTGCGATCGACGGCGCGGGAACCAGCGGGTTCTCGCTCGGCGAAGGGCTGGCGGGACAGGCAGCGCTCGAACGGCGCGCCATTGAGATTACGGCGAACGATCAAGTGAAAATCACGGCCGGCATGGCAAGCCTGAAACCCGGCAAAATCCTTTTTGTCCCCGTACTGAAGCAGGATAAAGCGACAGCCGTTATCGAACTGGCACCGGTTTCAACGATATCGGAGCGCCAGCAAGCATTGCTCGACTCCCTGTTGCCCTCGATCGCCCTAAATGCCGAAATACTGTCGGGAAACATCGAAACTCGAAAACTCCTGGATAAAACGCGCGCCCAGGCTGAATCGCTGGCAGCTTCTGAGCGCCAAATTACGGTCCGTAAAGAAGAGTTGGAGAACATCAATCAGGCCCTGGAGGCGTCGGAGGTTGAACTAAGACACGCGAAAGAGGTGGCCGAGGAGGCCACCAAAATCAAATCCGACTTCCTGGCGAACATGAGCCACGAGATCCGCACGCCGATGAACGCGATCATCGGCATGTCGCATCTAACGCTGCGAACCGAGCTCAACGCCAGGCAGCGAGATTACGTCCGAAAAATTCAACTGTCCGGCCAGCATCTTCTCGGAATCATCAACGACATTCTGGATTTCTCCAAAATCGAAGCGGGTAAGTTGTCGGTTGAAAACATTGACTTCGATTTGGAGAAGGTTTTGGAAAACGTCAGCAACCTGATCTCCGAGAAGGCGTCGGCCAAGGGATTGGAACTCATCTTTGATATTGACCCCACGGTGCCTACCGAACTGAAAGGCGACCCGCTGCGCCTGGGTCAAATCCTGATCAATTTTTGCAATAACGCCGTGAAGTTCACCGAGCACGGCGAAGTTGTGGTTCATGCTCGAGTTCAGGAAAAAGATCAGGACGGCCAGCTGGTATATTTTTCGGTAACCGACACGGGAATCGGCCTGACTGGCGAACAGATGGGACGCCTGTTTCAGGCGTTCGAGCAAGCGGACGCTTCGACAACTCGCCAGCACGGCGGTACCGGACTTGGGCTGGCCATCTCAAAGCGGCTAGCGCAGTTGATGGGAGGCGATGTCGGCGTCAACAGCGAGGTTGGCAAGGGAAGCACATTTTGGTTCACGGCGCGGCTGGGAAATGGCGCGGCACCGGCCCGGCGCTCCCCGAGGCCCGACTTGCGCGGCCGGAGGGTCTTGATTATTGACGATAATCCGCAGGCGCGCGCGGTGCTTTCGAGCATGCTGACGAGCATGACGCTTATTGCGCATGAGGCGCCGTCCGGGCTGGAAGGCATCGAAATGGTGCGCCAGGCGGCCGCCGCTGGCGAGCCGTACGAAATCGCCTTCATTGATTGGCAGATGCCTGGCATTGACGGTATCGAAACCGGTAAACGCATTCAGGCGCTGCCAAACCTGCCGGTTCGCCCCCAACTCGTGATGGTTACCGCCTACGGTCGCGAGGAGGTTCTGAAACAAGCTGAGGAAAACGCCTTCGTGAACATTCTGATCAAGCCGGTGACTGCGTCCATGTTGTTCGACGCGTCTGTAGAGGCTCTGGGCGCCAGCCACGGCAAGAATTACGATGTCCAGGCCGCTCCCGGAGTGGATCTCAAGGGAATCCGCGGGGCCCGCGTGTTGCTGGTGGAAGATAATGAACTCAACCGGGAAGTCGCACTCGGTCTGCTGGAAGACGCGCACTTGTCCATTGACGCGGCAGAAAACGGGCAGGCCGCTGTTCAAATGGTCGGCAAGAACAACTACGATCTGGTGCTGATGGATATGCAAATGCCTGTGATGGACGGGCTCGCAGCAACCCGGGCGATCAGGCTGGTTCCGCAATTTCGCGCGCTACCGATCATCGCGATGACGGCGAACGTGATGGCCAGTGACCGCGACAAATGCGTCGAAGCCGGCATGAACGATCATCTTTCCAAGCCCATCGATCCGGACGCGCTATTCGCCACTTTGTTGCGCTGGATCAAACCACGCGATACGGGCAGCGCGCCCGAGCAAAACACAGCTCCCGCGAGAGCCGCATCCGAGCCGCCCCGTGCTCCTGATGCTGCCCCGCTGGAGATTGCAGGCGTTGACACCAGGACAGCGTTGAGTCGAACGGGAGGCAACCCCAAACGTTATGAAATGCTTCTGCGCAAGTTCGCGGAGACAAAGGCCGTGGAGGAAATTCGAACCGCGCTCGCTTCCGGTGACAAAGCTACGGCAGGGCGTGCGGCGCACTCGTTAAAGGGCGCCGCTGCCAATCTGGGTGCCGCGGGTGTGGCGGAGGATGCAGCCAAGGTTGAGGCCTCCGTTCAGCTGGGAGAGAACCCCGAGCCGCTCGTCAATTCACTATCCATTTCACTTCAGGCTGTGGTGCGTTCCATCCATTCGGCTCTGCCCACCGAGGACTTCGGTGCGAACGGCGCAGCCGGCTCTCCTGTGGATGTTGCAAGCGTGGTGGCGCCTTTAAGCCGTTTGAAGAAGCTTCTCGCAAGTGACGATGGAGAGGCTTCAGACTTTATTTTGGAGGTGCACCCCGCTCTGGCAAGAGTGTTGAGCGGCGCCGAAATCGGCGCGCTTGGCGGTCTGGTTGGCAACTTTGATTTTGCCGGTGCGCTCAAGTTACTTTCGGAAATTGCGGCGCGTTTGTCCATTCAACTGGAGTGATGATGCCCCCAACATTAGCGACTCGAACGATTCTGATTGTGGATGACACGCCTATCAACATCGGCGTTATTTCCGGCGCGTTGAAAGATACGTACACCACGAAGGTAGCCACCAACGGCGAAAAAGCGCTGGCGATCGCGTCGGCTGCTGAAAAACCGGATCTAATCCTGCTGGACGTGATGATGCCCGAAATGGACGGCTACGAAGTCTGCCGCCGCCTGAAAGCAAATCCGGAGACTCGAGAAATTCCGGTAATTTTTCTTACCGGGCAAACGCAAGCGGAGGACGAGACAAAAGGTTTCGAGGTTGGAGCAGTTGACTACATTCATAAGCCGTTCTCGAACGCGGTGGTGAAAGCGCGCGTGCGCACGCATCTGATGCTTCGCGATGCCAACGCTCAGCTTGAAAAGCAGCTTGATGCAATTAATGTGGAGCTGGAAATGGCGCGACAGATTCAGTTGTCCATTCTGCCGCGACACACGCCCAAGATTCCGGGTCTCGAAATTGTATCGCGCTATATTCCCATGACCTCGGTCGCGGGCGATTTCTATGATTTCATCGTGGTGGACGACCAGCACATCGGCATTCTAATCGCAGACGTGTCAGGACACGGCCTCCCCGCAGCTCTCATCGCCTCGATGCTCCAGGTCGCACTTACCGCGCAAAAGGTTCATGCCTCGGAACCAAGCAACGTGCTTTCGGGCTTGAATCTCGCGCTTTGCGGGAAGTTCCAAAGCAATTTCGTAACGGCTGCGTATGTGTTTGTGGATTTCAAGAAAAACATCATGACCTACGGCGGGGCCGGTCACCCACCTTTGTTGCTGTGGGAGAAATCAACCGGCAAAGCTCGCGAGGTGCTCGAAAACGGTCTGGTACTCGGGCAGTTCGAGGAAGCGACGTACGATTCCGTGTCTGTGCCGATCGCACCCGGTAACAGGTTCGTGCTCTGCACCGATGGGATATTGGAATCAACCAACCTGACGTCGCAGGAGGAGTTCGGGACAGAGAATCTGATGCAGTTTATGGACAAGAACCATGCTCTGGGAGCAGGTCCGTTTGCCGATGCGCTGCTTGACGAGCTGGAGCGGTGGATTGGGGGGCCGGCTGGCGAGGGACACAAGGATGACATTACCGCTCTGGTGATTGACTTCGAGAATTGAAAGAGTGGCGCGCCCCAAAAAGGCGCGAAAATCAAAACGAGAAACGGAGGGGCGAAACAGATGCGATTTCGTCGGCTGCTTTCGGTTTTCACGATCATGTTCGTACCGACCTTGATGGTTGCAGCTCAAACTCAGACAGGTCCCGACGCACCGACCCAGAAGCACCTGATCATGACGATAACGGGCTTCGCCGACGGCTCCGACATTCCGTTGAAATACACCCAGTCCGGCAGCCAGACTTCGCCGGAAATTACTTGGATCAACACACCTCCGGGCACAGTCACCTTCCTTTTGCACATGCATGATATGGACGTTAGTCGCAACCACACGACCGACGACCAGCTTCATTGGCTTGTCTGGAATATTCCGGGCACGGCGACGGGACTTCCGGAAGGTGTCCCGGCCGGCGCTCAGTTACAGAACGGAGCCTATCAAACCAGCGCAAGCGGGCCTAGTTATCGAGGCCCAGGAGCGCCGGCCAGTTTCCCGCGGCACCATTACGCCTTCGAACTGATCGCCTTGGACACGAAGATTGACGTCCAGCCAGGCACTGACCCGTTTGAAACCCGCGCAAACGTAATGAAAGCGATACAGGGCCACATCCTTGAGAAGTCCGTATACATTGGCCTTTTTCACCGCCCACAATAACGTTGAAAAGTGGTGACGGCCAATTTCGGCGTTCTCCGTGCAGACGCCTGATTAACGCGCCAACCCGAACAGTGCGTTCCGGTGTCCGGCTAAGGACTAACCTGCATGAAGAAAATTGGCTTCCTCTCATTCGGCCATTGGACACCTTCGCCGCAGTCAGCAACGCAGTCGGCGGCCGACGCACTCCTGCAATCCATTGACCTCGCCGTGGAGGCCGAGCGCCTGGGAATGGACGGAGCGTACTTTCGTGTTCATCACTTCGCGCGGCAATTGTCATCGCCGTTTCCATTGCTCGCGGCGGTCGGGGCCAGGACGCGAAAGATTGAAATTGGCACCGCGGTGATTGACATGCGGTATGAGAATCCTCATTACATGGCGGAGGACGCTGGCGCCGCGGATCTCATCGCCGGCGGGCGCTTGCAGTTGGGAATCAGCCGCGGTTCGCCCGAGCAGGTGATTGATGGATGGCGCCATTTCGGATACCAGCCGCTTGAAGGCGAGAACGATGAAGACCTCGGCCGGCGCCACGGCCAGGAGTTTTTGGAGCTACTGCGCGGTAAGGGCTTCGCCAAGCCGAACCCACATCCGATGTGTCCTAATCCGCCCGGGCTGCTGCGTCTTGAGCCGTACTCGGAAGGATTGCGCGATCGTATCTGGTGGGGCGCAGCTTCCAATGCCACAGCCGCCTGGGCTGCGAAGCTTGGAATGAATTTGCAATCCTCAACCCTCAAATTTGACGAGACCGGTGAACCGTTCCACGTCCAACAGGCCGCCCAGATCCGGATCTTTCGCGCCGCCTGGAAGGAAGCTGGCCACACTCGCACTCCGCGTGTTTCCGTCAGCCGCAGTATCTTCGCGTTGACCGACGACCGTGATCGTGCCTATTTCGGCCGGGGAGGTCAGGAAACGGATCAGATCGGCTTCCTTGAGGAATCCAGACAGGCGATTTTCGGCCGGAGCTATGCTGCCGAGCCGGATATTCTGATCGAGCAGCTCAGAAAGGACGATGCGATAGCGGAAGCCGACACGCTATTGCTGACCGTTCCGAACCAACTGGGCGTTGCCTACAATGCGCATGCCATGGAGGCGATTCTGACGACTGTCGCCCCAGGGCTCGGCTGGCGCTAAATCGGCAAGCTCCTGATTAACGCGCTGACCGGAGAAGTGAGTTCTGTCGGCGCGTCGGTGCCGAGCGCCCCATCTCGGAATTGTGGTAGGAGCCGACAAAGCACAGATACTCGAAATGCGGGCTGTTCGCTGGGCCGTTCTCGCTGCCTGTTCATCCGTTTGCCCCTTTCTTGTCTCGTCGAAATGCACACCATCGAACGTAGCACGGCGTGGATGGGATTTCACTTGGACGGAAGGTTAGAAAAAGTACAGAGCGGCGCGCCTGTACGTTTTGGACGAAGGAGGCTCGAAAGGAGGCGGTGTCGATGCCGCGCTGAAGACGGCGGCGCTACATTGAAATCTGGCGCGAGGAGAAAAGCGCCCGCCTGTACCCGTTCGGCCTCGCCACTGGCGAAGCTTCAGAGCACGGAGACGGGCGTTACTGCTTCGGCGGTTGTTCCTGATCCATCTGTTTCAGTTTCTGCTCCAACAACGCCTTCTGTTGATCTTTAGTAAGCTTGGGAAACAGCAGCACAAACTGGAACCGGAAACCCCAGGACGAAGCTCCCGCGGGATGGACAGCGTTGCCGTAAAACTGCGCCGAGATGTTCACAGGCTGGAATCCAATTTTCATGATTCTTCCCACTCCGCCGCCGAAAGGCACGGTCCACACACCGGTATTGTCGAGTGCTCTCCAGTTGGCGGTGATAATGGGCGAGGTCGTGAGGTACCAGCCCTTCGCCATGTTGTAGTTGACGAACCACTGGAGCAGGAACTGGTTCACTGCAGGTTTATTGACCGCGCCTTCGGGGGTGAAATTGGATTGACCGGCGACAGACCAGACGTTGTTCGCAAGAAACCCAATCGTCCATGGCTTGGGCTGCACCAGCACGACCACGGCGGGCCCCATACTGAGTTTCCCCTGACCAAGAAAAGTCGTGTTCGTTGCCGTAGGCAGCACAAAAGTCGGCCCGACAGCCCAAATTACCTTGCTCTTCTTCGGCGACACAAAAAAAGTGGGGTTCATATCGCCCAGTCCATAGATACCGGTCGTTTGCATCGGGGATCCGGGTGGCTGGGGGCCAACTGGTTGGTAAACGACTGGGGCAATCCAACGGACGATCAGGTTCCAGTTTTGCGACAGGCTGAGTGGAATTACCGGCTGAATATTTAGAACATTTTGTGTGCGGTCGGCAGGCCCGACGCCGAAGTTGAAGTTTTCTTGGAGGGGAACGCTGATGAGACTGGCCACCGGGTTCTGCGCGGCATTTCGCAGCGCGTCGGTGTTGGTTGCGGCGGCGGGCGTTTCCTCGGTGCCAACCTGAGTTCCCTCCGGGTTAACGGGCGCATCCTGCGCGCGGGATCGAGGCGCCGCGGCGCCGATCAACAGGCAGAGGAGCACAGCGGCGATTGATTTTAGGATGCTTTTCGTTTTCACTGTGGTACCCCTTTGCGATTCAGCCTCGTCGCGTCGCGCTTCTACGAGATTCTCGGAGATTTGGGTATTTCCAGATCAGAAAGATTTTTTTATGGCCACGTTTTCAGACGTCAGAAGCGGCGACGTGCTCTTCTCGGTTGGTAGGAGATGTGCTTACTCATCAAAGCCGGAGAGCGTGGTCCTATCGCCCGGGGAAACTCCTGGCGGACTGATTGCTGCGGCGCCGGACTACTCTTCGTCATCCGTGGGATGCCAGGACTTATCCGGGTTGTAGAGCTCCATGCTCTTGACGATGTTGAGTGTGTCTGGTCCAAGATCTTTCTGGTAAACGACTCCGTCGTAGCTGACCATAAACGTCATGACGCCGGTCACGCGATACTCGGAAGGCGCAGCAACCAGAGCAAAGCCGCCGATCATCACTCCATCAACCACGTAGTCGAGCTGGCCCAGCCGCGCGTCAGGACCCTGTCCTTTCAGAACCTTGAAATAGTAACCATGGAAGGGCTTGGTCTTGTCCACGTAGCCCTCTTCAAGAGCTTTCGCTACGCCTTCGGCGACGGGACCTCCCCAACTGCCGTCAGGGTTTTGCCATGCCAGTCCATCCTGCTTTCCGGACGTACTGATGATTCGCTGCGCGTATTGATTCACTCCGGACCCGTCGTGGATCTGCTCGGCGTAGGTCATTTGAGCTTCCACAAAGCCGCGGCAAATCACGATGGCGTCCAGTTCGTTTCGGCCGATTCGGCGATCTAGAATTTCAGCGCGGCCGGCTTTGGAATCGAAATGCCACCTGCCGCCCACCCTGACGATTGGAACCGGCGTGGGCCAGTCCTCGTCGCCGACCGAGAGAATCGCGCGGTTGGGATTGTGAGGATCCACATCTACGTGCATCTTCTCCTGCGACATGGCGGCAAACGCGGCGCGGGAATTTTTGTCCTGAACGTCATCCTGCGTAGAGACGAAATCCTTGCCATCCGGTCCGAAGATCTCCAGCAGAGCCGGCACGTCATCGTTCTTGACCGCCAGAATCATGGCGTCGGCGGCCTGCTGCGCAGTGGCAAACGTCTTCTGCGTTGATTGGGCGGCCGGGGCTGATGTGGCGCTCGCAGCCTGCGGTGCCGCGTGCAAGCTGATTGGCAAGATGCAGAAGGTTGCGATACCAAACAGCGTCGAGAGAATCTTCATGCCGAGAGCGTTGGTTCTTTGAGAGTGCATGTGTTTTTCCTTGTTCATGAATTCTTCACTTCCGACGACCGCCGCCTGAATGCCCGGCCCCTCCACCACGTGAAGCACCCCCACCCAGGCTGGATGTACCACGCGCACTGCTGGCTTGGGTGCTGGCTCTGCTCGACGATCCTCCGAATGCGCTCGTGTCCCGTGACGCGTTATTGTTACCTGGGACTTGCCGATTGCCGATATTGTTCCCGCCGCCGCCGTTGCCGCCGCCGCTGCCCCGGTTCGCGCTTGTATTGCTCGGACGCGTACCAGCGTTCGAACCAGCGGTCGAGCCGGGTCGGTTTGCCCCGGTGGCGGGTCGGTTACCGGCGCTCGGCTGCTGCCTATTGACCGATCCTTGCTGCTGCCGCGCGTTCGCCTGGCGTGTGGATGCTGAAGCGTCGCGAGTCGTACCGCCATATTTAGTCGCGGTCGCCTTGTTCGAATAGGGAGTACCGCCGCGATGCTGAGCATTGTGCTGCCAGTTGCTGTTTCCGTTGCGATTCACATTGATGTTCGTGTTCCGATTGATGTTGACGTTGTTGTAATGGCTGACGTAGTTGTTGCGGTTGTTAATGACGATGGTGTTGTGGCGGCCCCAGCCGCAGCCCCAGCCATAGCCGCCGCCCCAGGCGGCTCCGATCGCGAGTCCCACTCCAAATGCAAATACAGCGCCTGCGACGTAATACGATGGCGGCGGGTAATAGATTGCCGGATAGGGGTAAATCGGCGGGCCGTAAACCACTGTGGGAGTGTAGACGGGAACATATACGACCTGCGGATTGGCTGGTTGAATGACGATCACCTGCTTGCTTTCCACTGTTTCCGTCTGCACCTTCATTTGCTGATTAGATTTCAAATTTCCCGCGGCCTGGGCCTTTTCCCGCATGCGTTGAACCGCGTCCATCACGTCGTTCTGCTGCGCCAGAAACGCGTTGCCCAGGTCTGTGGTCCACTTGATGTCATCAGCCAGGCGCTTGACCAAGTCGGGTAGCGGAGCCAAGGCCTGAACGCTGGGATCCCAGTCCTGCTTCATCACTGCGTCGGTCAGGGCCTGGTCTTTCAAGTTTCCGTTCCTTCCAAGCCACTGCTGCAACTGGATGATTTCCAGAGGGTAGGTGGACGCGGCCAGTACCTGCGCCAAAAGCGGATCAGGATAGAGCGCGACCGGCGCAACCAGAGAATCCAATTGATCGGGCGGAATCGGGGGAGCGGCGTCGTCTTGAGGCGAAGCGGCCGGCAGCGCCGCTCCCGCGTGGAGCAAAGTATCTCCCGGAGCGATTAGCAGAACGCACAAAAGAGCCACGAGACTTTGACGAGTCCAGACTCGTTGTTTCGTACGATTTGATCCTGTGCTCATCGCGTTCACTCCATTTTTCATTAAGTTCCAGCTCTCGGATCGGATTGAGTCCAGTGCCAGCATTGACCGATATTTTTTCCGCGGTAAGCCTACACCGAGAACACCGGGAATTCCAAGTCCCAGCTCTACATAATGTCCATTCGCCCGTCGTGTCGAATTAATTGGAAGGAGAGGGCCCTTCACCGGAACTGGTCAGCAGCAAGCGGCGAACCAAAGCAGGCTCTTTTGCTCTGTCGGTAAATCGTTTCAATTGAAAGTATTGAGCAGGCGCAGCACGATTGGGTGAGATCCTAGCTCCGTTATTTCGGAGCCACTCCGAAATAACGGAGCTCAGCACAGCGGTACGAGCCGTGTGCTGAAGCGCCACGAATTGTAGAATTCGTCGAAATCAGGGAGGAGCAAGTCGAAAGTGGGTTCAACCGATTCTGCGATTTGACAAAATTGGACCGCACAAATCTTTCATCCGCAGATATTGTGGAATCGGCAGCTCGACGCGGTGCGTTTAATCCAAATGACATCCACGTCAAATCCGCTTTTCTCGCAACCGACCCACTCGCCTTCGGCATCGCTCGCGTGTATGAATTGCCATTGAATTCACCGCGAATTCAAGTGGGAGTGTTCAATGAGGCGCAGGCGGCAGCCGACTGGCTCGGAGTTCAGCCAAGTAAACTAACGCTTTGATCGCGTCTCGCGATGCGGCTGAGACGGCAGCCATTATAGAAAACGGGAAGAACTGTTGGAAGCGATTATCCGGCTTTGCAAGCGGGGGGTCGCCGGTTCGATCACGGTCACGTCCACCAAACTTATTCTTAATTGTCAGTCAGTTACTCAGGTTCGCGGAGTTGCCGGCAACCGCGGCTTGATCGGGGTTGCGCCCGATATTGTGCCCATCCGACTGCCACGCCGCCACGAGAACGGCGCCTGAAGACCGGTGGAAATAGCGGCCGGGAATTGCAATCGAGCCGTGACCGGCTACCCGCGCTGCGCAGGCGTGCGCGCTACTTCGCGGCCGCAGCGCGTTGCGTTGCGTCGGCGGCATATTTCTTGCAGTTGTCCTGCACGCTTCCAGCGATCTGCGCGCACCGGTTGAAAGCGTCCGCCGCCTCCTGGTAGCGGCTCAAATTCTCCAGATCCGCTCCCAAGATGTAGAAATCGGTCGGGTCGGGTTTGGCTTCGTTTTTCGTCGCAATCTCGAGTTCCTTTTCGGACGTATCATAGTCTTCGCGGCGAAAATAGACGAGACCGAGACCGCTGTGCGCCACAGCCATCTCGCCGGTTTTGAATGCGGCGAATTCGTCGTCTGGCAGGCCGTCTGGTTTCTGCATTTTCCCCATCACGTCGAGAGCGTGTTTTTCGTACCCCTCGGCCATGTCCAGCTTCTTGTCGGCATCGGGCTCGTGAGGGTCAAACGCGCGGGGGATTACCCATCCGCTCAGGGCCAGCAGATGGACATCGTCGGGAAAAAGTGAAAGTCCCTTCTCGGAGTAGGTGTAGAAGCTCGGCAGGTCCTTCCTGTCATAGTAAGCCTGCGACAGTTCCTCGTACACCGCTTCGCTGTAGCGGTCCGAGGGATATTTCGCCAGGAACGTGAGGCCGAGGTGAATCTTCTTGTCGCCGCTATCCTCGCCGACTTTATGAAAAGCCTGGTAGGCAGCTTCTTCCTTCGGATCGCCCAGTTGCTGGCGCAGGTACTTCTCGGTTACATCTTGATTCGCCTGTCTGCCGTCCATCATCGTTATCGAATTGGCCGGTCCAGTGCCGGCCTGCGGTGGCGCCACCGCCTGCGCATTCAACATGCCGGAAAAGAACAGCGCGCCGGCCAGAAAAATTGGCGCAACAAACACCTTCGTATCGCACATTGATTTCTTCATGGAGCAGTTTCCCCTTTTGTTTCAAGCTATTGCAATTACCCGGGGCAGCGCGCGCTTACTCCCAGCCTGTTTTTGAGTTGTACGGCATCATGAAACCCATGGCTTCGATTTCGTGTATCTTGCCGCCGCTGACCTTGAAGATGTGCGCGGCAGGGAGATCGAACGGATTGAAATTCATGGGCACGCTATCAACACCGGGAACGCCGACGATCTTCAGGGACTTCTCCTCCATCGGATGGCGGAACTGCGAGAGTCCGAACACCAGACCGGTTTCTGGATCGGCAATCCAGACGCGGCGAGGTTCGATGCGCTTGATATAGTCGAAGGTGTGCGTATGCAGTTGATCCGCGCATCCCATGGCGCCGATAGTTCCCCGTCCCGGCGCGGCGGGCGGAGGATTGCTCGTCGTCTGCATGCCATTTTCGCGGCGGACACAATCATCCGCGAACGGCGCATCGTTGGCGTCGGCAGTGACCAGCGCCTCATAGTAGGAAGCACCGATGGTCAGCATCTGTTCCCGGGGAACTCGCTTTTCTGGCGGAACCGTGGCGAGCAAGGCCGGACGCGGCACTACCAGATTTACGAGCGTCGCTGCGCCCAGATTGCGTGCGATCAAATGCTCAGCTTCCACGATCTGGCCATCAACGATCTTGAGACGAAGAGCGAACTCAATCGGCCGATTGTTCTCCTGCATGATGCCCAAGAATCCAATCTGCTGAGCAACGACGTCGGGCACGTAGATCTTGAAAGTCGTCGGTATCGCGGAGGCGGTTTTCCAAAGCCCATCGCCGGGTTTCATCGGCACCGTGTTTTCGACGAACTTTACGTCTGGTGAAAACTTCACGATCGAAGGATCGTGGGCGACCAGACCAGCCAGATAAATATTCGTGGTCATGATCAGACAAGCACGATCGCATTGCGGAGCTTGCGTCTGCGAGGTCCGGGCCGCGGCGAGCAACCCCACCACAACCAGCAATATCGCGACTGATCTAATTGCAGTTTTCAATTTGCCCCCTTTGGGACGATTCGGTTCATAGCCTACGCGATTGCGCGCTTCGGCCAAAGCTCTGCGCTGGCGATCCGCGCCCCTTCAACCAACGCTTCGAATTTCGCCCACATCACGGACGGCGCTGCGCGCTGAATAAATTGTGCCTGCGCGAAGCCGCAATCCGAGCCGGCGATCAGATTCTCGCGTCCGACCAGGCGTGCAAAGCGCACGATCCGGTCGGCGACGAGCCGCGGGTGCTCCACGGTAATCGTGTGATGCGTGATCACACCGGGAATCAAAATCTTGCCTTCCGGTAACTTCGTCGTTTCCCAGACGCGCCACTCATGCTCGTGGCGTGGATTCGCCGCCTCGATCAAATACGCACCGGCGCGCACGCTCAGGATGAAGCCAAGAATTTCCTCCAGCGGCGCGTCCGCGAGATGGGGCACGTGCCAGCTGCCGAAACAAACGTGGTAGCGTACTCGACCCTCGGGAATGCCCTGAAGCGCATGGTTCAGAGCTTCGATGCGCAGCCCGGCCCACTGGCGATATTTTTCCGGACTTTGCTCGACGTAGTGATCGTACATATTAGCAAGGACGGCGTCGTCTATCTGTACGAGCAGGCCCGATTCGTAAATCGCACGATATTCCTCGCGCAGAGCATCAGCGATGGCGTAGACGTATTCCTTTTCAGTCGGATAATATTCGTTCACACCGTCGTACGCGGAGCTTGCCGGTGCGACGACCGGGAGAAACGCTTCCTCCACGTTCACCGCAGGCAGGGCTGCTTTCAGATTCGCAATGTCACGATCAATGCTCGCATGATCGCGATATTTGATCGGCCCGACGCAGGCTTCGGTCGGCACTCCTTTCGACATCCACGGAAATTCCGCCGCCATCACTTCGGGAAAGCGGTCGCGGTCGCGCCCCAGCCAGTAAACCGGACGCAATTGTTCTGGCCGGTGCTCGAATCCGGTAATGCGTTCGAGAATGTAATTCGCCCAACTGGATTTGCCGAATTCGCCGTCGTTGACGATGTCAATGCCGGTCTTCGCCTGAAGCCTCACGACTTCTGCGACCGACTCGCGCAGAGCCCGCTCGAAACGCTGCATGTTCTCGGCCGACTCACCCGCAGTCGCGGCGAGATCCCGCAGATGCTGTGGGCGAACAATGCTGCCGACGTGCGTCGTCAGAATGCGGGTTTCGCTTCGTTTCATTTCGTGGCCTTCCCGGGTGAAAGTTGCTGGCAAACCAGCTTCGATTTAATTGCGAGATGTAGATCCCGCTGGAGCCGTGATGGGCTCGAGCGTGGCCAGGATTTCCTTTCGACGATCTTCGAACCAGGGAGGCAAATGCAGCTTTGTACCCAATTCGCTGGCCTTTTCATCTTTTTCGAATCCTCCGGGCACATTGCAGCAGCACTCAACGAGAATACCGCCCGGCGATCGAACGTACATTGAGTGGAAATAGTAGCGATCCTTGATTTCGGATGCGTCGGTATAGCCCAGCTCCTCGTAGATCGCCTTCTGCGCCGCCATGGCATCATCGTCCGCGACCCATAGCGCCAGATGATGCACCGTTCCGGAGCCGAACGTCCAACTTCCGGGCGCCCGATCCGGCTCGTGCAGGAGCGTCAGAGTCTTGTTCGCCCCACCGCTGCCGATCTCGAATCGGTGGTATGCGCCGTCAACGCCCGTCTTGCGGAAGCCAATTGCTTCGATTAGAAATTTTTCCTGCTCGCTCACGTCACGGACCGAGAGCACGGTGCCGTGAAAGCCGTGAATTGATTCGGACTGCGAAATTTCTTTCGTCGTCCAACCTTCGCGCGTGTCGTTCTTGTCTTCCATGACTTCGAAACTGAGTCCGGCCGGATGGGTGAATCGAATGAAGCGCTGCCCGAACCGTTCCTTGATCTCGCTATGATCAACCTTGTGCTTCTTGAAGTGCCCCTGCCAGAAAGGAAGCGAGCCTTTGGAAACCGTATACGTGATTGACTGCACCTGCCCGGAGCCGCGCTTACCCACAAGATTGCTGTACGGAAACGTGGTCATGATCGAGCCCGGCTCGATATTGGCGTTCGAGTAGTACAAATGATAGTGCGGAGCTTTTCCGTCCATGAGGATCGTTTGCTTGGCCAGCCGCTGGCCGACAATTCCCGTAAAAAAATTGACGTCCTCCTGCGCTGCGCCGGCACACGCAGTAATGTGGTGATATCCAGTAGCGGGGTAGTTCATTGGGACCTCGTTGCGGAGCGAGTTCGGTTCTCGGTTTTCGAATCCTGCGAGTCTGCTCTCGACGCAACCGCGCGTTCCGCAGACTCAACATCGTTCCGGGCGAGCTGAAGGCAAGGTTCGGCTCCGCCCGGCAGATGCAGCGGGTACTTACTACGAGCTATCTATCGCTGTCAATACGACATTGTATGCAAGACGGATTTCAGTTCCGCATTCAGCGACGGTATATATGGAGATAGATTCGTTTGCGGTCCCGGTATGCATACAGTGTCTTTGACGCCACTGCGGAACATTGGGTTTCTCATACGGTGTCACGTTATTGCGGATCGTCTCGTAGTATGAGACTCTCACGCCGGAAACTCGAAATGACTCACACCGAAGGATACAAAATGGCAGGTTTTGCGATCCTCGGGCTTCTGCTCGCGATGATTCTGGTCCGGCCCGCCATTGCGCAGCAGGATCCCTCCGGAGAATGGTCTCCTCGATTTGACGAGGACCAGCGGGAACGGCTGGCCGGCGCCGAAATCGGCGATTACCTCGGGTTGCCGATCAATCAGGCCGCGCGCCAGCGAGCCGATAGCTGGGACGCGACGCTGATGGAATTGCCGGAGAATCAATGTCGTCAGCACGGATCGGATTACGGCTGGCGCGGCCCGTCGGGCCTGAGCATCTGGAAGGAAGTGGATAAGGCGACGCAGAAAGTGATCGCGTACCACACCCACCTTTCCGCCTACGGCGCCGAGCAAACCATCTGGATGGACGGGCGGCCGCATCCGCCCGATTATGCTCGGCACACATGGGCGGGGTTCTCCACCGGAAAATGGGAAGGCGACATCCTGGTGGTGACGACAACGCACTTGAAAGAAAACTGGCTGGGGCTAAATGGCGTTCCCCGCAGCGACATGGCCACAGCTACCGCGCACTTGATGAGGCACGGCAATTATCTGACCGTCGCTGCGATCACATATGACCCGGTCTATCTAACCGAGCCGCTGATTCGGACAGTGGATTTCGTCTACAACCCACAGCAGCAAATGGCCCCGTGGCCTTGCGAATCTGTTGACGAAGTAGACCGCCCCGCGGGAGTCGTACCGCATCATTTGCCGGGGACAAACCAATTCCTCGACGAGTTCGGAAGGAGATATGGAGTTCCGCTCGAGGCGGCACGAGGCGGAGCGGAAACGATGTATCCGGAATACATGCTCAAGGTGAAGAATATGAAAATCCCGCCGCCGCTTCCGAAAAAAAACCAGGGTCAGTAGCAACGAACTGTATTACGTCCCAGCCAGGCGCTCGCGCCCTACACCCATCTGTCTTTCGAAATGCTCCTCTAGTAGCTCGTGTTCGCGACCTAGTCATCTAGCGATAAGGATTCGTTTGGCCCCCGACGACAACGACATTGATTGAGGCGGTGCTCGGCCAGCGCGGGATCAAATCGTCGTCCTTCAGGGTTGCCGCCTGGGGCCCCCGCAATGCAGCGTCCCCGGTGAAGATCATCGTCTTCGCATCCCTCAGGTTCGCGCTTGTACCCGGTTTACATACAATCGTATTCAACGAAATCCAGACCCAAATCCCGATGTTTAAAATGCAGAGACACAACATACCTGTTTTCATTTATTTCGAGCTTCTGGCGGAAATTGCGGCATGTTCCTGGATCGGCGTGCTTTCGTGCAGAATTGGGCTTGTTGTATACATATTTATCTTGACAAGTGCATTATGACGGTAGTAATTAACCCTCACAACGGAGCTGCAGTGGCATCTTCCGCTCGCGCTCCTAACGCTGCATTCAAAAAGGGACGGTGGGAAATGGCAAATAGCCAGGGGTTTTGTAAGCGAATTTGTGCGAGCGTGTGTTTGGTGTTCCTCGTGGTTCTGTTCTGCGCAATCCGCGCGCAAGGTCAAGCCGACACCGCCACGATCGCGGGGACGGTGACCGATCCTTCCGGCGGCGCAGTCGTCGGTGCGAAAGTTGAAGCCACCAACGTTGGCACGAACGTGGCTCAAAGCACCTCCAGTGATTCGGCCGGCCGCTACAAATTGGCCGACCTGGTTGTCGGCACTTATAACGTGCAAGCCTCGAACGCAGGATTCAAGATCGTGGTGCATACCGGCGTCGTCCTCGCTGTCGGCGGAAGCGTCGTCGTGGATTTCGCGCTTCCCGTAGGTCAAATCACCCAAACCGTTAGTGTGGAATCCGACGTTTCTCGCGTCGAGACCGAGACGTCCGAGGTTTCCACCTTGGTGAGCCCGCAGCAAATGCGCGATCTTCCGCTCAACGGCCGCAATTTCGAGCAGCTCATTACCCTGGCGCCAGGTGTGGCGACAATCGCCCCCGCCAACAATTTCGTGACCGGCCGCATGTACGGAATGCAGAACAACTATTCCAGCTCCGGAGCCAGACCTACTGGTCAAATGTTCTTGCTCGATAACACCGACATCCGGGATTTCTGGGAGCACGGCACCGGTTCCGGATACGCGGCCACGTCGCTCGGCGTTGAGGCCATCGGAGAATTCCAGCTGCTGACCAATACTTACACTTCGCAATTCGCCGGGAACGGAGTTGTCATAAACGCGACGAGTCGTTCTGGAACGAACGACCTTCACGGCGGGGCGTATGAGTTCATCAGGAACAACGCCTTGGACGCGCGAGATATCAGCGATCCGTTGTCGGGACCGCCTCCCTTCAGGAGAAATCAGTTTGGCGGTGATATCGGCGGTCCAATCAAGAAAGACAAATTGTTCTTTTTCGCCAACTATGAGGGATTGCGCCAACTTCTGGCAAATACTTCGTTCCCTTTTGGTGTCCCCGAGCCCTATACCAACGAGGGAGAGCTACCGTGCGGCACCCCCGGCACATCACCATTGAATCCTTCTACGCCCGCCCTCAACACGGCGGCGGCTTGCGGCCCACTAAGTCCAGGGGCTGGGCTCTGGCCGGACGTCGGGACGGCCGGCAACCCTGTCGAACCAGTTCCGGGCGCAAGTCCACTGGCGGAGGACATCAGCAAACTGTACGCTCTGTGCACAACCTGCCGGCCGGTGGCGTTTGGTAGTAATGCGACCGGCGTAGAGGGAGCTCCAGTCGGCTACGATCACGGTGGTTTTCAGTACGTGACGACCGCCCAGCCTCTGACGGTCAATGAAGACTACGCCCTGGGGCGCATTGACTACAATCTCGGCCCCAACGACTCGCTATTCGGCAGATACGTCTTTGATGACGCCCGGGTGGTGAACGGTCCGCAGGACCCTCTCGGGATTTTTCCTGAACTCGAGTTTACTCGGAATCAATTTTTCACGCTGACGGAAAAGCACATCCTATCGCCAACAATGGTGAATTCGGTTCGCTTCGGTTATACGCGCGCGAATGAGAATTCTCGTACCGCGTTCGGGCTCACCGGAGCGCAGGAATCTGCAGTGGGCTTGGACTACGACCCGCTCGACTTCACCGGTTCAACCCTGGCGGGCAACAATTACGCGGGAGAGGTGCGCCCGGATGGCGTGTACTCCGCATTCGGCGGGATCGTGCCGGTGGGACCAGATGCCGACAGGCCCGATACACTGGTTCAAAGCAAATTCAGTGGCGGCGATGATTTCGTGTGGACGCACGGATCGCACACGGTTAAATTCGGCGTGGTTATCACCAGAGTGCAGACAAATAACCGCCAGATCGCGTACTCCGCCGGTCAATATGCCCTCGCTCAGTTGAGCCTGCAGGCCTGGATCAGCGGAGAACCATTTATTGATTTTGCGGTCCCGCCGGGGTTCGCCGACGGCGACCGGTATTTCCGGGAGATTGACGTCGCCCCGTACATTCAGGACGACTGGAAGGTTACGTCGCGGTTGACGTTGAATTTTGGCATACGACTTGACTACGCAACGAATCCGATAGGTTGGGCCGGTGGCAACAACACACTAACGACCCTCGTAGGGTCGTTCCGTCCGCCGATCGGCCCCCTAGCCACCGCGCCTGACTGCACTGGCGAGACGACAGCGGCTTCATACGCCGGATGTCTGACGGGCATCTTTACGCCTGTGCGGCACGCATTCGCGAACAATCCCAATGCGCAGAACTGGGGTCCCCGGTTCGGATTCGCCTATGATCCGTTCAAGGATCACAAGACGTCCATTCGAGGCGGCTTCGGAATTTTCCATGACCCAGTTGCCGCACGCATCTATGAGTCGGGATTTATCGCAACTCCGCCGGCCACCTTCTACGAAGTATTCGAGCCCTGTTTCCCCGACCCATTCGCAAACACTGCCCAGTGCTTGGGCAGTCTGCAGGCCCCTTTCGGGATTCCTGGGTTTAACTCGATTGCACCAGCCGAATTCGCCGGCGTTGATTACCAAGTCCCGAATGGCTCACCTTACGAAATGCAGTACAACCTGAACATCCAGCGCGAGATCGCGCACGGCACCGTTCTTTCCGTCGGCTACGTCGGCGAAGTGGCCCGCCATCTGTGGACTCAGGAGGACATCAACGTTCCCAAGTGCTTTTCGTATCCGGATTGTACAGCTCTACCCCAGAATCCCGGCTCATATCCTAGTGGTGGCGGAGGGATTTTTGTGGGCGAAACGGGCTTAGGTCAGTGCCCACAGGCACAGCTAGGGCAGGCCACCTGCTATGGCAGCGGAGTGCAGTTCCCCACGCCATTTGGAGGCACAACCCCGGGTCCCCGGATCAATGGGAACTTCGGCGAAATGGTGACCGAAACAACCACGGCGGCGTCAAGCTACAATTCCCTTCAAGTCAGTTTGAACCGCCAGTTTGCCCACAATATTGCCGGGCAGATCAACTACACATGGTCGCACTGCATTGACGATGGCTCGTTCGCAACGAGCCTGGAGGAGTTCGCTCAACTTGTTACGGACCCATACAATCAGAGTTACGACTATGGGAATTGCACTTTCGACATTCGTCACAATTTGAGCGCCAACTTGCTCTACTCCCTGCCTTTCAAGGGAAACAAGTTTGTGGAAGGATGGCAGCTGGCCACGATCCTGGGTATGCATAAAGGCGTGCCCATTAACATTTACAACGGCTCAACATTTGATCCAGCCGACCTGGGAACCGAGTGGGCTACGAGGGCCAACTATACCTTCGCTGCCGGGTGCAGTCCCAACCAGATCATTGACAAGAAGAACGTGCTAGGCCAGCCCAACACCACGCAGTGGTTCAACCCAGCGTGCTACGAGCCGCAGGCGCCTGGATATTTAGGGAACGTTACCCGGGACAGCGTACCCGGTCCCGGAACGATTGCATGGGACTTCTCCATTCTGAAGGACACCAAAATCACGGAGAGGGTAAACTTGCAATTCCGAGCCGAGTTCTTCAACATAATCAACCATTACAACCCGGCCCCGCCTGAAGGTGCAATCAACACGCCTGGGGCCCAGGCTTTCACCGACGGCCAGACAACTCTCTCGCAGGCGCCTGTCGTGACCCCGCGGCAGATTCAATTCGCCTTTAAGCTTGCCTTCTAGGTTCGCGGTTAGCCGAGCCGATGGCCAGACTCCCGTCTGGCATCGGCTCGGTGCTTTCCGCCCACCGGGCGGTGCAAATATGAAGATGCGAGAAGTAGTCCTGCGGGCAATCGCCAGGAAAATCACCTGGAATCAGGCAGCAGATATTTTAGGGATCTCCTATTCCTCCATGGAAAGCATGCGGCAGCTCTACAAGAAGAGGGGTTACGACGGTTTCTGGGTGAGAGCGAATCATCGGCCTCGCCAGAAGAATGTGCCGCTGGCGACCGTCGAGCAAGTCCTCCTGCTCTACCAGGAGAAGTATTCCCGGCTCAGCGTGCGTTCGTTCCACGAGAAACTGCAGGCAAAGCACGGCATCTCTCTTAGTTACGAATGGATCGAACGGGCCTTGCACGAGGCAGGCTTGGTAGAGGATTTTAAACCGGTGCATACCTCGTTGGGGCGGCCTGCTGTCCCGGAACCTCAGAACAGGCGTGGTGGATGACTTATGACTCGCCTGCTACAGCTGACTCCCTCGCCCGCCTAGCTCGATAGCGCTCCCCCACCCCGATTTCCTATTGCATGCAGTAACTATCGTAGTGTATACATTTACTAACTTCGCGCTCCCCTAGATTTTAAAGAGCGCTTGGCTGCCGCCCGGGTAGAGGCCACCCCCCCTGCCCGGGCAGCGTTCATCTTCGGAACTTGAATTCCACGCCGTGATTTGAATGCCCCTGCACTTGTTGGGATGAGTTCTCGCTGTCGCCATTTACACTAATGAGTGCGAACATCCAAGCTTTAGCGCGCGTGTGTGCGGTCTCGCTGCGCTCAGCGATTGCTTGCGCCGTGTGGAGTTGGTAACATCCGCGTGATTCGAGGGCACCCGGAGGCCAATCTGCGCGCGGCAGCCGGCGAACTCCAAGATTCCGAGCAGCCTCGATAAGATTGGCGTGCAAATGGCAGGTAAGAATTCACGGGTAATCGTCAGAATACGCGAGATGATTCTGCACGGTGAACTCCAGCCCGGCCAGCGGGTGAGGGAGGTGGAGCTGGCCAGCAACCTCGGAGTCTCGCGAACTCCCGTCCGCGAAGCTTTGCCCATGCTGGCGCAAGAAGGGATCCTGATTCAGCTGGATACGCGCGGGTTCGTGGTTCGTGAATTTACACGCAAAGAAATAATGGACGCCATTGACGTTCGCGGCGTGCTGGAAGGACTGGCGGCACGCACGCTGGCCGAACAGGGGCCATCGCGGCGGCTGATGCAGTCCCTGCATGATTGCCTCCACGAAGGCGACGAGATCTTTGCCAAACGGCACCTGATCGAATCCGACGAGGACCGTTACGGTGACATGAACAAGCAATTTCATGCACTGATCGTCCAAGGGGCCGGCAGCAAGGTCATCGCCGAAGCGCTCGAGCGCAACGGCCGCATCCCTTTCGCTGCGGCGCACGCGATCGCCTTTGACAAAGTGGACCTGCATCGCATGTTTGAGATGCTGTGGTATGCCCACCATCAACATCATGCGATCGTTCAGTCGCTCGAAACTGGCGAAGGCGAACGCGTCGCGGCTCTGATGTTCGAGCATGCGGTTACAACAAAGACAAGCATCAATATGGAGCGGAAGTCCTGGCGATCAGACACCGACGGTGACGCGCCGAGAATTTCCGACTCCGGGCCCGGCAACGAACCTCACAAATGAACGAGATTCCGAGGGAGCATTTCAACACGATGGTCGCGCCGTATGAGAGATCTGATGGCCGATTAGAATTTCGGAGCGATTCTCTAAAGCGAAGGCGGCGTCCTGCGATCGCGGGGCGATGGGCCCATGAATCTCCCGGTTAAGTATCCGATGAATTCATTTCTACGGAAGTGCGGGCCGACGGGTCCCGCCAGGCCGCCAACTCCTTCGAGCTATTTCCTTCTTGATTGTTGCCGACACCAAGACGAGGACTCGTTGTATACGCTTGTACACATTTGGGGGCTGAGCGTATACTCTCTGTCGCCGTAAGAGGATCAGGTGTATCGAGGGCCGAAGCGGTGGGCTTCCGTTCTCGTCCAGCATTTCCCGGTGCACACGTGTTGCCGCTGATTTCGCGCTAATCGCCAAAAGGAGATATGCCAGTGGGCCATAAGAGTTTAGAGGACCTGTTGCAAGCCACCGGGAATCCGGTGAAGCTGCTGCGCAATTCGCAAACTGGTCCGTATGTCTATCCGGTGGTTCCCAGCGAGTTTTCGAACTGGAGAGATGAACAGCGCGCGTGGCAACATACCTGCGTTCTCTTCAACCAGTCCTATCACATGACGGACATGTATGTTGAGGGTCCGGACGCGCTGAAGTTGCTGTCCGATCTTGGCGTAAACAGTTTCAAGGGCTTCGTGCCCGACAAAGCCAAGCAGTTTGTGGCGTGTAATTATGATGGCTACGTGATCGGGGATGTGGTGCTTTTTTGCCTTGATACGAATCTGTTTAATCTCGTCGGGCGCCCCTCGATACACAATTGGGTTCAGTATCACTGCGAAACCGGCGGCTATAACGCGAAAGTGGAGCGGGACGAACGAGCTGCTGCCAGACTGGGACCGATCGTTCGCAAGGTTTACAGATTCCAGGTTCAGGGCCCGAATGCGATGAAGGTCATCGAGAAGGTTACGGGTAAACCGGCCCCGGACATCAAGTTCTTCAACATGTCCAGGGTGACGATTGCCGGGCGGGAAGTCCGCGCCTTGCGTCATGGCATGGCCGGACAACCTGGGCTGGAACTGTTTGGTCCCTGGGCGGACGGCGACGAGGTCAAGGCGGCCATCGTTGAGGCCGGTAAGGAATTCGGACTTCGACAGGTTGGTGCCAGGGCGTATTCATCCAACACTCTCGAATCAGGATGGATTCCGTCGCCGATGCCTGCGGTCTATAGCGGCGAAAAGATGAAGGCGTACCGGCAGTGGTTGCCTGCCAATTGTTATGAGGCCATCGCTTCCCTCGGTGGCAGCTTCTATTCCGATAACATCTCCGACTACTACCTCACGCCGTATGATCTTGGATATGGATCCATTGTCAAGTTTGACCATGAGTTCATAGGCAAAGAGAGCCTTCAGAAAATGGCAGTCAGCCCGAGACGGACGAAAGTTACGCTGGCCCTGGACAGCGAAGACGTAACAAAGGCTCTGGGAACCATGTTCCAGAAAGAGAACCGCGCGAAATATTTCGACTTTCCGTCTGCCGTCTATTCGACGTTGCCGTATGACAAAGTCTTGAGAGACGGCAAGATGGTCGGGATTTCAACGTGGTGTGGATATAGCGCCAACGAAGGCAGGATGCTTACGCTCGCCATGATTGATAGCGAACACAGCGAGCCCGGCACTGAGGTCACATTCGTCTGGGGCGAAGAGGGAGGCGGGTCCTCGAAGCCCACAGTTGAACGCCACGTGCAAACTCCTATTCGGGCGGTTGTGAGCCCCGTACCTTACTCTGAAGTAGCGCGCGTCTCCTATCGGCCACAGAAAGTCGCCTACTGAAGGCACGCTTTCCCGACGTCCTTCTCGTGAAAGAGGAGGACGTCGGTTCGTTTCCTATCACGCCCACCATCGTTCCCTGTTCATTCTGCGAATTTGCGACCGCCCATGCGTGTCGTCGCGGTGTGGACAGAAATGCCTAGATGGCAACCAACCAATCTAATATCGTCGTTACGGGCGTTCCTCGCCGGCCTCACGGAGATACGGAGCCAAACATGACATCAACAGCTGGAGTGGTGCTGGTCGCCGGAGGTACGGGCGGATTGGGACGCGCGGTAAAGCTGGCGTTCCTGAAGGAACATGCCCGAGTAATTGTCGCCTACCGAAAACCGGAAGAGATGGATGCGCTAAAAACGCTGGCCGCGGATAAAGCTTCTCAGATCGAAGGATATAATGTTGATGTTACGGACGAAGCACAAGTTAGCAAGCTCGTTGACGGAATCATCAGGCGACACGGGCGACTCGATGCTTTGGTGAACACAGTGGGCGGTTATGCGGGCGGTGTGAAATTGTGGGAGCTGGATACCAAGGTTTTCGATCAAATGTTGGCGCTGAACCTGCGGTCGGGCTACGCGCTGTCACGCGCCGCGGTACGGGTAATGCTGAAGCAAGGCAGCGGGGCGATTGTGAACGTTGCGGCCAAGGCGGCTATTGATCACGGCGCCGGCGCGTCTGCCTGTGCGGCGTCAAAAGCGGCCGCGGTGGCGATGATGGATTCTCTGGCTGAAGACCTGAAAGGCAGCGGAGTGCGCGTGAATTCGATACTCCCCAGCATCATTGATACGGAAGCCAACCGGAAAGCAATGCCTGGGGCTGATTTCGTGAAGTGGCCCAAGGCGGAAGATATTGCGCGCGTTATCGTGTTCCTGTGCAGCGACGATGCGAAAGTGATTCACGGAGCGGCCGTGCCGGTTTTTGGGAACAGCTAAGAGTTGAATACAGGAGGTTCTGATGTCCATTCGACCGGTCAAGCGGCTCATCACTTCACAACCGACTATCGAAGGTGCCGGAGTTCACCTGAGGCGGGCGTTCGGCTTTCACGAGACATCCGATTTTGACCCTTTTCTACTGCTGGACGATTTCCGCAATGACATTCCGGAAGATTATCGCGCCGGATTTCCCTGGCATCCTCATCGCGGGATCGAGACGATCACCTATGTCCTTGCGGGGACGGTGGACCACGCCGACAGCATCGGCAACAGCGGCGCTATCGCTGCCGGCGACATCCAATGGATGACGGCAGGTCGCGGAATTATCCACCAGGAAATGCCCAAAGGCGATCCGGAGGGCCGGATGCACGGGTTCCAATTGTGGGCAAATCTTCCTGCGTCTCTGAAAATGACTGCGCCGCGCTACCAAGAGATGAAAGCGCCAGAAATTCCTGAAATCACCGATAACGATGGCACTCGCGCTCGGGTCATCTGCGGCACTCTGTGGGGAAAGCGCGGTCCGATTGAAGGCATCGCCGCCGATCCTGTTTATGTGGACGTGTCCGTGCCTCCGGGGAGAAGGAAGACGCTACCCGTTGAGACAACGCGCCACGCCTTCGCTTACGTTTTTGCGGGCTCGGGGAAATTCGGCAACGCTTCGGGCCCGCTCGCCGTGCCCACCGAATCGGTGGGTTGGCTGGACACGGCTCCTCCGAAAGAAGCGTGCGACCGCTCTCTCGTACTCTTTGACCGAGGCGACGAGGTTGTGGTGCAGGCCGGTCCCGAGGGAATTCGTTTCCTGCTCGTGTCAGGCAAGCCTCTGGAAGAACCTGTCGCGTGGTACGGGCCGATCGTGATGAACACACAGGAGCAGCTACGCGCTGCGTTCAATGAGCTTCAGGAAGGAACGTTCCTCGGACACGAGAAGCGACGGTAGCGGAAGGAACCGGGTTGCAGACTCCGCGCAGCTTCTGATATACAGTCCGCGCAGCCACAGGGCTCAGGGGGATCACGTGCGCGGAAAACTTCTGGTTGTTTGTGCGTTTGGAATTTTGATCGTCGGCGCCATTCTTGGCCGACCCAACATGCTACAGGCATTCCCCGGCGGTCCGCAAAGCGCACCAGATTCGAGCGCTTGCGACCGCACCTGTTTGAACAATTTTGTGGATCAGTATCTCGACGCCGTGGTGGCGCATGATCCGTCGCGGCTCGCCGTGACGAAGTTCCTCAAATTCACCGAGAATGGCCAAGAACTCGAACTGGGCGATGGCTTCTGGAGAACTGCTACGGGCAAGGGGACGTACAAATTCTACGTGGACGATCCGCAGGCCGGCCAGGTGGGTTTTGAGGGGACGATGCAGGAGGCGGGCCAGCCGGTGATTGTCGCCGTGCGATTGAAAATCGAGAATCAGAAAATTTCCGAGATCGAAACAATTGTGTCGCGCGGCCAGTTTGCGCAGGGCGGCGCCGCGAATTTGGAGAAACTCGGCAGTCCGCGAGCTGCGTTTCTCGAAGAGATTCCGACCGGCGAGCGCACGACCCGACTCGAACTGATCAAGACGGCCAACAAGTACTTTTCCGGGATGCAGCAGGACGACGGCAAACACGACTACACGTTCTTTGCCGATGACTGCGATCGCCTTGAGAACGGCATGAAGACGACGAATAATCTCAATCCCATGCCGGGCTTGACTGCATCCGGCGCTCCGCGCCCCGCCCCTTCCGCGAAGTACGACCCCGCGCAGAAGCCGACGATGTACTCGGCGGGCTGGTCGTGCCGGGACCAGTTTCAATCCGGCTTGCTCCACTTTGTGTCGCTGATTCGGGACAGGCGCTATCCCGTTGTTGATCAGGAACGAGGAATCGTTTTCAGTTTCGTTTTCTTTGACCATCAGGCAGGAAATACACGCAACTTCGAAACGCCGGATGGCCGCGCTGTTACGGCCGGACCGACGACTCCATTCACATGGGAGATCGCCGAGATATTCAAGGTTCGGAAGAATCAGCTACACGAGATCGAGGCTGTCCTGACTCAAGGGACATATGGGCAAGGATCGGGATGGAGCAGCTGGGAGAATTCGAGGTCCGATCAGCCGCAGTGGTAGGGGTTCGATATTCACGCGTCAGAGGAGGAATCGTGCGCAGGAAACTGTTGATCGCGAGCGCGGCTGGCGTTCTGATTCTCGCTACCTTTGTCGCCCAATCGAACGAGGTTCGAGTGTCGGCTGCTCCAGCGAGCCCGCCCGCTTCCAATTCTTGCGATCGCGCTTGCCTCAACGGCATTATGGACCAATATCTCGCAGCCATGGTGACGCACGATCCGTCGCATTTGCCGCTCGCGAAGACGGTGAAATTTACAGAGGATGGCGTGCCACTCGAGCTGGGCGATGGCCTGTGGGCAACGGCGTCCGGCCTTACTAATTACAGAGTCTACTTCGACGAGCCCGCGATAGGCGCTGCGGGCGTGTTTGCCCTGGTTCAGGAGAATGGGAAGCCGGCGATATTGCACGTTCGGCTGAAGATTGTGAATCAGAAGATTACCGAGATTGAGACCCTGGTCGCGCGCAAGGAAACGACGTCTCTTTTTGGTGTCGAAAACTTGACGGAGCCAAGACCCATTTTTCTTGAATCGGTTCCCGCCGCCGATCGTCCGTCGCGAGTGGAAATGGTCACCATGGTGGGCAAGTATTTCGACGGAATCGAGCAAGGAAATGGCGATATCGTTCCGTTCGACAAGGACGCCATACGAATCGAGAACGGAATTCAGACGTGCCCGGGGTCCGCGAGTTCGCCTCTCGGAGCGCTCAGCTGCGGGGCGCAACTCAGCACCAAAATTTTCACGTACATCCATACGATCAGCCCTCGCAGATTTCCGATTGTGGACGACGAGCGAGGGCTCGTGCTTGCAATCGTGCGGTTCAATCATCCCGCCACGTCGCAGACAGTCGAGGTGGCCGGTCACGGTATGATGACGATGGGGCGCTATTCGCAATGGCCCAACAGCACAGAGATTGCGGAGCTTTTCAAAATACAGGACCGCAAAATCAAGGAAATTTCCGCAGTCATTGTCACACAGCCGTACAAGGCGCCGACAGGCTGGGAGTAGCAGGCTCCGAGTGGTCCACTAGACCGCGACGTAGCCGTATCGCAGGTTGGTGCGATGCGCGCCCGATTTGAGGTAATCCTCCTTCAGCGCAGCGAACCGATCCATCTTTCCCCATTTTTCGGGCGCTTTGTAGTTGTAGAGGCGCGCGGAATTTCCGCTAAAGATTGCTGTTTTCACCGGGCCATCGGCTGCACCAAGGGGCTGCAATCCAAATTTCTCCTGCATGTCTTCCGGAATTTCGAGGCGGCGCAGACCTTCGATCTGCCATTGCGGCGACCCGGTCCACAGCGCGTCAGTGCCCCACACGACGTGATCGGCGCCGAGTCCCTTCACCAGCGTGCCTACGATGAACGCGGCGAGCTTCGGCTGCGCGACGGTGCTCAACGCAAAAACCTGTCCGAGATCGCCGTAGACATTGGTGACGCCGTACTTCGCCGGGATCTCCGCGAGGTCGCTGACCCATTCGTTCCGGCCGGTCTTTTCAACGGTGGCCCAGGCCTCGGCCGCGTCGGAACCGCCGCCGCCCACGTTGCGAAAGCCGGAGTGATAAATGATGAAATTCAACTGCGGCCAATCCCTGGCGGCTTTGCCCACGTCGCTCACATCGGCATAAGGGCGCAGCCGCGGAAACTGGTTGTCCAGGGAGGGCGGGAAGAGACCTTTGTGAACGCAAACATTCTTGATGCCCGCCTTCAGCATCTTTTCGTAGCCGAGATACGTGACTTTTTCGTCGTCCATGCGCCACGGGTAGCGCGCCAGGTCTTTGTGGGTGTTGTCGCCGATGGTATAGCCTTTTACTGAATCGGGTTTGAGCGCCAGGCCACGGTCGAGGTCTTCGAGCCAGCCCGGCTTGCCGGGGGTGAAAATGGCGTGGCTCATCAGGCGCTTGGAGCCGGCGGCTTTGTTCATTTTCGCGCGGGATTCCGCCATCATCTCGTTGGTCAGGAACCAGTCCTGGGGAATGTCGGAGGGCGCGCTGGAAATGATCGCGACTTTGGTATCGCTATCGAGAAAAATCTCCTTGAAGTAATTGTTGTACTTCAAGTCTTCGATAGTCTGCTTCTTGCCCTTTAGCTCCGGATTCCAGCCGGAGTCTCCAACCGCCTGGCGCATCATGATGAACCCAGTGAGCCGCGTGTCGTCGCGTAAGAAGTGTGTGTGCCCGTCGAAAATGAATTGATCCTGCAGCAGGTTCGCGCGCTCGTCGGCCAGCTCCGGAGTGGCGGCCTCGGCGGCGGTTACATCGAAAAGCGAACCGTAAACTTTATTCATCGCCAGAAATGCTGCGGCCATACCGGCTGTCGTGGTGAAAAACGACCTACGGCTAATGCCCTGCTTGCGGGCAAGTTTGTTGCCCATATCCTTTAACTGTGCTTCGACCTGGCGCTGCTGCTTGTTCTGGCGCTGCGGGTAATACTCGTCGCTTGAGACGATCTGCGTGGGGATGGGCGATGGGAAAGATGAAGTCTCCGCGGGCTTCAGTTTCTTGAGTTCTTCGCGACTGAGGAATCCGCTCATGATGTCCTCCTGGCGTGGGGGCGCGCCCGAGGGAATGATATGAGATTTCGCGGGCCGCCGCAAACGGCGCGGAAACAGGTCGGCCGCACGTTGTTGCGTCCGGTGTTACTGTGTGGTTAGATAAAAAATTATTGCTTGAATCGCGCGTCTGAATCGAGGAACCCGTGGAGACCGCCGAACTCCGGCCTCTGAGTCTGGGAGAACTCCTGGACCGCACGTTCACTCTTTATCGCAATCATTTTTGGGTGTTCGTGGGCATCATGGCGATTCCGGCTTCCTTCGGGATTCCCGTGAATTATCTGGTCCTCGCATTCCAGGGCAATTCGTTTTCTGCCGGCAGACCGCCTCTAGTGCCATCCCCCGGTTTGATTCTGGGATTCATCGCCGGTTTTTTGGCATTTGCAATCGTTTTGATCCTCGTACATTCGATTGCGCTCGCGGCCGTCACTCATGCCGTATCCGAGGCGTACCTAGGCCGTCGGTCCACCGTTCGGGATTCCTATGGGAGCCTCCGCGGGAAATTCTGGAGGTTAATGGGCGTCATTCTGAATATCGCCATTCGCCTGCTGGGAATCATGGTGTTGGTGTTTGTGGTTATCGCAGGCGTCGGCGGCGTGCTCATCGCGGCGACCGCTGCCGCAGGAGGTCAAGCAGTAGTGGCAGCCGTCACCGTGCTTCTGGTGCTGTTCGTGTACCTTTTCGGCGCCGTGGCGTTCGTCTATCTCGCGCTGCGCTATGCCGTTTCGATTCCGGCTTTGATGCTAGAGAACCTCGGCGTCCTAGCGGCCATTCGTCGCAGCGTGCAACTCACGCGCGGGCGCCGAGGGCATATTTTTATCGCGTTCCTGCTGGCTGCGATCATTGGATATGTGGGATTCATCGTCTTTCAGGCGCCATTCACGATCGCGACGATGATTGCGCTTTTCCGAAATCACCATCTCCCGACATGGCTCGCATTAATGGCGTCCGTTTCCGGAGCGGTGGGCGGGACTGTAACCGGATCAATCTCCATGATCGTTCTGGTGCTCTGCTACTACGACACGCGGATTCGCAAGGAAGCCTTCGATCTGCAGTTCATGATGGCATCGCTCGATCGCCCTTCGCCCGTGGCAGGTACGGTGCCTTCGGCGTGAAACGCCTCCGACAAACGAAATCCCGGCGCACGGCGATGTGGAACGCCGCTCGCTGCCAGATTGCGCTGATGGCCATTCTCGCCTTATGGCCGGCGAAGAGCTTGTGTCAGTCGGCGAGTTTTGCCCCGCCACAACAATCGCTCACGTTGCAGGAGTACATTGCCGAGCTCGACCGCTGTTCGGCAGTCCTGAAAGTTTCGCCCGCCGTTCCTGCGGCAATACATGAACTTCGCACGACGCTACCTCCCAGCTGGACGGTAACAGCGGGTGAAACCCAGTACACAGTTTCAACGGACTGGCTGACCGGAGCGCTCGCGGGGATCGAAAAGAATCCAGGCGCGAACAGTGATGGACTCGCGCAGATTCGTGACAGGCTCAAGGCCTACCGCGAAGAGGCGCAGGCCCTGCAAACTTCGGCCGGGTCGCAGAATCTGGAGCGATCGCGCACGCGGCTAAACTCCATCCTGAGTGCGAGGGAGTTTCGCGGGCAACGAGGACCGACCTGGCTGGACGCGCTCAAGGCGCGGGTGTGGTCGTGGATTGTGCGGCAGCTCGAACGAGTTTTTGGCCGGCTGGGCGGCTCGAAAACCATCGGCAATATCGTCGCGTGGACGGTGATCTCACTGGCCTGTCTAATTCTGGTGATTTGGATGGTGCGATTTCTGATGACGGCCGGATCGCGTGCGGAAATGGATTTGCGTGGCGCGACTCCAGTGAATCGCGACTGGCATCGCTGGCTGCGCGACGCGCGGGCTGCCGCCGGAAACGGAGACTACCGCGCCGCAATTCACGCCGCATATTGGGCGGCCATCGTGCGAATGGAAGAAACGAACGCCCTTCCGGAGGATCGCTCGCGAACTCCTCGGGAATCTCTTCGGCTGATTCGACGGGAGAGCGCCGATTACGCGCCGCTTCTGCAACTGACGCAGCGATTTGAGCTGGTGTGGTACGGCTACCGATCCGCGACGGTTGCGGATTGGAGCGATGCAATGCAGCAATTGGAGACACTTGGATGCCTGCGTTCCTCGACAGCCGCGATCTCCGGTTCCTGATCGGAGCGGGAGTTGTCCTGGTTGTGTTGCTGGGAGTCACCTTCGCGGTGGGCCCGGCGCCCGAGCAGCAGTCGCTCGGCTATCCCTCAAGCTACACGTCCGAATGGGCGGGCGCCAAGGCTGCATTTCTTCTGCTTCAGGACGAGGGATATCGGGTGGAGCGCTGGGAAAAATCTCCTGAAGACCTCCCTGGTAACCCTGACGGTGCGCTGCTCGTGTTAGCCGAACCATCCCAAGACGCTTCAGCGAGCGAGCTCGCGGCGATTCGCAGATTCGTCTCGGGGGGCGGACGCGTGCTGGCGATGGGCGCGAGCGCAGCGGATCTGGTCCCCGATGTCAATGCCTCGTCTGCTGAGGAGTGGAAGCCGGAGCCGAAAACATATTCAGCGCTACTACCTTCAATCGTCACGCGCGACGCTCCTGAGATTTCGATGGTAGCGCCGGATACCTTTACTTCGAGCACGCATCCATGGCTCGCCCTTTACGGGCGTAACGATGAAGTTGCGGTCATCTCCTATCGCGTCGGGAAGGGCGAGGTTATCTGGTGGGCATCCGCGTCGCCGCTAACGAACGGCTCCATTCGCGACAAGAACAACTTGGGATTTTTTCTGAATTGCATCGGCGCGCCCGGCAAGACCGGCGTGTACTGGGATGAATACTTTCATGGGGCCCGCGCGTCCTTGATCTCCTATTTTGCGAACGGCCCTCTGCCGTGGGCTGGGTTGCAAATCGCCCTCGCGTTCGCTGCCGTCCTGTTCACATTTTCGCGGCGATCGGGGGCCGTGCGCACGCCTGCGGTCGAATCGCGCCTCTCGCCTTTGGAGTTCGTTGAAACACTGGGCGACCTCTATCAATCCGCGAACGCTTCTCCGCCGGCCGTGTCCGTGACGTACCGGCGCTTTCGGCTCGCGCTGTCGCGCAAACTCGCCGTTTCCGCCAAAGTAAAGCTTCCGGAACTATGTCGCGCCGCCTCAAGCCGATTCGGCTGGCCGGAAGACGCGCTTCTGGATACACTCGCCCGCTCGGAGCGCGCGATGCGTAATATCAACCTCGATGAGAAAGAGGCGCTCTATCTAGTGCGCCAGCTTCACGATTATTCAGCGCGCCTGGAGCCCAAGGGCCGAGCCGAACAGGAGAATCCTGCATGGAGATGAGCGCTGCGGCGTTGGCTTCGCACGTCCGCAAGGAGTTTTCGAAGATCATCGTGGGTCAGACCGACGCCGTGGACCAGATGCTGATCGTGATCCTGACGGGAGGCCACGCGCTGATCGAGGGCGTCCCGGGATTGGCGAAAACGCTGGCCGTAAAGTGTCTCGCGCATATTTTTAATTTGCAGTTTCAGCGCGTGCAATGCACACCCGACCTGATCCCCGCCGACATTCTGGGCGGCAATATATTTCAGCCGGCCGACGGAACATTTCGGATGAATCGCGGACCCGTGTTCACCGATCTACTGCTCGTAGATGAAATCAACCGCATGCCGCCCCGCACGCAATCGGCGCTGCTGGAATCCATGGAAGAATTCCAAGTGACACTTGACGGCGTCAGCTATCCGCTGTCCCGGTCGTTTGCCGTGTTCGCCACACAGAATCCGGTAGAATTCGAAGGCACATATCCTCTGCCGGAAGCGCAGCTCGACCGTTTTCTGATGAAAATTCGCATCCGCTATCCAGAGGCTTCGCAGGAATCCGAAATCCTTTCGCGCTATCAGGGCGGATTCGAAGCGAGGGATCTCGATCGCGCCGGACTCGAGCGGCTCACGAAGGAAGCTCTGCAAGCCGCGAGGGAGGAATCGGCGCGCGTTCGCGTGGAACCGAAACTCTTCGATTACATTGTTGCGATCGTTCGCGCCACGCGGGATTCCGCGGCCGTCACCTTGGGGGCAAGCCCGCGCGCCGCGGTGGCGATGATGCTCGCCTCCAAAGCGATTGCCGCGACGCAGGGTCGCGACTTCCTGATTCCGGACGATGTGAAATCCGCGGCTCCCTCCGTACTTCGCCATCGCATGATGCTGAAGCCTGAGGCGGATCTCGAAGGCATCACGCCCGATCAGGTGATCGCCGAAGTGCTGGCTGCGATCGCCGTCCCAAAATAACACCGTGAATCGACTCGCCCCTTCGAATGTGACCACGCGAGCCGAGCGCGCCGGACGTTTCCCGTTCGCGTTCGGGCGGCGATTCTTTCTGCTCCTGTTTGTGGGGCTGGTGTGGATTGCGCCCGCCTGGCGCGAGCCGCGCTTCCTCTACGCGCTTGCGCTCTGGGACGTGGTGGTTTTCGCGTTATGGGCTTTGGACCTGAGTCGCATGGCGAAACCGGAACAGCTTGAGGTGACGCGCATTTGGGGCGAGCCTCTGGGCCTTGCGAAACGGATGTCGGTTACGCTCGAGCTGCGCAATTCGTCGAGCGGCTCGATTTCCGCTAAAGTCACCGACGAAACGCCGGAAACATTCTGCCGCGATCTACCGAGCATAGAGATCTCGGCCCCTGCGGACGGAGCGCGGAGCGCTTCGTACCCGATTGAGCCTCGTTCCCGCGGCGATGTACGCTTCGGCAAAGTCTGGCTGCGCTACCAAAGCCCGGTGGGACTGGCCGAACGATGGGCGCGAGCGCACCTGCCGCAGACCGTCCGCGTCTATCCCAATATCGAAGAGGCGCAGAGAATGCGCATCTACCTGATCCGCAGCCGTCAAATCGAACTCGAAAAGCGGCTGAAGCGGCAGCGCGGGCATGGACGTGAGTTTGAAAGCCTGCGAGATTATCGCGAAGGCGATGAACTCCGAGACATCTGCTGGAGCGTGACGGCGCGGCGCGGAAAGCTGATCACCAAAGTTCACCAGATTGAGCGGAGCCAGACGATTTGGCTGGTGCTCGACGCCGGAAGGCTGCTGCGAGCACGCGTGGATCGGCTGACCAAGCTCGACTACACCATCAGCGGCGCGCTGAGCCTGGCGCAGGTGGCATTCTATTCCGGCGACCGCGTGGCGCTGCTCGCCTACGGCCGCAAGCCGCAGCAGCGCGTGGGACCGGGCCGGGGCGTGCCTCACTTGCGCGTCCTGATGGAAAGCATGGCGCAGGTCCGGGCGGAAGCGTTTGAGGCCGATCATCTGCTTGCCGCGGAAAGCCTGCTATCGCAGCAGAGCCGCCGCAGCTTGATCGTGTGGCTGACGGACTTGGCGGAAACGGCGGCGACGCCGGAGGTAATTGAGTGCGCAGCGAAAATGGCCACGCGGCATCTGGTGCTGCTGGGAATCATCGGGCAGCCGGAATTGCGGCGTCTGGTGGCTGCAGGTCCGGAGGATGCGAGCGGGATGTATCGTTACACCGCCGCGCTGGAGGTGGTGCAGAGACGCGAACTTTTGCTTCGGCGATTGCGCCAGCAAGGGGCGCTGACTTTGGAAGTGGACGCTTCGCGAATGTCCACCGCACTCGTCAACCGGTATCTCGAGGTGAAGGAACGGAGCCTCCTCTAAACGGACGCGGGCGCGTCGCTTGCTATTTAGCCGGGGGCATTTTCCGCGGGAGCGATTTCGCTCAGCGCCGGCAGGTCGGTAGGAGAGGTTTTGGGAGCTTTTCGCATCAAGTACAGCAGAAGCAAGCCGAACAATCCGGCGGCAAGAGTGTACTTCCATCTGACGGCGATTTCGGATGGCGAGACAAACCCCTCAACGGTTCCCGCAACTATCAGCATGGGGATGATCCCCAGCACCAAACGCACGGCGCGAGCACCTTCGTGAGCTATAGAGGCGCGGCGCGGCAACGTTCCGGGGAACAAGAGTCCTTTCGCCATCAAGAGTCCCGCGCCTCCCGAGATGAAAATCGCCGGCAACTCGAGCACGCCATGAGGCGCGACAAAACTCATGAGCTGCCCCAACATTCCTGCACGCCAGCATGCTCCGGAAATCACGCCGAAGAGCAATCCATTGAACGCAAGCATATACACCGTTCCGATTCCAGCGGTGATTCCAAGCGCGAAGATGGTGAGCGAGACGGCCAGATTGTTCGTCATGATGGCGCTGGACGCCAGGGGCTTCACGGTCACGATCGAATGAGTCCACATCTGCTGCTTCTCGATCGTGTCCATCATCGCGGGTCCCAGGATATATCGTTGGAATCCGGGATCCGCGATGGCGACCATCAGACCTGCCGCAGCCGTGGCAAAGAAGATGGCTGTCGCCAGCACCGTGTACGGCAAAGTCTCATGAAATATTTGCGGAAACGTCTCGCGGTAAAATTTGATGGTTTCGGCCGGCCGCGAACGGCGCCCCATGTAGATGAGGTTATGAGCGCGTCCAAGCAGCTGATTCAAATAGTGCGCCAGATTGCGGCTGGAAGCGTCTTCACGGATCGTTGCGAGGTCAGATGCGGTCTGGCGATATAATAGCGCCAATTCCTGCAGCTCAGTGTGGGTGAGGACGTGTACGCCGCTCCCACCCGAGCGCGCGAGGAGCTCGTCAATTCGCGCCCAATAGGGGCGCCGCTTCTGAAGCCAGCTGGAGGAGATCACCGATGTCCTCGGCAGACAAGCTTACCATCGAAACCCCGGAGCAGACTTCGCTCGAGTTTCCACTTGCCGGAATCGGCAGCCGATTTCTGGCAGTCGCGCTCGACACGCTGCTGCAAATTGCGGTTTATCTTGCCCTGGGCTTGATCGCGGCGCTCGTTGCGTCGTTAGGCGTCTCGGGAAACCTGGGGAAACAATGGGGCGTCGCCATCCTGATATTCATCGCGTTCACAGTTCAATTCGGTTACTTTGCGACGTTCGAGACATTTTGGAACGGACAAACACCCGGCAAGCGCTGGACGCACCTGCGTGTGATTCAGGATTCCGGACGCTCGATCAACGCCTACGACGCGATTCTTCGAAACTTGCTGCGGATTGTGGATTCCTTGCCGAGTCTCTACGCGATCGGAGTGGTCACCATGCTGATAAGCGCGGAAAATAAGCGGGTAGGTGACTACGCCGCAGGCACGGTGGTGGTCCACGAGAAACCCCTGCAAGGCGTCAGCTCGATCTGGAGCGTGGCGGCGGCCGCGAGCCAGGTAACGCCAGCTGTCCCGTCGGCGCAGCTCAGCATGGATGAACTGCAACTCGTGGAAACATTCTTCGAGCGCCGCGCGAGCCTTGATCCGGAGGTGCGCCGATCCATGGCGCGGCAGATTGCCGGGCGTCTCGGTGACCGGTTGAACGTGCCCGCCGAATCGCGGCCGGACGCGGAGAAATTCCTGGAGGCCCTCGCGGAGCAGCGCCGCAGCTCAGCGCGCTTCCACTAGTCACAGTATTCTCGATCAGCGAAGCGTAATCGGTGCGAGCAACGCAAATTGCACTCGGGGATCGTCAACCGGCTTGCGTTCCTGCGCCCAGCGGACGCTTGAAACATCCGACAGCGGCTTGTCCGTGTGGAAGTATTTCTGGTAGGCCGAAATCCAGTTCGTGGCTATGTCGCGCTGGGCCGTTGGCAGGTCCAACTTCCCGTCGCACACGAGCTGGCGCAGGTGATTTTCCAACTCGTCCTTCACTCGCGCGTTCCACTCCGTGGTGGCATACGGCTCGGGCCAGAGATTTCGAATGTCGTCCGTGCCTCCAAGTTCCGGCGTGATCAAGTGATCCACTTCGAACTCGCGGGGCTGGGATCCGTCCATTCCATATTCATGAAATACGGCCTGGCGGACAGTCATGGGGATCGTGGCCATCTGGTCGGACGGCCCCGGGGTACAAACCTGGCTCGTGTTGATCGGGCGCGTCGCGCCGGGAGTCAGGTCTGGTTGAGGAAGGAGCGGCCCAGAGCTTGCCGCGGCCGTGAGAGGTTGCGAACCACGACGCGACATATCTGGAGAGAGCAGCCGAAGTCCAAGCGCCGCGACAAGTAACACCGCCGCTACATATGCCCACCGGTTTCCCACGAATAGGCTCGCGAGCTGATGCTGCCACACGGAGCGCTGCGAGCCGCCTGACATCGCCGCCAGCTTAGCCTGCAAAGCCACGCGAGATCCGGCCGCAGACGGGAGTTCCGGGCTGATTTCTTCGCGGTGCGCGCGACTGAAATCGGAAATCACCGACTGGAGCATGTCCCCGCGCTCGCGGCATAACGCACACGCGGCTAAATGGGCAAGGACTTGCGCCTCGCGCCATGGCGAAAGCTCGAGGTCCACCGCGCGAAGCAGCAACTTGTCCGACAGGTGACGATTCTTGTGTCGCATACTCTTACCCTCAGCCCGCGCGCCCGAGTCGAGCGATTGAACGAGCGAGCGAATTCGATACCGCACCGAGCGACATCTCGAGTGCGCTGGCGATTTCGCGATACCGGAGCCCTTCCGCGCGCAGGTAAATGCACCACTGATCGCGCTCCGGAAGGGCGTGAACAATCGCAAGAAGCCGCGCCTGTCGCTGGATTTCGGCCAGTTGCTCTTCGGGATTCGTGGCCGGATCGAGATGAACTTCCACGAGACTGCTGTCCGGATCCATTCTTGCCAGCTGCTTTTTCTTCCCGTTGCGATGCTTCAAGGCAAGGTTGTGCGCGACTCGAAAAACCCAACCTCGAAGATTCGCGCGCGACCTGCCCAGCTGCAGATGCCTGAAAAGGGACAGAAATACTTCCTGAATGATGTCTTCTGCGTCGTGCGCATACACACCGAGGGAGAGCACGTAACGAAGGAGCCGGCTGCGCATTTGATCGAAGAGGAGCATTACCTCATCTTCGATGGCGATTCCCGGGGCAACCGCCGAGAGCGGCGCATCGGTAGCACCTGAATACGGCACCTCAATCGTTGAATCTTGCGTCAGCGCCCGCATCTCTTTCTCTCAGATTGCACAGGCATTTTACATCTTTTCGCATTGGTTGTGCCCGCTGCGACGTACTACGCGTTGGACGCACACTTTTCCAAAATAAATACTGAACAAGACCACTCCGCGGAGAATAATCAAATGTAGGACATCAGGACCAAGGGCCCTCCATCCATGACGAGCATGACCAGAATCCTCATCCTTTTTTTGCTGTTCGTCGGGGTGCTATGCGCCCAAAGCAATCGCGGCGAATTGAGACTGAAGGTCACCGACCCTTCCGGACTCGGCGTGAAAACGACCGTTCAGATCAAAAGTGAGGCGAATTCCTATCAGAATGCCCTGGCGACCGATGCCCAAGGCTTCCTCGACGTGCAGCGTCTGTCTTATGGCATGTATCAGCTCAAAATTAGCCAACCTGGTTTTGCCGAAGTATCGGAAACCGTCGAGATTCGTTCCTCTTTCCCTACAGACGACACGATTCAACTCAAGGTGGCGACAGTGAACGAAACAGCAACCGTTACGGCCGCCAACACATTAGTGGACCCAGACCAACCTGGAGCTGTAAGTCAGATCGGATCAGATGAAATCCAGCACCGGCTTACTTCGATTCCTGGCCGCTCCCTCCAGGACCTGGTTAACTCGCAACCCGGATGGCTTTACGAAGGCAATGCCGTGCTGCACCCACGCGGCTCGGAGTACCAGACTCAATTCGTCCTTGATGGCATCCCCTTGACTGATAATCGCTCGCCCAGCTTTGGACCTGAAACTGGAGCGGACGACGTCCAATCCGTGAGCATTTACACCGCAGGCATTCCCGCGGAGTACGGAAGAAAAATGGGCGGCGTCATCGAAGTCAATACAGTCGAAGATTCACAACAAGGTTTCCACGGGCAGGCCGTGCTCTCAGGTGGTAGTTTCGACACGGGAGGCGCCTTTCTAGAGGGGCAATACGTTTGGGGCAACAATACACTGAGTGGTACCGCGAGCGGCAATTTCACCTCCCACTATCTGAACCCGGTAGTTACGGAGAACTTCACAAATTCCGGCACAGTTGCTGACTTCTCCGGCCGTTACGCCCGACAGCTCACGCCGAAGGACCGCATCAGCTTTGCCGTCCTGCATGAGCTCGCGCGCTACCTCATTCCCAACGAATACGTCCAGCAGACGTGGTGTTACGCGCCGGGACAGCTCACCGGGCCTCCGTGCCAGCTACAAAGTGCCGACAACTTCGAAACGATGGGCATCGTCTCCTACGAGCACACTTTTTCAAGCAATGTTGTCGGCGACTTTCACGGGATGGGGCGCGAAAATTCGAATGATTTCTACTCTAACGCTCTCTCGACCCCAGTGATCATATTCCAGCACAATTGGTTTCGCGATGGGTACTTCAGGGGCAATATTACGATCAGCCATGGCCGCCATGAAATAAAGGCAGGTGTGGAATCCGACAACATGTATCTGAACGAAAATTTCAGTTACATTATTACTGACCCGAGTCAATACGATCCGGGCACGCCTCTCACTTTTGCGTTCCGGGCAAATCGCCCCGATCTCGAGCAGGCTGCATACGTGCAGGATCTGATCCGCCTGGGAAATTGGACTGTCAGTGCCGGACTCCGCTGGGATCACTATCAGCTTTTGCTGAATAACCAATCGGTTGATCCGCGCTTCTCGATTGCGCGCTATTTTCCTAAAGCCGATCTCGTGTTGCATTTCTCCTACGACAGAATCTTTCAGACGCCTTCTTTTGAGAACATCCTTCTTTCGAGTTCAACCGCGGCGGCGGGCCTTAACCCGATTTCCCTCCAGTTACCTGTCGAGCCTTCCGTGGGGAACTATTATGAAGCGGGGCTGACGAAAGGCTTCTTCAATAAGTTCAAGCTGGATGCGAATTATTTTCGCCGGGTCGTGAACAACTACGCGGACGACGATCAGATTGATAACACGACGATCAGCTATCCTATCGCATTCCGGAAGGCCATCATTTACGGGGCGGAAGCAAAGGTTGAGATGCCCGATTCACACGGCTTTTCCGGTTTTCTGAGCTATTCCTATGAGGTCGGCAATGCGTTTTTCCCGGTGACGGGCGGCCTCTTTCTCGGCGACGACGCGGTGATACCGCTCACAGGTCACCTCCCGGATTCGCAGGATCAGCGCAACACCGTTCGCGGCCGCGTGCGCTATCAGATCACTCCGCGCTTTTGGATCGCGGGCGGGATCCAATATGACACCGGCCTCCCGTTTGACTTTCAATGCCCCGACAGTGAAACTCTTTCCGAGTGTGAAGCCGGGCAAGCCGCGATATACGGCCAGCGGGTCATAAACCGCTTGAACTTCAATCGCGACCGCATCCTTCCGTCTTTCCAGGTCAATGCCTCGGCCGGCGCGAACATTTACAAGTCTGATCGCATCAACATGCAGTTACAGGTGGACGGACAAAACCTCACTAATGTCCTGTGGGTGATTGACTTCGGCGGCCTGTTCTCGGGCAACGCCATCGGTCCCCCGCGTAGCTATTCCCTTCGGCTCACAACAAATTTCTAGAAGCTCCTGGGATTGCGCGGGCGGCGCGGGCGCGGGCCGTCCGAGGGCCTTTGCCGGATGACTTCGAGCATTTCCTGCGCGGCGGCGCTGAGCGGGCGATCCCTCCGGTACACGAGATAGAGCTTCCGCGTCACACGCATCTGGCGGATTCGTAGCTCGCGCAGATCGCCGCTCGCCACCTCCCGTTCAACGCACATTCGCGGCACGATGGCCACTCCCTGCTTCATTTCCACAAAAAGCTTGATGCTTTCGATCGTCGGCAGCTCCACATCCATTAGCAGCGGCACGCGGTGACGCGCAAACATCTGCACCACGCGCTGGCGGTAGGGAGATTCGACGATGTGCGCGACGAACGTTTCCTGCTCTAGATCGCTGATGTCCACTTCCCGGCGTTTCGTCAGGCGGTGGCCGGGCCAAACGACCAGCACGAGCGAGTCGCGATAACATTCCACGGTCTCGAGATCACGCTCCTCCGGCAGATAGGAAATCACGCCGATATCGAGATGATGGTTCATCACTTCGCGCGGCACGTCACGCGAGAATACGCGATGTACCTTCACATGAATTCCAGAGTGAAGCTGCCGGAACCGCGCGAGCGCCGGCAAAAGCGCGTGTATAGAACTTTCATTCACGCCTAGCGAGACCTGGCCGCGTTCAAGTCCGCGCAGTTCCTTCATGCCCTTCCCAATTTCCTCGCGCAGATTCAGCATCCGGTCGGCATATTCAACGAGCAGCAACCCGGCGTCCGTTAGCGTCTGCGTTCCGGAGCCGCGAACGAACAAAGGCTGCCCGACCCACTCCTCAAGCTTCCGAATGGAGATGCTTACGGCTGGCTGGGTCCGGTACAGCTTTTCGGCCGCTCGCGAAAAGCTTTGCTCTCGAACCACGGCCTGAAATACCTGCAACGATGCGAGATCCAAGATTCCCCCCTCGAAAAGGCGATTTCCTCTATATAAGGGAGATTTATCCGGGTTGCAACCATTATAAATTGGACTCCTTGCGCCATTCGCGGTTCACTGGCACTATCAAAGGAGTTGCCATGGATAACGTGCAGATTTTCGACACCACGCTGCGCGACGGCGAGCAGTCCCCCGGTTTCTCGATGAACCGCGAGGAGAAGCTTCAGCTCGCCCATCAAATTGAGCAGCTCGGCGTGGACGTCATCGAAGCGGGCTTCCCCATTGCCTCGCCCGGAGACCTGGACGCAACGCGGGCCGTGGCCTCCGAAATCAAGCATTGCCGCGTAGCGGCGCTCGCCCGCGCGAAACAGGATGACGTGGAAGCCGCCCTGCGCGGACTCGAGCCTGCCGCCAAACCCCGCCTGCATGTTTTCCTCGCCACTTCGGACCTGCACCTGAAATACAAGCTGCGAACCACGCGCGAGCAGGCGCTCGAACAGATTGCGAAAATGGTGCGGTTTGGACGGCAGAATTGCGAAGAAGTGGAGTTTTCCGCAGAGGACGCGAGCCGATCAGACATCGAATATCTTTGCCAGGTAGTTCTGGCAGCGGTCGAGTCCGGCGCGACGATCATCAATCTGCCCGACACGGTCGGCTACTCGACGCCGGACGATTACGGTGAAATGTTCCGCAAAGTCCGCGCGCGTCTGGGCGCACACCCGAACGTGGTACTGAGCGCGCACTGCCACGATGACCTGGGCCTTGCGCTGCCGAATTCGCTCGCGGCGATTGATGCGGGGGTTCGCCAGATTGAGTGCACCATCAACGGCATCGGCGAGCGCGCCGGAAACGCATCGCTAGAAGAATTGGCCGTAGCGTTGCACGTGCGCCAGGATCGCTACGCCGTGACTACGAATCTGAAGCTGGAAATGTTGTACCCGACGAGCCGCATGCTCTCAAAGATCACGAATGTCACCGTCCCGCCGAACAAGGCTGTAGTCGGCGCCAACGCTTTCGCGCACGAGGCCGGCATCCACCAGGACGGCATCCTGAAGAATCCGCTGACGTACGAAATCATTGTTCCGGAGTTGGTCGGAGTCCCCGCCCGCCGTCTGGTGCTGGGAAAGCACTCGGGTCGCAACGCGTATCGCTCGCGCCTTGCCGAACTCGGATATGAGACCACGGATGCCGAGCTTGCCGAATGCTATCGCCTCGCGATTGCGATAGCAGACGCCGAAAAGGAAATCACCGACCGCGATTTGGTCAGCATCATCCACAAGGTTCGCCGTAATCCCTCGTCGGCTCCCGCAGGATCGGACGCCACGACCGCAAACGTACGCTAGAACACACGGGAGTCCTTCCATGACAGGATTGCGGAAGACGATCGCTCTTTTGCCGGGGGACGGTATCGGCCCGGAAGTGACAAGCGCCGCCGTACAGCTGCTTAAGGATTCCGCTGCGGCATTCGGCCACCACTTTGAATTCTGCGAATTCGCGTTCGGAGGCAACGCAATAGACAATTTCGGCGTGCCCCTGCCTCCCGAAACGCTGGCCGGATGCCGCGCGTCAGACGCAGTCCTCCTCGGCGCCATCGGCGGGCCAAAGTGGGAGTCTCTTCCGTTCGGCACGCGTCCCGAGGCAGGTCTGCTTGGCATCCGCAAAGAACTTGGCCTTTACATCAATCTGCGCCCGATTCGTCTGCGCCCGGCTCTTCGCTCGATTTCTCCGCTGCGTCCGGAGCGGCTCGGTGACTGCGATTTTGAAATCGTGCGTGAGCTGGCCGGGGATATTTACTTCGGCGAGCATAAAATAACCAAGGAAAAGGCAAGCGATCTCGCGGAGTATTCCGTTTTCGAGATTGAGCGCGTGGCTCGCTATTCCTTCGAGCGAGCTGTCGCCCGCAATCGCCATTTGACCAGCGTTGACAAAGCCAACGTGCTGGCTAGTTCGACGCTCTGGCGCGACACCGTCACGGCGCTCGCGCGCGACTACCCCGGCGTCACGGTTGACCACCTTTATGTGGACAACGCCGCGATGCAGATCATGCTCAGGCCGGCTCAGTTTGATGTGATTCTCACCGGGAACATGTTCGGAGATATTCTGAGCGACGAAGCGGCGGCGCTGGCAGGCTCGATCGGCCTGATTCCGTCCCTAAGCCGGGGCCGCGTGGACCAGCCTGCGCTATATGAGCCGATCCACGGATCTGCGCCCACACTTGCGGGGAAGGATGTGGCCTGCCCGCTCGGCGCGGTTTTGTCGGCGACACTGATGCTGAGGGAATCGTTCGGCTTGCATGCCGAATCGCAATGGATCGAGAATGCGATCGATCGCACGCTCGAAAAGGGATTTCGCACGGTGGATATCGCAGAACCGGGCAGCCGCGTGGTCGGTGGCTCGGAATTTACGGCGAAAGTCCGCAGCGAATTGCAGACTTTGCCGGCGCACCACGCGCGGCGCAGCTCGGGCGCCTAGCGCGCACACCACTCCCCGTCTCGTCCTAGGTGCTCCGGGAAATAACTAGGTGTTCCTCACGACGAGACATTGCGCAATCAGATCGTGCAAGGCCTGTTTCTTCGCCGTGAAACCGGCCATCACGAATCCGAACATAAGCAGTAGTTGCGATAGGAGCTTCGCAAAATAGCGGCCTGACGCTCGCGCAAAACTGATACGCTGGCCTTCGATATCTGTAACTTTGAGCCCCAATATTTTCTTGCCGATCGTCGCCTGCCAGGCTGAGCTTTCCAATAGCGCCCAATAAAGCCATCCAGCCGCCAATACCGCGAGCGTGAGGGCGAGGACTTGCCTGCTGTTATTCGTCAGAAACGCCAGCGAGCTGTCTATGGGTATTCCAGCATGTTCCATCATGGGCCTTAAAATCGCTTCGCCCGCGACCATCGCAAGCAGGAATAAGTCGATCGCGTAGGCGACTGCTCGAAGCCAGAATCCGGCATACACCACTCGCACGATCGTGAACCTGGCCGCCGGCGTGTTCCCGGTGTTAGACGATGGATCAGGAATGGTTTCGCCGCAGGAGGGACACGACGGCACTCCGCCTGTCACGTCCACTCCGCACTTTGGGCAAATCACTTCGGTCTCACTTGTGGGAAAGTTAGAAGCGCTGTTACGCCTTCCGCAACACTAAACAACTCGCAATCATATCGTGGAGCGCCTGCTTTTTCTCTGTGAATCCGGCCATGATGTAACCGATATATAGGGGAACGAGTCCGGTGATGATCTTGGAGAAAAACCGCCCCGAAGCGCGGGCAAAGCTGATGGGCTGGCCGTTCATGTCGGTCACCACCAATCCCAGTGCCATTTTACCAAGCGTCCCCTGATGTTCGGAACTCTCCATTCCGGCGAAATAGAGCCACGATACGACGATCCCAAAAGTGAGAAACGTCACGAACATGACGACGAGCATCGTGGGAAAAACAGGATTGGGCCCATTCATTCCGCGGCCCATTTCCTCGAACTGTGAGCGAAGTGTCTCGACTCCAAGAAAGCCGACCGCCATCGCGATAACGATGCCAAACACGAGGAGTGAAAGCAGAGCGTCGATAAGATACGCCACAAAGCGCAGCCAGAATCCCGCGTAGGCACGCTCGCCTGCCGCAGCTACAGCTGGCGCCGCTCCGCCCACACCCCCGGAATATGGCGCAGCCGCTGACTGAGCGACGCTGTAACCGACGATCGGCTGGCCGCACGAGCCGCAAAATGAAGTGCCCTCGGCTGCCGTCGCTCCGCATTTTGAACAGAACATTGCGCCCTCCTCGTTATTTTGCTGCCGCCTGCTCGGTTTGCAGTTCCTTTTGGAAGACTGCTTCGGCGCGCAAGATGTACGCTTGATAGCCCCAGGGATCAATAAACGGATTTTGTGCCGGCTTCTTCGCCATCACGCCGCGTTTGTCCGTAAGTGAATAGAACGATCCGTGCGACGCAAGGAAAACATCGCACGGGAGCGACTTCAAGACGCGGAATGTTTTCTCGTAGTCGTCCTTGATGCCCGGATACGTCGAGGGGGCTTTGGGTAGATCAATTAGCTTGTAATTGGGGAGAACCGTCGCACTGCCGACGAAAACGACGTTGTAGCGTCGGGCGCCGTCGCGCACAGTTGTCGTCCAAGTCGTACAGCCGCGTGTGTGTCCGGGCGTCAGATGAGCCGTCATCGTGACGAGGTCGAGCGTCACCGTGTCGCCGTCGTGGATCACGCGATCGGGCGTGGCCGCGGGGAACGCTTTTCCGGTAGTGAGCGCTGGAACATCCTGTTCCATCGCCACAAACTTTGCGCCGGTAGAGTGCTTCATCTCCGAGATACCCCCCGCATGATCCAGATGCGCGTGGCTGTTGAGTATGAACTTCACGTCCTTCAGCTTGAAACCGAGCGTTTGAATGTTGGCTTCAATTTGCGGCGCGGTCTCAACGAATCCGCCGTCGAGCAGGATGTCGCCGGCCGGAGTGACGATGAGATACGAGCCTATATCGGACGCGCCGACGTAATAGATGTTGCCGATGATGCGAAAGGGCGGGATCGGCTGATTCATCGTCTGTAGTAAGTCGGCCGCCTGTGACTGCGCCGGAGCCTGAGCAAGCGCCGCAGCGGGAAGCACCACCAGAGTTGTGAGAGCCAAACAGGCACATTGGAGCGCCGACACCATTCTCGATTTCATGTTTTCTCCGCCCAGGTAAGGAGCAAGACTTCAGGACTTCGAGCGCAGCCCACTTTAAATGCGTCCCTGGGGAGCAAGCTATCAGAACAGCTAACCAGCGGCAATCGGTTGTTGCATTATGGGTTGTCGAATTGATTCGCAGAGGGTCGCACGTCCGCCAGTGCGGCGAGCGATTACAGTGGATGAGGTATTGAGTCAAAACCGGCACGGTCTAAAATTGGATCGGGAGGCGAGACCATGATTAAGAAGGTAAAGGGCGGCTACAGAGTCCTGTCGTCGAAGGGACGAAACATGGGCGGTCCGTACAAAACGAAAGAAGAGGCGGCGAAGCGTCTGCGTCAGGTCGAATTCTTCAAGCACAAAAAGGGCTAACGGCCTGCACTAGGGCTGGATCTGCACGAGGGCGGCATCGTCGCCGCTTGGGCGCGGAGCGCCGGGCGTCCAGCGCGGCGGTCTTGCCGGACGCGATTTTAGCCGATTCACCAAAAGCCCAATCTTCACGGACGCGCCGATGAAATGGCCTACCTTTAGCCCGGCTGCGACCGGATAGCTCCTTACCCAGTGTAGACCGACACTCGCAGCGCAGCCGCACTGGGAGCAGTCCGGCGTCCCGCCGAATACACAAGGCTCGACGCGGCTTTCGAGATCAGCTGAATAGTTCGCGGACATTTTTGCAAACACGCAGTCGTCCGGATTTTGCGGCGGGCGGAGAAACGCCTTGGCCAAACCTTCATGGAATAGAAGCTTCGGATAACTCTTCGCGAGCGCGGGCAGCTGCCGTGCCAGTTCGACGCGGTGCTCGCTTGTAAGCATTTCGTCGCTCTGCTCGCCGATCTGCGGCGTGTACACGCTCAGCCAAATGCGATTCACCTCCGGCCGCGCGCTCCAGAAAGCGACATATTCCTCGAGATAGCCCGGCCGCTCCATCATGGGACGCGTGATCACCCAATGGATATTCACCTCGCACCCTGCGATGTTCTTGAGGATGCGCTCGTATGTCGCCGGCTTCCGCCGAATATCGTGGTGCTCCGGCAGCCCATCCACCGAAATCGCAACGCGCATGCGCGGAATGCTCATCCACTCGGGAGGCACGGGAATCACGCCGCTCGTGACCACCAGCGCGAACACTCCCATTTTGCTGAGCCTCGGAAGAATCTGGCTCAGCTCGCGATGCCGGATCATCGGCTCGCCGCCGACGAGCGAGACATGCATCGGCTTGTGCTTGCGCACGAGGTCTACCACACCTTCAACGAGCGCGTCGCCGCGAGAATCGTTTAGTTGGCTCAGAGTGACGCCTCCGCCCAGATGCGAGTCACCGTAGGCATAGCATCCGGGACAGCTGAGCGGACACTCCCGCGTGATTTCGATGGAAAGCATGGGGACGCTGCCGGTAAGGATCCTGCCCCAGGCGACGAAAACCTCTCGAGGTGTAATGCTGGGATTGGGAGTTGTAACGTTCATGGACATTAAGATGCCACAAGCAGGACTAAGGTGCATGGGTTTTATGTAAATTGTGAGCGCGTTCCAGCAGGCCCGAGGCCCTGCTGGAATTGGCCGACTGTCAGGTGTTCCCTATAACCACGGTCCACGGGCGCACTTCCCAGTGCCTCACGAGGCCGTTGATCACATAAGTGTCGCTGCGCGCGAATGACTCCGGCACGCTGCGGTCCTCAGCGCGAAACACCAGCAGGGCCTTATCGGGCGGATCGGCGAATGCTCCACCCAGCATCAGTTCACCTCGAGCGTTCGATTCCTTCGCAAACCTCAGGTGCTCCTCACGAAAAGCTCCGCGGCGCGCCATGTAGTCGTCAACGAAATCGTAGATGAGTACGAAGTAGGCCATCGCTAGGCTTCCTAAGCCAATGTCTTAAGGACTTCGGGAGAAAAAGCGCTAAGTTCCCCGAATCGGCCCTCGCGAATCTTTGCGGCCCATGTGGAATCGGCCAGCATTGCGCGGCCCACGGCCACAAGATCGAAATCACCGCGCGCGAGCATTTTGGTCAGATGATCCATCTCAGCCTCGCGGCTCTCTTCCGTACCACCGGGCACAGGAGATGCCGGCTTCGGCATTCTGCCAAGCGAGACGATGAAATCAACGTCGAGTGAGACCGATCCGACTGTGATCGTCGGTTTGCCAGTGAGCTTCTTCGTCCAGCCCGCCAGATTTAGGTCGCTGCCCTCGAATTCCGGGTCCCAGAAGCGACGCGTCGAACAGTGAAACGCATCGAGGCCGGCTGCTGCCAGTGGCACCAGAAAGCGCGACAGTTCGTCCGGCGTGGTGACGAGCTTCGCAGCGTAGTCCTGCAGCTTCCACTGCGAGAAGCGCAGCTGAATCGGAAAATTCGCGCCCGTCCGGCGGCGGCACTCCTGAATCACTTCGACTGCGAAACGCGTGCGCCCCACAAGGTCGCCGCCGTATTTGTCCGTGCGCTGATTGGTTCCTTCCCAGAAAAACTGGTCAATCAGATATCCGTGAGCGCCGTGAAGTTCGATCCCATCGAAGCCGACGTGCTGAGCATCTGCCGCCGCCTGCGCGTAAGCGTTGATCATCGCTTCGATTTCGGCCAGCGTCATCGGCTCGCCAATCTTCACGCCGGGCTTCAGCAGACCCGACGGGCTGATCGGCGCCACTGGAAGTTTAGGCTCGGTCTGCCCCTGTACCGCTCCCACGTGCCAAATTTGTGAGAATGTTCGCCCTCCCGCCGCGTGCACACCTTCGACGACGCGCGCCCAACCCGCGAGCTCTTCGGCGCCGTACAGATGCGGGATTTGCGGCATGTTCGCAGCTTGTGGATGGTTCGGCGACGTGCCCTCGGTCAAGATCAGCCCCGCTCCTCCTTCGGCGCGCCGGCGGTAGTACGCCGCGACGTCCGGCCCGGGCACGCCGCGCGGCGAAAAATTCCGCGTCATCGGCGCCATCACAATGCGATTCGGCAACGTCAATCCATTCAGAGTGAACGACGAAAACAGTGCTGTGGACAAGGGCAGGGGCCTCTCGAATCAGATGATTGCCTTCACTGTCATTCGATGTATCCGCCCGGGGTTCGGATGGAGCGAAGATTGTATCTTGGCGCCCCCATTTTCTAATTCGCAGTTTGGAACCTTCGGGCCGGGCAGTTTTCCACAATCTGTCGTGAAATCCACAGATGGGCGCCCAAAAAAGATCCAAAAGATTTGTGAATGCAACTTGACGGAAATTTGGATTTTGCTATACTGGCGGGAAGTTGGTGGAGCCCTGATTCGGGGGATTGACTACTGACGGACCGGGCCTGCCGACTCATCCAG
>CAVZZU010000001.1:0-37550 GCA_963779825.1 uncultured Acidobacteriota bacterium | reverse complement strand
AGGGTAGTCCCGACAGCCCCAAATTTCAAACGTATCGTCACGTCGCGCTTTTTTACCTTTACAGACCACCTGCCAAATTCATATCCTAAATGCCCATGTGGTACGTAGACAAGCTCTTCACTCAGCCTCAGGTCGAATCCCTTGCCGCAAAGGGGTTTCTCGTTCGCAGCTCGGGCGGCGTGGTCCGCATTGAGAAGTACAATTGCGGCGCGGAGCTTCGCAAGGAACCGCAGAACGGTTTTCGCATGACCATCATTCCCTCGATCATGTTCCAGGGCCAGTTCACGCGCCTCTGGGACGCGGGCTACCAAAAGTTTCTGCTGACCAACGAAGGCCAGAAGGTACCAATCCGCGTCACGCAGCTCGGCGATCTGCGCCGCTTCAACGAAGAGCTTCGCACTGCGCTCGGCGTTTCGACCTATTACAACGAAGCGCTCGGCTCCACCTGCCATTACAGCGTGTACGACCGCGTCAAGGGCCGCACCGGCGACGTGCCCGACGAAACCGTCGGCGCGCACGAAACCCCCGAGCACTAGAACTCCTCTTCCAGCATCTCTTCCCGGGAGAAATCAAACGTGACCTCACTATTGATTCGCAAGAACATCAATGTGGATGCTCCTGTCGAAGTCCTTTGGAAAGTGCTCACCGATTCAGAATTCATAAGACAATACATGTTTGGGTGTGATGCCGAGACGGACTGGAAGTCCGGATCCCCTCTGCTATGGAGAGGTGCCGCCGATGGCGTCCTTTACGTGAAAGGAAACATCGTTGCCATTGATCCTCCTTATCGGCTTGTCTACACGGTCTTCGATCCCAACGCCACAATTGCAGACGAGCCCTCGAATTATTTGACGATGACCTATGATCTCAAGAGGCGAAACGACCACGGATCGTTCCTTGAAATAATCCAAGGCGACTTTGCGACCGTCGCCAACGGCCAGAAGAGATATGAAGATTCGAACGATGGGGACGATTCAATGCTTCTGAACATTAAGAAGCTTGCAGAAGAGGAATCCCGTCGGACGTAAATTCGAGGAGTCCGAAGCCGACCCTCCATAGAAGCTCGCTGAGAAATACCCCGCGCCGGCCAGTATCGCGGCATTGCACGATTTCTGTACTTTCGTACAGCTTCCATTTGCACGGCGGGATGCTATGCTGCGAATCGCCGTCTGATCTTCCTCATCTGCCCCAAAAAAGTCCGCAGTCAGAACCAAGTCGCAAGAAGTCAAAGCCAAAACCAGACAAGAACGAAGGACGGAAGCAATGGCGACACCGCGAGGACGTCGGCAAGATCCCATCGCTGCCACTGTGTCCACCTTCCGCGCCTCCCTACTTCCGACCGACCGGCCGTCGGCTTAGCGTCTGGAATCCCTACTTTTTCCTCCGAATTACTCGACACACCATGCCGAGTAATTTCCCTCGTAAGTCATACAAAACAAACGATGGGCGTCCGAATTACTCGACACACTATTGAGGGTCTACGGCAACGCGCATTTCACTCCGTTTTCGACGAAATCCAACCACCGAATCCAGTGCGTCCGCGCGGCATTGACAAACACGCTGGCAGGCGACTAGCATTCCTCGACGGATTGAAACTTCGATCTAACCGAACTGCGCGCAGCGAGGAGTTCAACATGGGCAGCATCTATCTGGAAGAATTGTCGGCCGTAGGCGCGGTGCGTTTCCCGGATATTCCGCTTTACCAGGGTTTTGGCGCGCCTAGCCGTCTGGAGGCAGACCTGCGCGATTGCGAGGTCACCTACGGGGAAGTGCCCAAGGATCTCAACGGCATCCTGTATCGCTGCAGCCCGGATCGCCAGTATCCGCCGATGGGCGGCGACGATATCTTCATTGACGGCGAAGGCATGGTCGTCATGTTCCGCTTCGACAACGGCCACGTGGATTTTCGCAGCCGCTACGTCCGCACCGAGCGATACCTGATTCAGGAGAAACACCGCCGCACGCTCTTCGGCCGTTACCGCAATCGTTACACGCGCGATCCCATCGCCAAGAATTGCAATCCCGGCGCGGCGAACACCAACGTTGTCTGGCACGCCGGCAAGCTTCTCGCCCTCAAAGAGGACGACATGCCGTACGAGCTCGATCCTTACACTCTCCAGACCATCGGCCGCTACGATTACAACGGCGCCGTGAAATCCGTCTGGATGTCCGCGCACCCGCATCTCGACCAGACCACCAACGAGCTTCTGACCTTCGCCTATCAAGCCAAAGGCGACGGCACCACCGACGTCGCCTATTTCGTGATCGGTCCCGACGGAAAAATTAAACACGAAGTATGGTTCAACGCGCCGTGGCCGGGAATGGTGCACGATTTCGCCATTTCCGATAAGTACGTGATCTTTCCGTTTTTCCCGCTGCTCACCGACGTGGATGTGATGAAGAAGGGCGGTCCCTTCTACACCTGGCATCGCGACCGGCCGACGGTGGTCGCCGTCGTTCCGCGTTACGGCAAGGCGGAGGAAGCCCGCTGGTTCCGCGGTCCCACGAGTTTTGCCGGACACATGATGAATGGCTCGACGGATGGCACCAAGGTTAGTCTCGACGTCTGCCTCTCGCAGGGCAGTTCGTTTTTCTTCTTCCCGAATCACGACGGCACAGCGCCTGATCCGACGCAAGCCATCCCTCATCTCACTCGATTGACTTTTGATCTGGCGGGCGACACGGAAGAATACAAGACCGAGCAGCTTTACGAACATATGTGCGAGATGCCCCGCGCCGATGACCGTTACTACGGCAACGGGACCTACCGCAAAGGCTACGTCATTTGCCGCGATCCCAACACGCCCGGGTCAGGAAACATCGGATTCGGTGCCGTTGGCCAGTTCGATCACAAGACGGGCAACTCGAAGGTCTGGAATCCAGGAGAAAATTCCGGCGTGCAGGAGCCGCTTTTCGCACCGCGCAAGCCGAATTCTCCCGAAGGCGATGGCTACCTGATCATGCTGGTCAACCGCATGGCGGAAAATCGCAGCGATCTCGCCATCCTCGACGCGCAGAACGTTGAGGCCGGTCCCGTGGCGATCGTAAAGCTCCCGCATCGCGTGCGCACCACCTTCCACGGCATGTGGGTGTCCCAGGAAGCGCTCAATTCCGGCCGCTACTCCGCCGTCCGAACCACGTAACATTTTTCTTCGTACGGGCGCTGCTCGCTGCGCCCGATTTGGATTTCGAATTTGTCAGGTGGAAGCGTGGGACTTCAGTCCCACGAATAAACCCGACAGCGGGAAGCGCCTTCCAATGCGCCGGTTCTATCGTGGCAAGTAGTTCCCGCGCAGATCGCCCGGCGCGATAAGCTGAAAATAAGGAGCCGAACGCGATGGCCCGGGTCGTGGCCTTGATTGACGACATCTTTTTTCAGGCAAAGCTGCTTGAAACGGCGAAGCAAGTCGGCGTGGAAGTCCGCACCTGCACCACGGCCGATGCGCTCGATGCCGAAATCGCGAGAGCCGTGCCGAGCTAGTCGTCGTTGACCTGAACGCTCGCTCGGGCCCGTTCGAGGTCCTTGAGCGCCTGCAAGCGCGAGGCGGAAAAATTCCGCTCATCGCATTTCTGTCACACGTTCAGGTTGATCTGGCCGAGCGCGCGCGAGCCGCGGGATGCAGCGATGTGATGCCGCGGTCAAAATTCACGCAGAATCTGGCAACCATCCTCGCGGGAACGAAATCCGACACTTAATGAAAGCCGCTACGATCTTATCGGCCGCAATTTTAGCGGCTATGTCGCTCGTCTGGACGATGGCCGCATCCGCGCAGGATGGCCGCGAGACGGATCCCGCAGCCGCGCTTTCCGCCGCGATCATGGCCGCATGCCGCGCCAACGAAACGCAGTTTGCGAACTATCTCACCGCCGACAATGCCGCAGCCTTTCGGAATCTGCCTCCCGACCAGCGAACCGCATTTCTACAGCGCTTCTCGCTCACAGACCAGACCGGCAAGCCTCTGATTTCCGCCGACGACCAGAACCACACCGTGCTGCGATGCATCGCTCCGGCCGGCACCGCCGAATTCCGCTTCGGCGATGTGCGGCTGCACGAAAACCTGGCGTTTGTTCCCGTTACGGCTGTTAATTCACAGCAAACGGAATTCGGGCTGATTCGCGAAAATGGCGGCTGGCGCCTGTTGTCGCTTGGGCTGGTGCTTCTGGACATACCGCAGCTTTCGAAGCAATGGGCCGAAGGAGACCTGACCGCGCGCGAAGACGCCGCGATCTTGAATTTGCGCGGCATCGCCGACGCGGTCCATACGTATCGCAACGCGTGGGGCAAATTGCCGGAGTCTCTCGCGCAGATGGGTCCCGCGCCGAAGGATGAAGTTTCGCCCGAACTGGCGTCACTGGTGAACGAACATCTTGCTGCCGGGAGCGCCGGCGGCTACCGATTCCGCTACCGCATCGTTCCCGCTGCACAAGATGGCGAGGAATCCTTCGAACTCGTGGCGATGCCGGAAACCTACGGCAAGACCGGCCGACGCTCGTTCCTGCTCGATTCCTCAGGAAAAATTCACGCCGCCGATCGGCACGGCGATGTCGCCACGCTGGAAGACACTTTGCTTCCTCCCTCGGCTGACGACAGCCAGCCCTAGCGGCTCCGTCGAAAACGTGCAGCGGGTCTCGCGGCGTCAGGTATAATGTCGGCGGAAGATTTCATTCGGGTCTCTGAAGTAACGGCCTCGCGGTCCCAAGTTCCCGATTTATTTCTTGTCGCCATGTCCACTCCGCTCGCACGCGAAAAACCAACGCCCGAAGAAGAAGCCGTTCGCGCCGCGAATCAACGTTTTTACGCGGCGTTTGAATCGCTGAAGCTGGCGGAAATGGAAGCGGTCTGGGCGCACGACAATCGCGTCGAATGCGTGCAGCCGGGCTGGGAGCTGCTCCTCGGCTGGGACGAAGTGCGCGAACGGTGGGCGCGGATTTTCAAGAACACGAAACGCGTCCGCATCGCGTTGAGCGGGCTATGGGTTCGAGTGGAAGGCGACGTCGGCTGGGTCGCCTGCACCGCCCGCGTCACCACCGCGTTCTCCGAAGGCTTCGACGAAGCCATCGTGCAGGCCACGAACATTTTTGTCCGCCGCGAGGGCCAGTGGCTGCTCGCGGCTCACCACGCATCCCCGCTCCCCACAGCTCCGCGAACTACAGTTCAATAGCTTTCGCAATCCGCGATGGAGTAGAAATCTGCGAAGCGCCTGTTTTGCGCGTGATCATTCGAAAGTACGAGCGCAGGTGTGTCACATGAAGTTCTTGGTGTGATAGGAAGACATTTGCGACGCGGCGGATGATTCGAAACCCAGCGACTCGAGGCGTTCGCGCCGGGTGCGATCCATCTCGCGCTGGAGCTCGGCAACGTACCGCGCTCCGTTGCGAATTTGCTCGACCGAAATTCCGCCTCCGGCGTAAACGACGAGTGCGTCATGTACGTAAGGGCTGAGCCCGGAGACCGACGCCAGCATCTGGCTGCGGCGCTCGACCGCAGACGCCATCGAGAAGCGGAGTTCGGGCTCGCGTTCAAACACGTAGCGCATGTGTTCGACGCCAAACGCGACGTGGCGTGCTTCATCGCGATGTGCGAGACGAGCGAGAGCGGCGGTGACAGGATCGGAGGCGCGTTCGCCGAGGAATTTGAGAAGAGTGAGAAACGTTCCTTCACCCATCACGCAGAGAAGGAACGCGGCGGTGGTGAAGTCCGGTTCTTCCAGCAGCGTTTTCAGGGATAGCTGGCTGCTGGCGGCCGTGGTACCGAGTTCAGCGCCACCGGCTACGGCGCGGCGCGTAAAGGCCTCGGCATGGCGCGCCTCGTCAACGATCTGCATGGCCAGCACCTCGACGACCTCGCGATAGTGAGGATGAATGCGCGGAATGAATCGCGCGGGAACGTAGAGCGCGGCGAATTCGTTTTCAGTAAGAAACGTCATAATCTGCGCGATCGCGACTTCGATTTCGGCGGAGAGCTTGGGAAGCTCGCTCCACGGAATGTCGCGCGAGGCGGACCACTGGTTTGCAGCCGCCTGCGTGTAAATCGTGTTCAGTTCGCGCGCCCAAACGTCGCGCTTGTGGCGAAGCGTAAAGCCGAATTCGGGGCCGCCGGTTTCAACGCGCGCGCCGCGAGGAGACAGCCCCCAACTTGGTTCGGCTGTCTCGGCGACCTGCATACGAGAGGTCGCGACCGATGGTGTTGGGCCGATTGCCTGAACGCGGCAGAGCCCGCGAGCTGCTCGAGTTCGCTCGCAGACGAGGCCTTCTTTGCGGCACCAAACAGCGAGTTGCTCGCTGAGTTCATTTGAATCACTACGCACTTCGAGCCACTCACCCGCACGCAGTTGGGCAAGGGCACGGCGCATGAGCACCGTAGCGCCTTCGTGAAGGCCGAGATCTTCAATGTCGAGATACTGTTTGGGTGTGGAATCGGGCATGGCGAAGCCGGTACGAGATTACACGCCTCTGTTTCCTGCCGTGGAAGCAGCCGAGCCGTAGAAATTGAATCGTTGGACGGCTTTTTCGAGTTGCGGGTAGCCCGTCGTGCGGCCCGGCAGCCAGCGCTTGAGTCCCTCGAGTTCCATGAAAACGCGAACGCTCGAATCCTGGAACGACATCGCGAGCAGCGCGTCGAGGAACGGTTTGATGCGCTCCTCGGGAACCGCGGAGGGCACGGTAAAGTTGCAGTGATCGAACGGAGGCGTGGTGGCCAGCACGCGCGTGGCGCCGGGATCGAGCGTACCTTCGTTGATAAACATCGGGTAATTGGAGTCGAGGACGCAGGCTGCGTCGGCGGTTCCTGAGGCGAGTGCCTTGGCGGCGTCACGCTCGCCGCCTACGTGGTCGCCATGTTTGCCGACCATCACATCGTGATAGAGCACGCGGCAGTCCTTGTGCGGGTCAACGCCCGAATCAGCGATCAGGCTAAGGGGAATGAGCGTGGCCTGAGGAGAATCGGAAGCGCCGACTGCGACGGTCTTGCCGCGCAGGTCGGCGAGCGTCGAAAAGGTGGAATTGCTGCGGACGATGACCTTGGTGGTGAGGTCGCGGTCCGAATCGCGCATGGCGATAGCGCGGCATCTGCCGCTACTCACGATTTGGCTTTTCACCCAAGCAAGAGGAGAATTCCAGGCGACATCCACTTCGCCGGACAGATTCGCATCAACCTGAGCGTCGTAGGTCGAGTAGAGGACATAGTCAATCTCGACGCCGCGGCTGGCGAAATAGGGTTTGAAACCTTCCCAGATGGTGACGACTTTGGGGTCATACGCCACGGCACCGATGCGCAGTGCGCGAGTGCGGGTTCCAAGCGGCATGATTTCTCCTTTTGCCTCGGTTCAGAATAGAGGCAAGCCGAGGCAGGCCTTGCCGATGAATTCCTTGAGCACGTCGCTTGCGGGCGCCATTACCGCAGCCGCCTGCGCGTCGCGGAACATTCGCTCGAGGCCGCCGCGACGTCCGAACGCCCAGCCGCCGCCGAGCGTCATGGCGCGCGATACGACATTCAGGCATGCATCCGCAGCTTTCACTTTCACGCCCAGCACGTAGAGCATCGCTGCGGGATCGCCGCCGAGAGCCTTGCGAATCGTTTCACCCAGATAGGCGCGTGACGAGTCCGACTCGACCGCCATCTCGGCGACCAGAAACTGCACGCGGGGTATGGAGGATAGCGCGGTGCCGCCGGTATGCTCGTATTTTCTGGCTCCCACGCGCGCGGTAATTGCCTGAAACGCAGCGGTGGCAATCCCGGCCGACACCGATGCGACGCCGATTTGGAAAAGGGGAAGAACAACTTCCATCATGGATTGAAATCCCGTGCCTTCAGGGCCGAGGCGCGTTTTGTCGTCAACCGCGACGTCCACGAGAGTCATCGGCGCGCTGGCATTCCCGGCCAAGCCGAGACCCTCAAAGCGTCCCTGGGCTGTGAAGCCGCCTGCGCCTTTGGGAATCAGGTAAAGATTGGACTCTGTTGGAGCAGCGGCTCCGGGTTTGCGGGCGGAGACGACGTAGCTATCCGCTTCGCCCGCACAGGTGACAAAGCTCTTCTGCGCGCTCAGTTTTTCTTGCGAGCCGGTCTTGCGGACTTCGCTTACCGGCGCGTAGAAGTGGCCACCCGAGCCCGCTTCGCTGAAGGCCAGGGTGCTCAGGTGTTCGCCGCGCGCGATCGCAGGCAGAATTTCCTGTTTCAAGGCGTCGCTCGCCTTGGCCGCAATCACGGCCGTGGCGCAAAAGTGCATCAGCATGACCATGGCGGTCGAGGCGCAATTCTGCGCTTGCGTGTCAATTACCTGCGACATTTCAGCGATGCCCCCGCCCGCACCTCCAAACTGTGGAGGCACGAGCAGGCCGAGCACACCCGACTTGCCCAGGGCCGTTAGATTTTCACGCGGGAATTGTCGCGACTGGTCTATCCGATCCGCGTTTGCGCGAAGCATTTCCCGGGACAACTTTTCATTTGCTGCCAACAGAGCTTGAACGTCCGACATAAGTCCTCCACCCACCTGGGTAAATTATTGAGATGATGAATCTCTGCACGTAGTGTGCGGGTTGCGATTCCAGTCGTGGAATTGAGGCGGTGAATTTGAGGCGTCCGCCGGGCGCCAGATTAGGCGGACACTCAAGTGAAGCCGGACGAGCAGAGAACGAAGGAGCGATTCTTTTCGAGGTGACCGAGGACGGCCATAGCAGACGTAAGTTAGCACCAAAGTTGCAAAGTGGCGCCAGTTTTTTGTTCCACAGTAGAATGCGGGCGCTCCCGTTCGTTGACACTCCCCGGGGCGGCTGCTAAATTCCTTTGTTGGTGCGAGTAACTCGACTCACTCAGAAGCTTCAGAGATTCCTCCCCGTAGTTTCAGCGGCTCTCGCGGCAGCGTTGATCGCGGGCTGCGCCGCGAGCCATACGACAATCGTGAAGCCCACCGGGCCTCCCGCCCAGCTTCTGACCGCAACGAAACGAGACCTCATCACTCGGTACAATCAGCAGGCAGACGCAGTTACGTCGCTTAACGCGACCATCACGATGACGCTGACTGCTGGCTCAGCTTACACAGGCGTGATCAAGCAATATCACGAGGTGAAGGGATTTATCCTCGCGCAGAAGCCTTCGAGCATTCGAGTGATTGGCCAGGCGCCGGTGGTGGGGACGAACATCTTCGACATGGTGAGCGATGGAGGGACTTTCAGCATTTCCATTCCGTCGCGGAACGAATTTCTGACCGGACCGGCGAATCTGGAGCGCCCGTCCGCGAAGCCGATCGAAAATCTACGGCCGCAGCATTTGACCGGCGCGATTTTCTGGGACGCCATTCCGGCGACTTCGCCGACGCTGCTGGAGGAAGCCAGTGACGCGGCATCGCAGTTCTACGTGCTGACGATCATTCGGCGAGTGGACAAATCCGGCGCGGATGCAGCTGAAGCCGATTGGGAGATTGGGCAGAAAATCTGGTTTAACCGCGCGGATTTGAGCATCGTTCGGCTGCAATCTTATGAACCCGGCGGCAAGCTCGCGTCCGACGCGACCTATAGCGGCTGGGACACGTTCGGAGCCATTCGATATCCCCGGCAGATTGCTCTTACGCGACCGGGTAACGACTACAAGCTACAGATCGGTATCACCAAGGCAGCGTTCAATGAGACGATATCTGCAGATCGTTTTGTGCTGCACCAGCCGCCCGGAGCGGAACTGGTCAACGTTGGCGAGGAGCCTCAACAGGTGAAACCCGCGGAGCCGAAAACGGAGCCCAAGAATTGATCGGGCACATGATCCTGCAGAACGCCCGGCACCGGCCGGTCCGCACCGTAATCACAATCATAGCGGTGGCAGTCGAGGTGACGCTGGTAATTATTGTGGTGGGGCTAACGAGCGGGCTGCTGCTTGAGTCCGCCAAGCGGACCGAAGGAGTGGGCGCCGACATCATGGTGCAGCCACCCTCGGCGTCGGTTTTCATGGCGTTCAGCGGCGCTCCCATGCCGATCGCGATCGGTGACAAATTGCAGCAGTTGGAATACGTGCAAGCGGTTGCGCCCGTACTCGTGCAGTTCAATTCCGTCAACGGACTCGACATCGTGTACGGCATCCAACCCGATTCGTTCCGCGCAGTATCCGGCGGGTTCGTGGTGCATAGCGGAACTGAACTCCAGGACTCGAACGATATTCTGGTGGACGATGTTTACGCGCGAGCCAAGAAGGTGAAGGTCGGCCAAAACTTGCACATTCTGGAGCACGATTTTCATGTGGCCGGAATCGTCGAGCATGGGAAAGGCGCTCGGCTGTTCGTTCTAATGCCCACGCTGCAGGAAATGTCCGGCGCGCACGACAAAGCTTCCGTGTTCTTCATCAAGTGCGACCGGACCGACCACACGCCCGCTGTGTCGGACGAAGTTCGCGGACTATTGCCGCATTACGAGGTCCGCCCGCTCAAGGATTACATTTCGTTGATGACGTCTTCGAACCTGCCCGGCCTTGGCGCGTTTATCAATGTGATGATCGGGATTGCGGTTGCGATCGGATTTTTGGTGACGTTTCTTTCGATGTACACGACGATCATCGAGCGCACACGCGAGATCGGCGTGCTGAAATCGCTGGGCGCCTCGAAGACATACATCGTCGAAATCATTCTCAGTGAAACCACGCTGTTGTGCCTGGCGGGCGTCGTGGCTGGCGTGGGTCTCAGTTTCCTGCTGCGCGCCGTTTTCCTCAGGATTTTCCCATCATTGACGATCTTAATCAGCCTGAAATGGATTCTTCTTGCGGGTATGATCGCGGTAGTCGGTGGCCTACTGGGCGCGTCGTATCCCGCATGGCTCGCGAGCAGCAAGGATCCGGTCGAAGCTCTCGCCTACGATTAAACTCCTGAAATGAACCCTCGCAGCGCGCAACGCTATGCAGAAATGCATATCGCGGCTAGACTATTTGTATGGTGAAAGGCATGATCGCTCGCGGGGGAGCAGGCGTTGGAGCCGATACTTAAGACTGAAAACCTATGGAAAATGTACCGCATGGGCCGGGTAGAAGTCCCGGCGCTGCGCGGCGTGAGCATTTCCATTCTCCCCGGCGAATTCGTTTCGATCATGGGGCCATCCGGCTGCGGTAAATCCACGCTGCTGCATGTGATTGGGGGTCTGGCGCAGGCCACCAGCGGGCGCGTGTTGCTCGATGGAAATGACCTGACGGAAATGAGCGACGCTGCGCGAACGTTGCTGCGCCGCCATAAGGTTGGCTTCGTATTTCAGCGATTCAATCTGTTCCCGACGCTCGATACGTATCACAACATAGCGCTCGCACAGCACATCCACGGAAACGGTTTCGATCCGCACCGCTTCGAGGCGGTTGCCAGCCTGCTCGGCCTCACCGATCGCCTGCGCCACAAGCCGTCGGAACTTTCGGGCGGCGAACAGCAGCGCGTGGCCCTGGCGCGCGCGATCATCAGCGAGCCGAAAATTGTCCTCGCCGATGAACCGACGGGAAATCTCGATTCGAAAAGCTCCGAAGCTGTGCTCGCGCTGCTGCGGCAGCTCAATAAGGACCTCGGCCAAACCATCGTGATGATCACGCACAATCCCGAAGCGGCGACTTACGGGGATCGAGTGCTGCACATGCGCGACGGCATGGTCGTAAACGGGTCGGCCGCCCACTCCTGAGATGCGATCCTTCTGGCGAGGTATCGTCCGCGTGGTTTTCTGGTCCTACGATCGTGGGAGTTGGCCTTACGACCTGCTGGTGGTGGCCATTGTCATATTTGTTCTGGCGACTCCGCGAAGCTGGTTTCACGACCGGCCGCAGTCGGGCGCTGGCGCCAGCGCGAGCGTTCAGTTTATTTCCGAGGACTCCGACAATGACACGCGTCTGTATCGTCTGGACGCTGGCGCGCTTTCGCCGCCGAAGCGCGCGACCCGGCCTACGCCGGAACTCGAACGCGAGACGCACGACATTTTGGGCCGCAACGTTGACGACCTGAAGGCCCGCACGTTTCAGGTGGTGCGCATAGACCCCGTGCTTGACGGCAACGGCGCGGTCCTGCACTACGACGTGACGATTCGCCCGTAGGGAAGGGAGGCGTGCATGGCAAGCGCAGATTTGGCTCAAACCGTCCACGACCGAATGCAGGCTGCGATCCGCGATTTGAAATCTTTGTTGGGCGAGCGCGCGACCACGGCCGACGTGGTTCGCGAACACCACAGTCACGGCGAGTCGTACCATCCGGCCGCGCTGCCAGACGCCGTCTGCTTTCCGACCTCGATCGCTGAAGTCAGCGAGATCATGAAGATCAGCGCGAAGTATCAGGTGCCCGTGATCCCGTTCGGCGCGGGCACGTCCATGGAGGCGCAGGTCAATGCCATTCACGGCGGCATCACCATAGACATGCGCGAGATGAACAAAGTGGTGCGCATCAGCCCCGAAGATCTGCAAGCGACGGTCGAAGCGGGCATACCGCGGAAACAACTGGTGAAGGCGCTGGCCAATACCGGCTTTACATTTTTCATTGACCCGGGCGCCGACGCCACTATCGGCGGAATGACCTCCACGCGCGCTTCCGGCACCACGGCGGTGCGCTATGGCACGATGCGCGAGAACGTGATGGGACTGACCGTGGTTCTGGCTGATGGCCGGATCATCAAGACGGGTTCGCGCGCGCGGAAGTCAGCGGCGGGCTACGACCTGACGCACCTTTTTGTCGGCGCGGAGGGCACCCTCGGCGTGATCGTGGAAATTACCCTGCGGTTGCATCCGCTGCCTGAAGCTGTAGGCGCGGCGAGCTGCACGTTCGAAAGCATCCGGGGCGCTGTCGAGACGGCCATCGAGACAATTCAGCTCGGCGTGCCTGTGGCCCGCATGGAGCTGATGGACGAAGCTCAGGTGGACGCGTGCAACAAATATTCGAAAACGAATTTTCCGGTGGCGCCGACTCTTTTTTTCGAATTCCACGGCGACAGCGAACGCAGCGTCAACGATCAGGCGGAGACCGTGCGACAAATCGCGGAAGAACACGGCGGGCGCGGATTTCGATCGTTTACGTCACCGGAGGAGCGCGAGGCGCTCTGGAAAATGCGGCACGAGGCCTATTTCGCGAATGTCGCGATTCGCCGCGGCGGGAAGATGTTCACTACCGATATCTGCGTTCCCATCTCGCGGCTGGCGGACTGTATCGTCGAATCGAAGAAGGACGTGGCTAACGCTCCCTTTCCTGCACCGGTCGTCGGGCATGTGGGCGACGGCAATTTTCACATGTCATTCATTCTCGATCCTGGGAATCCGGCGGAGCTTGCCGAGGCGAAAGTGGTCGAGGAGAAGATCATCCGCCGCGCGCTTGAGATGGGCGGCACATGTACTGGCGAGCACGGGATCGGCACCGGCCGGATAAAGTATCTCCGCGAGGAACACGGCGCGGGACTCGACGCGATGCGCGCGATCAAGCAGGCTTTCGATCCCGACAACCGCTTGAATCCGGGGAAAATGGTCGAGCCGCGCGTGCTATTTGGTAGCTGACTTAGCCGCAGATGAACACAGATCGACACTGATAAAACCAAGATAAAGAACGGACGGGGCCAGGGATTAGTGCGGTTGCGTCGCCCAACTCGCGGGAACGTCCACGTAGGACCGATTCAATTCTGTAACCGATTCGCACCCTAGCAGAGCCAACGTGCGCACCAGGTCCGCTCGCAAAATCTCGATGGCTCTCGTGACGCCGGCTTCGCCCGCGGCGCCCAGACCGTAGGCGTACGCGCGTCCAATCAAGACCGCTCGCGCGCCCAAGCAGATTGCTTTCGCAATGTCGCTCCCGCGCCGAATGCCTCCGTCCATGAGGACCTCGGCGCGACCGGCCACGGTCTTCACGATTTCCGGCAACGCACGCAGCGATGCCGCGACGCCATCGAGCTGTCTGCCACCGTGATTTGATACGACCAAACCCGCAGCGCCTTCGTCGAGCGCGCGCCTGGCGTCGTCGCCGATCAGCACGCCCTTCACGATAACGGGTCCGGGCCACGCCTTGCGCAGCCATTTCAAGTCGTCCCATGTGACGACCGAGCGCGCGAGACTGGCTTGCGTTTCGGAAAGGGGCATGGGGCCGCGCCCGGGCACGATCACGTTCGGAAGCTGAAGCATTCCTCCGTCGCGCAGAAAACCGGCGAGCCATCCCGGATGCGCAAGCAGGTCCGGCAGGAACCGAATCTTCGCAAATTGATCGCGTCCCATCAGCACGCCCGCGCCATTTCGAACATCTCTCTCGCGCATCCCAAACGTGCCGGTGTCAATGGTGATCGCGAGCACGGTGAAGCCCGCTTTCTTCGCGCGTTCGAGCGCCGCCTCCGCGCACTCGCGCCCGCCCACCAGATAAAGTTGATACCAGCGGGGAGCCTGAGTTGCCGTCGCGACCTGCTCTAGCGGGCTTCCGGAAATCGTGGTCAGAGTGAAACCGACATTCGCCTTTCCAGCGGCGCGCGCTGCAGTGATTTCGCCTTGCGGGTACAACATGCGGCTGAATCCGATCGGTGCAAGCAGAGCGGGTATCGAAAGTTCGGCGCCAAGAACTTTCGTGCGAAGGTCGCAGCCGCCGACGGCCACGGCGTTACGCGGACGAAACGTGACCTCTTCAAACGCGCGGGTATTTTCGTGCAGCGTGATTTCGCCGTCGGCTCCGCCGTCCACGTAGTCGAAGACCGCGCGCGGCAGGCGGCGTTCAGCTTCGCGGCGCAGATCGCCGATATTGACGACGCGCGGAGAAGCAACTCTCCGTTCCTGTCGAGTCATCGCCTGAAGTTCCTGGGCCGGCCGCGGGCCGCGTGAACCTGCATGTGAAATATCAACGAATTGCCTTTCTCTGCGGCCATTCTGACGTGTATCCTCACACGTTTCTGGGCCGGTCGATGCGCCGTAGAGCGCGAGACGGGATTATACGCGCCGCGCGAATCGAGTATATAGTTTCTCCGGGAGCCATTCATGAAAGTTGGCGAGGCGATCGCCGAGATTCTGAAACGCGAGGGCGTAGAGATTATTTTCGGCTATCCGGTGAACCACGTTCTCGAAGCAGCCGCGGTCGCTGGTATACGGCCGGTGATTGTCCGCCAGGAGCGCGTCGGGCTGCACATGGCGGACGCAATGTCTCGCGTCACCAGCGGGCGAAAGCTCGGTGTGTTTGCGATGCAGCACGGCCCGGGCTCTGAAAACGCTTTCGGAGGTGTGGCGCAAGCCTACAGCGAATCGGTTCCCATTCTCGTGATGCCCATGGGTTATGCGCGACGGCTCGCGCACGTTGATCCGAATTTCAATTCGACCGCGAGCATGCGCTCGGTCACGAAATCGGCGGAGCCAATCACGTCACCCGCCGAGATCGCGAATATTTTCAGGCGGGCATTTTCGCGCCTGCGCAATGGACGCGGCGGCCCCGCGCTGGTCGAAATTCCGGTTGACCTCTTTGCGGAGGAGATTCCCGGACCGCTCGTGTACGAGCCGGTGATTTCTGCCCGCTACGGTCCGGATATCGCGGACGTGCGCCGGGCAGCCGAAGCGCTGGTCGAAGCGAAGCAGCCCGTGATTTACGCGGGGCAGGGAATTCACTACGCGAGGGCATGGGAACCGCTGAAGCGGCTTGCGGAATTGATGGCCGCGCCCGTCGCCACCAGCCTGCAGGGCAAAAGCGCGTTTCCCGAGAACCACCCTTTGTCGCTAGGATCGGGAGGCCTGGCGTTTCCGCGCACCGTCCCGCACTTTCTCGAAAAGGCCGATTGGATTCTTGGCGCAGGTTGCAGCTTCACGGAGACTGCGTTCGGCATCGCCATGCCGAAGGGAAAGAAATTCATTCACGCGACGGTCGACCCGAACCATCTCAACAAAGACGTACGCGCGGAAATCGGCCTGATCGGCGACGCCCAATTGACGCTGGACGCACTGTGCGCCGAGGTCGAGCGATTGATCCAGAAGCCGCGAACTTCGACGGCGGCGGCGGAGATTGCCGCGGTCCGCAAGGCGTGGATGGATGAATGGATACCGAAACTTACTTCCGACGAAATGCCGATTTCGCCGTATCGCGTACTTTGGGATTTGCAGCACACCGTTGACGTGGCGAACACAATCATCACGCATGATGCAGGCAGCCCGCGCGATCAGCTCGCTCCATTCTGGATGACCCAGAAGCCGCTCACATATCTCGGTTGGGGCAAGACTACGCAGCTCGGTTACGGGCTCGGCCTCGCCATGGGCGCGAAGCTCGCGCGCCCCGAGAAGCTGTGCATCAACGTATGGGGCGACGCCGCGATCGGATTCACGGGCATGGATTTTGAAACGGCTGTGCGCGAGCGCATCCCCATCCTCTCGATCCTTCTCAATAATTTCAGCATGGCGATGGAATTGCCGATCATGCCCGTATCCACGGAGCGATACCGCTCGACCGATATCTCAGGAGACTACGCCGCGATGGCCAGCGCCCTCGGCGGATACGGCGAGCGCGTTACGGAGCCCAGCGAAGTCGTTTCCGCGATCCGCCGGGGAATCGAGCAAACGAGGAACGGCGTCCCCGCGCTGCTGGAATTCATCACTTCGAAGGAGCTAACCGTCTCCAAGCAATATTACGGGAAGAAGTAACGCTGCATGCGTAGCCATGCGAATGGCGGAAGCGGTCCGAATGCACTATGATCTGCGCCGCGTAAAGAAGTTGACGTTATCGCGGGGGACTTCGATATGAATCGAGTAATTTATTTCAGCGCGCTATGTATCGCCTGCGTGGCCATTCTGCTTTTCGCGGAAGCGCCTGCATCCCATGCACAGAGCAAGTCGCCGTTGCCGACATCTCCCGGCCAGACGCTGTTCGACCAGAACTGCGCTTCGTGCCACGTCGGCCCTCCGGTGGCAGAGCGCGCGCCCGATCTGAAAGCTCTGATGCAGCTTACGCCGGAATCCGTTCTCGCGGCGATGACCACGGGGGGCATGGTCGAGCCTGCTCTAGGGCTGAGCGATAATGAAAAGCGAGCGATCGCCGAATATCTAGGCGGCCGGCCACTCGATCCCAAAAACACGGGCGACGCTGCGTCCATGGCGAATCACTGCCCGAACAACCCGCCAATCGTTGACTCGGGAAACGGGGCGATATGGAATGGATGGAGCGCCAGCCGGGGCAATACCCGCTTCGCGAGAGAGTCGGGTACCGGCCTGACGCCGGCCACGGTGTCCCAGTTGAAGTTGAAGTGGGCCTTCGGTTTTCCGAATGGCGACACGGCCTATGGCCAACCAACAGTCGTAGGCGGGCGAATTTACGTCGGGAGCGACATCGGCTATGTCTATTCGCTCGACGCAGCGACTGGATGCGTCTATTGGTCATTCCACGCTAGGTCGGGCGTGCGTACCGCCCCGAGCGTTGTCCCTTTCAAACTGAAGGGTGTAACGAAGTACGCGGTCTATTTCGGAGACATGCGCGCGAACGCCTATGCGGTAGATGCGGCCACGGGCGATCAAATCTGGATGCAGAATCTGTCCGACCATTACACCGCGCGCATCACCGGAGCGCCTTCCGTGTACGCGGGTCGCGTGTACGTTCCCATCGCGGCGACGGAGGAAGCGTTCAGCGCGGCTCCATCCTATCCCTGCTGCACGTTTCGCGGCAGCGTGGTGGCGCTCGACGCCGTCACCGGCGAGCAGGTGTGGCGCACGTACGTGATTCCCGAAAAACCTCAGCCGGTGCGGAAGAATTCCGCCGGAACGCAGCTGTTTGCGCCTGCCGGCGGCGCGGTATGGAACTCCCCGACGATTGATCCGAAGCAGCATGCACTCTACGTCGGAACGGGCGATGCGTACACCGAGCCCGCAGCGAAAAACTCCGACGCGGTTGTCGCGCTGGATCTGGAAACGGGGAATATTTTGTGGTCCTTCCAGGCCGTGAAAGACGATTCCTGGATGGTCGGATGCGTTCCCGTACCCTCAGACAATTGCCCGAAGGATTTGGGAGTGGATTACGATTTCGGTTCATCACCGGTCCTGGTCACACGCACGAATGGCGGGCGACTGTTGCTTGCCACGCCAAAAAGCGGAGACGTTATAGCGCTCGATCCGGATCGCAAGGGAGCTGTCGTCTGGCGATTGTATGTTTCCGAAAAGCCCGCCCCAAACAATGGTGAAATCGCGTTCGGTGGCAGCACCGATTCCAAGAATCTTTATCTGGCGCTCGAGGACGGCAGATTCGTTTCCGTTGACCTCACGACAGGGAAACTCGCGTGGGACGCGCGGCTTGAATCGCTCGACAATCTTGGTCCGCCGACGATCAATGGTGAAAACCGGACCAAGGCAGGCTTGCGATTCGGACAATCCGCGGCCGTCACGGGGATTCCAGGCGCTGTGTTTACCGGCGGCTGGGACGGCATCTTGCGCGCGCTTTCCACCGACGACGGGAAAGTGATCTGGCAGTTCAATACCGCTCGGGAATTCAAGACTGTGAACGGCGTCGCGGCCAAGGGCGGCTCGATGGGCGGGCCGGGACCGGTAGTTGCCGACGGCATGCTCTACGTCGGGTCGGGATATGCGAACGTGGGCGGCGGAATGCCGGGCAACGTGCTACTCGCGTTTTCAGCGGAGTAGCAAGAGGCCAGGCACGCGCCTGTTGGCGAAGCCTATTTATTGAGCCTTCGCCGGAGCTTTCTTGGTAATCATAATATTCTTCAGCGCGTCGGGGTCGTTCTTCAGTTCTTCTTTTCCGCTCGGGAATTTATTGTATTGAACGATATAGGAGATCACGTCAAGAGCCTGTTCCGGCGTCAGGCTGCCGGGCTTGTCCTGCGGCATCGTTCCCTCAACTAGCCCGAACAGATCCGCCATTGTCTGCCCTTCCCAAACATCCGTGAACGCGTCTCCCGCCAGAGGTAGCGCCTGCCCGCTGCCGCTCAAGTCGTCCATGTGGCAGCTGCTGCAGCTCGTGGTGTACTGCGCCTTGCCGCGCGCGGCCTGATCATCCGTATAGACGCCGTCCCAAATGTTTTTAGCAGGCACCGGGCTGGCGGCCTTGGCCGACCGAATTGCTCCACCAAGGCACGCGCACATCGCCACAAGCAGGCCCGCGACAATCCACATTCGTCCCTGCGTGAATAGCTTACCGAAATTCGGAAAATTCCTTTGACCGATCGAGTTCATATGATTTGACGTCCCCTTAGGTTAGATGCAGCCAGCCCTGCGGCGTTTCCTCAGTATCGTTCCACGAATAATGATAGCAAACGTGCGGGAGGATTTAATGCGCGATCGAGAATTTCCCAGGCTCAGTGCGCGGGCAACGCCCAGGCGTAAATCACGCTGTCGGCCTGAATAATCACGTATTGCCGGCGATCCAATTCGTAGGTCATCGGCGCGGTTGTGGACCCACCACCGCCGTAGGTGTGCCACAGAGTCTTGCCCGTGGCAGAATCAAGAGCCATCAACATTCCCGAATCGTTCGCCGTAAATACCAGATGGCCGGCCGTCGCCAGCGATCCGGCAAAACCTCCCCGGCCGCCGCTCATGTCGCGCGTCCAGCGAACGTTCCCGGTTTGATAATCAATCGCATACAGCACGGATTTCGAGTGAAGAATAAAATCCCGCCCGCCCCACCCTTCGGCGTTCTTGCCGGGCATGGTCACGTAGTAGACGCCGACGCTGTCCCGCGCCTGCGCGAAAAAAAGTCCCGTGGTCGGATCGAAGCTGGTTGGATTCCAGTTCGTCCCACCCGCCGCGCCGGGTCTCGCCAGCGCGCCATCGAGCTGCGGCTCTGTCTCTTTTCTCGGAATCGGTTCGCCCCGGTCATTGAGACCGCTCATCCAGTCAATGTTGAGATACGGCTTGGCGAGCAGCTCTTTTCCGGTGGCGCGATCGAGCACGGCAAAGAGCCCGTTGCGACTCACCTGCGCGAGCATCTTGCGGGGCTTTCCCTGAAAATCCGCGTCGAACAAAATGGGCGTCTGAATCGCGTCCCAGTCGTGCGTGTCGTGAGGCGAAATCTGGTAATACCAGACGAGCTTTCCCGTGTCCGCGTTCAGCGCCACGATGGCGCAGGTGTAAAGATTCGATCCTGGCCGCGCGTCGCCCGCTTCCACCGGATGAGGATTACCGGTGCCCCAGTAGACAAGATTCAGTTCCGGATCGTAGGTTCCGGTGAGCCAGGTCATTCCGCCGCCCCGCGTGATCACGTCCGTGTCATGCGGCCACGTCTCCCAACCAGGCTCGCCTTCCTTTGGCTCGCTATTCCAGTGCCATTGAAGTTTTCCGGTTTCCGGATCGCGCGACTCAATCCATCCGGGCAGGTCGGCGATGTCGCCCGAGATTCCCAGGATCAGGTGATCTCCTACCACCAGCGGTGGCGCGCTTCCGAAGGCTTTCAGCGCTGGATCTGCCATCTGAATCTGCCAGATTACTTTTCCGTTGCGCGCATCCAGGCAAATCAATTGCGCGTCGGGAGAAGCGAAATAGAGTTTGTCTTTATACATCGCGAATCCGCGATGCCCGGCTCCGGGGAGCCCGCCCTCAGCAGGACGATTGATGTGCCAGATTTGCCGGCCGGTGCGCGCGTCAACGGCGAACAGGTCGTTGGGGAGCGTGAAGTAAAGGATTCCATTCACTTCCAACGGCGTGGAGTAAACGGCATTCTGCGCGTGCGTCTGGAAAGCCCACGCCAGCGTCAGCGACTTCACATTTTCCTGGTTGATTTGCGTGAGCGGACTATAGCGCCTTCCCGAATAATCGCCGTTGTACATCGGCCATGTATCCGTCGGCTGCTTCAAGAGCTTCGATTGATCGAGTTCCTGCGCGGATAGACACGCCGCGAATGCAAGAAGGATTACGAGTTTCTTCACTTACGTGCCCCCGGTCCGGCCCCAGTTCCTGCACGGCTGCTGCGATGAACTCTCGCGGCCTCCGCGCCTTTTTTCGTTTTCGCTGTGCTTTGCGGCGAGGAATGATACCACGAAGGTTCGGCGACGAGGCTTGGGCTGCGGTAGTCTGCGATGTATCATCATTTCAGCGCGCACGGACGACTCTTGACAAGCTATGGATGCGAACCTAATGTAGTCGGGCTTTCATTGAGTCGCGGACGGCAGGGAACCGGCGGCGCTCGAATCCGACATGTATTGACGCGGAATCCACAGGAATCAGTGGCGAACCGGATCTGAATTCAGAGAGGATTTCTCATAGATGATGTACCTTTACGAGTTTTGCAAATGGCTTCAGCACACGTCCGTCGGCGTCGAGGTGTCGGAGTCGCTGTGGCTGTTTCCGTTGATCGAGACGATACACATCTGGGGAATTATCCTGCTTGTGGGAACCACGGGAGTGCTGGACCTCCGACTGCTCGGACTCATCCTCACCAACCAGCGCGTTTCTGAATTGCACCATAAGCTGATTCGATGGACTTGGACCGGCTTCGCCGTGATGTTTACTTCCGGGAGCTTCATGTTCGCATCCGAAGCCACGAAGATGTACGAAAACGGCGCCTTCCGATTCAAGATGCTTCTGATCGTGCTCGCCGGATTGAACGCGCTGATCTTCGAGAACACGGCATTTCGGAATATCGCGATGTGGGACGACGCTCCGCGCGCGCCGATCGGCGCCAAGGTGGCGGCCTTCATCTCGCTCATCGCCTGGGTAGGCGTGATCGCCGCCGGCCGTTGGATTGCATACTGGTAGGCGCTTTACCGGCGGCGCCGCATTGGTGAGGCTGCGCCTTTTTTAGCGCCGGCGTCTCTCCGACACTTTGGTTCGTCTGTGCCCTTCAAATTCGTCCGCGCCGTCAAATTTTCTTTCCTCCAATCGCGCACTTCTAAGATTGACACCACCAAATAGTTTTGCTATAGCCTCGCTCAATAAGTCGGCCAAAACAGGTAAAGCACCAGGGGAACCGTTATCTCAGGGGGGAACATGAGATTCAAGGCGATCCTCAGTCTTTCCTTTTTCCTTTTCTCTACAGTTCTTTCGGCGCAGACGATTTCCACTTCCCGGATTCGAGGAACGATTCAGGACCCCAGCGGAGGAGCTGTCGCTGGTGCCGAGGTCAAGCTGACGCAATCCGCGACGGGTGCCGTCCGGACGGCGACGAGCGGGGCGGACGGAGATTACACGTTGACTGATTTATCCGTGGGGACATACCAGCTGGAAGTCACGAAGGCCGGCTTCACCAAGTTCCTGCAGACCGGCATCGTGCTGCAGGTCGGCTCCAATCCGACGATCAACGTTGCCTTGACGGTAGGAGCCGTCACGCAGGAAGTCACCGTCGCCGCCGAGGCGGTGATGGTGGACACGCAAAGTACCGGTGTCGGCCAAGTGACCGCGCCGCAGGAAGTGCAGAATCTTCCGCTCAATGGACGCGAGATTACCGATTTGTTGAATCTCTCAGGTGCAGTTGGCCAAGGCCGGGCTTTCCGGGCGTCGTATCCCACCTCAGCCGTAATTTCTGTCGCCGGAGGCACGCAGGGCAGCGTTTCCTACTGGCTGGATGGCGGCACGCACAACGACCCCCTGAGCAATCAAAATCTCCCACTCCCGTTTCCAGACACAATCGAGGAGTTTAAGGTCGAGACCAGCTCGTTGCCGGCTCAATACGGTGTGCACCCGGCAGGCGCGGTCAATGCGGTTACTAAGTCCGGCACCAACCAGTTTCACGGGGACGTTTTCGAATACGTGCGGAATTACATCTTCGATTCCAAGAATACGGCGTACGACAACCAGGGCTTTCCCTACTTTCGGGACAACCTAAAGCGCAATCAATTTGGCGGCACAATCGGTGGCCCGATCCTCAAGGACAAGCTGTTTTTCTTTGCAGGATGGCAGGACACCGTCCAGCGTTCTACCGATCCGGCCCAGACGACTCTGCCAACTCAGGCGATGCTCGATGGAGACTTCTCCCAGTGCCTTGGTTCAACAACCGAGATGCTTGGCGCACCCTTCGGCCCGGCATCCGGCTTCGCTATTAACCAGACCGATCCCGCCAACTTCAGTCCCATCATAAAAGCGCTCGAGAGCCATCTTCCAGTCACCCCCGTGACGCCCGGTAATTCGAGTGCGTGCGGCACGGATATCTACCAATCACCTGTGAATTTCACCGAGAATCAGGGGCTGGCGAGGATTGATTATCACTTCAGCAACAAGAACACTTTCTTTGGACGCTATTTCATCACGGATTGGCAGCAGCAGCCGGGCAATCCAAACCTGTCCGCCGCGGATGGCGGGCTCCTGATTGCGGCGATTGATGGTGCGTCTAACCGGGTTCAGAGCCTCACTCTCGGCGACACCTATCTGATTACTTCGAATATGGTCAACAGCGTTCACCTGACCGGATCTCGAAGCCGCAACCTTACCGTTCAAAACTCAACTCTGGACCTGGCGGGCTTGTTCGCCGAAGCGGGCGTGCCCGCTGCCGACATCGGCAATATCTACCAACTGGGCCCGAACGTGAGCAAGTTTTTCCCAACGTATATGACCGGATTCGCCGTGACGGCCGGATTCGGCGGCCTGTTCAATTCGACTCCATCCATCCAGCCCTATGACACCCTCGAGGCTGCGGACGATCTGTCGCTCACTCATGGGCCACATCAGATCTCCTTTGGCGTGGACTACATCAACTTGCGAGCGTTCGCCACGAACTACCTATTCAATCAAGGGCAGTACACCTTTGACGGCAATCGCACTGACTTAGAGCCGTTTCCCCTTGCCAGCCAGGGCCTGTCCGACTTTTTGCTGGGCTGGACGAACACCGCGACTGGTTTCAGCCAGGACGCTCCGATTCCATCCAAGCAGCGCCAGAATGTTTTCTCTCTCTACGCGCAGGACGCCTGGAAAATCAAGAGAAATCTCACGCTCACCGCTGGGCTTCGCTGGGATCCGTTTTTCGGGCACACCGATCCGGCCGGGCACGTAGTGAATATCTCGCTCGCGAATATCATCAACGACGTTCACAGCGTGAAGTTCCCCACGGCTCCCGCCGGCTATCTCTTTCAGGGTGATCCCGGTGGCCCGACGAACAATAAGCTTTCGCCAAACGCGCTCAACAAGTGGAGTCCGCGCTTCGGGCTCGCCTGGGATCCGAAAGGCGGCGGTCGGATGGTTGTGAGAGCGGGGATCGGTCTCTTTTGGGATTTCCCCAATTTCTCCTACGACCAGTTCGGATTCGAAGAGCCTTGGGGCGGAGCTGTTAACAACCCAGCCGTCGGCACTGGCGCTCCCTGTACTACTACCTGCCTTACCGATCCCTGGGGAACGCTACCGGGGTCGCCGAATCCCTTCTCGTTCATAGACCAAAACCAAGGCAATACGCCTTATAACGGCGTGAACCCTTTCCCGGAATTCGTGGGACAGGGCCCGACGAAATCCGCGTACCTGCCCGGCGCCCTGGTGTTCAGCTATCCACCCTTCAGCCAGGGCACAAAGCCAACGTCGATCCTGCAATACAACCTTACTGTGGAAAAGCAGGTGGGCAAGACGTGGGTATTCTCGGTGGGTTACATAGGCAGCCAGCAACGTCACCTGTGGGGAAACAACGAAGCGAATCCCGGCATGCAGGGGCCCTGCCCTCCAGGCTATCCATTTCCGAACGGCGTTGCATGCACATCCGCCGGTGGCAATGTCCCGAACGGTCCGTGCCCCCCCAACTTTTTCGGTTCGCCGCTTCCTCCGTTCGTTTGTCCGGTGATCTTCGGGTCCGGCGCTTCATTGGAAAACAACCGCATGTTGCAGCACTACGGTACGCTGTGCTCGGCGACGATATCCTGCTACGGCGAGACCCTTCTCCTGGATCAGGATCTGACGGGGAACTACAACGGCTTACTACTTTCCGCCCGCCATCCGTTTGCCCAACACTTCACCTCGACGACCAACTTCACCTGGTCCCACTGTATTTCGGACAACTACACGACCACGCTCGGCTTCTTCCTGGCCTCGATGGCCATGCCATATAACCAACACTACGATCGCGGCAATTGCCCCAGCGCCGACACGCATCTCATCTTCAACGAGTCGCTGGTGGCCGAGACTCCTAATTTCTCCAACCACGCCGAACAGCTTCTTCTGGGACATTGGAGGTTCTCGTTCTCTCTGATCGTTCAATCCGGCACGGATATTTCCGCCATCACGGTTGTTGATTATTCGGGTAGCGGCAACGGACTCACGGCGCGTCCGAATCTGGTTCCGGGCGTTGACCCATATTGCGCGCATAAGGGGCGAAATTGCTGGCTCAACCCGGCGGCCTTTGCTGCGCCCGACCCGTATGTCTTCGGCAACCTGAAAAACAACAGCCTGTTCGGCCCTGGTTCGATCCTCGCCAATACGGCGCTGTCGAGGCTTTTCCCTATCGGAGAGCGCCAGAGTGTTGAGTTTCGCTGGGAAGTATTCAACGTGCCCAATCACGCGAACCTGTACGCGCCGTCGGGGGCGTTAGTCGCCCCGTCTTTCGGCCAGCCTACTCCCGCCAGCACAGCAGGCTTGGGCGCCTTGAACCAGACAACCAACGATCCGCGCATTATGCAGTTCGCGTTGAAGTATACTTTCTAGCTGAACGATGTTGATGCCCAACTAGCGATCCGTATCTAGCGCCGATCGTTCAAAAATAATTTTCGCCGGGCGTAAGGCTCGTGGCATGATGCCCCGGTTGCGCTGATTAGGGCGTAGCCGGGGATTGTCATTTTCCGTGGTTGTGCGTGGGTGTGGTCGCTGCGGTAGAATGGATCGAGTGAAATTCGAGAATCGCGTGATACGGAATCGCGCAATGAGATCGACTGCTGCAGTCCTGGTTGCGTGTCTCCTTTTTCTCTTCGCCACTCCAGCGCGCGCGCATCATTCCGGTGCCATGTTCGATATGGCCCACCTGATCACCGTTACCGGCGTGGTCACGAAGGTGGAGTGGACCAATCCTCACACGTTCCTCTACGCCAACGTGAAGAATGACAAGGGCGTGGTCGAGGAATGGGCTATCGAAATCAACAGCCCAAATTTTCTCCGGCACAACGGCTGGACCAGCACCACGGTGAACGCCGGCGACGCGATTATATGTACGGGCGCGCCCGCCAAGAGCGGTTCGAAATTCATGCATGGTATGACCATTCAGCTATCGAATGGCGTGGAGCTGAGGTCGTAGAATAGTTAAGCCGAACAGCAGGAAAATGCCGAAGGGTGGGGGGTAAGCAGCATGGGAGTTGTGAACCGAGCTTGGATTGTGATTGTCATGGCCGCTGCGATTGTTTCGTCCGCGGCGGCACAGCAAGCGGCGCCGGCTCAAGCGCCCGCGCCGACGCCCGAACCCGGCCGCCCCACGGTGGGCGGATTCCCGATGGGGCCTCCGGGGAAAATTCTCGAACTTCGCGCGGACCCGAGCTCCATCCAGCTGGGACAGATGTCCACGTTGCACTGGCACGCCGTCAACGCAGACGACACCTACTTTGATAATTGTCTGGGAATCGTGGCCACGCTCGGCAGCCACGAAGTTTCGCCGAAAGTAACTACCACTTATACGTTCACCGCCAAAGGGCGCGCCGGATCCGACACGAAGTCCGTCACGGTTACCGTCGCCGGCACCACTCCCGCGGGGCCTGAAGCCGCGGCCGCTTGCGGCGATCCGCACAACCAGCCAATTCCGCGCGCCGCGGATGGCCATCCTGATCTTTCCGGAGTTTATATCGCCGGTTTCAGCCTCAGGCCCGTGGACAACATCAAGGTAAAACCGGGTGCGGAGAAGTACAAAGTTGTCCCCGACCCGAATGACCTGGGACAGGGCGTAACCTGCGTGCCGCCTGGCGTCCCCGCGGCGACGATGCAGCCGTATCCGTTGCAGATCATCCAGAAACCCGGTCTGGTCGTAATTCTCTACGAGGCGTATCACGTCTTTCGCGTAATCCCCACCGATGGCACCACTCATCCGGACGATCTTGACCCAACGTACATGGGGAATTCCGTCGGCCACTGGGATGGCGACACTCTCGTGGTTGACGTGGTCGGCTTCAACGACAAGACCTTCGTCGGCGCCTACAAGCACACCACGGACTATCACGTCGTCGAGCGCTACCATCGTGTCTCGTACGAAGAATTGGATTATGAAGCCACCATTGACGACCCCAACGTTTTCGCGGCGCCGTGGAAACAGGCCAGCCGCATGAGGCTGCATCCGGAATGGCAAATCCAGGAATACGTTTGCGAAGATAACAACAAGGACTACAAAGATCTGCTTCAAACCAAATAGTCCCGGCGATTCGTCCGGCTTGGCAGGCGCAGGAAACAGTATTCAAACGAGCGCGGCACGTCCGCGATGAAGTGCAATCAGGAGGCCCATGATAATGAGAAGCAAGGCTGCTGTCTGGATCGCAGGAATGATGCTGTTGCTGATGGCACCAGCGGTGAACGCACATCATTCGACGTCCATGTACGATATGGAGCACCCCAGCACGTACAAAGGCACCGTAGCGAGAGTCGAGTGGACGAATCCGCACGGCTATATTTATCTCGACGTGAAAAATGACAAGGGTGGCGTTGACGAATGGGCTATGGAAATAAACAGCCCCAATTTCCTGCGCCACAATGGATGGACGAGCACGATAATAAAACCCGGGGACGTGATCACGATCACGGGTGGAGCAGCCAAGAGCGGTGCCAAAACGATGCGCTGCACTTCGGTCGTCCTGGCCGATGGCACTGTTTTAAGATCCTAGAACGGCGCCTCGTTCGAAACCCGATTGACTTCGGCGCTTGCGGATGTACTATCACGCGGGGGAATGCGGGACATGCTTCATTTTTGCGAATGGCTGGAACACAATTCGTGGATTATTGCGCTCGATAGCAACGTTCCGCTGTCGCTTTTCTTCGAAATCATGCACTACTCCGGTTTTTTCCTTCTGGTCGGCACCACGGTTATCGTGGATTTGCGCGTGATGGGCCTCGCAGGCCGCAACGAACAGCCATCCGGACTTGCCGAGCAGCTTCGGCCATGGATGTGGACGGGATTTTGTATGGCGGCTTTCTCGGGATTTTTCATGTTTGCGGCCGACGCCGGCGATTTCTATCTGGCGGACTGGTTTCGCTACAAAATTATCGTCGTGGTCGTCGCTATCATTATCGGAGCGCTGATGTTCCGTAAAGTGCGGCGCAGCGGCGAGGCGCAGAGTTTTCCGGCCATAGTGAAGCTTGCCGCGTTCGTGTCGCTTGTTTTCTGGATCGGCGCGATTCTGGTTTCTGTCGAGGTTCCGGCGATCTCGGGCGTCGGATAAAATTCAGCAGAATTGACATCGGGGTCCGCACAAATGCTTAGCTTCTTCATGGCGATCGCGAAGTGGCTGCAGAGTACGTGGTGGGCGCTCGACATCAGCGGGTCTACGTGGGCGTATCCCTTCGTGCAGGCGACGCACTTTTCCGGGTTGTCGCTTTGGATCGGCACGAATCTGTCTCTCGATTTGCGCCTGATGGGCATCGGCAAGAAGCGGAGCACCGCAGCGGAACTTTCCGAAGCGCTTTTCTGGTGGAACTGGCTCGGACTTCTGGTGGCAATCACTGGCGGATTCATGCTCTTCTCCAGCGCTGCGACCAAGTACATCCCCAATCCCGCGTTTGAACTGAAGCTGGGCATCTTCGTTCCGCTCGGCATCATCGTACACATCATCAATCAGCAGAAGGCGAAAACGTGGGGTCTGACATCGGAAACTCCCGTGCTTGCCAAAGCTATGGGACTGTTCGAGCTGCTGATCTGGTTTACAGTGATTACGTGCGCCGTCTCGATTCCAAATTTCGACACGCATTGATCCGTATCCGCATGAAACATCGCCCCGGATTCGCCGCACTTGCAGCAGTTCTAGCTTTCACGATTTCTGGTTGCGGCGGTCACGGAAACGGCGAATCCACGCCTTCTGCGGCTGTTGTTGATCCGACGACTGCCGGCTCCATCACCGGCACGGTCACTCTCGATGGCGCACCTCCCGTATCGAAGCCAATAGATATGAGTGCATCGCCCGCCTGCGTGCAGGCGAATTCCTCGTCGGTGGTCCCGCCGATTGTTGTTACCGGCGAAAATGGCGCTCTCGCCAATGTCGTCATTTACGTGAAGGACGGTCTGGGACACTATCGGTTCGACACGCCTCCGGAAACAGCTGTCTTGGCGCAGAAGAATTGCATGTATGTACCGCACATCGTCGCGTTGATGACGGATCAGCCGTTCGAGATTCAAAACAACGATCCGACGATGCACAACGTTCATCCCATGCCGAAACACAATCGGCAGTGGAGCACGTCGCAGCCCGTCGGATCGGCTGCGCTCAAATCAACCTTCTCGCGCCCGGAATTTGCTATGGCCGTGCTATGCAACGTGCATCCGTGGATGCGTGCCGTGGTGTTTGTATTCGATCATCCGTACTTCGCCGTGACGTCCACAGCGGGAACCTTCGAGCTGAAAAACCTCCCGCCGGGCACGTACATGATCGAGGCTTGGCAGGAGGCTTATCGCGCGCAGGACCAGACGGTGACAATCGGCCCGAAGGAATCGAAAGCGATTTCCTTTACGTTTAGGCCGTCGGATGCTGTGGGCGACTAAGACTTTGAATGGGAATTGTATTTTACGGGCTGCATAGCTCGCACGATCCGATTGCGGGAATGCTGCATGTTGGAGCATAATCTGGCGGGGTGGACCTCGACAGCTTAGGTAAAATTAGCGAGAGGTTGATCAAATGTTATCTTTCGGAAGTCAGAAGTTGAAGGTTCTGCGGTTGGGATGCGTAGGCGCGATTTTGCTCGCGGTAGCGGGCACGGCATTCGCGCACCATTCGGGTGCGATGTTCGAGCGCGACAAACAAGTGGAACTCGTCGGCACCGTCGTCACGTTTAGCTGGACCAATCCGCACAGCTGGATCGAAATTGACGTCCCGAACTCGTCCGGCGGTTCGGACAAATGGGGCGTGGAATGCAACAGTCCGAACAACCTGGCTCGTCAGGGCTGGAGGTCTACTACGCTCAAGCCCGGTGATCAAGTGACCATCACGGTCCATCCTTTGCGGAGTGGTGAAAAGGGCGGCCGGTTCGTCTCTGTGAAACTGGCCGACGGCACGGTCATGACCGATTCGGTCGGTTATCCAGTACCGGCGAAACCCTGAGCTTCATCCGCAGTCGGTTACAGTCCGGCAGCGCCAACCGGCGCGCCACCTGAAAAGGATCCCACATGACCAAGCTGAGAACGAAGTTCGCGTTGGGCGGAGCGGCTGTTGCGGTCGGTCTGGCGCTGATGGCCACTGGCGCGCGCGCGCAGGCGAAGCAGCAGCAGAGGACTCCCGACGTGTTTCCCGAGGGCGCGCTGGCGCCGGACAATCTCAATAAACCTCGTCCGAAGGCGCCGTTCAACCTAACCGGAACATGGATGGTTGATCTGAGCTCCGGCTTCAGCTCGTTCATGTTCGGGCCGAACTATCCGAAGTTCAAGCCCGCGGAGCAGGCCATTTTCGACGAGGGCAAGAAAGTCGCGGCGGAAGGTCGCGCGTTCCACGACGACATCGGCCAATGCTTTCCCGCGGGAATGCCCATGATCATGACGCGTGTGTGGCCCATCGCGATGATTCAAACTTCGACAGTGATCTACATGGTCAGCGGTTTTGAGAATGCGCTGCGACTGATCTATATTGACGGCCGCAAGCACACTGACCCAGACGTGGTGGTCCGCACTTACAACGGCGACTCAGTAGGGCATTGGGAGGGCGATACGCTCGTTGTAGATACCACTAGCATGATTCCCGAGCACCATTGGATTGATACCGGTGTGGCCGTGAGCAACGACTTTCACATCATCGAGCGAATACGCCTGCAAAACGACGGAAAGGTTCTCGAAATCAAGTACACGCTGCTCGACCCCCAGAATTGGGAAGGGGAATGGACCAGCACGAAACACTGGATTCGAATGGACGATACCGATATCACTGAAGTCGAATGCCTGCCGAATCTCAACGAACATCTGCCCAGCACGCAGTCTAAGTGGAACGTGAACTAGAGTCGTTTTTCGTCGCCTGACGTTGTTGGAGCTTCTCAGAACGACTGTGTTGGCAGGTCGCCAGCCCGCGCGAGCAGGGCCGGCAATTCTTTCTGCGAAGCAGCAGCTTTGCTCCCCATACGGCTTTCGACCTGGTGGCGAATTGTCTTCACGGTTTCAAGATCCGCCCCTCCCGTGCTCCCCAGCAATTGCTCGGAATGCAGCAAACAGGCGTAGATCAACTCGTCGGGCATATTATGCCGGCGCAGAAACTGCCCGTAGTTGAACCAATCGAGGGCTTCGGCGTGCGGATCGGCTGATTTGGCGTCGAGCGCCAGCCCGCGCTGGTAGGATTCGGCGGCGGATTTCACGTCCCCGGTTTTTTCCTGCAGGTCGGCGAGATGAGCGAGCGCCAGGCTTTCGAGTTTCGGATCGCCGGCGCGCTGCGCGAGCGCGATTGCGGAGCGGTATCCAGTGAAAGCGGCATCGTTCCGCTTCACGCGCGATTGATCGTCCGCCAGCTGGATCGCGGCTGTGATTTGCTGCTCGATTCCTGCTGCGGGGTCATCCGGATACGCCGCCGCGAATCGTAGGAATGCGTCCCAATGGCGAGCCGCTGCGGCTGGCTCGCCTTTTTGATCGAAAGCTGCCGCGAGATAGAGGTGAGCGTTCGGCTGATCGGAGTCCACGGTTACGGCCTTTTCCCACGAATCCATGGCGATTTCGGGATGACCGAACCGCGCAGCAAGAATCCCGTAATTCACCAGAGCATTGAGATCGCGCGGGAAGAGGTCGAGCATTTTTCCGTAGCGCTCGTACGCGTCCTCGTACCTGCCGTCCTCGAGCAACGCCAAACCGAGGGCCTGTTGCGCGCGCACATCGTGAGGGTTGACGTCCACCGCGCGCTCCAGCGCTTCAATGGCCGCGCTCCGGTCGCCAGCCTTCGTCTGCGCGGAAGCGATGCGAGCCTGCACCACGCTATCGTATGGATTCATCCGCGCCGCGCTGACGAGAGCGGAAAGATTCGCTTCATGGGTGCCCAGTGCGAAGCGAACCTGGTCCATGCCGCCCCACAGGAAAAGCAGCGCGACCAGCGACACGCGAAACGCCGGCGATGAAAAGATGCGGTCCGCCATCCCACGCGCGGCGGCTGGCGACGGCGCGGCCTTTCTCCGGATTTCCTGAGTCTTCGTGCCGCGGTCAACCAGCATGGCTGAAATGCGCGAATCGCGCAGCTTCCACAGCGCTCCATCCAAAATGAAATGGTGAATGTTCACCACAGCGGTGAAAATCAGGAAGCTCGTGGTGAAATCGAAATGGAGGACGCGGCTGACGATCCACGGCCCCGGAATGAAGAGCGCGATGCCGCCGGCGACAAGCGTGAGGAAGTAACGCGTCATCCGCCAGCCCGCATTCCCGGCGGCGCGGGCCTCGCGCTGCTGGTAGTAACTGGTGATCCAAATGTATTGCGCGGAGTGCAGAACCGCTAGTATTCCGCTGCTGTACCGCGTTTGCGGGACCTGATATTGTGCGTGCAACTCCAAAATCGTGGGCACAACAAACCAGATGAATTGCGTGAGGGCCAGCGTCAGCGGCGCGGCCAGCGCTCGCGCGCCGTTGCGCTGAATCAGCCGCCGGAAACCGAAAAACAGAAACACCGCGAACGCCCCGGCCAGCACCACCCTCGCCGGCAGCGTGTACTTCGCGGCGAGCCCGAGTGAAAGGATCAGCGGATCGGTCGAGCCGCCCGTTTCGAAGCTCGCAAGCAGCATCAAGTACGACGCTACGAAAGCAGCGCGGATCGAGCGGCGTTCGCCCGGAGTGACTTCCGACCCGCTGCGGCGCGCGAACATCATCAGCAATCCGTAATTTTGGCCCGTGTAATGCCACGGGCTCCATAGGATATAGAGCGTGAACACCCAGGGAAACAGCCGGTAGGAGGCGTGCAGCAGCACGCCGGTCAAGATCAGCAGCAGGGTGATGTGCAGCGTGAAGATCTTGTATTTCTCGAAGTCCGCGCGCGTGTGATACGCGCGATAGACCGTCGCCATGAAATGCGGATAGTTGAACGCGAGAGCCAGAAGATAGAATGCTACGACCCACGCGTGCGTGTGCGAGCGTGTGAGCCATAAGGCCGCGCCCAGCAGCGGAGCGGACCACGCGCCGCAGCCCACGATCAGATCGAGCCACGGCCCGTAAATCCACGGTCCATTCGGACGCGCAGCGGAGATGTTTTCAGTCTGCGTGCTCATGCGTAAGCTAAATCCCTCACGGCAGCCAGCGCGGCATTCGCAATGTCACGGCGCGTGGCCTTGAACGGCAGTCTACATCGGCGAGGAGGGCTATCGGGGGGGCGCTTGCGCGCGCATGTTGAAAGTGTAACGGACGAACGTTCGATGGATCTCAACGTGACTTTCGCGAATGCCAAAGTCTCCAATGGTCAACGATACGGGCCTTCATGATGCTCGTTCGGGGATGGAACATTGATAGCTAGACGGCCCGCCCAGGGTGAAATGAACGGTGCAAGAGCCTTCCAAGCTCAGCTCCCTAGTGACCGGGCTCCTGCAATCCGCGGAATTTCATCATCGCTTCGACGGTTGGGTTCCTGCCGCGCCAAGTTGCGTACATCTTTGCCAAGTCCTCAGTATTGCCGCGCGACAGCACCATCCGTCGGAACCGGTCGCCGTTGGCGCGCGTCAGGCCTGCGTGATCCTCAAACCACTGGAACGCGTCGTCATCGAGCATCTCCGACCATAGATAGGCATAGTAGCCAGCGGAGTAACCGTTGCCCCAGATGTGCCGGAAATAGGTAGAGCGGTAACGGGGAGGCACCGCGCTGAGCAGTACGTGCATTTTTTCGAGCGCCTGTTTCTCAAACGCATCCGGCTGCTGCGGCGCTGCGCTTGCTGGAAGCGTGTGCCACTGCATGTCAAGCTCCGCCGCAGCAACCAACTCGGTCAGGGCGTATCCCTGGTTAAAAGTCGCAGACTTCCTGATTTTGGAAGCTAACTCGGCGGGCATGACGGCGTGCGTCTCGTAATGCCGGGCGTAATTGTTGAGCACGGCGGGATAGAGAGCCCAGTGCTCGTTGAATTGCGAAGGAAACTCCACGAAGTCTCGCGCGGGAGCAGTGCCCGACAGGCTCGGATACTCGGTGTTTGCGAACATGCCGTTCAGCGCGTGGCCAAACTCGTGGAACATTGTCGTTACGTCGTCATAGCTGATCAGCGCCGGCTCGCCGGGCGGGGGCTTTGGAAGATTCGCGACGTTGTAGACCACCGGCAGCGTGCCCATGAGCTTTGATTGGTTCACGAGTTCGCTCATCCATGCGCCACCGTCCTTGTTGTCGCGCTTGAAGTAATCGCAATAAAATAACGCCAACGGCTTGCCGTCCGAATCCGTGACTTCAAAGACGCGGACATCGGGTTGGTAGACGGGTATATCCTTCCGTTCCTTGAAGCTAATCCCATAGAGCTGATTCGCCGCATAGAAGACGCCGTTTTCGAGTACGTTGTTCAGCTCGAAGTACGGTTTGACCTCTGCCTCGTTCAGATCGTACTTCGCCTTACGCACCTGGTCGGCGTAGAAGTCCCAGTCCCAGGGCTGGAGCGTGAAGCCGCCTTTTTGCGCGTTGATGAGATCCTGGATATCCTTGCCCTCGCTCGCTGCCTTAGCTGTCGCGCCGGGTACCAGGGCATCCATGAACTTCAAGGCGGCTTCTGGTGTTTTCGCCATCTGGTCTTCCAGCTTCCACGCCGCATGGTTAGGATAGCCGAGGAGTTGTGCCCGCTGCGCACGCAACTGCGCCAGGCGCGAGATGATGTCGCGCGTATCGTTCGCATCGCCGCGCTCTGCACGGTTCCACGATTTCTCGAAGATAGCCTCCCGTGTCGCTCGAACGCTGAGCGAGGCGAGCTCCGGTTGCTGCGTCGTGTTCTGCAGCGGGAGCACGTAGCCTTGCTGCTTGCGGCTCTGCGCGTCCTGTGCGGCTGCGGCGATCTGCTGGTCGCTCAATCCGGCGAGCGCGCTCTTGTCCGTTGTCACGTAGGCTCCGTCTCTCGTAGCGGCGAGAAGTCTCGTCGAAAAATCGTTCGAGAGCGTCGAGATTTCCTCGTTCATCTTCTGTAACTTGGCCTTGTCCGTGTCCGAGAGGTTTGCGCCAGAATGGACGAAATTGTCGTGGGTGACCTCGACCAGCCTCAGCGACTCCGGATCGAGCTTGATCGAATCGCGTTGCTTGTAGACGGCGTCCACCCGTGCGAAAAGTTTTGCGTTCAGGTAGATGGCATCGTGATGCGCCGCTAGCTTTGGCGCCTCTACAGACCGAACTTTCTGCAGCACGGGGTCAGTATTTGCCTCGCTTACCGCTCCGAAGGCAGCTTGCGCTCGACGAAGCAGCTGTCCGGTCTTTTCCATCGCCACGAGCGTATTCTCAAAGGTCGGCGCAGCCGGGTCGTCTGCGATCGCCTGGATCTCGGAGATCTGCTCGGCCATGCCCGCCTCGATAGCCGGCTGGTAGTCCTCATCCTTGATCTTGTCGAAAGGAGGTGCATGGAAGGGAAGCGTACTGGGTGCATAAAACGGGTTCGACGGGCCGAAGCCCGTATCGGTGGCCGTCGCAGGCTTGAAAAAGGCGGCCGATGCGATGGCGCCGGAAACAACAATGGCAATTATGAGATTTCGCATGACATTACCTTTGCAACACAGAATGTGGCGAGTCCGGACTGGAGGCTCACGCGCCCTCGATTGTAAGAGAATTTCCGCAACTGCCAAAAGAAATTGCGTAGCCCGCACCCCCGCGGGGATGGATGCAACCTCGGCCGCTCTTCACAAGCGTAGGCCTTCAGAACCGAACGAAAATATTGAAGTGTGAATGGCTGTGCGACTTCTTCAAACGCACAGCGCCGCCGTAATGCGGCTTACGTCGGATATGCTCTCGAGCGATTTCACAAGCTCGATGACCGACTCGGCCTTCGACGCGGGCCAATTCGCGAATTCAGCATTGCCCCGGAATTTGTCCGCGACCTCGTCGTAGGTCATGGGATTTTCCGGGCTGCCCTTCGCCGGTTGGGTGCGCCCCGAAATAGTCCCGCCGTCTTTCATGTGGATCTTGATGATGCCGCCCTCCACCAACACGGCCTGAAAATTCCCGCCTCGGCTCGCCTGCTTGTCGAATTCCGGATCCACGTAAAAGCTCACGCGCTGGATCATGTCCTGTACGTCAGGGCGTTGGACGACGGCATCGGTAAATTGGCTTAAGCCCCCCCTGCCCTCCAGCAGGAGGATGCTCATGGCGAATTCCATGCTGAACTTGGCTTCGAGTCCGGTGGTCGGACGGTGGCGAAAGAGCGTCGTCAGGTTGCCATGGTTCCCGCCGACTTCGACTCGTTCAACTTCCTTGGCCGTGATGTCGTGATCGTGAATGAGGCGCAGCATCTCGTCCATGAACGCCTGCTGTACCGTTCCGCACGGGAACCGCTTGATCAAATCTCCGGGCGAAGCAAACATCCACGGATTGCCCAGACGACTCACAATCGCGCCCGGAACAAATCCGCCGCCTGCAGCCTGAAAAAATCCAAGCGGCGCCTCCAAAATATCGTCAGCCGCCGTCCAGCCGATGGCCGCGAGATCGGCAGCTACGATTCCATTCTCGGCGGCGTGCCCGGCGTGAAATGGCTTCGTCATCGAACCGAAATTGTCCCGCAGTCCGCCTGCCTCGGACGCCGCAACCCCCAGCGCATAAGCCGTTTGCTTCGCGCTCAGGCCGCGAAGCTTTGCGCATGCCGCAGTGCTGCCGAACGATCCGCAAGTCCCCGTGGTGTGGAATCCGTCGCCATTGTGGCGGGGCGAGATGGCGTCGCCGATCTTGCTCGCGACCTCGGCGCCCGCATGAAACGCCAGCATCAGCTCTTTGCCGCTGCGGCGCCCCAATTCACAGAGCGCAAATGCCGCCGGAAGCATCGGAGCCGCCACGTGGAGAGCGGAGCCGGTATCGTCGTAGTCATCGGCGTGAATCGAAATCCCATTGGCGAGCGCCGCAAATCGGGCCGGCGACTTCATGTTCGTTCCGATGACGCTGGCTTCACCCTCCGAACAACCGAGCGTTTCGATATAGCGTCGGATGATGGGACCGATGTTCGAAGCCGATCCCGCCAGCGCCAGACCGAATCCGTCCAAGATCGTTTTCTTGCCCAGCGCGATCACATTCTCCGGAATGTCCTCGTACTTCACATTCACGATAAATTCCGAGACGTACTTGGTAAGCCCTGGCGCCGCCGGAAATTCACCTGTGGCAGCAGCCAATGCAAATGACTCCGATGGCTGCCAGCCACCCATGGCGGCCGCAGTTGCAACAAGCGAGTTCCGGAAAAAATCGCGCCGTATCATCGGGATGTCACCTCCGGGAATGAGCCGCCACACGCCGCACAGAAGGGCACAAATCGCGCGTGAGCTTCCACCCAAGTCTCGTGTTGTCGTAGTGTCGGCCGGGATGATACGCCCCACCCGGGGTCCGAGCAAGCGTCCCCCGGTCGTTTGCGGCTGCTAGAAGAAATCTCACGAGGGCTCGCCATCAGATGGGTTCTCGGAGTACAAGAATCGGCCCGTATGAGGTGCACGAGCCGTTGAGTTGCAGCCGAAAGAGAA